>NZ_CABVPW010000047.1:0-69275 GCF_902499025.1 Burkholderia lata | reverse complement strand
CGCGCGCACCGTCAGCGCGCGGCGGCCACTCGCGCTCGTCGCGCCGCCGCAGTCGCCGCATGCGACCGCGCTCGCCAGTCTCGGCGTGCCGGCCGACGCGCTGCTGTGGCTGCGTGCCGGCAGCCGCACGGATGCGCTGTGGGCTGCCGAGCAGGCACTCAAGACCGGCTGTTGCGGCGCGCTGCTGCTGTGGCAGGACGCGCGGCCCGATGCGCTGCGGCGCCTGCATCTCGCGGCCGCGCGCACGGGCGATACGCTGTTCGTGATGCTGCGCCCGCTGTCGGCCGAGCGGCAGCCGTCGCCGGCCGTGCTGCGTGTCGCGCTGTACCCGGTGCCGGGCGGCGTGTCGCTCGACATCGTCAAGCGGCGTGGCCCCGCCCGCAGCGAGCCGCTCGTGCTCGACCTGCCGTCGCCTATCGTGGAGAGCCGCTATGCGCGTCTTGCTCGGCATCCATCTGCCGCGCCTGCCGCTCGACGTGTGCGTCGCGCCCCCGTCTGACGGTGAGGCGGGCGAGGCCGGCGGCGCCGGCTGTGCGGTGCTCGAGCAGGGTGTCGTGCTGATCGCCGACGCAGCCGCTTGCCGGCAGGGCGTGCGTGCAGGCATGAAGCGCGGCGGCGTGCTCACGCTCGCGCCGCATACGCAGCTCGTCGAACGCGATCCCGCGCGCGAGGCCGATGCGCTGCGCGCGGTCGCGCTCGCGTTGCTGCGCTTCTCGCCGTGCGTCGCGCTCGACGACGAAGCCACGCTGATCGTCGACGTCGGCCCGAGCCTGCGGCTGTTCGGCGGCCTGCCGTCGCTGTGCCGCCAGGTGCGCGCGACGCTCGCGGCGCTCGGTTATGCGGCGCGCCTGTCCGCCGCACCGACCGGGTGCGGCGCGTGGCTGCTCGCGCGTGTGTCGGCCCGTGCGCGCATTCGGCGCCGTGTCGCCGGCCAGGTGTCGCTCGTTCGTTCGCTCGACAGGCTGCCGTGCGTGCTGCTGCCCGATGCGCGTCCGTATGCGGGCTGGTTCGACGGCCTCGGCTGTCGCACGCTCGCCGATCTGCGCGGCCTGCCGCGCGCGGGGCTGCAGCGTCGTTGCGGGCCCGCGTTGCTGGCCGCACTCGATCGTGCGTATGGCGATGCGGTCGAGCCGCTTGCGTGGATGGCGGTGCCGCCCGTGTTCGACGTGCGGCTCGAATTGCCGGAGCGCGTCGAATACGCGGAAGCCGTGCTGTTCGCCGCGCGGCGGCTCGTCGTGCAGCTGTGCGGCTGGCTGGCCGCGCGGCACCTGTCGCTGGCCGCGATGACGTTCGATCTCGAACACGAGCGCGGCCGTCAGGCCGTGCCGCCGACACCGCTCGAGCTTGCGTTCGCGTCGCCGGTGCGTGACGAGGCGCATTTCATGCGGTTGCTCGGCGAGCGGCTCGCGCGCGTCGAGTTGCCGGCCGCGGTGATCGCGGTGCGTCTGAAGGCCACGCGCGTCGAATCGGTCGCGCCGCCGGCCGACGATCTTTTTCCCGAGCCGGGCGGCACGCGCGAGACGCGCGCGCGGCTGTTCGAGCTGCTGGTCGCGCGGCTCGGCGCGGACAACGTGCTGCGCGCGGCGCCCGTCGCCGATCACCGGCCCGAGGCCGCGAATCGCTGGCTGCCGCTCGATGCGCAGGCCGGCAAGCCGGCCGGCGGGCCGCCCGCCGTGCCGCCGAGGCCCGCGTGGTTGCTGGCGGAGCCGCTGCCGTTGTTGATGCGCGGGGAGCGGCCGGTATTTCATACGCCGCTGAGGATGATGTCGTCGGTGGAGCGGATCGAGGCCGGATGGTTCGACGGTCAGCTCGCTGCGCGCGATTACTGCGTCGCGCAGGACGAGGCCGGTGCGTGCTACTGGGTGTTCAAGGAGCGGGCGGGGAGCGAGGCCGAGCCGCGCTGGTTCCTGCACGGCCTGTTCGGGTGAGCGGTCATGGTTGCGGAATTCAGTTGGCTGCCCGATTACGCGGAGTTGTTCTGCCGTTCGAACTTTTCGTTCCTGCATGGCGCGTCGCATGCGGAGGAACTGGTCGAGCGTGCGTTCGAGCTCGGCTATCGCGGGATCGCGATCACCGACGAATGCTCGCTCGCCGGCGCACCGCGCATGCACGTCGCGGCGAAGGCGAAAGGGCTGCCGCTCGTCATCGGTTCGTATTTCGAGGTCACGCCGGATGAAGTCGCGCCCGGCCACGATCCGGGCCCCGGGGCGTTCGGCCTCGTGTTGCTTGCGCAGAACCGCGAGGGCTACGGCAACCTGTCCGAGCTGATTTCGTGGCGGCGGATGGCGTCGCCGAAGGGCACTTACAAGCTGACGTCGCGGATGCTGTCGGCGCCGCCCGAGGCGTTCGCACACTTGCGCGGCATGCCCGACTGCTTCGCGATTCTGGTGCCCACGTATCCGGTGCGTGCCGATGTACTCGATGCGCAGGTCGCGTGGTTTCGCACGACGTTCGGCGAGCGTGCGCGGCTCGGGCTCGTGCAACTGCAGCGCGCGCTGGACGGTGCGCAGCGCGAGGAGATTCGTGCGGCCGGCGAGCGACGTGGCGTGCGTATTGTCGCGCTCGGCGACGTGACGATGCACCGGCGCTCGTGCAAGGAGCTGCAGGACGTGATGACGGCGATTCGCGTCGGCATGCCGGTTTCCGAGTGCGGGTATGCGCTTGCGCCGAATGCGGAACAGCATTTGCGTGCGCGGAACCGGATCGGGAATCTGTATTCGCCGGCGGAGATCGAGGAGACCTGCACGATTCTCGATACATGCGATTTCAAGCTCGACTCGCTGCGCTACGAGTATCCCGACGAGATCGTGCCGAAGGGGCTCACGCCGACGAGCTATCTGGAGCAGGAAACGATGGCCGGGGCGGCCACACGCTATCCGCAAGGTGTGCCGGCGAAGGTGTCGAAGCAGATCCGGTATGAACTCGACCTGATCGCGCAACTGAGCTACGAACCGTTCTTCCTGACCGTCTACGACATCGTCAAATACGCGCGCAGCCAGAACATCCTGTGCCAGGGGCGCGGCTCGGCGGCGAACTCGGTCGTCTGCTTCTGCCTCGGCATCACCGAGGTGAATCCCGAGCAGAGCACGATGCTGTTCGAGCGCTTCATCAGCGCGGAGCGCGGCGAGCCGCCCGACATCGACGTCGATTTCGAGCATCAGCGCCGGGAAGAAGTGATTCAGCATATCTACGAAAAATACGGGCACAACCGCGCCGCACTTGCGGCCGCCGTATCGACCTATCGCCCGCGCGGCGTACTGCGCGAAACCGGCAAGGCACTCGGCGTCGATCCGATGCTGGTCGATCGCGTCGCGAAAGCGCACCGCTGGTTCGACGGTAGCCGCGACCTGCTGCAGCAATTCTCGACGATCGGGCTCGATCCCGAGACGCCGCTCATCCTGGCGTGGGCCCGGCTCGCCGCGCGGCTGCTGAACTTTCCGCGCCACCTGTCGCAGCACTCGGGCGGTTTCGTGATCAGCCGCGGCAAGCTCACGCGGCTCGTGCCGGTCGAGAACGCGGCAATGGACGGGCGGCGCGTGATCCAGTGGGACAAGGACGATCTCGAAGCACTCGGGCTGATGAAGGTCGACGTGCTCGCGCTCGGCATGCTGTCGGCGCTGCATCGCGCCTTCGACATGCGCACCGCGTGGCGCGGGCCGCCGGAGCCGGATGGTGAGCCGTTCACGCTGAAGCACATTCCGCAGGATGACGAAGCGACCTACGACATGATCTGCCGTGCCGACACGGTCGGCGTGTTCCAGATCGAATCGCGCGCGCAGATGTCGATGCTGCCGCGCCTGCGCCCGCGGACTTACTACGACCTGGTGATCGAGGTGGCGATCGTGCGGCCGGGGCCGATCCAGGGCGGGGCAGTGCACCCCTATCTGAAACGGCGCCAGGGGATCGAAAAGGTCAGTTATCCGAAGGAGGATCTGAAGCCCGCGCTCGAACGCACGTACGGCGTGCCGATCTTCCAGGAGCAGGTGATGCAGATCGCGATGATCGCGGCCGGCTTCACACCGGGCGAGGCCGACCAGCTGCGCCGCGCGATGGCCGCGTGGAAGCGCAAGGGCAATCTCGAGCAATATCACCGCAAGATCGTCGACGGGATGCGCGAGCGCGACTATCCGCCCGACTTCGCCGAACAGATCTTCGAGCAGATCAAGGGCTTCGGCGATTACGGTTTCCCCGAAAGCCACGCAGCCAGCTTCGCGAAACTCGCATACGCCAGCAGCTGGCTCAAATGTCACGAACCGGCAATCTTCCTCGCCGCATTGCTGAACAGCCAGCCGATGGGTTTCTACCCGCCGTCGCAGCTCGTGCAGGACGCGAAGCGTCACGGCGTGCAGGTGCTGCCGATCGACGTGACGCAGAGCAACCGGGAAGCATCGCTCGAAGCGCTGCCCGACCAGCCGCCTCCGCACGGCCAGCCGGCCGTGCGGCTCGGCCTGTCGCTCGTGCGCGGTCTCGGCGAAGCCGCCGCGCGCCGCATCGAGGCCGCACGCACGGCCGGCCCGTTCGACAACGTCGACACCCTTGCACGCCGCGCGCAGCTCGAACGCCGCGATCTCGAAGCGCTCGCCGCCGCGAACGCGCTTGCGGCGCTCGCCGGTCATCGCCGCGATGCGCTGTGGCAAGCGGTTGCAGCAGCCCCCGAACGCGACCTGCTCGCGACCGCGCCGATCGACGAACCCGAAAAGCCCGCACTCGGCGCGCCGTCGGAAGCCGACGACATCCTCGCCGACTATCACACCACCGGCCTCACGCTGAACCGCCACCCCGTCGCGCTGCTGCGGCCCGCGCTGCGCGCTCGGCGGCTGTCGTCCGCGGCCGAACTGCACGACCGCCCCGACGGCCGGCTCGCGCGCGCGTGCGGGCTCGTGACCGCGCGGCAGATGCCGGGCACCGCGAAAGGCGTGATGTTCATGACGCTCGAGGACGAAACGGGCTGCGTGAACCTGATCGTCCGGCCCGAGCTGCTCGCGCGGCAGCGCCGCGAAACCCTCGATTCGCGGCTGCTCGCCGCGTCCGGCGTATGGCAGGTCGCGAGCGACGTGAGGCACCTCGTCGTGCAGCACTTCGAGGATCTGACGCCGCTGCTGGGCGGCCTGCGCACGTCGAGCCGCGAATTCCACTGACGCAACCGGCGCACGCCGTCGAACGCGCGGTGCCTTGCCGCCCGTGCATACCAGTCGGCTCAACTGGTTCTATTCAGGTCTCATATTCGCGCCCAAAACCTGGCCGAACCGCGCACTGGAACTGTCCCCTTGCATACCAATCCGGGTAAATCCCTACCCCGCACTTCGTTGTAAACAAAGGGTTTATCGGAACTAAAACGCTTGCCGGGCAAGGCTTTCGGCGATTTCTGCGCCGCTAATACCAGTTCGTTGACTGGTATTATGGTGGTTATATAATGCCCTCACTTTCGACGGCCTGCGGTCGTCGTCCGACACCCGGAGGCACATGGAAACCGGCTGGTCCGAACTGGCGCCCGATCCCCTCAGCGACACGCCGCTCTATCTGCAGCTCGCCCGCAATCTGGCGAGCGCGATCCATGCCGGCGCGTGGCGGGCCGGTGAGGCGCTGCCGTCGGAGCGGCTGCTGTCGGTGTCGGTCGGCGTGTCGCGGATCACGGCCCGTCGCGCACTCGCGTTGCTGGTCGAGCAGGGGCTGATCAAGCGGGCGCGCGGGGCGGGCAGCTTCATCACGCCGCGTGTCGCCGATCCGCTGTCGCGTCTCGTCGGCTTCACCGCGAAGATGCAGCAGCGCGGTTTCGTGCCCGATTCGGTGTGGCTGTCGCGCACGCTGCGCGCCGCGAATCGCGACGAGATCACGCGTCTCGGCCTCGCGCCCGGCGCGACGGTGGCGCGGCTCGAACGGCTGCGCCGCGCGGACGGCATCGTGATGGCCGTCGAGCACTCGACGCTGCCGGCCGCGGTGGTGCCCGATCCGCAGGTGCTCGGCGCGTCGTTGTACGAATACCTCGAGGCGCGCGGCATGACCGTCGTGCGCGCGCTGCAACACTTTCGCGCGGCGAACGCGACGCACGCGATCGCGAAATGGATGGCGGTGAAGCCGGGCTCGGCGCTGCTGGTGATCACGCGGATCGGCTACGGCGCCGACCAGCGTGCGATCGAAGTGAGCGAAACGTATTGCCGCGACGATTACTACGACTTCGTCGCCGAACTGAAACGCTGACGCGCGAGACTGCCCGCGCGCGGCAAGCGTGAAGCAACGACACGAATTTGCAAATCACGACGCGGATGCCCGCGTCACCAGATCATCAAGAGAACGTCATGCTGACTGGAAACATCCTTACCCCCGACGGCTGGATTCACGGTTCGCTCGATAGCGAGAACGGCCGCATCACGACCCTCGACGGCAAGCCCGTCGATCCCGCGAAGAACGACGCGCCTTACATCCTGCCCGGCTTCATCGACCTGCACGTGCATGGCGGCGGCGGCGCCGACGTAATGGAAGGCGGCGACGCGATCGAGACGATCGCCCGCACGCACGCGCAGTTCGGCACGACGAGCCTGCTCGCGACGACGATGACCGCGCCGCGCGACGAACTGATGAAAGTCGTCGGCAATCTCGGCAGCGTCGCGCGCACCCGCACGCCGGGCGGCGCGCGCGTGCTCGGCGTGCACCTCGAAGGCCCGTACATCAATCCTGGCAAGCTCGGCGCGCAGCCCGACGCGGCCGTGTCGGCCGTGCTCGACGAAGTGCTGAAGTACCTGTCGATCGCGCCGATCCGCGTTGTCACGCTCGCGCCGGAAATCGCCGGCCACATCGAGATCATCGGCGAGATGGCCGCGCGCGGCGTGCGCGTGCAGCTCGGCCATTCGCTCGCGACCTACGACGACGCGGTGGCCGCGCTCAAGCACGGCGCGTGCGGTTTCACGCACCTGTTCAACGCGATGTCGCCGCTGCATCACCGCAACCCGGGCCTGGTGGGCGCGGCGCTTGCTCATGCCGAATACGCGGAAATCATCCCCGACCTGCTGCACGTCCACCCGGGCGCGATTCGTGCTGCGCTGCGCGCGATCCCGCGCCTGTATGTCGTGACCGACAGCACGTCCGCAACGGGCATGCCCGACGGCGAATACCGGCTCGGCAGCCAGCACGTGACGAAGTGCCTCGGCGGCGTGCGCCTTGCCGACGGCACGCTCGCCGGCAGCACGCTGACGATGGACCAGGCGCTGCGCAACCTCGTGTCGCTCGGCCTGCCGATCGCCGACGTGTCGAACCGGATGTCGCGCTACGCGGCCGACTACCTCGGCGTCACCGATCGCGGCCGCCTCGCGCGCGGCGCATGGGCCGACCTCGCGGTGTTCGATCGCGACCTGAACCTCACCGCGACCTACGTCGAAGGAGAATCGATTGTCGAATATGCTTAAGGAAGCGCGCGAGTCCGCCCAGGTCGTCGCCGCGCAGATCGCCGACACCACGCGCGTCGAAGCGCTTGCCGGTCAATTGCTCGATCACCCGCCGGCCGTCGCGCTGACGGTCGCGCGCGGCAGCTCGGATCACGCCGCGAGCTATTTCGCGAGCCTGACGATGAGCCGCCTCGGCGTGCCGGTCGCGTCGCTGCCGATGTCGGTCGCGACGCTGCAGCAGGCGCCGCTGAAGGTGCAGGACCAGCTCGCGATCGCCTTCTCCCAGTCGGGCAAGAGCCCCGATCTCGTCAATACGATGGCCGCGCTGCGCGAAGCCGGCGCGCGTACCGTCGCCGCCGTGAACGTGCTGCCGTCGCCGCTCGCCGACGCGTGCGAGCACCAGTTGCCGCTGCTCGCCGGCCCCGAACTGTCGGTCGCCGCGACGAAGAGCTATATCGCGATGCTGTCGCTGTCCGCGCAGATCGTCGCGTACTGGCAGCGCGACGCCGCGCTGATGACCGCGCTGCGCGGCCTGCCCGACGTGCTCGCGCAGGCCGGCCAGCTCGACTGGTCGCAGGCCGTTGCCGCGCTCGCGGGTGTCGAGCGGATGATCGTGATCGGCCGCGGCCTGGGTCTCGCGATCGCGCAGGAAGCCGCGCTGAAGCTGAAGGAAACGTCCGGCATCCAGGCCGAGGCGTTCTCGAGCGCCGAAGTCCGTCACGGCCCGATGGAGCTGATCGACCGCGACTATCCGCTGCTCGTGTTCGCCCCGCCGGGGCCCGAGCAGGCCGGCCTGCTGCAGCTTGCCGCCGACATGCGCGCACGCGGCGCGGCCGTGCTGCTCGCGGCGCCCGCCGGCACGCCCGGCGTATCGGGCACCGTGCTGCCGCTCGCGCAGTCTGCCCATTCGGCGCTCGACCCGATCGCCGCCATTCTTTCGTTCTACGTGATGGCGGCGGATCTCGCCGTTGCGCGCGGCCGCAATCCCGACACGCCGCGCCACCTGAACAAAGTCACCGAAACGCACTGATAGCCGAGACAGCCGATGAGACGCGCCGAGGAGTCCCAGTTGAAGAGCCCCACCCACGATCAGATCGTCCTGCTTGCCCCGTTGACGGGGCCGATCGTCGCGCTGGCCGACGTGCCCGATCCGGTGTTCTCCGGCGGGATGTTCGGCGACGGCATCGGCATCGACCCGCTCGCGGGCCAGCTCGTCGCGCCGTGCGCGGGCGTCGTGTCGCATCTCGCGCGCACGGGCCACGCGGTGACGATCACGACGCCGCAAGGCGCGGAAGTGCTGCTGCACATCGGCATCGACACCGTCGAGCTGAACGGGCAGGGCTTCATCGCGCACGTCGAGGCCGGCGCACGTGTCGAGGCCGGCACGCTGCTGATCGAGTTCGACCAGGACGCGGTGGCGCGCAGCGCGCATTCGCTCGTGTCGGTGATCGCGATCGCAAACTCGGATGCGTTCGAGGTCGTCGATCGCGCGAGCGGCTTCGCGACGGCCGGCGAGACGCCGCTGCTCGCGCTGCGCGGCAAGGGCGAAGCGGCCGTGCAGGCGGCACAAGCCGGCGCCGCGGCGCACAACGAAGTGCGCCGTGAAATCGTGCTGACGCAACCGGGCGGCCTGCATGCGAGGCCGGCCGCGCGGGCGCGCGAAGCCGTGCGCGGGTTCGACGCGACCGTCGACGTGCTGTTCGACGGCCGCAAGGCGTCGATCGCGAGCGTCGTCGGTCTGCTCGGCCTCGGCGCCGGCGAAGGCGCGACGGTCGAACTGGTCGGTCGTGGCGCGCATGCGCAGCAGGCCGTCGATGCGGTCGAGCACGAGCTGCTGCGCGAAGCGCACGGCGAAGTTGAGGAAAAGCCGGCGCGGCTGAGGTCGCCCGCGCCGCAGACGGTCGCGCGCAACGTCGGCGCACCAATCGACCCGAACACGCTCGCAGGCGTGTGCGCGGCGCCCGGCATCGCGGTCGGCACGCTGGTGCGTCTCGACGATGCGGAAATCGTGCCGCCCGAGCAGGCCTCCGGCACGCCGGCTGCGGAAAGCCGCCAGCTCGACCAGGCGCTGAAGGCCGTCGACGGCGAACTCGACGAAACGGTGCGCAACGCATCGGCGCGTGGCGCGGTCGGCGAAGCGGGCATCTTCGCGGTGCACCGCGTGCTGCTCGAGGACCCGACGCTGATCGATGCGGCACGCGACCTGATCAGCCTCGGCAAGAGCGCGGGCTTCGCCTGGCGCGCGACGATCCGCACGCAGATCGACACGCTGTCGAAGCTCGACGATGCGCTGCTTGCCGAACGCGCGGCCGACCTGCGCGACATCGAGAAGCGCGTGCTGCGTGCGCTCGGCCACACGAACGGTGCAGCACGTGCGCTGCCCGACGAAGCGGTGCTCGCGGCCGAGGAATTCACGCCGTCCGACCTGTCGTCGCTCGATCGCCAGCGCGTGACCGCGCTCGTGATGGCGCGCGGCGGCGCGACGTCGCACGCGGCGATCATCGCGCGGCAGCTCGGCATTCCGGCGCTGGTCGCGGTCGGCGATGCGCTGTACGCGATTCCGGACGGCACGCAGGTCGTCGTCGATGCGAGCGCGGGCCGGCTCGAACACGCACCGACCGCACTCGACGTCGAGCGTGCGCGGCACGAACGCCAGCGCCTCGACGGCGTGCGCGAGGCGAACCGGCAACTGGCCGGTGTTGCGGCCGCGACGGTCGACGGCCGCGCGATCGAGGTCGCCGCGAACATCGCGACGCTCGACGATGCGAACACCGCGGTCGACAACGGCGCCGACTCGGTCGGCCTGCTGCGCACCGAGTTGATGTTCATCCATCGCCAGGCCGCGCCGACGGTCGTCGAACACCAGCAGAGCTACCAGTCGATCGTCGACGCGCTGCAGGGCCGCACGGCGATCATCCGCACGCTCGACGTCGGCGCCGACAAGGAAGTCGACTACCTGACGCTGCCGCCCGAACCGAACCCGGCGCTCGGCCTGCGCGGCATCCGCCTCGCGCAGGTGCGCCCCGACCTGCTCGACGATCAGTTGCAGGGCCTGCTCGCGGTGAAGCCGCTCGGCGCGGTGCGCATCCTGCTGCCGATGGTCACCGACGCGGGCGAGCTCGTGCGGCTGCGCAAGCGCATCGACGAATTCGCGCGCGCGCAGGGCCGCACCGAGCCGATCGAAGTCGGCGTGATGATCGAGGTGCCGTCGGCCGCGCTGCTGGCCGACCAGCTCGCACAGCACGCGGATTTCCTGTCGATCGGTACCAACGACCTGACGCAGTACACGCTCGCGATGGACCGCTGCCAGGCCGATCTCGCCGCGCAATCCGACGGCCTGCATCCGGCCGTGCTGCGCCTGATCGACATCGCGGTGCGCGGCGCCGCGAAGCACGGCAAGTGGGTGGGCGTGTGCGGCGCACTCGGCGGCGATCCGCTCGCGGTGCCGATCCTGGTGGGCCTCGGCGTGACCGAACTGTCGGTCGACCCCGTATCGGTGCCGGGCATCAAGGCGCGTGTGCGCCGTCTCGATTACCAGTTGTGCCGTCAGCGCGCGCAGGATCTGCTCGCGCTCGATTCGGCACAGGCGGTAAGGGCAGCAAGCCGCGAGGTCTGGCCGCTCGACTGAGCGTCGACGGCAGGTTCGCGACCGGTTTCAAGACGAAAGCAATTAGGTCAACGACGATTAATGACGAGACAAGGATTGGAGGACTGAATGAACGGGAATCCGTTTCTGAAAATACAGGGCCTGGGCCGGGCGCTGATGCTGCCGATCGCGGTATTGCCGGTTGCCGGCATCCTGCTGCGACTCGGCCAGCCGGACGTGTTCAACATCAAGATGATCGCCGACGCCGGCGGTGCGATCTTCGACAACCTGCCGCTGCTGTTCGCGATCGGCGTGGCGGTCGGTTTCGCGAAGGACAATAACGGCGTGGCGGCGCTCGCGGGCGCGATCGGTTACCTGATCGAAACCGCGATCATGAAGGACATCGATCCCAAGCTGAACATGGGCGTGCTGTCCGGGATCATCGCGGGTGTGGTCGCGGGCCTGCTGTACAACCGCTATAAAGACATCAAGCTGCCGGACTACCTCGCGTTCTTCGGCGGCAAACGGTTCGTGCCGATCATCACGGGCCTGGTCTGCGTGATACTCGGCATCGCGTTCGGGTACGTCTGGCAGCCGGTCCAGCATCTGATCGACGCGGCCGGCCAGTGGCTGACGACGGCGGGCGCGATCGGTGCGTTCGTGTTCGGCTTCCTGAACCGCCTGCTGCTCGTCACGGGCCTGCACCACATCATCAACTCGCTCGCGTGGTTCGTGTTCGGCAACTTCACGCCGCCCGCCGGTGGCGAGATCGTGCACGGCGACCTGCACCGCTTCTTCGCGGGCGACCCGACCGCGGGCACCTTCATGGCCGGCTTCTTCCCGATCATGATGTTCGGCCTGCCGGCAGCGTGTCTCGCCATGCTGCACGAAGCGCCGAAGGAACGCCGCGCGATGGTCGGCGGCCTGCTGTTCTCGATGGCGCTCACGTCGTTCCTGACCGGCGTGACCGAGCCGATCGAATTCAGCTTCATGTTCCTCGCACCGGTGCTGTACGTGATCCACGCGGTGCTGACGGGGCTGTCGCTCGCGATCTGCCAGATCCTCGACGTGAAGCTCGGCTTCACGTTCTCGGCCGGCGCGATCGACTACGTGCTGAACTACGGGCTGTCGACGAAGGGCTGGATCGCGATCCCGCTCGGCATCGCGTACGGTGCCGCGTACTATGGGCTGTTCCGCTTCTTCATCCGCAAGTTCAACATGGCGACGCCGGGCCGTGAGCCGGCATCGGCCGATGGGGCCGCGGAATCGTATGCATCGGGCGGCTTCGTCGCACCGGCGGCAGGTGCTGCTGCGACGGCTGCTGCACCGCGCGCGCAACGCTACATCGCCGCGCTCGGCGGGGCGGGCAACCTGTCGGTCGTCGACGCGTGCACGACGCGCCTGCGCCTGACCGTCGTCGATCCGGAAAAGGTATCGGAGCCGGAACTGAAGTCGATCGGCGCGCGCGGCGTGCTCAAGCGCGGCGGCAACAGCGTGCAGGTGATCATCGGGCCCGAGGCCGACATCATTGCCGACGAGATGCGTGCTGCCATCGGCAGCGGCGCGGCAGGCGCAGCCTCGACGGCGACGGCCGCCGCGGCGCAACCCGTCACGGGCGCGGCCGCCGGCCCGCTCGATCCGGAGCCGACGCGCTGGCTCGCGGTGTTTGGCGGCGCGACCAACGTCGTGTCGCTCGACGCGGTCGCGACCACTCGCCTGCGTGTGGTCGTGCGCGATCCGTCGGCGGTCGATCGCGATCGTCTCGGTGCGCTCGACGTCGCATGGGTGTCGCTCGACACGTTCCACATCGTCTGCGGCAACGCGGCCGCACGTTATGCCGAACAGCTCGGCGCGCGCCTGCCGCCGTCGGGCAGCGGGGCGGCCGTACAACCGGCCTGATGTGACGAAGCCGGCCCGATCCGCGCTGCGGGTCCGGGCCGGCCGGTAAAACGAAAACGGCTTGCGATGTGTCGCAAGCCGTTTTTCTTTGGTGGTGCGGTGATGCGACGTGTTCGCCCGCATCGCGCTACCTCTCGACCGCCTGGCCGTTCACGGTTCCGTCAGCATAAAGGTAGGCTTCCGGTAACCGATGCGCGGTAGCGCGACGCGTTCGCCCGCATCGCGCCACCGCTCGACTGCTTGGCCGTTCACGGGTTCGTCAGCGTGAAGGTCGGCTTCCGGTAGCCGATGCCGGCCCGGTCGAGCTTCGGCAGTTCGCGTTGCGTGAGCAGCGTCGCGAAACCGGCCCAGTCGCGTTGCAGCGCGGCGATGTCGACGTGATGCGTGTCGCCGCGCTTGAAGCGCACGCCGGCCGCATACGGCAGCTCCCAGTCGGCCCGGTGCCATGCGCGCTCGGCGAGCGCGAGCAGCCGCGGATAGGCCATGTATTCGAGGAAGGTGTCGTTGCGCATCACCTCGCCCCACGCCTGCCCCTGCATGCCCTCGATGCGCGGCGCGGGGCCCGTGCCCGTGACCTCGAACGCGTTGCCGTCGCGGTCGCCCATCACTTCGGCGTTCTGCGGCAGGTTCTCGGGCGCCAGCGAGAACACCTTGTACTCGTCCGTCGCATGCGAGCCCCAGTAGTAGCCGCGCTCGCGCGGGTTGAGCGTGTACGGGAAGTCGAAGTACAGGTAGTCGGGCAGCGCGAGCACCGTCAGGTAGCCCTTGCCGCTCAGGTCGCGTGCGCTGTCCGATGCGCCCCAGAAGATCGTGTCCCACAGCGACACCATCACGTGGCGCGTGCTGAAGTCCTGCGGCCCGTTTGCATGCTTGATGCCGTCCTGCCACGCGGCCATCGTGTCGATCCCGTTCGCGCTGACCGCCGCGCTCACCTGTTGCGCGAAACGCGTCGGCAGCTCGTCGATCGACTTGATCTCGCCGCGCTGGAGCAGGGCCGTGCACGCGGGCGAACGCGCCCACGGCTTGTCCTGCGCGGCGAGATCGATGCGCCCCTTGTTCGGGTCGGTGCCGTTCAGCGGCTGGAAGCCGCCGCCGAGGAAGATGTTCTTCGCCTCGTCGCCGCCGTAATGCCAGATGTGCAGCGGGGCCTGCGCGTCCGCGTGCATCGCAGCGATCTCGCGGATCACCTTCGATGCGAAATTGAGCGCGCCCGGCACGCACGGGTTCAGGTCGCTGCGCCGGTCGTAGAACTGCACCGTCGTCAGGTTCGACGTGTCCTGCGGATCGAGCAGCCGGTAGGCGTTCGCTTCCTGATCGCGGCCGGCCGCATGCAGCCGGCGGTAGCGTGCCTCCATCGTCACGACGGCCGCGCGCGCATGTGCGGGCATGTCGATCTCGGGGATGATCTCGACGAAATGCGCAGCCGCGTAGCGCACCAGTGACACGTAGTCGTCGCGCGTCAGGTAGCCGCCGCCCGACCGGTTGTCCGGGCCGGAACCGAGCTGCGGCAGCAGGCAGCGCGTCTCGCTCGGGTCGTGGCAGCGGCGTCCCCCGATCTCGGTCAGTTCGGGCAGGCCGGGAATCTCGATGCGCCAGCCCTCGTCGTCGGACAGATGCAGGTGCAGGCGATTGAGCTTGTACGCGCTCATCTGGTCGATCAGCCGGCGCAGCGTCGCCGGGTGCTTGAAGTTGCGTGCGAGATCGACGTGCATCCCGCGATGCGTGAAGCGCGGCGCATCCTCGACCAGCATCGCCGGGATCGGTCCGCCGCCGGCGGGCACGAGCGAGTAGAGCGTCTGCACGCCGTAGTAGAGGCCCGCGCGATCGTAGCCTTCGATCAGCACGCCGCGCGGCCCGATCGCGAGCCGGTAGCCGCCCGGTGTCGCGATGTCGGCCGGCAGCCGGCGCGGCGCGACCGCGCCCCACACCGGTACGCGTGCGCCGTCGAGCCCGAGTGTCGCCGCGCGGTCGCGCAGCGCCGCGACCTGCGCGTCCGGCAGGTTCGGCAGCGTGAGCTCGACGCCGCGCAGGTCGAGCGTGCCGGGCAGCGGCTGTTCTCGCTTCACGCTCGGCAGCGCGCGGCTCGCATCGGGCCGCACGGCCACGGGCGGCGCATTGCCGGTCGAGTTGTTCTGCGCGTCGGCCGGCAGCGATTCGACGTAGCGTAGTTCGTCGTCGGTGTCGTTGTAGCGGAGCACGGCGGGCGGCGCGCCATCGACGACCACGTACGGGCGCGGGATCACGTCGCTGTAGCGCAGCAGCCAGTATTCGGCGACGAACGGCAGCTCGATGCGCTCGCCGGGCGCAAGCCGCACCGAGCCCGGTTGCGGCGTCAGTTCGTACAGGTCGCCGGTGAGCCGCCGCAGCGCGAAGCCGGGACGGTCGATCCGCAGCAGGCGGCGGATGCTGTGCAGGTAGAGCTTCCAGCCGCCGTCGGCGATCGCCTGGTGGCCGCGGTTCTGCAGGATCAGGCGGCCTGTCGCACAGGCCGCGCCGTCGGCGCCGAGGTCGGCGCACGGCACGCCGGCCGTGGCCGCGTGATTGTTGTCGACGGCGACGCGCAGCGCGAGGCCGTTCGACAGCCGCGCCGCGAGATCGGCCGGCGGCACGGGTGGGCGTACGGCGCCGACCGCCGCGGTCGCCGTACTCGACGCAGGCAGCGCGCCGAGCGCGACCGGCGACAGTGCGGCGACCAGCAGGCCGGCAAACAGGATGGACAAGGTTCGGTTCATGCGGACTCCTGAGAAAAAAGGGGGCGTAGCGGCGTCACGGGATGACGTCGCTGCGAGCGGGTCTTTCAATGGAGCTGCGGGGACAACAGGGTGCGCGGGCGATGCGGCTGCCCCGCGCGCAGTCGGCACGCTGGGGCGTGCGTTACGGAACGGGTGGCGGGCAGGCGTGCCGGTCGGATCGGCGCGGGCGGGTACGCGTCTTCATCGGCGGCGCACGGCCGAGACTGCCACCGATGCCGTGGTGGCGCACCCTACGCGCACGATGACGGCGATGCTTGCCGACGACGCACAACCGGCCGCCACACGCCGACGACGAGACAGCGCGCAAGCGCGCGCCACATACGGGATTCGCATGTCTCCCCCACCCAGATGGATTCGGCCTGTCCGCGGCCGTGTCCAAAGATCTTATGAAACCTTTTATTGGTATTCAAGTGGTATCAATCTGGCGCTAAATTGGCATCGGCGCGTCGGGCTTGTCCGGCCGGCCGGGGCGAAAAAAAACCTCGCGCGAGGCGAGGTTCCTTCGAGACGGCGGCGGCGCGATCGGCCGCGTGCGCGTCAGTCGTGGCGAACGCGTGCTTCCTGCGTCTTCTGCCGCGCTTCGAGCCACATCGCGTTGACGATGCCGAACGACAGCGCGACGCCGATACCGAGAATCCAGCTGAAATACCACATGATCCGACTCCTTGCGAAACGGTGGGCGAGGGCGCGTGCGCGCCCCGTCCCGGTTCAAAGCATCAATACATCGAATGCTTGTTCTCTTCGAGCACCTCGCGCGTGACCTTGCCGCGCATCACGCGATACACCCAGCTCGTGTAGAGCAGGATGAGCGGCAGGAACACGATCACCGCGAACAGCATCACCTGCAGCGTCATGTGGCTCGACGTCGAATCCCACACGGTCAGGCTGCTGCGCGGGTCGAGCGACGACGGCATGATGAACGGGAACATCGAGAAGCCGGCGGTGAAGATCACGCCGGTGATCATCAGGCCCGTGCAGAAGAACGCCGTCTTCTCCTGCTTCGAACCGGCGAGCAGCAGCGCGATCAGGCCACCCGCGATCGCGACGACGGGCGCCGCGATCATCCACGGGAATTCGCTGTAGTTCGCGAGCCACAGGCCCGAGCCGGCGGCGACGTCCTTGAGCAGCGGGTTCGCGACGGTGTCGGTCGGTGCGGCGTGCGTGATGTGGAAGCCGCCGATCGTCGAAGCGACCAGCACGCCGGCCAGCACGAACAGCACGACCGCGAGGAACGACGCCACGCGCAGCGCGACCGACGCGCGGCGCGCGATCACGCCTTCCGTCTTCATCTTGATGAAGGCCGCACCGTGCGCGACGAGCATCGTGAGGCTGACGAGCCCGCACAGCAGCGCGAACGGGTTCAGCAGCGCCCAGAAGCTGCCGTAGTAGGTCACGCGCAGGTCGCTGTCGAACTTGAACGGCACGCCTTGCAGCAGGTTGCCGAACGCGACGCCGAACACGAGCGCCGGCACGAACCCGCCGACGAACAGGCCCCAGTCCCAGCCCGCGCGCCAGCGCGGGTCGGGCCGCTTGCTGCGGTAGTCGAAGCCCACCGGCCGGAAGAACAACGCGAACAGCACGAGCAGCATCGCGAAGTAGAAGCCGGAGAACGACGCCGCGTAGACGAGCGGCCAGGCCGCGAACATCGCGCCGCCGGCCGTGATCAGCCACACCTGGTTGCCTTCCCACGTCGCGCCGACGGTGTTGACGATGATGCGGCGCTCCTCGTCGGTCTTGCCGAGGAACGGCAGCAGCGCGGTCGCGCCCATGTCGAAGCCGTCGGTGACGGCGAAGCCGATCAGCAGCACGCCGACGAGCAGCCACCAGATCAGCTTGAGAGTTGCATAGTCCATAGCGATTCCTTGTTCCGTTTCAGGTGCGTGCTCACGCCGGGGCGCGCTCGCTGGCGGCCGCGATTTCGTGGTGATAGCGGCCGGTATGCAGCGACGACGGGCCGAGGCGCGCGTACTTGAACATCAGCTTGATCTCGATGACGAACAGCGCGGTATAGAACAGGATGAAGCCCGCGAGACTCAGGTACAGGTCGCTCGGCTGCAGGCTCGACGCGGACAGATGCGTCGGCAGCACGCCGGCGATCGTCCACGGCTGGCGGCCGAGCTCGGCGACGATCCAGCCGAATTCGATCGCGATCCACGGCAGCGGGATCGCCCACACCGCATAGCGGAGGAACCAGCGGCGGTTGTCCTGCAGCAGTTCGCGGCGCGCGCAGAACCAGAATGCGGCGATGAACGTCGCGACGAACAGGAAGCCGAGGGCGACCATGATCCGGAACGAGAAGAACACGGGTGCGACCGGCGGGATCGTCTTCTTCGCGGCCGCCTTGATCTGCTCGGGTGTCGCATCGACCACGTTCGGCGTGAACTGCTTGAGCATCAGCCCGTAGCCGAGGTACTGCTTGTGCTGGTCGAACAGCGCGCGGGTCGCGTCGCTCGTGTCACCCTGCTTGATCTTCTGCAGCGCGCCGTACGCGACCATCCCGCTCTGGATATGCTCCTCGCTGTGCTTCGCGAGCTCGCGCAGGCCGATCACCGGTTCGTCGATCGAGCGCGTCGCGATCAGGCCGAGCGCATACGGGATCTTGATCGCGTAGTCGGTGCGCTGCTCTTCCTGGTTCGGGATGCCGATCAGCGTGAACGATGCGGGTGCCGGCTGCGTTTCCCATTCGGATTCGATCGCGGCGAGCTTCATCTTCTGCACTTCGCCGGTCGTATAACCCGATTCGTCGCCGAGCACGATCACGCAGAGCGTCGCCGCGAGGCCGAAGCCGGCCGCGACCGCGAACGAGCGCAGCGCGAAGTCGACGTCGCGCTTCTTCAGCAGGTACCACGACGACACGCCGAGCACGAACATTGCCGCCGACACGTAGCCGGCCGACACCGTGTGCACGAACTTCACCTGCGCGACCGGGTTGAACAGCACGTCGAACAGGCTCGTCATCTCCATGCGCATCGTCTGGTAGTTGAATTCGGCGCCGACCGGGTTGTTCATCCAGCCGTTCGCGACGAGGATCCACAGCGCGGACAGGTTCGAGCCGAGCGCGACGAGGAACGTGACCATCAGGTGCTTGACCTTCGACAGGCGGTTCCAGCCGAAGAAGAACAGGCCGACGAACGTCGATTCGAGGAAGAACGCCATCAGGCCTTCGACCGCGAGCGGCACGCCGAAGATGTCGCCGACATAGTGCGAGTAGTACGACCAGTTCGTACCGAACTGGAATTCGAGCGTGATGCCGGTCGTCACGCCCATCGCGAAGTTGATACCGAACAGCTTGCCCCAGAACTGGGTCATGTCCTTGTAGACCTGTTTGCCGGTCATCACGTAAACCGCTTCCATGATGACGAGCAGCCAGGACAGGCCGAGCGTCAGTGGCACGAACAGGAAGTGGTAGAGCGCCGTGATGCCGAACTGCAGACGTGACAGATCGACGACTTCACTACTTATCATGGTGGTCTCCCTCGGTAGATGCAGGCGCCGGTACCGAGAGCAGTTTCTCGGCGACGGCGGCAGGCGGCAACGACATGTGCTCGGCCTGCGGATGATTGAAGAATGCGTATTTGAGCGACATCAGGAGGATCAGCTTGACGATCAGCACCAGGGTGATGTCGCGGGCGAGGGTCGGTCCGCGTGCCCACGCGGCGATGCGTGCGCGCCAGCCGATCGTACCGGCCGGCCGCGGGGGAGGCGGCGCAGGCTCTTTATTGATCGAGATCAAGGCGATTATCCTGAATCGATTTAGGTCGGATTTGGGGCGACTTTACGTCGGATTTATGACGGCCGTGAAGCTGTTTTAATCCTTTTGCGCCTGACATGCCAATTTTAAAAGGACGGCTTTCCGATGCCGAGTGCTGCGCTGCGGCAGACCGTCGCGAAACACGGGCCGAAACTTGAGGCAGATCAAGGTTATGCGGAAGGGGCCCGCAAACTGCGTATTACCTGATGAATCAGGTCAATTAATCGGCGCAGAAACGGGTGATGAAGCGAGCGGAGAAGCGAATGAAAAGCAGCGGAAAAGACGGGCGAAAAAAAACCGCTGCCGGTCGGGCAGCGGTTTTTGATGAAGCGCTCTAAATCGCAGCGATTTATGCGTATTCGGCGAGGGCAGTGCGCATCTTTTTCATGGCGCTCGCTTCGATCTGGCGGATGCGTTCCGCCGACACGCCGAACTCGGCGGCGAGATCGTGCAGCGTCGAGCCGCCCGAGCCGTCGTCGTCGACGTGCAGCCAGCGCGCCTCGATGATGCGGCGGCTGCGCGCGTCGAGTGCGCCGAGTGCCTGCGCAATGCCGTCCGTCTGCAGCGTGTCGCGCTGACGCGCGGCGAGCACGGCGGTCGGTTCGTTGTGCGAGTCGGCCAGGTAGGCGATCGGCGCGTATGACTCCTCGCCGTCTTCGACCTGCCCTTCGAGCGCGATATCGCCGCCCGACAGGCGCGTTTCCATTTCGGTCACGTCTTCGCGCTTGACGTTGAGTTCCTTCGCGAGGCCGTCGATCTCCTCGGGCGTCATCGCCTGCAGGCCCTTCTTGTGGCTGCGCAGGTTGAAGAACAGCTTGCGCTGCGCCTTCGTCGTCGCGACCTTCACCGTGCGCCAGTTGCGCAGGATGTACTCGTGAATCTCGGCCTTGATCCAGTGGATCGCGTACGACACGAGACGCACGTTCTGGGCCGGATCGAAGCGCTTCACGGCCTTCATCAGGCCGATGTTGCCTTCCTGGATCAGGTCGCCGTGCGGGAGGCCGTAGCCGAGATAGTTGCGCGAGATCGACACGACGAGCCGCAGGTGCGACAGCACGAGGCGGCGTGCCGAGTCGAGGTTGTTGCCTTCGCGGAATTCGGTCGCGTACTGGCGTTCCTCTTCGACCGTCAGCAGCGGAATGCGATTGACGGCCTGGATATACGCGTCGATGTTGCCAAGCTGGCCCGGCAACATCGATTGGGCTGCGAGCGCCAACGAGCCTGCCGATGCGGCCTTGGCCGGCGTCGGGCTCAGGGTGTTCGGGAGGGTCAGGGCATTGCTCACTAAAAAAACTCCTTTGGAATCAGGGACAAACCCCCGGTCTCGGATGAGATTCCGGGAGCCATCTTAGCACTCCCGCAAACCGAGTGCTAATTCCTTAGAGCAAGCGTGGGCATCGGAGTTCCCACTTTTTCTATCGAGCCAGTCGAGTCGATAGTCTATTCTGCGACAGAGGAGGCGAGGCGAAGTTCCGTAAGCCGTTGTTTCTGATGGTAATCAGTAGACGATTTCGATTTTTGTCGTTTTGGAAGGAAGCCATTTCGCTTCGTGATGCCGATTCGAAAAGTCCTTTACCATACCATTCAGTTCGCTTGAGCCGGCCGAAGCGGCAGGCTCCATTCAACCCACAAAGTTGGAGTGTCAGATGAACAATAAGAAGAATCGCCGGCCCCGCAGCCGGCTTGCGCTGCACGCGATGCTGGCGGCGTCCCTTCTGGGCGGATCGGGTGCGGCATGCGCGGATCGATGGGGGATTCAGGCGGGCGGCGGCTTTTCGGATCGCCACGGGATCGACAAGGCCGATATCGGCGTGGTGTGGGATCCGGGCTGGAACTGGTGGGAAATGGGCGGCTGGCACTTCGCGTTCGTCGTCGAAGGGCATGCCGGCTACTGGCACACGGGCGGCAACGTCCACAGCAGCATCGGCGAATTCGGCGTGACGCCGATGTTCCGTTTCATCAAGAGCGCCGGGGAGATCCGCCCGTTCATCGAGGCCGGCGGCGGCGTCAGGCTGCTGACGCACCCGACGATCTCGGATCGATTTTCGATGGGAACCGCCTTCCAGTTCGCGCCCACCGCGGGAGTGGGCGTGCAGTTCGGCCAACGGCAACAGTATCAGGTCGGCTACCGTTTTGAACATGTGTCTAACGCGGGTATCAAAGAGCCGAATCCTGGTATAAATTTCCACCAGTTCTACTTGCAGTACAACTTCTGATCCGCACGCCCGCGCACGGCGTGCGCGTTGCCGAGGAGTCAGGCGATGGCGAAGGTGGTCGATGCGATCCGCGCGCTCGAGCGCGATCGGTTCCGGGCGATGGTGGACGGGGACGGCGAGGCGCTCGACGCGCTTTTGTCGGACAAGGTGTTCTTCGTACACACCAACGGCAAACGCGAAACCAAGCAGCAGTTCATCGACGCCATCGTCGCCGGCCGCCGCCGCTATCGCCAGATCGAAATCCAGTCGCAGGACGTGCTGCCTGTCGGCGATGCAACCTGCGTCGTCACCGGGCGCGCGTTGATCGAGATGGAAACGAACAACGGCGGCCTGGTCTTTCCGATTGCCTATACCTCCGTCCACACCCACGAACAGGGCCGCTGGAGCCTGTTCGCGTGGCAGGCGACGCGGTGCGCGACCGAGACATGAGCGCGCGTGGCGCCCCTTTTCATGTCCCGACTGATGCGGCCTTCTGGGCCGCTTTTTTGCTGCCTCGTGCGGCGCGGATCGCGCGGCGCACGGGCGGTCACGCCCCGCTCGCTGGCATTTGAACCCTGAAACGGAACCTGGCAGTCAGGCCGCCGCGCGGCGATCCGCGCAGTGCCAGGCCGAGCGGTTGATCGCGCTGACCACCGCATCGAGCGCGGCGCTCGCCGCATCGGCGTGCAGGCCGACGCCGTGCCGCAGCGGCGCATCGCCGACCCGGCAGCCGACCGATACCGCGATCCGCCCGTCCGTCGTGCGCGCGTGTTCGCATGACGCAATGTCGATCGCCGCGCCGGCGGCTGCCGCGAACGCCGCGGCCAAACGTCGCACCGCATCGTCGGGCGTCGTGTCCGCTGCCGCCGGCGCCGGCGCCGCAGCGATCTCGCGGTTCCGCCAGCGCGCGCCGTTGCCGTGACGCGCGGCCGGCCCGTCGGTGTCGAAGAATTCGCGCGCGAACAGCGCGCAGATCGCGTCGCCGGTCACTTCCTCGCCGGACGCGTCGGCAAGCGTCTGCACCGCATGGCTGAATTCGATCTGCACGCGGCGCGTCGGCGTGAAGCCCATCCCGCGTTCGAGCAGGAACGTCGCGCCGCCCTTGCCGGACTGGCTGTTCACGCGAATCACCGCGTCATAGCTGCGGCCGAGGTCGGCCGGGTCGATCGGCAGGTACGGCACTTCCCAGGCCGCGTCGGGGCGCTGCTGCGCGAACCCCTTGCGGATCGCGTCCTGGTGCGAGCCCGAGAACGCGGTGAACACGAGGTCGCCCGCGTACGGATGGCGCGGATGCACGGGAATCTGGTTGCAGCGTTCGACGACGCGGCGCACGGCGTCGATGTCGGAGAAATCGAGGCCCGGATCGATGCCCTGCGTGTAGAGATTCAGCGCGAGCGTGACGAGATCGACGTTGCCGGTGCGCTCGCCGTTGCCGAACAGGCAGCCCTCGATGCGGTCGGCGCCCGCAAGCAGCGCGAGTTCGGCCGCCGCGACCGCGGTGCCGCGGTCGTTGTGCGGATGCACGGACAGCACGATGCTGTCGCGATACGCGAGGTTGCGGTCCATCCACTCGATCTGGTCGGCGAACACGTTCGGGCTCGCGGCTTCGACGGTGGCCGGCAGGTTGACGATCATCTTGTGATCGCGGGTCGGGCGCCACGTTTGCGCGACTGCGTCGCAGATCTCGCGCGCGAACGTCAGCTCGGTCATGCTGAAGGTTTCCGGCGAGTACTGGAAGGTCCACTGCGTGTCGGGGCGCGCGGCGGCGTGTTCCTTGATGATGCGCGTGCCGTCGATCGCGAGCGCCTTCACGTCGGCCTTCGACATCCCGAACACGATGCGGCGGAACGACGGGCAGACCGCGTTGTACAGGTGCACGATTGCGCGCGGCACGCCTTCGAGTGCATCGAACGTGCGGGCGATCAGGTCTTCGCGCGCCTGCACGAGCACTTCGATCGTCACGTCGTCGGGAATCCGCTTGTCGTCGATCAGCTTGCGGACGAAATCGAAGTCGGTTTGCGACGCCGACGGAAAACCGACTTCGATCTCCTTGAACCCGATCGCGACCAGCATCTCGAAGAACTCGAGCTTCTGCTCGATGCTCATCGGCTCGATCAGCGACTGGTTGCCGTCGCGCAGGTCGGTGCTCATCCAGACGGGCGCGCGCTCGATGGTGCGCGACGGCCATTTGCGGCCATTGAGGCGGACGGGCTCGAACGGACGGTACTTGTCTTGCGGATTGCGCTGCATCTTCTGGACCTCGGGTCTCAAGTCGCGAGCGAAGACGGGCGGCATGGGCGACGGTTGGCGCTGCCTCGCTCCGCGGCACGTAAGCGCGCTGCGGATGCGGATGATCTTCGCGAATCGGCCGACGGATAGACGGACGAATGCTGACGACTTCGGGTTGTAAAAACTACGAGAGGGGTACTGCGAGGAACTGCTGGGAGGGACCGTGCGGACAGCACACGGCGCTACGAAAGCCTTAGGCTAGTCGTAGCGATAGCGGCCGCGCTAGGCGGCCGGAGGTAATTCGGAGGGTGTTCGGAAAGGAACGCATGAGGGCAACTCTATGCCAGGATGCGCTCGCGTGTCAAATGCCCCGCAAGTGGGGCCGGTTCGCGAGCGTACCGTCAGCGCGCGATGCGGGCGATCTGCACGATGGTCGCAACCTGCCGGGCAACCGTGTCGGGTACCGGCACCTCGCCGCGCAAGACGGCGTCGGTCCACGCGGCCGTCGTGGCCGCATCGCGCGATTCGGGCAGCGCGACGGGCGGTGCATCGGTCGACGAGCGCTCGGCCTCGATCAGCGTGTCGCACACGCCGTCGTGCAGCCAGTCGACCTGCACCTGGCGTCGCGTGTCGGCGACGGCTTCGCCCTCGGTACCGCGTGCCAGCAGCGCGCCGCCGAGCGCGGCGTCCGGATGGTCGCGGAACAATTGAGCCAGGCTGTCGCGGTACGGCGGGTGCGTGTAGTTGACGAGCCGCAGGCCGGCCGGCGCGAATGGCTGCAGGATCTTCACGAGCGTGTGCGTCGAGTTGCGCACGCCGAGCACGCTGCGCATCGACAGCAGATGCGCGATGCGCGGTGCCAGCACGTCGATCGACGCGAACGCGACGCGGCGCTCGGCAAGCGTGTCCTCGATCGCATCGTGCGATGTCGACGGCGGGAGCGACAGCGCCGAGAAGATCTCGGCGCTCGTCACGCGGCCCGGATCCTGCTCGACGCCATGCACGAGCACCGGCACGCCTTCGCGCGCGAGCAGCAGCGCGAGCAGCGGCACGAGGTTCGGCTGCTTGCGCGCGCCGTTGTAGCTCGGGATCGACACGGGGCGGAACGCGGCGTCCTGCACGTGCACCGGCTCGAACGACGCCTGCGCGGCGGCGAGCATCGCGGCCAGCTCGTCGGCGGATTCGCCCTTCAGCCGATAGGCGATCAGGATCGCGCCGAGTTCGACGTCCGACACGCGCGCGTCGAGCATCGCGCGATAGAGCTCGAACGTGTCTTCGGCGGACAGCGCGCGTGCGCCGTGCGGGCCGCGGCCGATTTCCTTGATGAAGCGGGCGCACGGGAACGGAACGGCGGCGGGATCGTGGGAGGCGGTCATCGGGGCGTGGGGCGGGCGGCCGGCATCGGGCCGCACTGTGAGCGGTGAGGAATGCCCCGAGTATCGCACGGGTGCGGCTGTCGCCAAGCGAGGCGGCGCGTCGCGGCGCGCTACACTCTGGTTCCCGGCGGTGCGCGCGCCGGCTGCGCCGCGCCCGTGCCGTTGCCGGCCGAATACGACTACGAGAGACATCCCATGAAGCTTTACAGCTATTTCCGCAGTTCCGCGTCGTATCGCGTGCGGATCGCCCTGAACCTGAAGCAGCTGCCGTTCGACTATGTCCCCGTGCACATGCTGCGCGACGGCGGCGAGCAACTGAAGGACGCGTACCGCGCGCTGAATCCGGACGCGGTCGTGCCGACGCTGATCGACGGCGACGCGACGCTGCAGCAGTCGCTCGCGATCATCGAATACCTCGAGGAAACCCATCCGGAGCCGGCGCTGCTGCCGAAGCAGCCGGTCGATCGCGCGTATGTGCGCGCGGTCGCGCTGCAGATCGCGTGCGAAATCCATCCGCTCGACAACCTGCGCGTGCTGAAGTACCTGAAGCACACGCTGCAGGTACCCGAGGAGGCGAAGAACGCGTGGTACCGGCACTGGATCGAGGCGGGCTTCGAGACGCTCGAGACGCGTCTTGCGAGCGATCCGCGCACCGGCAAGCTGTGCTTCGGCGACACGCCGACGCTCGCCGACGTGTGCCTCGTGCCGCAGGTGTTCAATGCGAACCGCTTCTCCATCGACACGACACGCTATCCGACGATCCAGCGGATCGTCGACCATGCGTCGACGCTCGATGCGTTCAAGGCCGCCGAGCCCGGCGTGCAACCCGACGCCGAGTAAGCGTGGTGCGCCCGCGGCATGGATGACCGGGCGCGCATGAAAAAGGGCGCCCGAAGGCGCCCTGTGCGATGCGTGCCGGCGGTGTTCAGCCGAGCAGCGCGTCCGCGAATTCGACCGCGCTGAACGGCTGCAGATCCTCGACCTTCTCGCCGACGCCGATGAAGTAGACCGGCACCGGGCGCTGCCGTGCGATCGCGGCGAGAATCCCGCCCTTCGCGGTGCCGTCGAGCTTCGTGACGATGAGGCCCGTGAGGCCGAGCGCGTCGTCGAATGCCTTGACCTGCGTGAGCGCGTTCTGGCCGGTGTTCGCGTCGATCACCAGCAGCACTTCGTGCGGCGCGCCGTCGTGCGCCTTCGAGATGACGCGCTTCACCTTCTTCAACTCTTCCATCAGGTGGAGCTGCGTCGGCAGGCGGCCGGCCGTGTCGGCCATCATCACGTCGATCTTGCGCGCGCGCGCGGCGCTGACCGCGTCGAAGATCACCGCGGCCGGATCGCCGCTTTCCTGCTGCACGACCGTCACGTTGTTGCGCTCGCCCCAGACCGCCAGCTGTTCGCGCGCGGCCGCGCGGAACGTATCGCCCGCGGCCAGCAGCACCGACTGGTCGAAGCTCTGCAGATGCTTCGCGAGCTTGCCGATGCTGGTCGTCTTGCCCGCACCGTTCACGCCGGTGATCATCATCACGAGCGGCTGCGCGCGGCCGAGCATCAGCGATTTCTCGAGCGGCGAGAGCAGCTCGACGAGCAGGTCGTGCAGCGCGGCCTTCACCTGTTGCGGGTCGGTCAGGCGGCCCGTGCGGACCTTTTCGCGCAGCGCGCCGAGCAGGTACTCGGTCGCGTCGACGCCCGCGTCGGACATCAGCAGCGCGGTTTCGAGTTCCTCGTACAGGTCCTCGTCGATCTTCGTGTTGACGAACACGCCGGTGATGCTCGAGCCCGTCTTGGCGAGCCCCGTTTTCAGGCGCGCGAGCCACGATTTCTTCGCGGTGGCGTCCTGCAGCGGCGGCGGGACGATTTCGACGGTCTCGACGACTTCGTCGCGGCCATCGTTGGTCGGCGTGACCGTCATCACGACGGCCGGCGCGGCCGGTTGCGCGGGCGCTTGCGGCACTTCGGCCGCAGGCGGGGCCTCGACCGCGGGCGCATCGGACGGTTCGTCCGTTTGCTGCGCGTCGGCCGATTGCGATTCCGCCGGATCGGGCTCCTGCGTTTTCTTGAATCGTTTGAAGAAGCTGAACATGGTCTGACGTCGGGAAGAGGGCGGGCCGCCGCCAGGGGCGGGCACCGGACGGGCCGTTCTGCGTTCGCGCGGGCGCGGCGCACGGCGGCCGAAACCGTGCATTTTATCAGTGCGGCGTGGCGCTCGCGCCAGTGTGCATCGCCGCTGTGGTAACGTGCGCCTGTTTAGCGGTGCGCCCTCTCGCGCGCCCGGTCCCTCCGTTGTCGATATTCCGTATGTCCCGTTCCTCTTCCGGCCGCCCGGCGGCCCCTTCCGGCCGCGGCAAGCCGCACACGATCCGCATCATCGGCGGTGACTGGAAACGTACGCCGCTCGCGGTGCTCGATCTCGACGGCCTGCGGCCGACGCCCGATCGCGTGCGCGAGACGCTGTTCAACTGGCTCGGCCAGGATCTCGAAGGCTGGCGTTGCCTCGACCTGTTCGCCGGCACCGGCGCACTCGGTTTCGAAGCCGCGTCGCGCGGCGCGGCGAGCGTCGTGATGGTCGAGCGCCATCCGCGCGCCGCGCAGCAATTGCGTGCGATCAAGGACAAGCTCGGCGCGCGTGCGGTCGAGGTTGCGGAGGCGGACGCGCTGCGACTCGCGGCCGGGCTCACGCCGGGCGCGTTCGACGTCGTGTTTCTCGATCCGCCGTTCGACGACATGGCCGTGCTCGAGCGCGCGATCGCGCTGGCGGTACCGCTCGTCGCGGCGGGCGGCGCGCTGTACGTCGAGACGGGGGCGGAGCTCGATCCGGCCGCGCACGAAGCGCTCGCAGGCTGGGAGGTCGTGAAGCACGGCAAGGCCGGTGCGGTTCACTATCATTTGCTGCGGCGCGAAAATGATGAATAATGCGCGTTCCATACGAGGCGGCGCGCCGCAAAGGCGACGCATGCCCATCTCGGCAGCGGCGTGCGCATCGCACGGCTGCCATCCCGTTTGCGTGATGACAGGAGGAGCGACATGGTAGTCGCCGTGTATCCCGGTACGTTCGATCCGCTGACGCGCGGGCACGAAGACCTCGTGCGGCGTGCGTCGAGCATTTTTGATACGCTGGTGGTTGGCGTCGCCGACAGCCGCGCGAAAAAGCCGTTCTTCTCGCTGGAAGAACGTCTGACGATTGCGAACGAGGTGCTCGGCCACTATCCGAACGTGAAGGTGATGAGTTTCACCGGCCTCCTGAAGGATTTCGTCCGCACCAACAATGCGCGCGTGATCGTGCGCGGCCTGCGCGCCGTGTCCGATTTCGAATATGAGTTCCAGATGGCGGGGATGAACCGCTACCTGCTGCCCGACGTCGAGACGATGTTCATGACGCCGTCCGATCAGTACCAGTTCATCTCGGGGACGATCGTGCGCGAAATCGCGCAGTTGGGCGGCGATGTCAGCAAGTTCGTGTTTCCGTCCGTCGAAAAGTGGCTGACCGAGAAAGTCGCTGCGATGGGAGGCCCTGCCGCGTAATGCGGCGCCGGCCGGTTTCGTTGCGAAGCCGGCCGCCGGCCTGATGAAGTGAGATCAGTATGGCTTTGATGATTACCGACGAGTGCATCAATTGCGACGTGTGCGAGCCCGAGTGCCCGAACGGCGCGATTTCGATGGGCCCGGACATCTACGTGATCGACGCGAACAAGTGCACCGAGTGCGTCGGCCATTTCGACGAACCGCAGTGCCAGCAGGTGTGTCCGGTCGAGTGCATTCCGCGCGATCCGCAGCATGACGAGTCGCACGCGCAATTGATGGAGAAGTATCACGCGTTGACCGCCGCAAAGGGCGAAGACGCGTCGTGACCCCGCGGTGACGCGCGCGCTCGAGTCCTTCGGCGCGCCCGTCACGCATCCGGATCGGCGCCGCCTGGCGCCGGTTCTCTCGTTTCAGGCCAGCAGCTCGCGCAATGCCGCGACGAGCGCATCGCATTCGGCGTCGGTGCCGACGGTGATGCGCAGGTGCTGGTCGATCCGCGGCAGCCGGAAGTGCCGCACGAAAATTTCCCGTTCCTTCAGCTTGGCCGCAATCGCACCCGCGTCGTGCGCGGGATGGCGCGCGAACACGAAATTCGCGGCCGACGGCACGATGTCGAAGCCGAGTGTGTCGAGCGCGTGCGTGAGCCGCGTCCGGCTGTCGATCACGCGCCGGCAGGTTGCACTGAAATAGTCGGTGTCTTCGTACGCGGCCTGCGCGGCGACTTGCGCGAGCCGGTCGAGCGGGTACGAGTTGAAGCTGTCCTTCACGCGGTTCAACGCGTCGATCAGCGCTGCATCGCCGAACGCGAAACCGACGCGCATACCCGCGAGCGAGCGTGCTTTCGACGTCGTGTGCACGACGAGCAGGTTCGGGTAGCGGTCGATCAGCGTAATCGCGGACTGCGCGCCGAAATCGACATAGGCCTCATCGATCACGACGACCGACGACGGATTCGCGGCCGCGATGCGCTCGACGTCCGCGAGCGGCAGCGCGCGCCCGGTCGGCGCGTTCGGGTTCGGAAACAGCACGACGCCGGCATCGTCGAGATAGTCGTCGACGTGGATCGAGAAGTCGTCCGCGAGCGGCACGATCCTCGTCTCCACGCCGTACAGGCGCGCATAGGTCGGATAGAAGCTGTACGTGATGTCGGGGAAGCGCAGCGGCCGGTCATGCTTGAGCAGCGCCTGGAACGTGTGCGCGAGCACCTCGTCGGAGCCGTTGCCGACGAACACCTGTTCGGGCTTGATACGGTGATGCGCCGCGACCGTCTCGCGCAGCGCGCGCGCAACCGGGTCGGGATAGCGGCGCAGCGTGTCGCCGGTCTCGCCGAGTTCGCGTGCGATCGCCGCGACGACGCGCGGCGACGGCGGATAGGGATTCTCGTTGGTGTTCAGCTTGACGGGGTGTGCGAGCGCGGGCTGCTCGCCCGGCACGTAAGGCACGAGTTGCTGAACGACGTCGCTCCAGTAACGGCTCACCGCTTGGCTCCTGTCGGGCAAAACGACCAGATTACCGCATGTGCGCGCAGGGTGGGGCAGGCGGGGCCGCCCGGCTGCGCCGGACGGCTCGAAGCACCGGAGCGGTGCGATGCGGTCAGTTGCGATGCAGCTGCATCGTCGCGCGGTCGAGTTCGCCCTTGACGACCATCGGCATCACGGCGAGCGCGCGTTCGATCGACGCGTCGATCACGTCCTGTTCCTCGCGGCGCGGCGGCTTCAGCACGAAGTTCGCGACGTCGGGCTTCGCGCCGGCGCGCGCGCTTTCCGGAATCAGGTCGCGCGGATGGCCGATGCCGATCCGCAGCCGCCAGTAATGCTGCGACGACAGGTGCGCGGTGATGTCCTTCAGGCCGTTGTGGCCGCCGCTGCCGCCGCCGAGCTTCAGCTTGACGGTGCCGGGCGGCAGGTCGAGCTCGTCGTGCGCGACCAGGATCTGGTCGGGCAGGATCTTGAAGAATTGCGCGAGCGCGACGACCGACTGGCCGGAGCGGTTCATGTAGGTTTGCGGCTCGAGCAGGTGGACTTCCTCGCCGTGCAGGCGCGCTTTCGCGTAGAAGCCGTGGAAGCGGCGCTCGTCGCGCAGCGTCGTGCCGGCTTCGCGGGCAAGCTGGTCGATCAGCCAGAAGCCGGCGTTGTGGCGCGTCGCGGTGTATTCCGCCCCGGGATTGCCGAGGCCGACGATCAGTTTGATCATGACGTTTCGAGGGCGGCAACGGCCGCCTGGGCGCAGAAAAAGAAAAACCCGCCGGGCAAGCCGCGGCGGGTTGCGTCGACCGTTTCGTGAAACGGATCGATGGGGTGCGCAGGCAGCCCGCTTAGGCAGCCGGCGTTTCGCCTTCTGCTGCGTCCGACACGGCACCAGCCGGGACCGTCGCCGATGCGACAACCGGGTTTTCCGCGTCGACGTGCGCGACCAGCGCGACGCCCTTCGGCAGCGTGATGTCCTTCGCGTGCAGCGATTGACCGGCTTCGATCTTCGACAGGTCGACTTCGAGGAACTCCGGCAGGTCAGCCGGCAGGCACTCGATTTCGATTTCCGTCGCGACGTGCGAAACGATCGCGCTCGACAGCTTCACGGCCGGGCTGATTTCAGCGTTCAGGAAGTGCAGCGGTGCCTTCGTGTGCAGCTTCTTCTTCGCGTCAACGCGCTGGAAGTCCACGTGCAGCACCAGTTGCTTGAACGGGTGGTATTGCACGTCGCGCAGCAGAACCTGTTGCGACTGGCCGGCCACTTCGAGGTCGAGGATCGACGAGTGGAAAGCTTCCTTCTTCAGGGCGTGCCACAGGGCGTTGTGATCGAGTTCGATCTTTTGCGGGGCTGCTTCGCCACCGTAAACGATACCCGTGGTCTTGCCAGCGTTGCGCAGGCGGCGGCTCGCACCCGTACCTTGCTCTTGGCGCTCGAAAGCGACGACTTTCATGTGATTCTCCAATAGCTGCCCGCGACCAGGCAGTAAAACGGGGCCGTCAAACGGCGGCCCCCGATAAAACGGCCGGGGTTTCGTCTATCCCGTCCGATTGTGCAAAAAGCGAAGCGTTGCCGCTTCGCTTTCTGCGCATGCTTTGTTCAGTCGATTCGCGATCAGGATTCCGCGAACAGCGACATCACCGAATCGCCGCGGCGAATTCGCGAGAACGTTTCGGCCAGCAGGCTCGCGCTCGTCAGGGCACGGATCTTCGAGCAGCCGAGCGATTCGGCGGACAGCGGGATCGTGTCGGTGACGACCAGCTCGTCGAGTGCCGATGCGGCGATGCGATCGCCTGCGCCACCCGACAGCACCGGATGCGTAGCGTACGCGAATACCTGCTTCGCGCCGCGCTCCTTCAGTACTTGTGCAGCCTTGCAGAGCGTGCCTGCCGTATCGACCATGTCGTCCATGATCACGCAGGTGCGGCCTTCGACTTCACCGATGATGTTCATCACTTCGGAGACGTTCGCCTTCGGGCGACGCTTGTCGATGATCGCGAGATCGCAGTTGAGCTGCTTCGCGAGTGCCCGGGCACGCACCACGCCACCGACGTCCGGCGACACGACGAGCAGATCCGAGTAGTTCTGCTTGCGCAGGTCACCCAGCAGGATCGGCGTTGCGTAGATGTTGTCGACCGGGATGTCGAAGAAGCCCTGAATCTGGTCGGCGTGCAGATCCATCGTGATGATCCGCTCGACGCCGGCGATTTCCAGCATGTTCGCGACGACCTTCGCCGAGATCGCGACACGCGCCGAACGCGGGCGGCGATCCTGACGGGCGTAGCCGAAGTAGGGGATGGCAGCAGTGATCCGGCCGGCGGATGCGCGCTTGAGCGCATCGACCATGATCATCAGTTCCATCAGGTTGTCGTTCGTCGGCGCGCACGTGGATTGCAGGACGAAGACGTCCTTGCCGCGCACGTTTTCCTGGATCTCGACCTGGATCTCGCCGTCGGAGAAACGGCTGACCATTGCTTTGCCGAGGGGGATTCCAAGGATATTGACGACTTCCTGGGCGAGCGCGGGATTCGCGTTGCCAGTAAAGACCATCAGGCCATCATGGCTGTGGCTGCTCATCGTGCACCTGCTTCAGGCTTGGGCGGGAAATGCGGGAAAATTTTTGGCAGGGGAGGAAGGACTCGAACCCTCGCATGCCGGAATCAAAATCCGGTGCCTTGACCAACTTGGCGACTCCCCTACACTTAACTGATAACTTCACCGGACTCGTGTAGGCCATCCGGCAAAGTAAAACTTCATGACGCGAAAGCGAAGAGCGGATGCTCGTTCAGGCTCTCGGCAACTGCACCGTTCCAACCGGTGGGCAGCTTGGCTTGCGCCGCTTCTGCCTCATGCTTGCTGCGAAACGCTGCAAACACACTTGCTCCGGAGCCGGTCATCCTCGCGGGGGTCACATCATACAACCATTTGACCACCTGCGCAACTTCCGCGTACTTACTTGTCACAACTTGCTGCATATCGTTCCGACCGAAACTATCTGGCCATCCCGCGTCGCTGCTTTGCTGTGCAAGAAAGTCCGTAATTGTGACGCGCTTCGAATCTCTTGTCAACAACTTATCTGAAAATATTTCAGCGGTTGGGACATGAACGCGGGGCGTTACAACCAAGAACCAGCGAGTCGGCAATTGTACCTCAGCTAATTCTTCTCCGATACCCTCTGCGAACGCATTTTTTCCAAAAATAAAAAACGGGACGTCTGCGCCGAGTTTGACTGCGAGCGATTGCAATTCGGCGCGCGGCAAATCGAGTTGCCACAGGCGGTTCAGCGCGAGCAGCGTCGTTGCCGCGTCGGAGCTGCCGCCGCCGAGGCCGGCCCCCATCGGCAGGCACTTGTCGATCTCGATGTCGACACCGTGCGCGGTGCCCGTATGCGCTTTCAGCAGGTTGGCCGCGCGCACGACGAGGTCGCTTTCCTCGGGCACGCCGGGCACGTCGGTGACGCGTGCGACGCGACCGTCGTCGCGCAGCGTGAAGTGCAGCGTGTCGCCCCAGTTCAGCAACTGGAACACGCTCTGCAGATCGTGATAGCCGTTCGGACGGCGGCCGGTGATGTGCAGGAACAGGTTGAGTTTCGCGGGCGCAAGGCAGTTGCGCAGCGAGCGGGTCGAATCGGTCATGCGTAGGTCTGGGCTAGGCGGGTGCTCACTGATCGAGCACGAGCTTGATGTCGAGCGGCGGCGTCGCGCGCACGAGGTTGACGCGTTTGACGCCCGTGGCCGGGGCATCCGCGTAGGCGAGGTAATCGATCGTCCAGCCGTCCTGGCGGATCTGCTTGACGCGCGTGCCGTCGGCCGGATCGCGCACCGTCTCCGCGGGCGTCGCGGGTGCGGCTGTCGGCAGCAGCCAGTAACGCAGGCCCGCGAGCGGCAGTTCGAAGCCGAGCGTTTTCTGCATCAGGTCGCCGACGTCGGGCGCATATTGCGTCGGACGGTTCGGCAATTCGAGCGACGCTGCCTGCGGCGTCGACTTCACGACCGCGAGCGTCTGGCCGAGCGGGCTGCGCAGCTCGAGCGACACGTCGTCGCCATGCTCCTGCCAGTCGAAGTTGCCGTACACGTTCTGCTGCTTGCCGAGACGGTCGTCGTACTGCACCGCGAAGCGGCCATGGTAAGCGTGCGTTGCGGCGGTCTGCAGCGCCGCGCCCGTCGGCGCACTTGCCGACGGCGGCGTGCTCGCGCAGCCGGCGAGCGCGAGCGCCGCGCCGGCTGCGGCCAGCGTGCGCTGCGCGCGGGAGGACAGGAAAAACGTCGGGAACATCTGCATCAGAGACCGTTGATCTGGAAGCGTTTCAGCGTCTGCACGAGCGTGTCGTTGTCCGGCTCGAGCTTCTGCGCGTCACGCCACGCGGAACGCGCGTCGTCCTGCGCGCCGCTCTTCCACAGCACTTCGCCGAGGTGCGCGCCGATTTCGGCGTTCGGCTGCAGTTCGTACGCACGCCGCAGCACCTTCGCCGCGCCGGCCGTATCGCCCATCCGGTACTTCACCCAGCCGAGGCTGTCCATGATGTAGGCGTCGTTCGGCGCGAGCGTCATCGCCTTGTCGATCAGCTTGCTGGCTTCGGGCAGCCGCTGGTTGCGGTCGGCGAGCGAATAGCCGAGCGCGTTGTACGCCTGCGGATTGTCGGGCTGCGTGCGGATCAGCTCGCGCAGCTGCTTTTCCATCGTCGTGTAGTGGCCGGTCTTTTCGGCCGCCATCGCGTAGTCGTAGCGCAGGTCGGGATCGTCAGGGAAGTCCTGGACCGCCTGCCCGAGCCGCGCCTCGGCTTCCGGATAGCGCTTCGCGGTGAACAGGATCGACGCGTCGGTGCGCGCGACCACGGCCGCATCGCGCGGATCCGTGATCGGCAGGTCGTCGAGCACCTTGCGCGCCTCGTCGGTCTTGCCCTGTTTCTGCAGCAGTTGCGCGCGCGTGATCTGCGCGGGGAGGTAGTGCTGGCTCGTCTGGTCGACCTTGTCGAGCCATTGCGACGCCTGCGCGTCGTTGTTCTGGTCGATCGCGATCTGCGCGAGGTAGATGTAGCCCTGGCCGACGTCGAGGTTCGGCTGCTTGTCGCCGAGCTGTACGTACTGCTTCAGGTAGCCGGTCGCGTCGTCGAGCTTCTTCTGCTGGATCTTGATCAGCGCCAGCGCCATCAGCGGCGTCGGATCCTTCGAGTCGAGCTTGCGCATCGTCTCGAACTGCTTCTGCGCGTCGTCGAGGCGATCGTCGGCGAGATAGAGCTGCGACAGCGCGAGCCGTGCATCGCGCGACTTCGGATTCTGCTGAACATACTTCTCGAACGACGCGATGCCCGCCGCGCGTTCCGCCGGCCCCATCTGCGACAGCATCAGGGCCGCCGGCAGGTAGTCGGGGCGGATCTGCAGCGCCTGCTTCAGCGACTGCGCGGCGCCGTCCTTGTCGTCGACCGCGAGCTGCTGGCGCGCGATCGCGAGCTGGGCCTCGGGCCGGTTCAGGTCGTTCTTCAGCATGTCCTTCAGCACCGCGAGGCCGCCGACGCGGTCGGGGCCGCGCACGAGCAGGGCCTGCAGTGCAAGGATTGCCGGGCCGCGCGTCTCGCCGGTCGCCCGGACCAGTTCGCGCGCGAGCATCGGTTGTGCGTCGGCCGGCTTGCCGGCGAGCACCAGCAGCGCGGCGTCAACCTGCGATGCGCGATTCGAATCCGGCGCGTACTGGCGCCACAGGTTCGCGGCGGACAGCGCGTCGGCCGGGCTCTGCGCGCCGAGCGCGATCTCGGTCGCACGCTGCGCCATGCGCGGATCGCGCGTGTCGCGGGCGAGCGCGAGGTAGGTCTGGTAGGCCGGCGCGGGCTGGTTGCGCTGGAGCGCGACCTCGGCGGCGAGCACCTGGTAGACGATCTGGCTCGTCAGCGGCACGCCGGGGAGATCCTTCTGCTCGTCCGGCATCACATGCTCGAACGCGCCCTGCGAATCCGCGTCGTCCGATGCCGGATCCTGCGCGTGAGCCGGGAAGGCGGTGAGGGTCCAGGCGGCAAACAGCGCGGCGCCGAGTGCACGGCGGACCGGGAAGGCGCGCACGCCGCGCACGGCGGCGGGGCGCTTCTGAAGCAGCTTCGAGGGCAGGGTCATGGAAATCCGTTCGATGTTTCAACCGATTGTAACGCGCTCGCTACAATACACGCACGATCGTGAATCCAGTCTCAGACCCGCAAAACATGCCAGAGTTGCCAGAAGTCGAAGTCACGCGCCGGGGCATCGAGCCCTTTGTCGCGGGCCGCCGCGTCGAGCGTGTCGACGTCCGTACCGCGATGCTGCGCTGGCCCGTGCCGGCCGGGCTCGCCGAGCAATTGCGCGCGCGCGAGGTGCTCGGCGTCGAGCGTCGCGGCAAGTACCTGCTGTTCGAGGTCGACGCGGGCTGGTTCATCGTCCATCTGGGCATGACGGGCACGCTGCGCGTGCTGCCCGCGGACGGCGTGCCGGTCGCCGCGAAGCATGACCACATCGACTGGATCTTCGATGAATTCGTGCTGCGGTTCCGCGATCCGCGTCGCTTCGGTGCGGTGCTGTGGCACCCGCGCGAAGCGGGCGACGTCCATGCGCATCCGCTCCTCGCGAGCCTCGGCGTCGAGCCGTTCTCGCCGGCGTTTACCGGCGCGCTGCTGCACGCGCGCACGCGCGGCCGCACCGTGTCGGTCAAGCAGGCGCTGCTCGCGGGCGACATGGTCGTCGGCGTCGGCAACATCTATGCATCGGAGAGCCTGTTTCGCGCCGGCATCCGGCCGACGACGGCCGCCGGCAAGGTCTCGCTGCCGCGCTACGAGCGGCTGGCCGACGCGGTGCGCGCGACGCTCGCCGACGCAATCGAGCGCGGCGGCAGCACGTTGCGCGATTTTGTCGGCAGCAACGGCGAAAGCGGCTATTTCCAGCTCGACTGCTTCGTCTATGACCGTGCAGGCCAGCCTTGCCGCGTATGCGGCACGCCGATCCGCCAGATCGTACAGGGCCAACGGTCCACCTATTTCTGTCCGACCTGCCAGCGTTGAAACCTTTTTTCACGATTAGATAACTTGAAGCCGCCCCGCATTGCCCCCGCTCCGTTCCCCGTCACCCCGCTGCATCGCACGTTTGCCACGCGCCTGGTCGCGTGGCAGCGCGAGCATGGCCGCCACGACCTGCCGTGGCAGAACACCCGCGATCCGTACCGGATCTGGCTGTCGGAAATCATGCTGCAGCAGACGCAGGTGTCGACCGTCATCCCGTATTACACGCGCTTTCTCGAACGCTACCCCGACGTCGCCGCGCTCGCTGCCGCGCCGACCGACGACGTGATGGCGCTATGGGCGGGGCTCGGCTACTACTCGCGTGCGCGCAACCTGCACCGCTGCGCGCAGGTCGTCGTCGCCGAACACGGCGGCGCGTTTCCGGCGACGCCCGACGCGCTGGCCGAGCTGCCGGGCATCGGCCGTTCGACGGCTGCGGCGATCGCGTCGTTCGCGTACGGCGCGCGCGCGACGATCCTCGACGGCAACGTGAAGCGCGTGCTGGCGCGGGTGTTCGGCGTCGAGGGCTTTCCGGGCGAGAAGCGTGTCGAGAACGACATGTGGGCGCTTGCCGAATCGCTGTTGCCCGACGCCGCGAACGCGGCCGACGTGAGCGCATATACGCAGGGGCTGATGGATCTCGGTGCGACGCTGTGCATGCGCGGCAAGCCCGATTGCACGCGCTGCCCGTTCGCGGGCGACTGCGTTGCCCAATCGACGGGCCGCCAGCGCGAACTGCCGGCCGCGCGGCCGAAGAAGGCCGTGCCGACGCGCAAGACCTGGATGCTCGTGCTGCGCGACGGTGACGCGGTGCTGCTCGAACGGCGGCCCCCGACCGGCATCTGGGGTGGCCTGTGGAGCCTGCCGCAAGCGGACGGTGACGCCGCGCTCGCGGAGCTTGCGCGCGGCTTCGGCGGCGGCGGCCCGGTGCCGCTCGCGCCGCTCACGCACACGTTTACGCATTTCCGGCTCGAGATCGAGCCGCGACTGAGCGACATGGCTGACGGCGGCGGCCTGCCTTCGGGGGCGAGGGACGCGGATACCGCGTGGGTGCCGTTGAGCCGGCTCGATGCGTACGGCGTGCCGGCGCCCGTGCGCAAGCTGCTCGATGCGCTGAGTGGGCCGCTGCTGTAACGAAGGGGGACGGGCGCGGCGCATGCCGCGCTTTCAAGGAAACTTCGGGCGCTCGTGGTTTTCCGTGCCGAAGGAAGTCCCCCTCGGTGGCCTTGCGCGAAGTGGCAGGCTGGGCGGGGGCGCTGCGGAAAAGGCCGCGCCGGGTTGCCCACCTCGAGGGAAGCCCCTCGCGGGAAGCCGCGTCCGGACGTCTCGCGTGAAGCGACCGGCCCGTGGCGCGCTATAACCAGCCGTGCCGGTCGAGCACGTGATGCACGGCGTCGATGCGTGCGCCAACGTCCGGAAACTCCATCAGCTTCTGCCGCGCGCGCAGGTCGAGCGGCAGCAGTTCCGCGAGGCGGTTCGATACCCAGCTCGGATCGTCGAGGCGAAACGGTTCGCCGAACGGCATTTTCTCCGGATCGGACTTCTTCAGTGCGTCGATGATGCGCTCGAGCACCTCGGCGCACGAGCCGAACTGCGCGAGCGTCTGCTCGCCGTCGAGCGGGATGTCGTCGGGCAGCGGTTCCGCGATGCCGACCAGCAGCCCGTTGCCTTCGACGCGATACGACAGCAGCTCGAAACGCTGCGTGCCGACCGCCTGCAGATAGAGCATGCCGAATTCACCGGTATCGCACTCGGTGATGCGTGCCATGCAGCCGATGGTCTCGGGTACCGACACGGCGCCGTCCTGCGCGACTTCGGGCCCGCTCTTCAGCAGGCACACGCCGAACGGCGCGTTGTCGCGCAGGCACGCGCGGGACATGTCGAGATAACGCGCCTCGAACACCTTGAGCGGGAGCAGCCCCCCCGGAAACAGCACCGTGTGCAGCGGAAACAGCGGCAGGTCGATCAGGGAGGTCGATAGGGAGGACATGGCGCGCTGATGAAGAGGCGGGCGTCGCTAGGGTCGGTCGACCGGTGAGACGAGCCGCGACGACGCGTCGACATCCACTGGCGCGTCACGATGCCGCACGATCACGTTCGCGTCGTGCGCAAGGCGCGCGGCGAGCGTTTCCGCGATGAACACCGAACGATGCTGCCCGCCCGTGCAGCCGATGGCGACGGTCAGGTAGCTGCGGTTGTCATCGCGGAAGTGCGGCAGCCATTTCATCAGGAACGCATGGATGTCGTCGATCATCTGGTGGACGATCGGCAGTGCGTCGAGAAAGGCGATGACCGGCTGGTCGAGCCCGGTGAGCGGGCGCAACTCGTGGTCGTAGTACGGATTCGGCAACGCGCGCACGTCGAACATCAGGTCGGCGTCGAGCGGCACGCCGCGCTTGAAGCCGAACGATTCGAACATCACCATCAGGTCGTTGTTCTTCTGCTCGATGAAGCGCTTGACCCACGTACGCAGCGCGTTCGCGCGCAGCGTGCTCGTGTCGATCTGGTGGCCGAACTCGGCGAGCGGCGCGACGAGGTGGCGTTCGCGCTCGATCGCTTCTTCGAGCGACGACAGCAGGCCGACGTCCGCATCGTGCGACAACGAGCCGGACAGCGGGTGACGGCGGCGCGTTTCGGAGAAGCGCTGGATCAGCGCCTGGGTGCTCGCATTGAGGAACAGCACGCGCACGTCATGCTCGCGCGACAGCTCGCGGATCAGGCCGGGCATTTCGTCGAGCGACGCGCTCGAGCGCGCGTCGATCGCGACCGCGAGCCGGCGCTGGCCATCCTCGGCGAGATAGCGGGCAAGTTCGGGGAGCACGTGCGGCGGCAGGTTGTCGACGCAGTAATAGCCTGCGTCTTCGAGCGCGTTCAGCGCGACGGACTTGCCTGAGCCGGAGATGCCGGTGATGAGGACGATGCGCATGGGAAGCAGAGAATCCTGACGTTTCATCATAGCACCGGCTCGACGCGTCGGCGTTGCGTGGCCGGCGCGTGTGGGTTACACCAGTTTGCCGGGGAATTGACTGTCGGGATCTTGCATCGCGAGTCGTTGCCGATCCATGAAATCGCGCAACGTGTCGATTCCGCGCAACTGCAGGATCGTGTTCCGGACGGCCGCCTCGACGAGCACCGCGAGGTTGCGGCCGGCCGCGACCTGGATCGTGACCTTGCTGATCGGCAAGCCGAGCACGTCGACGGTCTGGCTTTCGAGCGGCAGGCGCTGGAATTCGCCGTCGGGGCGCCGCACGAGCTGGACGATCAGCTTCAGCTTCATTTTCCGCCGCACGGCGGTTTCGCCGAAGATCGTCTTGATGTCGAGCAGGCCGAGGCCGCGCACTTCGAGCAGGTTCTGCAGCAGCGGCGGGCAGCGCCCTTCGACGAAATCGGGGCCAAGTCGGACGAAATCGACCGCATCGTCGGCGACGAGGCCGTGGCCGCGGCTGATCAGCTCGAGGCCGAGCTCGCTTTTGCCGAGGCCCGAATCGCCGGTCAGCAGCACACCCATCCCGAGGATGTCGATGAACACGCCGTGCAGCGTCGCGCGCGGCGCGAGGATGCGCGACATGTAGAGCCGCAGGCTGTCGATCACCGCGGCGGCCGACATGGGGGTGGTGAACAGCGGGGTCGACGAGCGCGTGCAGCGCAGCACGAGTTCGGGCGGGGCCGCGGCGCCGCCGGCGACGACGAGGAACGGCGGTTCGAGTGCGATCAGCTCGGCCATGTGGCGCGAGCGGTCTTCGTCGGTCTGCCGCTGGTAGTAGTCGATTTCGGCTTCGCCGAGCACCTGGATCCGGTTCGGGTGGATCAGGTTCAGGTGGCCGACGAGGTCGGCGCTCGAGGTTGCATTGCCGACGGTGTCGGCCGAAAAGCCGCGCTCCCAGCCTTCATGCCCCGTCAGCCAGCTCAGTTTCAGCGTGGCCGCGTTGTCGTCGAAGATGCTCTGGGCGTTGATGCTGGACGTATCCATGACTCTCGTCACTCCAATGGGCCGGTGCGTGCGCGCGGCGACGGACGTCGCCATGCCGGGCCGGCGCCGGGCGGCCCTGAACGGCGGCGTGTGCCGCCGCGTACGGGAAAATATTCCGCCCGGATCAACTCAAGGTTGCCACTGAGTGAGCAGGCGATGCAACTCGGCGATATCCGTTTCGTTGTGCAGACGCTCGCGCGCGTCGCGATCGGACAGCAGTTGCGCGATTTCCGACAGGATCTCGAGGTGCTGCTGGGTGGCTTGCTCGGGCACGAGCAGGAAGATCAGGAGACCGACCGGCTGGCCGTCGGGTGCTTCGAACGGGATCGCATCGGCGAGCCGGACGAACGCGGCGAGCGGGTGCTTGAGACCCTTGATGCGCCCGTGCGGAATCGCGACGCCTTCGCCGAGCCCGGTCGAGCCGAGGCGCTCGCGCGCGAACAGGTTGTCCGTGACGGTGCTGCGGGCGATGCCGTTCTGATTCTCGAACATCAGCCCGGCTTGTTCGAACACGCGTTTCTTGCTGGTGACTGAGAGGTCGATGACGACGTTCTCTATGGGCAGGATTTTGGCTAGGCGATTCATGTTGGCAGGCGATTGTGCGGCCTGGGGTCTCCTTGCGGCGGCAGACTGATTATCCATGTTCGGCGATATCAAGGCGTTCGGCATCGGCAACCTGCAAGGCAGCTACCGCATCCAGCGCCCCCCGGCGATAACCGGAACATTATAGAGCACAGCCGCGTGCGTGGCGCAGCGCGGACTGACCGGTTGCACCACTGCGCGGAGTCGCAAAAAAAACGCCCGGCGAACCGGGCGACGTATGTGTTGCGGTGAAGGTTATTGCGGCGGCAGTTCGATCTGGTCGATCGACGGTTGAAGCTTGATCGGGTCGTGCGCGTGCGTTTGCAGGCGCTCCATGTGCTTGACGACCTGGCGATCCAGCTTGTCGATCAGCAGGTCGATCGCCGCATACAGGTTACCGTTCGCGCTTTCGACGAAGATGTCCTTGCCCTTCAGGTGCAGATTGATTTCCGCGCGCTGCTGCTTGTCCTTTTCCTTGTGGTTGTCGACCGAGAGGATCACAGTGCCATCGATCACCTGATCGCTATGCCGTAGCACCCGGTCCAGCTTGGTGATCACGTATTCGCGAATTGCAGGCGTGACTTCGAGATGATGTCCACTGATCTTCAGGTTCATAGTGCTTCTCCAAGCGAGTGACCACGCGGCCGCATCGAGGCGGCGCTCCGGTCGACTTGCCCGTGCCGCACGAGGCGGTGTATCGCGGACAGGTCGCCCGGCCTGTTCCCCGTATGCGCGGTGGCCGGAACACGCCTGCCGCCGGGCAGGCAGCAGGCTTAAAGAGACTTGCGCAGATTCACTGCCGGGATCTTGAGGGCTTCGCGATATTTCGCAACCGTGCGGCGCGCGACCACGAAACCCTGTTCTGCCAGCAGCTCGGCAATGCGGCTGTCCGAAAGTGGCGCTTTTGGGTCTTCAGCTCCTATCAGTTGCTTGATGAGGGCTCGGATGGCAGTCGACGAGGCGGCGCCACCGGTGTCGGTCGAGACGTGAGATCCGAAGAAGTACTTAAATTCAAGCGTCCCGAACGGGGTCAGCATGTACTTCCCGGTTGTCACACGGCTGACAGTCGACTCGTGTAGGCCCAGCGTATCAGCAATTTCCCGCAAAACCAAGGGGCGCATGGCAATTTCACCGTGCGCAAAGAAGTTCTTCTGACGCTCGACAATAGCCTGTGCGACACGCAGGATCGTGTCGAATCGCTGCTGGATGTTTTTGATCAGCCAGCGTGCTTCCTGGAGCTGTTGCTTGAGCGAACCGGCCGACGGATCGCCGCGGCTGTTGCGCAGGATGTTCGCGTAGAGGTTGTTGATCCGCAGGCGCGGCACGACCTCCGGATTGAGTTCCGCGAGCCATCCCTGGCCGGCCTTCTTCACAATGATGTCGGGCACGACGTAGTCGGCCTCGGCCTTGCCGTATGCGGCGCCGGGGAACGGCTCCAGCGAGCGGATCAACATATGCGCGTCGCGCAGCGCGTCGTCGCTCGCCTTCAGGTGCTTGCGCAGCCGCGTGAAGTCGCGGGCGGCGAGCAGTTCGAGATGCTGCGACACGATCTCGAGCGCAAGCGTGCGTGTCGGGGACGGATCGAGGCGCAGCAGCTGCAGCTTCAGGCATTCGGATGCCGAGCGGGCACCGACCCCGGCCGGGTCGAAGCTGTGCAGCAGCGCGAGCGCCGCGTTCAGTTCGTCGCAGTCGATCTCCAGCTCGGGCGGCAGGTCGGCGAGCACTTCGTCGAGCGTGGCGGTCAGGTAGCCGTCGTCGTCGAGCGACTCGATCAGGAACATCACGAGCGCGCGATCGCGCGGGCCGGCCTGCGTGACGCGCAACTGCGCGGACAGGTGGTCGCGCAGCGACGTCGCCGCTTCCTGCACCTGCAGCGGCGGGAGGTCGTCGTCGTCGGATGCGCCGCTCGAGCGGCCGAATTCGTCGAGGTTCCACTGCGGGCCATCGTTGCCGTCGCCGGACGCGTAACCGTCGTATTCGTCCGCGCCGGCCGGCTCGTCGCGCTCGGCGCGATCGCTCGACGAACTGCTACTGTTTGTCGCAGTGGGCTCGGTGTTCTGTGCGGGCGGCGTCTGCGCGATCAACGATCCGTCCGCTGCGACGCGCAGCGGGCTCGCGATCCATTCGTCGTCGTTCTCGAGCAGCGGGTTCTGCGCGACGGCCATCGCGACTTCCTGCTGCAATTCGAGCGTCGACAACTGCAGGAGCCGAATCGACTGCTGTAGCTGGGGTGTCAGCGCCAGATGTTGCGACAGGCGGAGTTGAAGGCTGGCTTTCATGGCAAGGAGGGAGTCATACCGGCAGTGTGCCACGACCCAGGCGCGTTGAGCCATCCGCGATTACGCGCGGCGCGCCGCCCGGCCGCGGGCATGGCCGCGAAGCAGGGCACGGCCCCGCGCGGCCATGCCGGGCGGGGTGCAGCCAGCCACGAGGAGGGAGTTACATCCGGAAGTGTTCGCCGAGGTACACGCGGCGCACGCTTTCGTTTTCGATGATTTCGCTCGGCGCACCGGCGGCGAGCACCGAGCCGTCGCTGATGATGTACGCGTGGTCGCAGATGCCGAGCGTTTCGCGGACGTTGTGATCGGTAATCAGCACGCCGATGTTGCGCTGCTTCAGGAACTTGACGATCTTCTGGATCTCGAGCACCGCGATCGGGTCGACGCCGGCGAACGGCTCGTCGAGCAGGATGAAGTTCGGGTTGGTTGCCAGCGCGCGCGCGATTTCGACCCGGCGCCGCTCGCCGCCCGACAGCGACAGCGCGGGGTTCTCGCGCAGGTGGCCGATCTGCAGCTCGTCGAGCAGTGCTTCGGCGCGCGACGTGATCGCGTCCTTCGACAGCCGCTTGCCGTCTTCGCCGTGCTGCAGCTCGAGCACCGCGCGGATGTTTTCCTCGACGGTCAGCTTGCGGAACACGGATGCTTCCTGCGGCAGGTACGACAGGCCGAGCGACGCGCGCTTGTGGATCGGCAGCAGGCTGATCGAGCTGCCGTTCAGCGAGATCTCGCCCGCGTCGAGCGGCACGAGGCCGACGATCATGTAGAACGACGTGGTCTTGCCGGCGCCGTTCGGGCCGAGCAGGCCGACGACTTCGCCGCTCTTCACGTCGAGCGACACGTCCTTGACGACCGTGCGCGAGCCGTAGCGCTTCTTCAGGTTGCGGACGACGAGCGAACTCGTGGTGCCGGCCGGCTGGCGGTTCGGTAGCGCGTTCATTGGCCCGGCGCCCCCTGGATCGTGGTCGACGGCGACAGCTTCGCCGGCGCACCGTTCAGCGGCGCGGGGCCACCGTTCTTCGGCGTCAGCATCGCGCGCACGCGGCCGTTCGGGTTGCCCGGCGCGGCGACGTCCTTGCCGCCCTTCGCGGTGTAGAAGTCGCGCTGGCCGTCGTACGTGATCACGCTGCCGTGCACGGTATCGGCGACGGTCGACGTGCCCTGCAGGCGGCGCACGGTCGCGGCGGTGGTCAGCGTGGTCAGGTCCTGCTTGCCATCGTAGTCGATGCGCTCGGCGTCGCCGTCGATGTACTCGTCGAGGCCTTCGCGCTTCTGGCGGAACGTCGCGTGCTTCTTGCCGCTGCCGAACGAGGTCGCGTACTGATAGCCTTCCGGGTCCTGGCGCACTTCGACGCGATCGCCCTTGATGATGATCGTGCCCTTCGTGATCACGACGTTGCCGGTCGCGACCGTGACCTGCTTCAGGTCGTCATAGGTCAGGTTGTCGGCCTCGACGTTGATCGGCTTGTTCTGGTCGGCCTTCTCGGCATGGGCGAGCGGCGCCAGCCCGATCAGCGGGAGCGCCACGAGCGTCGCGGCAAGCGCGGCGCGGACGGCGCGCGCAGCGCCGCCGGAAATCTGTCGAGGGAACGGTTCGTTCATGCAGTCACGTGAGGGAAGCGTCACTTGGGTTGACCTTTCGAGCCGCCGGACGTGTCCGCGGCGGCGATCGTGCCGCGCACGTTGCCGTAAAGCTCGATGACCCGGGTGACGTTGTTGTACTTCATGCCGTCGGTCGCATTGACGAGCGACAGGCCGCGCTGAAGTTTAACCGGCTTTTCGGTCTGGATCACATCGTCATTGACGAAGATCCGGAAATGCTGGGAATCGGCCTGCATCTGCGGATCGCCGCCGCCGGCCACGCGCAGGATGCGTGCGTCGTCGTACAAGTCGACGATCGACACGTCGCCGTTGACGGTGCCGCGCTTCGAGGTGGTCGTCACGACCGGCTTGCCGGGCTGGAACGCGCGCATGGCCGGATCGGTCAGGTCGCTGTCTTCGGTGTCTTCGTAATGGATCAGCTTCGCGGCCGTCAGCCGGTACTGGGTCGAGCCGGACTGGTCGAGCTCGGTGACCGAGAAGTTGTCCGCGAAATAGTCGGGCGTATGGCGCTTCGGCTGCACGGTGCCCTCGCCGGGCGGCGGCAGCGTGGCCTGCAGCAGCCACCAGGTGATGCCCGCGAGCGCGGCGACCGCGACGAGCGGCAGCAGCTGGGTCCAGCGGAAATGCGTATTCATCCGTCAGGCTCCGCAGGCGGCCGCGAGCAGCGCGTCGTAGCGGCGCTGGGCGCGCAGGATCGCGTCGCAGACTTCGCGTACGGCGCCGTGGCCGCCGCGGGCCTCGGCCACCCAGTGCGCGCGGGCGATCACCTCGGGGTGCGCATTCGCGGGGGCAGTCGCGAAGCCGCAGCGCAGCATCACGGGCAGGTCGGGCCAGTCGTCGCCCATGTAACCGCACTGGTCGGCGGCGAGGCCGAGCGAGGCGATCAGGTCGGCGAACACGGTGAGCTTGTTCTCGACGCCCTGGAACAGGTGCGCGATCTTCATTTCCTTCGCGCGCGCCGCGACGATTTCAGAGCGGCGGCCCGTGATGATCGCGGTTGCGATGCCGGCTTCGCCGAGCAGCTTCACGCCGTGGCCGTCGAGCGAATTGAACGACTTCATCGTGTCGCCGGCCGCGGTAAACAGCAGGCCGCCGTCGGTCAGCACGCCGTCGACGTCGAAAATCATCAGCTTCACGCGGCTCGCGCGTTCGGCCGCAGTCAGCGCTGCGCTCATCAGATCACCTTCTTCGAAAACAGGTCGTGCATGTTCAGCGCGCCGATCAGCACGCCGTCGGCATCGACCACCAGCATCTGGTTGATCCGGTGGCGCTCCATCAGTTCCACGGCCTCGACCGCCAGGTGATCCGGTGCAACCGTGCGCGGGTCGCGCGTCATCACGTCGGTGATCGGCAGCGTGCGGAAGTCGCCGTCGCGCGCGAGCACGCGGCGCAGGTCGCCGTCCGTGAAGATGCCTGCGACCTTGCCGTCGGCGTCGACCACGGCGGTCATGCCGAGGCGCTTCGCGGTGATCTGGAACAGCGCGTCCGACAGCGTCGCGTCGAGCCCGACGGACGGGACGTCGTCGCCCGAGCGCATCACGTCGCGCACGTAGGTGAGCAGGCGCCGGCCGAGTGCGCCGCCCGGGTGCGAGCGCGCGAAATCTTCCGAGCCGAAGCCGCGCGCGTCGAGCACCGCCACGGCGAGCGCGTCGCCGAGCGCGAGCGCGGCGGTCGTGCTCGCGGTGGGCGCGAGGTTCATCGGGCAGGCCTCTTTCGAGACCGCGGCGTTCAGGTTCACGTCGGCGAGCGTGCCGAGGCTCGATTCCGCGCGCCCCGTGATCGCGATCAGCTTCGCGCCGATCCGCTTCACGAGCGGCAGGATCGCAACGAGTTCTTCGGATTCGCCGGAATAGGAGATGCCGATGAAGACGTCGTCGGAGGTGACCATCCCGAGGTCGCCGTGGCTGGCCTCGGCAGGGTGGACGAAGAAGGCCGGCGTGCCGGTGCTGGCCAGCGTGGCCGCGATCTTGCGGGCGATATGCCCCGATTTGCCGATACCGGACACCACCACGCGGCCGCGGCAGCCGAGCAGCAGCGCGACGGCCTGGACGAAGCCGCCGTCGAGCTGGTCGCGCAGCGCGCGCACGGCGTCCGCCTCGATGTCGAGCACGTCGCGGGCGAGCGCGAGCGCCCGATCATCATTGATTTTCGCTATCATGCGCGGAGTATAGCAAAGGCGTTTGTTCGCCGCGCCGGGCCTTCGGACTCGTCCGAGGTCGCCCGACCACCGCCACCACCCGCGCCCGCATTGCCGTGGCCCCGACGAACGAGGACGCTTCGCCTGTGATTTCCCCGCTCGAAATGACCCTGCTGCTGCTGCTGGCCTCAGTGGTGGGCGTCGTCGTATTCCGCTCGTTGAACCTGCCGCCGATGCTCGGCTACCTGACCGTCGGCATCCTGGTCGGCCCGCATGCGTTCGGCATCGCGGCGGATCTGGAACGGGCCGAGCATCTCGCGGAATTCGGCGTGGTGTTCCTGATGTTTTCGATCGGCCTCGAGTTCTCGCTGGCGAAGCTGAGGGCGATGCAGCGGCTCGTGTTCGGGCTCGGGTTGCTGCAGGTCGTCGCGACCCTCGTGCTCGCGCTCGTGCTGGGCGCGCTATTCGAGCACTGGGTGCACATCACGTGGCAGGGCAGCATCGCGCTCGGCGGCGCGCTTGCGATGTCGTCGACGGCGATCGTGTCGAAGATGCTCGCCGAGCGGCTCGAGATCGAGACCGAGCACGGCCGCAACATCTTCGGCGTGCTGCTGTTCCAGGATCTCGCGGTGGTGCCGCTCTTGATCGTGATCGCCGCGTTCGGCGCCGAATCGTCGAAGGACCTCGCGATCACGCTGGGCTTCGCGGCCGTCAAGATCGTGATCGCGCTCACGCTGCTGCTGGTCATCGGCCAGCGCTTCATGACGCGCTGGCTCAACGTCGTCGCGCGGCGCCGCTCGCAGGAACTGTTCGTGCTGAACCTGCTGCTCGTCACGCTCGGCGCGGCGTTCATCACCGACCGCTTCGGCCTGTCGCTCGCGCTCGGCGCGTTCATCGCGGGGATGCTGATCTCCGAGACGCCGTTCCGCCATCAGGTGGAGGAGGACATCAAGCCGTTCCGCGACGTGCTGCTCGGCCTGTTCTTCGTGACGACCGGGATGCTGCTCGATCCGCGCGTGATCTGGGAGCACCCGTTCCTCGTGCTCGGTTTCTTCGTCGGGCAGATCCTGTTCAAGGGGACGATGATCGCCGGGCTCGCGCGGCTGTTCGGCGCGACGCCGGGTGTCGCGATGCGCACCGGTATCGGGCTCGCGCAGGCCGGCGAATTCGGCTTCGTGCTGTTGAACCTGATCCTCGACCGGCATCTCGTCGACTCGACGCTGCTGCAGGCGATCCTCGCGTCGATGCTGCTGTCGATGCTCGCCGCGCCGTTCCTGATCCAGAACGCCGACCGGATCGTGATGCGGCTGTCGTCGACCGAATGGATGCAGCAGTCGCTGCAGATGACGCGGATCGCGACGCAAAGCCTGAAGCAGCGCGGCCACGTGATCATTTGCGGCTACGGCCGCGCGGGCCAGAACCTGGCGCGGATGCTCGAACAGGAAGGCATTTCGTACGTCGCGCTCGACCTTGACCCCGATCGTGTGAGCGCGGCCGCGGCGGCCGGCGAATCGGTCGTGTTCGGCGACGCGGCGCGCCGCGAGTCGCTGCTCGCGGCCGGTATCCACCGCGCGGCGGCGGTGGCGATCACCTATGCGAACACGCCGTCCGCGCTGCGCGTGCTGCATCACGTGCACGAACTCGAGCCGACGCTGCCCGCGATCGTGCGCACCGTCGACGATGCCGACCTCGAGAAGCTGCTCGCGGCCGGCGCGACCGAAGTGATTCCGGAAATCGTCGAGGGCAGCCTGATGCTCGCGTCGCATACGCTGGTGCTGGTCGGCGTGCCGATGCGCAAGGTCGTGCGGCGCGTCGAGGAGATGCGCGACGAGCGCTACAGCCTGCTGCGCGGCTATTTCCGCGGCGCGGACGACGCGGACGACGACGACCACGAGCAGGTGCGGCTACAATCGGTGCCGGTCGATGCGCGCGCGGACGCAGTCGGGCGTTCGCTGGAAGAACTCGGGCTGTATGCGCTCGGGCTCGAAGTCACGGCGATCCGCCGGCACGGCATCCGTGGCGTCGAACCCGACCCGCAGACCAAGCTGCGCGCGAGCGACATCGTCGTGCTGCGCGGACTGCCCGAGGCGCTCGCGCTCGCGGAGGAGCGGCTGTCGCGCCATCGGCGCGATTCGCCGGCCACGGCGGCGTGAGCCGCGATTCATAACCTGACCCGTATTTTTCGAAACGGTGCCCGATCTTCGCGCACCGTTTTTTTCGGAGAGTTTCATGCCGCATTCGTCGTCGGGCGCACCGCTCGATCCGGTCGCCTTCATCCACAGCCAGATCCGCACGGTGCCCGACTGGCCGCAGCCGGGCGTGATGTTCCGCGACATCACGACGCTGCTGCAGAGCCCGAAGGCGCTGCGCATCCTCGTCGACCTGTTCGTCGAGCGCTATGTCGATGCGAAGCTCGACTACGTCGCGGGCCTCGATGCGCGCGGCTTCATCATCGCGCCGATCGTCGCGTACGAGCTGAGCGTCGGCTTCGTGCCGATCCGCAAGGTCGGCAAGCTGCCGTACAAGACGCGCTCGGAATCGTACGACCTCGAATACGGCAGCGCGACGGTCGAGATCCATGAAGACGCGTGCCGCCCCGGCGACCGCGTGATCATCATGGACGACCTGATCGCGACCGGCGGCACGATGATGGCGGGGCGCAACCTGCTGCAGCGGCTCGGCGCGGAAGTCGTCGAAGGCGCGGCGATCATCGACCTGCCGGATCTCGGCGGCTCGGCGCTGCTGCGCAACGCGGGGCTGCCGGTTTATACCGTCACCGAATTCGCCGGCCACTGAACGCCGGCCGGCGGGAATACACGCCTGATTCCACCTGAATCCACGTTAGCAGCGAGGTCACGATGCCCAACTTCATGTTGTTTCTCGCCACGTCGATCGCGATCACGTTCGCGCCGGGTCCCGACAACCTGCAGGTGCTCGCACGCGGCATCTCGCAGGGCCGCGCGGCCGGTTTCGTCGCCGCGCTCGGCTTCACGGCGGGGATCCTGTTCCACACGACGCTCGCGGCGCTCGGCGTCGCGGCCGTGCTGCGTTCGTCGCCGGTCGCGTTCCAGATCCTGAAGCTCGCGGGCGCCGCATACCTCGTGTGGATCGGCATCAAGGCGCTGCGCAGCCAGGGCCTCGCGAATGCGCACGCGCGCCCGCCGCAGCCGCTCGGCACGATCTTCCGGCAGAGCGTGATCGGCAACCTGATGAACCCGAAGGTCACGCTGTTCTTCGTCGTGTTCCTGCCGCAGTTCGTCGATCCGCACGGCGCGCAGAGCGTGACGCTGCAGATGTTCGAACTCGGCGCGCTGTTCATGCTGCAGACGGCGGCGGTTTTCTCGCTGTTCGGCGTCGGCGCGGGCATGATCGGCGCGTGGCTGAAGCGCCGCCCGAAGGCCGGCGTGTGGCTCGACCGGATCGCCGGCGCGACGTTCATCGCGATCGGCATCCGCGTGGCACTGAAGGACTGACAGACGATGACGTTTCCGTGCATTGCGGCCGCGCGCCGCTTCGATCCGGAGGCGCACCTGCGTTTCGAGATCGCCGGCCAGGCGGTCGGCTGGGTGCGCCGCCAGGACGTCGCGATGCTGGCGCGCTGGCCCGACGTGTTCGAGCTGACCGACGAGCGCGTCGTGCTGTCGGCGCGCTACGACTCGGTCGACGCACGCAGCATGGCGCTGGCGAGCGCGATCGGCGCGCTCGCGGCCGAAGGCGCGATTCCCGGCTGGCGCGACGAGATCTACGCGATCCGCAACCGCTTCGACGATCCGCCGCTCGCGTACATCGAGCGCGCTGCGTCGCGCTTCTTCGGCACGCAGACTTACGCGGTGCATCTGAACGGCATCGTAGAATATGCGGTTGCGCCGGGCGAGCCGTCCGCCGCGGCCGTCCCGCAGATGTGGCTCGGCCGCCGCAGCGAGACCAAGGCAACCGACCCCGGCATGCTCGACAACGTCGTCGCAGGCGGGATCGGCTGGGGCCTGGGCGTTCACGAGACGCTCGCGAAGGAATGCTGGGAAGAAGCCGGCATTCCGGCCGAACTGGCCGCGCGCGCGATCGCGGGCCGCGCGGTGCAGGTGCTGTGCTCGCTGCCGGAAGGCACGCAGTCCGAACTGATCTTCGTGTACGACCTGCCGCTGCCGCGCGACTTCGCGCCGCGCAACCAGGACGGCGAAGTGGCCGAGCACCTGCTGGCCGGCGTGCCCGAGGTGATCGGCTGGCTGCGCGCCGGCTGTGCGACGATGGATGCGAGCCTCGCGACGCTCGACACGCTGCTGCGCCACCGCTGGATCCCGGCGGCCGACGCGGCGGGCATCGACGCCCTGTTCGCACCGGCCGCGTGACGCGTGCCGCGCACGCAGCCTGGCGGCGCGAACGGGCAATTTGACGAATACGGAAACGAAGGGAGTAGCGGTCATGCCGACCGATCACAGCTTTATCTTGAAACTGTCGTGCCCCGACCGGCACGGCATCGTCCATGCGGTCTCGGGCTTCCTGTTCGAGCGCAGCAACAACATCCTCGATTCCGCGCAGTTCGGCGACAGCCGCACCAGCGAGTTCTTCATGCGCGTGCACTTCGAGCAGGACGGCGGCGGCGCGGATGCCGCGACGGCGCTCGACACGCTGCGCCGTGAGTTCGCCCCGCTCGCCGAGCAGTTCTCGATGCGCTGGGAAATGCACGACGCGGCCGTGAAGCCGCGCGTCGTGATCATGGTGTCGAAGATCGGCCACTGCCTGAACGACCTGCTGTTCCGCTATCGCACCGGTCAGCTGCCGATCGAGATCCCGGCGATCGTGTCGAACCACAAGGAGTTCTACCAGCTCGCCGCGAGCTACAACATCCCGTTCCATCATTTCCCGCTGATCGGCGGCTCGTCCGATGCCGCGAAGGCCGCGCAGGAAGCGCGCGTGCTGGAAGTGATCGACGAGCACCAGGCGGATCTCGTCGTGCTCGCGCGCTACATGCAGATCCTGTCGCCGAACCTGTGCAAGCAGCTCGCCGGCCGCGCGATCAACATCCACCATTCGTTCCTGCCGAGCTTCAAGGGCGCGAAGCCTTACTACCAGGCGTTCGATCGCGGCGTGAAGCTGATCGGTGCGACCGCGCACTACGTGACGACCGATCTCGACGAAGGCCCGATCATCGAGCAGGAAGTCGAACGCGTCGACCACAGCATGACGCCCGACCAGCTGACCGCGATCGGCCGCGACGTCGAATGCGTGACGCTTGCGCGCGCGGTGAAGTGGCACGTCGAGCACCGGGTCGTGCTGAACGGGACGAAGACGGTCGTGTTCCGCTGATTTGCCGGGCGCCGGACGGCCGGCCCCCGGATCGCCGGCCCCAACAAACAAAAACGCCGCGCCCTTCACGGGACGCGGCGTTTTTTTATCGCTTGCGACGGGCGGGCTGCTTCAGATCAGCCGCAGCAGGTACAGCTCGCGCTTCAGGTACGCATAGAAGATCGGCGCGGCGATCACACCCGGCAGCCCGAACGCGGCTTCCATGATCAGCATCGCGAGCAGCAGCTCCCATGCGCGGGACTCGATCTGGCCGCCGATGATTTTCGCGTTCAGGAAGTATTCGAGCTTGTGGATGATCACGAGGAACGCCAGCGACGCAATCGCGGTGCCCATGCTGACCGACAGCGACACGGCGACGATCAGCGTGTTCGAGATCAGGTTGCCGATCACGGGCAGCAGGCCGACGATGAACGTGACGAGCACGAGTGTTTTCGACAGCGGCAGCCGCTGGTGGAAGATCGGCAGGGCGACGAGCAGGTAGATGCCCGTGAACACCGCGTTGATCGCCGAGATCTTGATCTGCGCGAACACGATCCGGCGGAATGCGTCGGCGAAGCGCGACACGCGCGTGACGAGCGCAGTGGACAGCGGCCGGCGCACCTTGCCGTGCTCGACGCCGATCGCGATCATCGCGCCGATGATCATCCCGAACAGCACGTGGCCGAAGCCGCGCGCGACGCTCTTGCCGCTTTGCTGGAGCTGGTCCATGTGCGAGTGCATCAGCACCGCGGCCTTGGTCTTCATCTGCTCGACGTCGACGGGCAGCAGGTTCGCGATCCAGGCCGGCGTGCGGGCGCGGGTCTGCTCGACGATCTGCATCAACTGGTCGAGCAGGCTTTGCAGGTTCGGCACCGTGCGTTCGAAGTGTTCGATGATGCCGATCGTCAGGCCCGTCAGCCCGCCGACGATCACGATCGCCAGCAGCACGACGGCGACCCAGCGCGCGCGCATGCTCGTGGTGTGACGCTCGATGACGGGGGCGATCGTGTGGATCAGCTGGTAGACGAGCAGGCCGGCCAGCAGCCCGCCAAGCAGCTTGAGTTCGATCACGAGCCACATGGCGAGGATCGCGAACCCATAGCTGCCGATCTCGAGTGCCGACAGCTTCGGCAGGCTGAAGTCGCTCGTCAGCCGCACGCTGCGCAGGTGCGGTTCGCGATTCTGCGCATCGCGAGACGAGTCTGGTTGCTTCTCCATCGTGGATTCCTGTCGTTCGTGTGTCATGCCGCGGAATGCGCGGCAGAGCCGTGTTCGCCCGGCGCCGCACCGGATTGGTGCGTACGGCGAACCTTACGACCGTAAAGTATAGCCGCCATTATGGTCCGCAACGGGGCCGTTTGGCGCATGGTGTAAACGCAGAAGGGAAAACGAGAAGGGGCCGGATTCGCGGTGCGGAAGGGCGCGCGCGGCCGGGCGGCCGCGCGCGGGAGGGGAGGCAGGCGGGCGCGTCAGCCTGCCGCGACCTTGCGGGCCGTGCGCTTGAGCAGCGGCGCGAGGTACTTGCCGGTGAAGCTCGCCTTCGTTTTCGCGACCTGCTCGGGCGTGCCCTGCGCGATGATCTGGCCACCGCCGGCGCCGCCTTCGGGGCCGAGGTCGATCACCCAGTCGGCCGTCTTGATCACGTCGAGGTTGTGCTCGATGATCACGACCGTGTTGCCCTGGTCGCGCAGCCGGTGGATCACTTCCAGCAGCAGGGCGATGTCGTGAAAGTGCAGGCCGGTGGTCGGCTCGTCGAGGATGTACAGCGTGCGGCCGGTGTCGCGCTTGGAGAGTTCGAGCGACAGCTTCACGCGCTGCGCCTCGCCGCCCGACAGCGTCGTGGCCGACTGGCCGAGGCGGATGTAACCGAGGCCGACGTCGAGCAGCGTCTTCAGCTTGCGCGCGATGACCGGCACCGCGCTGAAGAACGCGTACGCGTGCTCGACGGTCATGTCGAGCACTTCGCTGATGTTCTTGCCCTTGTACTGCACTTCGAGCGTTTCGCGGTTGTAGCGCTTGCCGTGACACACGTCGCACGGCACGTAGACGTCCGGCAGGAAGTGCATCTCGACCTTCAGCACGCCGTCGCCCTGGCACGATTCGCAGCGGCCGCCCTTCACGTTGAACGAGAAGCGGCCCGGATCGTAGCCGCGCTCCTTCGAGGTCGGCACGCCCGAGAACAGCTCTCGGATCGGCGTGAACAGGCCCGTATACGTGGCCGGGTTCGAGCGCGGCGTGCGGCCGATCGGCGACTGGTCGACGTTGATCACCTTGTCGAAGTGCTCGAGGCCCTCGATCGCCTCGTGCGGCGCCGGCTCGGCCGACGAACCGTACAGGTGGCGCGCGACCGCGTGATACAGCGTGTCGTTGATCAGCGTCGACTTGCCGGAGCCCGACACGCCGGTGATGCAGGTCAAGAGGCCGACCGGCAGCTCGAGATCGACGTGCTTCAGGTTGTTGCCGTGCGCGTCGACGATGCGCAGCATCCGCTCGGGATCGGGCGCGAGCCGCTCGTCCGGATACTCGATCGTGCGCTTGCCGACCAGGTACTGGCCGGTGAGCGACTGCGGGTTCGACTGCACCTGCTTTGGCGTGCCCTCGGCCACGATCACGCCGCCGTGCTCGCCGGCGCCCGGGCCCATGTCGACGACGTAGTCGGCCGTGCGGATCATGTCCTCGTCGTGCTCGACGACGATCACCGAGTTGCCGAGGTCGCGCAGGTGCTTGAGGGTTGCGATCAGGCGGTCGTTGTCGCGCTGGTGCAGGCCGATCGACGGCTCGTCGAGCACGTACATCACGCCCGTGAGGCCCGAGCCGATCTGCGACGCGAGCCGGATGCGCTGCGCCTCGCCGCCCGACAGGGTTTCCGCGCTGCGCTCGAGCGACAGGTAGTCGAGGCCGACGTTGTTCAGGAAGGTGAGGCGCGCGACGATTTCCTTGATCACCTTGTCGGCGATCTCGCCCTTCGCGCCGTCGAGCGTCAGGCCGTCGAAATAGCCGAGCGCGTCGCGTAGCGGCCAGCCGCTGATTTCAAAGATGCCGCGCGCGTAGTCGCCGGTGCCGACCCGCACGTGGCGCGCTTCGCGGCGCAGGCGCGTGCCGTCGCACGACGGGCACGGCTGGTTGTTCTGGTACTTCGACAGTTCTTCGCGCACCGCGACCGAATCGGTCTCGCGGTAGCGGCGCTCGAGGTTCGGGATGATCCCTTCGAACACGTGTTCGCGGATCGTCGTGCGGCCGCGCTCGTTGATGTACGAGAACGGGATCGTCTGCTTGCCCGAGCCGAACAGCAGCACCTTCCGGATCTTTTCCGGCAGGTCCTCGAACGCGGCGTCGATGTCGAATTCGTAGAACGCCGCGAGACTCTGCAGCATCTGGAAGTAGAACTGGTTGCGGCGGTCCCAGCCTTTCACGGCGCCGGCGGCGAGCGACAGCGACGGGTGCGCGACGACCCGCTTCGGATCGAAGAACGTGATCTGGCCGAGGCCGTCGCATTCCGGGCACGCACCCATCGGGTTGTTGAACGAGAACAGGCGCGGCTCGAGTTCCTGCAGCGAGTACGAGCAGATCGGGCACGCGAACTTCGAGCTGAACAGGTACTCGCGGTCGGTATCCATCTCGAGCGCGATCGCGCGGCCGTCGGCGAGGCGCAGCGCCGTCTCGAACGATTCGGCGAGCCGCTGCTTCATGTCCGGGCGCACCTTGAGACGATCGACGACGACGTCGATCGTGTGCTTGTCGTTCTTCTTCAGCTTCGGCAGCGACTCGACCTCGTAGATCTTCGCGACGCCTTCGTTCGCGGCGCCGCCGCCCGAGCGCACGCGAAAGCGCACGAAACCTTGCGCCTGCATGTCCTCGAACAGCTCGGCGTGCTCGCCCTTGCGGTCCGCGACGACGGGCGCGAGGATCATCAGCTTGGTTTCCTCGGGCAGCGCGAGCGCCGCGTCGACCATCTGCGACACGCTCTGCGCTTCCAGCGGGATGTCGTGGTCGGGGCAGTACGGCGTGCCGACACGTGCGAACAAAAGTCGCAGGTAGTCGTGGATTTCCGTGACCGTGCCGACGGTCGAACGCGGGTTGTGGGACGTCGCCTTCTGCTCGATCGAGATTGCCGGCGACAGGCCTTCGATCAGGTCGACGTCGGGTTTCTCCATCAGTTGCAGGAACTGGCGGGCATACGCGGAAAGGCTTTCGACGTAGCGGCGCTGGCCCTCGGCATAAAGGGTATCGAACGCGAGCGACGACTTGCCCGACCCGGACAACCCGGTAATCACGATCAGCTTGTGGCGCGGCAGGTCGAGATTGACGTTTTTCAGGTTGTGGGTTCGAGCCCCACGGATGCGGATCTGTTCCATGAACCTGGCGAAAATGGAGGGAACCAAACCTGCTACTATAACGGCTTTTCGAGGCCGTCGTTTGGGGCCCCCAGCCTTAGCAGCAGGTGGCAGCAAGGTGACGCCTGCGCCGGGAAAGCGGCCGCATCGCGCGGTTCCGGGTGGCCTGCGGGCTGCCTGAATCCTGCCCCGACGTGTCGCCGGCCAAGCCTCCCGGGCCGCTGGTCCTGATCTTCCGCCGCCCGGTGTCGGGCGGACATTCCGATCATTCGAAATTCATTCCCGATGTCCAATCCGTCTGCCACGTCTTCCCGCATGACTGCGCCCGAATTGCGCGCGACCACGTCGCTCGCGGCGATCTTCGCGCTACGCATGCTCGGCCTGTTCATGATCATGCCGGTGTTCTCGGTCTACGCGAAAACCATCCCGGGCGGCGACAACGTGCTGCTCGTCGGTATCGCGCTCGGGGCCTACGGCGTCACGCAGTCGCTGTTCTACATCTTCTACGGCTGGGCGTCCGACAAGTTCGGCCGCAAGCCGGTGATCGCGACCGGCCTCGTGATCTTCGCGATCGGCAGCTTCGTCGCCGCGTCCGCGCACGACATCACGTGGATCATCGTCGGCCGCGTGATCCAGGGGATGGGCGCGGTGTCGTCCGCGGTGCTCGCGTTCATCGCCGACCTGACCTCCGAGCAGAACCGCACGAAGGCGATGGCGATGGTCGGCGGCTCGATCGGCGTGTCGTTCGCGGTCGCGATCGTCGGCGCGCCGATCGTGTTCCACTGGGTCGGGATGAGCGGGCTGTTCGCGATCGTCGGCGTGCTGTCGATCCTCGCGATCGGCGTCGTGCTGTGGATCGTGCCCGACGCGGCGAAGCCCGTGCACGTGCCCGCGCCGTTCGCCGAGGTGCTGCACAACGTCGAGCTGCTGCGCCTGAACTTCGGCGTGCTGGTGCTGCATGCCACGCAGACGGCGCTGTTCCTCGTCGTGCCGCGCCTGCTCGTCGACGGCGGCCTGCCGGTCGCCTCGCACTGGAAGGTCTACCTGCCGGTGATGGGGCTCGCGTTCGTGATGATGGTCCCGGCGATCATCGTCGCGGAAAAACGGGGCAAGATGAAGCCGGTGCTGCTCGGCGGCATCCTGGCTATCCTGATCGGCCAATTGTTGTTGGGCAGCGCGCCGCATACCATCCTGATTGTGGCGGCAGTTCTTTTCGTCTACTTCCTCGGCTTCAACATCCTGGAAGCGTCGCAGCCGTCGCTCGTGTCGAAGCTCGCACCCGGTTCGCGCAAGGGCGCGGCCACGGGCGTCTACAACACCACGCAGTCCATCGGGCTCGCGCTCGGCGGCATCGTGGGCGGCTGGCTGCTGAAGCACGGCGGCGCCAATACGGTCTTCTACACGTGTTCGGGGCTCGTTGCCGCGTGGCTTATAATCGCGGCCAGCATGAAAGCGCCGCCGCGCAAGGCCTGAACTTACTTCGGGCAGGCACCGGCGGCGCTCGCCGGCTTGCCCGGCGGGCCGTACCGACAGCATGAGCGGGCGGCCCGGCATCGAATTTACTGGAGAAACACATGGCATCCGTCAACAAGGTCATCCTCGTCGGCAATCTCGGCGCCGATCCTGAAGTCCGTTACCTGCCGAGCGGCGACGCGGTTGCGAACATCCGTCTCGCGACGACCGACCGCTACAAGGACAAGGCAAGCGGCGATTTCAAGGAAATGACCGAGTGGCATCGCGTCGCGTTCTTCGGTCGTCTGGCGGAAATCGTCAGCGAATACCTGAAGAAGGGTTCGTCGGTCTATATCGAAGGCCGCATCCGCACGCGCAAGTGGCAGGGCCAGGACGGCCAGGATCGTTACTCGACGGAAATCGTCGCCGACCAGATGCAGATGCTCGGCGGCCGCGGTGCGGGCGGCGGCGGCGGCGGTGGCGGTGACGAAGGCGGTTACGGCGGCGGCTACGGTGGTGGCGGCGGCGGTGGCCGTGGCGAGCAGATGGAGCGTGGCGGTGGCGGCGGCGGTCGTGCCGGTGGTGCCGCGCGTGGCGGTGCAGGCGGCGGCGCGCAGAGCCGTCCGAGCGCACCGGCAGGCGGCGGCTTCGACGAGATGGACGACGATATCCCGTTCTGATCGACAAGCCGGCATCCAGCATCACGATGGGCCCGAATGTCCGAGTCAAGCCAGTTGCTTGGCCCGGGTCTTCGGGCCTTGTTTCGTTTACGTCGATGTTCCTTGCGCGCCAGGCAAACCGTGGCTGACGAACTTCCCGATCTCATCGCTCCGCATCTCGACGTGCTGTTCTGCGGGATCAACCCCGGCCTGACCGCGGCCGCGACCGGGCATCACTTCGCGGGGAGAAGCAACCGCTTCTGGCGCGTGCTCCATCTCGCGGGCTTCACGCCGGCGGAAATGTCGCCGCAGGACGACCACGAAATACTCCGGTATGGCTGCGGCCTGACGGCGGTGGTGAAGCGGCCGACCGCGAGTGCCGATCAGCTTTCGCGCGCGGAATTCATCGCCGCGGCTGCCGAGTTCGAACAGAAGGTGGCGCGTTATGCGCCGCGCTTCGTCGCCTTTCTCGGCAAGGCGGCGTACTCGGCGCTTTCCGGTCAGCGAGAAGTCGAGTGGGGGCTGCAACCGGCCCGCATGCAGGGGGCGAGCGTCTGGGTGCTGCCCAATCCCAGCGGGAGAAACCTCGCGTTCGGCCTCGACGATCTGGTCGACGCGTACCGTCGGCTTCGTCTGCAGGCGAAGGCCGTTCCCGGTCTTCAACCGGAGGGGCGGGATGCCGCGCAGTGACGCCGCGCCTCGGTGGCCGGGCACCGTGCTGTCCCGCGCGTTTTTCGACCGCGTGGCTACCGACGTCGCGCCGCAACTGCTGAACAAGATTCTCGCTGCGGCGGATGGCCGGGCCGGGCGGATCGTCGAAGTGGAAGCCTATGCCGGTGCGATCGACCCGGCCGCGCATACCTATCGCGGCAAGACACCGCGTAACGCGACGATGTTCGGGCTGCCGGGGCACCTGTACGTCTATTTCACCTATGGCATGCACTGGTGCTGCAATTGCGTGTGCGGCCCGGACGGCATGGGAACGGGTGTGCTGATCCGTGCGCTCGAGCCGCTGAAAGGGCTCGAGCAGATGCGTGCGGTACGGCCGCCGCAGACGCGCGATCGCGACCTGTGCCGGGGGCCGGCGCGGCTGACCCAGGCGATGGGGATCACCGGCGCGCAGGATGGTGTCGACCTGATCGGCGCGCACGAAGGGTTCGCGATCGTCGACGACGGCATCGCGCCGCCCGCCGATCTGGCGGGCGGGCCGCGCATCGGCATTCGCGTCGGCACGGATCTGCCATGGCGGTGGAGCGTGCCGGGCAACCGGTACGTGTCGGGGCCGGTGACGCGCCGCTGATACAGCCCCGTGCCTGGATGCGCACAATTCGACCTGCGTCACGCGACCGCCACAATTGTCCGGCTAAGCTGCTCCTTTCGACGTATTCGATCGAGGAGACAAAATGCGGCGGGTCGTATTCAACCAGAAGGGCGGCGTGGGCAAATCGACGATCGTCTGCAACCTGGCGGCGATCAGCGCGAGCGAAGGGCTGCGCACGCTCGTCATCGACCTCGATGCGCAGGCGAACTCCACGCGCTACCTGCTCGGCGATGCCGCGCCCGACGCGCAGCCGGGCGTCGCCGATTTTTTCGAAACGGCACTGACCTTCAACTTCCGTCCGGTCGACGTCACGTCGTTCATCCACCCGACCCCGTTCGAAGGGCTCGACGTGATGCCCGCGCATCCGGAGCTCGACACGCTGCACGGCAAGCTCGAATCGCGTTACAAGATCTACAAGCTGCGCGACGCGCTGAACGAGCTCGACGCCTACGACGCCGTCTACATCGACACGCCGCCCGCGCTGAATTTCTATACGCGCTCGGCGCTGATCGCGGTCGAGCGCTGCCTGATCCCGTTCGACTGCGACGATTTCTCGCGTCGCGCGCTGTACACGCTGCTCGAGAACGTGAAGGAAATCCAGCAGGACCACAACGCGGCGCTCGAGGTGGAAGGGATCGTCATCAACCAGTTCCAGCCACGGGCGAGCCTGCCGCAGCGGCTGGTCGACGAGCTCGTCGAAGAAGGGTTGCCGGTGCTCGCGTCGAGGCTGTCGGCATCGGTGAAGATCCGCGAGTCGCATCAGCTGTCCAGGCCGGTGATTCACCTCGAACCCGGGCACAAGCTCGCGCAGGAGTTCCTCGCGCTGCATCGCGAACTGACCGGCTGATTCCGCACCTGCCTGACGCGCACGCGGCCGCATCATGCGGCCTTTTTTATTGCGACCCGCAATTCATCCGATCATTGATTCCGTCATTAATAATCCCGAAAACGATTTCATAATAAATCCAGAAAAAACGATTACATAAGTGACTGCTCCATTTTCAATACGTCCCGGTTTTCTAATAAACGGAATAATGAATTGGTAAATGTTGCGCGACGTCACGATCCGCTATCCTGTAAAAAGGTAAAAATACATTACGGGACAGGGTGGTGCGTGGCTTTTGTCCGCGCTTTCGGCGCATTGCGTGTTCCAGCGGTTGTCTCGATTAGGAATAAGGGTTTACACCTATCATTAATGCCATTTAATTGACAATTAATCGATCTAGAATGGCCTCCTTCAACTTCCCGTGCTCAAATAAGTGACGGGTTGTCAATAAGGAAGTCTGCTGTCGATCTGGCTTCCAATTTTCTTTACGTTGTCTCTCGCATTGCTAACAGGAGCGTGCCCGATGTCCGTATTTGCCCCCGAAAAAATCAACGCCGAATATCAATCCGGTATCGCCGCGTGGTTTGCGATCGCTCGTCCGGCGATCCAGGGTTTCGAGGCTGTCGTCGAACTCAACCTGCAAGCGGCCCGGACGGCGCTCGAGGAATACGAGGACAAGCTGAAGAACGCATTCAACAGCAGCAACCCGGCCGCGGGCTTCGCGCAGCAGGTCGCAGCGCCTCAGGAAGCGGCCGGCAAGGTCGTGTCGTACGGCCGCCATCTGTTCGATATCGCGGTGTCGACGCAGTCCGAATGGGCGAAGGTCGCGCAAGCGCAATACGAACAGAACGACAAGCGCCTGAAGGACGTGCTCGGCGAACTGTCGAAGCATGCACCGGCCGGCTCGGCGCCCGTGGTGGCCGCGCTGAACTCGGCGCTGTCGGCCGCGACCGCCGCAGCTGATTCGGTGCGCGCAGCGACGGGCCAGGCAATCGAAGCCGCACAGAGCGGCTTCGATGCGGTCAGCGAAACGGCCACGCGCGGCGCGAAGCAAACGGCTGCCGCCGCACGCAAGGACGCCGCGGCCGCACGCGAATCGGCTGCGTAATCGCGTCGCCACGCAAGCACGTGTCGCGCACGAGCGCGACACGATTGATCGGCGCCGGATGACGCCGGACCCGCGTGTGCCGCGCGGGGTCCGGCGAACGTCCGGTTTGCCGCAAGACGCCGGTGAACCGGCGAGCCGTACCGGTGCGTCGCCCGTGCGAACGGGCGCTGTGCGCCGTACGGCGGCGTGCGACCGCTATCGCGCCGGATGGCCCGAGACGCGTGATCGCCAGCCGAGGCCGGCTCGCGCCGGCGTCAGAACGACGAACTGATTTCGATGCAGGAACTGGACATGACGGAAGTAGTGATCGTATCGGCCGCGCGGACCGCGGTCGGCAAATTCGGCGGTTCGCTTGCGAAGATTGCGGCGCCCGAGCTGGGCGCGACGGTGATCCGCGCGGTGCTGGAGCGGGCGGGCGTGACGCCCGAGCAGGTCAGCGAAGTGATCATGGGCCAGGTGCTGACGGCCGGCTCCGGGCAGAACCCGGCGCGCCAGTCGCTGATCAAGGCCGGCCTGCCGAGCGCAGTGCCGGGGATGACGATCAACAAGGTGTGCGGCTCGGGCCTGAAGGCCGTGATGCTGGCGGCGAATGCGATCGTCGCGGGCGACGCGGAGATCGTGATCGCGGGCGGCCAGGAGAACATGAGCGCGTCGCCGCACGTGCTGCCGGGCTCGCGCGACGGGTTCCGGATGGGCGACGCGAAGCTGGTCGACACGATGATCGTCGACGGCCTGTGGGACGTGTACAACCAGTACCACATGGGCATCACGGCGGAGAACGTCGCGAAGGAATACGGGATCACGCGCGAACAGCAGGATGCATTCGCGGCGCTGTCGCAGAACAAGGCGGAGGCCGCGCAGAAGGCCGGTCGCTTCGACGACGAAATCGTGCCGGTGGCGATTCCGCAACGCAAGGGCGAGCCGCTGCAGTTCGCCACCGATGAATTCGTGCGTCACGGCGTGACGGCGGAATCGCTGGCCGGGCTGAAGCCGGCGTTCTCGAAGGACGGCTCGGTGACGGCGGCGAACGCGTCGGGGCTGAACGACGGCGCGGCGGCGGTGCTGGTGATGTCGGCGCAGAAGGCGGCGGCACTGGGCCTGACGCCGCTGGCGCGGATCAAGGCGTACGCGAATGCGGGCGTGGATCCGAGCGTGATGGGGATGGGCCCGGTGCCGGCATCGCGCCGGTGCCTGGAGCGCGCGGGCTGGACGCCGGGCGACCTGGACCTGATGGAGATCAACGAGGCGTTCGCGGCGCAGGCGCTGGCGGTACACAAGCAGATGGGCTGGGACACGTCGAAGGTGAACGTGAACGGCGGGGCGATCGCGATCGGCCACCCGATCGGCGCGTCGGGCTGCCGGATCCTGGTGACGCTGCTGCACGAGATGGCCAAGCGCGATGCGAAGCGCGGGCTGGCGTCGCTGTGCATCGGCGGCGGGATGGGCGTCGCGCTCGCGGTCGAGCGCGCGTGAGCAGGGTCTGACGACTCGCCCCGCGTGCGGCGCCGGCCGGCGTCGCACGCGGGCGAAGCGGTTTTCGCGCACGACAAGCAGTGAACAACACGCGCGAGGTGCCGGTGCGTGCCGCGTCCGCGACGCGGGCGGCTGCGCATCGAAGCGGAGGGGCGGCAGCATGTGCGATGCCGTCGCCCCGCCTTCATCGATTACTTTTTTGTCGGTAATTTATAGGATGACTAAGCGAATTGCAGTTGTGACTGGTGGAATGGGCGGCCTCGGCGAAGCGGTCAGCATCAGGTTGAACGACGCGGGCCACCGGGTAGTCGTCACGTATTCGCCGAACAACACCGGCGCGGACCGCTGGCTGACCGAGATGCACGCGGCCGGTCGCGAGTTCCACGCGTACCCGGTGGACGTGGCCGATCACGATTCGTGCCAGCAATGCATCGAGAAGATCGTGCGGGACGTCGGCCCGGTCGACATTCTCGTGAACAACGCGGGCATCACGCGCGACATGACGCTGCGCAAGCTCGACAAGGTCAACTGGGATGCGGTGATCCGCACCAACCTCGATTCCGTGTTCAACATGACGAAGCCGGTCTGCGAAAGCATGGTCGAGCGCGGCTGGGGCCGCATCGTCAACATCTCGTCGGTGAACGGCTCGAAGGGTTCGGTCGGCCAGACCAACTACGCGGCCGCGAAGGCCGGCATGCACGGTTTCACGAAATCGCTCGCGCTCGAGATCGCGCGCAAGGGCGTGACGGTGAACACGGTGTCGCCGGGCTACCTCGCGACGAAGATGGTCACGGCGATCCCGCAGGACATCCTCGACTCGAAGATCCTCCCGCAGATTCCGGCGGGCCGGCTCGGCAAGCCCGAGGAAGTCGCGGCGCTGGTGGCTTACCTGTGCTCGGAGGAGGCCGGCTTCGTGACGGGCTCCAACATCGCGATCAACGGCGGCCAGCACATGCACTGACGCGCGGCGGCCCGGCGGCGTGCGCGCACGTGCCGGGCCGCGTTCCGCACTATCCAGTGCCGGGGCGGCGGCAGGCGCGCCGCTTCGGCTTCGCATTCCGGAGAAGGCATGGGCGACACCTGGATGGGACTCGCAATCGGCGGCACGGCACTGGCCGTCGCGCTGACGATGGCGATCTCGCTCTACTGGCTCGAGCGGCGCCGTGCGCGGCTGCTGCGGAACTTCGATCATCGCGATTGCTGGCTCGTCGCGTACGGCAAGTGCTTCGCGCGCGTGCGGGCCAGGCCGGCACGCCGCCTGCGCGGCGCACGTTGACGGCGGCGGCCGCGCGGCCGTGATGCGTCACGGTTGACGAGCGCTCACGCATCGCGCGCATGCCATCGGCGATGCGCGCGATGCCCGCCGATCAATCGCTCTTTTCGCTCTTTCCACCCGACTCGCCCGAGTCGTTCTTGTGGAAGATCCGCTTCGTCGTGCGCTTGGTGGCATCCCAGCCTTCGCGCGACACGTGTGCGACCCCGTGCCCGACCGCCTTCGCGGCGCTCGCGGTCGCGTGGCCGAAGCTGCGGGCCGCCTCGCCGGTCTTGTGCGCGGCTTCCTTCGAATCGCGCTTGATGTCCTGCTTCACTTCCGACATGTCCGCGTGCGCGATCGGGCTGATCAGCGCCAGAACGAGCGCGGTGCCAATAAACTGACGAACTTTCACGACCTGGTTTCCTTCCGTTGGGTAAGCGGCTTCATCGAGGATTCGGATTGCCGGCCGGCGCCGCGCTGAACGCGCCGGCTGCCGATGCGTCGAGCATCACCGCGGCGCGGCCGGACAGCAGCACGTGATCGCCGCAGCGCAGCACGAAGCCGTACAGCACCGAGCGGGTGTCGCCGCTCACGCGTTCCGCTTCGATGACGAGCGGTTGCGCGAACGTGTCGAGCCGGTCGACGAACGCGTCGACGTTGCGCACGCTCGCCAGATAGCCGACGCGCGGGCGCGCTTCGTGCGCGCCGAGCAGCGCGCCGTGCACGGCCATCGCCTGCGCCGCGTATTCGATGCCGCAGACGGAGGCGAGCCGGCCGTGCGCGCGCAGCGGGTTGTGCGGATCGCGGTGGCTCGTCGCGGTGCAGCGGATGCGGTCGGCATCCCATGCATCCACCGTGTCGAGCACGCACATCGCGCCGTCGTGCGGAATGTGCGCGGCGATCCACGCGTGGTCGAGCGGCGGCGCGAGCGGGGTCGTCACGGTCATCACGCGTGCTCCGTGTACGTATCCGGCATCGCGACATCGACCTGCACGCGTGTATCGGCCAGGTAGTCGAGCACGACGCGGGTCGTGCGCCTTGCGGCGAGTGCGTCGAGCAGCGGCAGCACGCGCGCGGCCGGATTGCCGGCGCGCAGCGCGTCGAGCTCGGCATGCGGGAGCATCGTGGCGGGTGCGTCGGTGAGTTGCACGTCGATGCGGGCGAGCGCGCGCTCGCTCGCGTCGGGCGCGAGCACGAGCGCCACGCCGAATGCGTCGCCGATCGGCCGCACCGCGCGCAGCGGCTCCGGATAGTCGGTGTCGTACGCGATCAGCAGGGTCGGTACGCGATCGACCGCGACCTGGCACAGGCTTTCGAGCAGGCCCGCGGCAAAGCTGCCGTCGTGCGCGCACAGCACGTTCGACGTCGCCATCGTGCGGGTCGCGATGCTCCAGTAACCGGCCGGCGCGTTGTGCACGGAGTTGTGGAAGCGCGTCGGCGACAGCTGACGATCGTCGCCGGCAAGCGTTTCGCAGATCGCGTGGCAATTCTGGCCGTCGCCGCCCGACGCGCTGAACACGGTCGCGAGCGTCGCGGCGTCGCGGCCGCTCGCGGCCACCGCTTCGTGGCCGGCCGCGAGCGCCACGCGCACGACGGGGCCGGTGCGGCGCCGCTCGGCCGACGGCAGGCCGGCAGGCGGCGGCAACTCGGTGCGGGCGGGCGCGTAAGGCGCGCGGCCCGCGAGTACGTCGGCCGCGTGCGGCCAGTCGGTCAATCCGGGGCCGACGAGGCCGATGCTTTCGATGTAGGCGGTGAGTGTCATGGCGGGCCTCAACGGCGTGCGTGGTCGGCGCGGCCGAGGATCAGGCTGCAATTCGTGCCGCCGAAACCGAACGAATTGGAGAGGACGGCGCGCACGCGCGCATCGCGGCTCGCGAGCACGTAGTCGGCGGCGAGTGCCGGGTCGGGTTGCGTCGTGTTGACGCCGGCCGGCACGAACTGCTCGCGCAGCGCGAGCGCGGCGACGACCGCCTCGAGCGCACCCGCCGCGCCGAGCGTATGGCCGGTCGCACCCTTCGTCGAGCTGCACGGCGTACTGGCGAACAGCGCGCCGATCGCGCGGCTTTCGGCGGCGTCGTTGCTCGGCGTCGCGGTGCCGTGCAGGTTCACGTAGTCGACGTCGGTCGCGCCGAGGCCGGCGGATGTGAGTGCCTGCTCGATCGCGACGCGTGCGCCGAGCCCGTCCGGATGCGGCGACGACATGTGATGCGCGTCGCTCGATTCGCCGATGCCGAGCAGCAGGATCGCGTCGGCGTCGAGTGCGGCGGGTGGGTCGGGCACGCGTTCGACGAGCGCGAACGCGGCGGCCTCGCCGATCGAGATGCCGTCGCGCGCGACATCGAACGGCCGGCACGGCTGGCGCGACAGCAGTTCGAGCGAATTGAAGCCGTACAGCGTCGTCAGGCACAGCGAATCGACGCCGCCGACGACGGCCGCGTCGATCAAGCCCGCCTCGATCATGCGGCGCGCGGAGCCGAACACCTTCGCGCCGGACGAGCAGGCGGACGAAATCGCCATCGCCGGCCCGCGCAGCGCAAAGAACGCGCGCACGAACGCGGCCGGCGAATACGGGTTGTGCGTCTGTGCGTAGCGGAAGTCGGCGGGCAGCGCGCCGCTCGCCGGGGCGCGGCGCTGGTATGCGTGCTCGGTTTCAAGGATGCCGGCCGTGCTCGTGCCGATGAACACGCCGACGCGCGCCGCACCGTAGCGCGCGACGGCCGCCGCGACGCGCGCGTCGAAGCCGTCCTGCGTGAGGCCGAGCTGCGCGAGGCGGTTGTTGCGGCACTCGAAGTCGGCGAGGTCGGTCCGCACGGGCTGGGCATCGACGCCGTCCACCGCGCCGATCCACGTGTCGAGATCCGCACGCTCGAAGTCGCAGCGCGTGAGCCCGCCGCGCGCGTGGCGCAGCGCATCGAGGGTCGCGTCGAGGCCGCGGCCGATGCAGCTGGTGGCGGTGAAGTGCGAGAGCAGGAGAGGTTTCACGAGGGTCGCATCCGGTGGCCGGAACGGGCGCCGCAGCAGGGCTGGCAGGCGCGCCGTTCGAGGTCAGATTTTATCAAACGGGGGGGCCGAACCGGCCGGCTCGCCCGGTTCGCCGGGCGGTTCCGGCGCGAGCGCCGCGCGCAGCGTGGTCCAGTGCAACTGCGCGTCGGCGGCCGCGCGCAACACCGCTTGCAGCACGTCGAGCACGACCGGTTCGCCGCGCGTGTCGCGCGCCGCGTGGCCGTCGTGTACGAGCAGGATGTCGCGCGCGTCGAGGCCGTGCAGCAGGCGGCGCGTGACGGTCGCGGCGTCGCGCGCACGCGTGTCGAAGCCGCGCCGCGTCCAGCTCGCAAGCTGCAGGCCGAGCTCGCACAGCACCGGTTCGAGAAACGGGTTGCGCAGGCCGGCCGGCGCGCGGAAGAACAGCGGGCGCGTACCGGCGATCTCGGTCAGCGTCTGCTGCGCGGCCGCGATCTCGCGCCGCAGCGCGGCGGGCCCCGACAGCGAGAACGTGTGCCGGTGCCGCTGGCTGTGGTTCTCGATCGCGTGACCGCGCGCGACGATCGCCTCGATCCAGCGTGGATGACGGCGCGCGAGATCGCCGATGCAGAAGAACGTCGCGCGTGCGTCGTAACGGTCGAGCAGGTCGAGCACGCGCGGCGTGACGTCCGGGTCCGGGCCATCGTCGATCGTCAGCGCGATGCGGCGGCCGGCGCCGGGCGGCAGGCGCGTCCAGTTCGGACCGAGCAGCGTGCTGCGCGGCCACAGGCCGGCGGCGGTCAGCGCGAGATGCGACGCCACCACGCCGCCGACGGCCCACGGCCACGCGGCCGGCTGCGCGACGAC
>NZ_CABVPW010000046.1:0-71365 GCF_902499025.1 Burkholderia lata | reverse complement strand
GCACGCCTGCGGCGCGCCGCGATATCGGCTCCGCACTGGACGCGCTGGTCCGCGGAAACACGGCGCGGGTGGCGGTGCAGGCTGCCGCGCATGCCGATGACCGGGCGCTGCTCGACGCCTACCGTCAGGCGTCCGGGACGAACGAGCGCACGGCGCAAAACCATGCTGCCCAGCTGGCCCATCTGGCCAGCTGGCTGCGGGCGACGCCTGACGCCCAGGGGCGGGCCCGCCCTACCCTGAGCGAGCTGAAGGACGAACTGGTGGCCTCCGGCGCTCGCGCCCTCGACAACCCCCATGTGCACGCGTTCCGGAATTCACAGGCCGGCACGCCTGCGGCGCGCCGCGATATCGGCGCCGCACTGGATGCACTGGTCCGCGGAAACACGGCGCAAAGGCACCGGCCTTCACGCGGCTTCGGATTTTGAGGCGCCCGCTTCGCGTCCGGTCGCGCAGCATGCCCATCGGACGTGTCCAATGCGGCAATACGCTCAACCGTGGTTCGACATGCCTATCCAGCTGCGTATTTCGGCGAAGCCGAACAGCGATTTCGGTTGAAGTCGAACAGGGTTTCCGGAGGAAGGTGAACAGCCGTTTCGGTCGAAGCTGAACAGTTCAGGCGGTTGCCGAAATGGGTGTTCACCGACCGAAACGCGTGTTCATCCTGCCGAAATGACTGTTCGGCGACCCGAAACAGCGGACAGCGTCTCGGTTGGCGGTGCTGCGAATGGCTCAATCCGCCGGCGTTATGGTGGTCTCTTTTTGGAGACGGACCATGCCGGCCCACCGGACGACCATGCGCAGAATAAAAGAAGTGCTTCGCACGAAATGGATTTGTAATATGTCTCATCGGCAGGTCAGCGGGGCCTTGGGCGTCGGACTCGGCACCATCACCCAGTATTTGCAGCTCGCTGCATCGGCAGGCCTGGATTGGGCAGCGGTCGAGCCGCTGTCTGAGTCGGACCTTGAGCGGCTGCTCATCAAGCGCGGCGCCGGCCGCACGATGGTTGTTGGCGATCGCGTGGATCCGGACTGTGGGTGGATCCACGCCGAGTTGCGCCGCAAGGGCGTCACGCTGCAGCTGCTCTGGGAAGAATACGTCGGCGCCCATCCCGGCCAGCGGACCTACCGCTACACGTAGCTCTGCCAACGGTACAAGGACTGGGCCCAGACGCTGAAGCGCTCGATGCGCCAGCAGCACCTCGCCGGCGAGAAGCTGTTTGCCGACTTCGCCGGGCCGACCGTGCCGATTCTCGATCGCGCTGGCGGCGTTGCGTTCAAGGCGCACATCTTTGTTGCCGTGCTCGGCGCGTCGAATTACACGTATGTGCGTGCGACCCGCTCGGAGGCTACGCCTGACTGGATCGGCGGCATGATCGGCGCGATGGAATTTTACGGCGGCGTTCCGCGGCTGCTCGTGCCGGACAATACGAAGGCGCTGATCTCGAATGCCGATCGATACGAGCCCACGCTCGGCCTGACGACACAGGACTTCGTGAATCACTACGATACCGCGATGTTGCCGGCACGGCCGCGCAAGCCGAAAGATAAAGCGAAGGTCGAGGTCGGCGTGCAGATCGTCGAGCGCTGGATCCTTGCCCGGCTGCGGAACCACCGCTTCTTCAGCCTTGCCGAACTGAACAAGGCGATCGCCGCGCTGATCACCGATCTGAATGCCCGGCCGTTCAAGAAGCTCGAGGGCAATCGCCGCGAGTGGTTCGAGCGTCTCGACCGGCCGGCGCTGCGCCCACTGCCGACGCGTCGGTACGAGATCGCGACGTTCAAGAAATGCCGCGTCAACATCGACTACCACGTCGAAGCCGGCGGCCACTACTACAGCACGCCCCATCAGCTCGTTCGGCAAGAGGTTCACGCCTGGGTCACGCGCTTCGGCGTCGAGATCCTGTACGGCGGCAAACGCGTCGCCGCCCACGCCCGCAGTCGACTCAAAGGCAAGTACACCATCGTGGCCGAGCACATGCCGGCGGCGCACCGCGTGCATATGGAATGGACGCCCGGGCGACTGCTCAGTTGGGGCGCATCTATCGGCGCCGGCGCCGAGGCGATCGTGAAGCACCTGCTGACCAGCCGACCGCATCCCGAGATGGGGTACCGCGCGTGTCTCGGCCTGCTGTCGCTGTCGCGCAAATACGGTAAGGAACGCCTCGAGGCGGCCTGCCAACGTGCACTGGTAATCGGTGCGCCGACGCAGAAGTCGGTACGCAACATCCTGCAATCGGGCTCCGACCGGCAGCCATTGACCCAACGCCGGACAACCGAATGGCTATCGCCGCTGCATGAGAACGTGCGCGGTCCGGAGTACTACCACTGACCCAAGGAGGTCGCGATGTTGATGCAGCAAACTCTCTCTCAACTCAAGGCGCTCAAGCTCGATGGCACGACGCGCGCGCTCGAGGAACAGGCGGCGCTGACCGTCAGTACGAGCCTGTCGTTCGAAGATCGGTTCGGCATGGTCGTCGAACGCGAGCTCGCCTGGCGCGACACCCGGCGGCTCGAGCGGCTGTTGAAGTCAGCCAAGCTCAAGAATCCGCAGGCCTGTGTCGAAGACATCGAATACAAGCAGAGTCGCGGGCTCGACAAAAGCGTCGTCGCCACGCTCGCGAGTTGCGACTGGATCCGCAACGCGCAGAACATCATCCTGACGGGGGCGACCGGCGCGGGCAAAACGTGGATCGCGTGTGCGTTCGGTCAGCAGGCCTGCCGGCAGGGCTTCTCCGTGTTGTACGTGCGCGTCGCCCGGTTGTTCGAGGAGCTGAAGATCGCCCACGGTGGGGGTAGCTTTACACGACGACTTGCACAGCTCGCGAAGATCGACGTCCTGTTGCTCGACGACTGGGGCCTGCAGGACGTCGATCCGGGATCGCGCAACGATCTGCTCGAGGTGCTCGACGATCGCGTGGGCACTCGCTCGACGATCATTACCAGCCAGCTTCCGCAGGATCACTGGCACGCGTGGCTTCAGGATCCGACGCTCGCCGATGCGATCCTCGATCGCCTCGTACATCAGGCTCACAAGCTGCCGCTGAAAGGCAAGTCGATGCGCAAGCCGAAGGACACAAACGAAAAAGTAGCTTGATCTCGAACACCCGCAGTACAATCTAAGCACTACGCATCACCTACCTCCTGACCTGTTCGACTTCACCGAAACAGGTGTTCACGTTCCCCGAAATACGCAGAAGGCGGACCGCACGGTCTTGGCCAGCACATTGCGCAGCGCCAGCCAGAGCAGCTTGATCGCCGCCTCGTCATTCGGGAAGTGGCCGCGCGTCTTGATGATCTTGCGCAGTTGCATGTTCAGACTTTCTATGGCGTTTGTCGTGTATACAACCCGTCGAATTTCCGGCGGGAACACGTAGAACGGCACGACGTGCTCCCACGCGCGTTGCCATGATTGAACGATCGTCGGGTACTTCGCGCCCCAAGGTCCGTCGGCGAAGTCTTGCAGCGCCTGTCTTGCCGCCTCTTCGCTGGCGGCCGCGTAGATCGGACGCAGCGCCGCGGCCAATGCCTTGCGATCCTTGTAGCTGGCGTACTCCAGACTGTTACGGATCAGATGCACGATGCAGGTCTGAACGGTGGTCCGTGGATAGGCTGCGCTGATAGCCTCGGTCAACCCCTTCAAGCCGTCCACCACGGCAATCAGGATGTCCTGGCAGCCGCGCGTCTTCAGTTCGTTGAACACCTTGAGCCAGAACTTGGCGCCCTCGGTCTGCTCGATCCAAAGGCCCAGCACGTCGCGCTGGCCGTCGGCCTAGATACCCAGCGCCAGATAGACGGCCTTGTTGCTGACCACGCCATCGTCGCGGATCTTGACCCGCAGCGCATCGAAGAACACCACCGGATACATCGTCTCGAGCGGGCGGCTCTGCCAGCTCAGCGCTTCGGCCATCACCTCGTCGGTGACCGAGCTGATGAAGTCGGGCGAGACCTCGGTGCCATAGTGCTCGGCCAGAAATCCCTGAATCTCGCGCACGCTCATGCCGCGGGCGTACATCGCGATGATGCGCTCGTCGAAACCGGTGAAGCGGCGCTAGTGCTTGGGAATCAGAATCGGCTCGAAGCTGCCGTCACGGTCACGAGGCACGTCGACCCGGACTGGGCCACGATCGGTGATGACCGTCTTGCCGCTGGCGCCATTGCGCTCGTTGACCTGCCCGGGCGGCTTGGGCTGGCCCGCAGGATAGCCCAGATGCAGATTCATCTCGGCGCCCATCGCACGCTCGATGACCGCCTTGTTGAACGCCAGCATCAGGTCCTGCACCTCGGCTGGCGTCATCGGCCCCTTGACCAACTGGTCCAGCAGTTCCTTGGGCAGTTCAGGCAGCGGCCCGCGGGCCGCTGCCTGACGCGCTACATTTTGTCTTTTCTTCTTCATCGGCATATCCATGGCCTTTACACCTCATGATATGCCCCGCCCACGAAATCACGGATAGGTCCGTCGTCGCTGAACGCGATGGACAGGGCGGAATACCTCGACCGGTTTTTGCGCGACCCGCAACCGGCCGAGCGGTGGATCGGGTGCGGCCGCGTCGAGCGGTTCGACCCGGCCTGGCGGCCGTTCGCCGGGCCGCTGACCGGGCGCAGTCCCGATACCGCGCGGTGGATCACCTTTGCCCTTGCCCTGCGGATCCGCCGGAGTCAGGCATGAAAAAAAACGGCCGGAGCCTAATGTCGTTCAGTTAAGACCTGAACGGCATTTTTGTTTTCGGGGGTTGGAGTTGTAAACGGGGCGGCAAGCTGTTTAGGAAGGTCTGCATAACTCGTTTTCTGGGTGCCGGATCTTTCCTCTACCTTCAAATTACGAGAGTTGGGAGCAGTCTCGAAACCGCGCACCGTTCGTCATGGCGGTGTATATGCCCAGGCGACCGCCGGCAACCCGCGCGCTTTTACGTTGTACGTAAAGCCTTGCGGGCCATCCACAGGTTACCCAGCGCAATCAGCGTGGTGATCTGAGCGGTGTTCTTCATCAAGCCTCGGTATCGCGTCTTCACATAACCAAACTGGCGCTTGAGGACGCGAAATGGATGCTCGACCTTGGCACGGATACCAGCCTTCACACGTTCGATCTCCTCGAATATCGCATCCAGTCGGTTGCTCAAGTCCAATTGCCTGCGCTTGCCGGGTCTCATCGCGACGTGCCAGCTCACCGAGCGGCGTTCGCAACGCCTCGCGATGCCCTGATATCCGGCATCGGCATACACGTCGTTTTCGCCTCGGTGCAACAGCGCTTCGGCCACGGTGATGTCGTGACCGTTGGCCGCCGTGCCGATGACGGTGTGAACCAGGCCCGAATCCGCGTCCACACCGATATGCGCTTTCATTCCGAAGTACCAGTTGCCGCCTTTCTGCGTCTGCTGCATTTCCGGATCTCGCGTACCTGAGGCGTTCTTCGTCGAGCTCGGCGCGGAAATCAAGGTCGCGTCGACCACCGACCCGGCCTTCAGGACCAGTCTTTTCTCTTCCAGAATCTCATTGACCACGGCAAGAATCTGGACCGCCAGCCCGTGTGTTTCGAGCAAGTGACGGAACCGCAGGATGGTGCTTTCGTCCGGCAACCGCGTCATGCCTCCATCGAGGCCCGCAAACTCGCGATATAGCGGTACGTCATACAGCGCTTCTTCCATCGCCGGGTCTGATAGGCCGAACCATTGCTGCATAAAGTGGATTTGCAACATCGTCGCAATCGGGACCGGCGGTCGCCCTGTCTTACCCTTTGGGTAGTACGGCTCGATGAGCTGAATCAGTCTCAACCACGGCACGACGCACTTCATCTCGTCAAGAAATTCCCGCTTGCGCGTACGCTTTGTTGACAGGTTAAGCCCAAGATCAAGTTGCATCGTCTCTGCACCTCGCTCATTCGCGTCTTCCCAGCATAGGTCACAACTGCGTCTGCCCCACGACTTTTGCAGACCTTCCTTAACAGGTCGTTGAATTACTGTCGGGCCGGACGCATTTTCCCTTTGACCGTTCGCGGCGATCGCCGCGAAGCGTTCGATTTCGGCTCATTCGCCCGATTTCAATGCGTATGGATCAACCTCGTGGGCTTCCCGGTGCCCACTCCGGTACCTCAGGCGCTCTGCGGACGCAACGCGGCCAGCGATCTCAGCCGCGTCAGGTTGTAGGCTGCCATCGTCAGGGTCAGCAGTTGGTCCACTTTCTCGAGACCACGAACCATGACCTGTCGCAGCAGGCCGATCGTCTTGCCCCAGCCGAAGCACTGCTCAATGCATTTCCGTTTGCGCTGGCTCAGTGCGTAGCCCAGGTGCCGAGTAGTGCGTTTATCGATCGCGCTGCCGCCGCTGCGTTTAGTGTTCCGCGCCACATGCGGCGTCACGTTCGCGTCCCGGCAAGCCTTGATGAACCCGCGCGTGTCGTAACCCTTATCGGCGCCGACTGTGATGCGTCGATCTGGTAGCGCGACGTCCCGCAACATCTCGGCGGCAACGTCACGTTCGGCTCGGCCATTCGCCCGGCTGGCCTGTACATTGACCACCAGACCGTGCCGATTGTCGGTCAGCACATGACCAAGATAGCTCGGCAGCGCCGGTGCCACATTGTTCTTTCGGTACAGGCGGCTGTCACCGTCACTCTTCGATTCATGAGTTTCGTTACTGCGCGGCTGGCCGTGCCAGTTGCCTGGCGGCCGGTCGTCGTCGCTACCATCTTTGCGACGGATGCTCTTGTGACTAGCCCAGGCCTGAATCAGTGTGCCATCGACGCTGAAATGTTCGCCCGACAGCAGGCCCCGCTTCTGCGCCGTTTCCACCGTCGCGTTGAACAGCTCCGTCACCGCGTCGAATTCCAGTAGCCGATCCCGGTTCTTGCTGAACACCGAATGGTTCCACACCGCATCCTCTATCGACAGGCCGACGAACCACCGGAACAGCAGGTTGTACGAGATCTGCTCGACCAGTTGCCGCTCGCTGCGGATGCTGTACAGCACTTGCAGCAGCATCGCCCGCATCAGTTTCTCAGGCGCGATACTCGGTCGGCCTCCCTTTACGTTGACTTCGTACATCGCCGAGAATTTCGCGTCCATCTTCGACAGTGCTTCGTTCAGCCACGTCCGGACCTGGCGCAGCGGATGCGTCTGCGGAACAAACTCTTCTAGCCTCACCGTGCTGAACAACGATTCGTTGTAACCGTCCCCGCCTCGCATCTGCCTGCCCTTCGCTGATCTCGGGAACCTACATCGTGCAGGACGGGGCCGGGGTATTTCAACGGCCTGTTAACAGAGGCAGCGCTCGGCGCTGTGGCGCGTAAACGTCACCCAGGCGGGCCGGATTAATGCAACAACGCCTACTTCTGGCGTAAGCGGCCGGCCAGCTCGCCTTGAGTTCCGCTGAGCGCTTGGGGACGCTTAGTCCGGCCGTTACCTCGATGTGACGCGAAGTGTGCGACGAAGCGCTGTCGTGCCGGGTTCCGATGTACATCGCAGGGTGTCGAGGACGATGATGTGTGGCCCATCCGACGGTCCATCGACATCGGTCAAAGCAGTGTCGGCGTTCAGGCCACGGCCTCGAAATGGCCGCCCTTGTCCCAGATGACGACGGTACGCGCATTCATCGCCGAGGACCCGAGGCGGTCGCGGTGAACGACCCCGTTCAGTTCCGACACGACCTCCACGCTCAGTTTCGGCTGGACACCCGGGTCACTGTTGATCAGATCGACCAACGCACGCGCGGCTCTGCTCCCCGCGGAAATTTTCTCGTTGCCGACCAGATCGAGGTGCGAAGCAGCGCTCAGGATAGTGCGATATTGATCGACCCGGGCCGCGTGCGACGAGCGGTAATCGCCCGTCGCATGCTGCAGCAGCGCAATCAGGAAGCAGTTGTTGCTGCCCTCGCTCGTCCTGCCGTCGTTGGGTATGGCGCGCGTTCCCGCCCGATTGACCGCGCGCTGGATGTGCGACGTGGTCACCTGCGTGGCTGTGACCTCCCGGTAATACGCCAGCTTGTCCGGATAGACCTGCCGCATGTCGGCGCCCAGATCGTCCCAGTCGGTGATGCGCGTCTCGTCGGCCGTCGCAGCTGCGTCGAAATTCCCGTCGATGACGGGCAAACGCTTCAGCAAGGCTTCCGTCCGACTCTGTTCAAGCGCGAGACGCAACTGCGCATCTTCTTCCGCCAGGCTGGCGGGAGGTTGCAGGTCGCCAGAACCTCGTCGCCGTGCTTGATTGAATGCTGTGTGGCCCGATGCGGCTGGCCGCCACACGGTGGGCAGGTGACGCCCTTCGACGATTGACGCGTAACCTGACAGGAACGATGGCCGTGATGACCACGCGCTTCCCGGAACGTGAACGGCAGGTCGATGCCAGCTCACGGGCATACGTTCCGCCACGGGTTGATGGGGCGGAGGGACCGGTGCGAATGGAAAAACTGGGCCGACGAACGGATGCACCGGACGCGCGGCTGGTTCGGTCGGATAAGACCGGACAGGCGCCGGGCCGGGGCGCCATTGATAGGCCGACAAATCTGGCAGCGGGCTGCGCCGTGGCTGGCTTGCGCCGGTAGACGTGCCGCGCGCTTGTGACGCGAGCGCAGACAGCAAACCGAACGGACCTTGCATCGGGCGCGACTGCGCGCTGACACGTACCTCGTTGACGGCCCGATCAATCGTTCGATCGATGTGTCGTAATGCGCCGGAGATTCCTTTGAACATCGCCATTCCTCAAATCAGGTCCATTCGCCCGGCACGTCCCGACCGAGACGGCGGATGACTAACGGTTGTCAGTTTTTTCATTCAGCGCAAGGCGAACCATGCCGCCGCACCGGAAAGATTCGTCTTTTTGAAAAGCGCTTCGTTTTCCGGTGCGCATTCCGGTTCCGTTGCGAAGCCATTCGAAGATGACTCGAGCGAGCACCCTGTTCGTCATCCGGAAAACGATCCGATCGCCGGGATCGCACGATGCGTGATTCCCGGCAGCCAGGTGCCGAGTCACGATCGACCTCGACTCAATGCGCATCGGGGGTTCTCCGAGCGGTTCGGTCATGACCCTCTATCCCTCTCAGATCGACCACTTCGGTACCTTGCAATGCTGCGTCCAGGCATCTCGCGTCGAGTGGATTGTTCACGTCAAGCTCGCGGCTGTCTGCTCGACCGGTTATGCGCTCGCGCAACCTCAAGGCATGTGCTTTTACGTGTTCGTCGACATCGTCTTCCGCCGAGTTTATCGGCTTCCACTCTACCTTTTCCCCGGTTTCCGGGTTCGTTCTCCAGCGTATCGGCGGCGATGTTGCCGGCGGCTCGGATGGCGGCGGCGCAGACACCGGATGCCCGGATGCCGGAAAGACGGAAGGGTACTGTGGCGTTCTGGGCGTCTCCATTTCGCTTTCCTTGCGCTTCCGGATGACCTCCCGCGATTCTGCAACCGCATGCGGCCCAGCGAGATACTCAGGATTCCTAGGTTTATCCATTTTGCTCTCCAGGCGCCGGCGAATCTCGTCCCTTGGATTCCGGGTTCCCTGCCATTGCGCGCCGTGCCCGGCGCGGTTGGCCATGCGCCCCCATGCGGATGCCTGTTCCGACGCGGGAGCAGGCTCCTTCGGGACTCGAAACGGAGACGAATCGTGTGCGGGATTGGCCGGTCTCTTCAGATCGAGCGATGCGTCAGGCGCCGCATGTCGCGGAATCGGTGCAAGCACGACAGGCGCTTGCACGGAACCCGGAACCCGAAACGATGACGGACGCGACGCTGGGCTGGACGGACCTGGCGGATTGCGCAGCGCGCCCCATGGATTCCGGGTTTCCTGCCATTGCGCGCCGTGCCCGGCGCGGTTGGCCATGCGCCCCCACGCGGATGCCTGTTCGGATGCGGGAGCAGGCTCCCTCGGAACTCGAAACGGAGACGAATCGTGTGCGGGATTGGCCGGTCTCTTCAGATCGAGCGATGCGACAGGCTCCGCATGTCGCGGAATCGGTGCAAGCACGACAGGCGCTTGCACGGAACCCGGAACGCGAAACGATGACGGACGCGACGCTGGACCGGACGGACCTGGCGAATTGCGCAGCAAGCTCAGCGCGGGCGGGAGTGACTCGACAGCGTGCCGAGGGGGCGTCTTTCCCGCAGGAACGTCGCCGCTCGGTCGACTGGCAACTTGATCGCCTTCCGGCGAAGTCGAAACGGATGGATCGAATGAGGGTTTCATCGCTTGGCACTCACGCAGTGGCGATCTCGACAGGTACCCCTGAACCTTGGTTCAATGACGATCGTTCCACAGCAGGAATACGAACCGGCGCGTTGTTTCGCGAAGCCATCGATGTCGGCACGGTCCCCCATGCGTCACCGCTTGCCTCGTGGTGGGTCGCCACGACCGTCAGACTCCGTCCGACCCGGATTCACCGGCCCTCCGGAGGGCGCGACGCCGTCTTGCGACACGCGCCAACGCGTCCGTTGCCGATGACGTTGCCTGGTCGATCGTTTTCGCGCCGATGTCGACCGCCACGCCCGAAATGCGCGCAACGGTATCGGCAGTCACCGCAATCGTATTGGCGACGGGTTTGACCACGTGATGCCCGGTGGCCGTTGCCGCGGCCGCCGCGCCCTTACCGATCGGGGCGATGACAGGACCGGCCTTGTCCGCTGCCCAGGCGACGCCTTGCCCCGCTGGTTTGAGCACGTGCCGATGGGCGGCGCCTGCGATCGCCCTGGCGCCGTGACCGAGCGGCTGGAACGCATGATCGTGCGCGAGCCGCGCGGTACCGGATAGCCCGGTTTGCATCGCGGTCAGCGCGGGGCCGACGTACGGCATTTCCCCGACAGGCAAGAGCGCACGGCCGACACCGGCCAGCCCCGCGCCCGCATAGTGCATGCCGATATCGGCCCCCTTGTCGACGACGCCCATGGCCGTGCCCAGCACCTTGGTCACGGCGTACCCGAGCGCCGCATTGCGCTCGCCATCCGGTCTCTGAATGCGGTCGAGATCGTCGAGCCCCGTCTCTTCGTGACAGACGATCCGGGCCAGCATCGCACTTTGCTTGCCCCGCTCCGTGGTAATGCGGGCATTTTCGTTGCCGCCGTCCTCCCCTACCCATATCTCCTGCGCCATCGACGTCGTGATGCCGATGACTTCCGCCGGTATCGAATACATCAGCGTGGCCAGCTGTTCGAACGAACTTGAAACGAGGCCATAGTGTTCGAGTACCGACAGCAACAACCCGAACGTCACGGCGACCTCGCCACTCGTGGCCATCGACCGTATTGCGGATCCGGTGCCGCGCGCGACACGGATCGTGTTGAGCGTCGATTCGCTCACGTGCTGACGGAGGTCGGCCACGTCCGGGCGCGGCAGCACGCCGGAATCGATCAACCGCAACTTGGTTTCGACGAGCTTCTTGTGATCGTTCATCACTTCCACCGGAATAATCGCGCCGGATATCCAGGTCATCATCAGATTGGTGACCTGCTTCGCCGCGAGCAGCGCGGCGGCCGCTTCGGTGTGGCCGGCCTGACGCGCCTCGGCGGTCAGTTCGCGCACGTAGTTGTTCGCGATGGAGCCGATTGCAGCGATCGTCCCCGCGAAGGCCGCGCCCTTCACGTTGGCCCATGCTTCGCCGGCGCTTTCAGGAATGAAGTTGCCGCCCTTCATCACGTGAATCAGGCGCGCGATGACGACCGAGTCGAACGTCTCCGCGAACAGCGGCGTCACAGAATCCAGCAGAGGGCCGACCTTCGCCGCCATGGCGGCGCCCATCGCACGTTTCGCGCTCTCCCAGATGCCGTAGTCGAATATCCCGCCGATCGCTCCACTGCCGGCCACGCCGGCGCCGATGCCGTAGGCGAGCTGTTTGCTGAAATCCCTGCTGGTCGCCAGCGACAGCAGGGACATCGCGCCGAAATCATGCCGGAATCGTGCGATGCGCGCGCATTTTTCGGGATCGTCGTACGGCTGCTCCAGGACCGCTTGCAGATGCGTGCCGATTTCGGCTGCCGGCGTAACGTGAATGCGCATGCCGAGATTGCGCAGGAATTCGGAGGGCGGCGGGCCATCGCCCGGCATGCGGGCTTCGGACGTAAATGCGCCCGTGTACTTTGCGATTGCGTCGCGCAGCAGATCGGTGGCAACGGGCAGATCTCCGTCGGCAAACTGCATGAACTCGCGCATTTTCTGCACCACGTTGTCGTCCCACTCGATGCTGATCGTCGCGTCCTGCGGGAGCTCGAGGCGTTTCACCGCGTCCTGATCCAGGTCCCACATCAGATCCAGTACACCTTGAACGCCACGATCGGAAGTGCACTGCAAACGTCCGTCCTCATTCCGAGTCAGCGGGCCGCTGCAGGGCGGCGGTATCGTGAACCTGATGCCGGCATCGACCGGTTCCGTAGGCGTCAGCGCGGCGGGCGGACCCGCGGACGCAAGATTCGCGCTGTCGGCAGTGGCCGCGACGCTGGCACGGCGGGGCCGGTGCGCGTCGAGCGCTTCTATGCTCACACGACGCAGCCCGCCGGTGCTTCCCGTGTCGATCGACCGACGCGGCACTCGTTCGGGAAGGTCCATTGACGCACGCGGAGAAACATTGCCCGAGCGGCTCGCGGCCTCGACCGATGCAGGATCGGCTGGCGATGCGTCGTGTTCTGGCGAGAACGTCGAAACGACGGGGAAAACGGAACCAATGGAAGACGACATGAAAAACGACCAACTGACGAGACATCGCGGCCAGACAATACCCGTGTCGAAGTTAAGGCGGGGATGCGCCCACGAGGTATTGCCACGTTGCCGGCATGTTGCTGGAAAGGGGCGGCAATTGCAGCGATGAAACGAACCGGCTTCCAGCAAAGCGCACTTGCCAACAACGCTATCGCCGACTGGAAGTATCGTTTCCCGCTGAGTCTGCGCATGAACGAGGCGTTGCTTGCTGCGCGGAATTGACCTGACGGAAGAGACGGTGTGACGCTGGTCGGTGAAGTTCAGCCCGGGCATTGCCCGACGCATCCGTACTCGTCAACGAGAAACTCGAGAGCTACATTGCGGCAAACCAGGGTCCAGGACTGAACGTCGGGCGCCAGCAGCACGAGGGATTGAACAACCATGCGGAAAACTCGTATCTGCCAGTGCGCGAATGTGAAGCGTCGTTTCAAATCAGCGCGTTACCTTCGGCGAATTTGCGCTGGCCCGCAATCAGATGGTAAACCTGTTTATGCGCTGCCGCTGCAACGTGAATGCGCATGCGAAGCGACAGGCACACCAGCCAGCCAATGAGGTACGGGAAGCCTTGACTGGAAATCCACTACTGGGTCTTCCTTCGACATACCCCAGGATTCCTTATGTTTCGTGATCTCAACGCACGACAATCAACACGGTGACAGCGCCCGCGCCCCTAAGCTTCGTCACGCTCGTGCCTCGTGCCTCAGGCCTCAGGCCCGAATCATTCCCCCCAAGTAACCGAATTCGTGGATAAACTGCGCCGGGTCGTCACGCACGGTTGTCGTCGTCTGCGGCGCCAATGCCGTATCCACCACGGCCGGCGTCTCAGCCCTGTCGACCGGCGGCACGAAAGCCGCATCGTAGACGGGTTGCAAAGGGGTATGCGGCGGATCGCTCGCATCGGTCTGTGCATCGTCACGATGCGCCGGCTGAATTGCGCTGTGTTCGCCGCGCAGCCTGACCGGATCGCGCAACACGGTCCGGAATCCGTGAGCGCGCGGCTCGGCGTGAAACAGCATGCCTGCGTTGATCGCGCACATGTTGCCGACGATCTTCGCGTACGCATCGAGGAGCGGCCGCCCTTCTCCACAAAAATAGCTCGTGCGCTCATCGATCGAACCTGCGGCGGCGAGGCGCGCCCTTGCTGCCGTCAGGTCAATGCCGGTCAGATCCACATCATCCGCCCACGATTCATCTGCATCCGGAGGCGGCCACACACCGTTCGCCGCCGAGCCCGGCGCGTTCAACTTCGCGCGCCGTGCGTGGCCTGCCACTCGACTGAATGGCTCCGACGCGAGCAGACGGAAGAATTCGTTGACCTTCGGCGCATCGCCGATGCGGGTGCCCTGACGCGTGGCCTGCGCCTTCGCATCGAGGAACACCGCGTATCGTTCGACCGTATCGACGATGGTCGACGACGTGGCAAAGTAGCCGTTTCGTACAAGAGGATTCGCATCGAAGCGCGCCCTCAGGCCTTCTGGCGTCGCGGCGTCCGGATGATCGAGCAAGGTGGTAAACCCCGGATGCTGCAGCATCAGATAGCTCAGATCCGAGCCCATGATCTCACCCTCGAATCCCTGTGATGCGTCGGTATGCGAAATACCTGGCGTGAACACGCCGACGGGGGTCGGTATGGTCACCGACTCATTCAATCCCGCGTTCTGGTTGTTGAGCACGCGCACGTACTGCAGATGCGTCGACTTCGTACTCAGCTCCGGCGGCTGCCGGAACTTCATTACGATCGTGCAACCTTCCGACGCGTCGAAAACGAGGCCTTGCATCTGGCGTGCGATTTCAGCGCTGTCGATTTTCGGCTCGTCGGTGGCGAGCGCCTCGTTGAGCTTGTTGAGCGCCTTTCGCACCGCCATCCCGAGCGCCGCGCCGGCCAGCGGCTTGCCGCCGTTCGCCGTGAGCGTGATCTGCCAGAACTTGCCGGCCCGGATCGGATTGATCTGATGGTCCGCATAGAGGAATTTTGCTTCCGCGCTCAGCGTCATGCTCCCCGTTTCGTTCGTGACGCTCACCGGGCCGAGCGACTTGTTCCGGTGACCGAGCAGCGCCCCCATTGCGTTGACAGTCGCGCCCCCCGACGCGGTACCGCGCAGCACCGCATGCCACCGCTGCCACTTCCCGCGCTCCTCGAGCGGGCCGTTCTTCTGCACGTCGTAGTTCTTCATCGGCAGATAAACGTTGTCCAGCAGTTCGCGCGCCTGCGCATAGCTGCGATCCGTCTGGATCACCGCGCCCCGGCTGTTCTCGTCGGCGTTGTGCGACAGACGTTCCTTGGCGATGCCGATATGCGTCCCCACTGCGCCGAGCGCGAGGCTCATGCTCGCATAGCTCGCGGACACGAATTTGTCCGGACGGGAAAGCGCATCCGCCTCGGGATAGCGGCCGTGCCAGATCGTCTCGTTGATCCATGAAAAGGCTTCGCTGCGCAGCGCTTCGAGTTGCTCACTCGCGGCGTGCGGCATGAAGCGGTCGCTGCGGGCGAGCACCGTCGCGGCGTACTCGATAAAGCTCAGATAATGCTGCTTCAACGCATCCGCCGCCTCACCGGCGCGTTCGAGGTGTTCAACAGTCGGACGTCGGATCGCATCGTGGAATTGCGCCGGGATCGATGCTTCATCTCCGTAGATGGCCTCGTCCTGCGCCGACAGGGCCGGTAGCGGGTCTGCACCGCTCTCGCGTTGCAGGCGCTCGCGCGTCATCTCGTAGAGCACAAGTGCGGCCGGCGGTACGCCGTCGCACAGTACGTCGAGCTGCCGGTGCACGGCAAGCGTCGCCTTCAGGTCCTTGTGGTGCGACAGGTCGAGAATCTGATGCGGCGCACTGGCTGTTTCAACGAAGAACTGCATCAGCTCGCCGCGCGCGAGCAAATCCAGCGCAACCTTGGCTCCGATATTCTGACTGCCGTCCGTCGACCGGCCCAGGCGCGCGTCGGCGCCGAGCGTGGCGTCGCGAAACGCCACCCGACGGGCCGCGTACGCGACGGAATCCGGCACATCCTTGCGCGTTGCCGGTGGTAGCGGCTGGCGATCGGCGAGCCGCTGTCGCACGACATCGCCAACCGCCGGATACGCGGCTTCGATGATCTCGCCGAATCGCGGCGTGCCGCCATGGCTGCTCAGCGTCTCGTCGAGCGCCATTGCAAGAAGCGCCAACTTCACGCCGTTGAAGCCCTTCTCGAGTTTCTTGTCGGCCAGGAAATACGGCCGCCCGGGTTCGCACACGTAATTGCGGCCGAGAAGTTGCGACGCCGCCGCCGCGATGCGCTGCTGGCCATGCACGAGCTTGCGCGTATTCGGGCCGGCCGACGTGACGATCGAATGGTTGGCGTCCCGGTTCGCAACCAACGTCAGCAAACTCTTCAGGCTGGAATGTTCGAAGTAGGTGTCGCCGCCCGAGTATGACGCCTGGCCATTGACGCGCGCGGCCCAGCCCGATATCTCGCTGCCCACGCCGCCGTGGACGGTCGCGCCGGCCGACGTAAAGAACAGAACGTCGCGATCGTCATCGGAAAGCACGGTACGGCCGCCCGACGCGTTGCCGCTGACGTTGCCGATACCCGTTGAATAGCCCAGGCTCGCGCCCGAGCTCGTCACCACGTTTGGGCCCGATACGCCCTGGCTGACACCGTGCGCCACGCGTTCGAGCCGCGCGGCTTCCCGATCGGCGTAATCCGCCATCAGATCCGGCGCTGCCGCGCTGAAGTGCGCGCGCTTCAATTCCGTCATCAACGCGGAAACGAGATCATACTCGCGTGCCGACGCCGCACCCGCGCCGCCGGCGTTGCGCTTCACGTAGTTGCGGTCGAGGTAACGCGTCAACGCCCTCGACGTGCGCGCCGCCCTGGCAAAACCGTCGCGGACCGCAAGATGCCGCTGGTCCGGCGGCACATTCGTGGCGTTGGCGGCAGTGCCGATTTCCGCGAGTTCCTGTGCAAGACGGGCTCGCAATGTCGTGACGCGCGGATGCGCGTTCGCGACGTCGGCCGGGATGTCGGGCAGCGCCACCAGCAACGCATCCACGGTCTGCCGCAGATGGGCTGCATCGAGCGCGCCGGAATCGGGATGAATGACCACGCCGGCCGGGCGAGCGACGGCCGGCGGCGTTTCCGTCGCCAACACGTCGAGTTCGATGGCCTGACGGGCTTCGTGTTCCACCATCCCGCCTTCATGCAGCTGCGCGGCATCCCGCGTCCTAGCGGCCGTATCACGTGCAACTGCCTCGCGATAGATCGCACGCGCACCGCGTCCTCGCGTGTTCGGATTCCTGAGCGCCATGTCCAGCCCTTCATCGCTCAGACCGCTTGCCGCGGCCGTCTGTCTGGTCGCCGTGACCTTGTCGACGAGATCGCGCAGCTTGCCCGGCATCGACGTGCTCGCTTTCGCGCGTTGTTCGGCTTCCCGCAATCGCGGCGGCGTTTCACGTGGTGCCTCGGCCTCGGCACCCTTGAGCCGCATCATTATGCTTGTTAACTTCATCATGGGACTCCAGCGACGACGCGATGAGCCGGCTCGACACGTCGCCGACCGGTGTCATGAATGACTTCTCGATGACCGCTGTACGACTTCTCCATGACAATCGTAGATTTGCGCTGCCGCGCTAAGGCCAGGCAAAGCGAAGCAACGGCCCGGATTGCGAAGCAGGCGCCGGTGGGCCGGACGGCAGCGTTGATCCCGGGAAGCCCGTCGCCTGCCATGGCGGCGCTAATGTACCGGGAGAATTCAACGGGTCGTCGATGGCGTGTCGCATCGCGCGATGACCAGCGCTGGCGCATCAGCCGATGGGGCAACGCGCGAGGCATGCGCCGGATGCGCCGCCTTCTTGCCTCGTCCCTCTTGCCGCGGGGCTACTTTTTGGCCAGGCTTTTCACATATTCAGCCGTCACGACCTGCGATTTTCCGGAACCGGCATCGTAGGTCATGAAAGGTAGATCGACACCGTTGTTGACTGCCGCGTCTTGTCGTTGCAATTCAAGTGCGGCCCCCGGTTCGTACAGGCTGACGAATATGGCCTGAACATCTCGTGGGCGAGGCTCGAGCAGATTTTCGTTGTGTGGAAGAACCATCCACGCGGAATATTTCGACTTTCCGGTACCGCTGCGGCCGGACTCTATATACGCCATCTGCCGCCCCGCGGGGCATCGCCTCCAACTTCGGCAATGCATGAGCGATTGACGCGTGTTGCTCCGGCTGGAGCCTGCTTGCCAACGTGCCGTTGCCGTCTGCATGCGTATGCGCGCGTCGGACGACACACTGTCGGCATCGCGGACCTCGCTGACGAACCTTCTTGACGACGAGCATTGGCATAAAGAGAGTCATCGGTCAATGAGAACGTCAATGGCGTTGCCACGATCTTCATGCGCAGATCGCTCGCCGTCCCCCGGCCGGATCTCGTGTGGGACCGCATCCGCACCTGAGTCAATCGTCAATTGACCTGTAGCGTGGATTTGCTTCAATCCATGATCGACGTCGTGCCGTCGCCGCGGGGATAAGCTGCGGCGGCGTGTCGATCTCCACCGACGGCGTCGTTCACTGCCGAAGAATTGTTCACGACAGGCTACGTTCCCGGTGCAACGGCGGCACACCGGACACGAAGCGACGCTTATAAAACCGAAATCGACCTGATCCTTGCCCTTGAGTGTCGGTTGATCACATTGGGTTCCCTTCCCATACCCTCGGCCGCCGCCTGCTCCACGGCCGCGATTGCTCCAGTTGCCCCGCAAGCCGCAGCAACCTGTCTTCACGTGCGAAACCCGCCGCGAACTGCAGCCCGATCGGCAACCCCGTCGCGGGATCGCTCGCAAGCGGCACCGACATCGCCGTCCCGCCCGCGACATTGAACGGCGGCGTGAACGGCGAATGCCGGAATACCCGATCCGTCCACTCGAGTCCGCTCATCGATTCCGAACCCTGCGCATAGGTGCCGATGGCCGGTGCACGATGCGGCAACGTCGGCGTCAACAGCACGTCGAACCGCTCCAACCACGCGCCGACAGCGCGTGACGGTAGCGCGGCCGCGTAATCCGTCGCCCACGCGTGCCGGCCGTACCGGACGCACGCGAGCGTCGCCGGTTCGAGCGTCGTTGCGGCCCAGATCGTCGCGCTCGCCTGCACTAGCGCCTCCCACGACACCCCGATATCCGGCGTCGCGAGGCTAACGTGATAACCGAGCCCTTCGAGGTGACGCGCGGTGTCGTTGACGGCTTCCGCGATCGCCGGATCGGTGCGGTCGCCGTTCCACGGGTCGATCATCAAGCCGATCATCACCCGCCCGGGAACGCGGCCAACCTCGAAAAGGAAGCTGTTCGCCGGGGCGGATGTGATGTACGGTTCGCCAGCTGCGTCGCGGTTCTGCACGGCATCCAGCAACGCAGCGCTGTCCCGCACGCTGCGGCTGACGCCCAGCTAAAAGCAGAATCCGGAGAACACTTCGTCCAGCGCCGGTCCGTTCGAACTGAGCCCGCGCGTCGGCTTGAGTTCAAATAGTCCGTTGTACGCGGCCGGTACCCGGATCGACCCCGCCGCATCGCTCGCATGCGCGACGGGGACGACACCTGCCGCGACGGCCGCCGCTCGAGCCGCCCGCGCTCAGTTCGGGCTGCCACGGGTTGCGCGTCGCGCCATGTAGCATCGATTCGGTGGTCGTGCTGAACGCCATCTCCGGCGTCGTGGTCCGGCCGGTCGTGACCAGGCCTGCTTCGCGAAAGCGCGTCATCGGCGCCGAATCGCCGGCCGCCACGCATCCTTGTGCAAGGCGGCTGCCCAGTTCGGCGCGCTTGCCCGCCACCGAGATGGCGATGCCCTTGATCAGGAAATCCACGCCGGCCAACGGCCCGCCGCTGTCCAGCGACACGCGTCCGCTTGCGTCGAGCGGCCAATGCTCGACGATTGCGTTGGGTTCCGGATTGACGGCACCGGCCGCCGCGCGGGCCAGTTCTGCGGGAGTCACGTCCCGGGTAGCGACGAGCTTGGGCCAAGCCGACGCCGTCAAGGGTGGCGTATTCGCCGAGATTCGTGGGGTTCACCGGTGGGTTCGGTACCGGTGAAGATAGGGGATCGGCGCGCCGCCGATTAGCCCGTCTGCGTGGCAAGCATTACCCCATCGATGGAACAATGGCCGTGTTAGCCTTTCGCTCAATGCCGGAATTTTCCACTACCAAATGGGACAGCTTTGTGGGCTGGGGTCACCATCATCACGACCGGTCCGGACAAGAATGCATCCATGGCAAGGGATCTGAACGACACGCTCATCTGCGTCCGCGTCGCCCAGGCGGGCAGCTTCACCGTCGCGGCCGCCGCGCTGCAGATTCCGAAGACGACCGTCAGCCGGCGCATGCAGGAACTGGAAGCGCATCTGGGCGCGCTGTTGCTGCACCGGGCCACGCGCAAGCTGCGGCTCACGGAGGCAGGTACGGCCTACTTCGAGCAATGTCGCGCGATTGCCGACCAGCTCGAGGTGGCCGAAAGCACGGTGCACCAGTTGCCCGACGGCCCGCGCGGCTGGCTGCGCGTGACCGTGCCGTATTCGTTCGGCGTCACCTGGATCGCCCCGCTGATCACGGGCTTCTGTTCGCGCTACCCCGATGTTCGGCTCGAGATCGTCGCGACGCATGTCTCGCTCGACCTGTTCGCCGAAGACGTCGATATCGCGCTGCGCTTCAGCATCCTCCCGGATTCGAGTCTGGTCGCGCGGCGCCTCGGCAGCGTCGCGACGTCGATCTATGCGAGCCCCGCGTATCTGGATACCCACGGCGCGCCGTCGGGGCCGGACGACCTGCGTCGCCATCCGGCTCTGGCGCTGCATCAGGCCACGAGCACCGGCTGCTACATCTGGACGCTGCGCAAGCCTGGCCGCAAGCCGGAACACTACCCGCTCGACTCGGTGATCGTCGCAAGCGATCCCGCGTTGATCCTCGATGCGGCGCGCGCCGGACAAGGCCTGATGCTGGCGATGGACATGAGCATGGAGCCGGACGTCCAGACGGGCCAGCTGCGCCGCGTATTGCCCGACTGGATGGGACCGCGGCAGGACCTGAATGCGCTGTTCCCGAAAGAGCGCCCGCCGTCGCTCAAAGTGCAGGCGTTCGTGCGTTATCTCCAGGCACAGTTGCGCTTCACCGACCGTCGTGCGTGAGATCCCTACGTGACGCGCGCCATTCGCTCCAGGTTTGCGGCTGCCCGCCCGGGTTTTGTACCGCGTATTGATGGAACAAATAAAGGAACGACAATCGGTCTTGTCGAAAGACGGCGTTCTGTCCACCGATCTTTTTCAATTCATAGCGCCCAAGCCCGCCTTGCCGATCGATGATGCCGTCCGCCGATACACGTCGAGCGTTGCGCAACATGTCATAGACCGCCATGAACGTGGTCGTGCGCCCTCTCCCCCCCTTGCAATGCACGTGCATTGCCGCACCTGGCGGCAACTGGCGGACGATATCGACGAACCGGTCGACGGCATCGTTGTCCGGCCGCAGGTGGTCGGTGACCGTCAGGCGGGCATATCTTGCCCCGGTGCGTTCGACGAGCGCCTGCTCGCTGACGATCTCCGGACGATGTAGCGTAACCGACCTCATGGGCCGGGTGCCCGTCTTGAAATCTTCCGCGCTATCGATCTTCAAATGCTCGCTTCGACGAAGATCGTCAATCCAGGCGGCTTCGCGCTGCAACGCTTCGTCGTGTGCAAGACCCACGTTGGCCCAGTCTTTTGGGCCGCGTAGCGTCAGCGTGTAACTGTCCGCCACCACGTGCGGCTCCTGACGGAGATCGACGATATAGAGCTGCTCGAGATTCTGAACGTTCGCCGCGCGCGCGATACGCCCGATTTGCCCGGTCGTCGCGATCGTATCGCTCCCCGACAGCCGCAATTCGCCGAGTCCTTCGAGGTTCAAGTGATCGGGAAGGGCGTTCAGATCGTTCGTTGTCCGGAAGTATCTGAAATATTCCGCACTACCGTCCTGATGGTTAGGCGGTGGCGTGTAGTCGTAGGTCAGGATCGGCTCCATCTCTCGGTAAGGCTGTGCGAAGCTAGGCTTCCTCGGCGGGGATGTGACAAGTGGAGGCCTGGCGGGATCTCCGTCATCGGGCGAGTTCAGTCGCGTTGAAAAAAATGACGACAGATCCGAATGCGGACCGGAATTCTCGACAAACGACGGCCTTCGTTTCACCTCGTGAATATCGACGGCATCGGATTTCAATCCTTCCTCAACCGAGGTTCCGGAGCCGTGCAAATTCCCGATTTTAGTCATGATATTCCACGAATGAATGATCGATTTACTTAAAATAACAGGTTTGCAGAAACCCACATTAAATTTGGATTCCAGATTGATGCCGATTTTCTCGGCGAACAATGAAATCTGCCCTTGAAGACGAGCCGCCTCTTCCTGGTTCTCGGAATTTTTTAATTAAATAAGTTCGTTCAGGCTGGAGTTATTAATTAAATCCCCTCAATACACTGCTTTTGTTCATAATTCTTTCGCTGCAATCGACCAATGTCTTTGTCTTGCTTTTTGACAACCCAGACGCTATTTTATCGACAGCATAGAATTTCAATTCTAGCGCCTCATTATTTTAGTTGAGATGATCTGCTTCCGACTTTGCCGTGACAGGCTCTTCGCGGAGTCCTGAAATTTCCAGATCTTTCATTTTTATCACATCTTCATTTTCCTCCCTAAAAACTTCCTTGCTACTACGATCGTTCTTTATTGACTCATTGTGTCGCTCGATTGCCTCTGATTTGCGATTGACTTCCAAACGAAAGGATTCCGAATAATTGCTTACTTGCGAAGCCTGATCACCCGGCAGCATCCACGATTTCCTTATACCCCCCCGTTACTATCTTCGCGCCCCGATAATTGAGGCTTTGGCCAGCCAGGCCCGGCACGATTCCCGCCCCCAGTCGCAGTCATGATCCGGGGGGTGTTGTCACCGGGCCTGGTGGGTGGCTGGTGATCGCTGATAGGGGTTTGGCCGGGATTTCCCGACGCCGTCCGTAACGTGGATGCCGAGACTTGCCACCGTTGTTGCAGGCCAATCCGTTCACTCTGCTCATACTTCGATGCAAGACACTCAAAAACATGGTGCCGTCGATGTCTTCGTCGGCGTCGATGTCGATGTCGGTAAAGGCCAGCATCACGCCGTTGCGCTCGATCGGAACGGCAAGCGTCTGTACAACAAGGCGCTACCCAACGACGAGGTCAAGCTGCGAGCCCTCATCGCCGAACTCAAGACTCACGGTCGACTCCTGTTCGTCGTCGATCAGCCGTCCACCATCGGTGCACTTCCTGTAGCCGTCGCCCGCGCTGAAGGCATACTCGTCGCCTATCTGCCGGGACTGGCTATGCGCCGCATCGCCGACCTACATGCAGGCGAAGCCAAGACCGATGCCCGCGACGCCGCGATCATTGCCGAAGCCGCTCGCTCGCTTCGCCTGGCCGACGAGCAACTCGCGGAGCTCACCATGCTCTGCGGCTTCGATGACGACCTCGCCGCTCAGGTCACACAAACCAGCAACCGCATTCGCGGCCTGCCTACTCAGATCCATCCGGCGCTCGAGCGCGTTCTCGGACCGCGCCTTGACCATCCTGCCGTGCTCGATCTACTTGAGCGCTACCCGTCGCCCGCCGCGCTTGCCACCACCAGCGAGAAGACGCTCGCCAACCGCTTGGTCAAGCTCGCACCGCGCATGGGCAAGAGCCTGGCGACGGAGATCGTTCAGGCACTTAGCGAACAAGCCGTGATCGTCCCCGGCACGCAGGCCGCCACCATCGTCATGCCTCGCTTGGCCCAGCAGCTCGCTGCTTTGCGTAAGCAACGCGCCGAGGTTGCCGCCGAAGTTGAGCGGCTTGTGCTTGCTCACCCTCTTTGGCCGGTCCTGACCAGCATGCCGGGAGTCGGCGTCAGGACCGCCGCCAGACTCCTGACCGAAGTCGCCCACAAGGCCTTCGCCTCGGCTGCCCACCTGGCGGCCTACGCTGGCCTCGCGCCGGTCACCCGGCGCTCAGGCTCGTCGATCCGTGGCGAGCACCCATCTAGACGGGGCAACAAAGTGCTCAAGCGCACCTTGTTCCTCTCTGCCTTCGCTGCCTTACGAGACCCGGTCTCACGAGCCTATTACTCGCGCAAGATCCAGCAAGGCAAGCGCCACAACCAAGCCCTCATCGCACTGGCACGGCGACGCTGCGACGTCCTGTTCGCCATGCTGCGTGACGGCACCATTTACCAACCCAAGTCAGCCCCTAACGCTTGACGAAGGACATAGGCCCCCCATATCCGACTCAAAATCCTCGATCTTGATCCCGGATGCCTCAAGTTGCGATTTAAAATCCTTGTTCTCGTCACTCAATGACTTGATTGCGCTCTTCATGGCCTTCCCTCGCGCCCGGGATTTCGCCTTCTGGACCTTTGTTCGCTTGTCGCGCAATTCCATTGCGCTTCACAATTTGACCAACGGTTCGCCAAGATTTTCATTCAACTTCGCAAAGTCATGAACTTTTTCGTGTGGTAGCCTCCCATTCGGTTTCCGACGAATCATGAGCTTCGGCGAAAGCAAACGGGCTGGAACGAAATGTCGATCGATCAGATCCCTTGTTAAACTCCTCATCCGAACAATACTTCCGCAGCGTGATCGCGCGAAAGCGCACCGGTAGGCGTATTTTCATGGGGCGGGTTATGGGTAGTTTTCTCGAGCAGCGCATCCGCCGACGAACTGATTTCTGACGGCGTCGTGGCCTGAGTTGTCCGCAGGATATTGACCATGGATTCCTCGCACAAAAAATGTGGAATCTCAAAATATGACGCATTACCAAAACGCCGGGACGCCAGGAGCGAACCGAGTAGGCATTTTACGAACGATCGATTGTCGGAGCGTGTGGCGCTGAAATAGCGACTCGTGCAGACCTGACAGGTCATCTCTGGTACGCCCCCCGATCAACCCGTCCGTTGACTACGCGAGGCGATCCGACATGGTCGTATATGCCTTCGAGCCATGCGCCGAGGTCGATGCCGGTGCCGATTGCCGGAGACCCTGATGCCACATGCAGATCCGGCGTCGTGACATCGATGAAGGGCGGGTCCGCCAACGCTCCGGCCGCCTCGCTTCCGCTTGCCTGCTGAAACGCCGCGCGCATCGTCGATGTCGTGTCGTTCCAGATCCAGCGCGCTGTCGACGCACCGCCCTTCGTGAGGTACAGATTGTTCTGGAATGCCGCAGGGACGCTGTCACCCGACACCGGGCTGTTCACCAGCACACCCCGGTCATTGGCGTACAGCAGGTTGTCGGCGAACAGGTTGTTGCGCGCATTGATCCGGACTAGGCACGCGCAGGCCTGCGCGACCCTTTCATGTGCAGGATGTCGTCCTAGACTACATCGCTGAATGCATGCCTGCGGGTTCAACGCAAAATAAGGTTTCTTTGGAAATATCGGATGATCTGGTGGCGCTCGGTGACCGCCTCGGGATCGAGCAAAGCGCGCTGGACAGGTTTCGACAAGATTATTTCTGGTCCAATCCACCCAACCAGCGAAAAGCGACCCTTGACGGCAGGGAAGCCCAACTGGATGCCGCCGCAAAACAAAAGCTCGATTCGCGGCATTACGGTACCGTGCGCGCGGCAATCGACGACGTCATCAAGCAGGTACGCCATACCGCGCATCGCACGGAAAACCCGGAAGGTGCGGTGCCGACGAAAAGGCCGCGTCTCTGAGTGCTCCCTGGGTTTGCGCGCAACCAGTGCTTCACGCGAGGGCGCCTAGGCACACGCCGGCGCTTGCCTCGCGTGGCATCAGCGCAACCTCGGTGTCGCGCCGCTCACCCTTCAGGTCCGTGCCTCGATCGAACGCCTGAACCGCTCGTTTCCCGATGCAGGTATCGACCGCATCTATCCCGCCGAAATCGTTGCATCAGCGATAGCCCACCTGTTCTGTCGTGCGTGGCGCTCGTACAGAGCCCGCGCCGGATTCTTCCGCCTTGCGATCTCCAGCAAGACTGAGCGATACGGAGCCTGACGCTGTCTCGCGCATGTTACGGTCCAGCTCACGGGTACCCGTCCCCGTAACCCGCAGGAGGTCGCCCCTCACCCCCGCGGCGCATCGTGTCGTGGCCAGTTCGGATCGAGCCGATCCGCCTCGCGCGGCGTCAGCTTCAGCGCCGCGACCTCACGCTCGCCGCGCGCGCCTTTCTGGGTCGCGACCTGAATGCCGAACCGTAGCCCGGCGGCGACTTGCCGGTCACACGCCTGTATCGTCAGAAGCTCCGTTGGCATCCACGAATCGACACGCTTGAGCAGCGCATCACGACGATCCCGCAACCTGTCGATTTCGGGCGCATGCGCTTTGCCGCGACGACTTGCGCTCAATGACGCGATCCTGTCATCGAGCAGGCCGGCTTCGCTCGCCGCGTGTTCACGAAGGCGCCGCCTCAGGACGAAGCGCAAGTTCGGCACGCGGTTCTCCGCGATATGGGACAGGTACTTTTCTATTATTTTACTACCCGCTGCGAGCGCCCGTTCGTAGTGCTCCGTCGCCGTGGGCATCGGGTCCCCTGGCGCCGCCCCGAAAGCCAGCATCCACGCGGGATCGGCGCGCAATGCCCGCTTGTATTGATCGAAGTTCGCGAACTCAATGTCTGCGGTGGACGAACGAACCTGCAGCTTGCCGCGTTCGCGTACAAACGTCGCCTTTGCTTGGTGGAACGAATCGTGCAGCGGTAACTGGAGCCCGATGATATTGGGGGTGAGCATCGACACGGTCGCCAGGTCGGTCGGATCGGATGCGCCCTCCTGCAGACTTTGCAACTGCTCGCCGATGCTGCTGTTCACGCCCACGCGAACGCCGACCCGATGGCCGCTGCCGACCCGATGCCCTTCGATTCGGGTCTGGCCGCTTTCATCGACCGAATCCAGCTCCGCGCGGCGCACCCATCGATAGGCGCCCCCAACCACCCCGTTCGCCCGCGCCGAATACTGGCCGGCGCCGATCTTGACTCCAGCCCGCAAATCAACCGTGGCATCGACCTGCCGCAATGTACCGTGCTGGTCATTCCACGAAACCGTGAAAGCGTCGTTATCGAAAAAGAGACTGCCGAGCTCGTTCCACAGCGTCCGCTCGCTTTTACCGCGGCCGGCGTTTTCAAACAGATATCGGTTGACCACCTTGAGTTGCGTCCTGCCGGCACGGTCGTCGTACGCGTCGCCGTCGGCATTCAAGCGTCGGGCAATGCTCAAATCGACCGTGCGTTGGCGCGCATCGTCCCATTCGTGCCCGATATCGACGTTTGCCGCCACGCGCGCGATCTGGATGTTGTGTCCCACCTGAAGACCGCCACCTGCCTCGTAATGGTGTCGGCGTTGCGTACCGAAGCTGATCTTGTACGCGGCCGTACTCCGGCTGAACTCGAGTATCGACTGATGTCCGCGCGACGCCTTTAGGTTGAGCCGTGGCACCAGCCACGGGAACGACGCGGCGACCGCGCTGATGCCGCGCGTACTTGCGCCGACTACGCCGCCGTCGGTGATGACCGCCTTGCCGCTGCCTTCAAGTGCGTCAATCATGCGATCGCCCGCCTCGCGAAAATCCTCCGTCCGCGTGCCGCGCGGCGTGATCGGCTTCCCCAGCGCAATCCGGTCGATCGCGTCGACCTGGCGGCTCACATCGGCCGGCACGTCATCGCCGATGCGCGTGCGCCAGAGCGCGATCTTTTCTGCATCCAGCACGTCCGATCCGCCGATCAGGTATTGGCGCACACGATTGAGCATGCGGGCGCGCTCGCGAGGACTGCTGTCGGCCACCGCGAGCTGGTCGCGCAACGCCGTGAGCCGCCGACGCACGCGGGCTTCACGAAGGGTCGGGCGGGCATCGTTCGGCGCACCGCGGTGAGCGCCATGTGGCCCGCCCAATCGGGCGAGACGCTCGATCGTCGCATCGTCGAGGGTGTGCACGACACGCTCAGCGATGAGGCCGATCGTGTCGTCGTTGAACTTCATCCCGTTCTCGACGGACTGGCGATCATCCCCGGACGCGGCATCCCTGGTGCGAGACAGTTCCGCAAGGACGGCGCGTTCGGCCGCGCCGACGATCACGTGAATCGCATGGCTGTCCTTCCTCAACTTTCTGCTGCCCGATGTGCGGTCGCCGCGGGCAACGCTGCGCTCGTCCAGTGCGACGAAGACGTCGCGCAGCGAGTCGTTGAGCACCCTTTTGTCCTTTTCCCAGGCGCCGAGGCTTGCGCCTTGCACGCCGTCGCGCATCGCGGCGACAGCGCTTTTCCGATACCCGAACGGCCGGATCGCGGCGGCCAGCTTCGAGCGCCGCGACGCAACGGGTATGGCATCGTCCTGTTCGTCGGCAACCGGATCGACGTGATCCGAGGTGGCGTACGGAATCGTATGGTTCAGGAAGCGCGCCATCCGGCTCTTCATCGCGGCGAACGGCGTCCCGGGGCCGTCCACGAAGTAACCCTGGCGCCCGGCGAGCAATGCGCCTTTGTCCGCCGCGCTCAATCCGTCGGCGCGCCCGTTCCGCCACAGCTGCGACGCTGCACGCACGACCCATGCGGCATGCGCCCCAGGCGTAGCCGCCGTATCGTCCGCCAATGACTGCGCCATACGGTCGACCGCGGCCGGATCTGCCTCGCACCGCGTCGCGTCCACCAGATGATCGGCGGCTTGCAGCCATACTCTCGGCGCGTACCGCGCCGCGTGGTCACCGGCCGGCCAGGTCCGGCCGGCCAGTGCCCGCGCGCACGCGTAACCCTGCGTCGTCGCGGCGAGCTTCTGGGCTGTTCGCCATGCAAGCGCCGTAAGACGATTGTCGATGAACCCCGACTCCCGCGTCTGCTGCGATTGAATCGTCAGGCCCTGCCGCATGCGGAGCAACGCACGTCTGGCAAGCCCCGGATGGGCGGACGTCGCCTCGGCAAGCGCGACGACCAACAATTCGCTTTGCGGGGCCGACACGCCCGATGAGGCAGCCTGCCTGACATCCGCGACCAGGCGGTCGATGCCTGCGCCGTCGCTGCCCGAGAAGCAACGGTGCGCCGTCCCGGCAACCGCGTCGACATCGTCGGGATGGACCTCGGCTGGCGCCGCAGCGGCAGCGTTTGCCCGAAAACCGCCAAGAGCCCTCTGCATCGACCGCACCGGTTTGCGCATTGCGCTTTTCGGAGACGCGTCGGCAAGCGACACATCATTCGTCGCCTCGGAAAATGCTGGTGGCAGGACGGCGACCTTCCTGGACGGTGCTTTCGTATGGTGCGGGAGGACCGGCGGGCCTTTCGTGCCGAAGGTGAGGATCGACAGCGCGGTCAGGTCCAGCGGAAGATTCATTCGCTTCGGTCGAGCAAAAGAATTGGCGACCGATCGTGCGCTCGACGTCATGCCGGATCTCAGCGCTGCGAGGACACCGGTATCCCGACCCGCGTCGGTATTCTCTGCTGTCGACGGCGCAACGGCTGGCGTATCGGCCGTTTCCGCCGCCGAGTACATGGGCGGCGGCGTGGATAACGCGTCGGGTAAACGAGTTGACATCGCTCCGCATCGATCTGATGATGGAATCCAGTCACTATCGCGGCTGGACGTGAAACTTCCATGACCTTCACGCTGACTGCCGGGCAAATCACGATGATATGGATTCCTTCTTTATTGACGTGTCAGCTCGATATCGCAACGATGCGTTGCGATGACGACGCAGACGGATGGCACCCGATCGGGTCGATCTCGCGTGGCCCGCTTCATCCGTGGTTACCGGATCGATGCGTCCGGGCATTCGGCTGATGCGAAGCTCTGTCCTGCAATCGGAACTCGTCAGCATCCGCCGATCCGGCGCTTGCCCCGCTTGATTCGTCGACCCAACCAGTTCTTCTCCTGCATCGCCGTGTACCACCATTGCGTTGCAGAAAATCCTGACGGGTCTTGTCGGCTCGAACGTGTCGACTGCGGCTGACGAACGCAAAGTGCATGGTCCGATTGCCGGGGCTTCGTCACCCCTGATCCCGACACGCGCCCCATGAGATCGATCGCATGGCATGGAGGCGTTGCATGCGGCAGCCATCGGCGTGATCGCGGAAGCAGGTCGCACGCGTCCGCCCGTGTGGTGAACCGTTGTATTTCCGGGTCAGGCGCCCTGGCAATACTCAATAAAATTCAGTCGAATATTACATTTAGTAATATTCAGACGAAACCCTTGCGCCCCGAGGCCGGGACGGGCGCGATGCCAATTTTTTGTGCTCAAAGCGATCAAATGCCCACAGTTTGCGAAGCCACAGAACAACGTAATTTTTCAAAATTTCTCTCAAATATCTCGAATTTTCTCGATCTCCGCCGCCATAAATCCGTCTCTTCCTAACCTTGAAGACACACGCCGCCCCTTTTTAACAAATTGTTACGGACCTAGCGAACGCCTCCCCCTACCTTTCGTTGGCCGGGACACTCGCCATTGCGTCCTCCTGAGGGTCCCGGTTAAAGATAGCGCTACCTTTGCGAGGTGCCCCTTGAAGCTGGCAATATTTACCCATGATTCGGCGTTGTTTCACACGATCCAAAGTTGCCTGGCGGACGATGGCGTCACCTGCGCACGTTATAGCAAAGACGTCGATCTGGCGCGTGCACTGCATCGCGAAGAGTTCAGCGCGATCGTGTTCGACGCAACGGCGGGCATGGATGCGTCCCATCCGGTCCTGGCCCGGCGTGCGTGTTACGGAGACCGGCGCGCGCCCTTGATCGCAATCGGCGAGTTCCTCGCACAGGACCGGGCGATTGCAGCACTGAGCGCAGGCGCCGACGACATCGTGCTGAAGCCGGTCGAGCCGCGCGAGCTGCGCCTCAGGCTCCTGCTCGCGGTGCACCGTTTTGCGGGCCAGCCGTCGGTGAGCAACGCTTCGCAGCCGGCAGCCGACGAAATCGGAATGGGCATTTACCGGCTAAGCCGCCGAAATGGCAGCGTGGAAATAAACGGCAAGGTGATCCGGCTGACCACGCGCGAATTTGCGATCGCCTGGGTCCTGTTCTCGCAACAGGGGAACTATGTGACGCGACGCGCAATTGCCGCGACGGTCTGGGGCAGTTCCGAAGAGATTGTCGGGCGCACCCTCGAACAGCACATCTACAAACTGCGTAAAAAGCTGCTGCTCGACGGCGCGTTCGGCATAGTATTGCGAACGATGTATGCGCACGGCTACCGGATCGAGCGGGCCGTTGAACGTGTGATGGAGCAAATCGTCGAACCGGTCGAATCGCGCCTGCTTCGGACGAAACTGCACACGAGCGACAACGAGGCGACGTTCACGAATTAGTGCTGGCAGTGATTCAGAGGTGGCGCGGCATTACGACCCGCGCCACGAGCGACACCGCTTCCGCCTGCACTCCCGGCATGACGAAACCCGTGGCGCCGCTGACGAAGCGTTCAAGACAATAGCTAGCGCTCGTCAGGATCGGTTTACCTGTTTCCTCGGCCAGTTCGCTCGACACCTTCATCTCCTCGGTACTGAATCCGTTGTCACGCTAATCGATCGACTTAAGGTTCGTTTTCTCACGCAAGGCTGCGGCGAGCGGTTCGACGAGGCTCCTCTTGCGAGCCGCACCCAGACCATTGTCTTTCAAGTCCACCGATTCCAGCGTCCGGTTGGTACGCAACAGATCGAAAGTCGCGTTTGCAGTCAGCGCGCTCCGCCCCAACGCTTTCTTCGCCAGTTCGGTCGAGTCAAGGGTGGTGTTATCGCGGAGCGCATTCAACATCGTCACGGCGTTCGTGGCGAAAGCTGAAATTTTCACCGAGATCGATCGATTTCAATTTCAAGGAACTGCCTTCCCCCAGCATCTTCGCCAGTGCATCCGCCCCTTCAGGGTGCCACCTCAGCCAGTTGCCCCTGAATTCCAGTGACGTGATATTTTCTATTTTCACGTAATGCCCCATAATCTTCGTGGAATTTTCGCCGTCGCGCTCCCCGAAATTATCGTTCATGTTTATTGATTCAAGATTCTTTGCCTTCTTTACAAAATCAATAGCTGCAGCCGTCACGTCTGCATCCGATCCCAGGTTGTTTGCGGCCACATTTATCATCTGGAGCGCATCGACCGACGCGAGCGCATTCAATATCGGTATGGTTCTTTCAGGATTCTTGCCAAGAGAATTCTGATGGAGTTTCACCGATCTCAGGCCACGCCTCTTTTGCAGCAGAGCCACCAGATCCGCGGTCTCGGTCGGTGTCATTCTCGACGAACCTCGTACTTTGACGACGGCATCCGCATTTTTCATTCCCCCGTATGCGCGGACGTCAAGGTCCCTCTAGTGCGGATAGATCTGCCCAAGATTCTGTAACCCCCTTCAATCATGAACCCGGACAGCGGTCGTAAAACCAATCGTCAATGCGCGAGTCGTCGTGGAGACCTCACGCAACACGCGACGGTCCTTCATCAGAGTCAGCCCGGCCACCAGTCCGAACAACTCGGTCGGCAAGGATTCCAGCCTGCTCCGTCGTGCCGCAGGCAGGTCCGAAGTCGGGCTCGTTGCTTCAACCCATTCAGGCCGGACGTGCTCGACATTCGCGGCAGATGGTTGCTCTCTCGACAGCTTCAGCCCCGTGACGACTCCCGTGTAAACAATATTCCGGCTCGAAGCCGAGCCGGTCGCGCATGACGCGTGCTCGAAGCGCAAGCTTGATCGTCAGAAATGCAGGATTCGCGGCGTCAGCAGGAACACGCGTTCCATGTGCTTGTGCGACCGGTTTGTATCGCGGAACAATGCGCCGACCAGCGGAATCTTCGACAGCCACGGCACGCGCGCGACGCCGTTCGAATCGTTGTCGGTGCTGTAGCCGGCGATCAGCAAGCTTTCCCCGTCACCGACGAACGCCTGCGTATTGATCTCGCTGCTTGTGATCACCGGCAACGTATCCACCTTGTCGCCCGTGATCTGGCCGTCCTCGATGTGCACGTCGAGCTTGATTCGCGTCACGCCGTCATCCTTAACGACCATCGGCAACACCCGTAACGACACACCGGTCGACACCGCGTACAGGTCACCCGCCGTATAACCCTGGACGCGCACGAAAAAGCGGGTCTTGTTGTCCATCACCGCCTCGACGTTGTCGAGCGTGGCGACCTTCGGACTCGCGTCGATGCGCGCTTCCGACGTCGATTCCAGCGCGGTGATCCGCGCGAGCAGATAGCGTCCCGCATTGCCGAGCACCGCCGTGATCGCGCCGCCGACCGGTGTGGTGGCAACGGCAGTGGTGCCGTCGGACAGCGTCGTGACGCCGAAATTCGGGTTGATATTGCCGTTGTAGCCGTTCTGTTGCAGTGTTCCGCTGCCCGTCTGAATGTCGACATGACTGTTGTGTGCTCGCCAGTCGACGCCGATCTGTCTCAACAGGTCGTCGTTGATTTCGATGATGTGCGCCTCGATTTCGATCAGGTTGGGCCGTGCATCGAGTTTCTCGATCAGCGGCGCATACAGCCCGATCCGCTGCGGCGTGTCGCGGATCAGCACCGAGTTGGTCGTCGGGTCGGCTTCCACCACGGGCAGGCTGTCGTCACCGCGTCCCGCATCGGCCATCGCACCGTCCGAACGGCTGGATTGCGTATCGATGACCGCCCCGTTCTTTCCGCCGCCTGACGCAGGCCCGTTTCCGAGCAATCCGCTCACCAAGCTGCGTGAAGCATCGCTGCGCTCCATGCCCGGCGGCAGCGGCGGTCGCAGCGGCGACCCGCCGTCGGTGCCGCCGCTCACATCGGATAACCCCGACAGGCGTTGCAGACCGCCGATCGCAGCTTTCGAACCGGCGCCGGCCGTGCCGGATTGCTTCGGATGATAAAGATTCGACACGACCGTCGCCACGCCAGGCACGACGATGGGTTTGCCGTCGATCTGAACCTTGTGATCTGCGGCCCACGCGCTGCGGAGCTTGAACGCCTGCACGACCGTTCCGTTCGCCCGCTGCAAGGTCTCGTCGAGATGCTTCGCCACGCTGCTGACCATCTGCACATACTGCGGCGGCCCGCTGACGATCAGCGTTCGCGCGCCGTTGTCGTAGGTAATCGGAAATCGTTTGTCGTCGAGACCCATGCTTCGCAAGGTCGAGTTGAGGTCGCCGATCGACGCGTTGTCGAGGCGGACGATCTGCCGCGTCACGTCATTCGCGTTGCTGATCGACATCACGCTGCCGTCGTAGAACCACACGAATCCGAACGTCGCGGCCAGCGTGTCCAAGATGCGTTGCGGCGGCATGTCGAAGCGCCCGGTGACCGTTCCCTGAACGTTGTCGGCAATCGACGCCGTCACGCCCTGGCTGGCAAGCAGGTCACGCAGCACGTCCTTCAGGTCCTTGCCTTCGGCCGTCACGTGCGCGACGCCGTTGCGCCAGCGCACCGCATCCGCATGCGCGGCGCCCGAGGCCGTCAGCCCGATCACCCCCGCGGCCCACGCCGCGCGAAACATCATCGTTGGTCTCATCGCAGTCACACACTCGTCACGAAAGGAAGAATCGGTTTGTTATCGCCCGAGCGTGTGAGACGGCGCTTCGTCAAACTGCATTCGGTAACCGTTGATGAGCGTCGAACGGCTCTGCACGCCCCAGCGCGTAGCCGTGGCGAGCACCCCGCCGTTGGATGCCACGCCGTCCACGAGTTCGGAACGGATGCGCTCCATGCGCTGGCGGCGGATCAGCTCGCTCGGCGACATGTTCAGGAACTTCCTGAACGCACTCTGCAACGCGCGCTCCGTCACGCCGACCGCCACCGCGATGTCACGTACGGAAAGATCGGCATGTTCGAGATTCTCGAGCAGGAAGCTGTACGCGCGACGGTACCGGGCAGGCAGCCGCGCACCGATGTCGTCGAGCTGCGACGTTTCGCGGATCTTGCGTTCGAGGAACGGAACGCGCACCGACAACGCCTCACGCAGGCACTCCATCGATGTCAACGCATAACGGCTGTAGAGTTGCTGCGCGTCCTGCATGCGGCCCTGCGCCTGGCGGGTCTTCGCTGCGCAATACAGGTACTCGATCTGCCGATGCCCGGCGAGGCCCGCCTGGCCGGTGCAGTACAGAGGCTCGAGGATCAGGTCTGCCGCTTGCGTGGCATTGCACGCGAGCATCGCAAGCGCGATCTCGAGCCGCAGCGTTCTCTGGTAGTCGTGGAGGTTCTGATCACGCGCCCAGTTCACGTGTTTCAATAACCGCTCGCCTGTATTTCGATCCGATCCGGTCGCTTCGCGCAGTTGAAGCAGATAGTCGATACGGGCCCGTAACACCGGCATCTTCACACACGCGACGTCCGCAACGCTCTCTTCGGCCTGGAGATAATCGTGCAGCGACATGCGCGCCAGGCGGCCATGTTTCGAGCCGGATTGCCAGTAGACGTGATCCTGCAACGCGGAGGACGAGCGCAGCGAACACTGCATCGCGATGTCGAGCTTCAGCGTCACGATGAGCTCCCGCCAGTACGGCATGGTCGGCTCTTGCGTGTGTTCGACAAGCGCGCGCAATTCGTCCAGCTCGGCCAGCGCCTCGGTTACGCGGCCCAGTTCGTAGAGCACGCTGACGATGCCGACGCGCACTTCGACGAGGCGGTTCGTCGTGATGCATTCCTCGTCCGCGGCACGACCAAAGCATGCGAGCGCGGTACTGAACCGATAATGGACAAATGCCTGCCATGCGGTGTTGCGGCACGATTCCGCCCGCATCGCCTGACGTGGCGCGCTGCTCATGCGCTGGGCCGTTCGATAGACTTCCTCGGCCTCCACGTCGCCGCCGGTCAGCAATTGCATGTCGGCATGCAGTTGAAGGCCGCTGGATCCGGCAGCCGGTGCGTCGACGTCATCCGCCCATCGACTCGCGAGCTGCCGCGCAACGCCGATATCACCGGCGAAAATCAGGGTTCCGAATCGCTCACGATCCGAATTGAAACCGGGTGTTCCAAGATATGCGGCAAGCGGAAAATAAAGTGTCGAGAACATGTCTGATCCCCAGTGCACGCAGGCGTTTCAGCGCTGCAATGGAGACCAGCGTAACCCAATTAAGTATCAAGAAACTCAACTAATCTTATTTCCTAATATTTATTGAGAAATGTTGAGTGTGCAATTCCCGTCGAGAGAATGGTTCGATCATTTCGCGTGATTCTGGAAGACATGACGCCACTGCGCTTCGAGCGAACGCAGCGCCAGTTGGCCTTGCACCTGATCGACGAACAGCCCGATGAACATCGCGAGCATAGCGATCGCGACGGCCGCCTTCACCGGCTGGCTCAACGTCGAGATATCGAGCTTAGACGCGGATTTCGATATGAAACCGAACGCGATATCGATCAGCACGAGGATGAACAGCATTGGCGCGGCGAGCTTCGCGATCGACTGCATCAACGTATCGGTCTGCCGGAGGACGAACGACTCCACGACGTCGCCGAAGATCGGCATGCTCTGCGACACCGGCCACCAGTTGTACGATTCGTAGAGCGTCCCGAGCAGGAACGTCATCCCGCCGAGCGCCCAGAAAGCCATGATCGCAACCTGTTGCAACAGCGTGCCGACCGGCGTGCTTTGCATCTGGCTGACCGGATTGGTGATCTGAATGTTGTTGTGCCCGGTCAGATCGTCGATATACACACCGACGCTTTCGGCAACCCAGAAAACCGTCGACGCCGCATACCCCAGCACGAGGCCGATCGCGGCCTCGCGCAACATCACTTCGATCAGGAACACGCCATGCAATGATTCGCTGAACGCGATCGGCTGGCCCACCGCCACATAGGCGCTGAACACGATCGCCAGCGCATTGCGCACCAGCCCCTGGATCACGCCGTCCGCGGTTGGCGGGAACACGAACATCAACACGGACAGCCTGAGCGCGCAGACCCCCGTGACGGTCAGATAGCCGATGAAGAGGTCATGCAGGGTAACCAGCGGTTCGAGCGTCTGGATCATCGGATGTCATCCTTGCAGCGCGCGACGCCGGATGAACCGGGAGGTCGCCATTTCTTCGTTCTCTTCGTCCTGGGCATCCTCGCGCGCAGAGTCCCGCGCCCGGCGGATCGCCGCGATCCGTTCATCGCATCGCTCGATCTTCTGCATGGCGGTCGCGATCTGTCGCTCAAGCTTCGAGATCGCGCTTTCGGCGCGCTCGAGTTCGCCGTCGAGCTTGTCCAGTTCGGCCGTCATCGCGCGTTTGCGGTCGCTCACCACGCCGATATATCGCACGCACTGATTGAACGACTCGATCGAGAAACCGTCGCCGTCGCTCGTCATGCGATCGATACGCGCTTGCTGGCCGGCGATGATCTGCGCTTCGCCATCGATCTGCTCGCACTTCGCCGCGCGGCGCGCCAGCAGTGCGTTTCGCTCGTCGAGCCGCGTGGCGAGCTCGCCGCGCCATCCGTCGATCTCGCGGGTACGGCGGGCATTCGCATGCGCGAGCGCGGCAATCCGACGCTGGTCGACAGCCGTCATCAGGCGCCGACCAACGCATAGAGCTGCGCTTCCGTATCGGCCGGTTCGACAATCTCGTCGGTATGCTGCGACAGGAATGCCTTGATCTCGTCGTGCCGCTCGATCGCCTCGTCGGCCAGTTCATTCGCACCCGGTTTGTATTCGCCCATCTGCAACAGCATTTCGATTTCGCGGTACTTCGCCATCAGGGTACGCACCCGCGCGGCTGCGTCCACATACGATGCGGGCATCACCTGCGACATCACGCGAGACAGGCTGCCGAGGACGTCGACGGCCGGATACTGGTTGCGGGCCGCGATCTCGCGCGACAGGATCATGTGCCCGTCGAGAATCCCGCGCACTTCTTCCGCGATCGGATCGCTGCTGCTCTCGTCCTCGGCGAGTACCGTGTAGAGCGCCGTGATCGAACCGGTCGCGCCCATGCCGGCGCGCTCCAGCAGGCGCGGCAGCTCGGCGAAGATCGAGGGCGGGAACCCGCGCCGGGCAGGCGGCTCACCCGCGGCCAGGCCGATCTCGCGCCCGGCCCGCGCGAAACGCGTCAGCGAATCCATCATCAGCAGCACGCGCAGGCCACGGTCGCGAAAGTACTCGGCGATCGCGGTAGCCACATAGGCGGCCTTCGCGCGCTCCATCGACGAGCGGTCGGAGGTCGCGCACACGACCACCGAGCGCGCCATGCCGGCGGGCCCGAGAATCAGTTCGACGAACTCCCGCACTTCCCGGCCACGCTCGCCGATCAGCGCGATCACGTTGACATCGCAGTCGGCGCCCCGCGCGAACATGCCGAGCAGCGTGCTTTTACCGACGCCCGCCGGCGCGAAGATCCCCATCCGCTGCCCTTCCGCGAGCGTCATCATCGCGTCCACCACACGCACTCCGGTGGCGACGGGCGTATCGATCAGCCGCCGGCTCATCGGTTCCGGCGGGGACGCGAACACCGGCTGCCACTCGTCGGATTCGATCGGTGGGCCGCCATCGACGGGATCGCCGAGGCTGTCAATGACGCGCCCGAGCAGCATGTCGCCGACCTTGACCGAGAGCGAGCGCCCGAGCCCGATGACCTGAGTCGAGCGCGAAATGTCCGTCAATCTCGAGAATGGCGACACCAGCGCGAAATCGCGCGTGAAACCGATCACCTCCGCATGCTGCAGCAGGACGCCGCCCGGCGTGCGCAGCTCGCACAGCTCGCCGAGCGATACGTCGAGGCCACCGACCTTGACGAGCGTGCCGATCACTTCGATCACCTTGCCGGTGCGCGACACGCCCGGCTGCAGGAGAATCTCGCGCTCGATCTCGTCCGTCAGCCGCTTGAATCCCAGCGTCTGGTCAAACCAGTCTCCCTTCATCGCGACACCTCGGCGGGTTGCGCGCCATCGGGCTCGACATCATCCGCGGCCGTCCACGTGCGCGCATCGCCCGCATCGACCTGATCCTGGTAGATCGGACGCTTCAACGCGCGGGAAACCGCCCGACGCATCGCCTGCAATTGCGTTTTCAGGCTTGCGTCGACCGAGCCGAAATCGGTTTCGCAAATGCATGCACCCGGCGCAAGCTGCTTGTCGGTGACGATCGACACGGGAATCGGCCGGCCGAGAGCGTGCCATTTCGCCGCCAGCTGATCAAATGCGGCACGCGCCGATTCGTAATCCTGCGGATTGACCGAGACGCGCAGGTACGTGGAGTTTTCGATGATCCGGTCGACGGTCGACAACGCGCGCAAGAACAGCGCCTCGCGATCCACACTCTGAACGATGCTTTCGACCGCCGACGCAACGATGTCCGCCAGTCGCTCGCGCATGCGAACCTGCAAACGATTCTGCGCATCGGTTGCATCGGCGAGACGCTCCACCCACTCCGCCAGCGCGCGGTTCGAGCCTTCGCGATAACCACGCTTCGCGGCGGCCTCATAGGTGTCGTGGGCCTCTTCCAGCAACGACCCGGCCTGTTCCTCGGCCGCCGCGACGATCTCCGCGGCCTCGGCCCGCGCCTGCGCGAGCACGCGTGCCCGATCCTCCTCGAGTTGCTCGTAGGCGTCGGCGATCGACAAGAGATGACCGAACGTCTCGCGCCGGACCACGTCCCCGTGCAAGCCCAACTGCACGTCCTCGCCAGCTGCGAGCCGGCTGTTGTTCAGCCAAATAACCATGCCCACTCCTGGAGCAATTCCGGCAGGCGGCGAAACAATCGCCCGGTGCCCGCCTCGTCGTGTTGCGTCGGCAATGCGTTGAACCATGCCGGGACCGCCAGATGCCGGGGCAACGCCAGTCGGGCCAACGGAAACGGCAACGCGCCAGCCACGTTCAGGTCGCGAAGCATCAGCAACATGCCCTCGACGGCCAGCTTGTCCGCGTCGACGGCAGCCAGCGGCGGCATCGACGCCGCCGCGAGCCGCGCAATATCGTTCGCGCTGTCCGGATTCGAGCCGCTCATCAATCTGTCCAGGTCGAGTCCGGTCCATTCGGCGAGCCGTCGCTGCGCGCGCCGGTCGATCAACCGCCGGACGTCGCCGCGGCGCAGCAGTAACGCACGCATTCGGCAGATCTGCATGGCCAGCCCCGCCGGCACGACATCCAGCAGCGCCGCATTCGGTTGCGCCGCGGAGACCGGCCCGGCACGCATGAATCCGCCTTGCGACAGCGCGGCGATCGCGGGCGGCGCCACGCCCAGCGCGCTGACCAGTGCGCGGGAGCAGCGGGCGGCGATGTCCGGCGACGCGCATGCCAGCATGTCGCGCCAGTTCACCAGCGATTGCTCCGGCACGTCGAGCGACGCCGCCATCCACGACGGATGCACCCAGTCTGCGGCCTGATCCACGTTGCTCCGGTAACAATCGAGCGCGGCCGCGACGCGCACGGCCGGCGCACCCGAGTCGAACTTCGCCGGGGTCGCGAGTGCGGCCACCACCTATGATTCCTTGCGGGCCGTCCGCATGCGCGCGGCGAACGTGTCCAGCCAGCCCGACAGCACCGGCGCACGGCGTTTCACTCCGAAATGGTAGACCGCGAATCCGGCGCCCGCGACCAGCACGACAAGACCGGCGAAGAGCATCGCGATCGACCACGGGCTCGACGCGGGCGCGGCGAGCCGCGACAGTTCGAGCGGGTTGGCCGCGACGGTCGTGACGCTCACGTGGTCGTACGTCAGCCCTTCGACGCTATGCATGACGAGCGTCTTGATCTGCGGGATCAGCGTGTTGATGTCCGTGTCCGGGCGATACTTGATGAACACCGCGGCCGACGACGGCTTGATGTCCTGCGCGAGCGGATCGTTGTTCGGCAGCACGATCTGGACGCGCGCGACCATCACGCCGTCGATCTTCGACAGCGTCGACGACAACTCCTGCGAGATGCCGTAAACGAATCTGACTCGCTCTTCCGTCGGTGTCGAGACGAGCCCGTCCTTCTTGAACAGATTCCCCAGATCGTCGAACTTGCTGCGCGGCAATCCGTGCGCGCGCAGCACCTGCATCGCGCGCACCAGCTGGCGGTCCTCGACGTCGAGCGTCCAGTTCTTGCCGCCATCCGAACTGTCCTTGCTCGCTTCGATCCCCTGCTCGAGCAGCGCAACCAGCATTTCGTTGGCATCCTGCTCGGTGAGATTGCCGTATACCTCTTTCTTGCATCCCGCCAGCACGACCGCGCAAAGCGTCACGATCATCAAGCTGGACACCAGGCGGCCCGACTTCACGGGAGCATGCGCCGCGTGGCTTGCATGGCCGATCGCGGCGTTTCGCCCGGTTCGATTGCAGAAGGGGAATTTCATTGGTTCTTCATCAGGGTCTGAACCGACGACTTCGACGATTCCACCAGGCTCATCTTGACCTGCATGTTCATTTGCATATTCGCGAGTTCGAACATCATCTGCACCGAACGGTCGGTCATCTCTGTCAACGACATCCCCGGCATCTCCTCCGGCAGCCGCTGCACATCCTCGATCGTCTTCATGAACTGCGCATCCTGCGCCGCGATCGCATTCGCGACCGGCGAAGGCTGGCCGGCGGTGTCATGCGAGGGCGGCGTCATCGACGCACGCTCCATCAACATCCTGAACTTGTCGCCCAACTCGGGCGTTCCGGCGACCGGCATCGGCGCCACCGTTTCGGCGGCAGCGTTCAGCGCCACCTCTGGCACGGTTTCGATGGACATGTCGATCCTCCGTGATTCAGGCGCGCAGATAGGTACTGCCGCCCTGGAAAACTTCGGCCGCGCTGGCGTGATCGCGCCGCGTGTCGCTTTCCGGCTCGCCGGTGTCGACTGCCACGGGGGATTCCTGCAGCGACGCGGGAACGGCGAACGGTTGGCCCGGACGATGGTCGCGTACCGCCCGATCCACCTCGTCCTTCACTTCGAGCGCCCGCACAAGCGCGCGCGTTTCCTTGTTGTCGGGATCATCCGCGAGCGCTTCGCCGGCAACCTGCCGCCACGCCGGATCGTTCATGGACGACAGCGTGAACGCCAGCAAGGCCTTCGCATAGCCAAATTTCGGCCGCAGTTCGATCACACGCAGCAGAATCTGGCTCGCCTCGTGCCACTGCCCTTTCACCATGCGCAGGATGCCGTCGAGGGTATCGATCTCGACGACCCGCGGGCGCAGGACCCGCAGCGCATCGATCACCTGCTCGATGTCGAACAGGTCGACGTGCGTATTCGGAAAGTTGTCCAGCAGCGCAAAGGAAGCCGTCTCGATCAGCCCGCCGATGATGTCCGGGCTACAGTTCAGATACTCGGGCGTGTCTGCAGTCATGGCTTGTGCTCCTGCGATGGATTTGTGACTGACGCGGCAGCGTCGTCGGACCGATGTCGGCACCGTCGACCATAACAACTCTGCCTCACCGGCCCGATACGGGCGCGAAGCAAGTACGCGCGATGCGAAGCATGCCGCCGTCGCGACGGCCTTGCCGGGTGTGCTTCGGCTCGCGCCCCGTCACTTCGCATCGCGGGCCCGCGTTTTCCTAGGCAACGCTAGTGTCGAGCCGGAAGCACCACGACGTGCCGCGCGATCCGGCCGAACCCGTCACCGCAGACAGCCATGAGCGACGAAAAAACCGAGCAACCTACCGACAAGAAACTCGAGGACGCACGCGACGACGGCGAGGTATCGCGCAGCGCCGATTTCGCCGGCGCGCTGTCGATGGCGGGCGCGCTGGTCGCCCTGGTCGCGTCGATGCCGCTCATGCGTGACGGGCTGCACGAGATCGTGTCGATTCCGCTTTCGTTCGTCCCGCAGGAGCATACGCTGCAGACCGTCGACGACAACCTGCTCCGGGTCGGCGCCGAGGCGCTGAAGATGATACTGCCGTGTGTGCTCGCCGCCGCGCTCGCGTCGATAGCTGGCAGCATCATGCAGGTCGGCTTTCGCATCGCCACCAAGCCGGTCACGCCGAACATGGAAGCGGTCAGTCCGGCAAGCGGCCTGAAGCGGATCTTCTCGGCGAAGAGCCTGATCGATTGCGTAAAAATGATCGTCAATGCGATCCTCATCGGCGCGGTGATGTGGCAATCGATCAAGTGGCTGTTCCCGCTCGTCGTGGGGTCCATCTACCAGCCGATCGCTGGCCTGTCGATGATGTTCTGGGACATGCTCGCGAAGCTAGGGGCAATTTCGATCGGCATCTTCTTGCTGATCGGCGCGATCGACATCAAGCTGCAGCGCTTCCTGTTCATCAAGAAAATGAAGATGAGCAAGGACGAAGTCAAGCGCGAGCGCAAAGAGCAGGACGGCAGCCCGGAAATCAAGCGGGAACGCCGCCGCATCGCCCGCGAGCTGGCCACGGCGCCGCCGCAGTCGAGGATCGGCCTCGCGAACGTACTCGTCGTCAATCCCACCCACTTCGCGGTCGCGGTGCGTTATGCGCCCGACGAGCATCCGCTGCCTTTCGTGATCGCGAAGGGCATGGACGCGAATGCCGCATCGTTACGGCGCGCCGCCCGCGACGCCGGCGTGCCGATCATCGGCAACCCACCCGTCGCGCGGGCGCTCTACAAGGTCACGCTGGACCATCCGGTGCCGGAAGAGCTGTTCGAGGCGGTTGCCGCGATCCTGCGCTGGGTCGACGCGATCGGCACGAGCCGCGAGCCCGATTCGTACACCCCATGACTTCTTCGCCGAGCACTCCGATGACCAAGTTTCTCAAGATTCCGGCGGGTGGCGAAATCGGCGTCGCGATGCTGGTGATCGCGATCATCTCGCTGATGATCCTGCCGCTGCCGCCCGAGTTGATCGATATCCTGCTCGCGTTCAATATTGCCATCAGCGTCACGCTGCTGATGGTGACGATGTACGTGCCGGACATCGTTTCGTTGTCCGCGTTCCCGTCGCTGCTGCTGTTCACCACGCTCTACCGGCTGTCGCTGAACATCGCGTCCACCAAGTCGATCCTGCTGCATGCGGACGCCGGCCACATCATCGAGAGCTTCGGCAAGCTCGTGGTGGGCGGCAATCTCGTGGTCGGGCTGGTCGTGTTCATCATCATCACGACCGTGCAATTCATCGTGATCGCGAAAGGCTCGGAACGGGTCGCCGAGGTGGGCGCCCGTTTCACGCTCGACGCGATGCCGGGCAAGCAGATGAGCATCGATGCGGATCTACGTGCGAACCTGCTCACGCCCGAGGAAGCCAAACACCGGCGCGCGACGCTGGCGATCGAAAGCCAGTTGCACGGCGGGATGGACGGCGCGATGAAGTTCGTGAAAGGCGACGCGATCGCCGGCCTCCTGATCACGACGATCAACATCGTCGCGGGGATCGCGGTCGGCGTCGCCTATCACGGGATGAGCGCGGCGGAAGCGGCTAACCGATTCTCGGTCCTGTCGGTCGGCGATGCAATGGTCTCGCAGATTCCGTCGCTGCTGCTATCGGTGGCGGCCGGCGTGATGATCACGCGCGTCGCCGACGAACGGCATCACAAGCCGCGCTCGCTGGGCGAGGAGATCGGGCGCCAACTCGGGTCGAGTTCGCGCGCGCTGTATTTCGCGGCGTTGCTGCTGGCCGGCTTCGCGCTGGTGCCGGGCTTTCCAGTCCTGCTGTTCCTGCTGCTGTCCGCGACGCTCGCCTTCGCCGCGCACCGGCTCGACCGGCGGCAACCGCAGCGCGCGCCGGCGACCGATGGCCTGCAGGCCATGCAGCGCTCGGGTGCGAAAGCCGATGCGCCGTCGATCATGTCGCGCGCGCCGCAGTTCGCGTGCCCGATCGGCGTACGCGTCGCGCCCGACCTGATGCCGCGTCTGGCGTTGCCCGCGCTCGACAAGTCATTCGGCGAAGAGCGGGCGCGCCTGGAGGAGGAGCTAGGGCTGCCGTTCCCGGGCATCATGATGTGGACGCATGCGGCGCTGCCTGCCATGCACGCGGAAATCCTGATTCACGACGTGCCGCACCTGTTGATCGAACTGCCGCCCGGCATGGTTATGCTGCCGGAATCGGCGCACATCGCGTCGGGTATGGCGCTGTCGCCGGACGAGATCCGGCAGCGCGACGCCCTCGTCGCGACATGCGAGCCGCGCAAGCCGATCGCCCCCGACGGAGCGGCCACCCACTGGATCGAAGCGCGCGACGTACCCGACCGGATCCCGGCATGGGGCGCCGAGCAGGTGATCGCCCACGCGTCGATCGCGTTGATGCGCCGTCACGCAACGCAGTTTCTCGGCATCCAGGAAGTCCAGTGGATTCTCGATCAGCTCGGCAAGGACCATGCGGGGCTCGTCACTGAGGTACAGAAGGTGCTGCCGCCGCCACGGATCGCCGACGTGCTGCGGCGCCTGCTGGAAGAACAGATCTCCATCCGCAACGTGCGAACCATAATGGAAAGCCTGATCTCCTGGGGGCCGAAAGAGAAGGACATGCTGATGCTGACCGAGTATGTCCGGGGCGACCTGTCGCGCTTCCTCGCGCATCGGGCGACACGCGGCGCGCGCACGCTGCCCGCGGTGCTGCTCGACCTGCCCGTCGAGCAGCACATCCGGCAGTCGATCAAGCAGACGCCGACGGGCAACTTCCTCGCGCTTGCGCCCGACGAGATCAGCCTGTTGATCGACAAGATCCAGTCCGTCGTCGGCCAGCGGCCGACCGACGGCGTCGTACTCGTCACGTCGATGGACATTCGCCGCTACGTGCGAAGAATGATCGAAAGCAAGCTCGGCTGGCTGGCGGTGTACTCCTACCAGGAACTGGGTGAGCACGTGGATCTGCGCCCGATCGGCCGAATCTCCGACTGACGCCGCGTTGCCGTGAGCCGCATCGATTCCGTCGAGGTCCGTCCATCGTCGAACCAGGACGACCCGCCGCCGCTGCCCGGTCGCGGCGCGCGCGGGTTCAACTATGCGGCGCTGCTGGCCAGGCGCCGCACGATCGTCAGGCCCGTGTCCGACGCGCCGACGGCAGCGCGCTCGCGTGACGATCGAGACGCCCAGCCCGATACGGCCGTACCGCCGTCCGGCAGCTTTTCGTCCCTGCCGACCGAGTACGAGACAGCCGACGCCGAGTCGCATCTGACACCCGCCGAGCTGCTCGAATGCCGAGCGGTCGGCAGCCGCATCGCAAGTGCGGCCGCCCCGATCGCGTCGGTCACGCTACAGGCGCAACGCGATCACCTCGGATTGCTCGATGTGCTGTCGCGCGAGATTGCGGCGTTCTGCACCGACGGCGCTGTCGCGTCCGGCGGGCAATGGGAAGCGCACCTCGTGCTGAGCGACCGAATTCTCGCGGCCACCGAGCTGCAATTGTCCCTTTCGCATTTCGATCTTCAGCTTCGGTTCGATGCCAGGGATCTCGAGGCCCGGCAGCTACTCTTGGCCCACAGTACGGCGCTCGAGCACGCACTCGATACCATGCTGCGCGCGTGGGGGCAACCGAAGCGCGTCCGCATCACGGTGTGGTAGCCGGGCGCGAACGGGTCCTTCGAGCGCGACGTCCATCGGCGCGCCTCTCGCAGGCAACACGACCTTGCCCGACACGGGATGAAATTGATTCGGCATTCGATTATTGAGGGTAGCGGTACACCGCTTGCGGTTACCCGGCTCGACCCCGCGCATGCGCAAGCGTCGCGCCGGTTGTTCGACGCGCGCCTGCCTATATTTCTGCGAGACACGCTCGACATCGACGATTTCCGCGGCGAATTTGGGTCCGGCTTGCCGGATCACGCCGACCCTGCAAGCGCGGAATTGCGCTTCGACACGCCCACCGGGCCGGCAAGCGCACACCTGCTGGTCGATCTCGAACACTATCCGGCGCTGTCGATCTGCGCGTGGTCGGTGGAACAGGCCGCCGATGGACGCACCGGCGCCGACCTGACGCTGCGCAATGCGGTTGCCAACGTGCTGTGCGGCCCCCTGCTGGCGTGTCTTGCCACGCTGGGCCTGACGCGAGTGCAGGTCGTGGCGGTACGACGCGGCGCGTGGCCGGACGCAAACCCGGGCGACGTGAGCGTCGCGCTGTCGCTCGCGCGGCACGGCCGGCGGCACGACGTCGTCGCCCGGTTGCCGGGCCGCTGCATCGAATGGCTGGACGCGTGCCTGTCGAAAACCGCACGCCCCGCGCGTTTCGATACGGCACTGCGCCTGCCCGGCAGCCTCGTGCTCGGCACCAAACTGCTGTCCGTCGACGCGTTGCAGGGACTGCGAAGCGGCGACATCCTGCTGCGCGCACTCGATGCGTCGCGCGATGCCGCGTGGCTGCAAACGATGCACGACGCGCCGGACGACGCGAACCATCACGTCGTGCTTGCGTCGTGGGGCAACGCCGGACTCGTGCACTGCCGTGTTGCCGTGGCGTTGCACGCTCGAACGATCACCCTGCTGAAGGAACCCGTGATGACCGAAAGTACCGAGCCGGGCGCGCTGGAGCCCGGGCACGACACCAGCGAACATGCCATTGAAGTGGGCGAACTCGAACTGCCGGTGCAGTTCGTCGCCGATACCGTCGCACTGACGATCGGCGAGCTGTCGTCGCTCGCGCCCGGCTACGTCATCGAACTGCCCACCACGATCACAGCGCTCACGCTCAAGCTGGTCGCCCACGGCCAGGTGATCGGCCACGGCGAGCTGGTCGGCATCGGCGAGCACGTCGGCATCCGCATCCTCCGCATGGCGCACGAACATGGTTCAGTACAGTGATCTTTCCGGCCTGCTGCTCGTCATCCTCGCGATCGGCCTCGTGCCGTTCGTCGCGATGGTAGTGACCTCGTATGCGAAAGTGGTCGTGGTGCTCGGCCTGCTGCGCAATGCGTTGGGGGTGCAGCAGGTGCCGCCCAACATGGTGCTGAACGGCATCGCGATTCTGGTGTCGGTCTACGTGATGGCGCCGATCGGCATGACGGCGGCCAAGACGCTGAGCGGCCAGCCGATCGCGGTGCAATCGTCCCAGGCCGTGTTGCAGGCCGCCGAAGCGGCGCGCGAGCCCTTTCGCCAGTTCCTGATCAAGCATACGCAGGAACGCGAGAAACGCTTCTTCCTGCGCTCCGCGTCGATCGTATGGCCGAAGGAAGCGGCGCAAGCGCTGCACGAGACTGACCTGATCGTACTCGCGCCCGCGTTCACGCTGACCGAGCTGACGGATGCGTTCAAGATCGGCTTCCTGCTGTATGTGACGTTCATCGTGATCGACCTGATCATCGCCAACGTGCTGTTGTCGATGGGGCTCAACCAGGTGTCGCCCACGAACGTCGCGATCCCGTTCAAGCTGCTGCTGTTCGTCGTAATGGACGGATGGTCCACGCTGATTCACGGGCTCGTGCTGACCTACAAGTAACCGGAGCCACCATGGACGTCGATTCGCTCGTCCGTGCCGCCACCCAGGGCATGGTGCTGTGCCTTACCGTCTCGTTGCCGTTCGTGATCGCGGCCGCCGTGGTCGGGCTCGCCGTGTCGTTCGTCCAGGCGGTCACGTCACTACAGGACCAGACGCTGCCATTCGCGGTCAAACTGATCGCCGTCACGATCGTGCTGGTCATCGCCGCGCCGCTGTCGTGCGCGGCGGTCCTGCATTTCGCGAACGAAATGATGCGGATCGCGTTTCCGCTCTGACCCGGGAGGCCGGCATGACACGCATCACGCACCGCTTCACGCCGATTGCGCAGCAAGCGGCGACACGCAAACGGCCGACCGGCGCGCAACGCACGACTGCCGCGAAATTCGCGGTGCTCTATCGCGGCACGCGTTTCGCACCGGGCAGCACACCGCCTCAACCGGGCGCCGCGCAGGCACGGCGCACGAAGGGCATGATGGCGCGACTCGGGCGCCGGCGCCGCTTCGCGCGCGGCAGGCGCGCCGCGACGGCCGCAGGCGACGCGGAGGGCGCGGACGCCCTGCAGGAATTCGAGGTCGTCGGTGACGAATGCGAACACCGTTACGGCGGCGGTCGCGGGCGTGAAGATTCGCGTGACGGGCAGCACGACGCACCGGACGCGACACCCGCCATCACGTTTAAGGCCGGGCAACGCCTGCCCGTCATCGCCCCGGCTGCGCATCGCGATGCGCACTCGCTGCCGCCGGTCGACCCGGCGGCCGATCCAGCGATGCTGCGCGATCAGTGCACACGCGAGTTGCTGGACCTGCTGACCGATTCGAACGCGCAGCCCGACGCCCGGCGCGCCGCCCACATCCACGCCTGGTCGGAACGCTGGCTGGGTTTGCAGCAAACCGGTGTGACGCTACTCGAATCCAGTCTCGAGATGTTGCGCGCGCATGCCGTCCCCCGGCCGAGCGAGACGAACGGCACGCCGCGCCTACCGGACGCTGCACGCCACGTCAACCTGCTGGCCGGTTTGCTGCTGCGTCAGTTCGACCGCCCGCGAACGCCGCGCCAGTGCGCATGTGCACTGGATACGCTGCGCCTGCTCCAGCCATAGTCATGGCGCGTGTCGCGCACCTCGTGGTACTTGCCGCGCCGACGCTTCGCTCAAAGCGCGACGTGTTCGGGTTCCGCGTCGACGCTGCGCATTCGCCATCTATATTGACTCCGTAACCGGCAATCCGTGAACGGTAGCGACGACGACACGGATTCCACGTGCAACCCTAAGATCGCCAGCCTCGTGATGAAACAGCTTCGAATACTGACGGGATTCCACGCCGGCGCGACCCTGCAGCTTGCGCCGGGGCGACATGCGGTCCACGGCGGGGCCGATGCCGACATTCGCCTGATGGACTGGAAGTCCGCCGACGTGACGCTCGACGTCGATGCGTCGGGTGTCGTTCGGGCGATCACGTATGCGGACATGCCGGCCGGTTCGCCGGAAGAAAGCGGCAACACAATCGCGGTACCGGCCGGCGAAACGGTGATCCTGGTGGATTTCGCGCCGATGCAGTTCGGCGACACGATCCTGTGCATCGGGCCGGATGACGTGATGTGGCCGTCGGATCTCGACCTGCTGTCGACGTTGCTGATCCGGCCTGCCGACGTCGAACGCAAAAAGCACCGGCGCTACTATGGCGCGCTCGGCACCTGCGTCGCGCTCGGGATCATGGTAGGCGCGGCCGTCCTGCTGACCCCCGCCCCAGCCAGCGAGGCCGCGTTGCGCCATGGCCCCGCCTATCGGACGACCCGCATCCAGGAGGCGCTCGCGGCAGCACACATGACCGAGCTTCAGGTGCGTACGGTCGGCAATTCGAGCGTCGTGACGGGAATGGTCTCCAACCTGTCCGATGATCAGCTCGTGAAATCGACGCTCGCGAAGATCGCGCCGACGGATATCGTGCGCAGCTACGACGTCGCGCAGAATGCCGTGCACAGCATCGAGGATTCGCTCGGCATCGCGGGCGTGCACGTGAAGTATCTCGGCAACGGCGACTTCGCGATCACCGGCGCCGTCGACAGCAAGGACGCGGTCGACAAGGCCGTCACGCGCGTGCGTGCCGACCTCGATTCGAACATCCGCCGGCTCGTTGTCCAGGTCGCGGAGAATCCGGGCCGCGCCGCACCGGTCACGGGCCAGTTCTCGGAGGTCGTGTCGTCCGACTCCGTGCAGTACGCGCAGACGCCGGATGGCGTCAAGCACATCTACGCAGTGGAGGCGCCTGCCGATGCCGCGCCGGCATCCGGCGCGACAGACGTGACGGCGTCGTCTGTCGACGATGCCACGGTCGCGCGCAGCGCCACGCCGCCGAACAGAATGCCGGCGTCTCCGTCCACATCGGCCGGATCCACGCCGCCCCTACCGACCTCGTGATTTTCCGTGAACTCGCAACAGGACCCGTGACATGTACGATCCGATCGCACCCTATGCCAAGCAGTTCGACAACCTCTCTTCGCTCATCAAGGATCCCGATGCAACGCCAACGATCGAGAAAATCCGGCACGCGCTCTTCGACGTGGCAGAGAACGTCAACAACGCAGCGCCGGGTTCCGACGCCGACAACCGAAATCGCGCGACGCTCTATCACGGCCTGCTTGCAGCGGCGCGCGTGATACAGCAGATCCAGCGCATGTAGTCGTTTTCATTTCTGCTCGACGGCGGCAAGCGTCCGCATGAGGGCAGGTTATCCGTAGCATCACTCATCAAGGAGAAACATCATGGCAGGACCACTGGCAATGGGCGGATCGACAGGAGCAGCAACAGCCGCCATCGAGCAAGCGACTGCGGCAAACACGGCCATGACGGCGGCAAACGTTCAATCGCAAGCCGTCATGGGGGCCAATGCCGCCGTGTCGTCTGCCGCGACGACGACCACCAATTCGATAAAATCCGCGTGCGAAGGCATGGAAAAGGCCTCGTCGAAGTGACGACCCGATCCTGATGTCGCACGGCATCACCTCCGCCGGCACGGTCCGACGCATCGGGCGCCGCCGTGCCGGCCTGTGTATTGGCTGGTTGTTGCCTTCACGCTCATGAGCGATCCCCGCTACCTCGATCTCGTCGCCCAATTCTGCGAGGTCGTCGGTCTTCACGACATCGAATACATCCAGGAGACGGGGCTGGTCGAAGTCGAGGGTTTCGAGGTGCGCATCCTGCACGTCGAGCGTGACCAGGATGCGATCTACGCGAACTTCCACTTCGGCGCCGTCACGGCAGGCCGCACGCTGGTCGTTTTCCGGCTGATGCTGGAAGCGAACCTGCTGATCTATGCTCAGGATCAGGCGCAACTCGGCGTCGACGCCGACACTGGCTCGATCATCCTAATCATCCGGCTGCCCTTCGATCCGTACTTCGGTGGCGCAGACCTCGCGGACCTGATGCGTCACTATGCCGAGCACGGCCGATACTGGCGGCAGAACATCATCGAGTCGAGCGATGAAATGTTCGAAAGCATCGCATCGGGTGAATTTCTGTGGCTGCGAGCGTGATCGGTTGGCCACGCCGTTCGTCACGCGCCCCAAAAGAGACGGGCCGACGCACGGGTTCGACTACGGCCTGATATTCGCCCGCTGAAGCGGATTGATCGCACTCCATTCGATCAACGCGACAAAGCCGTCCGGCACCGCAACGACATACCAGCGCCGATAGACGTGCGCGATCGTGCCCGGCTCGCAGGCATGCTGCTCGTGCCAGCCGATCGCACGCCGCACATAGAGTACGCCACCGCCCAGATGCGCGATGCATTCGTGCAATCCGTATGCCCTGACATTTGCCAGGACCTCGTTCAACGGCTGCGTGAAATCGAGCGTGCGGTCGGCATTGGTCGGTTTCGGCCAGTAGCTGCCATCCGCTTGTGGCGTGCGCGCGGCCCACAAGGCATCGAAGCGATACGCGATCTGCCGCGCCAGCCGACGCCCGGCCATCTGCACCTTGAGCTGCAGGCTCTCGTGACACTCGTCGGCCGCGAGCGCAAAATGCTCCTGTGCGACGATGTCGCCGGAATCGAACCCGCTTGAGATGGCATGACAGGTCACGGCCCATTCGCGGTGGCCATCCTGGATCGCGCGCGTCAGCGGATAAGGGCCGCGCGCGTCCGGCAGCGGCGCCGGATGAAAATTGATGGCGTACCGCACATAGGGCGTCCAGTCCGGGATCTTCCAGCCGTATCCGGCGACGACCAGCACGTCGCAGTCGAGATCGCGCAGCGCACGCAGCGCCGCTTCGTCGATCCGCGACATCTGCAACGGCAGGCGATGAGCCGTCGCATACGAAACGATCTCGGTGTTCGAGTTGACCTGATCGTCGGTGACGAAGCTGAACAGGGATACAGGCGTCCATCCCGCACTGACGAGCGTGTCGAGCACGCCATGAAACATGTCGAAGCCGGCAAGGGCAAAGCGCATGGGTTATCTCTCTCCGTCAATCTGCGGCATCGTGACGACCACGCGCAGTCCCCACGCGGCCCGCGTCGCGAATACGCGTCACATCACATATCGCGCGCATGCCGGATCGCGCCAGTAGGTCGCCTGGACGAAGCGCTGCTTGTCGAACCGCACCTGGTACTGGCACGTCATATACGCAGCGTCTCCACCCCCGGTCCGGATTCGGAAGACGTAGTTCCACGCTCGCACGCCGTACGACCCCTCGCTGAAGTGCGGCTCGCGAAGCAGCAGATACACCTGGTTTTCGGTGAGTCCCGGTACGACCCGCTTGAAGGTTCTTACGTCGGCATACGCACCGCCGATGACCCAGGCCGTACCCGGATCGGGGAATTCGGGCGCCTTGTTCGCCGGCGACTGCGACGCCGTGTTGCAGCCTGCGAGCAGCATGGCGCCCAGCAGCGCGTTCGGCAGGCTACGCATTCCATTGATTTTCATGTCGGATAGGTTAGCTGAAAGTTTCAGTTGAATAGCCGCAACGGCATTCGCGATCACGTACCGCGCCGCATGCATCCCGCGCGACAGTACAGTCGGCAACGCAGGCCGCGACGACGCCCGCAGGCGCTCGCCGGTGCGCGTGTGCGTCGCGCATCCAGCCATTCGCGCGCCTGCGCGACGAACCGAACCACGCTCACAACACCGGCATCGTTGCCCGATGCCGCGGCCGGCGCGTTCGCGTCGCCGCTGCCTGCGATGGCGGCCTCGGAGGACGACCGGTCCGGCGTCGACATCCCGCTGCGTTTGGCCGGGTTCGCACCGGTGGCCCGCACGCCGCGAAACGCGGCGACATGCTTCGACAACACACGCCCCGTTGTCGAGGTGAATGCTTCGACGTGACGGGCCGACACACCGGTATAACGGGCCACCGTCCGCTTCGCGTCGACCAGGGTGGTTCCCGCCGAACGCGGGCGCAACGGAATGCTCCGGTTTGAATCGACAGACACGCGTGCGTCGGAAGACACAGGCGACGAAAGGTTCCCTGCTTGGTTCGCCCGCTGATCGGCATGCGCGGTGAACGCCGACAGGACGACCGGCGAGCGTTCCGGCACGGGCATCGGCTCGCCTGCCGTCGCCTGGGGAGCCGGCACGACGCGCGGTAAGCTCCCGTCCCCGACGGCAGCCCGTCCTTCCACCACGGCATTCGGGGTTTCAGGGCCGGGAAGCGGAACAGGAATCGGAATCGGAGCAAACGATGGCGCTTGCCCCGGATCCATCAGGCCCGGCTGCATCACGCATGAAGCCACGGCCTGCTCGGGTGTCGTGGGCGCGACGCCTTCTTCCGCGGTTTCCCCGTTGCTATCCGGCATCGCGCCGCCACCGCCGAACGGGGCAACGCCAGCCTCGGGCCGCCTGCTCACCATCCCCGCAAGCAGGCCGGGCATGACCCGAGTCGGCCATTGCGCCGCGCCACCGCGCGCCCCTGCCATGCCGGCCATGGTCCGGCGCGGCAGCCTCTGCCCCGGTACCTGACCATCCGTGGCCTCGGCCGCGTCTCCCTGTCCGCGCCGGCCGCCCGCCGCATCCTTCAGTTCCGCGCCGCGCCCGTCGATCAGGGTGTGCAGCATCGACATGACGGCGTCGACACTTCGCCCCGTATCGGCCCGCGCGGTGTCGTCTTCATCAACCCGCTCGGCATGTCGGGCGACCGTATCTGACCGGGAAAGCGGAGAGGGCTGAGGCATTGCAAGGTACCTGATGACTACGGCAAGCGCGCGGTCTCGCGTGCGCGGATCGGCATTGACTCGCCTGCACATGACAAACGACCGCGCATTTGGCCGCACGCACTGCCGGCGGCAGACATCGCATCGACCAACCGGCACCGCATCGCGGATGCGCCGGCACCCGGCTAGGCCAGCTCGCGGTTCATCGCCTCGAGGTAGCGACCGCCGAGGAAGCGGCACTCATGCTTGAGCATCCCGTAGAGAATGAAGTCGGACCGGTCGGATGCGCCCTCGCGAATCACGCCTTCGCGCTTGAAACCCAGATGTTCGTCCAGTCTCTGCGCGGCGAGGTTGTCGGCGCGAACGTAGCCGCTGATCCGGTTGCAGCGGAGAAGAATGAACGGAAAGCGGAACGCCGCACAAATGAATCCGGGCGTGATGACATGCGGGGATCCCGACATAGCCAGGTGCATCACGATGCTTGGCCCATTATAGGCCTGGTACAGCACGCCGGCTACCAGCTTCCCATCCCGCTCCAGGCCGATCGCGTCGTCATAATTCGGATAACTTTCCTCTCCGGTCAGCGAGGCGACAAACCGCATCACGTCGTCAGTTCGATCTAGAACGAGTTGTTTCATGCCTGTCGTCCATTTTCTGAAGCCGGGTGTGCCGTGCCTGTCGCGATGTAGGGAACACCCGGCGCCTGCCTCCGTCGCCAGCCTGAACGTCCGTGCGCGTATCACACCACGACCGTGTGGCCGTTCGTGTTGACGGAACCGTATTGCGAGATCTGTTCGATTTCGCCGGTGGTCTTAAGGTCGTCCTTCTCCCCCTTGCTGCCGCGCAAATTGCCTGCAGACGAGGTCAGTTCGCCTGGGCCGAACGTCTGGCGCCCCGACGTCTGATTTTTGCCGTTCGTCCCGCCTGTCGAGAGAACGGTGGCCGCCTCGCTCTTGCCGCTGTCGAATGTGTACTCGGGCTTGCCGTTCACCATTTCTTTCTTGCCGATGCTCTTGCCACTCTTGTCGTACACGTTGCCTTTGCTGTCCTCCAGAACCTGGACCGTGCCTTTATCCGAGCTCAGCTTGACCGGATGAAGCCCCTGGCCATCGGCACCGCCATTGCTCTGGATGTTCAGCGCACCGTTGGGAGAGCGGTCGGGCTTCGCGGCAGACGCGTTATCGGCATTGCCCTGCGCCGCATCCTTGTCGATATTGATCGTGATGGTTTTCGCAGACTGGCCGTTGCCCCCGTAAACATTGGGGTTATACGCGGAGTTGGCCGCCTGGTCCTTCGGCAGCGAGATCGTGATGGTCTGACCATCCCCTTGCGGGTCGTCGCCTCCGTTGGCTGAACGTTTGACGATCGCCGCAAACTGGCCGGGCTCGGTCGTGAGCCCGTTGTTGGCACCGCCGGGCGCGTCGCTCGCACCGGAGCGGTTGGCGTTCGTCGGGGAGAAGTTCGTCGAATCCGGCTGGCTGCTCGTGATGATGTTGATCGTCGTGGACATTTCGGGCACTCCCTTCGTTGAATGAGGTACAGGTTCTGCTTGCATCCTGTTCGGCAATATACGAGAGCGCCGCCGCCGCGCCGCCGCCAATGCGCATCAACGTGCACAAATACGAAGCCGCCCCCCTCACCCGGCGACATGCGGCGCGTGCACGTGCCGCAACAACGCACTCGACACACGTGGGACGTATCGCGGCTTCGTGTTCGACGACAACATTTCAGATAGCGCGCGCGGATTGCCACGTCCGTCCGATACAAAGCCGGGCAGCGTATCGGAAACCGGATGCAAATGCCGTCGAGGCACCCGCATCGGAACATCCAACCAGGCTGTCGCAATCAGCCGCGAAAGCACAAAGCAGATCGCAGCCGCGATCGTGCGGCGCCGGTCGCGGTCAGTCCACCAAGCGAGTCGATACTGGAGATCCTATGCGGACCCCTCATGCTACGCGCCACGGTGTGGGCGATCACGGCGCCATCAACGACCCTCCCCGCTACTGACCTGCGGCGGAATTTTGTAGCCAGTCAGGCTGTGAGTCTCGCGTCGATATTATCGGAATCCAGCCAGGCTCGACGGACCGTGGCCGGAGGTTGGTAGCGATGAGCGCTGTGGGGCCGGCGCTCGTTATAGAACTGCCGCCAGCGCTCGATGAGCACCTTGGCCTCGGCGCGGCTGCGGAACCATTCGCGATTTGGCAATTCGTCTCGCAGTTTGCCGTTGAAGCTTTTGACGAATCCGTTTTGCCATGGACTGCCAGGCGCAATGAAGGCCGGACCGATTGCAACGTCTCGCAGCCAACGCATGACCTTGGCAGCGGTAAATTCGGCGCCGTTGTCCGACCGAACAAACGCGGGCTTGCCGTACAGCCGCATGAGTCGCGATAGCGTCAAGATCACGTCCTGCGACCGCAGACTGGCGCCAACCTCGATCGCCAGACACTCGCGGGTGTATTCATCGATCACGCATAGCATCTTCAAGGCCCGGCCATCCACCAGTTGATCGTGCACGAAGTCATAGCTCCAAACCGAATTGGGCTGTGTGGCGCCTGGCAGGCGTATGTCGTCGCCGCAACGACGTCGGCGAGGGCGTCGGCGCGGAATGTTGAGCTGAACGGCTCGCCACATTCGCCGCACGCGCGATTCGCTCAACGCCAGCCAGGCCGACATCCGACGATAGCCGAAGCGCGGCACCTCTTGCGCGGCCGCCATCAGCCTCTCGCCCAAACTCCGATCCTTCTCCGGTTGCTTGAGTGGATAGGTCGCCAATCGGCGGCTCAGTCCCAGGTAACGACATGCCTTGCGTTGCGAGAGCCCCCGCCGAGTCAGGACTTCCAGCGCTTCGCGCCGGCCCGTCGGGGTGATCATTTTTCGGCTGAACTCCTTCAGGCCGTCGATTACCAGCATCTGCTCGGCGATCAGGCGCTTGAGCCGATCGTTCTCCGATTCCAGCTCCTTGAGCCGACGAGCGTCAGCCACGTCCATCCCGCCGAACTTGTTGCGCCAACGATAGAACGTCTGTTCCGAAATGTTGTGGCGCTTGCATAGATCCTTCACCGGCTCATCCCGGCTCTCGGCCTCGCGCAAGATGCGGATGATCTGCTCGTCGGTAAATCGCTTCTTCATCGAGTCCTCCTTGTCCCTAGGATAAAAGAGAGCTCACTTGCCGGATGGCTACAAGAAACGTCTCAGGTCAGCACCTTCTGCTTTGAAAAACGCATCGCGTTATTGCGCCAGCCCCCGCCGAACCTCCGCGGCGCTCGTCGAACCAACGCGCGAGAATTTTCCGCTGGAGTCATATGCGGGTGGTATTCTTGGCGTCCTCAGCCCCCCGTGATGGCAAGATTTGCTCCATGGTAGCCGAGATCCGGCGCCAGAGTAGCGACGCGCGTTGTTGGCGAGCTTCGTGTGCTGCTTGCTCGAGCGCCTCTCGCACGCTCTCTTTAGGCAGGCCGGCGCGGTGCTGCATTACCGCATACACACGCATCGCCTCCGGCATCAGCCACTTTCGTCCACTATTCGGTAGATTTGTGATCATCTGTTCAAACTGTCGAATCAATACTGCACCACAGACTTGATTCAATGCTAGCGCTGAGAAACGTTCCAGCGCCACCAAATCGACAATCGTTGTGTGGCCGCGAGCTAGATTGTCAAGCGCAAGCTGGGTCAGCTTGCGAGCCTCGTCATGGGTTTCGTCGATCGCGCGAGTCCACCGCAAAAAGGCTTGCCCGATACTTGCCCAGCCGTGCAACCCGTTGCACTGTGCGACTTCCAGCAGCAACCGGGCGTGTTGTGCAACCCGCTGAGTGTTGCCTTCCAGCAGGAACAAGACGGAGGCCATCATTTCGGCGGCGCAACGCGCTACTGGATCGGACTGCTGTCGTGCACCCTGCAACGCGCGCAGCAACGTCGGATGCGAGATCGAATGTGCGCCAGTAAGCCACATCGACATAGCTAGCGCATTGTCCGAAACTACTGCGACGTAATCAGGGTGGTATGTTTCATTCTCCTTGCCATTGGAATATCCGCTGACCGACCCTGTCTTTTCGTCGGGTGGAGAGAACAAATTGATCGCGTCGTCGTGCCGACCATCAAAGGTTAGTAGTGCGCCACGCAACAATGCAAAACCGCGATGTCGCGATGAACTGGCGCACTCATGCGCGATACGCGTTCGTACCTGCATCAGTAGTTCAGGTGAGTCGCCGTTAAAACCGGCTTCGAGTGAGCGCATCAAAAGCAGCACCAGTGCATGCAAACGATTATCGTCATCGGCACAGGCAGTGGCGAGTTCATAGACACGCCACCATGCCGCAATCGTATCTGCTGGAGTCGTCGACATGGCATGCTGCATGGACTCTGCGAGGGATAGATGCAGGAGCATGTGGTCTCGGACCTTGAGGATCGGGCGCGAAAAATCGTGCTTCAGCACTCGATGGGTCCATGCTAGCCATTCGTTGGAAAGTCGCGCGGCAACCCAGATCGGCCCCGAATGCCGCAGCAATTGCACTGCGACCTGGATGTAACGGGTATGGACTGAAAAGCTGAGTGCGCGTCGTATGTCCCCAATGCTTGGGGCGCGGTTATGGTGCAGGTACGCTGCGGGTCCGGTGGAATGCTTGCGGTCTGGGCAACGGGCGTTGCTGATTTGCTCGACTACCCATTGCGCATGTCGCTTGGATAGGTCCTCGTGGTCGCGATGATTCGTCAACGTCTCCAGCGCGAATCGTCGCACCATTTTGGGAACTTCAAAGAGACGGCCAGGATTGTTTGACGAACATTCGTCTATCAGGCCGGCATCGATCAAGTTCGACATGACAACCTGGAGCGTGTCTTCTTTGTCTGCGGCGCGGGACTCCTCTGCTTGCAGGCAGATGGCCCGCGCGTCAGAAAAATCGAATGATCCGGCTATCAGACTGACGCAAAAAAGTACGCGCTGCGCGCTGGCATCGAGTTTGTCATATGCGATGGCGACTACGGACGACACTAGCGTAGCTGGTCGAGGTGAGACCTCGCCACTTCCTGTTCGATGCTGCATCAGTCGCCGCCAATGCGCTTTCCAGTCTTCGATTGCTTTGCCGAGTGCCGTTCGACCGCGCATGGTGTACGCGATCTGACGTGCCGCAATCGCGAGTGCGAGCGGATTGCCGCATAGCGCACGACAGACCGACTCCAAGTCGACTCGTGGATGCATGGACTGAGCGATATTGGGCAGAGCGATGCGCGTGCTATCCGAAGCAGCCACCCCCGTGTCGTTAGCAAACCATACTCCGCATCTTTCGAGTTGTGCAATTAACATTCGGGAGGCATCTGACGGTGATGCGTTCTGTACTTCAAGTGATGTATCGAGTGTCGATCGGCCCCAGAAACGCAGCGGCGCTAGTGGCGTCACGTACTCTCCTGCAATAAACAACGGGGCCTCCGCGCAAACAATCATGCATAGCGTGGTCGCGCTCAGCAATGCCTCAACGACCATGGCGATTTCGTGGGCGAGATGGTCGCAATTGTCGATGATCAACAGAGTTTCGCGACCAGCAAGCTGCTCGACAAGTCCGTCCAGTCCCGGGGGCGCTTTCAGTGAGAAGACCGGGATTTGCGCCGCAATGGCATCCGGGATGAGTTCGGGCAGCATCAGTTCGGTGAGCTCGACGTAGAAGACGCCATCACGGAACATTGTCGCGGTGCGTAGTGCCACCTCGCGAGCAAGGCATGTTTTTCCGTTTCCGCCTGCACTCGTCAATGTGATCAGGCGATGTTTCGGCACCAACATCAATAACTCGGAGATCTCCGCATCGCGCCCGATCAGTAGCTGGCGACCAGCGTTGTGGAACCCATTGACAACTTGCTTATCCTGGATTCCTGCTGACGGCGCACCATACAACGCATCAATCTTCGGATCGTCCGCACCACTCCCGTTGACGTGCCTAACTCCCTCCTCTCGAATGTCACACCGCTCTGCCCCGAAGCGGTAACCCCGGCGTGGAACGGTTTCGATCACATCGCGATCGTCGCCAAGCACATTGCGTAATTGCGAAACCAATGCTTGAACACTATTGGCTGAGACAGGTACTTCAGGCCATACATGTTGTTGAAGCTGTTCGATCGAGACTATCCTTCCACCCGCATCGATCAGTGTGATCAACAACTCGGTAGCTCGCTCGTTGAGCGAGAGCGCTTTTCCGTTCGCCCACAGTTGGCGGGACTGGCGTCCGATAGCAAAACGGCGGAACAACGTGAAGTGCTCATCAGAAGGGAGGTGTGTTTTGGCAGTTGTCACGAGTCACTCTCGACACATGCGGCACTCAAAACGAGTATGGACGGTTGACCTATATCAATCCCGAACTAGACCCTGGGTGTAGGTTACGCGACGCCGACCGGAATTTCGATCTGGGTTGAAAAACCCGACGCGATACCGTATTTGACGGCGGTCACGATGTTTGTCGCACGCTCTGCGCGGCATGCCACTAGACTCGAAGTGTCTTGCAAGCGCTAGGAAGTCAATAGGTGGATCTTTAAGGTCCATGCAGATGAAGCGTTTGGTGTGGTCGCCGACACGATGATTCCGGAATTTCATAAGTCTTTTCAGGATGTTGTAGTCCTGGTTGCTCACCAAGATCAGCGATATTGGAAAGCACTAATGTGCAAGTCTGGGGCGAGTAGAGGGCGGAGCCATCACCGATAACCGTGACGAATTGATCCCGCCCGAGATCCAGTGATTTGCCAACCGACCGCTCCCATACCCCATTCGAGGACGGCACCACGAGTACCGTAGTACTGCAGAGTGCTATCGAAGTTGAGCACGCTGCGAATCATCTGCACTGTAGCTGGCGATCATTGGACAGGAGGCATCGTTGTGCCGAGTGCCCGAGACGTTTCGTGCGCGGCTACGGGAGGCGCCCCTTATCGCGGTGCCCGGGGCTGTGCACGCTCTGCTCCACGAGCTCGATACGTTCGTATGCGAACCCGCTGCGCTACGCGCCCGCAGAGCGTCAATTCAATGTGCTTGTCGCGTCACTCATCACCTTGGGCTGGCAGTAATGCCTGACGTGATTCATGGGCGTTATCGACGTGGTTAGTTCGGTTGCATGCGTTCGACCCAAATCATGAGAATCGCTTGCCAACTGATTGAGCTTGTGTTTGGGCGAAATGACAGGACCACTGGGATAGAGCATCGATATGCTAAACTGATCACCAAGCACGAATACTGTGTCGAAGGGGCGGACGACCTTTAGGATATCGGCGACTGTTATAAGTAGATTGCCGAGCCACAAAGCACGCGACGTCGGGTCCGCAATGGCTACAGTTTCCACGCTGGCGCCGGACCCAAACACTTCATCCCCCACTACCAAGGAAATACATCCGGAACTGACCGACGTCAGTGCATTCGCCTGCTGGGGTAGCGCGGTTGGCATTGAAGTTCGCCCAATCGCCGATCGCCGATCGACGGGTAGAGATGTGGTGCGCTCCGCGACATTCGTCAGCACGGATAGAAAAACAGTCTCGGACCGGGCGGCTCCGCTGTCGTTGAATGCTCTTCGAACGGGCACGACGATTTCAGTCGGGTGAGATACATTCAGTGCCCATCTAACTGCCGGACGTGTGACACCCAATAAATTCCCGTGCAATAGTGGTTCCGCGAATGCATGGCGTGAATCATGTGGGGTCGCATTGATAATCAGGGGTGTTCTTGCCGCCTTTAAATTCCGGGGGGCGCCCATCGCGTGGCTGAGGTCAGCCACTGTATAGGAACTCGTAAAATTGGAGATGCCGGAATCATGAACATAGCCATCCGCTATCGCATCGACCGTAATATTTTGCATACCGAAAGTGAATGAAGGGTTGGGAGCATTGGTGACTACATCGATGAATAACAGCTGCGTCGTGCCGAAGTTGCCAAGGACATTGCGGGCACCTTCACCTCTCAGCACGTCGACGAGAATCGCTGCACCGCCCCGGTGTTCGACATCGATGAGCGCTACGAGACTCGTATCGATGCCTGCTCTGCCGTTGGCTACCGAGCTTCGTCGTTGATTCACGCCCATATCTTTCTCCGGTTGACGGTGAGGATAGAACGCGAAACGACGAACGTACTTGAACGTTCTTGCTATTACATTTTTTTACAAAATGCCGCGCCAGCGACTCGGCGCGACGCCGTATGTTTTCTTGAAGTGGCGGTTAAAGTGGCTTTGGTCCGCAAAGCCGAAAGCTGCCGCCGCCTCTGTTGCAGGCATGCCGGCGCGAAGTGCGTCGCGCGCACGGACTAGCCGAATCTGGTTGCGCCATGCATGCGGCGCCATGCCGACCTCGCGTGTGAAGATTCGCGCTGCGTGGAATTTCGATAATCCGACGACTTTGGCTAGCTCTGCCAAGTCGAGCGACGCGGTTAGTTCGTCGAGCATGCGCACTTTCATGCGCTCAACACGCATGCGATCAATGGTCATTGGCCGCGCAGAAGGTGGCAGCCGGGCGTAGCGCTTCAACAATGTGGAAACGGCATCTAGCAGGGTGTACTCTACGGCAAGTACGTCGGTGCCGGTCTCGAGCATGCGGTGTGCTCGCAGGGTCCGGCCGACCAGATCGGCATCTTTGATGACGTCCGCGTCAAACCATGGCATGGCATGATGGGACAACCCGGCTTCTTCGGCCATGTCCTGTACATAGTCGATTGGCAAATAGAAAGTGCGGCATTGCCAACCGGCATCGGCTGCACTTGATCCGGTATGGATTTCGCCGGGATTGATGATGGGAAGGGATCCAGCATCGGCGACGAACCGTGTGCCGTGGTAGTCGTAACGTTCAGCTCCCCGCTCTATAACCGATACCGTATACGCGTCGTGCCAGTGAGGCGAGTAGACATGGTCGGTGAATCGGGCCGTTACCATTTCACCACCCGGGATCAGGGTAGATTGCCAGAATCGGGCGTCGTTTCGAGGCGTTGTTTCAACAATCTCTCGAAGAACATTTCGCTCAATATCGTCTGGGGCGTTCGTATGCATAATTTACGTGGCACTGTCTTCCATGATAAACGAACCGCCCCGGGAATCGTGAAGGCTGGTTAGTTAAAGTTGATATCGACACCGCAGTGCTAACTACCATTGGAGATCGAGCACGGCCTTGACCGGATCTGAGGATCAGTCAGCATGCTTTCGAGAGCAGAATGTAGCCCCACCTTCATCCTATTGCCGCAGACGGCCACGCTGCACCAACGCCTACGGTGCGACTTGGTGATATCACGGAAGAGAAGCGTGCATTTATGCGTCTCACATTGGCGAACCTACCGCAGATCACTACCTGAAAAAAGGGCTGCGAGAGCCGTGGCCACTGGGTCGAGCAGACTGGCGGCACTGCGTGGTCACGACGACGTTCGATCAGTATGAAACCAGCCTGATGGTCATCCCACACGAGCCCCTTTACTGGCCTGCCCGCTTCTAGTAGTTGATTCACTGGGTCACGGGGCTCGCCGGCTTTTACGACACCCACCATCTGCGCAACCGTTTCACGCAGTGCCCCGGCCAGCTCAGCCAGTCCCGCTGACATCTCATCAAAGTCCCCAGGCAGCCCGACGGCAGCCTTGAGCCACGAAACGACGCTTGCATCATCGGTCAGGCAATCATGGCGCTTTTCCCCTACGAGGGGTATGCATTGCGAATTCGCCCATGTTTGCAACCAAAAAACGCGCATTTACAGGTTACATCAAAACAAAATAACCTTCAAATATAATTTTTACAGGTTACAAAAAAGGAGCCTGTCATGAACTCGTTCCGTTGAAGAAGTCCATCTTGCAGGGTACGAGACATTTGCAGATGTTGCATCAGGACTGCCGATGTTCGTCGACGACCTGTACAACGCTAGATTCATGCATTCGTCGGTCGGCTACCTGCCACCCAATCGGTTTGAGGAGTTGCTCGCTCAGCAGGGGGCTTAATTTGCAGGTCCAAACCGGTCCAGTCTCAGGGGCTCACTCCAAACTACAGGCTCAGGTGGGTCAGTTCTGGGGGAACGTCAATCCGATTCATCTATGTTCCATTTATTCGACGGACCTCACTACACTCCCCGCCCGCCGCCGCAGACCCTCGACGATCAGGCCAAGCCCGAATTCGAACGCCACGCCGGGATCGATCGGCGCCATCGTCGTTTTGCTCATCCTCGGCCGGCCATCGGCTTCATCCGACAGTGCCACTTTGTGCGAGCCGCCTCTGTGCTCGACCTGTTGCTCAAGGACGCAGCCGATCGTGAACTGACCGGCGGCCAGCATCGCCATCCCGGCCTCCTGTTCCGTCAGGCCGGCACGCACCAGGTACGCGATTTTCGGCTTTAGCTGTTCTACTGCGTCCGGGCCTGGCGTCGAGCCCGCATGCAACCGCGCGCCGTCCCGATGCGCGAGCAATGCGCGGCGGAAACTACGCGCGTTGTCCGCAAACCAGGCCTCCCACTGCGCGGTGTCGGCAGGCACGTCGAGCGTGTGATGCCGTGCCAGTGCGGCGGCGGCCATATCCGCCAGTAGCACTGACTTGTCGCGGTAATGCCAGTAAAGCGTCGCCGACTCAACACCGAGCCGCTCTGCGAGCCGCCGCGTTGTCAGCGCGGCGAGACCCTGTTCGTCGAGCAGTTCGAGCGCCGCATCCACGATTTTGTCACGTCGTATCTTCGCCATGCTTGATTTTCTCTATCGTTGATAGATAAACTTATCGGCGATAGATTCTACGCGGAGGTGTGTCCAATGCCTATCCCTGTCGCCACGACGCCGGTCCTAATCGCCGGCGGTGGGCTGGTCGGCCTGTCTGTCGCGCTGTTCCTGCAGCGCCTCGATGTTCCGTTCATCCTCGTCGAGAGAAACGCGGGCGTGTCGCAGCTGCCGCGCGCACGCGGCATCCACCTCCGGACGATGGAACTGTTCCGTCAGGCCGGCGTGGAGGACGCGGTCAAGGATGCGGCGGCTGGCGCGTGGGTGCAGGGCGCGTTCGGCGGCGCACGGCGTGGGCGCACGCTGGTCGACGCGGAACCGGTCATCGACATCGCGGCCATGCGATCGAAGATGGCCGCGATCGCGGCGTCGCCATCCAGCTTCACCGCATGTCCGCAAACGCTGATTGAGCCCGTGCTGCGCCGGCACGTCGAATCGAGCGGCGGCGACGTCCGCTTCGGCCACGAACTCGTGTCGTTCGCCGAAACGGGCGACGCCGTCATCGCAAACGTGCGTGGTCCAGGCGGGAAGGAAACTGTGATCGAAGCCGCGTGGCTCGTCGGTGCCGACGGCGGCGGTAGTTTCGTGCGCAGGCAACTCGGGATCGGCACGACCGATACGCCAGCACTGCAGCACTTTGTCAACATCTTTTTCCATGCCGATCTTGGCCGGACCGTCCAGGGCCGTACGTTCAGCCAGTGCGAGATCGCGAACACGACCGTGCGGGGCCTATTCCTCGCGATGGACAACGCAGACAGGTGGTCCTTCCATCTCGAGTACGACCCGGCGCAAGGCCCACCGGCCGACCACGCGTTGCCCGGTCTCGTGCGCGCCGCGATCGGACTGGAGCACGTCGAGATCGACATCCAGAGCTGCGGCACATGGAACACGGGGGTGCGCGTGGCGACGCGCTACCGGTCGGGCCGCGCGTTCCTGTGCGGCGACGCCGCGCACTTGATGCCGCCGTGGGGCGGATTCAACGCGACCACCGGCATCGCCGATGCACACAATCTTGCATGGAAGCTCGCCGAGACGCTGCGCGGTGAGGCGGATGCGTCGCTGCTCGACAGCTACGAAATCGAGCGACGGCCGCTGGCCGTGCGCAACGGGCATCAGGCGCTGTTGCGCACCGACTTCGACGCGCGCTTCGGCATCGAGACCGACACCAACCGGGATATTTTCGCCGGGTTGCTCGACACCGGCGACGTGCTGCTGCGTCATCGATATCCCGATGCCGGCGCACCGTCTCGCGACGCGCCGCCCGATTCCGTTGCTCAATTGCTTGCGCAAACCGGCACGCGCTTCCCGCATGCATGGATCCGGCGCGACGGCCGGCAGGTGTCGACTCTCGACCTGTTTGGCAGCGGCTACGTGGTGCTCGCGGGCCCGAACGCGACGGTTGCGTCGTCGAGCCGTGCTAGCCTGAACCGCACCACGCCTGCCGTCCTTGTGGCCGGCAGGGATTTCAACTTCGTCGAAGCAGAGACCGGCTGGCACGCGTTGACCGCACTGCCCGACGAAGGTCACGTGCTGGTCCGCCCCGACGGGTTCGTGCTGTGCCGCTCGGACGAACCGCTGCGCGATTGACGATCACTCGGCTACACGCTTCAATTCAGCCACTTCATCACGAGCGTGGCGAACACAACCATCATGACACTGTCGATGCGCATCGATATCTGTGCGAACGGCATCAACTCCATCCAGGTCGACGACGGCCGGATCGCGACGTCGCCGGTGCTGCCGAGTTTGTTATGGCACGCGGTGATGATCGCCGATTCCAGCGGATACATCTTCTGCGCGGCGTTGACGAAAACGACGGACCCCACCATCGCGATCACGATCGACGCGCAGATCACGGAGGTCCGGGCTAGAATGGGCTGCGGCGGAAGCCGCGAGTCGGCATCGAAGTGCCATGATGGAGTATCAATCAAAACTTCATCAACACCAACAGGAGGGGGAAGTCCGGGTCAATTGTCGCCGTCGGGATCGATCTTTCAAAGACCGTGTTTGCCGTCCGCGGCGTTGGTGAATCCGCCAAAGCGGTGCTATCAAACCACGTGTATCTCGCGACCAGAGCACATTGATCGCCCAGTTGCCGCCATGCGTAATCGGCATGGAAGCGTGCTCGGGAGCGCATTATTGGGCGCGCGTGTTCTGGGAGGTCAATCCCGATACCAGCTGGTCAAGGGGCCGATGACATCGGCGAGGTGTAGGACCCGATGCTGGCGTTCAACAAGGCGCTCATCGAACGCGCTATAGGCGCCGAGATGAATCTGCATCTGGGCTATCCGTCGGGCCAGCCCAAGCGGCCAGGCCAAATCAATGAACCCAACTGTACGATCGGCAAAACCGTCATCACCGATCGCGGCTCGGTCCGGGTCGATGTGCTTCGTGACCGCGACGGCAGCTTTGAACCGATCCTGATTCCCAAACACGAGCGCGGCTTCGCCGGCTTCGATGAACGCCTCATCGCGATGTACGCGTGCGGCATGAGCGTGCGTGAGATTCAGGCCTTTCTGGCCGAGATCTACGGCACCGAGTTCTCGCCCGACTTCATCAGCTCGATCACCGAAGAGGTCATGGCCGACGCGTTGACTTGGCGGAGACGCCCGCTTGACTCGATGTATCCGGTCGTGTTCTTCGACGCGCTGCGGGTCAAGCCGTGATGACGACGTGGTCAGCAACAAAGCCGTGTATCTGGCGCTGGGCATCCAGGCCGACGGTCAGCGCGACGTGCTGCGTCTCTGGATCGAGCAGACAGAGGGCGCCAAGTTCTGGCTGAAGGTGTTCAACGAACTCAAGACGCGCGGCTGCCAGGGCATCTTGATCGCGATGGTCGACGGCCTGAAGGGGCTGACCGAGGCCATCGACGCCGCCTATCCCGGAACGGCGGTCCAGACTTGCATCGTGCATCTGATTCGCAACAGCCTCGAATATGCCGGCTGGAAGGACCGCAGACCCGTCGTGCAGGTCACTCCTCGGTTGCCGTAAATTATGGCTCGAAGATGTCTACGAAAGGCTGGCCGGTCCACCGCGCATTATCCGGAGCCGTCCATCTAGTCGAGCAGATCGGAGAACGCCTGCAATGGACCATGCCGACGCGCCGACGGTAGACGCCTGATCGGTGTTTCGACCATCGCCATGAGCGCCTCACGGTACAGCGGCGGCTGGCGGCCGATCGCGGTCACGAGTCTCGTTAGCGGCTCGCTCCGATAGCAGTTGGGCAGTTTTTCGATATCGCCAACGAGGCTTCGAAAGGCTTCAAGATTACTGAAATGCTCCGGCAAGCGGATCTGTCTCGCCGATTCTCCGAGTCGGTCGGCGAAGGCTTGCATGGGCACATGCTGATGCGCCATCGGCAGTCGCGTTATGTAATCGAGCAATCCGCGTCTGAGTATCGTCTGAAGGCCTTCTGACAACTCACCGGTCTCTTTTATGAGCGCCAACAGCGGCACGCGCTGCTGATCGTGAGGTAGTTGCTCCCCAACCGCTTTGAGAACTGTCGCGAAGGTTCCCAGATGATCGTCGTGATCCATGAGATGTATCAGACCCGCGAAGTTGGTCAATCGTTGCGAGTCCTCGCTCTGTCTCACAGGCGGCAGGTCTTTCGCCATCGCTTGCAGGCGTTCCAACAGCAGACGATACGTTTCATGATCGATGTGCAACGGATCGTCGCCAGATAAGTGGAAACTGGCCGTGAACCCATGCAGGAGACGATCGGCCTCTTCGGTCGACTGAGGGAGATACTCATGCAACTCCTCCAAACGCAGTTGAGCATGCTCCGCATTGCGCACTGGCGAGCGATTTCGCAGCAACGACCGCATGAATTCGGGAATCGCATGTTCACGCGCAGTAGGAACCGGAGACGCGGCGGTGCTCGCTGCCGTCCCGGATTGTTCATCAGGTTCATTGTGCATCGGGCTCGATGCCCCGGATCGAATGGGTGTAGACATTGACCGCCTCCATTGGCGTTGCTCCGTGCCGGCCAATTCGTCTGCACGGAATCGTTCGATGCGCGCCGTCACCGGCTCGACGACTCGTTGGGCTTCTCCGCTGCCGGCGAATCTGCCTCTTCCTGAACCGCGAGGCCGAATTTGAACGTCTGTTCCCATCCCATGGGTTCGATCGATCTCATGCCGAAGGTCGGAAAAATGGTGAGGGACGACGATTCGATCTCTTGCCCGTCACCCGCCGGTGCAAAGAATCCGTGCTGCCCACCCAGCATCGGATGATTCGAACGCAGGTCGAATAATCCGAGCCCACCGGATCCCGTTCGATATAGCCCTTTGTCTTCATCGCATCGACGAGCGGTGTCGACCGGGCCTTTCCCGCTGCATTGATCAGGATATCGGCGGCCGGAACCGAGCAGGCTTCACCGTGGGCATTTCGAACGCCGAGGCTGAATTTACCGTTCTCGAACACAGTGCCGTCCGGAACCAGTCGTCCGGCCACATCGAGCCAGTCGCGCACTTCATCCTTTTTCTGGTCGAGCGCCACGTGCTGGAACCGCTTCTCCGTGGGCACCGGCTGTGCCACTTGAATGAAGCGGCCGCGAAAGCCTTGCAATGCCGCGAATATCGCCAGACGATGGGTCATCGGATTGCTGCCATTCACGACGATTGTCGGAACCTTCCCGCCGTTCTGCGTCGTCACCAGTCTCGCGATATGCGTCTTCAGGTTCAGGTCGTCATTGAGACTCCCCTTCAATGGCTCGGTGATCCTCAACCGCAGATCGTTGGCCTCATCTGCGGGAACAATGCCCCTGTCCCGCAGGAGTGCATTGCCCGCGCCTGATTCATCCAGCGACGGCGTGATCGAGGTCAGCGCGTTACGAACCCGTTCGGCTTCCTCCCCGCTACCGAAAACCAATTCATTGTGGGTATGAACGAAGAGGTCCGTCGCAATCTGCAACGGCTCTCCAGACGACGCAACGGCAGCGGTGACCGATGTGATCGATTCGCCGTCTTCCGATCGTGTCAGGCCGGTGATCCAGCCGTTGACCGACCGAAAGTCGAATTTTTCCCGGGCACGCGTGACTGCATCCGACTTTATGTCGAGGGACTTCGGCGCGGGGCTAATCCAAACGATTCTCACCAGCTCCGGTCGTACGCGCTTGAGCATATCCAGCGCGCCGCCCTGGGCGATCGGGCCACCTCCGACAAACGCGATCGCAGGAAGATCGTTCTTCGGAATCTTCGACAGATCGTCCATACCTGTTTCTCGTGCGCGTGCCATCAGCGCCTGTTGCAACGCAACGACCCGCTCGATGGCCGCTTCCGTTTCCGGGGAGCCCAGCAGGAATTCCTTGACGAATCCAGGCTGGCCGGCAAGGTGATCCATGCCCATCTTCGTCAGGTTCACCTGCTGGCCGCTCGCCATGAAAACCGGTTTGCGTGCATCAAGCCTAGACGCGACCATGTCAACCGTCGCCTCCTTCTCCACAATCTTTAGCACGCCGTGATCCTGCAGCACCTTGAGCGCCATCGCGTTCCGATCAATCACTTCGCGCTTCGACATTCTCTCGTGGTCCGGAAGCTCGTTGTATCGAGCGTTCTTGTCCTGGATGCTGCCCGGTTCGTTTCTGATCGACAAATAGCGATCGCGCTTTTCCATTACCGCGCGATTAGCTTCATGCCTCACGACTTCTTTGACGGCGACCGGCAGTCTTTCAAGCTGCTCGTCGATAAATTCCGGCTTGAGAAGCGACTCCCGGATTGCCTCGAACAGCGTAAAATAATCGTCCTTTCCGGTCGATCCGATTTGCCCTTTCCCGAGCTTGAGCGGGTTCATTTCGAACGTGATCTGCTTGACACCCGAAGTCGCCAGCGCCATCGCGTGGCGGGCGTAATACCATCCGGCGCCGACGACCATCACGGTCGTTGCATCGCCTTGCAGCTTTTTTCGGGAGGCGTAGCTCGCCGGAAAACCGTCCGGCAATCCACTTTCGATCTTGAATTCCCGCTTGGACAGCGTGCGGGCTTCCGCCACATTCGTGTCGAGCGTGGGGATTCCGGTTCGACGGGTAACGCCTAGTGTCATCGCGATATTTCCGTACGACGACTCTGTTCAACGACATCACGCCAACAACGGAGCCGATTCCTTGTAAGCATGAAGATGCCTCAACGAACGCATCAGCATGACGAACGATAATTGTCCGACTCTCAGTGCGCCCCACCGATGCAATCGCGAACCTCAGTAGCGCATAGCGAACATTGGCAAAACCTCTGAAGCGATTCGAAGCAATCGCTCCGTGCGCGATACCGGTCGACGCAATATCTACCGGTGCATCGAGGACAGGTTGTCGGCAAGCAACGTTGTCTGACGGTTCGCAAACCGGGCTTGCCTTTCGCAGTTGACCCTGACCCAAGAAATAGTCCGGTTCAAAAGTAGAGAAATTCGGCATGATGTGTCCGAGCGGACACAAAGGCCATGCCATGAAGACGAGCAAGTTTACGGAAGAGCAAATCGCGTTTGCACTGAAGCAAGCCGAGCTGGGTACAAAGGTCGAAGAGATCTGCCGCAAGCTCGGAATTAGCGAGGCAACTTTCTACAACTGGAAGAAGAAATTCGGAGGGTTGGGACCCTCCGAGTTGCGCCGGTTGCGCCAGCTCGAAGAGGAAAATGCGAAGCTGAAGCGACTCGTGGCGGACCTGAGCCTGGACAAGGCCATGCTGCAGGACGTACTCGCAAAAAAGCTCTG
>NZ_CABVPW010000045.1:0-71824 GCF_902499025.1 Burkholderia lata | reverse complement strand
CGCCGAGGGCCGCGAGCCTGCCGCCGATCCGGCGCCCGCACCGGCCGCGCCGGCCCGCCAGCGACGCGCAGCCGCTCGTCGCCACGACGCGCGATGACACTCACCGTGCAACGGCCCCCGCAAAGTCGGCGGACGCCGGCACCGCTCATTAACGGAGAAAGGCATGCAATTCGACAAGCGCGCCTGGCTCGACAAGATCAAGCAGATGTTCGCGGGCTTCGACCGCCCGCTCGCCCTCATCGTGTTCCTGCTGTTGTGCGTCGGCATCGTCACGCTGTACAGCGCGGCGATCGACATGCCGGGCCGCGTCGAGGACCAGTTGCGCAACATCCTGCTGACGTTCGTGCTGATGTGGGTGATCGCCAACATCCCGCCCACGACGCTGATGCGCTTCGCGGTCCCGCTCTATACGTTCGGGGTCGCGCTACTCGTCGCGGTCGCACTGTTCGGGATGACCAAGAAGGGCGCGAAGCGCTGGCTGAACGTCGGCGTCGTGATCCAGCCGTCGGAAATCCTCAAGATCGCGACACCGCTGATGCTCGCGTGGTACTACCAGCGCCGCGAAGGCGGGCTGCGCTGGTACGACTTCGTCGCCGCATTCGGGATCCTGCTGGTTCCGGTCGGACTGATTGCGAAGCAGCCCGACCTCGGCACGGGCCTGCTCGTGTTCGCGGCCGGCTTCTTCGTGATCTACCTCGCCGGCCTGTCGTTCAAGCTGATCGTGCCGGTGCTCGTTGCGGGCGTGATCGCGGTCGGCTCGATCGCCGTGTTCGAAGAACGCATCTGCCAGCCCGAAGTGCAGTGGCCGCTGATGCACGATTACCAGAAGCACCGCGTGTGCACGCTGCTCGACCCGACTTCCGATCCGCTCGGCAAGGGCTTCCACACGATCCAGGCCGTGATCGCGATCGGCTCGGGCGGCGTGCTCGGCAAGGGCTACCTGAAAGGCACGCAGGCGCACCTCGAATTCATTCCGGAGAAGCACACCGACTTCATCTTCGCGGTGTTCTCCGAGGAATGGGGGCTGGCCGGCGGGCTCGTGCTGCTGACGCTGTACATGGCGCTGATCGCGCGCGGGCTCTATATCGCCGCGCAGGGCGCGACGCTGTTCGGCCGCCTGCTCGCGGGCTCGCTCACACTCGCGTTCTTCGTCTATGCGTTCGTCAACATCGGGATGGTGAGCGGCGTGCTGCCGGTCGTCGGCGTGCCGCTACCGTTCATGAGTTATGGCGGCACCGCGCTCACGACGCTCGGTATCGCGATCGGGATGATCATGAGCGTCGGGCGGCAGCGGCGGCTGATGAAGAGCTGACCGCGCGACACGCATCGCACCAAGAAAAACGGCGCCTCGGCGCCGTTTTTTTCGACCGCGTGTGCGGAACGCGCAGCGCAGCCCGGCTGCCCGCTCACGGCGGCGGCGCGTGCGCCCCGCCCGGCTCCGCGCCGGAACCCGATGCCGGCCCCTGCGCCTTCAGCCGCGCACTCAGCTCCTTGAATTTCAGCCCGGCCGTCTCGTCGCCCTGTGCGGCGGCCGCCGCGTAATACGCCCGCGCGATGTTCAGGTTCTGCGCGACGCCGTCGCCACCACGCTCGTAGAACGACGCGGTCACGTACTGCGCGGTCGGCTCGCCCGCGTCGGCGGCCTGCTTGTACCACGCGAACGCCTGCCGGTTGTCGCGCGGCGTGCCGCGCCCGTCGAGGAACTGGTTCGCGAGCGACAGCTCGGCCTGCACGTGCCCCTGCTTCGCCGCCCGCAGGAACCAGCGATGCGCCTCGGCCGGATCGCGCGTGACGAACTCGCCATCGTCGAACATCCGGCCGTACACATACTGCGCATGCGACATGTTCGCGTCGGCCGCGCGCTTCAGCCAGCGCAGCCCTTCGTCGACGTTCGCCGTCACGCCTTCGCCGGTCAGCAGCATCATCGCGTAGTTGAATTGCGCGAGACGGTCGCCGCGTTCGGCCGCGTCGTGGAACTGCACCAGCGCCGCGCGATAGTCGCCGGCGTTGTAGTCGGCGACCGCCGATTGCGTCTCGTGCGACGGATCGGGCTTCGCTTGCGGCGCGCCCTGCGCGGCCGCCGCGATACACACGCACCACAGGCCGAGCAGCGCGCCGACCTGCCCGCGCACCCCGATCCCACCCTGCGCGCGCCCACGGCACGCGCCGTCGCCACCGTTCATGACCGTACCTCCTGCAGCGCCTGCCGCGTTGCGCGCAACAGCCAGCTGACGTCGGCCGACAGCGTGATCATCCGGTAGCCGGCTTCACGATACTGGCGCGCGGCCGCCGTATCGCCCGCGAAGATGCCGACCGCGACGCCGGCCTGCCGGCCGGCCGCGAGCACGCGCGCCATCGCGGTTTCGACGTCCGGGTGACGGATGTCGCCGAGATGCCCGAGGCTCGCCGCGAGATCGGCCGGGCCGACGAACAGGCAGTCGACGCCAGGCAGCGCCGCAATCCGCTCGACTTCGTCGACGCCGCGCGCCGATTCGATCTGCACGATCACCGCGACCTGCGCGTTCGCCGTCTGCACGTAATCGCGGCGCATGCCGAACGCCGCCGCGCGCACCATGCCCGCGACGCCGCGCAGCCCGTCCGGCGAATCGGGCGACGGATAGCGCGTGAGCCGCACCGCATGCACGGCGTCGTCCGGCGTCTCGATACCGGGAAACATCAGCGTGCGCGCGCCCGCATCGAGCGCGCGCTTCACGAGCCACGGCTCGCGCGCCGGCACGCGCACGACGGGCTCGCTCGGCAGATGGGCGGCGGCGATCGCGCGCAACTGCGATGCAACATCGCGGCTGTCGTTCGGCGCGTGCTCCATGTCGATGCAGAGCCAGTCGTAGCCGGCATGCGCGAGCGCTTCCGCGGCCGACTCGCTGCCGAGCGACAGCCACAGGCCGTACAGCGGCTCGTCGCCGTCACGCAGGCGTTGTTTGAGGGAATTGGTGAGCGTGCTCATCGATACGGCCTCCTGGACGGAACGGCAATCGAACGGGACAAGCAACGGGCAAAGCGGAGCGCGACACGCCGGGCGGCAAAGCACGGCGGCGCCAGGACCGGGCCCTGGAACGTTGGTCGGCCGTGGGCGGCCGATCTGACAGCGCCGGCCGCGCGATGGCGCACGGCTGCGTTTTTTGGCGCCACGCAACGATCATAGCGCGGCGTTACGCGAAATGTGGGAACGGACGGGAAGCGAGACGGGACGAGGCCGCGCGGCGCGGCGTCAGGCAGCCCGCGCCGGCTGGCGGGGCTGCCGGGAAGGCGGGATCAGCGGCCGGGCTGGCGCTCGACGTCGGCCCAGCAGTTCGGCGTTTCGTACAGGCGCACGCGCTCGAGCCGCAGGTTCACGCCGTAGTGCGCGTCATACACGTTCGAGAGGATGTCGAACGCGATCGCCGCGAGGTTCTCGACCGTCGGGATCCGGTCGATCACGACCGTCTTGTGGTCGGCCATCTGCTCGAGGAACGAGCGCACGACCTCGTCGCGCGCGTAGACCAGAAACGCGTGGTCCCACTTGCCGACCAGATGCTCCATCGCGAGCGCCTTCACGTCCGCGAAATCCATCACCATGCCGCGGTCGGGCGCCCCCTCGGTATCGACGAGATCGCCGCGCAGCGTGACTTCGAGCACATAGCGATGGCCATGCAGGTTCCGGCACTGGCTGCGGTGATCGGGAATGCGGTGTCCCGCGTCGAATTCGAGTTTTCGGGTAATCAGCACGATGTCAAAAGCCGTGGCTCAGGGAATGTTCAGATATTTGTGGGTCTGCATCGACAGCCGCCACTGCGGATGACGCTTGCACCAGTCGATCGCGAGCTTCGTATTGAGGTCGCGCGACGGGCCGTCCATCGGCTGGACGAGGTAATACTCGAAGTCGAGCTTCGCGTAGTCGGCCAGCCGCTGGTTGTCCTGCGGGATCACGACCTTCAGCTCGTTGCCCTTCGTGACCACGAGCGGCGCGTCGGCCTTCGGGCTCACGCAGATCCAGTCGATCGATTCGAGCACCGGCAGCGAGCCGTTGGTCTCGATCGCGATCTCGAAGCCGGCCGCGTGCAGCGCGTCGACGAGCGGCTGGTCGAGCTGCAGCATCGGCTCGCCGCCCGTGCAGACGACGAAACGGTGCGCCTCGCCCTCCGGCCACAGGCCGGCGATGGTCGCGACGAGCGCTTCGGCGTCCTTGAATTTGCCGCCGTTCTCGCCGTCGGTGCCGACGAAGTCGGTATCGCAGAAGCGGCACACGGCCTCCGCACGATCCTCTTCGCGGCCCGACCACAGGTTGCAGCCGGCGAACCGGCAGAACACGGCCGGCCGGCCCGCGTTCGCGCCCTCGCCCTGCAACGTGTAGAAAATTTCCTTGACCGCGTAAGTCATCGTGCTTCGTCCGGCTCGCGCCGCTCGTTGTCGATCAGAATCCGTTATTCATCCAGCGCTGCCCGCGCAGCCGCGTCACAGCGGCGCTTCGGTCACCCGCTCGCCCTTCAGGTAAGCCTCGTAGCCGCGCTTGCGCAGCTTGCACGCCGGGCATTCGCCGCAGCCGAAGCCCCACTCGTGCAGTTCCGCGCGCTCGCCCACGTAGCACGTGTGCGTCTCGACGCGGATCAGCTCGACGAGTGCTTCGCCGCCGAGCTGTTCGGCGAGTTGCCAGGTCTGCGCCTTGTCGAGCCACATCAGCGGCGTCTCGAGCACGACGCGCGTGTCCATCCCGAGGTTCAGCGCGACCTGCAGCGCCTTCATCGTATCGTCGCGGCAATCGGGGTAGCCCGAGAAATCGGTCTCGCACATCCCGCCGACCAGCACGCGCAGCCCGCGGCGATAAGCGATCGCGGCGGCGATCGTCATGAACATCAGGTTGCGGCCCGGCACGAACGTATTCGGCAGGCCGTTCGCCGCCGTCTCGATCTCGATCGTGCGCGTCATCGCGGTATCGCTGATCGCGCCGAGCACCGACAGGTCGATCATGTGATCGTCGCCGAGCCGGTCCGACCAGGCGGGAAAATCACGCTTCAGCGCTTCGCGTACGCCTTCGCGACATTCGAGCTCGACGCGGTGACGCTGGCCGTAATCGAAGCCGAGCGTCTCGACCGTCTGGTAGCGTTCCAGGGCCCATGCCACGCACGTGGCCGAGTCCTGCCCGCCGGAAAACAACACGAGCGCGCCGTCTTTAGCGTCTGTCCGAATCACCGTGATACTCCGTGAATGTGTAGGCTCGCGTCGCGCTGCGCCCCGGGGCCGGCTGCCGCCGGGCGGCCCGACGCGTGCCGGCCTGGGCCGGCTCGACCAGTATAGGCAGCGCAATCGGCCGCGAACGCGGCGGAGCGCTTATACCGCCCATCGCGCGGCATCGTTGCCGCGCGCCACGGCGGCGCCACGCTGGCAGCCTGCCGTGCGCATGAAGCGATGCGCTAAGTTATTGAGCGGACACGGATTTTATCATGCCCTCACGAACACTGCCGGGCACGCTACCCCACGCCACTCATCACGCAAACCTCACCACAAACGAAAAACCCCAAGAACCTTCCGATTCTTGGGGTTTTAATTCTGGTGGCCTGGGTCGGAATCGAACCAACGACACGCGGATTTTCAATCCGCTGCTCTACCAACTGAGCTACCGGGCCAACGAAGAAGAGAAAGTATATCCACCCTTTGTTACTTGATCAAGTACTTTCACGAAATATTTTATACGGCGCCTTCGGACGGCTTCTTCCCGAGCTCGACACCGAGCTGCTTGAGCTTGCGATACAGGTGCGTGCGCTCGAGGCCCGTCTTCTCCGCGACGCGCGTCATGCTGCCGTTTTCGCGCGCGAGGTGATATTCGAAGTACGCGCGCTCGAACGCATCGCGCGCTTCGCGCAACGGGATGTCGAACGGGATCGCAGCCGTCTGGCCTGCGAGGCCGAGTGCCGAAGCCATGTCGTCGCCGAGCGTCGGCAGCGCGGCCGCGGATGCAACCGCCGCGGGCCCCGCTGCCTGCCCTGCGCCGGCCTTCGCCGCCGCGTTCGCGGACACCGGCGCCGCACCGCGTGCGAGGCCGTGCTCGACGGACTTCAGCAGCTTCTGCAGCGCGATGGGCTTCTCGAGGAAATCGAGCGCGCCGATCTTCGTCGCCTCGACGGCCGTATCGATCGTCGCGTGCCCGGACATCATGATCACGGGCATCGTCAGCAGCCCTTGCGCCGCCCACTCCTTGAGCAACGTCACGCCGTCGGTATCGGGCATCCAGATATCGAGCAGCACGAGATCGGGCGCCTGATTCAACCGGTATTCCCGCGCGGCCTGCGCGTTCTCCGCCGCCTCGACGACATGTCCTTCATCGCTGAGGATCTCCGAGAGCAATTCCCGGATGCCCATTTCATCATCTACCACCAGGATGGTTGCCATTTACGCTGCCTTTGTCTGCTCACTTGCTTTTGTCTTGGCGGGGGCCGCCCCGTCCTGCACGCCCGATTCGGCGCCTGGCGCATCGCTCGCCATCTGCAGGAACAGGATCGACACCTGCGCACCCTCGACGGTCTCGCCATGCATGCGATTGCGCAGATCGATCCGCGCACCGTGCTCATCGACGATTTTCTTGACCGTGGCCAACCCCAGCCCCGTGCCCTTCGCCTTCGTCGTCACATAAGGCTCGAACGCGCGGGTCAGGATGCGCGCCGGAAAACCGGGCCCGTTGTCGGACACGGTAAGACGTACCGCGACGCGCGTTTTGCCCTCTGCGTCGGGATCGCCATATTCTACTGTCTTGGTTTCGATCAACACACGCGGATGCGCCGACTCCGCGACCGAATCCTGCGCATTCTGCAGCAGGTTGTGAATCACCTGGCGCAATTGCGTCGCGTCACCGCGAATCACCGGCAGCGACGGCGCGAGCTCGGCGACGATCGCGCTCTTGCCTTCGCCCACACCGTACAGCCCGAGCACCTCGCTCGCCAGTTCGTTCAACTGCAGATTCGAGAGCACCGCCGGCGGCGTGCGCGCGTATTCGCGGAAATCGTCGACCATCCGCTTCATCGCGGCGACCTGGTTGACGATCATCGTCGCGCCGCGCTTGAGCACATCGGCGTCGGGCGGTGCGAGCTTGTCGGACAGCTTCATCTGCAGCCGCTCCGCCGACAGTTGAATCGGCGTCAGCGGATTCTTGATCTCGTGCGCGAGCCGGCGCGCGACCTCGCCCCACGCGACCGAACGCTGTGCGGAAATCACGTCGGAGATGTCGTCGAACACGACGACGTAACCGGACGTCTGCGGATCGTCGGCCTGCCCCTCGACCGTCGACACGAGGCGCGTGCCGCGCACGAGCAGCGTCAACGGATCGGCTTCGCCCGGCACCTCGATCGCGAACTGCTGCTGCCAGTGGCCGCGATCGCCGCTGCCGCCGTCGGACGCCGCCTCGCGATCGGCGAACGCCTTGCGCACCATCGCGCCGAACCCGGCGGCCACGCCGATCCGGTCGAGCGTCGTGCCGATCAGCGCGTTGAACGGCTGCCGGAAGATCCGCTCGGCACCGCGATTGGCCGTCGTCAGCCGGAACTGGCGGTCGAGCACGAACACGCCGGCCGTCAGGTTCGCGAGGATGCTCTCGAGATACGTCTTCGAATGCTCGAGCGCAACGCGGTTCTTCTCGACCGCGAGCCGCGCCTCGGACAACTGACGCGTCATCGCATTGAACGACTGCGTGAGGAAGCCGAGCTCGTCGCGCGTCTTGATCTCGCGCTTCGGCGTGTAGTCGCCTTCCGCGACCTCCTTCGTGCCCTGCGCGAGCAGGAACAGCGGCCGTGCGAGCTGCTGGCCGAGCGCAAGCGCAAGCATCATCGCGATGAAGGTCGCGAGGAACAGCGCGAGCGTCAGCGTGCCGATGTACATCTTGCGCAGCCCCGTGCGGCCGAGCGACTTTTCCTGGTACTCGCGATAGGCGCGCTGCACGGCATCCGCGTTGTGCGCAAGCGTGGGCGGCACCGGCTGCGTGAGTTGAAGGAAGCGTTCGGCCGGCTGCAGCAGCGACGTCGATGCATCGGGAATCGGCCGCACGACGCGCAACCGCAGCGCGCCCTTCGCGCCGTGCGCGCGCGGGTCGCCGTCGACTTCACCTTCGATCGCCGCGTACGCGCCATGTTCGCGCGCCTGGTTCAACATCAGCGGCGTCGGCAGGTCGTCCGGAATCAGCGCCGCGAAATTGCCCGACGCCTGCGCGACGATGTGCAGGTCGGGCGCCGCACCCGAGCCGCCGCGGCTCGGCTCGACGATCGTCGCGTCCTGCACGCCGAACTGGTCGCGCAAGCGCAGCAGCGTGAGCGTCGTGCCGTTCGTGTTCGCATCGACGCTCGCGAGCTGGTCGGACATCAGCCGCGCCTTCGTCTGCAGATCGGACAGCGACGCATCGAGCATCCCGCGGCCGAGGTTCAGGCCGGCCGTCAGCGCCGTCTCGACATTCACGTCGAACCACGACTCGATGCTGCGCGATACGAACTGGTACGACACGATGTAGATGATCCCGCCCGGCACCACGCCGACGAGCGCGAAAAATACCGCGAGCTTCGCGAGCAGCCGCGTGCCGAACTTGCCCTTCCTCAGGCGCACGACGATCATCCCGATCAGCCCGAGCACCACGAGCAGGAACACGAGCGCGACGACGATGTTCATCGCGTACAGCCACGAGTAGTAGCGGTCGAAGAATTCGGTGTTCGCGCTCGCGGCCGCGAGCAGCACGAGCAGCAGCAACGCGGTGAGCGCGACGGTCGAGACGATCACGCGAACGAGGAGGCTCTTCCCGCTGGCCGCGCGGCGCACTTTATTTAGCACGTTCGGTCACCGTGAAGTTGAAGCGCTTCCAGTCCGACCCGAGCGTCCAGTCGCGGTTGTTCACCGCATCGACCTGGAACGGCTTCGGCATCAGCGCCGTATCGAGCTGCATCCGCACCGATGCCGTATAGGTTTCACCGGAGCGCACCTGGTTGCGGTCGATCACGTGCCACGACGTGATGTGCCTGACGACCGCGAGCGCGTCCTTCAGCGACGGGAAACCGAGCTGCAGGCCGCCCGTCGACACGCGATACTCGCGCGTGAGCGGCTGGAACGACAGGCGGATCGTCTGCGTCACCGCCACCGGCTGCTCGTCGAACCAGTACCAGCGCGCACGGCTCAACTCGAAGTCGGTCGTGAAATAAAGCGGGATGCCCTTGTTGACGGCATCCTCGAGGTTCGGGTTCAGCTCGAAATCGAAGCGTGCGTCGAGGCTCCAGCCGCTTCCGTCGGACTGGAGCGACGCGCGCTGCACGGCGATCGACTCGGCATGCGCCGGCCGGACGACAGCCAGGCACAGCGTCAACGCGACCATCAGGACGGCCGCGAGCCGAAGTGGAAAAAGGTGTTTGATCGTCACCGTTTCTGAAACCGCGCGTAGAAAAATCCGTCGTGATCGGTGTTCTGGTCGAGTGCGCCGGCGGCCGCCCCTCCCTTCACTCCGCCCGGCAGCAGCTGGCCGGGGGCGTCCAATCGTACCGCATCTTCACAGGCCGCTTCAAACCAGCGGGCCTGCAGTTCGCCTTCTTCGGGGAAGACCGAACAGGTCACGTAAAGCAGTTCGCCGCCCGGCTTCACGAGCGGCCACAACGCCGACAGGATGCGACGCTGTTCCGCGACGAGCGCCGGGATGTCGGCCTCGCGGCGCAGCCAGCGAATGTCGGGGTGCCGACGCACGATGCCGGACGCCGAGCACGGCACGTCGGCGAGGATGCGGTCGAACGGGCGCCCGTCATACCACGCATCGGGTGCGCCCGCATCGCCGACGCGCACATCCGCTTCGAGCGACAGCCGCACGAGGTTCTCGCCGATCCGCGCCGCGCGCGCGGCATCGCTTTCCAGCGCAACGACCTCCGCATCGGCAAGCTCGAGGATATGACCGGTCTTGCCACCGGGCGCCGCACACGCATCGAGCACGCGCATGCCGTCGCGCGCGCCGAGCCATTCGGCTGCGAGCTGAGCGCCGGCGTCCTGCACGGACACGACACCGTCGGCAAACCCCGGAATGCGATCGACCGGCAGCGCCGACGCGAGCCGCACTGCATGCCGGCCGATTGCGGCCGCTTCGATCCCGTTCGCGCGCAGCGTATCGAGATACGCGTCGACGCTCGCGCGGCGCGCATTCACGCGCAGCGTCAGCGGACCCTGGCGCTCGCCGGCCGCGAGGATCGCCTGCCATGCATCGGGCCATGCGCGCTTCACCGAATCGACCCACCACGCGCGGTAGTTCCAGCGCGCGACGACATCGTCCTGCAGCGCCGCGACGAGCGCATCGCGCTCGCGCAGGAAACGGCGCAGCACCGCGTTGACCATTCCCTTCGCGAACGCGCATTCGCGACGAGCACCGATCACGGTCACGGCCTGGTCGACCACCGTGAACGCCGGGTACGCGGCTTCGTCCGCCGGGTCGAGCAGCAGCGCGAACGCGCCGGCGAGCACCGCGTGCACGTGTGCGGGCGGCGCCTTGCTGATGAATCGACCGATCAGCCAGTCCGCACTGCCGAGGCGGCGCATCGTCCTGTATGCGACGTCTTGCGTCGCCCCGCGCGCGAGTGCCTGCGTACCGGACGGCATCTGCGCGAACATCGCCGAGAGTGCCGCCGGCAGCGCGGTGCCGCGCCGCACCGCATCGACCGCCTGCGCGGCCGCGTCGAGTGCGAAGCCGAGCGAATCGGGCGCGAGATGCAGCGCGGACAGGCGCGCCGGGCGGCCGGAAGAAGACGGAGCGGTAGAACGGGTTCGTGTCATCGGAGCAAATTCGGCAAACAAGCGCGGCAAACAGGCACAGCAAGCAAATGCGGCAAACGGCGGGATCGCGGCGCCCGCGGGCCCTGCGATCCCAAACCGGGCATTGTAGCGTGCGACGCCGCAGGCCCTTTGGCCCCTTTACGGCACGCACAAATGAAACACCCCGCAGCGCGAAGCGTGCGGGGTGGTGTGGCAGCCCCCGTGCGGCTATTGCCGCACGGTGTGCCGTGGCTTAGTCGAAGCGGCCGGTACGCGCCATCTCCATCAGGCGCGCGATGCGCTCCTCGGTGGCCGGGTGCGTCGAGAACAGGTTCTGCAGGCCGCCGCCGTGCAGCGGGTTCATGATCATCATCTGCGCGGTGGCCGGATGCTGCTCGGCCGCCTGGAACGGGATGCCCGCCGCATAGCGATGGATCTTGTCGAGCGCGGTCGCGAGCGACTGCGGATCGCCGGAAATCTGCGCGCCGCCACGGTCGGCCTCGAACTCGCGCGCCCGCGAAATCGCCATCTGGATCAAGGCGCCTGCGATCGGTGCGAGCAGCGCGACCGCGATACCCGCAATCGGGTTGGCCGGCCGGCCATTCTCGTCGCGCCCGCCAAAGAACATCGCGAAGTTCGCGATGGCCGAGATCGCACCCGCCATCGTCGCGGTGATCGTCGAGATCAGGATGTCGCGGTGCTTCACGTGTGCGAGCTCGTGCGCCATCACGCCGCGCATCTCGCGCTCGGACAGCACGCGCAGGATGCCCGTCGTCGCGGCGACTGCCGCGTGCTCGGGGTTGCGGCCCGTCGCGAACGCGTTCGGCGCGTCCTCGTTGATCAGGTAGACGCGCGGCATCGGCAGGTTCGCGCGCGTGGCCAGCTCGCGCACCATCCGGTAGAACTGCGGCGCCGTGTTCTCGTCGACTTCCTGCGCGTTGTACATGCGCAGCACCATCTTGTCCGAGAACCAGTAAGAGAAGAAATTCATGCCGAGCGCGAACAGCAGCGCGATCGTCATGCCCCGCGAGCCGCCGATCATCCCGCCGATCACGATGAACAGGGCCGTGATCGCGGCCATCAGCATCGCCGTTTTGACCCAATTGAACATACCCACTCCTTATCCGTCAGGGGACCCGCCGCGCATCAAAGAACGCGACGGAAAATTGTAAGCGATTTGTTAGATAAGGTCTTGCCGGAAAAATTCAATCTCAGCGTTGCGATGTTGCAAGACGAAGGCCGAGGCCGACGAAAGCGCTGCCGACCGTGCGGTCGAGCCATTTCTTGACGCCCGGCTTGCCGGAAAAGCGCGCCGTAACGCTGCCCGCGACCCACGCGACGACGCTGGTCCACACCGTGCTCATCGCGACGAACACGCCGCCGAGGGTCAGGAACGCCCATGCCTTGTGCGGGCTGTCGGCCGACACGAACTGCGGGAAAAACGATACGAAGAACAGCACGACCTTCGGGTTCAGCACGTTGGTCCAGAAGCCTTGCATGAACAGCTGACGCAGCGGCTTGGCGGCTTGCGTGGCCGCCGTGCCCGACGGCTCGCCCCCCTGCTTCGCGAGGATCATCCGCACGCCGAGGTAGATCAGGTAGGCGGCACCGACCAGCTTGATCACCGTGAACGCGGCAGCCGACGCCGCGAGCAGCGCGGTCAGGCCGAATGCGCAGGCGAGCGCGTGAACGCAGCAGCCGGCCGAAATGCCGAGCGCCGACATCAGCCCCGCACCGCGGCCCTGCGCGACGCTGCGGCCGACGATATAGGCGGTATCGGGGCCGGGCGTGACGTTCAGCAGGAAGACTGCCAGTACGAAGAAGCCGAAATGGGTGATGCCGAACATGAAAACCTCGAAACCGGAGAGCGCAGGGAAATTCTACGCGCGCCTGCCGCACCGCGCGACTCGGCCATCCGGCCGATTGCGCACGCCCGGCAGGCCGTGTCGAATGGCGGTCAGGCCGCGTCAGGCCGCGTCAGGCCGCGTCAGGCAACGTCAGGCAACGTCGGTCAGCGCGAAACGCTGGCCCGCGGCGAGCGGCGAGCCGGCCAGGAATTCGCGGGCAGGCAGCCGCTTGCCGCCCGGCTTCTGCAACTGCGTGACGCGCAGCGCCCCGCTGCCGCACGCAACGACCACACCTTCCGGCGCAGCGTCGACGATCGTGCCGGGCAGCGCATCGCCGTGCGCCGCCACGGGCTCGGCCGCCCACAGCTTGATCGCCGCGCCGTCGAGCGTCGCGACGCCGCCCGGGAACGGATCGAACGCACGCACCTGGCGCGCAAGCACGTCGGCCGGCTTGCGCCAATCGAGCGCCGCTTCGTGCTTGCCGATCTTTTCAGCATAGGTCACGCCGTCGGCCGGTTGCGGCGTGGCCGGCAGCACGCCGTCGCGCTCGAGCTTCACGAGCGCGTCGACGATCAGTCGCGCGCCTTCGGCGGCGAGCCGGTCATGCAGGGTCGCGGTCGTCTCGTCGGGCGCGATCGCGACGCGCGCTTCCTCGATCATCGCGCCGGTGTCGAGGCCGATGTCCATCTGCATCAGCGTGACGCCCGTCTCGGCGTCGCCGGCCTCGATCGCACGGTGGATCGGCGCGGCACCGCGCCAGCGCGGCAGCAGCGACGCGTGAATGTTGATGCAGCCGTCGCGCGGAATGTCGAGCACCTCCTGCGGCAACAGCAGGCCGTACGCGGCAACCACCATCACGTCATGCGGGGTCGAGCGCAGCAGCTCGATCGCGTCGGCCGCCTCCGCCGGGTACTTGCCCGCGCGGCGCAGCGACGGCGGCTGCGCGACGGGCATCCCGTGCTCGACGGCGTAGCGCTTCACCGCGCTCGCCTGCAATTTCATCCCGCGCCCGGCAGGGCGATCGGGCTGGGTGAGCACGAGCGGCACCGGAAAACCGGCCTCGTGGATCGCGGCGAGGGCAGCCGCGGCAAATTCCGGCGTGCCGGCAAAAACTACGCGCAACGTATGGGTCATGACAGCGTTCGGGGTCGGGCTGGGCGAACGCGCGTCACATCGCGCGTTCGAGTTTCTTCATCTTCGTCTTGATGCGCGTCTGCTTGAGCGGCGACAGGTATTCGACGAACACGCGCCCCATCAGGTGATCCATCTCGTGCTGGACGCACACGGCCAGCAGGCCCTCGCAGTCGAGCTCGAAGGTTTCGCCCTGCTCGTTGAGCGCGCGCACGCGCACATGATCGGGACGCTCGACCTCGTCATAGATGCCGGGCACCGACAGGCAGCCCTCTTCATAGATCTGCTTCGCGTCGCTCGACCACACGATCTCCGGGTTGATGAACGCGCGCAGCTCGTTCTTCTCCTCGGAGACGTCGATCACGATCACGCGCTCGTGCACGTCGACCTGCGTGGCCGCAAGGCCGATGCCGGGCGCCGCGTACATGGTCTCGGCCATGTCGGCAACGAGCTTGCGGATCCGGTCGTCGACCTTGTCGACGGGCTTCGCGACCTTGTGCAGCCGCTTGTCGGGGTAATGAAGAATATTGAGTAAAGCCATGGCGTTCGGTATTCGGTGGAGCGGCGTGCCGCATCGGCCATCCGGCCAGCTGGTGCTGCCGCCGGGATGCAATGAAGATGAGGCAGACGCGCGGCGAATCAATGCCGCGGATCATGCCTCCTGCAATTGGCCGGGCGCCTGCGCGCGCGGCCCTGTCGAGTATTTCGGATGATGAAAATTTTATCATGGCGCCACGCGGTCCGCTGGCCACCGCATTCGAGGGGCGCCTCATGTCGCCGCAAGCGCTGACCACCTCCGCACTGCGCGCGTGGCTGCAACTCGCGCATGCCCCCGGCCTCGCCCCCGCCGTGCTCGAGGCATTGCTCGATGCATTCGGCTCGCCGGACGCGTTACTACGGGCGTCCGACCAGGCCATCGCCGCCGTCGCCAGCCCCGCCGCCGCCCAGGCCGTGCGCGCGAGCGAGCGTGCCGATCTCGACGCGCGCACCGACGCGGTGCTCGCCTGGCTCGACGCGCCGGGCAATGTGCTCGTCACGCTGAGCGATCCGGCCTACCCGCCGCGGCTGCGCGACCTGCACGATCCGCCGCCGCTGCTATATGTAAAGGGCCGGCTCGACCTGCTGCACGCGCGCAGCCTCGCCGTGGTCGGCAGCCGTCACGCGACGCCGCAGGGTCTTGCCGACGCGACACGCTTCGCACGCGAGCTGTCCGACGCCGGGCTTCCGATCGTATCGGGCCTCGCACTCGGGATCGACGGCGCCGCGCATCGCGGCGGGCTCGACGGCCGGTCGGGCACGGTCGCGGTGATCGCGACCGGCGCCGATCTCGTCTATCCGGCGCGGCACCGCGCGCTCGCCCACGAGATCGCCGCACACGGCGCGATCGTGTCGGAATGGCCGCTCGGCACCCCGGCCCGCGCCGCGCACTTCCCGCAGCGCAACCGGTTGATCGCCGCACTCGCGATCGGCGCGCTCGTCGTCGAGGCCGCGCCGCGCTCCGGCTCGCTGATCACCGCTCGGCTCGCGAACGAGCTGGGGCGCGATGTATTCGCGATGCCGGGCTCGATCCACGCACCGCTCGCGCAAGGCTGCCACGCACTGATCCGCGACGGCGCGAAGCTGACGGCGGCGCCGCTCGACGTGCTCGATGAATACGGGCTGGGCGAACCAGCGGCTCGCGCGGCCGGTATCGCCCTGCAGCTCGACAATCAGGGCGCGAGCACCGCCAACCCCAGCGGAACCGAACCTGCCGGTGCTGCACAAGCCGATCCGGCCGTTGCGGCCGCCATGCCAGCCCGAGCCGACGCACCGCCACCACTGCCTGGCAACCCGTCCGAACAGGCCGTGCTTGCCGCATTGGGATACGGCCCCGTCACCTACGAATGGCTCGCCGAGCACAGCGGCCTGTCCGACGACGTGCTGCACCGCGCGCTGCTTGCGCTGGAACTGGCCGGCCGCGTCGCCAGCCTCCCCGGCGGACGCTTCGCGCGGCTTGACGCGGCGCGCACCCCGCCCGTGCACGGCGTGCTACATTCCCCGGCATAGGGGCGGCCACGCCGCCGACGATACCCAAGGAAACCCATGCCCGCGCTGAATCTCGACACCGATGCGGATCGGATCGCCGAGCGCCTCGCCGACCCCGGCACGTTGCTCGTCGCCTGCCTGTGCGCCGAGTGGTGCGGCACTTGCCGCGATTACCGGACGGCCTTCGACCAGCTCGCCGACGCACATCCGGACGCCTGCTTTGCCTGGATCGACATCGAAACACATGCCGACCAGCTCGACGATCTCGACGTCGAGAACTTCCCGACGATCCTGATCGAAGATACCCACACGGCGCGCTTCTTCGGCACGGTGCTGCCGCATGCGGCGATCGTCGAGCGGATGCTGTCCGACCTGAGCGCGGTACCCGGTGCGCCGCACGCACCGAAATTGCGCAACATCCTGGCTGTCGAAGCCTGAATTCGCGAGCCGGCCCGGTGGTTTTGCGCGCGTTTGCGCGCTCCGCCGCGCCGGGCGCTTGCCGCCGTTGCGGCCCCCCTCTATGATGAGCCGCTTTTTGCACGCTGAGCCGCCATCGCTGCGGCGTGTGCTATAAAGCGGTCGTAAAAGGGACCCACAACCGGCGAACCCGGTCTACCAACACACACCTGTCATGTCCAAAGCACTGATCATTGCGGAAAAGCCTTCTGTCGCGAACGACATCGCACGCGCTTTGGGCGGCTTTACCAAGCATGACGAGTATTACGAAAGCGACGATTTCGTCCTTTCGTCCGCTGTCGGCCACTTGCTGGAAATCGCCGCCCCGGAAGAGTACGAGGTCAAGCGCGGGAAATGGAGCTTCGCGCATCTGCCCGTCATCCCCCCGCATTTCGACCTGAACCCGATCGCAAAAAGCGAGTCGCGCCTCAAGGTGCTCACCAAGCTGCTGAAGCGCAAGGACGTCGACCGCCTGATCAACGCATGTGACGCGGGGCGTGAGGGCGAGCTGATTTTCCGCCTGATCGCGCAGCATGCGAAAGCGAAGCAGCCGGTCCAGCGCCTGTGGTTGCAGTCGATGACTCCGCAGGCGATCCGCGACGGCTTCGCGAACCTGCGCAGCGACGCGGACATGCTGCCGCTCGCCGACGCTGCGCGCTGCCGCTCGGAAGCCGACTGGCTCGTCGGGATCAACGGCACCCGCGCGATGACCGCGTTCAACAGCAAGGGCGGCGGCTTCTTCCTGACGACAGTTGGCCGCGTTCAGACGCCAACGTTGTCGATCGTCGTCGAACGCGAAGAGAAAATCCGCCGCTTCATCCCGCGCGACTACTGGGAAGTGAAGGCCGAATTCGCGTGCGCGGGCGGCTTCTACGAAGGCAAGTGGTACGACCCGAAATTCAAGCGCGACGAATTCGATCCGGAAAGGCGCGACTCCCGCCTGTGGAGCCTGCCGGCTGCCGAAACGATCGTCGCCGCGTGTCGCGACCAGGTCGGCACGGTCTCGGAGGAATCGAAGCCGTCGACGCAGCTGTCGCCGCTGCTGTTCGACCTGACGAGCCTGCAGCGCGAAGCGAACAGCCGCTTCGGCTTCTCCGCGAAGAACACGCTCGGCCTCGCGCAGGCGCTGTATGAAAAGCACAAGGTGCTGACCTACCCGCGTACCGACGCGCGCGCGCTGCCGGAAGACTACCTGTCGACGGTCGAGTCCACGCTCGAGATGCTCAAGGAGAGCAACAACTACCTGCCGCATGCGAAGCAGGTGCTCGACAAGGGCTGGGTGAAGCCGAACAAGCGGATCTTCGACAACTCGAAGATCAGCGACCACTTTGCAATCATCCCGACGCTGCAGGCGCCGAAGTCGCTGTCCGAGCCGGAGCAGAAGCTGTACGACATGGTCGTGAAGCGCTTCCTCGCCGTGTTCTTCCCGGCCGCCGAATTCCGCGTCACGACGCGGATCACCGAAGTCGCCGGCCATCACTTCAAGACCGAAGGCAAGGTGCTCGTCGAGCCGGGCTGGCTGCAGGTGTACGGCCGCGACGCCGAAGGCGCGGATGCGAACCTCGTGCCGGTGCAGAAGGACGAGAAGGTGAAGACGGACGAAATCGCCGCCGTCGCGCTCGTCACGAAGCCGCCCGCACGCTACTCGGAAGCGACGCTGCTGTCCGCGATGGAAGGCGCGGGCAAGCTCGTCGAGGACGACGAACTGCGCGAGGCGATGGCCGCGAAGGGCCTCGGCACGCCGGCCACGCGTGCGGCGATCATCGAAGGCCTGCTCGGCGAGAAATACCTCGTGCGCGAAGGCCGCGAACTGATCCCGACCGCGAAGGCATTCCAGCTGATGACGCTGCTGCGCGGGCTCGGCGTGAAGGAACTCACCGCGCCCGAGCTCACCGGCGAATGGGAATACAAGCTGTCGCAGATGGAGCGCGGCAACCTCGGGCGCGAAGCGTTCATGCAGGAAATCGCCCGCATGACGCAGCAGATCGTGAAGCGCGCGAAGGAATACGATTCGGACACGATCCCCGGCGATTACGCGACGCTCGAGACACCGTGCCCGAATTGCGGCGGCCAGGTAAAGGAAAACTACCGCCGCTTCGCGTGCACGAAGTGCGAGTTCTCGATCTCGAAGATCCCGGGCAGCCGGCAGTTCGAGATCCCGGAAGTCGAGGAACTGCTGCGCGAGAAGACGATCGGCCCGCTGTCCGGCTTCCGCAGCAAGATGGGCCGCCCGTTCTCGGCGATCCTCAAGCTGTCCTTCGACGACGAGACGAAGAACTACAAGCTCGAGTTCGACTTCGGTCAGGACACGGGCGGCGAGGAAGGCGAAGCGCCCGACTTCTCCGCGCAGGAACCGGTCGGCGCGTGCCCGAAGTGCAAGGGCCGCGTGTTCGAGCACGGGATGAGCTACGTGTGCGAGCACTCGGTGGCCAACCCGAAGACCTGCGACTTCCGCTCGGGCAAGGTGATCCTGCAGCAGGAAATCACGCGCGAGCAGATGGGCAAGCTGCTGGCCGACGGCCGCACGGATCTGCTGCCGAACTTCAAGTCGTCGCGCACGGGCCGCAACTTCAAGGCATTCCTCGTGAAGCAGCCGGACGGCAAGATCGGCTTCGAGTTCGAGAAGAAGGAGCCGAAGGCCGCTGCCGCGAAGAAGACAGCAAAATCGGCGACGAAGGATGCCGAAACCGTGACGGAAGGTGCCGAAGAGAAACCGGCACCGGCTCGCAAGACCGCCGCCAAGACCGCAACCAAGACGGCCGCTCGCAAAACGACGGCGCGCAAGACCGGCTCGTAACGACCGGCCGCCGGGGCCTCCCCCGGCCCATCCGGCTCCGGCAGGCAGCCATAAAAAAACGCGGATCGATTGCTCGATCCGCGTTTTTCTTTGTGCGGCGACAACCGCCGCCCGGCCGTCGCGCCGTTACAGCGGCGACGGCGCCGCAACGCGCGTGCGTGGCGAACGCGGCAAGCGCGGCGACAGGTTCGGGTCGGCCGCTTCCGGCTGCTCGGCACGCGTCTCGACGCCGATCGGCGCGAGCACGGAACTCTGCGCAGCCCACTGCTCGCCCATCGTCGCGTCGGTCGAGTGGCTGAAATGCTCGACGAGGTGGTCGATGAACGTGCGCACCTTCGCGGGCAGATGGCGCCGGCTCGGGTAAGCAATGTTGATCTCGACCTGCGGCAGCCGGAAATCCGGCAGCAGCCGCACGAGCGCGCCGCGCGCGATGTCTCCGCCGATCAGGTAGCTCGGCAGGATCGCGACACCCATCCCGAGCAGCGCGAACTGGCGCAGCATCGCGGTGTTGTTCGCGACGATCACGTTGGTCGGGCGCACGCGCACTTCGCCGTCCGGCCCCGTAAACACGCGCTCGTCGCCCCAGTATTCGGTCGGCAAGCTCAGGCTCGGGTGCTCGGCGAGATGCTCCGGATGGGTCGGCACGCCGTGCTTTTCCAGATAGCTCGGCGTTGCGCACACGGTCATGCAGCCGGTGGTCAGGCGCCGCGTGACGATGCTCGCGCTGCGCATCTGGCGCGTGACGACGATACCGACGTCGAAGCCTTCCTCGACGAGATCGACCTGTCGATCGACCAGCGTCAGATCCGGCACCACTTTCGGGAAATTCTCGGTGTACGACTGCAACACGGGCGCGAGGTTATGCAGGCCGAACACGACCGGCGCGACGATGCGCAACGTGCCGACCGGCTCGTGATTGCGCGCGACGACCATCTGCTCGACATCCTCGAGCTCATCGAGGATCTGGCGAGCACGCTCCAGATAGACCTGGCCCGACTCCGTCAGGGAAAGACTGCGCGTGGTGCGGTTCAGCAAACGCGTGCCGAGCCGGCCTTCCAGATCGGCGACGTGACGCGTCGCGACCGCGTTGGAGATATCCATTGCACTCGCGGCCCGCGCAAAACTGCCGAGATCTGCAACCTTGACGAACACGCGCATCGACTGCAAATGATCCATAAACGACTCCTGCCGCTGTTACAACTTCAAAAAGATGATGCAAATGCGTAATTCTCCTACGACAGCGGAAATGATGCAGAGTTGCTCAACAAGGCCCCTGTTGACGATAAAAATAGTCAAAAATCCTCGCCTTCTGCGGATAGTTGATCCAATTATTCTGATTGGAGCAACAATTGGGTGAACCTCGTCGAGTAAGCGGCCGAATCAGGAAGGACGTATTTGATGCGACACAACAGCGCACCCTTCCGCCCGCCGCGCAAGCGGCTCCGGGTCAGGCTGACGCCAATTGCGGCGGAGCGTAACAACCTGTTAAAAAGACACCATGAAGGCGGCCGACGTAGCATGATGTCGGCCCCGGCCGGGCGGGACGGGTGCGCGACGTGCGCCGCCGCCACCGCCGCTTTCAACGCGCGACACCCGTTCACCATGAAAATTGCCATCCTCGACGACTACCAGGACGCCGTCCGCAAGCTGAACTGCTTCGAGATGCTTGCCGACCACGACGTGAAGGTCTTCAACAATACGGTGCGCGGGTTGGGACAACTCGCCAGCCGTCTGGCGGAAGTCGAGGCGCTCGTGCTGATTCGCGAACGGACCCCGATTTCGTCGCAACTGCTCGCCAAGCTGCCGAACCTGCGCATGATCAGCCAGACCGGCCGCATTTCGAGCCACATCGATCTCGAAGCCTGTACCGACCGCGGCATCGCGGTGCTCGAAGGCACGGGCTCGCCGATTGCCCCCGCCGAGCTGACCTGGGCGCTCGTGATGGCCGCCCAGCGCCGCATTCCGCAGTACGTCGCGAACCTGAAGCAAGGCGCGTGGCAGCAGTCGGGCCTGAAGACGTCGGCGATGCCGCCGAACTTCGGCCTCGGCCAGGTGCTGCGCGGCCAGACGCTCGGCATCTGGGGTTACGGCAAGATCGGCCGGCTCGTCGCCGGCTACGGCAAGGCGTTCGGGATGAACGTGCTGATCTGGGGCCGCGAGCATTCGCTCGAGGCCGCGCGCGCCGACGGCTATACGGCCGCCGAAAGCCGCGAAGCGCTGTTCGAGCAGAGCGACGTGCTGTCGCTGCACCTGCGCATGCACGACGACACGCGCGGGATCGTGAAGCAGGAAGACCTGATGCGGATGAAGCCGACGTCGCTGCTCGTCAACACGAGCCGCGCCGAACTGCTCGAGGAAAATGCACTGGTCAACGCGCTGTCGCACAACCGTCCGGGGATGGTCGCGATCGACGTGTTCGAGAGCGAGCCGATCCTGCAGGGCTACAGCCTGCTGCGGATGGAAAACGTGATCTGCACGCCGCACATCGGCTACGTCGAGCGCGAAAGCTACGAGCTCTACTTCAGCGCGGCATTCAGGAACATCCTGGCGTTCGACCAGGGCGACATGTCGAGCGTCGTCAACCCGGAAGCCCTGACGCCGCGCCGCGTGCGCTGAGCGCCGCGGGCCGCGCCCGCCGCGCGGCCCCGCTTCCTGCTTCCCGTCTTCAGGCGGCCGCGCGGCCGCCCGTCATCGTGCCGACGCGCGTGAGGAAATGCTCGCCGTCGCGCCGCCCGAGGTCGTACGCATGCCGCATCTGCGACGGGCTCGTGTAATCCCAACTCGAAATCGGCACCTTGCTCGACGGCTGGACGTACAGCCGCCGCTGCTCGCCATGCGCGACCGTGAACATCTGCGGCCGCGGGTACAGCCGCGTGACGAGCACGAGCACGTCGCCCGGCGTCGGGTCGAGCGCGTCGACCGGCACGTTGTCGACCATCCCGCCGTCGAGCACGGGCCGGCCGCCGCGACGCAGCACCGGCGTGAACGGCGGCGTGCAGGACGACTGCAGGATCAGGTCGGCGAGATCGTCGACGCGCGTGCAGGCCTGCGCGCGCACGAATTCCGGCCGAAAGCCGAGCGTGCGCCCGAGCGTCGGGTGCAGCGTCTTGCGCACGTACTTCTCGATGTTGTATGCGACGAGGCCGGCGGCCACCGCGCTGCGTGCGCCGAGCCAGCGCGGCACGTGCGACACGCCGATGCGGATCTCCGGCGCCGCGGCAAGCTTCGCGAACGGCTCGCCGTAGATGTCGAGCAGCGCCTGACGGTAAATCCGGTAATGCGGAAACACGGGCTCGCGTCCGAACAGGTTGCCCCAGTACGCATTCTTCCGGTTGTGGCGCAGCGCCTCTTCGTAATAGCGCATCACCCAGGCGGCGTCGCGCGTATACAGCATGCACGCGGTCGCCGCGCCGGCCGAGATGCCGGTAATCACACGCGGGCGCAGGCCGAGCGCCGGCTGGGCGACGTCCCAGAAGCCGGCCTGCCACCAGCAGCGATTGCCGCCGCCCGCAAAGACGATCTGGTCGAACATCGCGCCGCTCAGCTGACGAGCGCGTAGGTCGACGTCGCGTGGACCGCCATCTTGCCGTCCTCGTCGAACAGTTCGACTTCGCCGAATACGAGATTGCGGCCCATCCGCAGCACGCGCGCGGTGACGAGCACGTCGCCCTTGCGCACGGGCCGCATGAAGTTCGTGTTCAGCGACACGGTCGTCATCGGCCGGAACTCGCCAAGCGCGGCCGAAATCGCGACCACCATCGCGGTGTCGGCGGCCGCCGTGAACACCTGGCCGCAGATGATGCCGCCCGAATGGCGGAATTCGCCGGAAAACGGCAGGCGCAGCGTGACGCTGTCGTCGCCGATCGACACAGGGACCAGACCGAGCGAGCGGACCCAGGGGGCCAGCAGGCGATCCAGCAATTCGCGGACTGCGTTTTCGTCCATCTTCGAAAGCCCAGAAAGCGTTGCGCGACCGCCGCGCAACACGTGTGGCGTCATCATACCGGGAGCGCGGAAACTGCGATCGCTCGTCATCGGGCCGACAGCTGCCGTTGTCGTGACGAAATATTTTGGGAAATTTGCAGAAAGGGCTTGCAAGGTCTGAAATACCCATGCATAATCTTTCTTCTGTTGGGGGCGTTAGCTCAGTTGGTAGAGCAGCGGACTCTTAATCCGTAGGTCGAGTGTTCGAGTCACTCACGCCCCACCAGGAATTCCGAAGCCCGGTTAGCGAAAGCTAACCGGGCTTTTTCCTTTCCGCCGCCGCATTCGTGGCGCGCGCCCTGTCGCAGTACGCCACCGCACGCCTGTTCCGCAACGTTTCCGCTAGAATCGTCCGACAAATATCACACGACCGGCGCACGGGCTGCCGTTTGCCCGCCGGCACTGAGAGAACATGGGACGTCAGACATGGAAGCATGTAACCGAGACGCGACCATTCAGAGGGCCTGGTTGCGCCGATATCGGCCTGTCCGCCGGGACACGCCGCTCGCCCGATCACGCCGGAATCCGCAGTGCGACGCACGAACCGGATCCGGTCATGCCGGGTAAGGGCGCGCTCGTCGCGCTGGCGCTCGGCGCCGTGCTGCTCGTACTGGCGGGCGTGCTCGCCGTCACGACCGGCCAGGTGGCCGGCCACCTGGTTCGCACGCCGGGCACGGTCGTACGTATCGTGCAGGACAGCGACGCGATGCGCGCGTACCGGCCGATCGTCGCGTATCTCGCGAACGACGGCCAGCGCCGCGAGATCGCCGGCAATACCGCCTCGACCATCCCCGCCTACGACATCGGCGAGAACGTCGACGTCCTGCTCGACCCCGTCCATCCCGAGCGCCCCGCGCTGATCGACGATTTCGCGCAACGCTGGTTTCCGGCGGCGGTGTCGGCACTGCTCGCCGTCGCGTCGTTCGCGATCGGCGCCCTGCTGATCGTCGGCAAGCGCCACCGCATGCAATCCGACGCACCGCCGGCCCGAGCCGAGCGCAAGCAGGCGCGACGCCGCTGGGATATCGCGATCGTGCTGATTCCGATCACGATCGGCACGGGCTTCATCGCCGGAGCCGGCGCAGCCGGCTTGCGTCAGTGGCAGATCGTCCACCACTACGCGCGCTCTACCGGCCACGTCGTCGAGATCGCAAAGAATGCGCGGTCGTCCCGCTCGCGCACGTCGCTGTATTCGGCGATCGTCGCGTTCACGACCGACAGCGGACGCCAGATCACGTTCGCCCAGGGCTCGGCGTCATCGCATCCGGGCCTGCAGGAAGGCGAAGCGGTCAACGTGCTGTACGACCCCGTCACCCCCGAGCGCGCGGTCGTCGACCGCTTCTGGGATCGCTGGGGCCTCACGGCCATCCTGCTGGCAATCGGTGCACCGTTCCTCGCGGCCGGGCTGTTCGTCGCCGCGACGCTGTGGCCGGACCATCGATCGCACGACACCGCGCAATGACATTCGCGCGCCGGCCGCGCACCACGTGGCACGACAACCGGCACGGCGCGCGCATCACCGCTCCCTGAACGCCTCCACCTTCGCGCGGTTCCCGCACGTGCGCATGTCGCACCAGCGGCGCCCGACGCCGCGGCCGCGATCGACGAAGAACCACGTGCACCGGCCGCACTGCCGCACGCGCGCGAAATCATCGCTGCGCAACAACTGCTCGAAGCCGAGTGCGGCCGCATCGACCCAACGCGACGCGGCGCGCGCGTCGGGCCGCCACGCGAACCGGCCGTCGACCGCATCGAACGCGCTGCGCCCGATCGCCTCGCGTATCGCAACGGTAAGCCGTTCCGCCGCACGCGCGCCGGCCGTGCCGCCCTCTCCGGCCGTCAGGTGCGCGATCGCCGTGTAGGCATCCTCCCGAAAGCGATGCAGCGCGGCCAGCGCGTCGGCGTCGTCATGTCGCGCATGACGCAGAAGCCGCGCCAGATCGGCCGGCGCCAGCAACCCCGATCGTTCCGCCCACGCGTGCACGGCCGGCCAGTCGACGAGTTTGTCCGCATCGCGCGTCTTGCCCGTATCGGCCACCGTGTTGAGGAAGTCGAGCGCCGGATGGCCGCCGACGAAATCGGCAGCGCCCCATGTGTGCGCGGGTCGCGCGGGCTCGTATCGAGTAACCATTTATTTGCACCTATCGGTTTCGCATCCGGACAATCCGGCGTAACCTGTTAACAACCAAAACAGGTTAGCACGGAGAGGCCGATGCTCGAACTCGCCAATCGCTTCATTTTCGAAGGCCACCGGATTGCGTGGGGAACGCTCGGCGAAGGCCCGCCGCTCGTGCTCGTGCACGGCACGCCGTTTTCGTCGCAGGTGTGGCGCCGGATCGCACCGTGGCTCGCGCGCCGTCATCGCGTGTTCTTCTACGACCTGCTCGGCTACGGTCAATCCGACATGCCGGACGCCGACGTGTCGCTCGGTCGCCAGAACGTGCTGTTCGGCGCACTGCTCGATGAGTGGAACATTTCGTGCCCGCGCGTGCTCGCGCACGACTACGGCGGCGCAACCGTGCTGCGCGCGCACTACCTCGACGGCGTCGCCTATGCGGATCTCACGCTCGTGAATCCGGTCGCGATCGCGCCGCAGGGTTCGCCGTTCGTACGCCACGTCGCGCAACACGAAGCCGCATTCACCGGACTGCCTGCGTATGCGCATCACGCGCTCGTGTCGGCGTATCTCGGCAATGCGGTCGCCCGGCCGCTGAGCGACGACGCGCTGTCGATCTACCGCGCGCCGTGGCTCACGCCCGTTGGTCAGGCCGCGTTCTATCGTCAGATCGCGCAGATGCGCCAGTGCTACATCGAGGAAGCCGAGGCCCGTTACGCGCCGCCCGATTTTCCGGTGCGCATCGTGTGGGGCGAGGACGACGCGTGGATTCCGCTCGAACAGGGGCAGGCGCTGGCCGATCGCATCGCGAACGGCCAGCTGATCAGGGTGCCGCGCGCGGGCCACCTGGTGCAGGAAGATGCACCGGAGGCGATCGTCGCGGCGGTGCTCGACGGGCCACGGCACGGTTGATCGCCAGCGGTACCGCTTGTCGCGTCAGAACACCGGCACGCCCTGCGCGAGTGTCGAGATGAACTTCGCGGTGCGCGGATCGCGCGGGTCGCCGAACAGGTCGCGCGACGCACCGGCCTCGACGACGCGACCGTCCGCGAGAAACACCGCGTCGTGCGCGATCGACGCGGCCAGCCGCAGGTCGTGCGTCGCCATCAGCATCGTCGTGCCTTCGCGCGCGAGCTGGCGCAGCACCTCGACCACTTCGACGGACAACTCCGGATCGAGCGCCGACGTCGGTTCGTCGCACAACAGCACCTGCGGCGACGGCGCGAGCGCACGTGCAATCGCGACGCGTTGCTGCTGGCCGCCCGACAACGTACCGGGCCACGCGTCGGCCTTGTCCGCGATGCCGACCTTCTCGAGCAGTGCGAGCGCGCGTTCGCGGGCCCGTTCGCGCGGCCAGCGCTGCACGGTGACGAGCCCTTCCATCACGTTCTGCACGACGCTCAGGTGCGGAAACAGCTGGAAGTTCTGGAACACCATCCCGGTCTGTCGGCGCACCGCGAACACGGCGTCGCGCGCTGGCCGGTGCGCCGGCGAGAAGTCGACGCGCACATCACCGACCGTCAGCGTGCCCGCCTCGGGCACTTCGAGCAGGTTCACGCAACGCAGCAACGTGCTCTTGCCGCTGCCGGACGGCCCGATCAGCGCCGTCACGCTACCGGGCTGCAACGCGAGGTCGATCCCGTGCAGCACGCGATGCGTGCCGAACGACTTGTCGATGCGTTCGAGCCGGATCATCGCCACTCCGCCTGGAACAGCGCATGACGGCCGAAGCGGGCTTCGAGGCGACGCTGCAGCGTGGACAGCACCGAGCTGAGCAGCAGATAGATCAGCGCGGCTTCCGTATAGAGAATCATCGGCTCGTAGGTCACGGCCGCGATCCGCTGCGCGGCCTGGAAGATCTCCGGCACGGTCAGCACGGCCGCGAGCGACGTGTCCTTCACGAGCGAAATGAACGAATTCGACAGCGCAGGCAGCGCGACGCGCGCCGCCTGCGGCAGGATCGCGCGGCGCAACGCCTGCGGGCGCGTCATCGCCATCGAGTACGCGGCCTCCCACTGCCCCTTCGGAATCGATTCGATCACGCCGCGAATCACCTCGGCGTTGTACGCGCCGACGTTCAGCGAGAAGCCGATCACCGCGGCCGTCAGCGGATCGAGCACGATGCCGACGCTCGGCAGGCCGTAGAAGATCACGAACAACTGCACGAGCAGCGGCGAACCGCGAAACAGCCAGATGTAGAAACGCACGGCGGCCTGCGCCCAGCGCGGCCCGAACAGCCGCACAAGCGCCGCGCCGAATGCGAGCAGCAGGCCGATCGCGAACGACGCGAGCGTGAGCGGCACCGTGAACACGAGCCCCGCGACGAGCAGGGGCCGCAGCGATTCCGCCATCAGGTGAAGCCAGGCCGGCATCGTTCAGCCTCGCGTCACGGCTGCGACACGTCGCGGCCGAAATACTTCTGCGAGATCTTTGCGTAGGTGCCGTCGGCCTTGATGTCCGCGAGCGCCTTGTCGATCGCGGCCACCAGCGCGGGGCTGCCCTTGCGCAGCAGCACGCCCGATGCGTCGCTCGCGCCACCGGTGTCGGTCGCCGCGATCTTCAGCTTCGCGTCCGGCTTGTGCTTGCGGAAATCGAGGTACGACAGCGAATCGTTGATCGTCGCGTCGACGCGCCCCGAGCTCAGCAGGTCGATCGATTCGTTGAAGCCCTGCACGGGCACCACGTCCGCGCCGTGCGCGGCTGCGAGCTTGCCGAAATTGCTGGTCAGCGTGTTCGCGGATTTCTTGCCCTTGAGGTCGTCGAACGAGCGGATCGTCGTGTTGTCCGCACGCACGATCAGCACCGCGCGCGACGTGATGTACGGTGTCGAGAAATCGTATTTCGCCTTGCGCGCGTCGGTGATCGACACTTCATTGACGACCGCGTCGTAGCGGTTCACGTCGAGGCCCGCGATCAGCCCGTCCCACTTGCCTTCGACGAACTGCGGCTTCACGCCGAGGCGTCGCGCGATCGCGGTCGCGATATCGACGTCGAAGCCCGTCAGCTTGCCGGTTTCGTCGTGGTACGTGAACGGCGCGTAGGTCCCTTCGGTGCCGACCCGGAACACGCCGGACGACTTGATCTGCGACAGGTCATCGGCAGCCAGTGCGCTCGTGACCGCAACGGCCTGCAGCATGGCGACGACCAGGATGGAGCGAAGGAATTTCATGGTGCGGACCCCGAATGATTGGAGGGAATGATCCCGCGGCACGCGTGTGCCGTTCGAGAGGTCCGCGAATTCTACCGACGCGTCGAAGTCCCGCAAAAACGCAAATCCGCTAACGATATGAACGCATCGAATAACGTGCCGGCCAGCCACGCTCACCCCGCCGATGAAATCCGTCGCGATGCAGCACGGCGATCGTCCGACGATTCGTTACCGGCGGTTACAGAAGCGACATCGCGGTATCACCCATTCGGCATGCGCTACGTACCATGAAGACAGGTGAACCTGTTGCTCACGGGCGTTGCCCCCACGAGCGGAGTGAACGGCAAATGAAACGCATCCTGTTGTCCAGTGCCGTCGGCATCGCGGCCGCCTGCCTGTCGGCCAGCGCGTTCGCGCATGCCGACATCGGCGTGTACTTCGGCGTACCGGGGCCGGTGATCGAGGCACCGCCGCCTGTCTACTACACACCGCCGCCCGTCGTGTACGAGCCGGCGCCCGTCTATTTCGGCCCGTACTACGGCGAATATCGCTATCGCCGCTACCGGCACGACAACGGCTGGCATCGCGGCTGGCGACATCACCGCGACGACGACGACGATTGACCGTCGCCTGGCACCCGTCGCAGCCGCATCCCGCCGGGGGACATTCCGCGCGCCGGCCTTCGAACCGGCGCGTCCGCATCACACATCGCTTACCACGGCAGCGAATACGTCTTCGTATTCGTGAAGCTCTTCATCGCTTCCTGCACGCCCTCCTTGTACCCGAGCCCCGAATCCTTCACGCCGCCGAACGGCGTCAGCTCGAGCCGGTAGCCCGGCACTTCGCGCACGTTCACGCTGCCGACCTCCAGCTCGGTGATGAAACGCGTGATGCTGTCGAAGCGGTTCGTGCAGACCGACGACGACAACGCATAGTCGGTGCTGTTCGACATCCGGATCGCTTCGTCGATGTCGCGAAAACGCATGATCGGCGATACGGGGCCGAAGGTTTCGTATTTCACGAGCGGCATGTCGGGCGTCACGCAATCGATCACCGTCGGCGAATACAGCGCGCCGTCGCGGACGTTGCCGACCAGCAGCCGCGCACCGCGCGCGATCGCATCGTTCACCTGTTGCTCGCAGAACTTCGCGGCCGCCTCGTCGATCACCGTACCCATGTCGACCGATGGATCGGCCGGATTGCCGTATGACCACGCACGCGTTTTCTCGACCACCAGCTCCGTGAAGCGATCGGCCACCGACTCGTGCACGAGCATCCGCTTGATCGCCGTACAGCGCTGGCCTGAGTTCTTGTACGAACCCGACACCGCGAGCGTGCTCGCTTCGTCGAGGTCGGCGTCTTCCATCACGATGATCGGATCGTTGCCGCCAAGCTCGAGCACTGCGCGCCGGTAGCCCATCCGCGACGCGATCGACTTGCCGATCGACACACCGCCGGTGAACGTGATGAGATCGATCGCCGGGTTCGTGATCAGTTCGTCGGCGATCTCCTTCGGGTCGCCGGTGAGCACTTGCAGCATCTGCGGCGGCAGGCCGGCTTCGTACAGGATGTCCGCGAACAGGTAGCACGACAGCGGCACCTTCTCCGACGGCTTCACGACGATCCGGTTGTTGGTCGCGACCGACGGCACGATCTTGTGCGCGACCTGGTTCATCGGATGGTTGAACGGCGTGATTGCCGAGATCACACCGAGCAGCGGGTCGCGCTGCGTGTACACGCGGCGCTTCTTCCCGTGCGGTGTCAGGTCGCACGAGAAGATCTGCCCGTCGTCCTTCAGCACTTCGCCGGCGCCGAACGTCAGCACGTCGGCGACGCGGCCGGCTTCGTACGTCGAATCCTTGATGCACAAGCCGGCCTCGGCCGTGATCAGCGCTGCAATCTCGGCGGTGCGCGCACGCACGATGTCGGCCGCGCGGCGCAGGATCGCCGCGCGATCGTGGCGCGTGAGCGTCGGCCGGTAGGCGCGGGCTGCCGCAAAGGCGCGCTTCACATCGTCCAGCGTCGCCTTCGGCACGGTGCCGACCAGCGAGCCGTCGTACGGGTTGCGCACTTCGATTACCGCGTCCCGATGAATCCGTTCCCCATCGATTCGCAGTGCTTCGCGACGAATCTCGCGGACGTCCGTCGATGCTGCAATGGCGTTCATGAGTGTGTCCCCTTACGGATGCGTGCGCATCACTGCAGATGGTTGAGCGCGATGTCGATGATGTCGAAGTTGCGCAGCCGCGCGCGGCCCGAGACGTCGCCCGCGACCGGCTTGCTGAAGATCAGCGGCACGATCTGCTCGGAGATCCCGCCGTGCGAGCGCAGCGGTACGTCGAGGCCCGACAGGTCGTGCTTGATGCGGCGCGTGCCGAGCACGACGTCCTGCTTCGAGATCACGATCAGGTCGCCCATCCGCGCCGGCGGCAGCTCGAAGCGCGCGCAGCCCTCGGCGCCCGTCAGCACGACCTCGATGCCGTCGACCGCGGCGAGCCGTGCGCGCAGCGCCTCGGCATCGGCCGTCGCCGGCACGTAGACGGTCGCGAACGAACCCAGCGCACCGTGGTGCACGACGTACGGATCGGTGATCGGCAGGATCACGCGTGCCGCGTCCTCGCCGAGCCACTCGTCGAACAGCTCCTGCAGGTAGATCACGTTCGGCTCGCCGGTTTCGTCGTCGTGCTTCGCGTTCATCCCGTGGTCGGCCGTGATCGCGACGATCGCGCCGAGTTCGTCGAGGCGCTGCAGGTACTTGTCCATCATCGCGTAGAACGCGTTCGCGCCTTCGGTGCCGGGCGCGCACTTGTGCTGCACGTAGTCGGTCGTCGACAGGTACATCAGGTCGATCGGGCGCGTTTCGAGCAGGCGCACGCCGGCTGCGAACACGAATTCCGACAGGTCCGCGCTGTACACGCTCGGCACCGGCTTGCCGACCAGCTCGAGCACGTTGTCGATGCCGTTTTCCTCGACGCTCGCCTCGTCGGCCTTTTCCGACGAGAAGCAGATGCCCTTCAGCCCCTTGCCGAGCAGGCGGCGCAGCTTGTCCTTCGCGGTGACGACCGCGACCTTCGCCCCTTGCTCCGCGAAGGTCGCGAGCACGGTCGGTGCGACCAGGTACTTCGGATCGTTCATCAGCACCTCGGCACCGGTGTCGCGATCGTAGAAGTAGTTGCCGCTTATCCCATGCACCGCCGGCGGCACGCCTGTCACGATCGACAGGTTGTTGGGGTTCGTGAAGCTCGGCACCACGCACTCGCCCTTGAGCGCCGTGCCCGGCTTCAGCAGCGTGCGCAGGAACGGCGCGACGCCGGCCTCGGCCGCTTCTTCCAGATATTCGTATGCGCAGCCATCGACGCAGACGACCACCACGGGCCGGCTCATCCAGTTGTAGCGGCGGCCGTTCACTTCCACGGATACAGGCGTTTCATTCATGACGTTCATTCCTTTCAGTTCGAAGGGTAGAGCCGTCGGCGCCCGCGTCGCGCCGAAGGGAGGTGTTTTCCATGCTTGACATTAAAATTGATGATTTGTAGATTGTCAACAACATGCAGCGAACAGAAAGCAAAACAACGTAGCAGCAAGAGGGCTGGTCTCCACTCATCCGCCGCGTGCCGCGGCGCCACAGTCAAGGGGTCTGAAGATGAACGAAGTGCCGGTAAACAAGCGTTTGAACGCATGGGCGGCGGGCGCGGCCCGCTTCGCACTGGCCGCGGCGGTCGCGCTCGGCGCGGTGCAGGCGGCGCACGCGAAGACGTCGCTGCTCGTCTATACCGCGCTGGAAGACGAGGCGATGAAGCCCTACAAGGACGCGTTCGAGAAAGCGAACCCCGATATCGAGATCCGCTGGGTGCGCGACTCGACCGGTTCGGTCACCGCGAAGCTGCTCGCGGAAAAGAACAACCCGCGCGCGGATGTGGTGCTCGGCCTCGCCGCGTCGAGCCTCACGCTGCTCGACCTGCAGGGCATGCTGATGCCGTACACGCCGAAGGACTTCGACCAGCTCACGCGCAAGTACAGCGACGCAAACACGCCGCCGCACTGGGTCGGCATGGACGTATGGGGCGCGACGATCTGCTACAACCGCGTCGCCGCGCAGGCGAAGGGCATTCCGAAGCCGACGTCGTGGGAAGACCTGACGAAGCCCGTCTATAAAGGCGCGATCGTGATGCCGAGCCCGGTTTCATCCGGCACCGGCTACCTCGACGTGACCGCATGGCTGCAGACCTTCGGCGACGACCGCGGCTGGAAATTCATGGACGCGCTCGACAAGAACGTCGCGCAGTACGTGCACTCGGGCTCGAAGCCCTGCACGCTCGCCGGCACCGGCGAATTCCCGATCGGCATCTCGTTCGAGTTCCGCGGCCACGAACTGCAGTCGCAGGGCGCGCCGATCGATCTCGTGTTCCCGAAGGAAGGGCTCGGCTGGGACATGGAAGGCACGGCGATCATGAAGACGACGAAGCAGCCCGACGCCGCGAAGAAGCTGGCCGACTTCATGGCGAGCAAGGATGCGAACCAGATCACCGCGCGCTGGTGGGCGATCGTCGCGTACCCGGGTGTCGCACGGAAGCTGGCCGGCATCCCCGACAACTACTCGGACCTGCTCGTGAAGAACGACTTCGTGTGGTCGGCAAAGAACCGCCAGTCGATCCTCGACACGTGGCAGAAGCGCTACGGCTCGAAAACGCAGCAGTAATGCCGCGACCGGCAGCGGGGCCGCGCCGCGCGCCGCCCCGCGCCACCCTTTCCGTCGTCGAATCCGGCCCCCGGGCCGCCCCAGCATGGAGGCGCGCATGGCACCTTATCTGAGCGTAGAACGCATCGAGAAGCGGTACAACGACACGCAGGTCCTGACCGACATCAACCTGAGCGTGATGAAGGGCGAAATGATCTGCTTCCTGGGGCCGTCCGGCTGCGGGAAGACCACGCTGCTGCGGATCATCGCGGGGCTCGAGACGCAGAACGCCGGCCACATCATGCAGGACGGCCGCGACATCTCGCGGCTGCCGCCGCAACTGCGCGACTACGGGATCGTGTTCCAGTCGTACGCGCTGTTCCCCAACCTCACGGTGTACGACAACGTCGCGTACGGGCTCGTGAACCGCAAGATGAAGCGCGACGCGATCCATGACCGCGTACACACGCTGCTCGCACTGGTCGGCCTGCCCGACAGCCATCGCAAGCATCCGGGCCAGTTGTCCGGCGGCCAGCAGCAGCGCATCGCGCTGGCGCGCGCGCTCGCGACCTCCCCCGGCCTGCTGCTGCTCGACGAGCCGCTGTCGGCACTCGACGCGCGGGTGCGCGTGCGGCTGCGCCAGGAAATCCGCGCGCTGCAGCAGCGGCTCGGCGTGACGACGATCATGGTCACGCACGACCAGGAAGAAGCGCTGTCGATGGCCGATCGCATCGTCGTGATGAACCACGGCGTGATCGAGCAGATCGGCACACCGCTCGAAATCTACCGGCAGCCCGCGTCGCCGTTCGTCGCGGACTTCATCGGCCGCGTCAACACGATTCCCGCCGAAGTCGCGCAGGACGGCTCGCTGCGCGCGGGCGCCGTCGGCCTCGACTGCCGCCACGGAACGGCTCGCCCCGCGCAAGGGGCGGCCGTGTCGGTGTACGTGCGGCCGGAAGACCTGCGTATCCGCGTGCCGGGCGAGACGGCCGACAACGTGCTGGCCGGCCGCGTCGAGAAGCTCGAATTCCTCGGTGCGTTCTGCCGCGTGAGCTTCCGGATCGACGGGCTCGACGGCCAGGAGATCGTCGCCGACCTGTCGTATCACGACGTCGACCGCACCGGCGTGCAGGCCGGCGCGCGCATCGACCTCGCGCTCGATCGCGAGCATGTCCGCGTGTTCCCGAGCGCGAAGGAGCGACTGCAATGAGCACCGTCCTGACCGAGCGCCGCCGCGGCGCCTCCGCCCCCGCCGACGTGCGGCAGATCACGCACTGGCACGACCGCATCGCGCAGCTCGCGCTGCTGGCGATGGCCGGGCTGATGTCGATGTTCCTGCTGCTGCCGCTCGCGCTCGTCGTGCAGAAATGCTTCGTCGATGCGGACGGGCGCTTCGTCGGCGCGCACAACTTCGTCGAGTATCTCGAGGACAGCGGCGTGCTGCGCTCGATGCTGCATTCGCTGACGGTCGGCGCACTCGTCACGTCGATCGTCGTGCCGATGGCGTTCACGTTCGCGTATGCGCTGACCCGCTCGTGCATGCCGCTCAAGAACGTCGCACGTACCGTCGCGCTCGTGCCGCTGCTCGCGCCGACGCTGTTGTCCGCAGTGTCGTTCATCTACTGGTTCGGCAACGCGGGGCTGCTGAAGCCGCTGCTGCACGGCCACTCGATCTACGGGCTGCCGGGGATCGTGCTGAGCATGGTGTACGCGTCGTTCCCGCACGTGCTGATGATCCTCGTCACCGCGCTGTCGCTCGCCGACGGCCGGCTCTACGAGGCCGCCGATGCGATGGGCACGAGCCGCACGCGAAAGTTCTTCACGATCACGCTGCCGGGCGCGAAGTACGGGCTGATCAGCGCGACGATGGTGGCGTTCACGATGTGCATCAACGACTTCGGCGTGCCGGTGGTGATCGGCGGTTCGTACAACGTACTGTCGACCGACATCTACAAGCTGATCATCGGCCTGCAGGACTTCAACCGCAGCGCAGTCGTGAGCCTGATGCTGCTGTGCCCGGCCCTCGTCGCGTTCGGCGTCGACTTCTTCATCCGCCGCCGCCAGCAGTCGCAGCTCGGCGCGCGCTCGACGCCGTACCAGCCGAAGCCGTCGCGCGGCTTCGACGCCGCGATGCTCGCGTACTGCGGCGTCGTGTGCGCGTTCTTCATCGCGGTAGTCGGCATCTCGGTGTTCGCGTCGTTCGTGAAGTTCTGGCCGTACCAGATGAGCCTCGGGCTGCAGCACTACAAGATGGGGCTGATCGGCGCCGGCATCTTCGACGCGTACAAGAACAGCCTGCGGATGGCCGCGACGGTGGCGCTCGGCGGCACGATCGTCGTGTTCGGTGGCGCGTACCTGATCGAGAAGACGCGCGGCGCGCGCTGGCTGCGCGGCTTCATCGCCCTGTGCGCGATCCTGCCGATGGGCGTGCCGGGGCTCGTGCTCGGCATCAGCTACATCTTCCTGTTCAACGCGCCCGGCAATCCGCTGAACGGGCTGTACGGGTCGCTGTGGCTGCTCGCGATCGTCACGGTGGTGCACTACTACGCGTCGAGCCACCTGACCGCCGTCACCGCGCTCCGGCAGATCGACAGCGAGTTCGAGGCCGTGTCCGCGTCGCTGAAGGTGCCGTTCTACAAGACCTTCCTGCGCGTGACCGTGCCCGTGTGCCTGCCCGCGATCCTGCTGATCGCGCGCTACCTGTTCGTCAACGGGATGACGACGGTCTCGGCCGTCGCGTTCCTCTACTCGCCCGACACGCAGCCCGCGTCGGTCGCGATCCTGAACCTCGACGACGCGGGCCAGATGGGCCCCGCCGCCGCGATGGCCACGCTCGTGCTCGCGACCTCGTCGTTCGCGTGCGTGCTGTTCGCGTGCATCTCGCATCGACTGTTGCGCCGCACGCAGGCCTGGCGCAACCCGCATCGCCACTGATTTTCCAGCCGCATTCACGTGACGTCCCGACTTCATCAAGGAGACACCATGACGCTCGCCGCCCAGCCCATCCTGCTCACCCCAGGCCCCCTGACGACCTCCGACACCACGCGCGACGCGATGCTGCGCGACTGGGGATCGTGGGACAGCGACTTCAATGCGATCACCGCGCGGCTGCGCGAACGCCTGCTGCAGATCGTGCACGGCGAAGGCACGCACGAATGCGTCCCGCTGCAAGGCAGCGGCACGTTCTCGGTCGAAGCGGCCATCGGCACGCTCGTGCCGCGCGACGGCCACGTGCTCGTGCCGAACAACGGCGCGTACTGCCAGCGCATCGCGAAGATTTGCCGCGTGCTCGGCCGCAAGCTGACGACGATCGACTACCGCGAGGATCGCCGCGTCGATCCGGCCGACGTCGAACGCGCGCTCGCCGCCGATCCGACCATCACGCACGTCGCGCTCGTGCACTGCGAAACGGGTGCCGGCGTGCTGAACCCGCTGCACGACATCGCGCAGGTCGTCGCGAAGCACGGCCGCGCGCTGATCGTCGACGCGATGAGCTCGTTCGGCGCGATCGACATCGACGCGCGCACGACGCCGTTCGACGCGGTGATCGCGGCCTCCGGCAAATGCCTCGAAGGCGTGCCGGGGCTCGGCTTCGTGATCGCGAAGCGCAGCGCGCTCGAACGCTGCGAAGGCAACAGCCACTCGCTCGCGATGGACCTGTACGACCAGTGGGTCTACATGCAGCGCACGACGCAGTGGCGCTTCACGCCGCCGACGCACGTGGTCGCGGCACTCGACGCCGCCGTCGGGCAATATGTCGACGAAGGCGGGCTCGCCGCACGCGGCGGCCGCTACCAGCGCAACTATCGCGCGCTGATCGACGGGATGCTCGCGCTCGGCTTCCGGCCGTTCCTCGACCCGGCGATCCAGGCACCGATCATCGTCACGTTCCATGCGCCGGACGATCCGAACTACGACTTCAAGCGGTTCTACCAGGAGGTCAAGCAGCGCGGCTACATCCTGTATCCGGGCAAGCTGACCGAGGTCGAGACGTTCCGGGTCGGCTGCATCGGCCACTTCGGCGAAGCCGGCATTCCGGGCGCCGTCGCCGCGATCGCCGACACGCTGCGCGCGATGGGCGTGCGCAGCGTGTCGGCCGAAGCCGCCGCCTGACGTGACGCAATACGACGTGACGTGATGGTCCCCGCCGCATGCACGTTCGCATGCGGCGGCCAGTTGTTTCGGGCCGTGCGCGGCACGGCCCCGCCCTTTTTCGACGAACCCTCCCATGCGACCCTTCTGGATCGAACAAGCGCTGTTCAACGACGGCGATCTCGCCCCCGCGCTGCAAGGTGCGACGCAGGCCGACGTGTGCATCGTCGGCGGCGGCTTCACCGGGCTCTGGACCGCGATCCAGGCGAAACAGCAGAACCCCGCGCTCGACATCGCGATCGTCGAAGCCGACCTGTGCGGCGCCGGCGCGAGCGGTCGCAACGGCGGCTGCCTGCTCACATGGTCCGCGAAATTCCTGACGCTGCGGCGCCTGTTCGGCGAAGCCGAGGCGATCCGGCTCGTGAAGGCATCCGAAGCGGCCGTGCAGTACATCGCCGATTTCTGCCGCGCGCACGACATCGATGCCGAGCTGCGGCTCGACGGCACGCTGTACACCGCTACGTCGCGCGCGCAGGTCGGCACGCTCGCGCCGGTGCTCGACGCGCTCGCCGCGTGCGGCATCCACAGCTACGAGCCGCTGCCGGCCGCCGAAGTCGCGCGCCGCTCCGGTTCCGCACGCAATCTCGACGGCGTCTACTCGCCGATCGCCGCGACCGTGCATCCCGGCAAGCTCGTGCGCGGGCTGCGCCGCGTCGCGCTCGCGATGGGTATCCGGATCTACGAACGCACGCCGATGCTCGACTTCACGCCCGGGCAGCCGGCCGTCGTGCGCACGCCGTCCGGCAGCGTGAGCGCGGGCAAGCTCGTGTTTGCGATCAACGCATGGATGGCGAGCCGCTTTCCGCAGTTCGAGCGCACGATCGCGGTCGTGTCGAGCGACATGGTCATCACCGAGAAATGCCCGGAACTGCTCGAGAGAACCGGGCTCGTGGACGGCGTGTCGGTGCTCGATTCGCGGATCTTCGTCTACTACTACCGCACCACCGCCGACGGGCGGCTGATGCTCGGCAAGGGCGGTAACACGTTCTCGTGGCGCAGCCGCATCGCGCCCGTGTTCGACCGGCGCTCGCCGTACGAGGCGCAGCTCACGCAGAGCCTGCGCGAATTCTTTCCGTCGCTCGCGGGCGTGCCGGTCACGGCGAGCTGGAACGGGCCGTCGGATCGCTCCGTCACCGGCTTCCCGTTCTTCGGCCGCCTCGACGACGCGCCGAACGTGTTCTACGGCTTCGGCTACTCGGGTAACGGCGTGGGGCCGACCTACATGGGCGGGCAGATCCTGTCGTCGCTGGTGCTCGGCCTCGACAACGCGTGGACGCGCAGCCCGATCGTGCGCGGCCCCCTCGGTCATTTCCCGCCGGAGCCGATCCGCTATGTCGGCGCGCATGTCGTGCGCAATGCGATCCGCCGCAAGGAGCGCGCGGAGGACGAGAGCCGGCAGCCGGCAGTTGTCGACACGTGGCTCGCGAAATTCGCGAGCGCGGCCGGGAAGGCCGACAAGGCGTGACGATGCGCTGACCTTCAGGGCCCGCATGACCTGAAGCCGCAATGAAAAAGGGACGCTACGAAGCGTCCCTTTGCTTTGTGCCGTGCGCGGCAACCCGCGCAGGCGTTGCCGCGCGCTTACGCGCGCACGGCCTTTTCCCGCGCCGCCTTCCCCGCCGCCGGCAGCCCCTGCTCGTGCGTGCGGCGCATACGCGCAAGACCATGCGACACGTGCTCGCGCACGAGTGCCACGGCCTGCACCTCGTCGCCCCCCGCGAGCGCCTGCACGATCTTGTCGTGCTCGGCAGCGGACACGGCGATCGCGTCCTCTTCGGCCTCGATCGCCGCCTGGCGCAGCAGGCCGAGCTGGCGCACGAGCCGGCGGTAGGTATCGGTGAGGTGCGTATTGCCGACGCCGACGACCATCGCGTCGTGGAACTGCACGTTCAGCTCGGTATAGCGCGTGACGTCGTGCGTCTTCGCGGCGTCCTTCATCGACTGGATGATGCCCTTCAGCACCTTCAGCGTGTCGGGCGAGATGCGCTTCGCGAGCGCACGCGCGACCGACTCGTCGAGCATCGCACGCACTTCGTAGATCTCCTCCGCCTCACGCAGTGGCACGACTCGCACCGTCACGCCACGGTTCTTCTCGTTGCGCAGCAGGCCGGCCTGTTCGAGCGCGCGGAACGCTTCTCGCACGGGGCCGCGCGACACGTTCAGCTTGGTCGCGATGTCGACTTCGTTGAGCTTCTCGCCGGGCGCGTATTCGCCTGAGACGATCGCGCGCTCGAGCATGTCCTGGACAATCATCGCGAGCGACTGGCTTTGCAGGAGTTCGATGGCGCTGAGCGCGTTCGGGGCAGTCATGGTCGGGCAGGCAGCGACGCTGCGGTAGAAAACGAGGGCGCCATATCGGCGAATGATCCTTATATACCCTCGGCCCGGCACATTGTCAACAGTCTTCAGTTTCCAAAAGCCAATTCCGCCTGCCGGAACGCAACCGAAACACAGCCGGCAGGCGGCAGTCGCGCGGCGGGCTGACCTCACCCGCCTCGCGCGACGCGCGGCAGCCGTCAGGCCGTCGTGTGCTTCACCGGCCCCGGATCGCTGTGGCTCGGCCGGCCCGTCTCGACGTGGCCCGCGAAGCGGCGCACGACCTTGTCGTCGCCGCCGCGCAGCGTCGTCGCGGTGATCGTCAGATCGTACCAGCCGTGGCTCGACGACAGCTCGAAGTGATCCTCGACGCGCTCGCCCGGCTCCAGCGTGTAGGTGCGCGCATGCTTGTGGCTGTATGCGTTGTCGACCGTCACGCGGCACGTCGCGCGCCCGCTGTTGCGCAGTTGCAGGTACACGTGGCGGTTGCGCACGTCGTAGCCGATCCGCGCTTCGGGGTTCGCGTGGCGGCCGTCCGCCGCGAGCCGCGTGTTGCCCTGGAACTCGCACAGATAGCCGTTCGGGCCATATGCCGCGAGATGGTAGTCGCCGCGCGCGGCCGACGTGTTCCACGTATCGACGAAGCGGTCATGCGCGGACACCGCGTAACGACGCGGCGGCGTCGTCGGGTTGCGGCGGTCGTACACGTAGAACGCCGCGCCTGCGTCACCGGTATTCGCGAAGTCGAGCGACACGCTGTCGTCGTGCCCGCTCACGCGACTATGTACGAACAGCTCGTACGGCAGCGCGCGTGCCGGACGCGTGCCGGGCTCCTGCGCCGGCATCGATTGCTGCGCGGGCACCTGGTACGCCTGGCCGGCCGTCGCGATGTGCTGCGGCACCGTGAAGCTCACCGTGCGCGTGTCGGGGCGCGCGGAGAAGTCGAACGCCGACGTGAGGTCGCCGCAGATCGACCGGCGCCATGCGCTGATGTTCGGCTCCTTCACGCCGAAACGCGCTTCGAGGAAACGCAGCACCGACGTATGGTCGAACGTCTCCGAGCAGACCCAGCCGCCCTTCGTCCACGGCGAGATGATGATCAGCGGCACGCGCGGCCCGAGGCCGATCGGCTGGATGCCGCCCGGGTCGGCACCCGGCACGAGCGGGCTCATTTCGCCCGGGTACTTGTTCAGGTCGAGCAGCTCGTCGCCGAGGTTCGACAGCAGGTTCGACGACACGATGCCCTGGCCGCCCACGCCGCTCGTAACCGGCGGCACCGGCGGCACGACGTGGTCGAACAGCCCGTCGTTCTCGTCGTAGTTCAGGATGAACACCGTCTTCGCCCACACTTCCGGGTTCGACGTGAGCGCCTCGAGCACCATGTTGATGTAGAACGCGCCGTCGGTCGGCGACGCCTGCGGGTGCTCGCTGTACTTGTACGGCGACACGATCCACGACACCTGCGGCAGCCGGTTCGCCTGCACGTCGGCCTTCAGCTCGGCGAGCGTGTGGTCCGACGCGCCCTTGTCGACCAGCGGGCCGCTCGCGCCTTCCTTCACCTGGAAGCGCTTGAAGAACATCAGCGAGTTGTCGGTGTAGTTGTCGGTCGGGTCGCCCGGGATGCCCGTGCCGCCCTGGTACACCTTCCAGCTGATCTTCGCGTTCTCGAGGCGTTCCGCGTAAGTCGTCCACGTGTAGCCGTTCACGTCGTCGCGCTCGCCGATACCCGGGCCGTTCGGCGGGGTGCCGTAGATGTTGCGCGGGTCGACCGTGCCGGTCCACAGGTAGATGCGGTTCGGCGCGGTGTCGGCGTGCGCGGAGCAGAAGTACGAATCGCAGATCGTGAACGCGTCGGCCAATGCGTAGTGGTACGTGAGATCCTGGCGCTTCAGGTAGCCCATCGTCAGCACATCCTGCTTCTGGTTCACCCACTGGTCCCACTGGCCGTTGTTCCAGGACAGGTGGCCGCTGCTCCAGCCGTGGTTGGTGCCCGGCTGGAATTCGGTCGTCTGCTTCGGGTCGAGGTAGAACGGCAGCACGTACGGCGCCGACGGATCGAGGCCGCGCGAATGGTAGTTCTTCGTGAACACCGACGCCGGCGGCTGCTGCCACACCGGTGCGCCGCTCGGCAGCAGGTGCGGGCGCGGATCATTGAAGCCGCGCACGCCGCGCAGCCCGCCGAAGTAATGGTCGAACGAACGGTTTTCCTGCATGAAGATCACGACGTGTTCGACGTCGCGGATCGTGCCCGTGCGATAGGCGGCCGGCATCGCCAGCGCATTGCGGATCGCGGGCGGGAAGCCCGCATAGGCGGCCATCGCGCCGGCCGACTGCGCGGCGAGGCGCAGGAAATCGCGTCGATTGTTCGAGGACATGAAGAGAACCCTGTTGTCGGTAAGAGTGGGGGCGCCAGTCGAGCGGGGCCGGCGGTTTGCGTCGCCGTTATTACCCCGCATCGGCGTGTCCCGGCCGTGACCGGTTACCGCAGGTTTCTTTTGGTTACCCACAGGAATTTTTTCGAAGCGGCGCACGACACGCCTTTCATCCGGCCGACATACGCGTGCGCTACGCTGACGCGCGAAACAGAGGGGGAAGCCGAGTCGTGTTCGATCAGCTGAAGGCGTTCCACGCGACCGTCCGGCAGGGCAGCATCACGCGCGCCGCGCGCCACCTGGGCGTGAGCCAGCCGACGATTGCCGCGCAGATCCGGCAGGTCGAGCAGGTGTACGGCGTCGAGCTGTTCTACCGCAGCGGCCGCAAGCTCGAGGTCACCGAGACGGGCATCGAGCTGCTGCCGCTCGTCGAGAAGATGATCGCGCTCGAGGCGCAGGCCGACATCATGCTGCGCAACGTCGGCGGCCTGTTCGAAGGCCACCTGCGGATCGGTGCGACGGGGCCGTACTACATCATGGACGCGGTCGGCCGTTTCTCGAACGCGCATCCGTCGATCGCGCTCACGTGCCGGATCGGCAACTCCGAGGAGATTCTGCAGGCACTGCAGGAATTCCGCATCGATCTCGCCGTCTCGTCGCAGCGCAACGATGCCGACGGCCTCGAACGCAAGGTGATCTCGACCGACCCGCTCGTGCTCGTCGTGCATCGCAACCATCCGCTCGCGCGTTTCGACGCGATCGATCCGGCGCAGCTTGCCGACGTGCGGTTGCTGATTCGCGAGGAAGGCTCGGTCACGCGCCGCTGCACGGAGACGATTCTCGAAACGGCGGGTGTCGCGGCCGTCTCGGTGGCCGAGATCGGCAGCCGCGAAGCGATCCGCGAGGCCATCCTGCATGGGGTGGGAGGCAGCCTGTTTCCGCTCGGCGAAGCCGAACGTCATCCGGATTTGCGCATGATCGCGCTGCGCGGCGTCGACACGACGATCGACGAATACGTGTACTACCTGAAGGCGCGCCGCCAGAGCCCTGCAATCGACGCGTTCCTCGCGTGCATCCTGCCGGCCGGCGGCGATGCGACCGGGACGGATGAAGCAGGACGAACGGCGCGGCGGGTGAACGCGCGCTGAACTGCCGCGCGCTCACCGGTTCCGCACTTCAATGGCGCTTTTCTCGCGCCTTCCCTCGTTTTTCCTCGTGCCTTCCTTCTGTCGTTGCGCTCACATCATTTCGGCAGTGCCGGAATCATCCACGTCAGCACGTGCTGCTGCAGGAACACCAGCACGCCGAGCAGCAGCGTGAGGATCACGCTGTGCCAGAAGGTGCGCGCGAACACGACACCTTCCTGCCCTTTCAGGTCAGTCGTCGACACACCCGTCGCGATGTTCTGCGGCGAGATCATCTTGCCCATCACGCCGCCCGACGAGTTGGTCGCGGCCATCAGCACCGGATCGAGGCCGAGCTGCCGCGCGGCGACGACCTGCAGGTTGCCGAACAGCGCGTTGCCCGACGTGTCGCTGCCGGACAGGAACACCGCGATCCAGCCGAGCGACGCGGACACCAGCGGGAACAGCGCGCCGGTCGATGCGACGCCGGTGCCGAGCGTGTAGCTGATCCCCGAGTAGTTCAGCAGGTACGCGAGCCCGACGATCATCATCACCGTGACGATCGCGATCCAAGTCTGCCGCCACGTCTTGACCACGCATTCGAAGAACGCGCCGACGCCGGTGCGCGTCAGCGCGGCCGTGACGATCGCCGAGACCAGGATCGCGGTGCCCGTGCCGAGCGGCTGGAAGTCCCAGATCGCCGCATACGGCTTGTGGTACAGCGACACGAACACCGCGTTGTGCAGGCCCGGCCACTTGATCTTCACGTCGCCGATCGCCGCGATGTTCGCGTGCACCCACACGATCACGACCACCGACACGACGAGCCACGGTAGCCAGCCGCCGAAGCCCGCGCGCGCGGCGCCGGCCGTTGCAGGCACGCTGCGCGCGAGCGCGTATTGCGGATCGGGCTGCGGCTTCCACACCTGCAGAAAGCCGATCGTGACGATCAGCGACGTGAGCGACGACAGCACGTCGGTGAGCTGGTAGCCAAGGAAGTTCGACGTGACGAACTGCGCGATCGCGAAGCTGCCGCCCGACACGAGCAGCGCGGGCCACAGCTTCGAGATCGAGCGCAGCCCGCCGTACGCGCCGACCACGTAGAACGGCAGCAGCAGCGCGAAGAACGGCAACTGGCGGCCGACCATCTGCGCGAGTGTCGCGGGCGGCAGCGACGTGACCGCGCCGAGCACGGTGATCGGCACGCCGAGCGCGCCGAACGCGACCGGCGCCGTGTTGAACAGCAGCGTATAGGTGAGCGCTTCGAGCGCGGGGAAGCCGAGCGCGATCAGCAGCGCGCTCGTGATCGCGACCGGCGTGCCGAATCCCGAGATCCCTTCGAGCAGGCAGCCGAACGAGAACGCGACGACGAGCAGCACGAGGCGGCGATCGTCGGGCAGGTTGTCGAGCATCCACTGCCGGAACTGGTCGAAGCGGCCCGACTTCACCGCGATGTTGTACAGCAGCAGCGCATTGAAGACGATCCACATCACGGGCACGACCGCGAGCGCCATGCCTGCGCCGACCGCATTGAACGCGAGCCCGGCCGGCATGCCCCACGCGCCGATCGCGACCGCGAGGCCGGCGACGAGCCCGGCGAGCGACGCCTGCCACGCGGGGCGGCGCAGCACGCCGAGTGCAATCAGCGCGACCGCGATTGGAATCGCGGCGACGAGGAAGGACAGCAGCAGCGAGTTGGCGACCGGCGTCAGCGGCTGTGCGAAGACGATGCCGGGCGGTAGGGCGTCGGTGGGGTTCATCGTGTCTCCATGGTCGACCCAGGGTAGCGCTGCGGCACCCCCGGATTCGGTGCAAAGCGGTCGTTCTACAGTCGCAACAACGGTCAGGCGTTTGCGCACGCAACGACATCGCGCGGCCAACCGATCGGTCGCTTAAAAGAGGTTAGGAGGCGCGCGGCGCTTGTACAAGGGGGACAAGCCCGATCCGTGCCGACCCGATACGGACCCGCCGCCGCCCGCTGACCGGCAGTGGGCGGGCCGCTATCACGCTCGACAGGAAGCCCGTCACGCGCAGCCCACGCCCGCAATGTTGCACATGCGGCAAAGGTGCCTGACGGCGGGCGGGATGTTTCGTTTGGCGTCCGAAGCCTAGACTGGCCGCATCGATTCCGCCCGCGCCTGCCTGGGCACGGCACCGGAACCTCACGGAGCAAACACGATGAAGACGATGAAACACGCGGCATGCGCATGCGTGCTGATCGGCGCGGCCTTCGCCGCTCACGCACAGGCGGCGTCGACGCTGACGCGTGCCGAGGTCCGCCAGGAACTCGTGGAGCTGCAGGCCGCCGGCTACCGGACGAGCCTCGCGAGCAGTCCCGACTTTCCGGACAACATGCAGGCGATCATGCGCCGTGCCGCGCAAGCGCGCGGCGAGCACACCGGCTACGGCAGCGATGGCGGGGCAAACGTGGAATCGGGCAAGCCGGCGCTGCCGCACGCGATCGACCGCGGCACCTACGCGCATCACTGACGGCAGAATCAACCGGATCGAGCGCACAACGGTGCACCCTGACCGGCGACGGAGATGCGCATCGCGCACCGCGCCAACCGGCGCGATGCACGTGCGCAAGCATCACACGCTGAAGCGGTTCAGCGTATAGGCACGATAGGCCGCGACGAACGCGTCGAACGATCCGGCCTCCTTCGCTTCGAGCCCGGCCTGCTCGGCCAGCGATTTCGCGGCGAGCGCCTGCTCGGTGCGCAGCGTATCCGCCGACGGCGGATGCGCACGGAAATGCGCGGCATGCGCTTCGCTCTGCGCCAGCGCGAACCCGAGGAACGACTGGCCCCGCTCGCGCATCGTGCGCAGCACGTGCGCGGACGGCGTGCGCTCCGGATCGGCGAGCTTCTCGCGTTGCGCGGCGATCGCGCGCGCATGCTCGTCGCCGCCGCGGATCTCGTCGAGACGGCGGCCGACGGTTTCGATATCGGCCATCAGCTCGTCCGCCCACGCCTGCAGCGTGACCGGCTGGCCGTCGCGCTGCAGCGTGAGCCCCGGCTTGCGCCCTTCCATCGTCACGCTGCCGAAGTTCGCATTCGCTTCCTTGTACGCGGGGCAGTCGAGTGCCGGGCTCTCGTCGAGCGCGCACGCGAGCAGGAACGCGTCGATGAAGCGCGCGGTCTCCAGTGCGATGCCGGTCGGCTCGAACGGGTCGATGTCGAGGCAGCGCACCTCGATGTACTGCACGCCGCGCGACGCGAGCGCATGCAGCGGCCGCTCGCCCGAATACGTGACGCGCTTCGGCCGGATCGTCGAGTAGAACTCGTTCTCGATCTGCAGCACGTTCGTGTTGATCTGGATCCACTCGCCGTCGCGATGCGTGCCGATGGCCTCGTAGGCCGGATACGGCTCGCTCACGGCCTTCGACAGCGCGTCGAGATAGCCGGGCAGCGTGTTGTAGTCGACGTGCAGCGCGGCCTGGGCGGTCGTGTTCGAGTAGCCGAGATCGCTCATCCGCAGGCTCGTCGCATGCGGCAGGTACAGCGTATCGGCATCGAACGTGTCGAGCTTGTGCGGCTTGCCGCGCAGGAACTTCGTATCGAGCGCGGGCGACGCGCCGAACAGGTACATCAGCAGCCAGCTGCGGCGGCGGAAGTTGCGGATCTGCGCGAGATAGCGCTCCGACTGGTAGTCGACGAGCGTGGCCGTCGAGCCTTCTTCCGCATGCAGGCGCCGCCACACTTCCTCGTGCAGCGAGTAGTTGTAGTGGATGCCGGCGATGCACTGCATCGTGCGGCCGTAGCGATACGCGAGGCCGCGCCGGTACACCGTCTTCAGGCGGCCGATGTTCGACGTGCCGTAGTCGGCGATCGGAATCTGGTCGTCGGCCGGCAACAGGCCGGGCATCGAGTCGTTCCACAGCATCTCGTCGCCGAGCGACGCATACACGTAGCGATGCAGATCGTCGAGACGTTCGAGCGTGATCGCGGCGTCGCCTTCCGCGGGCGTGATCAGCTCGATCAGCGCTTCGGAATAGTCGGTCGTCAGCGACGGATGCGTGAGCGCCGAACCGAGCGCGCGCGGATGCGGCGTGAACGCGATCATCCCGTCGCGCGTCACGCGCAGGCTTTCCTTTTCGATGCCGCGCAGGCCGTCGGGCAGATGCTGCCGCGTCGGGCCCGAGCTCAGCGCTTCGAGGCGATTCAGCAGCAGTTCGGACTGGCGGTGAGTCATGGTGTTCGACATGGAGACGCAAGTGCGTGACGGCCGCGCGCAGAACGCCGCGCGCGGCCGGCTGGATTGTTGGTCGCTTCGTTGGTAGCGGGCACTTTAACATCTCGCCGAAACACGCGCTTGAGGTGGCTCCGGGCACGGTGCACGGGCCGGAACGGGCCGCCGGACGGGCCGGTCGCGGCGGTCGCCGCATCTGCGACCGGTTCCAGCCGGCGGCAACGGGCACGCCGGTTACGTGCATTCGTCCGATGGAAGGTGACGCGCGGACGGGTAGCGGCAGGTGCAACCGTGCCACCGAACCGACCGCGGAAAGAGGAGTAAATGTGCGTCGCGCGTCCGGCGGCCTGCGGGCGACGGATGCGCTGAATTACCGTGACAGCCGGCGCCCGGCGGGCAACTTGCCAATGCCGGCACGACCTGCGCAACGGGTTGCATCGCGGCCCCGCCAGGTCGCACCCGGCCGCGAGCCGCCGCGCTCACCCGCCGCGCGCGCCGCCCGCCCGGTCGGCCACTTCGTTCCACAAATGCAGCGCCGCGTACGCGCGCCACGGCCGCCAGCCTTCGGTGCGATGCTTCTGGGTCGCGAGCCGGTCGAGCGCCGGATCGCGCGCGGCGATCGACTGCATCAGCACGAGATCGGAGGCCGGCCAGGCGTCCGGGTCGCGCCATGCGCGCATCGCGATGTATTCGACGGTCCACGGGCCGATGCCGGGCAAATCGAGCCACGCACTGCGCAGCGTCGCGAGATCGGCGTGCTCGCGATCGACCGGCACGTCACCGGCCGCCACCGCGCGCGCCACGCCCGTCAGTGCCGCCACCCGCTTGCCGGGCATCCCGATCTTGTCGAGATCGCAGGCGGCCAGCGCGTCGGGTGTCGGGAAACGCCACGCGGGCGCGCCGTCGTCGATCTGCACGACGCGCTCGCCGGCCCGTTCGACGAGCCGGCCGACGATCGTCGTCGCGGCCTTCACGCTCACCTGCTGGCCGACGATCGCGCGCACGGCCAGTTCGAACCCCGACCATGCACCCGGCACGCGCAGCCCCGGCGCGGCCTCGACGAGCGGCGCGAACCACGGATCGCGCGCGAGCCCGCTGCCGATGGCGGCCGGATCGGCGCCAAGGTCGAACATCGTCGCGACGCGCAGCGCGAACGCGTCGTCGACATGACGCGCGACCGCGCCTTCGACCGTCGCGACCAGGCAATGCTTGCGCGGATGTTTCGCGACCGTGAGCCGGCCAGCGTCGCCGTGCAGGTCGACGATGCGGCGATACACGCCGTCCGCCACCTGCTCGACACCCGGGATCGCGCGCCCGCTGAAGAAGCGCAGCACGCGCGCCCAGTCGTAAGGCGCATTGAAGCGCAGTTCCATTTGCGCGGACGGCGGCACATGGCCGCCGTTCACGATGGATGTGATCGTTGTTTTTGCGATGCTCAAACTGCGCTGCCCTCCGCAACGGATTCGGTTTGATCGTCGTGCACATGACGCGCTTCGGACGCGAGCAGCGTCGCCTTGCGGCGCACGCCCCAACGATACCCGGAAAGCGCGCCGCCCTTCTGTACGACGCGGTGGCACGGGATCGCGAGCGCAACCGGGTTCGACGCACACGCGGATGCGACGGCACGTACCGCGCGCGGCGAACCGAGCGCCTCCGCGATCTCCGAGTAGCTGCGCGTTTCGCCGTACGGAATATGCGTCAGCGCTTCCCATACGCGCTGCTGGAATGCGGTCGGCGCGATGTCGAGCGGCAGGTCGAACGCGTGCCGCGTGCCGTCCAGGTACGCGCGGATCTGCGTGACGAACGGCGTGAGCCGTGCCTGGGATTCGACCAGTTCGGCACGCGCGAACGCATCCTTCAGCTCGCCGACCAGCGCTGCCGGCTCGTCGCCGAACGCGATCCGGCAGATGCCCTGTTCGGTCGCGGCGACGAGCACGGTGCCGAGCGACGTCGATGCGGTTGCATAGTCGATCCGGAGACCGGCGCCCTGGCGGCGGAACGCCGACGGCGCCATCCCGAGCTCGCGCGGCACCGATGCGTAGAGCCGCGACGGCGAGTTGAAGCCCGCGTCGACGGCCGCCTGCGTGACCGGCTGCCCGCTTTGCAGCGCCTGCCGCAGCGCGGCGCCGCGCTGTGCGGCCTGGTACTGCCGCGGCGACACGCCGACCACGCGCTTGAAGAGCCGCTGAAGGTGAAACGGGCTCACGTGCACGGCATCGCTCAGTTGCTGCAGCGTGAGCCGCTCGGCATGCGCGTCGAGCACCGCGCACGCGCGGTTGACGATCTCGAGCTCGCGCGGCAGCCCTTCCGGCTGGCAGCGCTTGCAGGGCCGGAAGCCGGCCGCACGCGCGGCGGCCGTATCGGCGAAGAAGGACACATTTTCGCGACGCGGCTGCCGCGACGCGCAGGTCGGGCGGCAGAACACGCCGGTCGTGCTCACGGCGTAGAAGAACGCGCCGTCCGCATGCGGATCGCGCTCGGTAACGGCGCCCCAGCGGGCATCATCGGTCGGATAGGCGGTTTTCATCTGAACCTCGCACTCTCTAGTGTAGATGGTGCCTACTCTAGACATCGGCACGTGCCGTCGCGCCCTGAATCTTGCTCTGTGATTCTTGCCCTGACTCGCCCCGGATAATCGGGGGCGCATCAACTGAAAATAAATCCGACAAAACGCGCGCGCCGGCTGTTCCAGCGCGGTTTTCGTCATCGTCCCGTCACCATTTTGCTGCACTGCGAATGCGACAAATCGCCGTCCTGACGTTTTTTTGCATTCGGAATATTGCGTCGCACCATCGCCGTGTGTATAGTTGGAACTGTCTCCTCCATGTCTCCTCCTGATATGGATTAAGCCCGTTCCGCTCTGCGTGAACGGGCTTTTTTTCGTCCGTCGATTGTGCCGCGTTCCGGCCGGCGGCGCAGGCGCGATGCGTCTACACTCGATGCTCGTGGACCGCGAAGGAGTGCCTGCCCATGAAACCGACCATCCGCGCGATCGATCACATCGTGCTGCGCGTGACCGACATGGCGGCGATGACGCGCTTTTACTGCGACGCCGTCGGCTGCCATGTGGAGAAGGAACAGCCCGATCTGGGTCTCGTCCAGTTGCGCGCCGGTGACGCGCTGATCGACCTGCTGTCGGTCGGCGGCCCGATCGACCGCCCCGACAGCGGCCCGCCGGGCACGGGACGCAATCTCGACCACCTGTGCCTGCGCGTCGAGCCGTTCGATCCCGACGCGTTGACCGCCCATTTCGCCGCGCATGGCGCACGGCCGGGCGCGCCCGCGGAACGCTACGGCGCCGGCGGCTACGGGCCGTCGATCTACCTGTTCGACCCGGAAGGCAACATGCTCGAATTCAAGGGGCCGCCGGCCGCGATCGGCTGAACGCGGCCGGCGCGCGGCGGGCCGTCACGCGTCCGCGCGCGCCTTCAGCACCGTCCATTCGACCGCGACCGGATCGTGGTCGGCGCTCGAGATCCACGCGGCGCCGTCCTGCACCGTGCATTGCAGGCGCATCGTGCGCTCCGCGAGTTTCCCGAGCGCGGCCGCGACACCGTCGTTCAGCGACAGCACCTGCACGTTGCGCAGCCGCTCGACCTTGCTGCGCACACCCTGCCACCAGATATCCGACGTCTTGCCGCCGTACGCGATCACCGTGACCTGCCCGGCGCGGCCCGCCGCCTTCGAGATGCGCCGCTCGTCGGGCTGGCCGGCTTCGATCCAGACGTCGATCGCGCCCGTCAGGTCCTTCTGCCACAGGTCGGGCTCGTCGACGTCCGACAGCCCCTTGCAGAATTCGAGCCGCTCGTGCGCGAACAGCGCGAACGCGACGATGCGCACCATCATCCGGTCGTCGGTTTCCGACGGATGGCGCGCCACCGTCAGCGCGTGATCGGCGTAGTAGTGCCGATCCATGTCGGCGATTTGCAGTTCGGCTTTGTAGATCGTGGATTTCAGCGCCATGCGGAGTCGGCCCGGGCGGGCATTCGGTTCGGTCGGGCCGTGATGATACCGAATGCGCGCCGTCCGGCGCGTGTCACGCGCCACCCACAGCGCAACGGCCCGGCATGTGCCGGGCCGTGTTCGGTTCGCGCCGCCGGCTCATCAGGCCGGCGCGCTCGCGCGTCGTGCGACTGCGCGGTGAAGGGACGGTTACTGCTTGACGAAGCGCGAATCGGTCCAGAGACCCTGCTGGTCGCTGTTGTCGGCGCTGACGAACTGCACGTCGCCCTGGTCGACCGACACCACGCGGAAGCGCTGGCCTTCCGGCACCGACAGGCAACGGTAGTCGTCGAAGTATTGCTGCTTCGCCTGCGACTTGCCGTCACGCTCGTGACTCAGTACGGAGTCCAGATTGTCTTTCGACAGGCAGCCCCATGCGTTCTTCGTCAGCTGGATTTCCTGCGTCGGCTTGACGGACGAATCGCCGCCGGCCTGGGCAATCGACACCGCGCAAAATGCGCCGACGAGGGCAAAAAGGATACCGGTACGCTTCATCATGTTCTGTCTCCAGGCTTGCGGGCACCAGGCTCGGGTTAGCTATGTGTTTAAAGGTGATCGTGAACCCGCGTTTTTCACTTTAGAAGACCGGCAAGCGATAGCAAGCACATTTGTTGTGCGACCGCAATAGCGGCGGATTGTCGCACCCCGCGCGCAGCGCGTTTTTCGCGCCTGGCGCAGGTGGGACGACGCGCACCGCATGGCGGACAGGCCCGCACCGTCGGGCGGAAAGCGTTACTCAGCAAGACTTTCAGAAAAGTTACAATGCGGCGATTGAACGGTTTGGATAATCCATTTCGCTATCCGGATCATTTTGATGCGCCGCACATAAAGTCATCCGAAACGATTCGACTTTACCGCAACGCGGAATCGCATTTACCTGATACAAGAAAAATGCCAGGTATAAGCGAATCCGTATTTATCCGTACTTCTCCGCATGGTTTCAGCGCCCGCGGAACCCCCGCCGCAAGCGCCTTTCGTCAGCGTGTTTACCCTGCTTTATTCAGGCCGGGTTGCTGACGCTCGAAATAATCGCGCTGGAAAATGCACATGCGATAAGCGTTGTGATACGCGCCGTTTCCGAAAAATTCTTCCTTCAATTCGGCCTCGTGCTGGAATCCGCATTTCTCGTAAACGTGAATCGCCGCCGCATTCGACGTATCGACGATCAGGTACAGCTTGCGCATGTTCAGCACCTTGAACGCGTACTCGATCGCGAGGCGCGTCGCCTGGCCCGCATAGCCGCGTCCCTGGCATTGCGGCGCGATGATGATCTGAAACTCGCCGCGGCGATGGATGTAGTCGAGCTCGATCAGCTCGACGAGGCCGACCAGTTCACCTTGCGCATCGACCGTGACGAAACGGCGCTCGCGCTGGTCGTGCACGTGGCGGTCGTACAGTTGTGACAGTTCCGAGAAGGTTTCGTACGGCTCCTCGAACCAGTAGCGCATGATCTTTGCGTCGTTGTTCAGCTCGTGGACGAAGCGCAGGTCCTGGCGCTCCAGCGGCCGAAGCGCGAGCGTGTTGGTATCGTTCTGGAGTTGCATGGTCATGTCCTTTTTGATGCCCGCGCACGTGCGGCAAGGCCGCATCCGGGCCTGTTCCGCACTGTAAGAAATTGAACGCGGGCGAAGTTCAGAGCCTAGAATGGGAGCAAGGGTTCCTGCCACCGCGAGGAGGCTATCGTGTTCGAGCAAGTCATACTCGGAATATTCCTCGTGCTGCCGCTCGTCATCGTAGCGGCGCTGTTTTCCGACGAGCTTTGGCAGGAACATCGGCGTCAGCATCCGCGCGACGAAAACGCACCGCACATCGACTGGAAGCATCCGTGGCGCCGCGTGCGACGCGAGCCTTGAGTCGATTGCCGCTCATTCGCGGGGCGCGCCGGCCTGGCCGCCCTGGAATGTGAACGCGCGACGCGCCCCGTCAAGCACCCGAATTCCGCCTCGATTCGAATACCACTCAAGCCACCCAACCCGCTCACTCCGCGAGACGCCGCCGTGAACGACCAGCCCGCCCAGCCTCCGCACGACATTCCCAGCGAAACGATCGACCTGCAGATCGCCGACGTGCTGGCGGCCGTCCGCTACCCGGCGAACAAGGATGCGATCGTCGATGCCGCGCGCGACGCCGGCGCCAGCAACGAAGTGCTGTCGATGCTCGACGGCCTGCCCGAACAGGACTACGCGGACGTGAACGCCGTCACGCAGTGGGTCGCCGGCAACTTCGGTCCCGGCCTCGGGGTTTGAGCGCGCACCCATAACGCGATAGGATCAGGCCGCACCGGTCGCGCAGCGGCCGGCTACCTGTCGCCCGGCGCAAGACCGGGCGTTTCCGCCTACGTGCCCGGGGAACACCATGGAAGGCATCCTGATCCAGCACACGACACGCCGTCAGCTCTGGTTCGGCGCACTGACGGCGCTCGTCATCGTGCTCGCGCTCGGGATCGCCGCACCGCACGCGAACGTCCCGCTGCCGGCCGTCGAGCCGTTCATGCCGATGTGCGCGCTCACCGTGTTCACCACCGCGAGCATCGCGGCGTTCTTTCTCGGCGCGCAGTTCACCGTGACGCGCCAGCCGGTGCTCGGCGCGCTCGGCGGCGCCTACGCGTTCACCGCGCTCGCCGTCGCATTGCAGCTGCTCACCTTTCCCGGCGTGTTCGCGCCGCACGGGCTGTTCGGCGCGCAACCGCAAAGCGCCGCGTGGATGTGGATCTTCTGGCATGCCGGCTTCCCGAGTTTCGTGATGGTCGCGCTGCTCGCGCGCGAGCGGCTGGCGCGCGCACCGATCGGCGCGCGGCAGACACGCTGGTGGACGCTCGCGCTGATCGGCGGGCCGGCTGTCGTCGCCGGGCTGCTGTGTCTGTTCGTGCTGAATGTATCGCTGCCGCCCGCGTTTCATCCGCCGGGCGACGCGGCCGTGCTGCCCGTCAACGCCGTCGCGCTGGTCGTGTGGCTGCTCAATGCGCTGGCGCTCGTTGCCGTGCTGGCCACCGGCCGGCTGCGCACGACGCTCGACCTGTGGCTCGCGATCGCGGTGCTCGCGTGCCTCACCGACACGACGCTGAACCTGATGAGCACCAATCGCTTCACGGTCGGCTGGTATCTCGCGCGCGTGTTCAGCATGTTCACGCCGGGCGTGCTCGTGTGCGTGCTCGCGTGGGAAGTGACGATGCTGTACCAGCGGTTGCTCGAGGCACACGCGACGCTGATCCGTTCGTCCGCGCGCGACGGCCTGACGGGCGCGTTCAACCGCATGCACTTCAACGACCATTTCCACACGCTGTTCCTGCAGGCGCGCCGGCAAGGCGAACCGCTGTCGCTGCTGATGGTCGACGTCGACCGCTTCAAGGCATACAACGATGCGTTCGGTCACGTGAAGGGTGACGCATGCCTGATCGCGGTCGCGAACGCGCTGGCCGGCGCGGTGCGGCGGCCAGCAGACATCGTCGCGCGTTACGGCGGCGAGGAGTTCGCGATCGTGCTGCCGAACACGGGAGCGCGCGGCGCGCGGGTAGTCGCCGAGGAAGTGCGCGAAGCGGTGCTGCGGCTCGATCTCGCGATGCCGACGGCACCCGCCGGGCGCGTGAGCGTGAGCGTCGGCTGCGCGACCGTGTCGGCCGACGATCTGTCGACGCCCGATGCGTTGATCGAAGCTGCCGATGCCGCGCTATATCGTGCGAAGGATACGGGGCGAAACAGGGTCGTCACCGCCTGAAAACGTCTGCGGTTTCAGCGATTCTTCGGGAATTTGTTACGGTCATTGTGACCGGAATAATCCGCCGTTACGGATTGCGGAACAGGGATACGATCGCTTACAGCCGGTGTTGCGGCCGCTCGCTATGCTGGGTTTCATATTGAACCCGAGCAGGTGAACGCGATGAAAAAGACCCTTTTGCTGATTGCCGGCGTCGCCGTGCTGTTGAGCGGCTGTATCGTGGTGCCTGACGGCGGCGGGTATTACGGTGGTGGCGGGTATTACCATCACCGTCATTGGGATTAAGGCAGGTGAGGGTCCGGACGAGTCGAGCCGGACCCGCACACGCGATCAGGCCGGCGTGGTCAGCTCGGCATGCGTCAGAAATATCTGTAGCGCTGCTCGCGTTTCGTAGTGAAGACGCTCGAGACGCGCATCCTTCTCCGCGTCTTCGATCAGATTGCTTTCGGCATCGAATTGGTAGGGCTCCCCCAGCAGTTCGGCCATGTCGATCTGGAAGTACGTGCAGTCCCCGTACGGCCGCTTGCCATCGATGTAGGGCAGAGGCCAGAAGTCATCCATCTCCAGCACCGCGTCGATCGAGTAATCGTCGAGCGTTCTCCAGACGGTCCCCCGCAGGATCGCGAGATGCTCGGCGCGAAATTCGAAACGCCCCGACGCATCGACACCGCTTTCCGGGTAATCGAACGCATCGCGCAATGCCTCCGGGATCACGTATTGCCCAGGCGCCAACTCGCCCGCGACCGTGACGAATTCGGGTATGACGTGGCCAAGTTCTGCCAGCGTGCGAATGGCCAGCACGTCATCGTCGGTTTCGAGGATCGCCTTGGCGAGATCGATCGTCGCACCGTCTCCAGTCAGCGGCTGCTCGGGAACGATGGCCGGCGCGCCCGATTCAACCGGCAGCCAACCGACGCGCAGCTTTCTCATCAACGCGACGTGACGAGGCGTCAGGTCGGGATACGGCGCGTCGTCGGCAAAGACGGCGCGAAGAATGGCGTTGCGTTCAGTCGGATTAATTGGCATCGGAGCCCTCGGTGTAATGCGCACGGCCAGCGTCGGCAGCGCGACGGGATTCAACTTCGGCAGACGCCGGCGATTGGCGCGCGACGTCCGATCGCAAATTCAGGCAGCGCCCGCGGTCAGCGGTGGCGGATAGGCGGAAGGCGACAGGTTCCGGATGACCATGCGGTCAAGCTCGGCTCGTGCATGTACGATTGTCGCGTCGGCAGCGACGATTTTCTTCTGGTGACGGTATCTCGCCACGAGAACCGCACCGATTATCACGAGACCGAAAACGACATTCTCGACGGCCGGGGCATTGTCCGCCATCTTGCCGGCCATGATGCCGAGGATCGAGCCGCCCATCGCGCCGAATACGGCCGCGAAAATGCCGTCGATGATCCAGTTTTTCGACGGGTATTTGAGCCGGGCAACATTGAGCGCGACGACGGCTTCCACCATGCCCTCGACCTTGCCTCGCATCGCATCAAGGTCCTCTTCGATGCGCGCCATCAGGTGCTCGGCACGCTCCTTGTCCGATCTGGCGAGCACACCGGCATTCGAATAGGTCAGCAGGATGCGGTCCAGTTCCGTCCATGCAGCCTCCAGATCGGTTGAAACCAGACCTTCTTCCCGTAGATAGCGCCACCCGGCATCGACGTCGTTGAGATCAACGTACGTGCCGTACGACGCACAGCACTCGAAAACCGCAAATGCCCGGCGTATTTCAAGTCCCGTGGTGAAGTTGTCATTGGCTCGCGAGCGCTGGCTTTTCGCCATGTCGATCGTCGAGTCACCTGACGACTCGCTGCGTTTTCCAAATCCGAATCCCATGCATGCCCTCTCTTTGTTTTGAGGCCGGGATTTATTGTATCGAGATTGCCCGGCCGGCCAATTTTACGACAGGCTGCATGATGCGAACGGGAGAGCGATCGTGATCGGGTGTCTCGATTAAGAGCGAATGACGAGCCACGAAGGACTGTCGAACTTCGAATACGCGGGCATTCGATACAGAACTGGACCGATCCACCACCTTGCCAAGAAAAAATAAAAAATCGCCGCTCTTTTGGGTATCGATATACCTATCGATGACCTCATGATCTCGAGGCGCCCAGACGGCCCAAAAATCTCCAAGAATATTTAGTCCGAAACTCAATCATGCCAACAAATATTTCGAATTAATCCGATTGATTTCTCAGGTCTGATCACGCTAGCGTAACAGGCATCGCGTACACCGCTCAACATCACCGGATCTAAAACTGAAATGCCACCAAGCAAAGAAAAAATCCCTTATTTCACAATAAATAAAATATTTTGGAAGTGGAAGCTTCATGATGGCGCTGATGGATGCAAGATCGTTCCAAACATCGCGCTATCCATGGAGAAACCTCCGCCACCGCTTCCGATGCAACAAAAATCGAGCGCAGCCAAACCCAAACAAGCCCCCGCCACGCCAAAGCGCGACTCGCTTGACAAAATTGTTGATAACTTGGAATTAGCCGGCAAGGCGCTGGGACACTTTCAAGCATGGCTCAATGCTCCAGCCCCTCCCAAACCAGTCATCGCTAAAATAAAAAATGGCGATTCAGCACCAGCATTCGATATTCAAGAGATTCCCGCAGCGATGCGAAAAATATACCTGCCGACATCTGCCAAGTTCATGGAACGTTGGTTTTCCGGGAGGTTAAATTACTCACGAACCTCTTCGGATGAGTCATCAGAAATCAATCAAGATGGAAAACCATATCCACCCGACATGTACGACATGTCCACCGTTAAATTGGATTGGATTCTGCGCTTCCCCCGAGCGAAGCGGCAATTCGACCACCTCATCAATGAAATGATTCGCTCACCAAAATCCAGAAGCCAGCTTCACAAAATTCTGGCCCCGCATAAAGACTGTGCAGCGAGACTCTACACCGACGACATATGTGGCGATGATCTTCGTGATTTGCACCGAAGATTTCAATTTCAATACTCAAAAGTAGACAGCACGTTCGGGCAAAAAATTGAAACTCAACTGGACGCGCATCTTCGCAACGATGGCGTGCCTGACGACCTATCCGGAGCACTCGGCTCCTTCAACATATATGCGGCACTCGGAAGCGCGCGCTTCTCGTGGGACGTGGATTCACATAGAACAACGGCCGAAGTGACCGGAGTGTGGGTGTATGTGAAAGACAACTATACATTTACCGACAAATCCGGTGAGCGATCTCAATATTTAGGGCATTGGAGTAGCGACGGCGTCATCATTGTTCCATATAGTGCACTCTCTGCATTCTCGAACTCCGAGCATATCCCATATGTCAAATACGCCGTCGCCAGAGGTGATTCACTCATTAAAGGGAACGTCTACTACCCGGTCGAGAACATCGATTTTCGGAGATGGTCTGAAATACATGGCAGAGGCGGTGACTTTATCATCTACTCCGACAAAAAATACATTCCAATCTCCCCTCCCATTGGAATTCCACTATGATCAAATTCAACGACGAATCATGAAGATTTCCCTGAAAATTACTTGCACACTACTCACCATGGCACTGGTCGGAATCTTTGCCTTTGATCGAACGCCTCGAGGGGAAGAGTGTAGAACGTCGACATCTCCAGATGGAATATATCTCGCCGACCTGTGCCTTTTAGATTGGGTTCCGGGTGGAGATTCTCGGTATGTTGGTCGCGTATACTTCGCACAAACCGGGAGAGTGATGGCTCAGCACACATTCAGCACACCTACTCCAGAAATTTCCTGGAATAGTTACAACGATGTCTACGTGTCCTTTTCAAAAGGTGACGGCGGAGATAGTTCTGTATATATATCGCTGCCGCCAACGCTCCTCGATCGGATGCTGGCGGCACGTCCGCACCTGTAAATACACAGTACCGATCTGGCTGTCAGCCGTCACGTCGATGCAGGCATGTTCTATTGCCGGAAAATGACTCTGCCATTCCCGGTCTGCAATCATTTTCGCTTCTATTTCCCGATACAGAACCTGCTGAAAATCACCCCCAGCAGATCGTCCGAAGTGAACTCTCCGGTAATCGCATTGAGCTGCTCCTGAGCAAGCCGCAGCTCCTCGGCAAACAGATCGAGCGACTGCGCGCGCTGCTCCGCATGATCCGCAGCCTGCGCCAGATGCTCCTGCGCGGCCCGCAGCGCGATCAGATGCCGCTCGCGCGCGAGATACACACCTTCCGCCCCCGCCTGCCACCCGGCGATCCGAAGCAGCTCCGCGCGCAGCATGTCGATCCCGTCGCCGCGCTTCGCCGACAGATGCACCTCGGTCAGATCGCCTTCCGCCGCCGGATGCTCGACACACGCCGCCACTCCGGTCAGATCCGTCTTGTTCAGCACGCGCACCACCGGCACGCCGCCCGGAAACCGCGCCGCGATCGTCTCGTCATCCGCCGTCATCCCGGTGCGCGAATCCAGCAGATGCAGCACGACATCCGCCCGCTCGATCTCGCTCCACGTGCGCGCGATACCGATCCGCTCGACCTCGTCCTCCGTCTCGCGCAGCCCGGCCGTATCGATGATGTGCAGCGGAATCCCTTCGACCTGGATCGTCTGCGCGACCTTGTCGCGCGTCGTGCCCGCGATCGGCGTGACGATCGCCAGCTCCGCGCCGGCCAGCGCATTCAGCAGCGACGACTTGCCGACGTTCGGCTGCCCCGCAAGCACGACCGACAGCCCTTCGCGCAGCAACGCCCCCTGCCGCGCATCGCCCAGCACGTGCGCGAGCTGCGCTCGAATCTTCGCGAGCTTGCCGCGCGCGTCGGCCGCTTCCAGGAAATCGATCTCTTCTTCCGGAAAATCGAGCGTCGCCTCGACCAGCATCCGCAGCGTGATCACGTCTTCGACGAGCGCATGGATCTGCCGCGAAAACGCGCCGTCGAGCGAACGTCCGGCCGAACGCGCCGCGGCTTCGGTGCTCGCCTCGATCAGGTCGGCAACGGCCTCGGCCTGCGCGAGATCGAGCTTGTCGTTCAGGAACGCGCGTCGCGTGAATTCGCCCGGCTCCGCGAGCCGCAGCCCGAAGCCACGCCCCGCATCCAGGCAGCGCTGCAGCAGCAGCTGCATCACGATCGGCCCGCCGTGCCCCTGCAGCTCGAGCACATGCTCGCCGGTGTACGAATGCGGCGCCGGGAAGTACAGCGCGATCCCGCGGTCGAGCGGCGCGCCGTGCTCGTCGAGGAACGGCACGTAGCTCGCATGGCGCGGTGCGAGCTTCTGCCCGCACAACGCGTCGATCAGCGGCAACGCGGCCGCCTCGCCGCCGCGCCCGAACGACACGCGGACGACCCCGATGCCACCCCGGCCGGCAGCAGTGGCAATGGCGACGATCGGATCGGAATCGGTAGCGAGCATGGGAATCGGATGAATTGGATGAATCGGGTGATCAATGAATATGGTGCGCCCGCGCAACACTTCGGGCATCGGAACGCCGGCATTGTAGCGTGCCGGCACACACGCCACCGGCCGCCGCGCAGGATTCGGACGCGCCCGAATTTATCCCGCCGGGGATAAGCCGAGTATCAGCCCAGCGCAATGTCACAGCCACCGCTTCGGACGAGTATGCCTGCTGGGGCGGCCCAACGCTGTGGCCCTCAATTCCATCACCCACCCCGATCAAGACCGGGATTCGTCTGAACGAGATACGTTTAGCCTGAATGGTTGTCTGGGACACGGCGGTGGAATTGCACAATCTCCCCCATGCCGACATCCGAAGAAAAAGCCGCGTTCTCGGAACGCCTGAAATTCGCCCTGCGGCGCAGCCCGGAGAAGGTCACCGGTGCGACGGAGCTGGCGAACCGATTCAATCTGCGCCATCGCGGAGCGCAGCCCGTTTCGCCGCAAACCGCGCACAAATGGCTGACGGGCCGCACGATTCCGACGTCGGACAAACTCGCCACGCTCGCCGAATGGCTGCGTGTCGAAGTCCACTGGCTGCATTACGGCCCGTCGCCGAGCGTGATCGAACACCCGACGCCGCAGCCGCTGCCGCGCGACGAACGCTATCCGCCGACGCCCGAGACGATCGAACTCGCGTCGAAGATCGAAGCGCTGTCGCCGCATCATCGCTACCTCGTGCAGGAACTGGTCGAGCAGTTCTACGGCGACTCGGGCGAAGCGAAGAAGGGCTGAACCCGCACCACCTGACCAGCAAAAAGCAAAAAGCCGCATGGGCGAACCATGCGGCTTTTTTCATGCATCGCGGGGCGAACGCGCCGCCCCGCGTGTGCAACGGGCGTCAGGCCGGTTTCTTCTTGGCCCCGCCGAGCTTGCGCGTGATGTAGTACTGCTGTGCGATCGACAGCACGTTGTTCACGACGTAGTACAGCACGAGGCCGGCCGGGAAGAAGAAGAACATCACCGAGAACGCGATCGGCATGAACTTCATCATCTTCGCCTGGACGGGGTCCGGCGGCGTCGGGTTCAGGCTCGTCTGCACGTACATCGACACGGCCATCAGCACCGGCAGGATGAAGAACGGATCGCGCTGCGACAGGTCGTGAATCCACAGAACCCACGGCGCGCCGCGCATTTCGACCGATGCGAGCAGCACCCAGTACAGCGAGATGAACACCGGGATCTGGATCACGACCGGCAGGCAGCCGCCGAACGGATTGACCTTCTCGGTCTTGTACAGCTCCATCAGCGCCGAGTTCATCTTCTGCGGATCGCTCTTGAAGCGTTCGCGCAGCGCCTGCATGCGCGGCGTGATTTCCTTCATGCGCGCCATCGACTTGTAGCTCGCAGCCGACAGCGGGAAGAACACGGCCTTGATCAGCAGCGTGAGCAGCACGATCGACCAGCCCCAGTTGCCGATGTAGCTGTGGATCTTCTCGAGCAGCCAGAACAGCGGCTTCGCGATGATCGTCACCCAGCCGTAGTCCTTCACGAGTTCCAGGCCCGGCGCGATGCCTTCGAGCATGCGCTCTTCTTCCGGACCGGCGAACAGGCGTGCCTGCACGTCGGCCGACTGGCCCGGTGCGATCGCGGCGACCGGCTGCTTCACGCCGACGCGGTACAGCGTCGGATCGATCTTTTCAGCGTAGATGTCGCGCTTCACGCCCTGCTGCGGAATCCAGGCCGACGCGAAGTAGTGCTGCACCATCGCGACCCAGCCGTTGTCGGCGGAGGTCACGTAGTCGGCCTTGTTCTTGTCGAGGTCGCTGAAGTTGATCTTCTGGAAGTGCTTCGCGTCCGTGTAGACCGCCGGCCCAAGGAACGTGTGCGAGAACATCGGCGTTTCGACGGCCGTGTTGTCGCGCACCAGTTCCATGTAGACCGTCGGCGTGACAGGTGCCGTGCCGACGTTGTCGATCTTGGTGTCGACGCCGATCACGTAGCTGCCGCGCGTGAACGTGTAGGTCTTCACGACCTTCACGCCGCCCTTCACCGGCGATTCGAACGACAGCTTCAGCGCGTTCTGGTCACCCGTCAGCGACGTCGAGCCGGGGTTCAGCTGCGTGTAGACGTCGTTGTGGTTCGGGAAATCGCCGCCGAGCAGGCCCGAGCGTGCGAGATACGTGTGGCCGGCCGTGTGGTCGAACAGCGTGATGTACAGGTCGGGCTGCTTGCCATCGCCCTGCTTCTTCAGCGTCAGCTTCGCGAGCGTGCCGCCGCGCGTGTCGATTTCGCCGTCGTACACGTCGGTCGAGAACTTCACGAGCTGCGCCTGGGCGGCCGGTGCCGTCGTCGACGGTGCGGCGCCGGCTGCGGCGGCAGGTACTTCACCTGCGGTCGTCGTCGTCGCGCCCGTGCCCGATGCACCGCCGGCAGCGGCCGCGGGGGCCGTCTGCGTGGCACTCGGGAAGAACATCGACGGGCGTCCATGGGACCGCTGCCAGTTGTCGTACAGCATGACAGCTGACATGAAGAAGATCACCCATAGGACGGTGCGTTTGATATCCATGCGTTGTCTCAGAGTCGATGGGACCGCGCGTCGGCTTCGCCGCTAGCGCGAGTGTCGGAGTTGGGCGGCGGGACGAGGTCGATGCCGCCCGCGGAAAACGGATGGCATCGGCACACGCGCCTGACGGCGAGATACGTGCCGCGCGCGGCGCCATGATACTGGATTGCCTCGCGCGCGTAATCCGAACAGGAAGGATAAAAACGGCAACGGTTGCCGAGCATAGGGCTCACGGCAACCTTGTAGAAGCGCAGCAAGGCGATCAATACCGTTTCCATACCTTGGGCGGCGCCGTACGACGCCGCGTCAAAACCGGCCGGGCAGGCGCGAACGCCGCACCGCGGACGGATGCGTCACTCGGACGCGGGCTTCGACGCACGGCGAGCGATCTCCCGGACTGCCCTGTCGAGCAGTTCGCGGATCTCGGCCGCGCACATCGCCGCGAGCGGGGCGGAAGCCGCGCTCGGCAGCGCTTTCTTGTCGAAGCGCGTGTGCTGCCGCAGCAGCAGGTCGTAACCGGCGAATTCGGCCCGGCGCAGGCGAAACTGATCGCGCGCCAACCGCTTCACGAGGTTACGAGTAACCGCACGCGGCGCATACTTCTTGCCGACGACGAGCCCCAGACGCGCGGGCTGACCGGTCGGCTTGCCGTAAATCACGAAGTGCGCGGAGCGCCGCCAGGGACGCAAACGAAAAACGGATGAAAATTCATCCGTTTTCAGAAGTCGCGCAGCTTTCGGGAAGGCGGCTTTCGTCTGCGACGGATTCGCACCCGGCTCGACGGCACCTTCCGCAGGACTGCGGACGGCGGACACAGCGCGCAACCTGCCTTAGATGGCGAGGCGCTTGCGGCCCTTCGCGCGGCGAGCGTTGATGACCTTGCGGCCACCTGCCGTCTTCATACGGACACGGAAGCCATGGGTGCGCTTGCGGCGCGTCACGGACGGTTGGTAAGTACGTTTCATGATGTTCTCACTTGTTCGAGAATGTCGAAATTCAGGGGACCGCGTGCCCTAACCGGAGGCATTCGGGCGAACGCAATCGCCGGGAATACAGGATTGGTTTTCGCGGAACCCGCTATTTAAACCGTTTTTCTGTTGACGGTCAATACTTTAGGAGTCGCTCGCCTGTGCCCGCCCCAGGCGATCCGGCCCCGCGCCCCACACAACCGGCCTGTGGATAACTCGCTCTGTGGCCGCGTTTGGCGGTAGAATCTCGCCTTATCTCCAAGAATCCCGCACGCCGCTTCGGCTCGCGCCTGCCCCTCCACGACTGTGACGCAGGCGTCCGAGGCACGCTCGCACGACCGCTTCGGGCCTTGTTGCGCTACCGCGACAAGGGCGCCGGCGAGCCGCGCTGTGCACGCAAAAAACGACAGTTACTTGATGAACGATTTCTGGCAACACTGTTCCGCACTGCTGGAGCGCGAGCTGACGCCCCAGCAGTACGTGACGTGGATCAAACCCTTGGCCCCGGTGGCCTTCGATGCGTCGGCGAACACGCTGTCCATCGCCGCGCCGAACCGCTTCAAGCTGGACTGGGTCAAGAGCCAGTTTTCGGGACGGATCACCGATCTGGCCCGCGAATTCTGGAACACGCCGATCGAAGTCCAGTTCGTCCTCGATCCGAAGGCAGGCATGCGCAGCGCCGCCGCCAGTGCAGCACCGGCCGCTCCGCGCGCACCGCTGGCCCCGACCGGCCCCGCCGCGACGGTGGCCGCGATCGCGGCCAACCTGGCCGCGAATGCTTCGGCTGCGCCCGCCGCGCCGGCCGCCGTGCCGATGACGCCGTCGGCAGCCGCCGCGCATCACCTGAACGCCGACGACGCCGACATCGACCTGCCGAGCCTGCCCGCGCACGAAGCGGCTGCCGGCCGCCGCACGTGGCGCCCGGGCCCGGGTGCCGCGCCGGCTAACGGCGGCGAAGCCGATTCGATGTACGAGCGCTCGAAGCTGAACCCCGTGCTCACGTTCGACAACTTCGTGACCGGTAAGGCGAACCAGCTGGCCCGCGCCGCCGCGATCCAGGTCGCGGACAACCCCGGCATCTCGTACAACCCGCTGTTCCTGTACGGCGGCGTCGGCCTCGGCAAGACCCACCTGATCCACGCGATCGGCAACCAGCTGCTGCTGGACAAGGCCGGCGCGCGCATTCGCTACATCCACGCCGAGCAATACGTGTCGGATGTGGTGAAGGCGTACCAGCGCAAGGCGTTCGACGACTTCAAGCGCTACTACCACTCGCTCGACCTGCTGCTGATCGACGATATCCAGTTCTTCTCCGGCAAGTCGCGCACGCAAGAGGAATTCTTCTACGCGTTCGAGGCGCTGGTCGCGAACAAGGCGCAGGTGATCATCACCAGCGACACGTATCCGAAGGAGATTTCGGGCATCGACGATCGCCTGATCTCGCGCTTCGACTCGGGCCTCACCGTCGCGATCGAGCCGCCCGAGCTGGAAATGCGCGTCGCGATTTTGATGCGCAAGGCGCAGTCGGAAGGCGTGAACCTGTCGGAAGACGTCGCGTTCTTCGTCGCGAAGCACCTGCGCTCGAACGTGCGCGAACTCGAAGGCGCGCTGCGCAAGATCCTCGCGTATTCGAAGTTCCACGGCCGCGAGATCTCGATCGAGCTGACCAAGGAAGCGCTGAAGGACCTGCTGACCGTGCAGAACCGGCAGATTTCGGTCGAGAACATCCAGAAGACCGTCGCCGACTTCTACAACATCAAGGTCGCCGACATGTATTCGAAGAAGCGTCCCGCGAACATCGCGCGGCCGCGGCAGATCGCGATGTATCTCGCGAAGGAACTCACGCAGAAGAGCCTGCCGGAAATCGGCGAGCTGTTCGGCGGGCGCGACCACACCACCGTGCTGCATGCGGTGCGCAAGATCGCCGATGAGCGCAGCAAGGACGCGCAGCTCAATCACGAGCTGCACGTGCTGGAACAGACGCTGAAGGGCTGAGCGCGCGGCGCGCTTGATAATTCGGCCTCCGCCCCAATTTAAGGGGGGCGGTTCGGTTTTGAGGCACAATACTGGTTTGACCGCCCCGGTGGTGGCGGGCCAAGAGCCCGGCTGGCGGGGCGCTGCGAGGCTGCTGCGCTGCAGGCCGTTACTCAACGAAGGAACTCTATGCAACTGGTCAAGACCGAACGAGACACCCTCCTCAGGCCGCTGCAAACGGTCAGCGGCATCGTCGAACGCCGCCATACGTTGCCGATCCTCGCCAACCTGCTGATCACCAAGAACGGCTCGGACGTTTCGTTCCTGTCGACCGACCTGGAACTGCAGATCACCACGCGCGCCGATTTCGGCGTCGGCGGCGACCAGGTCGCGACCACCGTCGCGGCGCGCAAGCTGCTCGACATCCTGCGCGCGATGCCTGACGGCCAGGTCACGCTGTCGCTCGCCGACAAGCGCCTCACCGTTCAATCCGGCAAGAGCCGTTTCGCACTCCAGACGCTGGCGGCCGACGAGTTCCCGACCGTCGCGCAGGCGAAGGATTTCGGCGCAACCCTGACCGTCCCGCAGAAGTCGTTCCGCCAGCTGCTCGGCATGGTGCACTTCGCGATGGCGCAGCAGGACATTCGCTACTACCTGAACGGCATGCTGCTCGTCGTCGACGGCGACCAGCTGATGGCCGTGGCCACCGACGGCCACCGCCTCGCGTTCTCGTCGATGAAGCTCGAAGGCGGCACGTTCGGCCGCCAGGAAGTCATCGTGCCGCGCAAGACGATTCTCGAGCTGCAACGCCTGCTCGAAGACATCGACGACACCGTCACCATCGACATCGCGCAAACCCAGGCCAAGTTCACGTTCGGCCAGGTCGAGCTCGTGTCGAAACTCGTCGAGGGCAAGTTCCCCGACTTCCAGCGCGTGATCCCGAAGGCGCACAAGAATTCGTTCGAGATCGGCCGTGAAGAGCTGCAGCGTTCGCTGCAACGCGCGGCGATTCTGACCTCGGACAAGTTCAAGGGCGTGCGCTGCATCATCGCGCCCGGCCAGCTGAAGATCATGTCGACCAACGCCGATCAGGAAGAGGCGCAGGAAGAACTGGAAATCGCCTACCAGGGCGATACCGTCGACATCGGCTTCAACGTCACGTATCTGCTCGACGTACTCGCGAACCTGAAGGTCGACACCGTGCAGGTGAGCCTCGGCGACGCCAGCTCGAGCGCGCTGATCACGGTGCCCGAGAACGAAGAGTTCAAGTATGTCGTGATGCCGATGCGCATCTGACGCGCGCGACATCAAGACACACACCAGGGGGCGGCAAGCCCCTTTGGCGTTTTTATGGCGAACCGACAACCCGTCCCTTTGGTGCCCTAACGGCGCCTCGGACGGGCCAGGAAAACTGGAGCGGCCCGGCGTTTTCGCAAGGAAACGCACCGCGCCGCCGCTTGAGTGGCCTCGCAGAACCGGAAGATATCCATGAGTGAACAGCACAATCCGCAACCCGATAACAGCAGCTACGGCGCTTCGTCGATCCAGATCCTCGAAGGTCTGGAAGCGGTGCGCAAGCGCCCCGGGATGTACATCGGCGACACGTCGGACGGCACCGGTCTGCATCACCTCGTGTTCGAGGTGCTCGACAACTCGATCGACGAAGCGTTGGCCGGGTACTGCAACGACATCCACGTGACGATTCACGCCGACAACTCGATTTCCGTGACCGACAACGGCCGCGGGATTCCGACCGACGTGAAGATGAACGACAAGCACGAGCCGAAGCGTAGTGCTGCGGAAATCGTGATGACCGAGCTGCATGCCGGCGGCAAGTTCGACCAGAACAGCTACAAGGTTTCCGGTGGCCTGCACGGCGTGGGCGTGTCGTGCGTGAACGCACTGTCGAGCTGGCTGCGCCTCACGGTGCGCCGCGACGGCAAGAAGCGGTTCATGGAGTTCCACCGTGGCGTCGCGCAGGATCGCGTGCTCGAGACGGTGGACGGCGTCGAAGTGTCGCCGATGCTGGTGACGGGTGACACCGAGAACCGCGGCACCGAAGTGCACTTCATGGCCGATCCGACGATTTTCGGCACGGTCGAGTATCACTACGACATCCTCGCGAAGCGGATGCGCGAGCTTTCGTTCCTGAACAACGGTGTGCGGATCCGCTTGACCGATCTGCGTTCGGGCAAGGAAGACGATTTCGCGTTCGCCGGCGGTGTGAAGGGTTTCGTCGAGTACATCAACAAGACGAAGACCAACCTGCACCCGACGATTTTCTTCGCCAACGGCGAGAAGGATGGTGTTGGTGTCGAAGTCGCGATGCAGTGGAACGACAGCTACAACGAGAACGTGCTGTGCTTCACGAACAACATTCCGCAGCGCGACGGCGGGACGCACTTGACCGGCCTGCGCGCCGCGATGACGCGCGTCATCAACAAGTACATCACCGACAACGAAATCGCGAAGAAGGCGAAGGTCGAGACGACCGGCGACGACATGCGCGAAGGGCTGTCGTGCGTGCTCTCCGTGAAGGTGCCGGAGCCGAAGTTCAGCTCGCAGACGAAGGACAAGCTGGTGTCGTCCGAAGTGCGTGCGCCGGTTGAAGAAGTTGTGGCGAAGGCGCTGGAAGAATTCCTTTTGGAAACGCCGATCGACGCGAAGATCATCTGCGGGAAGATCGTCGAAGCCGCGCGTGCGCGTGATGCTGCGCGGAAGGCGCGTGAGATGACGCGCCGCAAGGGCGTGCTCGACGGCGTCGGCCTGCCCGGCAAGCTCGCGGACTGCCAGGAGAAAGACCCGGCGAAGTGCGAAATCTACATCGTCGAGGGTGACTCGGCAGGTGGGTCGGCCAAGCAAGGCCGTGACCGGAAGTTCCAGGCAATCCTGCCGCTGCGCGGCAAGGTGCTGAACGTCGAGAAGGCGCGCTACGACAAGCTGCTGTCGTCGGAGCAGATCGTCACGCTCGTGACCGCGCTTGGGTGCGGGATCGGCAAAGAGGATTACAACCTCGACAAGCTCCGCTATCACCGCATCATCATCATGACCGACGCGGACGTGGACGGTGCGCACATCCGGACGCTGCTGCTCACGTTCCTCTATCGCCAAATGCCGGACATGATCGAGCGCGGGTACGTGTATATCGCGCAGCCGCCGCTTTACAAGATCAAGGCGGGCAAGGACGAGCGGTATCTGAAGGATGACGTGGAGCTCAACGCGCACATGCTGCGGTTGGCGCTGCAAGGGTCGGAGCTGGTGCCTGGTGAGAATGCGGCCGTGATTTCGGGCGATGCGCTTGGAGAGCTGGCGCGGTCGTATCTGCTGTCGAAGAGCGTGATCGAGCGGTTGAGCCGGTTGTATGACCCGGCCGCGCTTGAAGCGGTCATGGACGGTGTGGTGATCGATCTTTCCAATGAGGCTTCGACGGAGGCTTCGGCTAAGGCGCTGCACGCTGCGTTGCATGATGAAGCGCTGAAGAACGAAGTGCGCGTGGTGCCTTCGTATGACCCGGTTCGCGAACAGCGGTCGCTGCATGTCGAGCGTACGCATCACGGCAACGTGCGGGTTTCGGTCATCGACCAGGAATTCCAGCACACGGCGGATTATCAGCAGCTCGTGACCACCGCGAATACGTTCAAGGGGCTCATCGGGGAAGGTGCAGTCATCAAGCGCGGTGAGCGCAGCATGGCTGTGACGAACTTCAAGAGCGCGATGAAGTGGCTGCTGGCGGATGCGGAGCGGAACGTTTCGAAGCAGCGGTATAAGGGGCTCGGCGAGATGAACCCCGGGCAGCTGTGGGAAACGACGATGGATCCGGCGGTGCGACGCCTGCTGCGCGTGCAGATCGAAGACGCGATTGCTGCGGATGGGATCTTTACTACGCTGATGGGGGATGACGTCGAGCCGCGGCGGGCGTTTATCGAGTCGAATGCGTTGCGGGCGGGGAATATTGACGTTTGAGCTTTGTGTTGTTTCTCGGAATAGATGGCCGAATTCTCGCAAAGTTGTCCGAGTGGGGGGGCGTGCGGACACAGGTCGCGAGGCAAGGCACAAGGCTCACTTCTATGGCGAGCGAGTAGAGCGGTAACGGCCGTGCCGACAATCGGGTGACCGGTGAGGTCACGTCAACTCCTCGCCGCTCAAGCAACTAGTGGTCTTTCGTTGCTACGTGGTTTGGGTGCAAGTCTGACAAGTGACACGCCGTTCACTCAATAATCGTGAAGTAACTTAGGTGACACCGCGAAAGTAACCGCCTAGGGCGGCGACTGGACCGAATGCCGGGATAACATTTGCGCCTCTTCGCCCCCGCAGGTATCTAGGCACGCCTACTCCGGGGGCACCGGGAAAGGTGTGATGGATTAGGTGGATAACTGTCGCCCTTGTTTCTGATCAGTCCACAGCCGATCGAGTGCTTCCAGTTCGAAACGTTCAGCTCGGCTTGCGCTGAGTTGATCACGGATCGACTGAAAAACAGTGTAGTCATCGGCTACTGCTGCTAGCCGAGCCCTGTTAACTTGAAGGGGGATGTTATTGGTTAGCGGCCCAGCGACAGAAATCCTTAGCGCCTCCGCAGCTTGCGCTTTCGCGTCAGCGCGCGACTTGCCAATAAGCGAGTGGTAAACGCACTCGAAATACATGCCCAACGAGTGTTGATCGTCCAGTGTGGTCTTATCTGTCAGTAGTTGGACTGCTGCATCCGCACGCCCCTCACTTTTCAGGACTTCGGCCTCCATCGTTACAAAAATGGGGTCCGAATTATTTTCCGCCGCTCGCAACGCCTTTTCAAATGCTTGGCGGGCTTTATATGTGGTCGCCGAGTTACGCCCGTATATTTTTACCAACGTCATCGCCGCTTTGGCTTGATTGGGATACAGGTCGAATAGCGGTTGGAGTAAATTAACGGCGTCATCAGCTTTACCCAAGCGCTGGAGAGCCCCGCCATCCATCGCAAGCAACTCCGGCTCCTCCGGGTAATGTTGCAAAGCCTTTGCCAAAACCTTCCTCTCTTCTTCAATTGCGCCCTGATATTGGAGCGCGCGAGCCAAGTCCAAGTATGCACGAAGGGGGGGGAGTTTGACGGAGCCTGCAACACGCCTCAATAGCACTTCGGCAGCATCATACTCATGCAACCCTAGATGAATTCTTCCACGTAGGCCCGCGGCGTGAGGATCGTTGACATCCACCCCAAGGCTTTCGAATTTCTTTGCTGCTTCGTCGTACTTCCGAATCCAGATGAGCGCAGCGATGTACGATAGCTTCATTCCATTGGCACGAGGGTAGAGATCGAAGAGTCGGGTAAATTCTTGGTCACCCCCGGGTCTTTCCCCTGTCCGCACCATGCACGACGCCCTATGCATAAGCGCGTCTTCGGTAAGAGTTCCCACCGATGCAGCAAAATTATAGAGTTCTAGCGCACGATCATGGCGACGAATTCGGAAGCAATAGTTAGCAGAACCAACAAGCTCACGGAAATAATACGCGCCCAACAAAGGTTGAAGAGATTCTGATGAAAGAAGCCGATGAAAGTAGCTTTCCCGAATCCATTTTGGATCGTCGTCGTCTCGGTAGAGCGAAACATACTCATCCGCAAGTTTCCCATGCAGCTCTGCTGATGCGGTATCCGGGCTCGTACGTCGTCGAAATAATTCAAGGGTGGAGACGAGTACATCCCATCGGTGATCATCGATGGCATAGAGCGCAGAACTCGCTAACCCTGCCTCGACTGAATCTTTTGACGACAGTCGTTCCAACGACTTCTGAGGAAACGGAATGCGTAGCTGGACTGCAATATCGACCGCAGCCGAAGATGTTTCGTTAACCAAGCGCCCCCAAAGCTCAACGAATAGCTTCTCTTCCAACTCTAGGAGGAACCGTTCGTCATCCAGCATTCCCGCACCCTGCGTTCGTAGAACGTCAGCAGCAAGTCGAGTCGCGAGGGGATGTCGACTAATCGCCGAAATGAGAGCCTCTGGATAAGTAGTAATCTTTAAAGATTTTCGATCTACCCGATCGTCCAAAACGTTGATTACCGTGTTGTCCGACGCAAAACGGCGAAGCTGAACGATGAAGGGATTGAGTTGCCTGTTGATTTCCACCGAGTCTTAACCCACCGATTTCATCTAAATCTGACCCACCCTGAGACAGCGTAGTACATCTAT
>NZ_CABVPW010000044.1:0-72784 GCF_902499025.1 Burkholderia lata | reverse complement strand
CGACGGCCGCGACGGTCACGGCCGCCGCCGCGAGCAGCGCGGCCGGCGGGAGTTTCGCGCGCAGCAGGCGCCGCGCGGCAGCGGCGAGGCCGGTTTCGGCCGGCCGCATCGTCCGGATCGGTTGCATCGCGGGCCTCATTGGGTGAGGTCGATTTCGTAGATGGCGAGGTTCTTGCCCGAACCGTCGTCGGCCGCGACCTGCGTGATGCCGGTCAGGCCGGCCGCCGCCGCGTCGCCGAGGCGGTTCGGCGCGGACGCGAACTGCACGTGCGCGACCGAGCTCGCGAGCTTCGTGAAGCGCCAGCTGCGCTGCGCGCCGTCGGCCGCGCGCGTGATCTTGCCGCGCTGCTTCACGAACGCGATCAGCACGTCGCGGTTCGCATCGGGCGACGCGAAGATCGTCTTGCTGCCGTCGAGGCCCGGGAAGTTGCCGCCGCCGCTCGCGCGGTAGTTGTTGGTCGCGACGATGAACTGCGCGTTCGGGTCGAGCGCCGCGCCCTTGTACGTCAGGTTCTTGATCCGGCTGCCGACCGGCTGCGTGACGTCGATTTCATACGCGAGATCGGCCGACGTGAACATGTCGAAGTTGTAGCCGGGGAACGTGCTGACGAGCGGCTGCACGGTCGCCTTGGTCGGATCGATGCGGTTGAAGCGCTTCGCGGCCGTTTCGAGCCAGTTCTTCACGTCGGCGCCGCTCACCTTCACCGCGTACACGGTGTTCGGGTACAGGTACAGGTCGGCCGCGTTGTTGATCGCGAGCGCGCCCGGTGCGACGTCGGTGTAGTCGGTGCCGCCGCCGAAGCCGCTCTTGAACGGTGCGCTGACCGACAGCACCGGCAGCGACGCGTATTGCGGCAGGTTCGCCTGCACGTAGGTCTTCACGTAGTCGGCCTGCGCCTCGTTGACGATCTGGATCGCACCGGGGTCGCCGACATCGGCGAAGTACGAGTTCATCCGGTAGTCGGTCGAGCCGATCGGCGTCTTCACGTAGTCGATCGTTGCCTGGTGCTCGGCGGCGATCGCGGCGGACACGGACGGATCGGCCGCGACGTAGCTCTTGTCGGCGTTCTGGATCGGCCGCGCCTCGACGGTCGTCTGCGACTTGTCGACGCTCCACGTCTTGCCGTCGAACTTCAGGCCGAGCTTGATCACGCCGAGGTGCTTGCCCCAGTAGTTGGCCATCACGGTCGGCACGCCGTTGACGGTGCCCTTGACCTTGTCGACGCCCGGCAGGTTGAACTGCGACACGGTGCTGTTCGCGTCCGGGAACACCTGGTGCGAGTGGCCGATCAGCATCGCGTCGATGCCGGTCACCTTCGACAGCCACCAGCTGCCGTTCTCCATCGTCGGCGAATACGCGGAATTGTCGAGGCCGCCGTGCGAGATCGCGACGACGAGGTCGGCGCCCTTCGCGCGCATCTCCGGAACGTACTTCTCGGCGGCTTCCTTCAGGCCGGTCGTGTAGACCTTGCCGTCGAGCCAGCGCTTGTCCCAGTTCATGATCGCGGGCGGCGTGAAGCCGATGATGCCGATTTTCACGGGCGCGCTGACCGTCTTGCCGTCCGGCGTCGTCGCGGTCACGGTGCGGGTCAGGATCGTGTACGGCGTGAACAGCGGCGCGTTGGTCTTCGCGCTGATCACGTTCGCGAGCACCTGCGGGAAGTTCGGGCCCGCGCACTTCTTCTGCTGGGCCGGCGCCGGCAGGCCGTCGACCTCGAACGTGTTGCCGGTCACCTGCGACAGGTACGGCAGCCCGTAGTTGAATTCGTGGTTGCCGATCCCGCCGCCGTCGAATTTCGCGGCGTTCATCACCTTGTAGATCGCGAGCGTCTGGTCGCAGCCGACCGGCTTCACGAGCGCCTGGTAGTCCGACAGCGCGGTGCCCTGGATCGTGTCGCCGTTGTCGAGCAGCAGCGTGTTCGGATACTGCGCGCGCGCTTGCGCGATCAGCGTCGACACGCGCTCGAAGCCGAGCGAATTGTCGGCGGCGAGCTTGAAATAGTCATACGACAGCACGTTGGTGTGCAGGTCGGTCGTCTCGAGCAGGGCGAGCGTGGCCGTCGTGCCGACGGGCGCCTGGGCCGCCGGCGGCGTCACCGGCGGCGAGGTGACGTCGTCGCCGCCGCAGGCGGCGAGGATGAAGGCGAGGCTGGCGAGCGCGGCGATGGCCGGCACGCGACGGCGGGAAGGCAGGGGGAGACGCATCGGTTGTCCTGTTCGGTGTTCTGTTTTATGAATCGCGAGGGATGCTGCGAATGGCGGCGCGGGGCGCCGACGGCCTGATGTGCGGCGCGTGAGAGTATCGAAAGGAAACGTGACGGAAGAATGAAAGGTGACGATGCGGGCAGCTGACGGAGGGGCGGCGGTTTCGACGCGCACTTCCGGGAGGGCGCCCCCAGCCAGACGCCCCCAGCTCGGCGCCCTCACGGAAATCCTCACGTCGCGTCGCCGGGCGGTTCGCTACAATGACCTCTGTCACCTTTTTGCAAACAACCTGCCCTTGGACTTCGAGACTCCTCCCGGCCTGTCGGTCGACGCCGGCGGCCAGGGCCAGACGGTGCGCCTGACCGGCCAGTGGACCGCGCTCGCGCTTGCACGCAATCGCGGCGCGGTGGCGCGCCGTATCGCGAGCATCGCGTCCGGGCGCGTGAGCGAATGGGATCTGTCCGGCATCGAGCGGCTCGACCACGTCGGCGGCCAGGCGCTATGGCGCGTGTGGGGCCGCAAGCTGCCGGCCGGCGTCGCGCTGAGCGTGACGCAGCGCACGATCTTCGAGCGCATCGAGCGGCTCGACAGCGAGCGCGAGGCGCCCGAGCGCGTGGTGCGCTTCGATCCCGTCACGCGGCTCGGCCAGGCGATCTTCAGGTTCGGCGAACATCTGCAGGGCGGCATCGCGATGTTCGGCCTCGTGATCCTCGATGCGCTGTCGGTGCTGCGCCGCCCGAAGACGATGCCGTGGAAGGAGACATCGGCGAACATCTACAGCGCCGGCGCGCAGGCGCTGCCGATCACCGCGCTCGTCGCGTTCCTGATCGGCATCGTGCTCAGCTACCTGTCCGCGCAGCAGCTGCAGATGTTCGGCGCGAACCGCTACATCGTGAACATCCTCGGGCTGTCGGTGATCCGCGAGCTCGGCCCGGTGCTGTCGGCGATTCTCGTCGCGGGCCGCTCGGGCTCGGCGATCACCGCGCAGATCGGCGTGATGCGCGTGACCGAGGAGCTCGACGCGATGCGCGTGATGGGCATCCCGCACGGGCTGCGGCTGATCCTGCCGCGCGTGCTCGCGCTCGGCATCGCGATGCCGCTGCTCGTGATGTGGACCAACATCATCGCGCTGACGGGCGGCGCGCTCGCCGCGAAGCTCGTGCTCGGCATCGACGTCAACTATTTCGTGCGCTCGCTGCCGGGCGTCGTGCCGATCGCGAACCTGTACATCGGGGTCGGCAAGGGCATCGTGTTCGGCATGCTGATCGCGCTGGTCGCCTGCCATTTCGGCTTCCGGATCAAGGCGAACTCGCAGAGCCTCGGCGAAGGCACGACCACGTCGGTCGTGTCGTCGATCACGGTCGTGATCCTCGCCGACGCGGTGTTCGCGATCCTGTTCCAGAACGTGGGGCTCGGATGAACGCATCGAACGAAACGACCGCGCACGCCGCGGCAGTCGGTGCCGGGTCGGTCGGCACCGGGCCAGCCGCGGCGGCCGATACCGGCGATCTCGTGATCGAGGTGCGCAACCTGACCAAGCGCTACGGGCGCAACATCATTCACCAGAAGCTCGACTTCGACGTGCGGCGCGGCGAGATCGTGTCGATCGTCGGCGGCTCGGGCTCCGGCAAGACCACGCTCGTGCGGCAGATCCTCGGCCTCGAGCGGCCGACGTCGGGCACGATCAAGGTGTTCGGCGAGGATACGGCGACGATCGACGACGCGAGCGCGCGGATGATGCGCACGCGCTCCGGGATGCTGTTCCAGCAGGGCGCGCTGTTCTCGTCGATGACGGTGTTCGACAACGTCGCGCAGCCGCTGCGCGAGCTCGGCCGCGTGCCGCCGGACCTGCTGCACGACATCGTGATGCTGAAGCTCGAGATGGTCGGGCTGCCGTGCAAGCACGCGTCGAAGATGCCGGCCGCGCTGTCGGGCGGGATGGTCAAGCGGGTCGGCATCGCGCGCGCGATCGCGCTCGAGCCCGAACTGCTGTTCCTCGACGAGCCGACGGCCGGCCTCGATCCGCAGGCGTCGGACGAATTCGTCGAGCTGATCGCGACGCTGCACCGCACGCTCGGGCTGACCGTCGTGATGGTGACGCACGATCTCGACACGATGGTCGCGCTGTCGACGCGCGTCGCGGTGCTGGCCGATCGCAAGGTGCTGGTGGCCGCACCGGTCGAGGAGGCCGCGAACGTCGACCATCCGTTCATCCACGAATATTTCCTGGGGCTGCGCGGGCGCCGCGCATTGCAGGCGCTGCCGCCCGAGCGGCGCGCGAAGCTGCCGAAGGCGGCCCTCGAACCGGCGCTGTCGAGCGTCGAGCTGTAGGCACGAAGGAATCCGCGAATGGAAAACAAATCACATGCGTTCTGGGCCGGCCTGTTCACGATCGCGCTGACGCTCGCGATCGCGGGCACGGTGTTCTGGTTCAACGTCGATCGCACCGTGCGCGTGCCGTACGACCTGCTCGCGCGCACCAACGTGACGGGCCTGTTCCCGGACGCAGCCGTGCGCTTTCGCGGCCTCGACGTCGGCAAGGTGCAGTCGATCGGCTTCGATCGCGCGCACCCGGGCCAGATCCGGATCCGGATCCTCGTCGACCACGACGCGCCGATCACGCAGTCGACCTACGGCAGCCTCGGCTTCCAGGGCGTGACGGGCATCGCGTTCGTGCAGCTCGAGGACACGGGCCGCGACCTGGCGCCGCTGCCGTCGTCGACGAAGGCGATCGCGCAGATCCCGATGCGGCCGAGCCTGTTCGACCAGATCCAGGAGCGCGGCGACGTGCTGCTGCGGCAGCTCGAACTGGCCGCGAAGAGCGCGAATGCGCTGATGTCGCCCGAGATGCGCGAGCAGTTGCGCGCGACCGCCGAAAGCCTGCAGCACGCGGCCGATGGCGCCACCACGCTGACGAAGCAGCTCGGCCCGGCGGTCGCCGCGCTGCCGGAAACGATGCACGAGGTGAACCGCGCGATGGCGTCGGCGAACACGCTGCTGCAGCCGAACGGGCCGCTCGTGTCGAACCTGAACAAGGCCGGCACGGCCGCCGAGCAGATCGGCGTCGCGCTGAACGGTCTCAACGCGCGCGTGCAGTACGACACGCTGCCGCGTTTCAACGCACTCGCCGGCAGCGTCGGCGACGCGTCGCGGCAATTGAAGGACGTGGCCGGTGAACTCGGCCGCAATCCGCGCAGTCTGTTGTTCGGTGCGCCCGGCGCGGCGCCGGGGCCCGGCGAGCCGGGCTTCGTCTGGCCGGGTGCGACGGCCGGGCAGTGATACCCATCGAAACCGGAAACATCATGCAGGAACACGCCATGCCACGAATCCTTGACCGCGCGCTGCGTCCCGCCGCGGCCGCGCTTGCCGTGCTGACGCTCTCGCTCGCGGCCGGCTGCGCCGGCAACAGCGCGGTGCTGTCGAATGTCCGCTACGACCTCGGGCCGGCCACGTCGGTCGTGACCGCGGGCCCGGGCCCCGCGCTGAAGGTGCTCGACGTGGCCGCGCCCGACGCGCTCGACTCCGACAAGTTCGCCTACCGCCTCGCGTACGTGGACGCGCAGCACGTGGCCGTCTACCGCGACAGCCGCTGGACCGCGCCGCCCGCGCAACTGCTCACGCAGCGGCTGCGCGGCGCGCTGTCGTCGCGCGGCACGGTGCTCGAAGGATCCGACGGCGTGCGCGCGCCGACCCTCAAGGTCGACCTGAACGAATTCGAACAGGTGTTCGACGGTCAGTCGCAAAGCCACGCCGCCGTCACCGCGCGCGCGACGTTGACGCTGGACGGCAAGGTGCTCGGCCAGCGCACGTTCGTCGCACGTGCGCCGTCGAGCACGCCCGATGCGGCGGGCGGCGCCCGCGCGCTCGCGACGGCGAGCGACCAGCTCGTGTCGCAGATCGCCGCGTGGGTCGGCATGCAGGCGTACGCGGGCACGCCGTGACACGTGCCGCGCAGCCGCGATGAGCGCGACCGGCACGCCTCGCGCATCGCCGCTCGCGCGGCAGGCCTTTGCCGCTTACGCGGCACTCATCGTCTACGCGTCGCTGTATCCGTTCGAGGGCTGGGTGTCGCTCGGCATCGGGCCGTTCGACTACCTGTTCGCGCCGATGCAGCGCTACGTGACCGCATTCGACGTGGTCACGAACGTGCTCGGCTACCTGCCGTTCGGCGCGCTCGCCGTGCTCGCGCTGCATCCGCGCTGGCGCGGCGTGGCCGCGACGCTGATCGCGGCCGGGCTCGGCGTGCTGCTGTCGGGCTCGATGGAAGCACTCCAGACCTACCTGCCGACGCGCGTCGCGTCGAATCTCGATCTCGCGGCCAACGCGCTCGGCGCGCTGCTGGGTGCGGCGCTCGTCGCGCCGGCCACCGGTGCGCTGCTCGATCGCGGCGCGCTGCGCCGGCTGCGCTTCGCGTGGTTCGAGGACGACGGCGCGACGCCGCTGCTGCTCGCCGGGCTGTGGCCGTTCGCGATCCTGTTCCCGTCGCCGTTCCTGTTCGGCATCGGCGACTGGCCGGCCGCGCTGTGGGAGCGCGCCGACGCGTCGATGCAGGACGCGCTGCTCGCGTGGCTGCCGGCCGCGTGGCGCGTGGGCGAATGGCCGGAGCGCGTCGACGGCTGGCTGTCCGACTCCGGGTGGGAGGCCGCGCTCGGCGGGCTGATGCTGTTCGCCGCACTGACGATCGCATCGCTTGCGATGCGGCCGCGCGCGCCGCGCATCCGGCTCCTGATCGCGCTCGTCGCCGCGACGCTCGTGCTGAAGGCGGCCGCGACGTTCATGCAGTCGGCCACCGGCCTCGTCGTCGTGTGGGCGACGCCCGGCGCGCGGCTCGGGATCGAACTCGGGTTCGCGGCCGCGCTCGTCGCGCTGCACGTGCCGGCGACCTGGCGCGCGGCGCTTGCGGCGCTCGCGCTGCTGGCCGGCGTGGCACTCGTGAACCTGCTGCCGGTCAATCCGTTCTTCGACTTCACGCTGTCGGGCTGGCGGCAGGGCCGCTACGTGCACTTCAACAGCCTCGCGCGCTGGCTCGCGTGGATCTGGCCCTACGCGGCGCTGATCTGGCTTGGCCAGCGTGTCGAGCATGCATGGCTGCCGGCCGCGCTGCGCCGATGAAGCAGTGGCTACGGTGGCGCGGCGGCGGTATCGCGGGCAGCACCGTGCGCCGGTCGCTATAATCGTCCGCATCCTCCGCTGCCCCACGCAGCGGCAACCGCTCCTCTTTCCGCACGGCCTCGCGCCGGGCCGCTCGTCACCATCATGGATTCCTACTACCAGCACCACGTCTTCTTCTGCCTGAACCAGCGCGAACCGGGCGCCGAGCGCCCGAGCTGCGCGCAATGCGACGCGCAGACCATGCAGGAATACGCGAAAAAGCGCGTGAAGGAACTCGGCCTCGCGGGTCCCGGCAAGGTTCGCATCAACAAGGCCGGCTGCCTCGACCGCTGCGAGGAAGGGCCCGTGATGGTCGTGTATCCGGAAGGCACGTGGTACACGTACGTCGACCAGGCCGACATCGACGAGATCGTCGAATCGCACCTGCGCGACGGCAAGGTCGTCGACCGCCTGAAGATCTGAGCAGGCCGGCCGAATGAACGTTCATACGCAGAAGTCGCTGATCGCGGGCCCCGTCGGGCAGATCGAAATCGCGGTCGACCTTCCCGACGCCGTGCGCGAAAGCGGCGCCGCGCCGCGCGGCATCGCGCTCGTCGCGCATCCGCATCCGCTGTTCGGCGGCACGATGGACAACAAGGTCGCGCAAACGCTCGCGCGCACGCTCGTGCAACTGAACTACGTCGTGTTCCGGTCGAACTTCCGCGGCGTCGGCGCGACCGAAGGCGTGCACGACAACGGCACCGGCGAGGCCGACGACCTGCTCGCAGTGCTCGCGCACATGCGCGCGCAGCCGGCCTATGCCGACCTGCCGCTCGTGCTCGCGGGCTTCTCGTTCGGCACCTTCGTGCTGTCGCACGTCGCGAAGCGGCTGCGCGACGCGGGCGAGACGATCGAACGGATGGTGTTCGTCGGCACGGCCGCGAGCCGCTGGCAGGTGGCCGACGTGCCCGAGAACACGCTCGTGATCCACGGCGAAACCGACGACACGGTGCCGATCGCTTCCGTGTACGACTGGGCGCGGCCGCAGGAGCTGCCGGTCGTCGTGATCCCCGGCGCCGAGCACTTCCTGCATCGCAAGCTGCACGTGCTGAAGCGCATCATCGTCGACGCGTGGCGCTAGCCATTGCGCGGGTGCCGGCATGACGCCGGCGGCCCGCATCGCGTCGCACACGCGACATCCGGCACGCGCCGGATGCGCGCTCCCTTCCGCGTGACATCGCGCCGCAGCGTGCGGCGCAACCCGACTTCCATCCCGCCTGCGCATGCCTTTCGCACAGCTTCGCGTGCGATGACGTGCGGCTTGCCGGCACCCTGCGCCCGATGCGGATGTGCAACTGTCCGGCGCCAGGTTCGCGAAAACGCCCTGCGCGGCCACGTATAATGGCCGGATTCCGCGTCGCCCGCGGCCCGGCTGGGCCCATGCGGCGCTCGTTTCGCCGCCTGTCCGCCCGCTCGCGACGGCCGCGAACCGAACGCGTCCGCACGAGTCCAACCGGCGCGTTTCGCGTCGCCCGACGATTTCGGGCGAGTGCCCGAAACGCCCGCCGCCTTGCCGTTCAACCCTGCGCGTTTCGCACCGCACTTTCTGCCATCAGCCTGAATCGATCATGCGTCTGTCTCCCCAAGGCCTCAAGTCCCTCGCTTCCTCCATCGCCTTCGGCACCGCCGCGCGCAACGTCGCGCTCGGCGTGATGCTGCCCGTCGCGCTCGCGTCGACGATCGTCGTCGCCGAGGCGAAGCCGGCCGCCAAGGCCAAGGCCGCGCATGCGGCGCCGGCCGCCACCGAACAGTTCACCGGCGCGCCCGCGACCTACATGCCGGGCGCCGTGCCGCCGCCGGGCGTGAACGCGCGCTCGTGGGTGCTCGTCGATGCGACCAGCAATACGGTGCTCGCGTCGGGCAATGCCGACGAACGCGTCGAGCCCGCATCGCTCACCAAGCTGATGACGGCATACCTCGTGTTCGAGGCGCTCGACAAGAAGAAGATCTCGATGGAGCAGATCGTCACGCCGAGCGAAGCCGTGCGCCGCGTCGGCCGCGACGAGTCGCGCATGTTCATCGAGGCGAACAAGCCGGTGTCCGTGCACGACCTCGTGTACGGGATGATCATCCAGTCGGGCAACGACGCCGCGATCGCGCTGGCCGAACTCGTCGGCGGCAGCGAAGGGCAGTTCGTCACGCTGATGAACGACGAGGCGCAGCGCCTCGGCATGAAGGGCACGCACTTCGCCGACGTGAACGGCATGCCCGACCCGAACCACTACACGACGGCCGGCGACCTCGCGCGGCTGTCCGCCCACCTGATTCGCGATTTTCCGCAGTACTACAGCATCTTCTCGGAGAAGGAATTCAAGTACAACAACATCCGCCAGGGCAACCGCAACCGCCTGCTGTGGCTGGATCCGACGGTCGACGGCCTGAAGACGGGCCATACGCAAGCGGCCGGCTACTGCCTGATCGCGTCGGCGAAGCGCGCGATTCCGGGTGTGGACGGCCAGCGCCGCCTGGTGTCGGTGATGATGGGCGAGCAGAAGGAAGGCGAGCGCACGCAGGACAGCATGAAGATGCTGAACTACGGCTACAGCGCGTTCGACTCGGTGCGCCTGTTCAAGGGCGGCCAGGCGATGTCGACGCCGCGCATCTACAAGGGCAAGGAAAACACCGTGCAGGTCGGTGTGAAGGGCGACCAGTGGGCGACCGTGCCGCGCGGCCTCGGCGACAAGATCAAGACGGAAGTCGACGTCAACGCGCCGCTGATCGCGCCGCTCGCGGAAGGCCAGCAGGTCGGCACCGTGAAGATCGTCGCCGACGGCAAGACGCTGTCCGAATTCCCGGTCGTCGCACTGCAGGCCGTGCCGGAAGCGGGTATCTTCGGGCGTATCTGGGACTCGATCCTGCTGATGTTCAGCAAGAAGAAGTAAGCACGACGGGCCTTTGTTTTTACGACTTCATCCCCATCTGTCATAGCTATGAGCCAAGCCGAATTCGAACCGATCGTCTACCTCAGCGTCTCGTCGCAAGAGGAAATGGTGCCGCTGTCCGAAGCCCGTGTACCGGTGCTCGACCGCGGGTTCATCTTCGGCGACGGCGTGTATGAAGTCGTCCCCGTTTATGCGCACGACGGCGCGCACGTGCCGTTCCGGATCGAACAGCATCTGGCGCGGCTCGAGCGCAGCCTGAAGAAGATCGGCATCGCCAGCCCGCACGACGATGCGGGCTGGCGTGCGCTGATCGAGCGCGTCGTCGCGGCGAATGCCGAAGGGCTCGGCGACGGCAACGCGCTCGTCTACCTGCAGGTGACGCGCGGCGTCGCGAAGCGCGGCCACGCGTTCCCGGCGAACGCGGTGCCGACGGTGTTCGTGATGACGAGCCCGCTGCGCCTGCCGTCCGCGGAAGAACGCGCGCAGGGCGTGCGCTGCGTGACGGCAGAGGATCGCCGCTGGCTGCATTGCGACATCAAGTCGATCTCGCTGCTCGGCAACGTGCTGATGGCGCAGCATGCGGCCGAACGCGATGCGTTCGAGACGCTGCAGCTGCGCGACGGCAACCTGACGGAAGGTTCGTCGTCGAACGTGTGGATCGTGAAGAACGGCGAGCTGCTCGCGCCGCCGCGCAGCAACAAGATCCTCGAGGGGATCCGCTACGCGCTGATCGAGGAGCTGGCCGACGAATGCAGGATTCCGTTCGTCGCGCGCGAGATCAGCGAAGTGGAGTTGCGCGCAGCCGACGAAATCATGATCACGTCGGCCACGAAGGAAGTGTTGCCCGTCACGTCGCTCGACGATCTGCCCGTGCAGGGCGGCAAGCCGGGCCCCGTGTTCGCGGCGTTGTATGACGCGTACCAGCGCGCGAAGGCGCGCGAGTTTGAACAGTTTGACCTAACCCGGAGAAAATGATGAGCGAACCGACCAAAACCATCGAGGTGACCGGCGCGATCGATACCCGGAAGGAGTCGCTGCTGGAGTTCCCGTGCGATTTCCCGATCAAGATCATGGGCAAGGCGCACCCCGAGTTCAAGGACACGATCTTCAAGGTCGTCGCCGTTCACGACAACGAGATCGATGTCGAGAAGATCGAGGAGCGCGCGTCGAGCGGCGGCAATTACACGGGCCTCACGATCACCGTGCGGGCGACGAGCCAGGAACAGCTCGACAACATCTACCGAGCACTGACCGGCCATCCGATGGTCAAGGTCGTACTCTAAGCGCCTTCCAGCCTCCTTCCTGCGCGCACTCGGCGGGGGTCTTCCCCGCCGCGCGCCGCGCGTCCAGCTCGTCGCACAGCCGTTTGTATTCGGCCACTTCCTGAAGCAGCCAGGTCCTGAACGCCTGCACGCGCGGCGTGTTCAGGAGCGGCGGCGGACACACGAAAAAATAGTGCCACGGGCTCGGCCCGTCGATGTCGAACAGGCGCACGATGCGCCCGTCGAGCAGGTCGTGTACCGCCAGCGAGCGGCGCACCAGCGCGATGCCCTGGCCGTCGATCGCGGCCAGCAGCAGGTTCGACGAATCCTGGTACAGAATCCCCCGTTTCGGCTCGGTCAGCGTCTTGAGCCCGGCCGCGTCGAACCACGGCCGCCACAGCTCGTCGTCCGAGCGCAGCAGGTTGTAGTGCACGAGATCGGCGGGCGTTTGCGGCAGCTTGCCGCCATTGAGCGTCGGCGCGCACGCCGGAAAGAACACCTCGTCGAACAGCGGCTCGACATGCAGCCCCGGGTAGGTGCCGTGACCGAAGCGGATCGCAAGATCGACGTCGTCGCGCGCGAAATCGGTGAGCGAGTTGGTCGACTGCAGTTCGACGTCGATTTCCGGATGCCGCTCGATGAACGTGCCGATGCGCGGCGTGATGAAGCGCGCGGCGAACGACGACAGCATCGACACCACGAGCCGCCGGTCGCGGTCGCTCGCGCGCACGTCGCGGGTCGCGTCGGCGATCACCATCAGCGCGGTGCGGATCTGCTGTGCGTAGCGCATGCCGGCGTCGGTCAGGCACAGCCGCTTGCCGTTGCGCGTGAACAGCTGCACGCCGAGCTCTTCCTCGAGCGCGCGTATCTGATGGCTGACCGCGCCGTGCGTGACGTACAGCTCGTCGGCGGCGCGCGAGAAATTCTCGTGACGGGCGGCGGCTTCGAACGCGCGAATCGCGTTCAGCGCAGGTAGCTGGCGGAGGTCCATTTGCTAATTTTCCTCACATCGACGTGAAAATTGGTCGTTTTGTCAGACGCCTTGAAGTGACTACGATTGTAGCCATCGAAGCACTTTTTGGCGGAGTCGATCATGCAAGAAATTTCTTCAAGCATCACGTTCGAAATCCCCGCGGGCGAAACCGTGCCGATGAAGGTACAACGCAGCACGCGGCTGGTGGTGCAGTGCGGGCCGGTGTGGGCGACGCGCAGCAACGACGTCAACGACTACTTCCTGGTCGACGGCGAAACGCTGAAGCTGCGCCGCGGCGAGCGGCTGTGGCTCAGCGCGGAAGGCCGGGAGGGCACGCGCGTGGCGTTCTCGGTGTCGCGTCCGCCCCGGGAAGTCGCGCTCAGCGGGCTGGCCCGGCTGCGCGAACGCGTGACCGCGCTGCTCCACGACGGATGGCGCACCGTCTGACCAACATTTCCTCCGACGGATACCGGCGATCCGTCCCTCTCCCAAGGCCGGCGAGACCCACGGGTTTTCGGTAAACTACCGCCCATGTCCGTTTCGCCGGTTTCCATCGTGTCCACGCCTGTTGCCGTTTCCGCATCGCCCGCCGGGTCTCCGGATCAGCCGGCCCCGCCGGTCACCGTGCGCTGGCGGGGCGTCGAGACCTACGAGACGAGCTTCGACGCGATGCGCGCGTTCACCGATACGCGCACGGCCGACACCGGCGACGAGATCTGGCTGGTCGAACACCCGCCCGTCTACACGCTCGGCCAGGCCGGCGACCCGGCCCACCTGCTGGTGGCCGACAGCGGCGTGCCGCTCGTGAAGGTCGACCGCGGCGGGCAAATCACTTACCACGGCCCCGGCCAGATCGTCGCGTACCTGCTGCTGGACCTGCGCCGGCGCAAGCTGATGGTGCGCACGCTCGTGACGAAGATCGAGGAGGCCGTGATCGAAACCCTCGCGGCGTATAATCTCGCTTCGGTCCGCAAGGCGGGCGCGCCCGGGATCTACGTGGCATCCGGCGTGCACGAGGGCGCGAAAATCGCGGCCCTCGGCCTGAAGATCCGCAACGGCTGCAGCTATCACGGGCTGAGCCTGAACGTGAAGATGGATCTGCGCCCGTTTCTTGCGATCAACCCGTGCGGCTATGCCGGACTGGAAACTGTCGACATGGCGAGCCTCGAGGTTGCCGCCGACTGGAACGACGTCGCCCACACGCTGGTGCGCCGTCTGATCGCCAACCTCGACGGCGCATCCGCGGCCGCCGACAAGCCGCAGGCACTGGAACAACATTCGAATGACTGACGTTACCGCTTCCCCCGCACCGGCCGATTCGGCCGCGACCCCTGCCTACGATCCGACCGCCAAGCAGAAGGCGCAGGCGAAGACGGCGCGCATCCCGATCAAGGTCATTCCGATCGAGAAGCTGAAGAAGCCGGAGTGGATCCGCGTGAAGGCGGCCACCGGCAGCTCGCGCTTCAACGAGATCAAGACGATCCTGCGCGAGCACAACCTGCATACGGTGTGCGAGGAAGCGAGCTGCCCGAACATCGGCGAATGCTTCGGCAAGGGCACCGCGACGTTCATGATCATGGGCGACAAGTGCACGCGTCGCTGCCCGTTCTGCGACGTCGGCCATGGCCGCCCCGATCCGCTGGATCCGGACGAGCCGAAGAACCTCGCACGCACGATCGGCGCGCTGAAGCTCAAGTATGTGGTGATCACGAGCGTCGACCGCGACGACCTGCGCGACGGCGGCGCCGGCCACTTCGTCGAGTGCATCCGCGAAGTGCGCGAGCAGTCGCCGGAAACGCGCATCGAGATCCTGACGCCGGACTTCCGCGGCCGTCTCGACCGCGCGATCTCGATCCTGAACGCCGCACCGCCGGACGTGATGAACCACAACCTCGAAACGGTGCCGCGCCTGTACAAGGAAGCGCGCCCGGGTTCGGACTACGCTCACTCGCTGAAGCTCCTGAAGGACTTCAAGGCGCTGCATCCGGACGTCGCGACGAAGTCGGGCCTGATGGTCGGCCTCGGCGAAACCGAAGAGGAAATCCTGCAGGTGATGCGCGACCTGCGCGCGCACGACGTCGACATGCTGACGATCGGCCAATACCTGCAGCCGTCCGAGCACCACCTGCCGGTGCGTGCGTACGTGCATCCCGATACCTTCAAGATGTACGAGGAAGAGGCGTACAAGATGGGCTTCACGCACGCGGCCGTTGGCGCGATGGTGCGGTCGAGCTATCACGCCGATCTGCAGGCGCACGGGGCCGGGGTGGTCTGAGCGCCGTTGCTTCGTCGTCTTCCGGCGAACCTGAAAAAGCCCGCAGCGATGCGGGCTTTTTTGTTGATGCGGACGCCATTCCTGCGTTCGCACGGCAATCGCCACCCGACCGGACGCGCAATCCGGTCGAGCATGGAAAGCAAAGCTGAAACGGCATCGATAGCTTCGCAGGATAAGTTCGCTCCCGTCGCGCGCAAAGCTCCTATAGTCGGCTCTCCCGCAGCAATGCCCGCATTCCGAAGGAGATCCGCATGTCCCGTTTCAGCTTCATCCGCCGCGCTGTCGTCGCGCTGACCGCCTTTGCCGCGCTCGGCGCGGCGCACGCCGAAACGCGCGAAGTCGTGATCGCGTACCAGGACATGGTGGTGCCGTGGCGCTACGCGCAGGCGAGCGGTGAAGTCGAAAAGGCGACCGGCTACAAGGTCACGTTCCGCAAGCTCGACAGCGGCGCCGACGTGATCCGCGCGCTCGCGTCGGGCTCCGTGCAGCTCGGCGAAGCCGGCTCGAGCCCGATCGCGGCCGGGCTGTCGCAGGGGCTCGACATCTCGCTGTTCTGGGTGCTCGACAACATCAACGACGCCGAGGCGCTCGTCGCGCGCAACGGCTCGGGCGTCACGAACGTCGCTTCGCTTAAGGGCAAGAAGATCGGCGTGCCGTTCGTATCGACGTCGCATTTCCACACGCTCGTCGCGCTGCAGGCCGCGGGCGTCAATCCGAACGACGTGAAGATCGTCAACCTGCGTCCGCCTGAAGTCGCAGCCGCGTGGGCCCGCGGCGACATCGACGCGACCTACATCTGGGATCCGGTGCTCGCGAAGGTCAAGCAGTCGGGCACCGTGCTGACGACGTCCGGCCAGGTCGCGAAAGAAAGCGGCAAGGCGACCTTCGACGGCTTCGTCGTGAGCCGCAAGTTCGCGCGCGAGAACCCCGAGTTCGTCACGCGTTTCGTGAAGGTGCTCGCGGCCGCCGACGCCGACTATCGCGCGCATGCGGCGGCGTGGAAGGTCGGCTCGCCGCAGGTCGCGGCGGTCGCGAAGGTATCGGGCGCGAACGCGCAGGACGTGCCGGCCAGCCTTGCGCTCTACGCATTCCCGACGGCGGCCGAGCAGGCGTCGCCGACGTGGCTCGGCGGCGGCGCGCAATCGGGTGCCGCGAAGTCGCTCGCGGCGACCGCCACGTTCCTCAAATCGCAGGGCACGATCCAGACGGTGCTCGCCGACTATTCGGCCGGCGTCGATCCGCAGTTCGTGCAGAAGGCCGCGCGCTAAGCGGCGATCATTGCGGAGTCCTGAGCATGAGCACGCTGGAAGTCCGTCAGGTATCGGTTGCCTATCCGGGCGAGCGCGGCAGGCCGACGACGCAGGCGCTCGCGCGCGTCGACCTGCGCATCGATGCCGGTGAATTCGTCGTCGCGCTCGGCGCGTCCGGGTGCGGAAAGACGACGCTCTTGAACTGCATGGCCGGCTTCGTCGCACCGACCACCGGCGACGTGCGCGTCGATGGCGTACCGGTCACGGGCCCCGGCGCTGATCGCGGCGTCGTGTTCCAGAAGTACGCGCTGTTGCCGTGGCTCGACGTGCTCGACAACGTCGCGCTCGGGCTGCGCTTCGCACGCGTGTCGAAGGCCGAACGCGCAGCGCGGGCGCGGGAGATGCTCGCGCTCGTCGGGCTCGATGGCCATGCGCATGCACGCGTGTACGAGCTGTCGGGCGGGATGCAGCAGCGTGTCGGCATCGCGCGCGCGCTCGCGAGCGACCCGCGCGTGCTGTTGATGGACGAGCCGATGGGCGCGCTCGATGCGATGACGCGCGGCACGATGCAGGCGCTCGTGCTCGACGTGTGGGCGCGCACCGGCAAGACGGTGTTCTTCATTACGCACGATGTCGAGGAGGCGCTGTTCCTCGCGACGCGTCTCGTCGTGATGACGCCCGGCCCCGGCCGGATCGCGGAAACCTTCGAGCTGCCGTTCGCGCGCCGCTACGTCGAATCGCGCGATGCGCGCGCGGTGAAGTCTTCACCGGATTTCATCGCGTGGCGCGAGCGGCTGATCGCGTACCTGCATCGCGACGAAGCGGCCGAGGTGGCCGCGTGATGCACGAACTCGCGCGACAGGGCGCGTCGGTCGGACGCGGTCGGATCAGCACTTTGCACAGGCAGGACAGCATGAGCACGCAGGATTCGTGGGCGGCCGACGGGACGGCCGCAGGTTTCGAGCAGGGCGATCGCACGCGGATTCGGGCGACAGAACGTCGTGCACCGTCGTCGCGCCGCTACCGGTTGCCGGGGGAGGGGAAGACGGCGGCCTTGAGCACGGCGACGGTCGCAGTGCTGGCCGTGCTGTGGTGGGTCGCCACGCATCGCCAGTGGCTTCCGCCGCTGTTCCTGCCCGCGCCGGAAGCCGTGTGGGCGGCATTCGTCGATGCCTGGCACGGGCGCATCCAGGGCGGCCTGCCGTTGTCCGAGCACCTGCTGTGGAGTGCGGCGCGCGTGTTCGGCGCGTTCCTGCTGGCGACCGCGATCGGCGTGCCGGCCGGCATCCTGATGGGCGTGAGCCGCGTCGCGCGCGGCGTGCTCGATCCGCTGCTGGAGTTCTACCGGCCGCTGCCGCCGCTCGCGTACCTGCCGCTCGTCGTGATCTGGTTCGGCATCGACGAAACGGCGAAGCTCGTCGTGATCTTCCTCGCGTGCTTCGCGCCGATCGCGATGGCCGCACGTGCCGGCGTGCGCGCGGCGACGGTCGAACAGATCAACGCCGCGTATTCGCTCGGCGGCAGCTTCGCGCAGATCGTGCGGCACGTGGTGCTGCCGGCCGCGCTGCCGGAGATCCTCACCGGGCTGCGTATCGCGATCGGGTTCGGCTGGACGACGCTCGTCGCGGCCGAGATGGTCGCCGCGACGGCCGGGCTCGGACAGATGGTGCTCAACGCATCGAGCTTCCTGCGCACCGACATCGTCGTGATGGGCATCCTGATCATCGGCGCGATCGCGTGGCTGTTCGATCTTGCGATGCGCTGGGTCGAGCGGCGGATCGTGCCGTGGAAGGGGCGGGGCTGACGTCACGCAGGCGCATGGGCGACGTTCACGCGCCGCCCCGGCGTGCTGCCGCCCTCAATCCCCCATCGCGATCCCTTCCCGCCGCGGATCCGCCCCGCCGAACCACACCGTCTGCCCCTGCACGTTCAGCCGCTGGATCCCCTGCAGCCCCGAGTTCATCTCGACGACCTGCACGTCGTGCCCGCGGCCCTTCAGCCCGTCGGCGAGTGCTTCCGACACGCGGCCGCGTTCGAGCTGCGTCGGTCCGTTCATCGACCCGAAGTTCGGCAGCGCGATCGCCTGCTGCATCGTCATCCCCCAGTCGAGCACGCCGACCAGCGTCTTCGCGACGTGATTGATGATCGCGGGACCGCCGGCCGAGCCGACGACCATCGTCACCTGTTTCGTCTTCTTGTCGAACACGAGTTCCGGCGACATCGCCGAGCGCGGCCGCTTGCCCGGCTGCACGCGGTTCGCGACCGGCCGGCCGTTGTCGTTCGACACGAACGAGAAATCGGTGAGCTGGTTGTTCAGCATGAAGCCGCGCACCATCAGCCGCGAGCCGAACGCGTCCTCGACGCTCGTCGTCATCGACAGCGCCTGGCCGTAGCGGTCGACGATCGCGATGTCGGACGTCGACGGCAGCTCGGGGCTGCGGTCGTCGGCCATCGCGAGCGTCGCGCCCTGCGGCGTGCCGGCCTGCGCGACGCCCATGCTGCTGTCGCCGATCAGGTGCGCGCGCTGCGCGAGATAGGTCTTGTCGGTGAGGCTCGCCCAGCTGCCGCCCGGCAGCGGCACGAAATCGGGATCGGCGACATAGCGCGCGCGGTCCGCATACGCGAGGCGCCCGGCTTCGCTGAACAGGTGTGCGGCGAACGGCGTCGGCTCGTAGCCGACGTCGTTGCGCACCGGCTTCTGCGCGCCGATCTGTTGCCAGTCGGGCATCGCCTCGAGGATGCCGAGCATCTGCGCGATCGCGAGGCCGCCCGACGACGGCGGCGGCATTCCGCATACGACCGAGTGCCGGTAGTCGGCGCACAGCGGCGCGCGCACCTTCGCCTTGTAGCGCGCGAGATCCTGGAGCGACAGCAGGCCCGGGTTGGTCGGATGCTTGCGCACCTTCGTGACGATGTCGCGTGCGATCGCGCCGCTGTAGAACGCGTTCGCGCCGCGGTCGGCGACCTGGCGCAGCACGGTCGCGAGCGCCGGGTTCTTCAGCACCGTGCCGGCCGCCTTCGGCGTGCCGTCCGGGTTGTAGAAATAGGCGCGCGCGGCCGGGTCGTTCTTCAGGTACTTGTCGTTCGCGATCAGCATCGCGAGCCGCGGGCTGATCGTGAAGCCGTGTTCCGCGAGCCGGATCGCCGGCTGGAACAGCCGGCGCCACGGCAGCTTGCCGTGCGCGCGGTGCGCGGCGTCGAGCATGCGCAGCACGCCCGGCGTGCCGACGGAGCGCCCGCCGACGACGCCTTCGTAGAAGCTCATCGGCTGGCCGGTCGGCCCGTAGAACAGGCGGTCGGTCGCAGCGGCCGGCGCGGTTTCGCGGCCGTCGTAGGCCTGCGTCGCACGGCCGTCGAAGTACAGCATGAACGCGCCGCCGCCGATCCCCGACGATTGCGGCTCGACGAGCGCGAGCACCATCTGCGTCGCGATCGCCGCGTCGATCGCGGTGCCGCCTGCCTTCAGCATGTCGTAGCCGGCCTGCGTCGCGAGCGGGTTCGCGGCCGCGATCATGAAGTGCTGCGAGGTCCAGCCCGGCTTGTCGGTCCAGCCGGACGACAGCTCGGGCGCATGGACGCCGGGCAGCGGCACGGCCGCGCCCGATGCGGCGGCGACGGGTACCACCGCGCCCGACGGCGGCGTGGACGGGGACGTGCAGCCGGCGTTGAACGCGACGAGCGCGACGGCGGCGAGCAGCGTCCAGGAGCGCGAATGCGGACGAATCCGGTCGAACATTGAACCCTCGGCAGCAGTGAATTCGAAGGAGGCGACGGTGCCGGCGCAACGCGGCTGCCCGCCCCGGCGCGCTATTGTCGCCGCGCGCCCGGCGGCTTGTCACCCGACAGGAAACCCTGACGCATCGCGCCGGGCCCGCCCCGGCCGGTCTTTCCGGCCTGTTCGAGGATGAACTCTATGAACGTCGACGTCGCACGCGTGTGATGCCGGTTCGGCATGTAGAGCATGTACATGTGCGTGCCGAAGATGCTGAGCCGGTACGCGTCGAGCGACGTGACGACCGTGCCGCGCCGGATATCGTCCTGCACCACGTAGTCGGGCACGATGCCGACGCCGATCCCGCCGAGGATCGCCTGCCGCAGGAACAGGAAGTTCTCCGAAATCAGCGTGGGCTCGAGCAGCACCTCGTGGCGCTCGTCGCCGAGATACGCGGCGATCCTGAGCTGCCGGCCCATCACCGTCGCGGTGACGACGGGAGAGGCCGACAACGCGCCGAGGCTCGCCGGCATCCCGTGTTCGGCCGCGAATGCAGCGGACGCACATGCGACGTAGCGCACGGCACCCATGTCGCGCGCGACGAGGTTCTGCGGCGGCTCCGGCATCACGCGCACCGCGATGTCGATCTCGTCGCGCATCAGGTCTTCCACGCGGTTCTCGAACACGACGTCGAGCACGATGCCCGGATGCAGCCGCTTGAACGCGAGCAGCCAGTCGGACATCACCATCTGCCCGTAGCCGCTCGGTACCGACAGCCGCACGCGGCCCTGCAGGTCCTGGCCGAGCGTCGTCACCGATTCCTGCGCGGCCAGCAGCTCGTTGCGGATGCGCCGGCCGTGCTCGTACAGCTTCAGCCCGATCTCGGTCGGCTCGATGCGCCGCGTCGTGCGCCGCACGAGCTGCTGGCCGATCGAGCGCTCGAGCTGGTTCAGCCGGTAGCTGACGTTCGCGCGGCTCATCTTGAGCCGCTGCGCGGCCTTGCTGAGATTGCCGGCGTCGAGGATCTCGACGAGCAGCGTCAGCGCGTTCAGGTCCATGCGGCGCGTCTCCTGATCCGGCCCGTTTAACGGTCGGAAACATTCAGTGTCAAGTCAGACTTGACAGCTTGTAAAAGCGGAAGGGAATTGTCAATGAATCTAGATCAATCGAGAATCGGGTCATGCCCGGCGTACGGCCGGATCTTGTCCCGCTTCGTGCGGGACCGGGGCCGGTGCCCCGGCGCCGCTCGCGATGCCGCGAGCCATGACGGCGTCGACGCACCTGCCGCCGCGTCAAGGAGACACGATGAACTCACCCGCTTCCCCCACCGGCCCGGCCGGCACCGTCACGCGTGAGCGGCGCGACAAGGTGCTCGTCGTCACGATCGATCATCCGCCCGTCAATGCGCTGTCCGCCGACGTGCGGCGTGGCCTCGCCGACGCGCTCGACGCCGCGCAGGCCGACGACGCGATCCGCGCGGTGCTGATCGTCGGCGCCGGCCGCAACTTCATCGCGGGCGCCGACATCCGCGAATTCGGCAAGCCGATCGTGCCGCCGTCGCTGCCCGACGTGTGCGAGCGGATCGAATCGGGTACGAAGCCGGTCGTGGTCGCGCTGCACGGCGCGACGCTCGGCGGCGGTCTCGAAGTCGCGCTCGCCGCGCATTACCGGCTCGCGGTGCCCGGCACGAAGCTCGGGCTGCCCGAAGTCACGCTCGGCCTGCTGCCCGGCGCGGGCGGCACGCAGCGCGCGCCGCGCCTGATCGGTGCGAAGGCCGCGCTCGACCTGATGCTGACGGGCCGTCATGTGAGCGCGGACGAAGCGCTCGCGCTCGGCCTCGTCGACCGCGTCGCGCACAGCGACGACACGCTCGCCGAAGGCCTCGCGTATGCGCAGGAGCTCGTGTCGCTCGGCGCACCGGTGCGCCGCACGCGCGACGCGCAGGGGCTCGCCGACCGCGCGGCCGCGCAGGCCGCGATCGACGCAGCGCGCGCGGAGCTGCCGAAGAAGTCGCGCGGCCTGTTCTCGCCCGCGAAGATCGTCGACGCGGTCGAGGCCGCGCTTACGCAGGCGTTCGACGCGGGGATGAAGTTCGAGCGCAGCCTGTTCCTGCAGTGCATCGACAGCCCGCAGCGCGCGGGCCTCGTGCATGCGTTCTTCGCGGAACGCGAAGCGGCGAAGGCACCCGAGGCGCGGCGCGCGAGGGCACGGCCGGTCGAGCGGATCGGCGTGGTCGGCGGCGGCACGATGGGCGCGGGCATCGCGGTCGCGGCGCTCGACGCCGGGCTGCCGGTGACGATGATCGAACGCGATGAGGCCTCGCTCGCGCGCGGCCGCGCGCACGTCGAGAAGGTGTACGACGGCCTCGTCGCGAAGGGGCGGATGACGCCGGCCGCGCATGCGGCGCGGCTCGCGCGCTTCAAGGGCAGCACGTCGTACGACGCGCTCGCGCAGGCCGACGTCGTGATCGAGGCCGTGTTCGAGGACATGGCCGTGAAGCAGGCCGTGTTCGCGGAGCTTGCGCGCGTGTGCAAGCCGGGCGCGGTGCTCGCGACCAACACGTCGTATCTCGACATCGACGAACTGGCCGCAAGCATCGACCGGCCGGCCGACGTGATCGGCCTGCATTTCTTCTCGCCGGCCAACGTGATGAAGCTGCTCGAGATCGTCGTGCCGGCGCGCGTGAGCGCGGACGTCGTCGCGACCGCGTTCGCGCTCGCGAAGCAGTTGAAGAAGACGCCGGTGCGCGCGGGCGTGTGCGACGGCTTCATCGGCAACCGGGTCCTCGCCGTCTATCGCACGGCGGCCGACACCCTGATGGAAGACGGCGCGTCGCCGTACCAGATCGATCGCGCGGTGCGCGAATTCGGTTTCCCGATGGGCCCGTTCCAGGTCGTCGACCTCGCGGGCGGCGACATCGGCTGGGCGACCCGCAAGCGCCGCGCGGCGACGCGCGACCCGCGGGCGCGCTACGTGGAGATTTCCGACCGGCTGTGCGAGCGCGGTTGGTTCGGCCAGAAGACCGCGCGCGGCTACTACCTGTATCCGGACGGCGCGCGTATCGGTACGCCGGACCCGGAAGTCGACGCAATCGTCGCGGAAGAGCGTGCGAAGAAGGGCATCACGCCGCGCACGTTCACCGACGACGAAATCCTGCGCCGCTACCTCGCCGCGATGATCAACGAAGGCGCGAACGTCGTGCACGAGAAGATCGCGCTGCGCCCGCTCGATGTCGATGCGGTGTTCCTGTACGGCTACGGCTTCCCGCGCTATCGCGGCGGCCCGATGCACTACGCGGACACGGTCGGCCCCGCGAACGTGCTCGCCGATATCCGCGCGTTCGCGAAGGAAGATCCGCTGTTCTGGAAGCCGTCGCCGCTGCTCGTCGATCTCGTCGCGCGCGGCGCGGATTTCGCGAGCCTGAACCGCATCGACTGAACGCCCACCGCATTCGCCACGGACCGAAGATGGACCTCAATTTCACTCCCGAAGAGGAAGCTTTCCGCACGGAAGTGCAGCGCTTCCTGCAAGCCGAACTGCCCGCGCGCATCGCGCGCAAGGTGAAGGGCGGCCTGCATCTCACGCGCGACGACATGCGCGAATGGCACGCAATCCTCAACGCGCGCGGCTGGCTCGCGAGCCATTGGCCGCGCGAATACGGCGGCCCCGGCTGGAGCGTCGCGCAGAAGTTCCTGTTCGACAACGAATGCGCGCTCGCGGGTGCGCCGCGCATCGTGCCGTTCGGCGTGAACATGCTCGGGCCCGTGCTGATCAAGTACGGCAACGAGGCGCAGCAGCGCCACTGGCTGCCGCGCATCCTCGACGGCACCGACTGGTGGTGCCAGGGCTACTCGGAGCCGGGCGCCGGATCCGATCTCGCGGCGGTGAAGACGAGCGCGGTGCGCGGCATCGACGCGCAGGGCGAGCACTACCTCGTGAACGGCCAGAAGACGTGGACCACGCTCGGCCACTACGCGAACATGATCTTCTGCCTCGTGCGCACCGCGACCGACGTGCGCAAGCAGGAAGGCATCAGCTTCCTGCTGATCGACATGAACACGCCGGGCGTCGAGGTGCGCCCGATCATCACGCTCGACGGCGAGCACGAAGTGAACGAGGTGTTCTTCACCGACGTGCGCGTGCCGGCGGCAAACCTCGTCGGCGAAGAGAATCGCGGCTGGACCTACGCGAAATACCTGCTCACTTACGAGCGCACCAACATCGCGGGAATCGGCTTCTCGACGGCCGCGCTCGACCGGCTGCGCGCGGTGGCCGCGAAGGTCAAGAAGAACGGCCGGCCGCTCGCGGACGATCCGTTCTTCGCGGCGCGCGTCGCGCGGGTCGAGATCGAACTCGAGAACATGCGCACGACCAACCTGCGCGTGCTGGCCGCGGTCGCGGGCGGCGGCGCGCCGGGCGCGGAAAGTTCGATGCTGAAGATCCGCGGCACGCAGATCCGCCAGGAAATCACCGCGCTGATGCGGCGCGCGATGGGGCCGTATGCGCAGCCGTTCGTCGAGGAAGCATTCGATGCCGATTACGACGGCGAACCGGTCGGCCCGGACGAAGCCGCGAGCGCCGCGCAGCAGTATTTCAACAACCGGAAGCTGTCGATCTTCGGCGGCTCTAACGAGATCCAGAAGAACATCATCGCGAAGATGATGCTCGGGCTGTAACGAGGGACGCGACGATGGATTTCCAGCACACAGAAGACCGCCGGATGCTGGCGGATACGTTGAACCGCTTCATCGCCGAACAGTACGCGTTCCCGGTGCGCGATCGCATCGCGCAGTCGGCTGAAGGTTTCGATCGCGCGATGTGGCGGCGCTTTGCCGAACTCGGCACGGTCGGCGCGCTGTTTCCCGAAGCCGACGGCGGTTTCGGCGGCGCGGGCTTCGACATCGCCGTGGTGTTCGAATGCCTCGGGCGCGGGCTCGTCGTCGAGCCGTTCCTGGGCGCACTGCTCGCGGGCCGTGCGCTGTCGCTCGCCGGCGGCGCTGCGCATCGCGACCGGCTGGCCGCGCTGATCGACGGCAGCGCGAGCGCCGCGTTCGCGCATGACGAGCCGGGCTCGCACTACGAACTGACGACCGTGCGCACGCGCGCCGAACGCTCGGGTGACGGCTGGGTGCTGACGGGCGCGAAGGGCGTCGTCGACCAGGCCGCGCAGGCGGCGTTCTTCGTCGTCAGCGCGCGCGTGTCGGGTCACGACGACGATGCGGCCGGCATCGGCCTGTTCGTCGTGCCGGCTGACGCACTGGGCGTATCGCTGCGCGACTACCGGAAGATCGACGGCGGCCGCGCGGCCGAAGTGCGCTTCGAACGCGTCGTGTTGCCGGCCGATGCCGCGCTCGGCGCGCATGACGGTGAAGCGGGCGCCGAGCTGCTCGAACGCGTGCTCGGCTACGGGCTGCTCGCGCTGTCGGCGGAAGCGCTCGGCGCGATGGACGTCGCGAAGGCGTACACGCTCGACTACCTGCGCACGCGCAAGCAGTTCGGCTTGCCGATCGGCAGCTTCCAGGCGCTGCAGCACCGGATGGCCGACCTGCTGCTCGAAGTCGAGCAGGCGCGCTCGGCCGTGATCAACGCGGCCGCGCAGCTCGATGCGCCGCGCGCGGTGCGCGAACGCGCGCTCGCGGCGGCGAAATACAGCATCGGCCGGATCGGCACGCTCGTCGCCGAGGAGAGCATCCAGCTGCACGGCGGGATCGGGATGACGTGGGAACTGCCGCTGTCGCACTACGCGAAGCGCCTCGTAATGATCGATCACCAGCTCGGCGACGAGGATCATCATCTCGCGCGCTACATCACGCTGTCGAAACAGTAAAAACGAACGACGCGAATGGAGGAGACAAGGATGACGAACGAATCGCGCGCATTGCCGCTGGCCGGCGTGAAGGTGCTCGATTTCTCGCGCGTGCTCGCGGGCCCGTGGTGCGCGATGGTGCTCGCCGATTTCGGCGCGGAAGTGATCAAGGTCGAGCACCCGGCGCGCGGCGACGACACGCGCGACTGGGGCCTGAGGATCGGCGACACCGAGACGACCTACTTCAACAGCGTGAACCGCAGCAAGCGCTCGATCTGTCTCGACCTGCAGACCGACGAAGGGCAGCGGCTCGCGCGCGAGCTGGCCGCGCGGGCCGACGTCGTGCTGCACAACTTCAAGTTCGGCGGCGCGGAAAAGCTCGGGCTCGGCTACGACGCGCTGGCCGAGCTGAATCCGCGCCTCGTGCACTGCGCGATCTCCGGCTACGACCGGTCGGGCGCCGAGGCCGCACGGCCCGGCTACGACCTCGTCGTGCAGGGCGAGGCCGGGCTGATGGCGCTGAACGGCGAGGCCGGCCAGCCGCCGCTGAAGTTCGGCGTCGCGGCGGTCGACCTGTTCACCGGCATGTATTCGGCGCAGGCGATCCTCGCCGCGCTGTACGAGCGCCATGCGACGGGGCGCGGGCGGCGCATCGAGATGGCGCTGTTCGACTGCGGGCTGATGATCACCGCGTACTACGGGCTCGACGCGCTGCTGATGGGCGAGGACCCGCCGCGCTACGGCAACGCGCATCCGTCGATCGTGCCGTACGGCGTGTTCGACGCGGCCGATGGCCCGCTCGTGATCACGGTCGGCAACAACACGCAGTTCGCGCGCTTCTGCGATGCGATCGAGCGGCCCGACCTCGCGGCCGACGCACGCTACAAGACCAACCTCGGCCGCTCGGAGAACCGCGCCGAGCTGCTGCCCGAGATTCGCCGCGAACTCGCGCGCCGGTCGCGCGCGACGTTGCTTGCCGCGCTCGCCGATGCGGGCATTCCGTGCGGCGAAGTACTCGGGCTGCACGAAGCGCTGAAGTCGGAACGCGCGACGCGCGCGGGGCTCGTCACGCGGCAGCCGCACCCGGTCGCGGGCGGCGTCGACGTGCTCGCGCCGCCGTATCGGTTCGACGGCGCGCGGCTGCCGGTGCGCGGTGCGCCGCCGGTGCTCGGCGCGGATACGGACGCGGTGCTCGGCGGCTGGCTCGGGATGTCGGCCGACGAGGTCGCGCGGCTGCGTGCGGAACGCATCGTGTAACGCGAGTTTTGCCGCCGCGGCGCGGGCGGAGCAGTCGACGCGCCGGCCATCCATAAGACACACCTCGCGACGACGAGGAGATCGCCCTGCGGGGACTGGAGCAAGCGCTGAAGCGCTAGCTCCATTCGACCGCGAAGCATGGGACCAGAGTAAGCGCTGAAGCGCCAACTCTGGTCGACCGCGAAGCATGGGACCAGAGTAGACGCTGAAGCGCCAACTCTGGTCGACAGGAGACAACATGGAGCTTTCCGTCATCGAATCGGTCACGGCGCGCCGTGACTACCAGCAGCTCGTGCGTGCGCGGCGCCGCTTCAGCTTCACGCTGACGGCGCTGATGATCGCCACGTACTACGGCTTCATCCTGCTCGTCGCGCTCGCGCCGCACGTGCTCGCCGCGCCGCTGTACCGCGGCGCGACGACGACGGTCGGGATCGCCGCGGGCGTCGCGATCATCCTGGTCGCGATCAGCCTGACCGCGTGCTACGTGCTGCGCGCGAATCGTGCGTTCGACCGCCGCGTCGACGCGATCCTGCAGCGTTCGTGACGGAGGCCGACATGCGACGACCCTCGATCGCGCCTGGCGCGCTTGCCGTTCCCTTCGCTCTCGTTTCTTCCGCCGCGCATGCGGTATCGGTCGCGGGCCCGATGCCCGACAAGGTCGAACTGAACCCGGTCGCGATCGGGATGTTCTTCGCGTTCGTGTTCGCGACGCTCGCGCTCACGCGCTGGGCCGCACGGCGCACACGTTCGACGCGCGACTTCTACACGGCCGGCGGCGGCATCACCGGGCTGCAGAACGGGCTTGCGATCGCGGGCGACTACATGTCGGCCGCGTCGTTCCTCGGGCTGTCCGGGATGGTGTTCATGTTCGGCTTCGACGGGCTCATCTACTCGATCGGCTTTCTGGTCGGCTGGCCGTTCGTGATGTTCCTGATCGCCGAGCCGCTGCGCAACCTCGGCAAGTTCACGTTCGTCGACGTCGTCGCGTACCGCTTCGCGCAGCGGCCGATCCGGCTGCTGACGTCCGCGAATTCGCTGACCATCGTCGTGCTGTACCTCGTCGTGCAGATGGTCGGCGCGGGCAAGCTGATCCAGCTGCTGTTCGGGCTGTCGTACGGTACGGCCGAGCTGATCGTCGGCGTGCTGATGGTCGTGTACGTGTTCTTCGGCGGGATGACCGCGACCACCTGGGTGCAGGTGATCAAGGCCGTGCTGCTGTTGTGCGGCGCGACGGTGCTGGTCGTGCTCGCGCTCGGCGAGTTCGGCTTCAGCGTCGACGAGATGTTCCGCCGAGCGGTGGCCGTGCATCCGGGCGCGCTGTCGATCATGGGCCCCGGCAAGCTGATCCGCGATCCGGCCAACGCGCTGTCGCTCGGCATTGCACTGATGTTCGGCACGGCCGGCTTTCCGCACATCCTGATGCGCTTCTTCACGGTGCCGAACGCGAAGGAGGCACGCAAGTCGGTGCTCTATGCGACCGGCTTCATCGGCTACTTCTATTTGCTGACCTTCGTGATCGGCTTCTCGGCGATCGTGCTGCTCGCGCAGCATCCGGAGTTCTTCAAGCTCGGCGCGAACGGCACGTTCAATCTCACACACGATCTGCTCGGCGGCTCGAACATGGTCGCGGTGAAGCTCGCGCAGGCGGTCGGCGGGAACTGGTTCTACGGCTTCATCGCGGCCGTCACGTTCGCGACGATCCTCGCGGTGGTCGCCGGTCTGACGCTCGCCGGCGCGACGACGATCTCGCACGACCTGTATGCGCAGATGTGGGCGCGCGGCAACCCCGACGAGCGCGTCGAGATGCGCATTTCGCGCGCGGCGACGATCGCGCTGTCGGCCGTCGCGATCGGGCTGTCGATCCTGTTCGAACACGTGAACGTCGCGTTCATGGTCGGTCTCGTCGCGGCGGTGGCCGCGAGCGCGAATTTCCCCGTGCTCGCGATGTCGATCTTCTGGCGCGGGATGACGACGCGCGGCGCGGTGCTCGGCGGCGGCCTGGGACTCGTGTCGGCGGTCGCGCTCACGGTGCTGTCGAAGTCGGTGTGGGTCGACGTGCTGCACCACGCGCACGCGCCGGTGTTCCTCGACAACCCGGCGCTCGTGTCGGTGCCGCTCGCGTTCATCGGGATCGTCGTCGGCTCGCTCGCGGATCGCGGCGAGCGCGCACGGCGCGAGCGCGACGCGTTCGCGCAGCAGGAGTTCTACGCGCAGACGGGCGTGCTGGCCGGCCGCGCCGTGCAGCACTGATTGATCTGACGAATCGGGATATCCGTCCGGATCGCCGGACGGATATTTTCCGGAAATCCGGAATCCCGGATTTCCTTGCCTGCCGCATTATGAGAAATACAATGAAAACAAAGGTTTGACGGGTTTCGGGAACCTGGCATCGACCTTGCAATATAAAACGCACGGCCATCCCCTGGCCGAACTACTACAGCAAGCAAGGAGACAATCGATGACCACTGCCTTCCTCCCCCTCCGGACGTCCTGAGGCATCGCTTGTTGCGGCACGGCAGCCGCGCGGGCGAGTGACTCCCCTGACATTCGTCCGCGCGCGTGACGCCGTTTCCATCGGCTCATCTACTTCTGCAGGAACCATCGTGAAGAAGAAACCCTTCTACAAAGTGCTCTATGTGCAGGTGATCTTCGCCATCATCGTCGGCGTGATCCTCGGCCACTACTACCCGGCGCTCGCCACCGACATGAAGCCGCTCGGCGACGGCTTCATCAAGCTGATCAAGATGGTGATCGGCCCGATCATCTTCTGTACGGTCGTCACCGGCATCGCCGGCATGGAGGACATGAAGAAGGTAGGCCGCGTCGGCGGCAAGGCGCTGCTGTACTTCGAGATCGTGTCGACTTTCGCGCTGGTGCTCGGCCTCGCGGCCACGCACATCCTGCGTCCGGGCGTCGGCTTCAACATCGATCCGGCGACGCTCGACGGCAAGGCCGTCGCGTCGTACGCGGCGAAGGCGCACGGGCAGTCGACGGTCGACTTCCTGATGCACATCATCCCGAACACGATGGTCGATGCGTTCGCACAGGGTGAAATCCTGCAGATCCTGCTGATCGCACTGCTGTTCGGCAGCGTGCTCGCGCACCTCGGCGAGCGCGGCAAGGTCGTGACCGACTTCATCGACGGGCTCACGCGCGTGCTGTTCGGCATCGTGCACATCGTCACGAAGCTGGCCCCGATCGGCGCGTTCGGCGCGATGGCGTTCACGATCGGCAAGTACGGCGTCGGCTCGCTGGTGCCGCTGCTCAAGCTGATCGGCACGTTCTACCTGACGTCGGTCGTGTTCGTGCTCGTCGTGCTCGGTACGATCGCGCGCGTCACGGGCTTCTCGATCATCCGCTTCGTGTCCTACATCAAGGAAGAGCTGCTGATCGTGCTCGGCACGAGCTCGTCGGAAGCCGCGCTGCCGCAGCTGATGGAAAAGCTCGAGAAGGCCGGCTGCTCGCGTTCGGTCGTCGGCCTCGTCGTGCCGACCGGCTATTCGTTCAACCTCGACGGCACCAACATCTACATGACGATGGCCGTGCTGTTCATCGCGCAGGCGACCAACATCGAACTGACGTGGATGCAGCAGCTCACGCTGCTGGCCGTCGCGATGCTGACCTCGAAGGGCGCGAGCGGCGTCACGGGCGCGGGCTTCATCACGCTTGCCGCGACGCTCGCCGTCGTCCCGACGATCCCGCTGTCGGGCATGGTGCTGATCCTCGGTATCGACCGCTTCATGAGCGAATGCCGCGCGCTGACCAACATCGTCGGCAACGGCGTCGCGACGGTCGTCGTGTCGGCCTGGGAGAAGGAGCTCGACCGCAACAAGCTGCGCCAGGCGCTGACGGGCGGCGGCGAGGTCACGACGACCGAGACGGCCGGCGTCTGACGTCATGACGGAGCAGGCGGCGGCACCGCCCGCCGGCCGCACGGCCCGCGGCGGCCGAGGCGGGGAGGCGGAGGCCTATGACACAATAGGCGATCCGCATCGCCAGGAAGCCTCGACCGTGACGCGCCGTCTGCTCATTCTCGTCGTGCTTGCCGCCGCGCTCGCCGCGGCGTGCACGCTGACGTGGACGATCACCTGGCGGCGCGGCGTCGCAGAGCTGCAGCGCAACGCCGCGGTGCGCGTCGATCGCACCACCAACGCGCTCAAGAGCACGCTCGACCGCTACGAATCGCTGCCCTATCTGCTCGGCAGCCATCCGTACGTGCAGGACCTGCTCGCCGAGCCGAAGCGCGCCGACTACACCGCGCGCGTCAATCGCTACCTCGAAGACCTCAACGAACACGCGCACGCGACCGTCACCTACGTGATCGGCGCGGACGGCCTGTGCGTCGCCGCCAGCAACTGGCGCGCGCCCGACAGCTTCGTCGGGATCGAATACCGCTTCCGCCCGTATTTTCTCGATGCGATGAACGGCCAGGTCGGCCGCTTCTTCGGAATCGGCACGATCTCGCGCGATCCCGGCTATTACATCTCGCAACCGGTGTGGCGCGACGGCAAGATCGCGGGTGTGGTCGTCGTGAAGCTCAACCTCGAATGGTTCCAGGGCGCCGATGCGTCCGAGCCGCTCGTCGTCGCGGACGATCACGGCGTCGTGTTCCTGTCGTCGGTGCCCGCATGGAAGTACCACACGCTGCGCCCGCTCACGGGCCCCGTCGCCGCGTCGATCTACGAGACGCGCCAGTACGCACAGCAGCCCGTCACGCCGCTGCCGTTGCGCATCGAGCAGATGCTCGGCCCCGATGCGGAGATCGTGCGCCTCGGCCCGGGCCTGCGCGCGCCGCGCTTCCTCGCGAGCAAGCGCCGGATCGGCGAGCCCGACTGGCTGCTCGTCACGCTCGCACCGATCGCGCCCGTCGACGCCGATGCGCGCAACGCGACGATCGTCACGGGTTTCGGTTTCGTGTCGGTCGCGCTGCTCGCGTTCTACTGGCGGATGCGCCGCGCGCGCGTGCGCGAAATGATCCGCGGCCGCGCGCTGCTGCAGCAGGCGTACGCGGAGCTGAACCGGCGCGTCGAGGAGCGCACGGCCGACCTGTCGGAAGCGAACGAGCAATTGCAGAAGGAAGTCGGCGACCGGATCCGCGCGGAGCAGGAACTGCGCGCCGCGCACGACGAACTGATCCAGGCGAGCAAGCTCGCTGCGCTCGGCCAGATGGCGGCCGGCATCACGCACGAACTGAACCAGCCGCTCGCGGCGCTGCGCAGCTTCTCGGACAACACGCGCGTGCTGCTCGATCGCGGCGAGCAGGCGGCCGCGCGCGAGAACCTCGAGGCGATCGCCGCGCTCACCGAGCGGATGGGCAAGATCACGAACCAGCTGAAGCTGTTCGTCGGCCGCGCGAAGCCTCGCAACGAGCAGGCGCTCGTCGTGCGCGCGCTGCGCAGCGTGCTGTCGCTGCTCGACGAGCGCATGCGCGGCGTCGCGCTCACGCTGACGTTGCAGGACGCGACCGTGTCGCCCGCACACGATGCGCCGCTCGACCTGGCGCGCGACTATCCCGAACTCGTCGCCCGTTGCGAGGATCTGCGCCTCGAACAGGTGCTGATCAACCTGCTCGGCAACGCGCTCGACGCGGTCGCCGGGGTGGCGGCACCGGCGATCGAAGTGACGATCGCGGTGTCGGCGGTCACGCTCGCGGTCGAGGTGCGCGACAACGGCTGCGGGATTGCGCCCGACCTGCTGCCGCGCCTGTTCGAGCCGTTCTTCACGACCAAGGAAATGGGGCGTGGGCTCGGGCTCGGCCTCGCGATCTCGTCGTCGATCGCGAGCGACGCGGGCGGTGCGCTGACCGCGCGCAACGCGCCGTCGGGCGGCGCGCTGTTCGTCTTGACGCTGCGGCGCGCGCGCACGCATCATCCGGACTCCGTGTCCGAGCCGGCGGGCTCGCCGCGCTAGGCGCGCCACGCCGCCCGCCCGATCGGCGCACGATCGGTATCAACGACGCCGCGCGCGATACCGCCGCGCGGCCCGTCAGGAGCAAGTGAGTACGATGGCCAACCGGCTGCAAGTGATCTATATCGAAGACGATGCGCTCGTTCGCCGGGCAAGCGTGCAGAGCCTTCAGCTGGCGGGGTTCGACGTCGCCGGCTTCGAGTCGGCCGAAGCGGCCGAGAAGGCGATCGTCGCGGATACCGCCGGCGCGATCGTCAGCGACATCCGGCTGCCCGGCGCGAGCGGGCTCGACGTGCTCGCGCAGTGCCGCGAGCGCGTGCCCGACGTGCCCGTGATCCTCGTCACGGGGCACGGCGACATCTCGATGGCCGTGCAGGCGATGCGCGACGGCGCATACGACTTCATCGAAAAACCGTTCGCGGCCGAGCGCCTGATCGAGACGGTGCGCCGCGCGCTGGAGCGCCGCGAACTCGTGCTCGAGAACCACGCGCTGCGGCGCGAGCTGGCCGGGCAGAACGTCGTCGCGCCGCGCATCATCGGCCGCAGCCCCGCGATCGAGCAGGTGCGCAAGCTGATCGCGAACGTCGCGCCGACCGACGCGTCGGTGCTGATCAACGGCGACACCGGCGCCGGCAAGGAGCTGATCGCGCGCAGCCTGCACGAGCTGTCGCCGCGTCGCGACAAGCCGTTCATCGCGGTGAATTGCGGCGCGCTGCCCGAGCCGATGTTCGAGTCGGAGATGTTCGGCTACGAGCCCGGCGCGTTCACCGGCGCCGCGAAGCGCCGCGTCGGCAAGCTCGAATACGCATCGGGCGGCACGCTGTTCCTCGACGAAATCGAAAGCATGCCGCTCGCGCTGCAGGTGAAGCTGCTGCGCGTGCTGCAGGACGGCGTGCTGGAGCGGCTCGGCTCGAACCAGCCGATCCGCGTGAACTGCCGCGTGGTGGCGGCCGCGAAGGGCGACATGAGCGAGCTCGTCGCGGCCGGCACGTTCCGGCGCGACCTGCTGTACCGGCTCAACGTCGTGACGATCGCGCTGCCGCCGCTCGCCGAGCGCCGCGAGGACATCGTGCCGCTGTTCGAGCACTTCATGCTCGATGCGGCCGTGCGTTACGCGCGGCCCGCGCCGGTGCTGACCGACCGGCAGCGCGCGAGCCTGATGCAGCGCGACTGGCCCGGCAACGTGCGCGAGCTGCGCAACGCGGCCGACCGCTTCGTGCTCGGCGTGGCCGACATGCCGCAGGAGACGGGCGCAAGCGGCGACGACGCCGACAACGAGCAGACGCTGAAGGAGCGCATCGAGCAATTCGAGCGCGCGGTGATCGCCGAGGCGCTGAACCAGACGGGCGGTGCGGTCGCCGCGACGGCCGACCGGCTGCATGTCGGCAAGGCGACGCTGTACGAGAAGATGAAGCGCTACGGGCTGTCGGCGAAAGGCGAAACCGAGCGCTGAAAAGCAAACGGACCGCGGAACCGGGTTGCCGGTCGTGCGGTCCGTCGTGCGGGGAAGGGCGCGGTGCGCGGCCCTTCGAGCCGGATCGGGCGGCGCTCAGGCCGCGTTGCTGCCGAGTGCCTTCTTGAGCAGTGCGTCGAGTTCCGCGAACTGCGGTGCGCCGACGTAGCGCTTCAGGATCTTGCCGTCCTTGTCGACGACGAAGGTCGTCGGCGTGAGCTGGACGTTGCCGAACTGCTTCGCGACGCTGCCGTCGTCGAGCGCGACCTTGAACGGCAGCTGGCGCGTCTGCGCGTAGTTCGCGACGTACATCGGCGGATCGTAGTTCATCGCGACCGCGACGAATTCCAGCCCCTGACCCTTGAAGCGATTATAGGTATCGACCATCTGCGGCATTTCCTGCATGCAGGTCGCGCAGCTCGTCGCCCAGAAGTTCACGAGATAGACCTTGCCTTTCAGGTCGCCTGCAGTCGAGACCTTCTGGCCCGACAGCAGCGTGAACGTGGCGTCCGGCACGGTGGACTTGCCGTTGAACGCGAAGAAGCCGGCAACGGCGATCGCCGCGACGACGACGGCGGCGACGATGTAGCGGACGGGGCCGGCGCTGCGCCGGGCGGGAGGCGTGGTGTTCATCTGGTGCTCTCGGAGTCGGTCGATGACGCGGATCAATGCAAAGGACATCGAAATTCGGCGCTCATTTTAGCGCGAATGCGGCTTGCGCACCGACGGCGGCCACGCATCCCGGAATTCACGTTCAGCGGATAATGCCCGTTTTGCCTGCCCGATCCACGCCATGCCGAAGGAAGTCACCGTTTCGTTGCGCCCCCTTTTTCGTCCGCTGCGACACTTCGCCGCGCTTGCGTGCATGAGCGCGGTGCTGGCCGCGTGCTCGCCGTCGTACGACTGGCGCACGCTGCACAACGATGCCGGCTACACGATCGACCTGCCGGCGAAGCCGACCGTCGAGGAGCAGCCCGTGGCGATCGGCGGCGCGTCGATGCCGATGCGGATGCAGGCCGCGCATGTCGACGGCGCGGTATTCGCGGTCGGCACGCTGACGCTACCGGACGATCGTGACGACACGCGCCGCGCGGCGCTCGAGTTCCTGCGCGCCGGGCTGTCCCGCAACCTCGAAGGCGCGCCGCAGACGGCTTCGGTGCCCGTGCCGCTCGCGGCCGGCGGCGCGGTGAACGGGCTCGAACTGCGCATTGCGGGCGCGGCCGCCGGCGGCGATCGCGCGCACAAGACGATCGTCGCGCGGCTCGTCGCGCGCGGCCGGCACGCGTACCAGGCCGTCGCGATTGCCGACGGGCCGCTCACGCAGGAGCAGCTCGACCAGTTTTTCGGGTCGTTCAAGCTCGACTGACGGCCGCCGGCGAGGGCGCTCAGACACGCTGTGACAACTGAAAGTTCATTCGCAGCTTTCGACGCTAATCGCCGGATTTTGCGGGGTTTTTTCGACTATCCACAACGCATGTGGATAACTTTGTTGAAAAGTTGCCCGAATTTCCCGCCTAGCCGCGCCGGACGGCCTTTCGGCCTGTTTGGTCGCCGGCTCTCGATTTGAGAAAAATCAATAAAAACAAAGGGATACGGATTCCGTGCCGCAAAGGTCCCGTCGCGCCCTGATCCGGGGCCGGATTCGCGGAATTGTGCATAAGTCAAGTCTTGACAGCCGGATTTTGTCCTCCGAGGGCGTTCAGAGCGCCGTCAGCGCGCGCCGGTAGCGGATCGCTTCGGCGATCTGCGCGGCCGTCGGCAGCGGGTCGCCGGCCAGGTCGGCGATCGTCCGCGCGACCTTCAGCACGCGGTAATACGCGCGTGCCGACCAGCCGAAGCGCTCGCCGGCCTCGCGCAACAGCCGTTCGCCTTCGTCGGTCGGCCGGCACAGGTCGTCGGTCTCGCGGCCGCTCAGCATGTGATTCGTCTTGCCCTGCCGGTCGAGCTGCAGCGCGCGCGCCTGCGCGACCCGCGCGGCCACCGCGGCACTCGGCTCGCCGGGCGCCGACGTGCGCGTCGCCAGCTCGGCCGGCGACAGCGCGGGCAGGTCGATCTGGATGTCGATGCGGTCGACGAGCGGCCCCGACAGCTTGCGCAGGTAGCGCGCGGCGACGTCCGGCGAGCAACGACAGCGTCCGGACGGATCGCCGTGCCATCCGCACGGGCAGGGGTTCATCGCGGCAATCAGCTGGCACGCGGCCGGAAAGTCGGCCTGCTGGGCCGCGCGCGAAATCGTGATGCGGCCGGCTTCCAGCGGCTCGCGCAGCATCTCGAGCACGTGCCGGTCGAATTCCGGGAGCTCGTCGAGGAACAGCACGCCGAGGTGCGCGAGCGTGATCTCGCCCGGCTGCGGCGGGTTGCGGCCACCGACCAGCGCGGCGGCGCTCGACGAGTGATGCGGTGCGCGGAACGGCCGCCGGCGCCACTGCGCGGGCGAGAAACCGAGGCGGCTCGCGGAGAGCAGCGCGGCCGACGTCAGCGCCTCGTCGTCGGTCAGCGGCGGCAGGAGGCCCGGCAGCCGTGCGGCCAGCATCGACTTGCCGGCCCCTGGCGGCCCGACCATCAGCATGTGGTGGCCGCCCGCGGCCGCGACTTCCAGCGCACGGCGGGCGCCGCGTTGGCCGACCACGTCGGCGAGATCGGGGGCGGCCGGCATCGGCAGGCCGTCGAGGCACGGCGCCGCGACCGGGGCGAGCCGCCCGTCAGGCGCACCGGTGAGGTGCGCACACAGCGCGGGCAGGTCGGGCGCGCCGAACACGGTGACACCCGGCACGAGCGCGGCCTCGGCGGCGCTGGCGAGCGGGAGGTACAGCTCGGGGGCGGAGCCGGCTCCCTGGCCACCGTTGCCCGAATCGGAAGGCGCGCCGGAGCCCAAACCGGAGGAAGCCGCACTGTGTTCCGCGACCTGCCAATCCCGCGCGACCCCGCATGCCATCGCGAACGCGCCGCGCATCGGCCGCAGTGCGCCGGTCAGCGACAGCTCGCCCGCGAATTCGCGGCCGGCGAGCGCGTCGGCCGGGATCTGGCCGTTCGCGGCAAGGATGCCGAGCGCGATCGGCAGGTCGAACCGCCCCGACTCCTTCGGCAGGTCGGCGGGCGCCAGGTTGACGGTGATGCGACGCACCGGGAATTCGAAGCCGCAGTTCTGCAGCGCGGCACGGACGCGCTCGCGGCTTTCGCGGACTTCGAGATCGGGCAGGCCGACGATCGAGAACGACGGCAGCCCGTTGGCGAGATGGACTTCGACGGTGACGTCCGGCGCGCGGCCGGAGGCGGGCGCGCGACTGCGCACCACGGCGAGCGACATGGCGAGGCTCCTGTAAACAAGACGGACGGGCGACGGCCGTTCGGGGCCGCATGCCGCGGGAATCGGAGAATCGGTGCGCGCTTGCCGGCGTGGCGCGGGGAAAGAACGAGGGACTGCGGAACGACGGACAGCGAAGAGCGGGGGTGCTGCGAAGAGCGAAGGACAGCGAAGAGCGGGGGTACTGCGGAGAACGACGGACGACGAAGAGCGGAGACGACTTCAGTGCTTCAGTGTGGCGGGCGCGAACCGCACGAGGCGGCCCGCGCCCGGACCTTGCGGCCGGGTGGGGCGTCAGGCTTGCGGCGCGGCGAGCTTCTGCTCGAGTTCCGCGACGCGTTTCTCGAGTTCCTCGAGGCGCACGCGGGTGCGGGCGAGCACCTGTGCCTGCGTGTCGAATTCCTCGCGCGTGACGAGATCGAGTTTCGAGAAGCCTTGCGACAGCATGGCCTTCACGTTGCGCTCGACGTCCTTGGCCGGCGAGTTTTTCAGCAGATCGCTGACGCGCGACTGCAGATCGTTGAAAACGTCGCTGGGTTGCTTCATGTGATTCCCCTTCTTTGCACAAAAAATGTGCATCTTCAGTTGCGTACGTGCCCATGATGCACGCATGACCGGAAATGGTGCGCTCTGGGCGCGAATTCCGGGCATGGCGCCCGCATGGGTGAATGGCCCGGCGATCCGGGACGTGCGTGCACTCTAGCAACGATCCTTTCGCCGCGCCAGCAAACCGGGCCACGTTGGCCATTCGGCCGGGCTTCCGCACCTTACATCACGGGATGCGACCCCTTGATGAAGCCCTTCGACACGGTGCTCGGGCCAACATGGCATGCGAGTTGCTGAGAAGAGTCCGTTACAACATTCCAACCAATTCGACGGGACAACCCAGCGAGAGGACTTCATGAAACTCATTACCGCAATCATCAAGCCGTTCAAGCTCGATGAGACGCGCGAGGCGCTGTCTGCGCTTGGCGTCTCGGGCATCACGGTGACGGAGGTAAAAGGGTTCGGGCGCCAGAAGGGGCATACCGAGCTGTACCGCGGTGCCGAATACGTGGTCGATTTCCTGCCGAAGATGAAGATCGAGGCAGCCGTGTCCGACGATCTCGTCGACCAGGCGGTCGAGGCGATCGAGCGGGCCGCGCGCACCGGCAAGATCGGCGACGGCAAGATCTTCGTCACGGCGATCGAACAGGTGATCCGGATTCGCACCGGGGAGACAGGCGCAGACGCGCTGTAACAGAACAGACAAGACAAGCGACAAGAGGAAACCCAAGATGCGCAAACTTCTGATGTCCCTGCTGATGGCCGGCTCGCTGATCGCGGCCGGCGTCGGCTCCGCGCTCGCCGACGACGCGGCGTCCGCCGCGGCTGCGTCCGCGCCCGCCGCAACGGCTTCCGACGCGTCGGCTGCCGCCGCTCCGGCTGCTTCGGCGCCGGCAGCAACCGATGCGTCTGCTACGGTCGCCGCCGCTGCGCCGGCCTCGGGCGCCACCGACGCGTCGGCTGCTGCCGCCGCGTCGGCACCGGCCGCCCCCGCCGCGCCGACCGCACCGTTCTCCGTCGATTCGTCGAAGATCAACTCGGGCGACACCGCGTGGATGCTGACCTCCACCGCGCTCGTGCTGTTCATGACGATCCCCGGCCTCGCGCTGTTCTACGCCGGCATGGTCCGCAAGAAGAACGTGCTCGCGACCGTGATGCAGAGCTTCGCGATCACCGCGGTGATCACGGTGCTGTGGACGGTGGTCGGTTACAGCCTCGCGTTCACGCCGGGCAACGGCTTCATCGGCGGCCTGTCGCGCGCGTTCCTGCACGGGATGAACTACATCCACGGCGACAAGGCGACGACGCTGACGGTCAGCCACCTGGCGCCGACGATTCCGGAATCGGTCTACTTCGTCTACCAGATGACGTTCGCGATCATCACGCCGGCGCTGATCTGCGGCGCGTTCGCCGACCGGATGAAGTTCTCGGCGATGCTCGTGTTCATGACGCTCTGGTCGCTGATCGTCTATGTGCCGATCGCGCACATGGTGTGGGAGCCGACCGGCTGGCTGTCGTCGGACGGCGTGCTCGACTTCGCGGGCGGCACGGTGGTGCACATCAACGCCGGTATCGCGGGCCTCGTGTCGTGCCTGATGCTCGGCAAGCGCGTCGGCTTCGGCCGTGAATCGATGGCGCCGCACAACCTCGTGCTGACGATGATCGGCGGCTCGATGCTGTGGGTCGGCTGGTTCGGCTTCAACGCGGGTTCGGCGGTTGCGGCTGACGGCCGTGCCGGCTTCGCGATGCTGACGACGCAAGTCGCGACGGCCTGCGCGGCGCTCGGCTGGATGTTCGCCGAGTGGATCTCGCACGGCAAGCCGTCGGTGCTCGGCATCGTGTCGGGTGCGGTCGCGGGTCTCGTCGCGATCACGCCGGCCGCCGGTTTCGTCGGTGTCCCGGGTGCGCTGGTGATCGGCATCGCCGCCGGCGTCGTGTGCTTCTGGTCGGCGACGTGGCTCAAGTCGAAGCTCGGCTACGACGATTCGCTCGATGCGTTCGGCGTGCACGGCGTGGGCGGGATTCTCGGCGCGTTGCTGACGGGCGTGTTCGCCGTCAAGGACATCGGCGGCGCCGACGGCAGCCTGCTGCTGCAGGCGAAGGGTGTCGCGATCACGCTGGTCTACAGCGGCGTGCTGAGCTTCGTGCTGCTGAAGCTGATCGACCTGACGATCGGCCTGCGCGTGTCGGAAGAAGAAGAGCGCGAAGGCCTCGACGTGGTGCTGCACGGCGAGCATGTCGAATAAGTCACAAGGATGACCGGCGGGCCGCCGCGACGACGGCGCCCGCCATGAATGAGCGCAGCGACTTCGGCCCGCCCCACCCGGCGGGCTTTTTTTCTCCTGTCACCCACTGCCGTAGCGCATAACCCTTCGCGCTATCGGGTCAATAGCCGAAAACTTCCTCCAAACCCTTGCGAAGCCGGGAACAATCCCCAAATGGGCAAAGCAATTGCTCTACAATCTTCATTCTCCCGCTCGCGAGTGATTCATGGTTCCCCACCTCGTTACCGCGTTGAACGGTCCGCTGCTCGAACTCGAGCAGAAGATCCTCGACGCGACGCCTGCGATCGAACGCTGGTTCAGGCTCGAATGGCAGGAACATACCCCGCCGTTCTATTGTTCGGTGGACCTGCGCAACGCCGGCTTCAAGCTGGCGCCCGTCGACGCGAACCTGTTTCCCGGCGCATTCAACAATCTGCCGTCCGAAGTGCTGCCGCTCGCCGTCCAGGCTGCGATGGCCGCGATCGAGAAGATCTGCCCGGACGCGAAGAACCTGCTCGTGATTCCCGAGCTGCCGACCCGCAACGCGTTCTACCTCGAAAACGTCGCACGCCTCGCGACGATCATGCGCCAGGCCGGCTTGAACGTGCGTTTCGGCTCGCTCGACCCGAGCATCACCGACATGACGCCGATCACGCTGGCCGACGGCCAGAAGATCGTGCTCGAACCGCTCGAGCGTTCGCAGCGCCGTCTCGGCCTGAAGAATTTCGATCCGTGCTCGATCCTGCTGAACAACGACCTGTCGGCCGGCATCCCGGCCGTGCTGGAAAACCTGCACGAGCAGTACCTGCTGCCGCCGCTGCACGCGGGCTGGGCCGTGCGCCGCAAGTCGACGCACTTCTCGTGCTACGACGACGTCGCGAAGAAGTTCGCGAAGATGGTCGGCGTCGATCCGTGGATGGTGAATCCGTATTTCGCGCACGTGGAAGGCGTCGACTGGCAGGCGCATGAAGGCGAGCAGGCGCTCGCCGACGCGATCGACGGCGTGCTGAAGAAGATCGCGCGCAAGTATCGCGAATACGGGATCAGCGAGAAGCCGTACGTCGTCGTGAAGGCCGACGCGGGCACGGCGGGGCGCGGCGTGATGACCGTGCACGACGCGGCCGAGATCGGCCGGATGTCGAAGGCCGAGCGCGCGCAGATGGCCGAGTCGAAGGCCGGCCTCGCGGTGCGCGACGTGATCGTGCAGGAAGGCGTCTATACGTTCGAGCGCGTCGGCGATGAAGTCGCGGAGCCCGTCGTGTACATGATCGACCGCTACGTGGTCGGCGGCTTCTACCGCACGCACGCCGGCCGCGAGCGCGACCAGAACCTGAACGCGCCCGGCATGCACTACGTGCCGCTCGGCTTCGAGCACACCGCGCTGCCGGATGCGGGCGCCAAGCCGGGTGCCGCGCCGCCGAACCGTTTCTACATGTACGGCGTCGTCGCGCGGCTGTCGCTGATTGCGTCGTCGATCGAACTGGAAAAGACCGATCCCGAAGCCATCCAGGTGTAACGGACCTTCGCCAAGTACAGGACCTCATGGACATTCTCTTTATCGCCGACCCGCTCGAGCGCTTCAAGATCTACAAGGATTCGACCTACGCGATGATGGCGGAGGCCGCGCGGCGCGGGCATGCGATCTACGCGTGCGAGCCGCGCCACCTTGCGTGGACGGGTTCGGCCGTCGAGGCCGACGTGCGGCGCGTCACGTTCGTCGGCGAGCTGGACGACCTGCATCGCGACACCTGGTTCGAAGAAGGGCCCGTCGACGCGCGCCGCCTCGAATCGTTCGGCGCGGTGCTGATGCGCAAGGATCCGCCGTTCGACATGGAATACGTGACGTCGACCTGGCTGCTTGAGCTGGCCGAACGCGCCGGCGCGCGCGTGTTCAACAAGGCGCAGTCGATCCGCGACCATTCGGAGAAGCTCGCGATCGGCGAGTTTCCGCAGTTCGTCGCGCCGACGCTCGTCACGCGCGACGCGAAACGGCTGCGGGCATTCCACGCCGAGCACGGCGACGTGATCCTGAAGCCGCTCGACGGGATGGGCGGGATGGGCGTGTTCCGCGTGAAGCCGGACGGCATGAACCTCGGTTCGATCATCGAGATGCTGAGCCACGACGGCACGCGTTCGGTGATGGCGCAGAAATTCATTCCCGAGATCAAGGCCGGCGACAAGCGCATCCTGCTGATCGGCGGCGAGCCGGTGCCGTTTTCGCTCGCACGGATTCCGCAGGGCAGCGAGGTGCGCGGCAATCTCGCGGCGGGCGGGCTCGGGGTCGCGCAGCCGCTCACCGCGCGCGATCGCGAGATCGCCGAAACGCTCGGGCCCGTGCTCGCGGCACGCGGGTTGCTGCTGGTCGGCCTCGATGCGATCGGCGACTGGCTGACCGAGGTGAACGTCACGAGCCCGACGTGCTTCCGCGAGATCATGGAGCAGACGGGCTTCGACGTCGCCGCGATGTTCATCGACGCGCTGGAGCGTGCGGCCGCGTAGGCCGTCTCCCGCGTCACCCCGGCGGCGACCGCGCAGGTCCCCCGTCGCCGGAGCAGCTCGACCGGCCTGCTACAATGCCCGCTTGCCCGGTGCCGCGATCGCGCACCAAAGGCCCGGCGGTCGGGCCGATACTGTTGCAAGGCTGAACATGGAACGTTTCCCACACTCGCTACGCTCATTGCCCCGCCGCGGGGCGTCGGCCCGCCAGGGGCGGCCGGGAGCGATCTGACATGGCCGGGATCCTGATCATCGCGCACGCTCCGCTCGCCACCGCGCTGCGGGACTGTATCGCGCACATCTACGGCGGCGTGCCTGCCCGCATCGGCTGTATCGACGTGATGGCGGACAGCGATCCGACCCAGGTGATGGCGTTCGCGCACGCGGAACTCGCGCGGCTCAAGGAAGAGAACGGCGTGGTCGTGCTGACCGACATGTACGGCGCGACGCCTGCGAACATCGCGGGCCAGCTTGCCAAGATCGACAACGTGCGCGTGCTCGCGGGCGTGAACCTGCCGATGCTCGTGCGGGCCGTCTGCTACCGCACCGTGCCGCTCGACAAGCTGGTCGACAAGGCGCTGTCCGGCGGCGCGAAGGGTGTCCACGAGGTATCGTCCGGTACGCCGCCGCCGCCGACGGAAACCGGCTGCGGCCAGTGCGCGCCGATTCCGCCCGAACCGCAACCGCGCACCGAATCGCACTGATTTCCCGTTTTCCGTTTTAGACAGCACCGCCGACGCGCGCCGCCGGCGGCCCCGACCGACCCGACCGAGAATCATGCTTCAACAAGAAACCACCATCGTCAATAAATTGGGGCTCCATGCGCGCGCATCGGCCAAGCTTACGCAACTGGCCGGCAACTTCCAGTCGGAAGTCTGGATGACGCGCAACGGGCGCAAGATCAATGCGAAGAGCATCATGGGCGTGATGATGCTGGCGGCGGGCATCGGCAGCACCGTGACGATCGAGACCGAAGGGGCCGACGAGCGGGAAGCGATGGACGCGCTGCTGAAGCTGATCGCGGACAAGTTCGGCGAAGGCCAGTGATCCCCGCGCGGGATCGTTGCCGTTTCCAGTCAGAATGCCGCGGATTCCGCGGCATTTTTTTCGTCGGAAGCATTGATGCGGAATGCGCAATGCTGCGGTGCATGCAGTCAGCGGGGAGTCGCGGAATTTATAATCGCTAACCGGGGTCATAAGCGCATCGCAGCAGTGTGCCGCGGCTTTACTTGTACAGAGGAGGTGCGCGTGTCCTTCACGCTGCATGGCATTCCCGTCTCACGTGGTATCGCGATCGGGCGAGCGTATCTGATCGCGCCGGCGGCGCTCGACGTCGCCCATTACCTCGTCGAGGCCAACCAGATCGATGCGGAGGTCGAGCGCTTCCGCACGGCGCTCGAGGTCGTGCATCACGAACTCGAAGCGCTGCGCGCCGACCTGACCGACGACACGCCGAGCGAAGTCGGCGCCTTCATCGACGTTCACGCGATGATCCTGAGCGACGAGATGCTCGTGCAGGAAACCATCGACCTGATCCGCACGCGCCGCTACAACGTCGAGTGGGCGCTGACCGAGCAGCTCGAGCTGCTCACGCGCCACTTCGACGACATCGAGGACGAATACCTGCGCGAGCGCAAGGCCGACATCGAGCAGGTGGTCGAGCGCGTGCTGAAGGCGCTCGCCGGCGCGCCGTCCGCGTCGCAGGCGTTGGACCGCGCGGCCAAGAACGGCACGAACGAGATGATCGTCGTCGCGCACGACATCGCGCCGGCCGACATGATGCAGTTCAAGTCGCAGTCGTTCCAGGCGTTCGTCACCGACCTCGGCGGGCGCACGTCGCACACGGCGATCGTCGCGCGCAGCCTCGGCATTCCGGCCGCGGTCGGCGTGCAGCATGCGAGCGCGCTGATCCGCCAGGACGACCTGATCATCGTCGACGGCGACCAGGGCATCGTGATCGTCGATCCGGCGCCGATCGTCCTCGAGGAATATTCGTACCGGCAGTCCGAGAAGCTGCTGGAGCAACGCAAGCTGCAGCGTCTGAAGTTCTCGCCGACGCAAACGTTGTGCGGCACCAAGATCGAGCTGTACGCGAACATCGAGCTGCCCGACGACGCGAAGGCGGCCGTCGAGGCCGGCGCGGTCGGCGTCGGGCTGTTCCGTTCCGAGTTCCTGTTCATGCATCAGAAGGAGATGCCGGAAGAGGAGGAGCAGTTCGCCGCGTACAAGCGGGCCGTCGAGTGGATGAAGGGCATGCCGGTGACGATCCGCACGATCGACGTCGGCGCGGACAAGCCGCTCGAGGCGCTCGACGAAGGCTACGAGACGGCGCCTAACCCCGCGCTCGGCCTGCGCGCGATCCGCTGGAGCCTGTCCGAGCCGCAGATGTTCCTCACGCAGTTGCGTGCGATCCTGCGCGCGTCCGCGTTCGGCCAGGTGAAGATCCTGATCCCGATGCTCGCGCACGCGCAGGAGATCGACCAGTCGCTCGACCTGATCCGCGAGGCGAAGCGCCAGCTCGACGACGCGGGGCTCGCATACGACCCGAACGTGCGCATCGGCGCGATGATCGAGATTCCGGCCGCGGCGATCGCGTTGCCGCTGTTCCTGAAGCGGTTCGATTTCCTGTCGATCGGCACGAACGACCTGATCCAGTACACGCTCGCGATCGACCGCGCCGATAACGCGGTCGCGCACCTGTACGACCCGCTGCATCCGGCCGTGCTGCACCTGATCGCCTATACGTTGCGCGAAGCGAAGCGCGCGGGCGTGTCCGTGTCGGTGTGCGGGGAGATGGCGGGCGATCCGGCGCTCACGCGCCTGTTGCTCGGGATGGGGCTCACCGAGTTCTCGATGCACCCGAGCCAGCTGCTCGTCGTGAAGCAGGAGATCCTGCGCGCGCACCTGAAGGCGCTCGAAAAGCCGACGGCCGACGTGCTCGCCGCGTTCGAGCCGGAGGAAGTACAGGCCGCGTTGCAGCGCCTGTCGGTTGCGGAGCCGCGCGCGGACGCGGCTGCGTAGCAGGCGTCCGCGTCGCCGCTAATCGTAGCGAAGTGTCACCACGCATGCGCCGCCCGGCGCATGCCCGTCGCGCGTCAGTGCCGGCCCCCGCACACGGGGCAGTCGGCCTGGCGCGCGATTTTCATCGTCGTCCATTCCATTCGCAGCGAATCGAGCATCATCAGCCGCCCGTTGAGGGTCTTGCCGATTTCCCCGATCACGCGCAGCGCCTCGGCGGCCTGCATCGCGCCGATGATCCCGACCGTCGGCGCGAACACGCCCATCGTCGCGCACGCGACTTCCTCGAACGGCTGGTCTTCCGGAAACACGCACGCGTAGCAGGGCGCGGCCGGGTCGCGGAAATCGAACGTGCTGATCTGCCCGTCGAAGCGCAGCGCGGCGCCCGACACGAGCGGCACGCCATGCGCGACGCATGCGCGGTTGATCGCATGCCGCGTCGCGAAGTTGTCGGTGCAGTCGAGCACGACGGTCGCGCGCGGCACGTGCGCGTCGAGCCACGCGTCGTCGACGCGCTCCGCGACCGCGTGCACCTTCACCTCGGGGTTCAGCTGCGCGAGCGCGTCGCGCCCCGATTCGACCTTGTGGCGGCCGACCGAGGCCGTCACGTGCAGGATCTGCCGCTGCAGGTTCGTGAGGTCGACCGTATCGGCGTCGACGAGCGTGATCGTGCCGACACCCGACGCCGCGAGGTACATCGCGGCGGGCGAGCCGAGGCCGCCCGCGCCGACGACGATCGCATGCGCATCGAGGAAGCGCTGCTGCGCCTCGATGCCGATTTCGTCGACGAGGATGTGACGGGAGTAGCGAAGGAGTTGATCGTCGTTCATGGGGAGTCGTGGGCGAGGCGGCGGACGTGTCGTTATTTTAGGCGCGCATGAAAAACGGGCCATCGCGGTCTTCCCGCGATGGCCCGTCGGATGCCGGCCGGCGCTTACTGCGGCGCCGACGCGGGCTTCGGTGCGGCTGCCGGCTTCGATGCCTTCGAGGCTGCCGCGGCCTTGCCGGCCGGGCTCTTCGTCGTGCTCTCGGCGAGCAGCGACTTCGATTCCTGGACCGGCTTGCCTTCGAGCTTGTTGAGCGCCTGCTGCATCATGAAGTCGTCGGCGCTGCCGAACTCGATCGGCTTGCGATCGCGATCCTTCTGGCGTTGCTCCGGCGTCTTCTTGTCGTTCTGCTCTTCGAGGATGCGCAGCTGATCCATCCGGCGCTGCTCGCGATCTTCCTGTTCCTTCTTCTCGTTCGGATCCTGCGTGTTCGCGAGGTGGTTCGAGTAATCGACCTCACGCGTCACGAGTACGTCGTCCGGATCGCCGTCCGCGTACTGATCGACCGGCACGTCAGGCGTGATGCCCTTGTTCTGGATCGAACGGCCGCTCGGCGTGTAGTAGTACGCGGTGGTCAGGCGCAGCGCGGTGTCGGCCGTCATCGGGCGGACCGTCTGCACCGAACCCTTGCCGAACGTCGTCTTGCCCATGATCTGCGCGCGCTTCGAATCCTGCAGCGCACCGGCGACGATTTCCGATGCCGACGCCGAGTAGGCGTTCGTCAGCACGATCATCGGCACGGTCTTGAAGACCGGCGGCAGGTTCTTCAGCGGATCGCCGTCGAAGGACGGCAGGCGATAGTTGTCGTACGTATCGCGGTAGACCTGCTTCGAATCGGCGATCTGGCCGTTGGTCGACACGACGACGGAGTCGGGCGGCAGGAATGCGCCGGCGACGCCGACCGCGCTCTGCAGCAGGCCGCCGCCGTTGTTGCGCAGGTCGAGGACGAGGCCCTTCAGGTTCGGCTGCTGGCGCGCGATGTCCTGCAGCTTCTGGGCGAGATCGGGCGTCGTGCGCTCCTGGAAGCTCGTGATGCGGACATACGCGTAGCCCGGATCGAGGATCTTCATCTTCACGCTCTGGACCTTGATGATCGCGCGCGTGACGGTGACCGGGAACGTGCGGTCGTCGCTCTTGCGGAAGATCGTCAGCGTGACCTTGGTGCCCGGCTCGCCGCGCATCTGCTTCACGGCCTTGTCGAGCGTCATGCCGCGCACCGGCTTGTCGTTGATGCGCGTGATCAGGTCGCCCGGACGGATGCCGGCGCGGAACGCGGGCGTATCTTCGATCGGCGAGATCACCTTGACGAGGCCGTCTTCCTGCGAGATCTCGATGCCGAGACCCGCGAAGCGGCCCTTCGTCTGCTCCTGCAGCTCGTCATAGTCGGTCTTGTCGAGGAACGACGAGTGCGGGTCGAGGCTCGACACCATGCCCTTGATCGCAGCCGTCAGCAGCTTCTTGTCGTCGACCGGTTCGACGTACTCGCGCTTGATCTGTCCGAAGACTTCCGCGAACAGGCGGAGCTGGTCGAGGGGAAGCGGCGCCGTGGCGGTCTGCTCGGCCGATGCGGAAACCTGCAGCGTGGCGAACACGCCCGTGGCGAGGCCCGCGGCAATCAGGCCGATGTTCTTCAATTTCATTCGCATAGAGATCTGGTGCGGTCGGGAAGCGCGTGGCGGTAGCGGGGATGATGTAGCGGACAAGTATAACTGTTCGTCCGATAACTCAGTGGAACGGCGCGAAAAGCGTCGAAAAGGGCCCGGAGCCGGCCCGGCGGGGCACCGCCGGATGCGCTGCGGGTTCGAAAGCGGATTCGACAGCGCCGGGGCCGCGAAGGTTCGCGCGGTGCGCCGGGCAAGGGGCGGGGCCGGGCATGCCGCGCCGGACGCGGCTCACCCGGCCGACGGGCGTCAGCCCGCCTTGCCCTGCTTCGCGACGGCGGCCTGCGCCTGCGCGATCGCGTCCTGGTCGCCGAGGTAATAGTGCTTGATCGGCTTCAGGTTTTCGTCGAGCTCATACACGAGCGGCACGCCGTTCGGGATGTTCAGGCCGACGATGTCGCTGTCCGAGATGCCGTCGAGGTACTTGATCAGCGCGCGCAGCGAATTGCCGTGCGCGGCGATCAGCACCTGCTTGCCGGCGCGGACCGCCGGCGCGATCGACTCGTTCCACAGCGGCAGCACGCGCGCGACCGTATCCTTCAGGCATTCGGTGAGCGGCAGCTGCTCGCGCGGCACCTTCGCATAGCGCGGGTCGTTGAACGGCGCGCGTTCGTCGGTCGGTTCGAGCGCGGGCGGCGGCGTGTCGTAGCTGCGGCGCCACACGAGCACCTGGTCGTCGCCGAACTTCGCGGCCGTTTCCGCCTTGTTCAGGCCCGACAGCGCGCCGTAGTGGCGCTCGTTCAGGCGCCACGAGTGGACGACCGGCAGGTACATCAGGTCCATCTTGTCCTGCACGTGCCACAGCGTGCGGATCGCGCGCTTGAGGACCGACGTGTACGCGATGTCGAACGTGTAGCCGGCCTCCTTGAGCAATTCGCCGGCCTGGTAGGCCTCGTTGCGACCCTGTTCGGTCAGGTCGACGTCGACCCAGCCGGTGAAGCGGTTTTCCTTGTTCCACGTCGATTCGCCGTGGCGGATGAGAACGAGTTTGTACATGGATCTTGCGGTCGGTAGTGAAGGAAGCTGTGGCGCATCGAGCAGGACCCGACCCGGGCCCGCCATCGCGCAAGACGGTTATTTTATAATGGCGGGATTGTCCTCATCCGATTTCTCTTTTTCCGGCGGAATTCCGTGACGTTCTTTACCGATTACACCAACCTGGCCCTTATCGCGATCCTGGTGGTATCCGGCGGCCTGCTGGCCTGGCCCGCGCTGCGCCGCGGCCGCGGCGGCCTGTCGGCCGCAGAGGCGACGCAACTCATCAACCGCCGCAATGCGGTCGTGATCGACGTGCGCGCCGCGTCCGATTTCGCTGCCGGCCACCTGCCGTCGGCACGTCAGGTCGCGGCGGGCGAGATCGGCGCGAAGATCGCGCAGGTCGCGAAGAACAAGAGCACGCCGGTGCTGCTCGTCTGCCAGAACGGCCAGCAGTCGCAGAAGGCGGCGCGCGAGGTCGAGGCGGCGGGCTACGCCGAGGTGCACGTGCTCGAAGGCGGCGTGGCCGCCTGGCAGCAGGCCGGGATGCCGGTCGTCAAACAAGGAGTGGCGAAGTGAACAAGGTTTTGATGTACAGCACGCAGGTGTGTCCGTATTGCATCCAGGCCGAGCGCCTGCTGAAGCTGCGCGGTGTCGAGCAGATCGAAAAGGTGCTGATCGACCGCGATCCGGCCCGCCGCGATGAAATGATGACGCGCACGGGGCGCCGCACGGTGCCGCAGATCTATATCGGCGACACGCACGTCGGCGGTTACGACGATCTGTCGAAGCTCGACCGCGAAGGCGGGCTCGTATCGCTTCTGCAAGCGGCCTGAATAGGGCAGAATGGCCGCCGGCCGCGCTGCGGCTTGAGCGCGCAGGATAAATTCCGTGGCGGCCGGCGTGAAGCCGGGCCGCCCCGTCACCACTTTTAGGGAAACACCATGTCCGACGTCGAAAACCAACCGTTCTTCAACATCCAGCGCGTCTACCTGAAGGATATGTCGCTCGAGCAGCCGAATTCGCCGGCGATCTTCCTCGAGCAGGACATGCCGTCGGTTGAAGTCGAAGTCGACGTCAAGGCGGACCGCCTCGCGGAAAGCGTGTTCGAAGTCGTCGTGTCGGGCACCGTCACCGCGAAGGTGAAGGACAAGGTCGCGTTCCTGATCGAAGCGAAGCAGGCCGGCATTTTCGACATCCGCAACATTCCGGACGAACAGCTCGACCCGCTCGTCGGCATCGCTTGCCCGACGATCCTGTTCCCGTACCTGCGTTCGAACATCGCCGACGCGATCACGCGTGCGGGCTTCCCGCCGATCCACCTGGCGGAAATCAACTTCCAGGCGCTGTACGAACAGCGTCTCGCACAGCTTCAGCAGCAGGCCGGTGCCGCAGCAGGCGCACCGAACGGCACGACGCTGAACTGACGTTTCACTCGGAGGACCGGTGCTGGGTATGAAAGTAGCCGTTCTCGGCGCCGGTGCCTGGGGCACCGCGCTCGCGGGCCATCTGGCCGCGCGGCACGATACGCTTCTGTGGGCGCGCGACGCCGCGCTCATCGCCGGGCTGCAGGCCCGGCACGAAAATTCCCGCTATCTGGACGGCATCGCGCTGCCTGACGCATTGCGCTACGACGCCGATCTCGGCGCCGCGCTCGCGCATGGCGCCGCGGACGACGCACTGTGCGTGATCGCCGCGCCCGTGGCCGGGCTGCGCACGCTGTGTCACGCGATGCGCGACGCAGGCTGCGTGCCTGCGCACGTCGTCTGGGTCTGCAAGGGCTTCGAGGCCGACACGCATCTGCTGCCGCATCAGGTGATCGCGGCCGAGCTGCCCGAACAGCACAGCAACGGCGTGCTGTCGGGGCCGAGCTTCGCCCGCGAGGTCGGGCAGTCGCTGCCGGTCGCGCTGACGGTGGCGAGTACGTCCGCCGAATGCCGCGAGCGCACGCTCGCCGCGTTCCATCACGGTGCGATGCGGATCTATACGGGCGACGACGTGGTCGGTGTCGAGGTCGGCGGCGCGGTGAAGAACGTGCTCGCGATCGCGACCGGCATCGCCGATGGCCTCGGTCTCGGGCTGAACGCGCGCGCCGCGCTGATTACGCGCGGCCTCGCCGAAATGTCGCGGCTCGGCGTCGCGCTCGGCGGCCGTGCGGAAACCTTCACGGGCCTCACGGGCCTCGGCGACCTGATCCTCACCGCAACGGGCGACCTGTCGCGCAACCGCACGGTCGGCTTGCAACTGGCGGCCGGCCGTACGTTGAACGATATCCTCGGTGCGCTTGGCCACGTGGCCGAAGGCGTGCGCTGCGCGCAGGCGGTGCTGGCCATCGCGCGCGCGCAGTCGATCGAAATGCCGATCACCGAAGCCGTATGCGGCGTGCTGTTCGACGGCATCGCGCCGCGCGACGCCGTCAGCGGCCTGCTGCGGCGCGACGCGCGCGCCGAGTAACGAGGCCCGGCGCCGCTCGGCGCCGTGTTTGCGTCGGGCGCGCGGCGTCAAAGCGCGCTACGCTTGAACAGTCTCCGGCGTTCCGGGAGGTTGTCATGCTGCAGATCCATTCCACCACGCTCGATGCGCAGGTCGTCGACATCACGACGCTCGATGTCGACGCGATCGTCAACGCCGCGAACGGTTCGCTGCTCGGCGGGGGCGGCGTCGACGGCGCGATCCACCGCGCGGCCGGCCCCGGCTTGCTCGCCGAATGCCGCACGCTCGGCGGCTGCGAGACGGGCGACGCCAAGCTCACGCGCGGCCACGGGTTGCCGGCGCGCTACGTGATCCATGCGGTCGGGCCCGTGTGGCAAGGCGGCGGGAGCGGCGAGGCCGACCTGCTCGCGTCGTGCTACCGGCGCGCGATCGAGCTGGCCGAGGAGGTGGCGGCAACGTCGATCGCGTTCCCGGCGATCAGCTGCGGCATCTATCGCTACCCGGCTGAGCAAGCGGTCGAGATTGCGGTCGGCACCGTCGCCGAAATGCTGCCGCAGGCGCCGAACCTCGCACGCGTGGTGTTCGCGTGCTTTTCCCCCGACATTTACGACCTGTATCGCGCGCGGCTCGCGCGGGCGTGACGCGTCCCGCGGGGCGGGATGCGCCGCGCAATCGTCATGCGCCGCCTTCGAAGCCGGCCTGGCGCCACGCCTCGAACACGACCACTGCGACCGTGTTCGACAGGTTCAGGCTGCGGTTGTCCGGTCGCATCGGCAGGCGCACGCGTTGCTCGTTCGGGAAGCGCTCGAGCAGTTCGGCGGGCAGGCCGCGCGTTTCCGACCCGAACACGAACCAGTCGCCGGGCAGGAACGCATGATCGTGGAAGCGGCCCGAGCCGCGCGTCGTGAACGCGAACATCCGTGCGGGATCGGGCGTTTCCGCCGCGATGAACGCATCCCAGTCGCGGTGCACGCGCATCTGCGCATACTCGTGATAGTCGAGACCCGCGCGGCGCATCCGCGCGTCGTCGAGCGGGAAGCCGAGCGGCTCGATCAGGTGCAGGCGCGCGCCCGTATTGGCGCACAGGCGGATCACGTTGCCGGTGTTCGGCGGAATTTCGGGGGCGACGAGGACGACGTTGAACATGTTTCGGTCTGGCTGGGCCGGCCGGGGCGGCGCCATGTGCGCGTTCCCGGCCGGCCGGTTCGTGGCGGCCGCCGCCGTGTTCGGGCGGCTGGCCTCTCTATCTAATTAATCCCTGGCGGTGCGCAGCGCAACCAGATTCGTCACGCGCGCGGCGCCCGCCGCCTTCAGCGCGTGCGCGGCGGCCGCGAGCGTCGCGCCGGACGTCATCACGTCGTCGACGAGCGCGACGTGGCGGCCGGCGACGCCACCGGCCACCGCGAATGCCGCCATCACGTTGTCGCGCCGTGCGTGCCGGTCGAGCCGCGACTGCGGCGCGGTGTCGGCGACGCGCGCGAGCAGCGCCGCATCCGCGCGTACGCCGAGCCGGCGCGCAAGCGGGCGTGCGATCGCCCACGCCTGGTTGTAGCCGCGCGCGACGAGCCGCCGGTGCGACAGCGGCACCGGTGCCACCAGGTCGAAGCCGCCAGCGCCGGGCGACTCGTCGATCAACCGGGCGAGCCGCACGGCGAATTCGGTGCCGAGCGCGAGTTGCCGGTGAAACTTCAGGCCGCGCGCGAGCCCGTCGAGCGGCGCGCGGTAATCCGCCAGTGCGAGCGTCGCATCGAACGGCGGCGGCGCCGCGCGGCAAGCGTCGCAACGGTACGCGGCTGTGCGGCCGGCACCGCCGCGCGCGCCGCGAGGCGGGAGCGAACGCGGTTGCCCGATGCCCAGCGGCAGCGCGCAGACGTCGCAGCGCAGCCGCGCTTCGTTCCAGTACGCGGCGTCGCAAGCGCTGCAAATCACGGCGTGTGACAAATTGCCGCACAGTGCGCAGCGATTCGGCAGCGCGACCGCGGCGACGCGCGCTGTCAGCGCGCGAACCTGCGACAAAGCGACGCGCATCGTGCGTCGGGCGGAACGGCGGATCATCGCAACACTCCTGACACCCCGCCTCAATGAAGCCTGCGGGGCGAGCGAGTATACTTCGGGCTCTTCGCCAGTGTGCCCGACATGTCCCCAGCTTCGACTTCAACCGGCCGTCCGGCCAATGACGCAAGGCGCCTGCGGCGGATTTTCGACCGCCGTGCCGCCACGTTCGATGCGGTCGCGTTCCTGCCGCGCGAGATCGCGCAGCGCATGAACGAACGCCTCGAATACATCAAGGTGAGCCCCGCAGCCGTGCTGGACGCGGGCTGCGGCCCGGGCGACGACCTGCCGGCGCTGCGCGCACGCTTTCCGGAGGCGCCCGTATTCGGCGTCGACCTGTCCGGCGCGATGCTCGCGCGAGCGGGGCAGCGCGAGGTCGAGGAGACGAGCTGGCGCCGCTGGCTGCCGGCCTCGCTCGGCCGCGCACTGGGCCAGCGCGGCCCGCGCGTCGCGCAGGCCGATTTCGCCGCGCTGCCGTTCCCCGGCGGCGCCTTCGACCTGATCTGGTCGAACCTCGCGCTCCACTGGCATTCGCGCCCGGACGCGGTGCTGCCTGAATGGCAGCGCGTGCTGCGCGTGAACGGGCTGCTGATGTTCAGCACGCTCGGCCCCGATACCCTGCGCGAACTGCGCGCGGCCTGCGCGGACGCCGAAGCGGCGCTCGGCATGGCGCCGCCCGCCGCGCGCGTGATCGATTTCGTCGACATGCACGACCTCGGCGACATGCTCGTCGAGAGCGGCTTCGAGATTCCCGTGATGGATCAGGAAGTGCTGACCGTCACCTACAAATCCCCCGATTCCCTGCTGGCCGACGTGCGCCGCTGGGGCGCCTATCCGTTCGATCGCGACGCGCCGCAGCGTGCGACGCGGCGCTTTCGCGCGGCGCTCGGCGACGCGCTGGAGGCCCGCCGGCGCGCGGACGGCACGATTCCGCTGACGTTCGAAGTGATCTACGGCCACGCGTGGAAGGCGGTACCGCGCACGACTGCCGAAGGGCACGGGATCGTACGCATCGAGGACATCGGAAAGGGGCGTCCGAAGAATCGGTAAAGCGGTAAAGAGGGGTTTTGTTATGTCTGAAATTAGCGGCGCAAAGCGGGGTCGAATTAGCGCCTGAAATGGCCGAAAAGCTTGTCGCGCTTGGCTCGCGGGCCGATAGTCGCTTGCTTGTGGATGCCATTGAACCCGCCTATAATGCGTCAGCTTGTCGTCCCGGGGTCCCCGCAATAAGGGGCGACGAGTCCGATGCAGGCATGCATCGCATGCCATTCGCGTGAGGCGGCGATGGAAGCAGCGAGGGTTTTGGCGGAGACGACGAACGGCGAGCCGGTCCTCGAAGACTGGCTGATGAAGCGCAATTGTTCGGTGTCGCCGCGCCAGTTCGTGCTGTTTTACGCGTCGCTCGCGGGTTTCTCGCTGGTGATCGCGACATTGCTGATGTGGCAAGGGGCTTGGCTCGTCATGCCCTTCACCGGAATCGAGTTGCTGGCTGTGGGTGTCGCATTTGCGATCTATGCTCGCCATGCGGTCGATTACGAGCGCATCAGGCTGTATCCGCACCGGCTCGTGATCGAGCGAATGGATGCGGAGCGGCTCACGCAGATCGAATTCAACCCGCGCTGGGTGCGGGTCGAGCCGGGTGCGACGCCACGCGACCCGATTCGGCTGGTATCGCGCGGGCAGACCGTCGTAATCGGGCAGCATCTCGCGCAGTACAAGCGTGCGCAGTTCGCCGACGAACTGCGCGTGTCGCTCAGGCGCTGCGGCTGACGAGGCGCGGGCACCGGCGGATATGGCCGGCGGCTTGCGACGGGGGAGGGTTTGAATGGAAATTTTGGGTAAGGATGCTATGAAAACAATCAAGCGAGCCCTCGCGGGCGTGCTGGCATGCAGCGGATTGCTCTTTGCCGGTGCCGCCCTGGCGGTCGGTGATAGCCCGGGCGGCCCCCGTGTCAACGAGATCAACTTTCAGCCGCCTGTCACGAAGATCGCCGAGGAGCTCTACGATCTCCACACGATGATGCTCATCCTGTGTACGGTGATCTTCGTCGGCGTGTTCGGCGTGATGTTCTATTCGATCTTCGCGCACCGCAAATCCAAAGGCCACAAGGCCGCCAATTTCCATGAAAGCACGACCGTCGAGATCATCTGGACGATCGTGCCGTTCGTCATCGTCGTGCTGATGGCGCTGCCGGCGACGAAGGCCGTCGTCGCGATGAAGGACACGACGAACGCCGATCTCACGATCAAGGTCACCGGCTACCAGTGGAAGTGGGGCTACGACTACGTGAAGGGCCCGGGCGAGGGCATCGGCTTCCTGTCGACGCTCAGCACCCCGCGTGACGAAGTGATGGGCAAGAAGCCGATCACCGACACCTATCTGCAGGAAGTCGACAATCCGCTCGTCGTGCCGGTCAACAAGAAGATCCGCATCATCACGACCGCGAACGACGTCGTCCACTCGTGGTACGTGCCCGCGTTCGGCGTGAAGCAGGATGCGATCCCCGGCTTCGTGCGCGACACGTGGTTCAAGGCCGACAAGGTCGGTACGTTCCGCGGTTTCTGTACCGAGCTGTGCGGCAAGGAACACGCGTACATGCCGGTCGTCGTCGAAGTCCTGTCGGAGGACGACTACGCGAAGTGGGTCACCGCGCAAAAGGCCAAGCTGGCCAGCGCCGCAGTCGATCCGAACAAGGTCTACACGATGGCTGAACTCGTCGCGCACGGCGAGGAAGTCTACAAGGCGAACTGCGCGGCCTGCCACCAGGTGAGCGGCAAGGGCCTCGGCGCCTTCCCGGCGATGGACGGCAGCCCGATCGTGAACGGCCCGATCGCCGGCCACGTCGAGCGCGTGCTGCACGGCAAGGGCGCGATGCCGTCGTGGGCGTCGCTGTCGGATCTCGACATCGCATCGGTCATCACGTACGAACGCAATTCGTGGGGCAACCACAAGAACGACCTGCTGCAGCCGAAGCAAGTGGCCGACGCGCGTAACGGCAAGATGCCGGAAGACGCGGCGGGCGCAGCGGCAGCGGCACCGGCAGAAGCCGCTTCGGCGCCGGCGCAAGCCGCGTCGGGCGCAGCCGAGCAGCCGGCGGCAGCGTCGGCATCGGCCGCACTGTCGACGATCTACTTCGAGACGGGCAAGAGCGTGCTGCCGGCCGACGCGAAAGCGGCAATCGCCGCTGCGGCCGACTATGCGAAGGCACATCCGGACGCGAAGCTCGCGCTGTCGGGCTTTACCGACAAGACGGGCTCGGCCGACGCAAACGCCGAACTGGCGAAGCATCGCGCACAAGTCGTGCGCGACGCGCTGAAGGCAGCAGGCGTGGCGGAAGACCACATTATTCTCAAAAAGCCGGAAACGATCACGGGCGGGGCTGACGCGAAGGAAGCCCGGCGTGTCGAGATCGGCCCGGCGGCTTGACGTGTCGCTGAGTTAGTCGACGTATTCGCATTAGGAGATTCTCATGTCTAGCATCGGGCACGACGTAGCCGCGGACCACGCGCACGACGACCACGCGCACGAAATGCCGCACGGCTGGCGGCGCTGGCTGTTCGCCACCAACCACAAGGACATCGGTACGCTGTACCTGTTGTTCTCGTTCATCATGTTCCTGTCGGGCGGCGTGATGGCGCTCGCCATCCGGGCCGAGCTGTTCGAACCGGGCCTGCAGATCATGCGTCCGGAGTTCTTCAACGAACTCACGACGATGCACGGCCTGATCATGGTGTTCGGCGCGATCATGCCGGCGTTCGTCGGCTTCGCGAACTGGATGATTCCGCTGCAGATCGGCGCATCCGACATGGCGTTCGCGCGGATGAACAACTTCAGCTTCTGGCTGCTGCCGGTCGCGGCCGTGCTGCTGGTCGGCTCGTTCTTCGCGCCGGGTGGCGCGACGGCCGCCGGCTGGACGCTCTACGCGCCGCTGTCGACGCAGATGGGCCCGGGCATGGACTTCGCGATTTTCGCGGTCCACATCATGGGCGCATCGTCGATCATGGGCGGGATCAACATCGTCGTGACGATCCTGAACATGCGCGCACCGGGCATGACGCTGATGAAGATGCCGATGTTCGCATGGACGTGGCTGATCACGGCGTACCTGCTGATCGCGGTGATGCCGGTTCTGGCAGGCGCGATCACGATGGTGCTGTTCGACCGCCACTTCGGCACGTCGTTCTTCAACGCGGCAGGCGGCGGCGATCCGGTGATGTACCAGCACATCTTCTGGTTCTTCGGCCACCCCGAGGTGTACATCATGATTCTGCCGGCGTTCGGGATCGTGTCGCAGGTGATCCCGGCGTTCGCACGCAAGACGCTGTTCGGCTATAGCTCGATGGTGTACGCGACGGCTTCGATCGCGATCCTGTCGTTCATGGTCTGGGCGCACCACATGTTTGCAACGGGCATGCCGGTCACCGGCCAGCTGTTCTTCATGTACGCGACGATGCTGATCGCGGTGCCGACGGGCGTGAAGGTGTTCAACTGGCTCGCGACGATGTGGCGCGGCTCGATGACGTTCGAAACCCCGATGCTGTTCGCGATCGGCTTCCTGTTCGTGTTCACGTTCGGCGGTCTCACGGGCCTGATGCTCGCGATGGCGCCGCTCGACATCCAGTATCACGGGACCTACTTCGTGGTGGCGCACTTCCACTACGTGCTGGTGGCCGGCTCATTGTTCGCGTTGTTCTCGGGCTGGTACTACTGGGCGCCGAAGTGGACGGGCTGGATGTACAACGAGACGCGCGGCAAGATCCACTTCTGGGCGTCGATGATCTTCTTCAACCTGACGTTCTTCCCGATGCACTTCGTCGGCCTCGCAGGCATGCCGCGTCGCTATGCGGACTACCCGGCGCAGTTCACGGACTTCAACCAGGTGGCGACGATCGGCGCATTCGGCTTCGGCCTCGCGCAGGTGTACTTCCTGTTCGCAGTCGCGCTGCCGGCCTACCGTGGCGGCGGCGAGCTGGAAAAGGCGTCGGACAAGCCGTGGGATGGCGCAACGGGCCTCGAGTGGACGGTGCCGAGCCCGGCTCCCTTCCACACGTTCGAGCAACCGCCGCACGTCGAGTAAGTTTCACAGTGCGTTCCGCCGCTGCCTGCCGCGCAGGCAGGCGCGGCGGGCGCCGAATTGAAATTCCAGCGAAGTTTCAGATGAACCGGAATCCACAAGAAAGACGAACGCCCGAGCAGATTCGCGCGGGCAACAAGCGGCTCGGCCTCATCCTGCTCGTCATCGCCGCCGTCTTTTTTATGGGTGTCGTGATCAAGCAGTGGTGGCTGTCCACTCACTGATGCAGCAACAGACGCAGTAGCGAGGAAGTTGTCGTATGTCGAAGCCGGAAGAGGGCGCCGTCGATCGCGCGTTCAATCGTTCGATGCTGGTGAAGCTCTTCGTCGTGGCCGGGCTGATGTTCGGTTTCGGCTTCGCGCTGATCCCGATGTATCGGGCGATCTGCCAGATCACCGGCATCAACAACCTGGTGCAGCGCGATGTCAGCGAGCGCGAGGTGAAGAACTCGCAGGTCGACTATAGCCGCACGGTGTCGGTCGAGTTCGATGCGAACGCGCGCGGCCCGCTCGGTTTCAAGCCGGAGCACAACAGTCTCGACGTGCATCCGGGTGAGCTGACGACGATCGTGTACGACGTGACGAACGGGCAGGGCCGGCCGGTCGTTGCCCAGGCGATTCCGAGCTACGCGCCGAAGCAGGCGACGGAGTTCTTCAAGAAGATCGAGTGCTTTTGCTTTACGCAGCAGACGCTGGCCGCGAACGAGTCGCGCAAGATGCCGGTGGTGTTCGTGATCGATCCGAAACTGCCGAAGGACGTGAAGACGATCACGCTGTCGTACACGTTCTTCGAGCTGAATACGCCGGCCACGCCGGCGCCGGCGCCGGGCAAGACCGCGGCGCAGGGCGCGGCGAAGCCGGACGCATGACGACGGAGGCGGGGCGATGACGGAGAAGCGGGGCGGGACGTTCGGCCAGGCGCTGAAAGCGGTGCTGTGGTCGTTCTTCGGGGTGCGCAAGCGGCGCGACCTGGAGGCCGACGCGACGCAGCTGAATCCGCTGCACGTGCTGATCGTCGCGTTGCTGGCGGCCGGTGTGTTCATCGGCGTGCTGATCCTGATCGTGCGTGCGGTCGTGGGCTGAAGCCCGCGGCCACGAAAGAATGCAGTGCGCGGCGCCACGGCGCCGCGTGCAGGAAGGAGCGGTGGTGGTCACGCCGCGCAAGAAATAAAGCCGGAGCGGTTTCCGGTACACAAATTGGACTGAAGTGGAGAATCAAGCATGAGCGGTCAAAACCAGACCCCGTACTATTTCGTGCCGCATCCGTCGCAGCATCCGATCAGCGCGGCCATCGGCCTGCTGGTCATGCTCGGATCGACAGCGCTGTGGATCAACGGTCACGACTGGGCGCCGTTTACGGCGCTGCTCGGCCTGCTTTGGTTGCTCTTCACGCTGTATCACTGGTTCGGCGACGCGATCGCCGAGTCGGAAGGCGGTCACTACGGCAAGAACGTCGACAAGTCGTACCGCTGGAGCATGAGCTGGTTCATCTTCTCCGAAGTGATGTTCTTCGGCGCATTCTTCGGCGCGCTGTTCTACGCACGTGAAATCGCGCTGCACCAGCTCGGCAGCCTCGACTACAAGCTGATCTGGCCGGATTTCTCCGCCGTGTGGCCGAACGAAGGCCCCGCCGCGCTCGCCGGTCACTTCAAGACGATGGGCCCGTGGCCGATCCCGACGCTGAACACTGCGTTCCTGCTGTCGTCGGGCGTGACGCTGACGATCTCGCACCACGCGCTGCGTGACGATCATCGCAAGAAGGCGATCGCATGGCTGGCCGCGACGCTCGCGTTCGGTATCTGCTTCCTGTTCCTGCAGGGCTTCGAGTACTACCACGCGTACAACGAACTGAACCTGACGCTGAACTCGGGCGTGTACGGTTCGACGTTCTTCCTGCTGACGGGCTTCCACGGCTTCCACGTGTTCCTCGGCGGCACGATGCTCGCGGTGGTGCTGGTGCGGATGATCCGCGGCCACTTCAAGCCCGATCACCACTTCGCATTCGAAGGCGCCGCGTGGTACTGGCACTTCGTCGACGTCGTCTGGCTCGGCCTGTACGTCGTCGTCTACTGGCTGTAAATGGAACAACGGCCCGCGCAGCAATGCGCGGGCCGTTTTCATTGGGTCGGCCGGGCAGCGTGACTACCGGCCTTCACCACCCTGGCGCCGCCGCGACTCAGTCAGGCGGCGCTTTTGCTTGGTGGCCCGGCCGTGCGGCGAAATGTCACAGCGGTCACAGCGGCCGCGGCGACCAACGGATCAACGCCCGATCGGCAGGCCGGTCGAATGGATCCAGCCCATCCAGTTCGCGATCAGGATGAGCAGGAACAGCGACACCGACAGCCCGACGCGGGTGGCGAGCGACCAGACCATGCGTTTCGTGTGGCCGCGGTCGTGCATCATGAAGTAGAGCGCCGAGCCCATGCTGGCAATGATGAGGACGAAGGCGATGGGAACGAGTATGTGCATGACACGAACCGGACGACGGCAATTCGAAAGGAAGAGGATAATTATCGCACTTCGCTTTCGGGCATGTGCCGGGCGGGCCGCATGATGAAGATACGCTGGCTCCCCGCGCTGCTGATTCTCGTCGTCGTCGCGGTCACGATCCGTCTCGGTTTCTGGCAGCGCGACCGCGCGCACCAGAAGGAAGCGCTGCAGGCGAGCATCGAGCGCTACGAGCAGGCGGCGCCCGTCGACGTCGGCGCGCAGCCGATGCCGCTCGCGTCGATCGAGTTTCATCGCGTGCGTGCGAAGGGCCGTTTCCTGCCCGACCAGGCCGTGTTCCTCGACAATCGGCCGTATAACGACCAGCCGGGTTTTTACGTCGTGATGCCGTTTAAACTCACGGGCGGCGGCGTCGTGCTCGTGAACCGCGGCTGGCTGCCGCGCAATATCTCCGAGCGCACGGCGATCGAGCCGTTCGCGACGCCCGCGGGCGACGTCGAGATCGTGGGCATCGCACGCGCCGACGCGTCGCGCGCGTTCGAGCTCGGCGAAGGCGGGTCGGCCGCGCACCAGAGGATCCGGCAGAACCTGGACGTCGCCGCGTATGCGAAGGAAACGGGGCTGCCGCTGCAGCCGTTCGTGATCCAGCAGACGAGCGACGACGGCGACAAGCTCGTGCGCGACTGGCCGGCGGCGACGACCGGCGTCGAGCGCAATTACGGTTACATGTTTCAGTGGTGGGCGATGGCGGCGGCCGCGCTCGGCTTCGGCCTGTACGCCGCGCGGCGTGCGGCGAAGAAGTCGGCCGGCGCGTGAGCGCCATGCCAGGACGCGGCGCGTGCGCCGCGGGTTCGTTTCGAGAGGTCTGATTTGTCCATGCAATCTTCCCGTCAGGGTCCGGCCGCCGAGCCGGTTTCGCCTGCGGCCCGCAAGCGCGGCCGCTGGATGCTCGTGCTGCTGGGTCTCGTGTGCGCCGCACCGATGATCGCGTCGTACTTCACCTATTACGTGATCAAGCCGAGGGGCGGCTCGACCAACTACGGCACGCTGATCGAGCCGCAGCGCCCGATCCCCGCGGATCTGCAGGTGACCGACGAAACCGGCAAGACCGTGCCGCTGTCGTCGCTGCGCGGTGTGTGGCTGTTCGTGATGACCGACAGCAGCGCGTGCGACAAGGCATGCGCGGAGAAGCTCTATTTCATGCGCCAGATCCGCGTCACGCAGGCGGGCGAGCGGCACCGGATCACGATGGTGTGGCTGCGCAGCGATGCGGGCGCGACGCCGCAGATCGTGCTGGATGCGTACCCGGACACGCGCCGGCTCGTCGCCGACCCGGCCGCGGTGGCCGCGTGGCTGCCGGCCGACGCGGGCACGAAGGACAGCGACCACATCTACATGGTCGACCCGAACGGCAACCTGATGATGCGTTTCCCGAAGAATCCGAACCCCAGCAAGATCAAGTCGGACGTGACGAAGCTGCTGAAGTGGTCGAGCATCGGCTAAGGCAATACGAGAGGCAATGAACCGATGGCGTATCTACTGCAACTCGGCCTGATCGGCTTCTGCATCGCGCTGCTGCCGCTGTCGTACGTGTGGGTGAAGGCCGACGACAACAAGTTTCGCAAGCTGGTGTGGATCACCACCTTCCTGACGCTCGACCTGGTGATGTTCGGCGGCTTCACGCGGCTGACCGATTCGGGGCTCGGCTGCCCCGACTGGCCCGGCTGCTACGGCACGTCGTCGCCGTTCATCGCGCACGCCGCGATCACGGCCGCGCACCAGGCGATGCCGACGGGCCCGGTCAGCATGTCGAAGGCGTGGATCGAGATGATCCACCGCTATTTCGCGATGGCGATCGGCGTGCTGATCATCGCGCAGGTCGTGATCGCGTGGTCCGCGCGGCTGCGCCGCCGCCCGCTGCACGTGTCGCCGTGGTGGCCGACCAGCCTGCTGCTGCTGATCCTCGTGCAGGGCGCGTTCGGCGCGTGGACGGTCACGATGAAGCTGCAGCCGGTGATCGTCACGATCCACCTGCTGCTCGGCCTCACGCTGCTCGGCACGCTCGGCTGGCTCGCGGCGCGGCAGACGCCGCTGCCGTCGCATGACCCCGAAGCCGGCCGCTATCGCGCGGCCGCGCTCGCGGCGCTCGTGCTGCTGGTCGTGCAGATCGCGCTCGGCGGCTGGGTGAGCACCAACTACGCAGTGCTCGCGTGTACCGACTTCCCGACCTGCAACGGCCAGTGGATCCCGCCGATGGACTTCGAGCACGGCTTCCACCTGTGGCGCGCGCTCGGGATGACGAAGGACGGCGAGGCGATCACGCAGGATGCGCTGGTCGCGATCCACTGGACGCACCGCACGTTCGCGTTCGTCGTGGTCGCGTACCTGGTCGCGTTCGCGCTGAAGATGCGCCGCTTCGAATCGCTGCGGCGGCCCGCGAACGGCGTGCTGCTGGTCGTCCTGCTGCAGTTCGTGACGGGCCTGACCAACATCGTGCTGCAGTGGCCGCTGCCGGTCGCCGTCGCGCACAACGGCGGGGCCGCGATCCTGCTGCTGCTCGTCGTCATGTTAAACTTTCGCATCCTTTCAAGCCGCCCCGGCCGTGTCGCGCAGCCTGCGCGCGACGCCGCCCCGGCGTGACCGCCCCCATGCAAAGCACCCTCTCCCAATCGCCCGGTAGCCGGTTTTCGCAGTACATGGCGCTGACGAAGCCGCGTGTCACGCAGCTCGCGGTGTTCTGCGCGGTGATCGGCATGTTCCTCGCGACGCCGGGCATGGTGCCGTGGCACGTGCTGATCGGCGGTACGGTCGGCATCTGGCTGCTGGCCGGCGCCGCGTTCGCGATCAACTGCCTCGTCGAACAGAAGATCGACGCGATGATGCGCCGCACCGCGTGGCGCCCGTCCGCGCGCGGCGAGATCACGACCCCGCAGATCCTGATCTTCTCGGCCGTGCTCGGCAGCGTCGGCGCATGGACGCTCTATACGTTCACGAACCCGCTGACGATGTGGCTGACGATCGCCACCTTCGTCGGCTACGCCGTGATCTACACGCTGCTGCTCAAGCCGATGACACCGCAGAACATCGTGATCGGCGGTGCATCGGGCGCGATGCCGCCGGCGCTCGGCTGGGCCGCGGTCACCGGCGCGGTGCCGGGCGACGCGTGGATCCTTGTGCTGATCATCTTCGTGTGGACGCCGCCGCATTTCTGGGTGCTCGCGCTGTATCGCCGCAAGGATTACGAGAACGCGGGGCTGCCGATGCTGCCCGTCACGCACGGCGAGAAATTCACGCGGCTGCACATCCTGCTGTACACGGTGATCCTGTTCGCGGTCACGCTGATGCCGTTCATCTCCGGGATGAGCGGGGCCGTCTACCTGACGAGCGCGGTGCTGCTCGGCGCGGTGTTCCTCGCGTATGCGTGGAAGATCCATCGCGACTACTCGGACGAACTCGCCCGCAAGGCCTTCCGCTACTCGATCGTCTACCTGTCGCTGCTGTTCGCGGCGCTGCTCGTCGATCACTATGCACGCCCGCTGCTCGGCGTGTAACCGCACGGTTTGAACGCAATGCTCCAATCACGGTTCGGGCGCCGCGCGCGCCAAGGCTGGCTGCTCGCATGCGCATTCACGGCAGCGCTGCTGCTCGCCGGATGCGACAACGCGCCGAAATTCCAGAATCTCGACATCACCGGCAACACGCAGTTCGGCAGCGACTTCTCGCTGCCCGATACGGCCGGCAAGGTACGCACGCTCGCCGACTTCAAGGGCCGTGCTGTCGTGATGTTCTTCGGCTATACGCACTGCCCGGACGTGTGCCCGACGACGATGGCCGAGCTGTCCGAAGCGCTGAAGCAGCTCGGGCCCGATGCCGCGAAGCGCGTGCAGGTGCTGTTCGTGACCGTCGATCCGGAGCGTGACACGCCGGCGCTGCTCGGCCAGTACGTGCCCGCGTTCGATCCGTCGTTCATCGGCCTGCGGCCGGCCGACGAAGCGGCGCTGAAGAAGGTCACGAAGGATTTCCGCGTGTACTACGCGAAGGTGCCCGGCAAGACGCCCGGCAGCTACACGATGGATCACACCGCCGCGAGCTACGTGTTCGACCGCGACGGCAAGCTGCGCCTGTTCGTGCGCGACGGCCAGGGCCCTGGCCCGTGGGTCCACGACCTGAAGCTGCTGGTCGACTGACCGGCCGCCGCCGGGCGCCCGGCCCGGCGATCACGTGACGGCCGCCACGCGCCGTCACGCTTTCCCTCTCATTTCGTTGTTTGCATGCGCCGCCCGTCGGGCGGCGTGTCGGCCTGCGCGCGCATCGCGCAGAGGTCGCGCAGGTGTCGCGTTACGGCAGCGCGGGCACGTTGAAGCCGGATGCGGCGCGCGTGATCCGGAATTCCGTCACGCGATACGTGGCGAGCCCCTCGGTGACGAACGGATCGGTCTTCAGGATTGCGTCCAGCTCGTCGCGATCGATGCGGGCCGCGAGGATCACGCCGCCTTCGCGCGGCACCTTCGGCCCGGCCGCGATGAAGATGCCCTTGTCGAACTGCGGCTGCAGGAATGCGCGATGGCGTTCGAGCGCGTCGTCGATGCGCTCGAGCGATGCGGTGTAGTGGATGTCGATGACGTACATGGATGGCCCCCGGAATGGCGCCGGCGCTTTGTGTGCCGGCCAGCCGGTCTTTTTAGCACAGCGGATGGAGGCTGTCGCGTCGGCGGGTGCGGTGCGGGGCGCAGGCAGCGGCACGTCGAGCGACGGTCAGCCGTACCCGCTCGTATTCAAGTTGTAAGCCTCGATGCCGTAATTAAATGGGCAAGCGTTTGCGCGCGGCAGGCCGTTCGCGCGCAGCGTGCGCATCGACATCGACAAAGGCACGCAGATGAGCAGAATGAGTTTGAACCGCAAGCTGTGGCTCGCGCTTGCGCTGGTATGGATCGGTCTCCTGGGCGTCGGCGCATGGAGCGCGTACGAGACGCGCGCGACGATGCTCGCCGAACGCAAGGCAGGCATTGCGAATCTCGTCGATTCGGCGGCCGGCATCGTGAAGGCGTATCACGCCCTCGCGCAGAGCGGCACGCTGCCCGAGGCCGACGCGAAACGCGACGCGCTCGCGAGCCTGGCCGCGATGCGCTACGGCGACTCGGGCTACGTGTTCGTGATGGACTCGAAGCCGGTCGTGCTGATGCATCCGACGCTGCCGAAGCTGGTCGGCACGCAGGTCGGCGACTATCTCGACCCGGACGGCAAGCCGCTGTTCGTCACGATCCTGAATGCCGCGAAGGAAACCGGCAGCGGCTTCGCCGAATACCGCGGGCGCTTGCCGCACAGCGAGACCGCCGTGCCGAAGATCAGCTACGTCACGCGCTTTGCGCCGTGGGACTGGAACATCTCGAGCGGCGTCTTCCTGAAGGACATCGACACCATCTACTACCGGACGCTGCTCGGCCACCTCGCGGTCGTGTTCGTGATCGGCTTCGTGATCAGCGTGGCGATGCTCGTGATCATCCGCAACGTGCGCAGCAGCCTCGGCGGCGAGCCCGACGAGGCGGCCGCGCTCGCGACGCGCATCGCGCAGGGCGACCTGACGCAGCCGGTGCCCGTGCGGGCGGGCGATCGCACGAGCATGATGGCCGCGATGCACGACATGCAGGCCCGGCTGCAGGCGACGATCGGCGGGATTCGCCAGTCGGCCGGATCGATCGCGTCGGCGAGCCGCCAGATCTCGGCCGGCAACGACGACCTGTCGCAGCGCACCGAGGAGCAGGCCGCGTCGCTGGAAGAAACCGCCGCGAGCATGGAGCAGCTGACCGCGACGGTGAAGCAGAACGCCGACAACGCGCGGCAGGCGAGCGGGCTCGCGAACAGCGCATCGGAGATCGCGCGCACCGGGAGCGACGTCGTGAACCGCGTGATCGGCACGATGGGCGAGATCGACGACAGTTCGCGCAAGATCGCCGACATCATCGGCGTGATCGAGGGTATCGCGTTCCAGACCAACATCCTCGCGCTGAATGCGGCGGTCGAAGCCGCGCGCGCCGGCGAGCAGGGCCGCGGCTTCGCGGTGGTCGCCGGCGAAGTGCGTTCGCTCGCGCAGCGCAGCGCGACGGCCTCGAAGGAGATCCGCGAGCTGATCGTCGACTCGGTCGAGCGCGTGCGCAACGGGTCGACGCTGGTCGGCCAGGCCGGCACGACGATGGGCGAGATCCTGCAGGCCGTCGCACGCGTGACCGACATCATGGGCGAGATCGCGGCGGCGTCCGAGGAGCAGGCGAGCGGCATCACGCAGGTCGGGCGCGCGGTCACGCAGATGGACCAGGTGACGCAGCAGAACGCGGCGCTCGTCGAGGAGGCCGCCGCTGCGGCCGCGTCGCTGCAGGAGCAGGCGGCGCGACTGCGCGATGCGGTCGGCGCGTTCCGGGTCGGCGGGCAGGTGGGCGAGCCTGCATTCGGCACCGCGGAGGCCGACCGGGCAACGGTGGCGTGACGTACTCGGGCTGACGCGCGACTCACATAAACGCAACTAACGGCCGAGTCGCGCAACTTCCGCCAGCACCGCTGCGGTGCATACCCATATGAGCGGGATGTATTTCACTTCCCGCCGATCCTGTGACACCATTTGCCCCTTCCAGCGAGTCGGGGCATACCCGTATCGCGCCCCATTTCAGTCAAGCAAGAAAGCGAGAAACAGATGAAGCGTCGCAGTCTCCTGAAGGTATTTTCGGTGCTGGCCACCGGTGCAGCGCTGACGCTGTCGGCAGGCGCGCACGCCGAAGACAAGGTGATCAAGGTCGGCACGGTCGCCGGCCCGGATTCGGAAGTGTGGCAACTCGTCCAGAAGGTCGCGAAGGAGAAGGAAGGCCTGAACGTGAAGGTCATCGAGTTCAACGACTACGTGCAGCCGAACGCGGCGCTCGACTCGGGCGACCTCGACGCAAACAGCTTCCAGCACCAGCCCTACCTCGACAGCCAGGTGAAGCAGCGCGGCTACAAGCTGGTCACCGCGGGCCTGACCTACATCTCGCCGATGGGCGTGTACTCGAAGAAGTTCAAGGCGCTGAAGGACCTGCCGCAAGGCGCGAAGCTCGCGGTGCCGAACGATCCGTCGAACGAGAACCGCGCGCTGCTGCTGCTGCAGACGCAAGGCGTGATCAAGCTGAAGGCGGGCGCCGGCACGGGCGGCAACAACGCGACGGTGCTCGACATCGCCGAGAACCCGAAGAAGCTGAAGATCTCCGAACTCGACGCCGCGCAACTGCCGCGCGTGCTGTCGGACGTCGACGCGGCCGTGATCAACACGAACTACGCGCTTGCCGCGAACCTGCAGCCGACCAAGGACGCGATCGCGCTCGAAGCGCTGACGAGCCCGTACGCGAACGTGATCGCCGTGCGCGCGAAGGACAAGGACCAGCCGTGGGTGAAGAAGCTGGTCAAGGCGTACCAGTCGCCGGAAGTGAAGGAATTCATCAAGAAGCAGTTCAAGGGCTCGATGGTCGCGTCGTTCTGAGCGCCGCACACCGGTCGACCCGCTGAACGAAAAGGGCCTGCATCGCGCAGGCCCTTTTTCATTGGCGCGGCCGATCGACGGCCGCACGGTATCCGGCGTTCAATGCCGGCTCACATCTCGCCGCGTCGCGAGCAGATCGACATGATCTGCTGGATCGCGTAGTTGTCGCGCACGCCCGGCAACGACTGCACCACACACTCGTGAAAGCGCCGCTCGCGCGGCAGCAGCATCGCGTTGTTGCGGTACAGCGCGTCGCACGAGCGCTGGATCAACTGGGCGGCCCCGCCGTTGCGGCTTTCGCGCAGCGCATTGAGCATGCAGTCGTCGTATTGCGCACTGCCGTCGGTCAGCGCGAACGCCGCACCCGGCAGCGCCAGCGCGACGGCAGCGAATGCGATGGCTCGAACTCCCCGTTTCATGTGCCCTCCGATGGCGTGGAATGGGTCGGCCGACAGCATAACGTAAAGCCGCAAGCGCGGCTGACGCGTTGTGACGGGCCGACGGGAACCGCCGCCGGGCGGGCTTCACGCCCGCTCGCGCGCGTCGGCGGGCGCTGCGATCCGGGGCGCGATGCGAAAGCGCGGAGTCAGGCGGTGGTCTGCGGAAATGGTATCCTCGTGCGTTCGCCGCTGCACGCTTTCCCGGAGCGTGCGCGGGCCGCTCGCCAGCGTGTCGTACGCATGGCGGCGCCCGCCTGACGGCGGCGGGAATCCATCATCCAGAACCGACACAATACGGGGGAGACACACCCATGAAGCGTTTCAAGACTTTCGCGATCCGTTCGATCACGGCCGGCGTGGCCGCACTCGCGCTGGCAGGCGCCGCGCATGCACAGACCGTCAAGGTGCTGTCGATCGTCGATCACCCGGCGCTCGATGCGATCCGCGACGGCGTGCGCGCCGAGCTGAAGGCGGAAGGTTACGGCGACGACAAGCTCAAGTGGGAATACCAGAGCGCGCAGGGCAACACGGGCACGGCCGCGCAAATTGCGCGCAAGTTCATCGGCGACCAGCCCGACGTGATCGTCGCGATCGCGACGCCGGCCGCGCAGGCGGTAGTCGCATCGACGAAGAGCGTGCCGGTCGTCTATTCGGGCGTCACCGATCCGGTCGCCGCGCAGCTCGTGAAGGGCTGGGGCCCGTCGGGCACCAACGTGACGGGCGTGTCCGACAAGCTGCCGCTCGATCGCCAGGTCGCGCTGATCAAGCGTGTCGTGCCGAATGCGAAGACGGTCGGCATGGTCTACAACCCGGGCGAGGCGAACTCGGTCGTCGTCGTGAAGGAGCTCAAGGAGATCCTCGCGAAGCAGGGGATGACGCTGAAGGAGGCGGCCGCGCCGCGTACCGTCGACATCGGCCCGGCCGCGAAGAGCCTGATCGGCAAGGTCGACGTGATCTACACCAACACCGACAACAACGTCGTGTCCGCGTACGAAGCGCTCGTCAAGGTCGCGAACGAAGCGAAGATCCCGCTCGTCGCCGGTGACACCGACAGCGTGAAGCGCGGCGGCATCGCGGCGCTCGGCATCAACTACGGCGACCTCGGCCGCCAGACGGGCAAGGTCGTCGCGCGCATCCTGAAGGGCGAGAAGCCGGGCGCGATCGCGTCGGAGACGAGCAGCAACCTCGAGTTGTTCGCGAACACGGGCGCGGCCGCGAAGCAGGGCGTGACGCTGTCGCCGGATCTGCTCAAGGAAGCGAAGACGGTCATCAAGTAAGCCGCGGCCCGACCGCCGCGCTTGCGGGCCCGATCCGGGCCTGAACGACACCGCCGGACGGGCGGCTCCCACCCGGGGCCGCCCGTTCGCTTCGCCCGGCCGTACACGTCCGGCCGGGAAGCAACAGGATTTCCCCATCATGTCTCTGTTCTCGTTTCTGGGCGCGCTGGAGATCGGCCTGATCTTCAGTCTCGTCGCCCTCGGGGTGCTGATCTCGTTTCGCATCCTCAACTTCCCCGACCTCACCGTCGACGGCAGCTTTCCGCTCGGCGGCGCCGTCGCCGCGACGCTGATCTCGGCCGGCTACGATCCGTTCAGCTCGACCTGCATCGCGATCGTCGCGGGCGCGGCGGCCGGCTTCATCACCGGCTGGCTCAACGTGCGCCTGAAGATCATGGATCTGCTCGCCAGTATCCTGATGATGATCGCGCTCTATTCGGTGAACCTGCGGATCATGGGCCGGCCGAACGTGCCGCTCATCACCGAGCCGACCATTTTCACCGTGCTGCAGCCCGACTGGATGCCCGACTACGTGCTGCGCCCGGCGTTGCTCGCAATCGTCGTCGTGGTCGCGAAGCTCGGCCTCGACTGGTTCTTCTCGTCGCAGCTCGGCCTCGCGATGCGCGCGACCGGCGCGAACCCGCGGATGGCGCGCGCGCAAGGCATCGCGACCGGCCGTGCGACGCTTGCCGGGATGGCGCTGTCGAACGCGCTCGTCGCGCTCGCCGGCGCGCTGTTCGCGCAGACGCAGGGCGGTGCGGATATCTCGATGGGGATCGGCACGATCGTGATCGGGCTGGCCGCCGTGATCATCGGCGAGACGCTGCTGCCGGCGCGCCGGCTCGTGCTGACGACGCTCGCCGTCGTGCTCGGTGCGATCGTCTATCGCTTCTTCATCGCGCTTGCGCTCAACAGCGAATTCATCGGGCTGAAGGCGCAGGATCTGAACCTCGTGACGGCCGCGCTCGTCACGATCGCGCTGGTGCTGCCGGCGACGCGCAAGAAACTGTTCGCGCGCAAGAACGGAGGGGCCTGACATGCTGTCCGCACAAGACCTGAAACTCACGTTCAATCCCGGCACGCCGATCGAGACGCGTGCGCTGCGCGGGCTGTCGCTCGAGATTCCGGACGGCCAGTTCGTCGCGGTGATCGGTTCGAACGGCGCCGGCAAGTCGACCTTCCTCAATGCGGTCAGCGGCGACCAGGCCGTCGATGCGGGACGCATCTCGATCGACGGCACGGACGTCACGCGCAAGGCCGCGTGGGATCGCGCGCACCTCGTCGCGCGCGTGTTCCAGGATCCGATGGCCGGCACCTGCGAGGCGCTGACGATCGAGGAGAACATGGCGCTCGCGATGGCGCGCGGTGCGCGGCGCGGCTTCCGGGCCGCGCTCGACCGGCCGTCGCGCGAGCTGTTCCGCGACAAGCTGCGGCTCCTGAACCTCGGTCTCGAGAACCGGCTGACCGACCGGATCGGGCTGCTGTCGGGCGGCCAGCGGCAGGCGGTGAGCCTGTTGATGGCGTCGCTGCGGCCGTCGCGGATCCTGCTGCTCGACGAGCACACGGCCGCGCTCGACCCGAAGACGGCCGCGTTCGTGCTGGAGCTGACCGCGCGCATCGTCGCCGAGAGCAAGCTGACGACGATGATGGTCACGCACAGCATGCGGCAGGCGCTCGACTATGGCGACCGCACGGTGATGCTGCACCAGGGGCAGGTCGTGCTCGACGTGTCGGGCGACGCGCGCAAGGGGCTCGACGTGCCGGACCTGCTGCAGATGTTCGAGAAGGTGCGTCACGAGCAGCTCGACGACGACGCGTTGCTGCTCGGCTGACGGGCGGCCGGCGGGCCGGCGCGGTGCGGAGTGCTGCATCGTGCCGGTTTGCCTTCGGGGTGGCGTGCCCGTCCGACCGGGCGATTCGGGCCGGATGGCGGTGGCGCGCGTTCGGGCGGCACGATCCGGGCGCGTCCGCTCCGGAGCGGCGTAACATGACGGCCGCTCCGGCTTTCCTGCTGTTTTTCTTCTGACGAAAACCGGTTTTGCACCGGTGCTGTGCGACGCGAGCGCATTGCCATATACTGTATATCCATACAGTTGTGGGTGGCGTCATGCTCGCATCCTCCATTTCTCCCGAATCCCTTCATCCATCGCTGTGGCGTGGCTCGCAGCTCGCGCGCGGCGGTCCGCGCACGATCGAGACCGGCTTCGCGCCGTTGTCGGCCGAGTTGCCGGGCGGCGGCTGGCCGGTCGGCGGGCTCGTCGAACTGCTGGCCGCGCAGCCGGGCTGCGGCGAGATGCGGCTGCTCGCGCCCGCGCTCGCGCGCACCGTCAGCGCG
>NZ_CABVPW010000043.1:0-74497 GCF_902499025.1 Burkholderia lata | reverse complement strand
ACCGCCGCGGGCGGCGGCTGCGGCGACGGCTGCAGCACCTGTGGCGCCTGCGACACCGGCGGCGCGCCCGCGCCGTCGGACGAACAGCCGCTCAGGTTCCATTCGCGCGCCGGAGACTGAAGGGCGCGGCGAGGGTCGCGATCTCCCGGCCGGACAACGGCCCGGCCATCGTATGCGCGCCGGGTTCCGGCGGGGCCGGCCGTCGCGACAGGCGTGCAGCGCGCCGGCCGCGCGGCGTCTCCCTACCATTTGAAGGTGCGCCACCGGTACGTATCGTCGAGCGACTCGATGACGAGCCGCTCGACCGGCACCGGCTTGATCGATCCGCACCACTCGAGCGGGTCGGCACCCTGCCGCACCCCCTCCGTGACGAGCGCGTCGCGCGCCGCGTCATCGACGCGCGCGCGCTGCCAGAGCGCCTGGTCGTGAAGCAGCTTCGTCGCATCGATCCCGAAACGCACCAGCCCGCCGCCGGCCTGGCGCGTCTGCCACATCGTCAATGTCACGCGATCGCCGGTCACGGGATCGATCGCCCGCCTGTTGGCCATCTTCTCCCAGTGAGGATTGCGCGAGAACCAGGCGACGGGTCTTGCTTCGGGCGCCATGTCGAGTGTGTTCGGCATGATGACTTCGCTCATGATGATCGATTCGAAGTGCAACATGACCGTGTAGTGCCACGCCATCGCAGCCATCCGGAATCCTCTCTTTTCGATTGAACGCGTACGCGGCGCGATCCGGCCCGGCCCGCCCGCATCGTCCGTCGCGACGGATCGGCGGCGCGGGCGCGGCACCGCATCGTGCCGCGTCACATCGCCCGGTGTCAGAACCGGTAGTTCGCCACCACTTCGAGCCGCCGGTCGTTGCCGAGCAGGTACTGCGTCTCGTTGTAGTACGCGGACTGCACGAAGCGCCGGTTGAACACGTTGTAGGCGCGCGCGGTGATCGTCGTGTCCTTGCGGGGCTTCCACGCGAGGCCGAGGTCGACGGTGGTGTACGACGGCATCACGAGCTGGTTCGCGGTGTCGGCGAAGCGCTTGCCGACATACTTGACGCCTGCGATACCCGTCCAGTCCGGCGCGAAGCGCCAGCTCACCCACAGGTTCGCGAGCCGTTGCGGCACCGACACCGGCACGTTGCCCGCGCGCGACACCGTCGTGCCGCCGGACGTCTGCTGGAAGTCGTCGTATTTCGCGCGCAGGATCGACACGTTCGCGTCGACGCGCCAGTCCTTCGCGATCTCCGCGCCGACCGTTGCCTCGAGCCCGCGCGACGACTGCTGGCCGACCTGGATCGACTGGTTCGGGTTCAGCGGATCGGCCGTCAGGAGATTGCTCTTCACGATCCGGTACGCGGCCAGCGTCCATTCCGCCTTGCCGCCGAGGAACGACTGCTTCACGCCGATCTCGATCTGCCGGCCGGTCGCGAGCGTGAAGTTCGACTTCGACGCATTCAGCGACAGCAGCGAGCTGATCGGATCGGCCGCGACCGAATACTGGCCGTACACCGCGAGGCCGGGCTGCACGTCGTACACGGTGCCGATGCGCCAGCCCGTGTTCGCGAACACCTTCGTGAACGCGCCGCCGTTCACGAGATCGTCGCGGTTCACGCTCGCGTGGTCGTAGCGCAGCCCGCCGATCACCGACCAGCGCGGCGTGATCTCCAGCCGGTTCTCGGCAAACACCGCGTACTGGTTCGCCTGGCTGCGGTACTTCGGAAAGGTGCCGGCCGTGTTGATGAAGCTGCCCGGATCGAAGTTGAACGGATCGACCGTCGACGTACCTGAGTACGGCGAATTGTTGTCGTGCTGGAACGTCGTGTGATTGAACTCGAAGCCCGTCGAGAACGTGTTGCGCATCCCGAGCAGTGCGGTGGTCACGGTGGCCGCCGTCACGTTGCCGTACTGCTCCTGGTCGTGGAAGATTTCGGTGAAGCTGCTGCGCCGCACTTGCGCGGTCGACGGCAGGTACGTGTAGTACTCGGCATCCTTCCAGTGACGGTTGCTCTTCATCCGGTACAGCGTGCTCGTCACGTTCAGGCTGTCGCTCGGCTGCCAGTTCGCCGATACCGTCGCCCAGCTGTCGCGGAACGCGATGTCGCTGTCGCCGACGTTGTAGTTCTTCTTGTCGAGCGCGCGATCGCGCGCGCCGTTCACGAGCGGCACGCCGAAATACTGCATCGGATGCTGGAAGCCCTGCGCATACGATGCCGTCACGTACAGGTCGGACGTCACGTCGTAGCGCAGCGCGCCGGAGATCGACAGGTTGCGCGAATTGCCGCGGTCGACCCAGTTCGACGAGCGGTTGCCGCTGATGTCGAAGCGGTACGACAGCTTGTCGTTGATCGCGCCGCCGCTGCCGAACGCGACCCGCGCCGTGCCCTCGGTGCCGCCGCCGACCTGCAGTTCGTTCTGGATCGCACCGCGCGTCGGCTTCTTCGGCACGATGTTGACGACACCGCCGATCGCGCCTTCGCCGTAGATCACCGACGCCGGGCCGCGCAGCACGTCGATATGGTCGACCGACCACGTGTCGAACGGAAAGGTGATGCCGATCGCGCCATACGGGCGCACGCCGTCATAGAGCTGCGTGACCGACGACGCGCCGACGAAGCCGCGTGCACCGAGCTCCGAGCCGCCGTTGCCGGGATGCGGCGATGCGCTGATGCCGGCGGCGCGGCTCACCGCGTCGACGATCGAACTGTCGCCGCGCGTGTCGAGCGTCTTGCGGTCGATCTGCTCGACGCTCGCGGGCGTTTCGAGCGACGACAGGCCGAGGCGGCTACCGGTGTCGAGCGGTTGCGTGAGCGGCGTCGCCTTCTGCGCGTTGACGCGAATCGGGGCAAGCGTGGTGCCGGTTTGTCTGGCGTCGCTTTCCTGTGCTTGCCCGGCCGGCGCGAAGGCCGCGAGAAAGGCGGCGGGCAGCATCAATCTGAACTTCATGTTTCGTTATCCTTCGAATCGGTGGAGTCGCTTCGCGATCACGCGGCGGTGCGCTTCATACGGCCGAACAGCAGGCGGTCGAGCAACCAGACCGCGACGATCGTCGCGCCCATCAGCGGGAAGACGATGCCGAGCAGCACGAGCCCCGCGATCCAGCCGCGCATCGGCGGCCTGCCGCGCTCGCGCGACGGCGCACCGAGCTTGGCCGCCGGGCGGCGCTTCCACCACATCACGGTGCCCGTGACGGCCATCGCGGCGAGCCCGAGCGACAACACCGCGCAGACGATCTGGTTCGCCAGCCCGAAGTAGCGGCCCATGTGCAGCGACGTGCCATACGACACGGCGCGCGAAACTGCGCCATAGTCGTCATAGCGGATGTCCTTCAGCACGGCCCCGCTGTACTGGTCGATGTAGATCGTCCGCTCGGCCTTCGGGTCGTCCGGGAAGTACGACGCGGTGTACACGCCGTCCGTGCCGGACGGCAGCGCGAGCGTGTAGCCGCTCGTCACGCCGAGGCCCGCGACGATCGCGATCGCGCGGGCCAGCGGCAGCGGTGCCGGCGTCGGCGCCGACGGCGAATGCGGGACGGGCACGTTGCCGACCGCCCACGGCGTTTGCGGCAACGGCAGGTCGTCCATCACCATCCCCGGCATCGACTCGCCGGACGCGTGGTGATGGCCGGACGGCGCAGCGGCCTCGGCAGGCGCGGGCGCCGTGGCAGCACCCGGGCGCGTCGAGCGCACCGACCCGCCGCCCCATGCGCCTTCCGGCGCGCCGAGGTTCACGGTCGCGGCCAGCGCCTTGAAGTTCTTGCCCCACGAGCCCGACCACGGCAGCCCCGTCAGGATGAATGCGACCGTGCCGGCCGCGAGCCAGATGCCGGCGGTCGCGTGGATGTTCTTCCACAGCGGCCGGCCGCGCAGCGACAGGTCGGGGCGCAGCGCGCGCCCGACACGCGCCGCACCGCGCGGCCACCACAGCGCGATGCCGGTGCCGATCATCACGAAGGTCCAGCACGCGGCGAGCTCCATCAGCAACTCGCCCGTCTTGCCGAGCAGCAGCTTGCGATGCAGCATCCGGTCGATCTGCATGAAGCGGTTCTCGACGCTCAGCGTGCCGAGCACGCTGCCGTCGTAAGGGTTCACGTACACGCTCTCGCGGCTGCCGTCGCGCAGCCGGAACACGTATTCGGCGCTGCGGTCCGGCGCGGTCGACACCTGGACGGAAACCGGCGTCGCACCGGCCGGCATCGCGGTGCGCGCGTTCGCGAGCAGCGCGTCGGGGTCGAGCCGCGGCGTCGCACGCGGCTCGACGACGAGCCGATGCGGATACAGCAGCGGCTCGATCTGCGGCTGGAAGCAATAGAGCGTTCCGGTGATCGCGAGGACCACCAGGAACGGCATGACGAACAGGCCGGCATAGAAGTGCCAGCGCCAGAGCGTCCGGTAACCGGCGTGGGCGGATTGGGCGGGCGAGATTGCCCGCTCGACGGTGGTCGACATGGTGTCAGCTCCTCGTGTTCGTTGAGCGGCCGCGCCGGCGCGGGCCGGCGGACGTCAACGCGCGTTGCGCCCGCCTGCGCGCATCGACGGAACGGGCAACGCGACGCCATGCGCAAACGGTGCGCATGACGGCGTCGCCCACGTGGTGCGGGCAGGCGGGAGAACGCTTGAATCAGGTCGTATGAGACGAACGGCGTGCAGGCCCATGCACATCGACGTGCACGAGCCGCTGGGCGGAACCGTCAGCAGAACAGAGGAGGGGCGCGGGAAGGGGGGCGATCGTCGAAGATCGATCGCACGAACGGAATACTGTCGAAGTGAACCCGGAAGCGCCGCGGCGCGGCGACGGGGAACAGCAGCACCAGCAGCACGAACGACGCCAGCGCCGTGAACAGCGCGGCACCGAATGCGCACAGGCTGTCGCCGTTTCCGGACGACGCCGGGTTGTCGGCATGCGCGTCGTGCTTGAGCGCATCGGCGAGCGCCAGCGCGTCGTTGGCCGGTGTGATCGGCGCGCCGGCATCGAAACGGGCCGCCAGCGCGGTCACGTTGACGATCAGCGGGCCGCGGCCCGAACACAGCACCACCGAGCCCGCATCCGGACCGTCCGGATCGAGCATCACGGCGCCCGACATCAGCGCGCGGGACAGCAGCGTCACGAGGAGGAACCCCCACAGCAGCTGTCGCGCGACGCCTTGCCGGAGCAGGAAGCGGCGAAGTGCGTTCATGGCGCGCGATTGTACCTCCGTTTGCGAGGAGGGGCCGGCTGCGACGCTGATGCGCGGCATCGGCCCGGCCTGCTGCCTGACGCTGAGGGTCGCGCTCGCGAAGGCTATTCGGAACCGAACGATCCGCTGCCGGGCGGCGCATTCGCCGGGCCATACGACCAGGTGCCGTCCGCACGGGCGGTCAGCACGTTGCCCGAACGCCGGTCGTACAGATGCCACTGTTCGTCGGCCGGATCGTCGCCGTAGGGCCAGGTCGTCAGCTTGCCGCCGAGGTCGAAGTCGAATGCCCACGAACCCGGTGGGGCGCGCGGCGCGACCGATTGCAGGATCTGTCCGTCGAGCCGTTGGGCGGCGGCCGCGATGTCACCGGATCGCGATTCGCTGTGCGCGAGCTCGTGACCGTCGAGCGCGATCGACCAATGGCAGTAGCAGATCCACAGATGCCCGTTGCCGGCCACCGTCACGTGCCGCGATGCGAGCCGGTCGCGCGCCGCCGCGGACAGGCCGGGCGAACCGGCGAGCGGTTCCCGGACCTGCAGCGCGGGCTGCCCGAATTCGAACGTGAGAAAGCTCCCCTGGCCTTTCGTCACGGACCAGGCAGGGGTTTCGCAGATGGCCGGCCAGATCCGGTCGAAGTCGAGCGCGCTCACGGCATGCGTCTTGCATCGGCGAAACCGGCCTCGGCGTCGTCCGCGCTGCCGTCATCGTCGGCCGGCGGATCGGAGCGGTCGGCCGGCGACAGGCGCCGCATCGTCCGCTCGACGTCATGATCGTCGCGGCGATCGTTCGGCTCGAGAGGCGTCTGCGCGTTGCGCCCGTATCGCTTCACGAACACGCCGAGCGTGCCGGCCCGCCGGGATGTCCGGTTCCCGATGCTCATGCGGCGAAGACATCGGGCATGCGCGCGATGCGAATCGGGAAGAGCCGCGTTGGCCGTGCTTGCCGTCGAGGGCAGCCGATGCGTTGTGCCGGCTCAGGCCGGATACGCATCGTCGACTTTCAGGTTCGCGAGCCGGAACAGCGTGCGCAACGTCTGCGGATGAATGTCGCGGTGCGCGGCGAGCGACGTCAGCATGAAGTCGAGCACTTTCGCGTAACGGAGCAGCACGAGGCAGCGCGCGAGATCGGGCGTGCGGCCCCGCATGTCCTCGGCGAGGTGGACCATTTCGGTGGACAGCGAGCGTGCCATCTCGAGTTCCATCTGCTGTTTTTCGGTCCAGTCGGGCAACGGCTGTTCGAGCAGCTTCGCGAGAAAGAGCTGGAACGACGTGTCGGACGAATTGGGCAGCGCATCCATGAAGGGCCTCGTACTTGCTCGGATCGTTCGGGCGTATCCGGTGGAGGCGCCCGACGGTGGGTTCGTGTCCGCGCGGTGAACGTCGCGGTTGTCACCCGAATGGAATGCAGGTTCCGTACCAGCCCGGCGAGACGATTGTTGAGTATTGTTGAGCCGCGATGCGGTGAGGGGCGGCGAGTCCCGCCGGGACTGGGCGGCGGGCGTGATCGAGGCGGCCATCTACACGCGCGGCGCGATGCAGATCGGATACGCGGAGCGGCTCGGCGAGGCGAAATGCTTCACGGATGTAACGTAACGCCGGGATAAATTGCGTGGCGCGTTCTGCGTCTGTCTGACGAAACGGGCCGGCTCACGCGTGCCGCCTGCGCCTGTCAAGCGTTCGGCCGGCGGGAAGCGGCGGTACGAGGTGGCCGCCACGGTTGGCAAAAACCACTTGCAAATGTGACGGGTGTTTCAAAACCGAGACGGATTTGCGCGCGGCGATCCGGTTGCGCGATTGATCCAACTGGCCCAGCGAAATGCCGGCCAATTGTCCATGGGCAGACGGTGCGTGTTTGCCAACAATCGCCAGATCATCCCTGCGAGGTTCGACATGAGCGTTCACGCCTTCTTCTCGGCCAACCTGCTGCTGGCCTACACGGCCTATTTCATCGGGACGGCCAGCCCCGGGCCGAGCAATCTCGCGATCATGTCGGTCGCCGCGAACCAGGGACGCAAGGCGGCGCTCGCGTTCGCGCTTGGTGTCATTTCAGGGTCGATGTTCTGGGCGACGGTGGCGGCGCTCGGCGTGTCGGCCGCGCTGCTCGCGTGGTCGAAACTGCTGGTCGCGATCAAGCTCTTCGGCGGGCTGTACCTGCTGTGGCTCGCGTTCAAGTCGGGGCGCACGGCATTGTCGGGCAAGGCGGCGGCGTCGCTGAACGCAGCGGGCGAGCAGCGGCTGTCGCGCTTCTATGTGCGCGGCGCGATGCTGCACCTGACCAATCCGAAAGCGATCCTCGTGTGGGTGTCGATCGTCGCGCTGTCGTCGAACGGCGCGGGCGCGTCGCACGGCGCCGTCGTGCCCGGCTGCCTCGTGATCGGGTGCCTGGTGTTCGGCGGCTATGCGCTCGTGTTCTCGATGGACGGCGCGCGCCGGCTGTACGTGCGCGGCCGGCGCGCGATGGAAGCGTGTCTCGCCGTCGTGTTCGGCGTGGCGGGGATCAGGCTGCTGGTGTCGAACGTCTAAGGTCGCACGCCCGCGCATCTAGCGGGCGGCGCGCCGGGTGGCCGGGCGCCCGGCGCTGCCTGGCGGCTCCGCCGGACGCGTGAACAGCGACACGATCGTCTGCCGGAGCCAGCGGTGCGCGGGATGGCTGTCCCAGCGCTGATGCCAGATCACGCAGTAAGGCCGCGCGGGCATGCGCACCGGCGGCTGCCGCGACACCAGTTCCTTTTCATAGATCGACAGATCGAGCAGCGTGGTCGGCAGCACGCCGATGAAATCCGACGCCCGGATGATCGCCAGCGCGGGCGAGTACGCATTCAGCGTGAGGACGAGATTGCGCTGCAGGCCGTGCGCGGAGAGCAGGCTGTCGTACACCGGCACCCGCATGCCGGAAAACCCGACGTCGAGATGCCGCGCCGCGAGAAAGCGCTTCAGCGTGAGCGGCCCCTTCGCGAGCGGATGATCCTTGCGCATCAGGCAGCTCCAGTGGATCGGCCACATCTCGTGCGTGCGCACGCCGCTGCTCGGGCTCGAGTCGTTCAGGTAGCCGCCGATCGCGAGGTCGACGCCGCCGCGGTCGAACATGCCCGGCAGGTCGGCGACGCTGAACGGCGTGAGCTCGATCCGCATCGATGGCGCATGCGTGCCCATGTACTGCGCGAGGCGCGGCATGATGCGTTCGACCGAGTAGTCCGACATCGCGATCGTGAAGGTGCCCCGGTGCTCTTGCGGGTCGAACTGGTCGGGCGAGATCGCCTGCTTCAACGCGTCGAAGTGCGGCTGGACCGTCGACCACAGCTCGCGTGCCCGCGCGGTCGGACGCACGCCCGAAACGGTCTTCTCGAACAGCACGTCGTCGAGCGATTCGCGCAGCCTGCGCAGCGCATTGCTGACCGCCGACTGTGACAGCGCCAGCCGCTCGGCGGCGCGCGTGACGTTGCCTTCGGCCATCAATGCCGCGAACACGCGCAGCAGGTTGAGGTCGAGCTGGCGGAACACATCCTTCATCGCACATCTCCGTTTGGGGTGCTGGGCGCCCGCACGTGGCGCGGGCGCCGGAACGTCGTAGCGGCCAGTGTCCGGGCGACGCGCCGCCCGGGCAAGGCCGCGTTTGCCCTTGCATGGGGCCGGCTGGCGCCGTGACGAAGTCGCGCGCTGCGTCCGCACCATTATTCACGTTGGTGATGATCATATTCCGGAAATCCGTTGGACGCGGTAACGGTGCGCATCGAACATGAGCGCAAAACCACTGCAGCCAGCAGATGGAGGAGACAGACGATGAAAGAGGATGCAGTGAATCCGGCCGGCGCCATCGCGCTCGATCGCCTTGCGGTGGCGCCGCCGCCGTCCGCGCGAGCGGGCACGCTGCGCGACGTCGCGGCCGCCGCCGCGGGCAACGCGCTCGAATGGTTCGACTTCGTGATCTACGGCTATTTCGCCAGCGTGATCGCGAAGCTGTTTTTCCCGGTGGCCGGGCAGGTCGGGTCGCTGTTGCTCGCGACGGCGACCTTCGGCGTGGGGTTCGTCGTGCGGCCGCTCGGCAGTATCGTGCTCGGGCTGTACGGCGACCGGTACGGCCGCAAGGCGGCGATGTCCGTGACGATCTGGCTGATGCTGGCCGGCACGGCAGCGATCGCGGTGGCGCCGCCGTATGCGCAGGCCGGCTGGCTCGGCGCGACGATCCTCGTGCTGGCGCGGCTCGTGCAGGGCTTCGCGGCATCGGGCGAATTCGGCAGCACCGTCGCGTTCCTCGCGGAAAAGGCGCCGCCGCATCGACGCCATTTCTTCGTGAGCCTGCAGATGTCGAGCACGATGCTGGCCATCGTGCTGGGCGGCACGATCGGCACGATCCTGACGACGTCGCTCAGCGCGCACCAGCTCGAAAGCTGGGGCTGGCGCGTGCCGTTCGTGGTCGGGCTGCTGATCGGCCCGGTCGGCTTCTATATCCGCAGGAGCGTGTCGGAAACCGATGCGTTCGTGCTCGGCGAAGCGCTGCCGGCCACGCAGGTGCTCAAGCGCCTGTTCGGCGAGCACCTCGCGTCGTTCCTCGCGGCGATCGGCGTGACGATCGTCAGTACCGCCGCGTTCTACATGTACCTGATCTACATGCCGACGTTCGCGGTGAAGCAGCTCGGGTTGCCGATGTCCGCGCCGTTCATGAGCACGACGGTCGCCGGCATCGTGATGGTCGCGATCGCGCCGCTCGCGGGCCTGCTCGGCGACGTCTGGCGCCGGCCGGTCGCGATGGTCGCCGCCGCGATCGTCGTGCTGTCCGCGATCACGCTGCCGCTCTACATGTGGGTCATCGCGAGCCCGTCGCTGCGCAACCTGCTGATCATGCAGGCTGCCGCCGCCGCGCCGATGGGCGTGCTCGTCGGGCTGGTGCCCGCGCTGTCCGCGCGCGCGTTTCCGGCCGCCGTGCGCAGCACCGGGCTCGCGGTGTCGTACAACATCCCGACGACGGTCTTCGGCGGCTTTTCCCCGCTGATCGTCACGTGGCTGATCGCGACCACGCACAACAAGGCGTCGCCTGCGCTGTACATCGTCGCGATGTCGGTCGTGAGCCTGGTCGCGCTGCTCGGGTTCCGACGCATGCCGAGCGAATAAGCGAGCCGAATTCTGTTTCCGCCCGTATCGATTAAATGAAGGATAACGAATGAAACGTCATTGTCTGGCGACATCGAAATGATCGGCCGCCCCGTCACCCTCAACAGGAGAAATCACGCATGAAATTCACCCCTACGTTTGCACCGCCCAGCGAGGCGGAACTCAAAGGGCGCCTCGAGCGCGTGCGCGCACGCATGGCGGAAGCCGGCCTCGATCGCTATGTGGCGTTCTCGCCGGACAACATCTACTACCTGACGAACTTCGCGAACATCGTCCATGAGCGGCCGTTCGTGCTGGTCATTTCGCGCAGCGGCCCGCCGCAGTTCGTCGTGCCGCAGCTCGAGCAGCCGCATGTGCGGACGCGCTCGATCGGCGAACTCGAGCTGATTCCGTACTTCGAATTCCCGGCGCCGGCCGGGCGCGAATGGAGCGACCGTTTCAAGGCGCTGTTCGGGCCCGGCGAGCGCGTCGGCGTCGAGTCGGTGTGTCCGTTGCAGGTCTATGCGCAGACGCCGGGCGAGCGCGTGTGCATCGACATCATCGACGACGTGCGGATGATCAAGTCCGACTACGAGATCGGCCGCCACGTGTACGCGTGCGGGATCGCCACCGACGTGCACAACCTGCTGCTGAACGAAGCGCGCCCGGGCCTCGGGATGGCGGAGATGTCGTCGCGCATTCGCGGCTTCATCATGCAGCGGCTGCTGGCCGACGATCCGTCGCTGAACCCGTCGGCGACGCGGATCGTCGCGGTGTTCCAGCCGGGCAGCGTGTCGCACGATCCGCACAACTTCAGCAACATCGACATGCGGATGGAGGAGGGCGGCCCGCACGTATCGATCGTCAATGCGGTGATGAACGGCTACGGCGCGGAAGTCGAACGGACTTTCTTCCTCGGCCACGTGCCCGACGCGGCGCGCCGCGCGTTCGACGTGATGTCGGAAGGGCGCCGGATCGCGTTCGACGCGGCGATCCCCGGCGCGCTGCTGAGCGACGTCGATCGCAAGGTCAACGACTACTTCCGCCGCGCGGGGATGGGCGACCGGATGCTGCACCGGACCGGGCACGGGATGGGCGTCACCGCGCACGAGGCGCCGTTCTTCGCCGAAGGCTACGACCGGCCGATCGAGAAGGGGATGTGCCTGACGATCGAGCCGGGCATTTACATCGAAGGTGTCGGCGGCTTCCGTCACTCCGATACGGTGCTGATCGGCGATGAAGGCCCGGTTCAACTGACCGGCGGGCCGCTGGAACTTGACGCGTTGACGTTCCCGGTTCGGGCGTAGTCACGCACAGGTGCAAAAAAAGCCGCTGCACGGGCGTGTGCAGCGGCTTTTTCGCAAGAGGCTCGCTTCAGAAAATGAAGCCCGTATTGATGAACTTCGAGTAGTGATCCGACACGATCGAATCGAGCAGCTGCTTGCTGCCTTCGGTCTGCTTCGCCGCGACCATCGAGCGGATCGAGAACGCGCGCAGCGCGTCGCTCACCGACAGCGTGCCTTCCGCCGAATCCTTGCGGCCCGCGAACGGGAACACGTCGGGCCCGCGCTGGCACTGGCAGTTGATGTTCACGCGGCACACCTGGTTCACGAGCGGATCGACGAGCGCGCCGATCTGCGCCGGATCGGAACCGAAGATGCTGACCTGCTGGCCGTGATCGGACGTCGTCACGTAGTCGAGCGCGGTTTCCACGTCGTCGAACGGCGCGACCGGAATGATCGGCCCGAACTGTTCCTCGCGGTACAGCTTCATTCCTTCCGATACCGGATAGACGACGGCCGGATAGAACAGCGTCTTGCTGAACTCGCCGCCCGAGTGGTTGACGACCTGCGCACCCTTCGCTTTCGCGTCGTCGATCGCATCCGTCATGTAGGCCGTGCGATGCATGCCCGGCAGCGGCGTGATGCTGACGCCTTTCTCCCACGGCATGCCGATCTTCAGCTGTTCGAGCGCGGCGGTGAAGCGCTTCAGGAACTCGTCGACGATCGAGCGGTGCACGAGCAGCATCTTCAGCGCGGTGCAGCGCTGGCCGTTGAACGACAGCGCGCCGAGCAGGCATTCCTTCACGGTGAGGTCGAGATCGGCGTCGGGCAGCACGATCGCCGCGTTCTTCGCGTCGAGGCCGAGGATCGCGCGCAGCCGGTGCGACTTCGGGTGCTGCTTCTTCAGGTGGTCGGCCACCTTGCTCGACCCGATCAGCGCGAGCACGTTGATCTTGCCCGACGCGAGCATGTGCGGCACGACCACCGCGCCTGGTGCGTAGATCGTGTTGATCACGCCCTTCGGGAATGCGTCGCGGAACGCTTCGAGCAGCGGCTCGAACAGCAGCGTGCCGTACTGAGGCGGCTTGAACACCACGGTGTTGCCCATCAGCAGCGCGGGGATCAGCGTCGCGAAAGTCTCGTTCAGCGGATAGTTGTACGGGCCCATGCACAGCACGACGCCGAGCGGCGTGCGGCGGATCTGGCCGATCGTGCCTTCGGCGATCACGAAGCGCGAATTCGCGTTGTCGAGCTCCTTCAGCGCGTCGATCGTCTGCGTCATGTACGTGACGGTGCGATCGAACTCCTTCTGCGAATCGGCGAGGCTCTTGCCGATCTCCCACATGATCAGGTTCACCACCAACTCGCGCTGCGCGACCATCCGCTTGATGAAGTCCTGCATGCACGCGATGCGCTGCTCGACCTTCATCGTCGGCCACTCGCCGCGGCCGGCGTCGTACGCGCGCACCGCGGCATCGAGTGCCGCGTCGCTTTCCGTTTCGCCCATCACCGGGTAGCTGCCGATCTCGACCTGCTCGACGCTGCCGTCCGCCTGTCGCACGCACACGGGCGACAGCACGGTCTTGGTCGCGCCGTCCCACGGCCGCAATTCGCCGTCGACGAGCGACACGCGCTGGTGAATCGGTGAAGTCAGCCGGTACTCGGCGGGGATGTCCTGATAGGCGGGAAACAGCTGCTGCAGGGAGGCGGAATCGGGCATGACGGTCTCGTTTGACGGGGTGTCCGGGAAGGACGGGCGATGCGAATCCTGAGCTGAGTGATCCTCGATCCTGAATCGGCATGATGACGCGCGGACGACGACGCGTCACGCGGGACCATGGCCGATTCAACGATTGGAACCAGTTCCATTAAAAAGGAACGCCGACGTGAATGCAAGATTTGCCGAACCGTGCCGCGTGCGCCGTAAGCATTCAGAAAGACTGTTGCCGAATGCTTGGTATAACACGCCAACACCACCCGCAAACGTTTCCCTTGGGCCGGATTGCGCGGATAATGGCGCAGCGCGGCGAAGAAAAAAATGAAGTGAACCTGAGAGCATACGTAGTGAAGAACAGAAGAAGGTCCGCCGCACCGCCGATGCGAGGTCGGCTGCCCGGAGCGCCGGGTCGGGGTTGCCCGGTCCGGCGCGCGCCGGACATGCAAGCCGTTTTTCGTTCGCACCTTCCTTCCGTTCCGGCGGTTTCGTCGCCGCCATTTCCCCTCTCCTGGTTCCCCCGCTGCGCAGCAGGCGCTTGAACGCCTGGTGCACGTGGTGTGTGTCGTCCATTGCGACGCGCGACGGCACGGCGAATACGAATAGATACCGACAAGGATCCTGAGAGCATCGATGCGGGCAAGAACGAGAAGAATCGCCACGGGGCTGGCGTGTCTGTGCATGGGCATCGCGTTGTCCGGCGCGGCCCATGCGCTGGAAGGCAAGGAATGGAAGTTGATGGTCGCGATGGGCGACTACGCCGCGGCTAAAACCCCGCAGAACCTGGCGCGCGTCCGCGCGGTGCTCAAGCAGGGCGCCCGTCCGTACGACAAGACGGCGAAGCAGCGCTATGCGATGCCGGATGCCGAACTCACGCCGATGGGGCTCGCCGTCGTCAGCCAGGTGCCGGATGTCGTCGCGCTGTTCATCGCGTCCGGCGTCGCGATCAACCTGCCGATGTCGCCCGAGGGCTGGACGCTGCTGACCTACGCGATCAGTAACGCGACGCTCGGCGAACTCAAGCCCGACCAGCTCGAAACGATTCACCTGCTGGTTGGCGCGGGCGCGAACGTCAACGCGATTGCGCCGAGCGGCGAGCCGCCGCTGGCGATGGCCGCGAATGCATACACGCCTTCACCCGACCTCGTCCGGCTGCTGCTGAAGTCCGGCGCCGATGCTCGCGCCACCGACCCGAACGGAAATGCCGTGCTGATCGGACGCTCGGTATCCGATCTCGACCTGCTCAAGCTGCTGGTCGACGCCGGCGCCAATCCGCACGCCCATGCGAAGTCCGGTTTGTCGCCGCTCGGCTTCGTGTGCGAGCGACGCTACGAACTGGACGGTCAGCCCGACCCGACTGCGGCCGAGCGCATCGCGATCCTCCATGAACCCGGCACGCCGATCGAGCCGCAACCGGACGAACCACGCGGTCGCTGGATCGAGACGCCGTTGCTGCGCGCGGCGATGGCGCACAACCCCGACTGCGTGAAGGCGCTGCTCGATGCCGGCGCGAATCCGGATGCGCCCGCGCTGATCGGTGCGGGCCAGGACGACGCTAGCGGCACCGTGCGCGAAGCCGTCGCGCGCGGCGAGAAGGCGACGCCGAACGTCTACGACCGCAGGGCCGTTGCGCTGATCGAGGCGGCGCCGCGCAAATAGCAGTCAGGCCGTGCGCGTCGTGTGTCGTCGTGCCGCCTGCCGTCAGGCGGACACGGGGCGTTCGTGTGCAGGGTCGTCGTGTTCCTCCGGCGCGCTTGCGCCATCTTTTTCAAAACACTGTTCAACCACGGAGAATCCACACAATGAAACGAATCGCACTTGCCGCGCTTGCACTCACGATCGCTTCGGGCGCCATGGCCGCGAAGGGCGAGCTGAAGGTATCGGCTGCGCAGATGATCGAGGCTTACACGGGCTCGGGCGGCGACAAGTATTTCGACCAGCCGGTCGCGCTGACGGGCACGTTGCTCGGCCTCGAGAAGGGGTTCACGGGCAAGACGCTCGCGGAGATCGGCGAAGACGAGGGCGCCGATCAGGCGGTGCGTGCGTCGTTCATCGATGCGGCGGCCGAGCAGAAGGCGCAACGGTTGGTCGGCAAGCGCGTCACGCTGCATTGCGTGGGCGACTTTGGATCGGGGATCGCGACCGTCCGCGACTGCCGCGTGAAGTAAGCGCGGGCGTCGACGGGCGGTTTCGGCCCGTCGACATGCCGGCGGGACAGTGGCTTGTGCCGCCCGGTCGCACCCGGCGGGACGTCGCGATGACTCGCGCTATTCGACGTCCTCGTCGTCCACCAGATCGCCGCCATCCGCATCGGGATCCGGCGACGCATACGCGCTCGCCTGCTCGAGCAGCCAGCCGCGGAACAGCTCCAGCGGCTTGCTGTGGCTGAACTCCGTCGGATACACGAGGTAGTACGCGGAATCGCCGACGGTTGCCGCATCGCACGGCACCACCAGCCCGAGCTGCTGCAGCTGTTCCTCGACGAAGAACTTCGGCACGAGCGCGATGCCGAGCCCGGCCGCGGCCGCGCTGATCAGCATCGTGTGCAGCTCGTAGCGCACGCCCTGCATCGTGCGGATGTCCTCGACGCCATGCGTCTCGAACCACTGCGCCCACGCGCCGGGGCGCGTCGTCGAGTGCAGTAGCGGGTACGCGAGCAGATCCTCGACGCGCTCGACAGGCCCGTCGAGCAGCGCCGGCGAGCAGATCGGCACGACTTCCTCGCCGAACAGGTAGTCCGACGACGTGCCGGGCCAGGTCGGCTTGCCGTAGTGGATCGCGGCCTCGAAGTGGGTGTCCTCGAACGAGAACAGGTCGGTGCGGCTGCCCATGTTCACGCGCACGTCCGGCGTGCGGTCGTAGAAGTTCTTGATGCGCGGGATCAGCCAGTGCGACGCGAAGGTCGGCAGCACCGCCAGCTCCAGGTAGCCGCCGCCGCTGCCGTGCGCGATGATCGACAGCGTGTCGCGGTCGAGCGCTTCCAGCGCGCGGCGCACCTGCGTGCCGTAGAGCTTGCCGGCGCGTGTCAGCACGACGCGCTGCTTCACGCGGGCGAACAGCCGCACGCCGAGGCTGGCCTCGAGCGTCGCGATCTGGCGCGATACCGCGCTTTCGGTCAGGAACAGCTCCTTGGCCGCGTGCGTGAAGCTTTCGTGGCGCGCGGCGGCTTCGAAAGCCACGAGCGCGCCCATGTTGGGGATCTTGAATTTACGCATGATGTTCGATTCGTCTGACGATCAGGCCCGCATGGCACAAGGCGGAGGGCGGAGCAGGGGAGCGGCTGATAATTCCAAAAACTCATCACGTATCAATTTAATCTCGCTTTACGCCCGGCCGCAACCCTTTGAATAATGCTCCCCACGCAAGGTCAGGCGCCCGTGGGGCGGCCGGCCAACGAGTTGCCGGCACGTTTGCCGGCGGTCCCCCGAGACGAGAATCCTGATGCGCAATCCGAATATCGAGAGCTTGCTGACGAAGCTGCTGGGACAGGCGAAGACCGACGCCCTGTTCTCGACCCTGAACATGCCGGCCATCCTCGAAGAATGGGAAGACGGCGTCGTGACGCGCGCGGAAATCGCGCAGGCGATGAACATGGCGCTGTTCGAAGGGCTGCTCGAACGTTCGGCGAACGGCCGTGCGTATACGGCCGACGCGATCGAAAGCGGCGGCTCGGTCTATTTCGACCACGGCGCGCTGCGCACGGTGCGCTGGCCGAACACGGGCGCGCTGCCGCCGGGCGAGGCCGCGTTCACGCGCATCCTGCGTCCGCTCGGCTTCCGCCTGAACGGCCGTTACCCGCTCGACAAGCTCGGCATGACGGGCCGCGCGTATGCACATGAAGACGCACCGGACGAAATCGCGCAGTTCTTCGTCAGCGAGCTGCACCCGGAACGTTTCTCGAAGGAATTCCAGCAGGCCGTGACGAACGTGGTGAGCACGTCGCGCGATCCGCTGTCGCCGGCGGCCGTCGCGCTGCTGTGGGAAGTCGAGCGCGAAGGCTGGCTGTCGCTGGAGGCCGCGCACGCGCTGCTGCCGGAGATCGTCGGGGCGTTCGCGCGCCAGCACGACCTGCCGAACGAACTCGACTACGAAACGCTGCTGCTGGAATCGGCGGAAATGGCGTGGATCTCGACCGAAGGCAACGCGTTCAACCACGCGACCGACCGCGTCGCCGACGTGTTCAAGCTGTCCGACGACGAGAAGGCGAAGGGCCGCCCGATGAAGCCGGAAGTCGAGCGCTCGCGCTCGGGCCGCGTGTTCCAGACCGCGTATCGCGCGGATACCGTCGAGCGCGAATTCCGCACGCGCGACGGCGGCACGGTGAAGCGCAACGTGCCGGGTTCGTTCTACGAGTTCATCACGCGCAAGCGCACGTTCGACCAGGCGGCGCGCCGCTGGGTCACCGACCTGCGTTTCGATGCGGGCAATGCTCAGGGCATCTTCAAGATGACGGCGAACGCGGCGAAGTAACACAGCGAAAGCGGGACGCTGCGCCGGCCGCGACGGCTTGGCCGGCGCATGCACGAATCGCTACCTGAACCGCCTCGGGAATCGTGGACGCGGTTTGCCCTGAGTCGATGCAGGCACGTCAGCGGCATTTCCGAGTTGTCCGTAGCAGTTTGCCTCAGCCTCAGCTGGCGGCCTGACCGGTTCGTCTGCCTCCAGACTCTCGGTACGCTTTCGACCTGCGCGTTGGACTGCCGGACACGCTTGATCTCCGGTTGCAGGATCGCATCGCGTGCGCCACGGTCGGCGCTCCTCGCGCCAGACCCAACCCGGCAGCACATCGGCACCGTACAGCAAAGCATCGGCCCGATCGATTCGACAGCCGCCCCATCGACGGCTGGTCGCTACGCTGCGCGCGTACCGGACGCCCTGCGCGCACCCGGACGTCCGTCGAAAACCAGCTTGCCTTCCTGTTCCCGACTCGGTGCTCCCGCGAAGCCGCACCTCCACGAAGTTCGGTGCGGTTCAGGGCGGCGTCCGCCATCTCGCGGAAAGGCCACCATTGACACGACGGTCGGGCTCGAGGGTTTACGCGGCCAGAAAATTCTCGACGCGATGTGTCACATCCGCCGGTACCGGACGACAAACGTCACGCCAGTCGAACCATCATTCATCAACCGATTCGTCGTAGCGCTTGCCTGGGAGAAGCCTTTCGATCACCCGGTCGATTGATTGGACGAGGTCTTGATGTCAGCTGGCAGTTCATGACACGCGCTCAGGAAACCCGTGCATGCGACACGGGCGCTTCCAGACGTCCATTCTTGACAGGAGAACCCGGATGAACCCGATTCGCAAGCTCATGCTGTGTGGCGCCATTCCGTTCCTGCTGATCGCCGGTGCGGCACAGGCGGACGGCGGTGGCATTGGTCGCAGCGGTACCTACATGTCGCACACAAGCGACTGGACCATGATGATGATGGACAAGCTCACACCCGAGCAGCGCACGCAAGCCATCGTCATCCAGCAAAAAATGATGTCGATGGAAATGGCGCACAACGAAGCGATGGCAAAGATGCAAATGCAGCACGACAAGGAAATGATGGCGTTGCAGAGCCAGTTGCTCGAACTCTACAAGGGGCACTAAGTGCGGCGAGCCCGGTGTCGAATGCCGGGCTCGTCGTCTCTCATTGCGACGCGGCTGTTGCCGCGCTTGCCGCTTTGGCCTTCTTTGCCGCGTGGTGATGGCCGATTGCGCAACCCGCAGCGGCACCCATTGCCCCGTGGTGCCCTGCGACATGGCCCGCGACCCCGCCCACGGCTGCGCCCTTCAGGCACCCTGCTGCATATCCCGGGATCGAAGCGGTCAGCAAGGCGATGCAGGCTGCCGAAATGGAAAGGAATTTCATCGGTCGTCTCCGTGAAAAACGCGTTGTGTGGTTCGGCTTTATCGAGCGGGCACGGTCAGAAGACGTGCGTGATCAGATAGAACAGCACCAGCAGCCCGACCGGCACGCCGAGCAGCCAGGCGATCAGGTATTTGCCCATGTCGTTGTCCTGGTGGCCGCGACGCCGTGGGCGCCGCGGCGGTTGCATCGATGCGCTATCGCGTCACAGCTCGCGGTCGAATTCCTTCAACTGCTTCTCGGCCACGTCGCGGGCGATCCCGTAACGCTCCTGGATCTTGCCGGCCAGGTACTCGCGATTGCCTTCCGCGACGGCCAGGTCGTCGTCGGTCAGCTTGCCCCACTTGGCCTTCAGCTTGCCGGAGAGCTGCTTCCACTGGCCCTTGATCTTGTCCTCGTTCATCGTGTGCTCCTTGTCATGCAGGGGATAAAAGGCGCGGCGGCGTGCCGCGCCGGGAGGTCAGGCCTTCGCCTTCAGGCCGGATGCGTCGACGTGCTTCACGCCCTTGACCGCGCGCGACACGGCGATCGCCTTCTTCACGGCGATCTTCGTCGGCAGCACGCCGGTCAGCGTGACGACGCCGTCGACCGTCGTCACGCTGATGTCGACGCTCTTCAGGCCGTCGACGGTGGCCAGCCGGCCCTTCACCTTGGTCGTGATCCACGTGTCGGAGACGGGCTGGTTCGATTCGGCCTTCATGCCGTTACCGGTCGATGCGTCCTGCGCAACCGCGTTCGCAAGCGGCGCGGCGCCGAGCAGGAACGCCGCGCTGACGGCGAGCAGCGTCGAAATGGGTCGGGTCTTGTTCATGGATGTTCTCCTTCGTTTGGCGTGATGAATCGATGAATGCGAACGTCGCAGCGCACTACCTGACGATCGGCGTGTCGTAGCCGGGCTCGCGCGGCGGGATGTCCGGGCGCGGCATGTCGGGCGGCAGCGGAACCGGCGGATCGGTGCCGGGCGGCGGTTCGGGCGGGCTGTCCGGTTGCGGTTCGGGCCGCGTCGGATCGGGTGTCTGATGCAGCTTCATCGTGCTTCTCCTCTGCGGTTCGGAAGGCAGCGCATGCGCGCCGATGCAGTACCAGCGTACCGATGCGAACGTGCGCGGACATCGCGCAAATTCACCTGATCGGCTAGTGCGTTTGCACGGGGCGTCGTGAAGGAGAGGAGGCGGGCCGGTTGGCCGCGGCGCGCGCAAAGCGGGCGCGGTGGATGCTTCCGGGATCGGCGGGGTGCCGCACGGTGGCGGCGCGTGGCGCGAATGTACTATGGCGGATAGTGCATTCGCGCCTGTCGCAGCACTGCTGCGGCACGCGATCATCGCCACACGCGCCGGCCGGCGCGTGTCGACGAAGCGGCAACCGGGCCGGCGGTCATGCTGACGACAGGGACAACCATTCGATGAACGACCAGGTAAACGAACAGGCGCTGAAGTCGCATACCGACCGGCGCCAGCTGCACCAGATCATCGCGGGGCTCACCGAGGGCGTGATCCTGGTCGAGCCCGACCAGCGGATCGTGTGGGCGAACGAAGCCGCGCTCGCGATGCACGGCGTGACCGAGCTGAAGGCGCTCGGCGCGACCGTCACCGATTACCGCGAGCGCTTCCGGCTGCGCTACCGGAACAACCACCCGGTGCGCGACGGCCACTATCCGATGGATCGCGTGATCGCGGGCGAGGAGTTCAGCGACGTGACGGTCGAAGTCGAATCGGCCGCAGACGAAAGCGTGAGCTGGGTCCACCGCATCCGCAGCCTCGTGCTGACCAACGCAGCCGGCGAGCCCGACTGCCTCGCGCTCGTGCTGCACGACGCGACCGAATGGGCGAGCGCCGAGGAGCGCTTCGAGCGCACCTTCAACGCGAACCCGGCGCCGGCCGTGATCTGCCGGCTCGACGACCTGCGCTACGTGAAGGTCAACCAGGGCTTTCTCGACATGACCGGCCACGCGCGTGAAGACGTGCTCGGCCGCTCGGTGTACGAGATCGACGTGCTCGACCAGGCCGAGCGGCGCGAACTCGCGATCGAGCGGCTCGGCGAAGGCGCGACGATCCCGCAGATGGAGGCCGTGCTGAAGCGCGCGGACGGCAGCACGAAGGCGGTGGTCGTCGCCGGGCAGCCGATCGACATGAACGACGAAGCCTGCATGCTGTTCACGTTCATGGATCTCGAGCCGCGCAAGCAGGCCGAACGCGCGCTGCGGCAGAGCGAGGAACGCTTCGCGACGGCGTTCCGGATGGCGCCGGTCGCCACCGCGATCGTCACCGCCGACCGCGTCGAATTGCTCGACGTGAACGGCGCGTTCGCCGCGATGACGGGCCATGCGCAGGACGACCTGCTCGGCAAATCCGCGGACGAGATCGGGCTGTGGGCCGAACGCGGCGCGTGGCAGCGCATCGAAGGCCGGCTTGCACGCGACGGCAGCGTGCGCAACGCCGACGTGCAGATTCGCACGCGTGAAGGCGACGTGCGCGATTGCGTCGTGTCGGCCGATCCCGTCGCGATTCACGGGCGCGACTGCCTGCTCGTCGCGCTGCTCGACATCAGCGATCGCAAGCGCACCGAGATGGAGCTCGTCTACGCGATCGAAACCGCGATGCAGGATGCGTCGTGGTTCAGCCGCACGTTGATCGAGAAGCTCGCGAACGTGCGGCGCGCGAATGCGCCGGATGCAGGCGCGCAACTGTCGGACCTGACCGCGCGCGAGCGCGACGTGTTCGACCTGCTGTGCCACGGTCTCGCCGACAAGGAAATCGCCGGCCGCCTCGGGCTCGCGCCGAACACCGTGCGCAATCACGTCGCGACGATCTACGCGAAGCTCGACGTGCACAGCCGCGGCGAGGCGATCGTGTGGGCGCGCGAACGCGGGATCGTCGGCGCATCCGAAGCGAACGGCGCGCGCGGCGAGAAGGGCGGCGCGAAGGGCAAGGACTGACGCGGTCGGTGCGAATGCACCATGCGCGCCGGTGCATCCGCATCTGCCGCGCGCGGCGCCCGCTTGCGATCCTGTCCACTCGGCGGTGCGGCGCGGGCCGTTGCATCGCCGGCTCGCCCCCACCATCGCAGGAGACGACCATGGACAGGAATCGCATCGAAGGCAAGCTCAAGCAGGTCAAGGGTTCGGTCAAGGAAGCGCTCGGCAAGGTCACGGGCGACCGCAAGACGGAAGCCGAAGGTGTCGCCGAACAGCAGGCCGGCAAGATGCAGGAACAGGCCGGCGAGGCGGCCGATGCGGTGCGCAAGCAGACGGGCGCCGATCGGCACTGACCGATGACGCGGCGCCGCAGGCGTCGCGAGGGCCGGCCGGGCCGTCGTCGCAACGATGATGCGCCGCCGGCATGACCACGGCCGGCCTTGATGGACGGGCGCCGGCGCGGCATCCTGCGGTAACGATTTACCCGCGGCCCACCGTTGCGTGGGCCGCGGGGCGGCCGCGAACGCGGAACTTGATGATAAATCCTCACAACATAGTTCCGATATTTCGTTTGCTGCACGGGTATTGGCTATCCACAATCCATTCACCTCTTTCGCGATGAAAGGCTCTTCGGAGACGGAGCCGCGGCGATCGACCGGCCGGTAAGGGCGTTGCATGACGCTCCGCCGGCGGACGACATGACCGGCACGCGAGAGGTTGCCGACGTGCGGCAGTCGCGCGTTGCATCCCGGCCCCCAGAACAAGGATTGTCATGACGTTCCGCATTCGTTCGCTTTCCGGCGTCGCATTGACCGCCGCGATCCTCGCGCTCCAGACGGGCGCGGTTCATGCGCAGGAGACGGTCGTCAAGGTCGGCGTGGCCGGCCCGCTGACGGGTGGCGGTGCCGCCTACGGCAAGGACATCGAGAACGGCGTGCGCATGGCCGTCGACGAAGCGAATGCCGCGCATACGACGGTGGGCGGCAAGCCCGTGAAGTTCGTCGTCGCGTCGCAGGACGACCAGAGCGATCCGCGCACCGGCGTGCAGGCCGCGCAGCAGCTCGCCGATGCGCAGGTGGCCGTCGTGATCGGCCACTTCAATTCGGGCACGACGCTGCCCGCGTCGAAGATCTACGCGAAGGCCGGCATTCCGATGATCACGCCGTCGGCGACCAATCCCGACATCACGCGCGCCGGGCTCGGCACCGTGTACCGCGTGATCGCGACCGACACGCAGAATGCCGGCAACGCAGGCGCGTATGCGGCGAGCGTGACCAAGGCGAAGCGCATCGCGATCATCGACGATCGCACCGCGTTCGGCCAGGGCGAAGCCGACGAATTCGAGAAGTCGGTGAAGGCGAACGGCGGCACGATCGTCGCGCGCGAATTCACGAACGACAAGGCGGTGGACTTCAGCGCGCAGCTCACGAAGATCAAGAGCACCAACGCGGATCTCGTGTTCTTCGGCGGCCTCGACGCGCAGGCCGCGATGCTCGTGAAGCGCATGCGCCAGCTCGGCATCCGCGCGCAGTTCCTCGCGGGCGGCGGCGTGATGAACGCGAACTTCATCAAGCTGGCCGGCAACGCGGCGGAAGGCGCGTCCGTGTGGGAATACGGGCAGCCGCTGTCGCGTCTCGCGAAGGGCAAGGAGTTCGAAACGAAATTCAAGCAGAAGTACGGTGTCGACATGCTCGCGTATGCGCCGTTCGCGTACGACGCGACGTGGATCGCGATCAACGCGATGCAGAAGGCGAACTCGACGAAGCCGGCCGATTTCAACGGTGCGCTGAAGGGCACGCGCTACGACGGCATCACGGGCACGATCGCGTTCACGAACACGGGCGACCTGAAGAACCCGAGCTCGACGCTGTATGAGGTGAAGAACGCCGCGTGGCAGCCCGTCACGACGAAATCGGCGGATTGAACGCAACGCGCGCGCGGACTTTCGCGGCGCTGCCGGACGTGCTGAAATGCCATCAGCGATCGGTTGCGATCGCGGCGCACGCCGGTGTGGCAGCCGCACGAGCCTGCCCGCGCGACGCCGCGTGCGACGCGGCACGAACAACCCACGGGCGGGGCCGGCTGGCCGCGCCCTTTATGTGCAACTGGAGTCAGTCGTGAGTTCTCAAGTCGTCATCGTCGGCGGTGGTGTGATCGGCAGCTCGATCGCGTATTTCCTGCGTGCCACCGATCCCACGGTCTCCGTGACCGTCATCGAGCGCGACCCCACCTATGCGCGATCGTCGTCGGCGCTGTCGGCCGCATCGATTCGCCAGCAGTTCTCGACGCCGCTGTCGATCGAGATGTCGCTGTTCGGCATCGACTTCCTGCGCACGATCGGCGAACGGCTCGAGGTGGACGGCCACCAGCCGTCGATCGACCTGCACGAAGGCGGCTACCTGTTCCTCGCGACGCCGGCCGGCGATGCGACGCTGCGCGAGAACCACGCGCTGCAGACGAGCCTCGGCGCGGATATCCGGCTGATGGACTGCGATGCGCTGCGCGCGAAGTTTCCGTGGCTGAACGTCGACGATCTCGTGTCGGGCGCGTATGGCGTGAGCGGCGAAGGCTGGTTTGACGGCTACGGGCTCGTGCAGGCGCTGCGCAAGAAGGCGCAGGCGCTCGGTGCGCGTTATGTGCCGTCCGATGTGAAGGAGGTGGTGCGCGACGGCCGCAAGGTGACGCACGTGGTCACGGCCGATGGCGAACGCTATGCGTGCGACACGCTCGTGAACGCGGCCGGTGCGTGGACGCGCACGCTGTCGTCGATGATGGGCATCGATATCCCCGTGTATGCGCGGCGCCGCAGCATCTTCAACGTGTCGTCGCCGGCCAAGCTCACGGATTGCCCGCTGCTGATCGACCCGACCGGCGTGTACTTCCGGCCGGAAGGGCGCACGTATATCTGCGGGACGTCGCCGAGCCCGGATCGCGACCCGGACGACCTGCCGCTCGACGAAGTCGACCACGACCTGTTCGACGAGGTGATCTGGCCGACGCTTGCGAATCGCGTGCCGGAATTCGAGGCGCTGCGCGTGGAGAACTGCTGGTCGGGGTACTACGAGTACAACGTGTTCGACCACAACGCGATCATCGGGTATCACCCGGCGCTCGACAACGTCGTGTTCGCGAACGGCTATAGCGGCCACGGGCTGCAGCAAGGGCCGGCGACGGGGCGCGGGGTCAGTGAACTCATTCTGGGCGGGCGTTACGACACGCTCGACCTGTCGACGCTCGGCTGGGCGCGCGTGCTGGAAAACCGGCCGATCGTCGAAAAGAACGTCGTGTAGCGCGGCGTAAACCGCCCGGTGTGGTGGGCGGGATTCTCCTTGTGTCACAACTCATTGGCCCGACCGTGTCGGGCCTTTTTTGTTGCGCGAGCCATTGCGCGTGTCAGCCGACGCCGTAGACCGCGTCGCGCAGATCGAGCGTGTACGGGCCGTTCATCCCTTCGTAAAGCGTGTTCGACAGCGATACGACGGTGAGCCCGCGTGCGCGGTCGACGAACCACGAATGACCGTAGACGCCGCCCCAGCGCCACGTGCCCGGCGATTCCGGCGACAGCGCCGCGCGCGGGTCGCGCAACACGGAAAACCCGATTCCGTACCCCGCGCCGGGCAGATCGTACAACTCGAGGTCGCCGGTGTGGACACGACCCATCTCGTCGACCAGCTCGGCCGGCAGAATGGCGCCACCGCCCGCCCGCAGCGTGTCCAGTACGTTCAGCACGTCGCCGGCGGTGCCGACCATCCCGGCGCCGCCCGATGCGAATGCATCCGCGTTGAGTGCGCGCGACGGCGAGTACGTCACGCCGACGGATCCGTCGTAGATGGGTACGGCTTCGTTCTCGGCGAGCCGGTGCGGCTGCGGCGTGTCGTTGACGTAAGGCGTCGCGAGCCGCGCGGCGTCGCGTGCGACGAATCCCGTGTCGCGAGTACCGAGCGGGCGAAGCACCAGCGCATCGACTGCATCGGCAAGCGGCAGCCCGCTGACGGCCTCGATCACCGCGCCGACCACGTCGATGGCGAGCGAATAGTTCCAGCCGGTACCGGGTGCGTACTGCAACGGCACGCTCGCGATCCTGCGCATGTTTTCGGCGAGCGTGATCGATGCGCCATCGAGCCCGTCGGAGACGCCCGCGCGCGCATACGCGCCAGTCGCGTCGGCTTCCGCGTAGCGATAGCCGAGGCCGGCGGTATGCGTGAGCAGGTGGCGCACCTTGATCACCGGCACGCTGCCGTCACGCAGCGCCGGGCGGAACTCGGGCAGCCAGCGCGTGACGTCGTCGTCGAGCGACAGCTTGTGCTGTGCAACGAGCGCCATGGCGGCTGCCGCGACGATCGGCTTCGTCACCGACGCGAGCCTGAACAGCGTGTCCTCTTGCATCGGCGTGCGCGCTTCGCGGTCGGCGAACCCGGCCGCGCGGCGATAGACGAGCTCGCCGTCGCGTGCGATCAGGACGACCACACCGACGAGGCGTTGCGTTTCGAGTTGACGGGACAGTACCGCATCGACGCGCTCGGCGAGCGCGGGATCGGCCGACGGCTGCTGTGATGATGCTCGGTTGGGGATCATCGAAGACTCTGTCGTGAGGGGGGAGCCGACATGGTAGGCGGCACGCGGCGGAAGTGCCATTTATCCATACATGGAACAGGGCTTCGTGGGCTTCGTGCGCTGCACAGGTCAGCGTCGACGGCCACGGGGCGGGCGATTCGGCCGGGAGCCACGGCGGCCTCGTGGCGGCGCGGCGCTTCGGCTCGCGGCCGCGCCACGTCGGGCATGGGCCGGAAAGCCGACAAAATATGCCCCAAGCGGCGCGCGGCGTTCGTTAGAATCTGCTTTCGTCGAGAAAATAACGCAATTGCATGGGTGCAGGGCGGTATCGCATCACGGACACTGCTCGCCCAGATTCCATCGTTCATCTTTCACCGGAGGCGAGCATGCCAGGATTACTTCCCGATGTTGACCGCGAGGGGCTCCTCGAATATTCGGTGGTGTACACCGATCGCTCGGTCAACCATATGTCGCAGCGCTTTCAGGGCGTCATGCGCGACATCTCCGGCACGCTGAAAAAAGTCTACAACGCGAAGTCCGTCGTGATCGTCCCCGGCAGCGGGACGTTCGGCATGGAAGCCGTCGCGCGGCAGTTCGCAACGAACAAGAAGTGTCTGGTTATCCGCAACGGCTGGTTCAGCTTCCGCTGGTCGCAGATCTTCGACATGGGCAGCATCCCGTCCGAAACGACGGTGCTGAAGGCGCGCCCGGTCGAAGCGGGACGGCAGGCCGCGTATGCGCCGGCCCCGATCGACGAAGTGGTCGCCGCGATCAAGGAACACAAGCCGGATCTGGTGTTTGCGCCGCACGTCGAAACCGCGTCCGGGATGATGCTGCCCGATGGGTATCTGCGCGCGGTGTCGGACGCCGTGCATGCGGTCGGCGGCATGTTCGTGCTGGATTGCATCGCGTCCGGCACGGTGTGGGTCGACATGCAGGCCAGCGGCGTCGATATCCTGATCAGCGCGCCGCAGAAGGGCTGGAGCGCGTCGCCGTGCTGCGCGATGGTGATGCTCAGCGCGCTTGCCCGCGAACGCATCGATGGCACGACCAGCACCAGCTTCGCGTGCGATCTGCGCAAGTGGCTGCAGATCATGGAAGCGTATGAAGGCGGCGGGTTCGCGTACCACGCGACGATGCCCACGGACAGCCTCACGACGCTGCGCGACGTGATGAAGGAAACCGAGGCGTATGGTTTCGACAAGGTGAAGGCGGAGCAGCTCGAGCTGGGCCAGCGGATTCGTGCGCTGCTGGCGGAGAAGGGGTTCAGGAGCGTGGCGGCGGAAGGGTTCGAGGCGCCGGGTGTCGTGGTCAGCTATACGGACGACGACGGGATTCGAACCGGGAAGAAGTTTGCCGACGTGGGTTTGCAGATCGCGGCTGGCGTTCCGTTGCAATGTGACGAGGGGGAGGATTTCAAGACCTTCCGTCTCGGGTTGTTCGGCCTCGACAAGCTGCATGATGTCGATGGTGCGATTGCACGGTTTGCCGACGCGCTGAATCGGATTCTTTAAGGTACTTGGTGGATTTGGCGAGGCAGAGGGCGGTGGGCGGTGGGTGTGCGTGCCTGCGGTCTGCTGCCTCGCCGAATGGATGGTCATGGTCTTGTCTGATACGCGCGTTCCGGCTCCCGGTTCGACGGACTCATGCGCTGCGAGGCCGATCCATCTGCCTGTACGGCTAACCTGAAGGGTTCGCATGGCATACGTCGTTCGACAGGAAGTCCCGTCGGTATCCGCATACATCGAGATTCGTCTAGCCGCAGGGTTGAGCAGGAAGTCGGAGCAGGCCGCGACGATCGGGTTGAAGAATGGCCTTTTCAGCGTCGTCGCTTACTGCGACAGCGATCCGGTCGGAATTGGCCGGGTAATCGGAGACGGCGGCTGTTTCTTCGAGATCGTCGATATCGCGGTGTTGCCCGCCCACCAGAAGAAAGGCGTGGGCGACCTGATCATGCGTGCACTCATGGGCTACGTTCACGCGCATGCGCCGCCGACCGCCTATGTCAGCCTGATGGCGGATCACGGGACGCCGAAGTTCTACGAGCGCTACGGTTTTCAACCGTCGCGGTTGCCCGAGAAAGCGGGGATGTTCCTGCGCATCGCGTAACGATGGGGCGTCGCTTTTCCTGTCGCGGGGCGGCGGCCCGGCGTGCGCCGGTGCGCCCGCGCTAATTCACGCATTCCGGCACCACCGGGTCGTTGCTGCCCGTGTAGACAAAGCCGTCGGAGATCCATTGATTCGAGTCGAGTCGATACCAAAGCCGTGTGGCGCCCCAGTTGCCATTCACGGTGTCGCCGTACTTGTGGCAAGCGAGCTGCACGGTGCGCCCATTTTCGAGCGAACCGACGATCGGCGCCGACAATGAAGGCGCGCTGCGCAGATTCGCCGGACCCGGTGCCTGTACTCGTGCGCTGACGGGCGTGGACGGATCGCCGGAATCCGCGCTCCCGTAGTTGACCAGCCATGCCTGCGGGGAGACGCGTCGCTGATTGCGAACGGCGTATCCGGAATACGGCGAAGTGCCCTCGAAGAATTGCCAGCCGCCGATCGTCATGCCATTGACGGACACGTCATTGCCATCCTTGCTCAAAGAAAAGTGCACATGCGGCCCCGTCGTCTGTCCGCCGCACGGCAGGCCGTTTCCGACGCTGCCGAGATAGTCCCCCTGACGGACACGCGTACCGCTGTCCAGCGACGTCAGCTGGACCATGTGGTAATAAGTCGTCGCATAGCCATTGTCGTGAACCACCTTCACGATGGCGCTGCCGTCGCGCTCGCAGCTCTTGTAAAGATAGCCGTCTCGCGCCGCCAGCACGCGGCCGTTGCCACCCGAGAAATCGAGGGAGTTATACGGCCTGCTTTGTCCGGACCAGCCGTGTGCACCGCCCGTCCAATACCACCCGGCATTCGGTTCCCACGGCAACGCAAGGCCCGGTTGCGGCAATGCCGCCGCACGTGGTGCAAGCGATGCGCGCCTTGACGCGAGATTTTTTCGCTCGTCGGCCGCGAGCAGCGTGGGTGGCGCCGCATCGAGCAATTCTCCAAACGTGCTGCTGCCCTCCACACCCGAGATCCATCGGCCATTCACGTTGCGCGCGATGAACAGCTTCGTGACGGGATCGGCGGATTCGTCTTTGCGCAGGATTTGCGTCGCAGTGCCAAATACCCATCCGGAAACGTCGTCGGTTTTGATTGCCTCGACCAGGCTGTCGTCCGACCGGGCCGGCAGCGTCAACGTCCCACCCGATCGGGATTCAAGCGCCTGCCCGATCGAGCGTTGCAACGACGCCTCGATTGGCGCCGCCTGAGCGATTTCCGCAAGGCTGGCTGCAATCAGCAGGATTCCAATGGCGTATTGAATCGAATTCGAGGCAGAACGAACTAATAAATTGCGCATTGTTGAATGCACCACGAAGAGGGTTTGCAAGAAGTTAATGACAGCGCCAGCAAGCCTACATCATTCGCCAGTCATTGCAAGGAAAATGAAATATATCTGGATGCGTTTTTAAATTGGCCGCTTCAGATGAAATTGTCGATGCGATCGTTTCGAAGTGATTTGACCACTCGGGAAACCGGAGTCGATTGATCTGGAATCACCGTGCGCTGGTGACGGTCAGTCGGGAGCGGGCTCGCAATACCCGATCGAACGGTATGTATTGCCCGCGTGTTCGCTGGCGATCCGAGCCTGCACGTGTCTCACGAAATGATTTACGACGCCATCCATGCCCAGCCTCGTGGCGAACTGCGTTGAGCGACAGAGGATTCGATAGCCGTTGAACTGGATTGGATTGTTTATAAAAAAGAAACGATATCGATAAGGTCTTGTTAATATCATTTACATCTTCCTGACAAACATAACAGTTTGATTTCAATCGAATCGAGATTCAAATTGAGCCGCGACAAAATAAATCATTTCGATTGATGAATTTTCAGGAGGGGATGTGATGCATCGAATGCTGTTTGGCCGGCTGTTTGCCGGTGCGATCGTGCTGGCAATGGCGATACCTGCCCACGCGGAAAGCGCCACGGACGTTTCGCCCGTCTGCACGACCGTCCGGACCGAAACGAGCAAGGATGCGCTGTTGAGCCGGACCAGTTACTGCCAGAAAACCGAACCGCTCGTCTATGTCGCGATAGACGGCCAGAACACTGAAATCGGCCGGGTGGCGATTGACGCCTATGCGTATTCCGACAATCCGTCGAACCAGCTCGCATGGCCGGTGACGTTCCGCTTCCGCACGCGCGTCCTGTCCGGCAATCCGCCCGGCCTGATGATCAAGCCGATCGTCGAATGCGGCGCTGATTGCACGGTTGCGCCCAATGCCGGCGTGCCGCTTGCCCTTGGCGGGCTGTCCAACGAGCTATCGGTGATGATCACGCCCAACATGGGATCCGGCAATCCGCTCAGGTTCAGTCCGACGCTCGAGTACCGGGTGGCCAAATCGGGAGACTCGTTCGAGAACGGCGCAAGCATGAATCCCTACGCGGGCGTCGGCTATATTCCCGACATTCGATGCGACGTCGCGCTCGTCAAGAGCAACTCGCAAGGATGCATCTACGCGGACGCACCGGCCGTCCTGCGTACCATCGTCGCCACGAATCCCGACGTCGACGAATCCGCGATCCATATACGCGAGGCGCAAGCTGCCGGACGTCCCGGCAAGTTCGTACCGATGGGCGATGGCACGATCTTTCCGGATACCTTTGAGTCCAGGCCGCTGAAACGCACGCGCGACGCAACACTCCGGCGGGCCAATCGGGATACGTCCAAAAAGCAATGCGTCACGAAATACGGTTCGGTCACTGGCCAGTGCACGTTTACCGGCGACCCGGACGAAACGCCGAGCGATTGCGATTGCGACGAGTATCCGTTTGCCTCGACAGAGGAAGGCGCATCAACGGATCCGGAAGTTTCGGTCAAGCGTATCGATGCCAGCGATAATCGACGCGCGGGCGCTTTCCTCGGCAATTTCTATTTGAACCAGCGCGTGCTCGACAAGGAGAATTTCTACGTCGATGTCGGTTCTCAGCAGCCTGCGGCAAAACGTTGAGCCATAGCCGACGAAAACCGTACCAGTGCCGCGGTTCGCAGGCAGCTTCGAACCGCGGCAAGAAAACACCAAGCACCATGAGCGATCACGAGAAATTCCCCTTCTGGTTCAACCAGCCCTACGCACTCTGTCGACGGGTCGTGCCGGGCGCGATGCAATCCGAGACGATCGCGGTCGAGGATGCGCTGACGCGCGTGACGGCGGCGGACGTTTTCGCCCTCGAGAATGTTCCACCCGTTCCGCTTGCAGCGGTCGAAGGCTATGCGTTGCGCGCATCCGATACCGCGCATGCGGCGCGTGGCGCACCGGTCGAGCTCGAATTCCAGTTCAGCCGACGCGCGCTGGCCTCGCCGGCCGCCAGTCCGGCGGCTCGCGCAATCGGCGCGCAGTGTGCAGTCGATGTTCCACCGTATTTCCCGCTGCCGGAAAATGCCGACACCGTCGTCCCGACAAGCGACCTCGAGGTTTCGTACCGTGGCGCTCGATCTTTTCTGCTGCTGCACGCGCCGCTCTCCGCCGGCCAACATGTGATCGCATCGGGCAGCGAATGTCGGCAAGGCAGCCTGCTCCTGCCCAAGGGCAGCCGGATAACGGCCGAACGGCAGATCGCGCTGACGGCCGCAGGCGTACGCGACATCGAGGTGACGAAACGGCCGCGCATCGGCGTGGTGATCGTCGGGTATGAGCCGTGCGCGCCCCGCACTGCTCGCGAGGGCTGGCAGCGGCCCGACACGAGCGGCCCCTACATCCGTGCGGTACTGCAGCGCTGGGGATACGAGGTGGGTTCGGTCGAGTACATCGAGCCGCCAGACATGACACGGCCGCCGCTCGAGGTGCAACAGAACGAATATGCATTCAAGAAGAAGCTGGCCGAGCTTGCGCAGCGTTACGACCTGATCGTCGGTGCTGGGCTGCCTGCCGTGCCGCCATTTCGGAATCTGGGGCTGAATATGCAGTTGGTGTACTCCTACGACGAAACGACTGTCGACATCCAGCAAACGCCGGTCGATTGCTTCAACTTCGGACGCAGCGACAATCGCTCGCCGCCGAAGAAAACCACGCTGCCGTTCACGCGCCCGGACGGTACGCAAAGCGGGATGACGGTCCTCACCAGCTACGATCAGGCCACGCTGATCAACCTGCCGGGCCACACGAGCGCAGTGGCGATGCTGATGCACGCGATCATGCCGCGCGTGCTCGATTTGCTCGAGCATGCTGCAACGCCGGGGCCTCATTGGGAGTCCGGCATCGTCGACCACGGCGTCGAGCGCGATGCTCGACTGAACGCGATGCGATGGGGCAATCTGCATCGCGGCGTCGACGAAAACCTGGTCGTCCGCCTGTTGCCGTCCGAAGGCGACGGGCTGATCGGCGGCGTCGTTCGTGCCGATGTGCTCGTCGCGATCCCCGCTGCGGAATGTCCCATGGCAGCAGGTTCGTCCGTGCTGTTCCTGCGTCTCGACCGCGACCTCTCCAGTGAGCCGCCGCGCCCCGTGGCGGCGACATCCGTCGAGGCAACGTCACAACCTTTGCCGGTGGTCGACGCCCGCACGACGACCCGCGATATCGACGCCGCACGCGGCAGCGATCTTCGCGAAACATGGCAACGGCTCGAAGCAGCCTTCGCCGCCGATGCGTCACGTCTGCCGGGTGGCCTCAACGGGCCGGCGTCCGACGACGAGATCGCCGCCTTGCAGACCGCGCTGGGAACGCGACTGCCTGACGCGTTCGTCGACAGCCTGCGCATTCACGATGGCCAGGCCGATGCGGGGGATGAGTTTTCCGGAAGCGATGCGCTGCTGAGCGCGCACGAGATCCTCGCGCAATGGCGAATCTGGAAAGGTCTCGTCGACGGAGGCGCTTTCGACGGTGTGGAATCGGAACCGGATCCAGGCATCGGGGACGACTGGTACAACCTGAAGTGGATTCCGTTCACGCACGACGGTAGCGGCAATCATCTGTGTATTGACCTCGATCCCGCGGAAGACGGTTCCTCCGGGCAAGTGATTCGGGTCTGGCATGATGACGCGCGGCGCGAGCGGATCGCGGGGAGTTTTTCGGAGTGGCTTGCCCGCGTCGCCGACGCGGGGCAATCACGCTGAGCACGCGCCGGGCATGACGGTGGCGGGGTGTTGGCCGCTACGTTGATGAGCATGCTCCAGGGGCCATGCCGGTGGACCCTTGGACACGCGCTTGTCTGCGCACGACATACAGGCGTTTCGTGCGCTACCTTGTCAAGCAGTACAAGACGTCAGGACACCCTTCCTCGTTCCTGCTTCCGTCGCTGTATGCAATCGCAACGAACCCGTGCCGCTCGTAAAACGCAGCGGCATCGCGATTCATCTGGAACGTGTAGAGCTGGAGCTTGCCGACCGTCTGCGACTTCACCGATTCCAGGAGGGAAGAACCGATCCCTCGCCGCTTGAATTCGGGGCACACATACAGCTGGTCAAGCCATGCCACGCCATCCGTGACGACGTGCGCAGCCATGCCGACCATGCGGTGATCGTTTACGGCAACGGTGACGTTGCCCGACGGAACAAGGATGTTGGCCACCCAATCGCGGACGGCGGATTCGGCGTGCGCGAGCGGCGCATAGGATGCCAGCGTATTGCGCGACCGTAGATAGACTTCGGCTACCTCCGCGGCATCAGCCGCCATCGCGCGACGCAAGATCAACCGCATGTATCTCCCGCTCCGAAATCTTCAAAAGGTGCATCACGATAGCAGCGCCGAATCGAACTTCCAAGATCACGCAGCATGCTGCTTAAACCGGCGAGACCGGAAGTTCAACGCGACGTATCGAGTGTGCGGTACAGCGAATCGGCAGCGACATCTCGTTACCGCTTCGCGGCTTCATTCCGGGATTCCCGGATTCCGACATTCCCGTATCATCTGTCCGACTCACCGGGATCGCACGACCTGGCGATTCCGCACAAACGAAAGGACGAGCGATGAAGGTCGAAGGGCGCGGCCACGGTAAAGCGAACGAGCAAAACGCGGCGGCAGCCCCGAAGCGCGCCGGCATCGCACCCGTCACGAAGAGCACCGACCCGCGCGACTACCAGCATGCACCCGGCATCGCCGCCGTCATGCCGAAAGCCTTCCCCGACGGCTTCGTCGTCGCAGAGCACCGGCACCCGCGCGCGCAACTCGTCTACACCACGACGGGCATCGCCGAAGTCATCGCCTGCCAGTCGCTCTGGATGATCCCGCCGCATCGCGCACTCTGGATTCCGCCCGACCTGCCGCATGCGATGCGTGCCCGCGGGCAGCTCGAAATGCGCACCGCCTACGTCGACCCGCAAGCGTACCGATCGGCAACCCCGGATCAGCCGAGCCTGGTCAACGTGTCGCCGCTGCTGCGTGAGTTGATCGTGCGCGCGTCTTCGTTCCCGGTCGAGACCAATCCCGACGGACGCGACGATCTCGTGATCCAGCTCATGCTCGCCGAAATCGAGTGGTCGCCCGAGCAACCGTTGCGGCTGCCGTCCGGCCAGGACCGGCGCCTTGCCCGCGTCTGCGACGCGATTCTGGTGAATCCGGCCGATCAGCGAACGCTGACGGAATGGGCCGATGAAGTCGGTGCATCGAGCCGGACACTGGCCCGGCTGTTCACCGCCGAAACCGGGTTGTCGTTCAGCCATTGGCGCCAGCAGGCCCGGATTTCGGCCGCGCGCCCGCTGCTGGCGTCGGGCCGCTCCGTGATCGCCGTCGCAGCCGAACTCGGCTACGAAACCACGAGCGCCTTCTCGACCGTGTTTCGCCGGTTTGCCGGCATGACGCCCAGCGCTTACGCGAAACTGTCCGATTCCGCGTAGCAAACGTCTTTCCAGCAAACGCGGGGCTTGGCGTGCACGCTTATCGTGTCGGTCATCGATAACACGGACCGAACGAGGTAAGCCGACATGACGCGACATGACATCGAATTCCAGTCCGAAGCCGCCACGCTGCGAGGCTGGTACTACGAGCCGGCGCAGCGCATCGCCGATACCGCAACGTATCCGGCCATCGTGATGGCGCACGGCTTCTCCGGTGTGAAGGAACAATATCTCGACCGCTACGCCGAGGTGTTTGCCGCCAGCGGCTTTGGCGTGCTGCTCTACGATCACCGGAATTTCGGCGCGAGCGACGGGTACCCGCGCCAGGAGATCGACCCGGTGCAACAGAAGCGCGGCTATCGCGATGCGATCAGCTATCTGCTCACCCGCCAGGACGTCGACGCCGCCCGCATCGGCATCTGGGGCACCAGTTACAGCGGCGGCCACGTGCTCGAAGTCGCGGCAATCGACCGGCGCGTCAAATGCGTGGTGTCGCAGGTGCCGACGATCAGCGGGTATCGGTCGGCGTTGCGCCGCACGCGTTCCGATCTGGTGCCGGCGACGCTGGCTCGCTTCGATGAGGATCGCAGGCAGCGTTTCGCGGGCGGTGCGCCGGCGATGTTGCCGGCCGTCAGTGTCGATCCCGCGACCGCGCGTGCGATGGCCGGTGCGGACGCGTACCGGTTCTTCACCGAGTCGGCGGCCCGGTTTGCACCGAACTGGAAAAACGAAGTGACGCTGCGCAGCGCCGAGATGTCGCGCGAGAACGAGCCGGGCCAGTATGTCGACCGCATCTCGCCCACCCCGTTGCTGATGATCGTGGCCGACCAGGATCTGCTGACGCCCACCGACCTGTGCCTCAACGCGTGGGGAAGCGCGCTGGAGCCGAAGAGGCTGCTCGTCATCAAGGGCGGACATTTCACGCCGTATATCGAGCACTTCGACGCAACCAGCCAGGCGGCGGTGGAATGGTTCACGCTGCATCTGTCCGGCGCGGGTTGATCCGGCCCGTTGCTGCGTTCGCGGTGTCCACGGCTTGTATGAAGGTCGCCGCTGCCGGTTTTGACGTCGACTGCGTTTGCAAGGCAAGTGGAAGCTTGATGCGCGACGGCGCCACGCCACCCGCCTGAAGCGACGCCGTGTAACGACTCGAGGCGCCGAGTCGTTACACGGGCTCACGGACGATGCATCGCCACTGGCCGCACACGACGCCGACCGAGGCTTCGTTATATGGAGTAATAGCTGTAATCCGGCCTGAAATTTTCTTTCCGGCGACTCGGGCTAGACTGGTCCCGCCTTGATACCCCCCCAAGGTGTTGTTGTGTTCTCGGCTTGGCCCGCGCTCAGGTGCGGGCCAATTTTTCGGGCGGGCGCCATCGGCGGCCGAACGATCGCCGGCCGGATGCACATTGGAGGAAACGTAGCGTGACAGTACGCCCGACAGTCCGCGATACCGGTTCGCTCGTGCGGATCGCCGCGTTGAGCGCGGCAGCGGCAGCCGCGTTGGTGTCCGCGATGCCGCGGGCGTTCGCGCAAGCCAGCGAGCCCGTGACCAGCAGCGTATTCGTGCACCGCGCGTACGACACGGGCAATGGCGCGATCAACGACAACTTCCAGTACATCGCGCATCCGCCGATACGGCCGGTTGCCGCGAGCGCGCCGCCGGTCGCGCGTGGCGCGCACCGCGGCCGACGCGGACAAACGGGCACCACGAATTCAGCAGGCGCAACGGGCAGCGGGTCGAACAGCGCGGCCATTCCGTTGCCGACCATGCCGGCGGACGGGTCATCCGGCACGCCGGTTTCGCAGTAGTCGTTTCTTTTCGAATCCTTCCAGGCAAGCCTGTCGATCGACGATCGGTCGCAGCGCCGTGTGCGATCGCCAGGATCATCATGAAGTCAGGTAGCACGGTGTGACCGCTCGATGAGGGGTGAGCGGGATGTCTCCTTGTATCTCGCTCGTTGGCCCGACTGTGTCGGGCTTTTTTTGTTCGGTCGCGAGCGGGTGTGCCGGCGACGGCGACGTGTGGCAACATCGCGGTGATTTGCACATTCGATCCGGGTGCCGGCAGACCCATCCATCCGAGGGGGAGTCATGTTTGACCATGTCAAATTCGGCGTGAGCGACTATGCAGCCAGCAAGGCATTTTTCCTGAGCGCACTTGAACCGCTTGGCGTCGTGGTGCAGGGGGAGGGCGAGCCTTCGTACGGCATCGAGATCTCTCCGCCGGGCAAGCCTTCGTTGTGCCTGTTCCAGACGACGGAAAAACCGGCGCATCTGCACATCGCGTTCGTGGCCGACAACCGGCAGCAAGTCGACGCGTTCCATCGCGCGGCGCTGGAGGCGGGCGGGAAGGACCATGGCGCGCCGGGGCTGCGGCCGCACTATCACGCGAACTACTACGCGGCGTTTGTCATCGGGCCGGATGGGCACAACATCGAGGTGGTTTGTCATCAGGCGCAGGGGTGAGCCTCCGGCGACTGATCGATGCCATTCAAACCATGAGCGAACGCATGCGCCACGCACGCAACCGGGCATTCCGGGATGAGTGAAATCACCATTGATTGGCCTTTTTATCTCGTCGTGCTTGGAGCGGGCATTGAATACTGGCCTGTGACGCTTTGTGTCGGCGTGGTTGGAGTGTATTTCGGGGCGACTCGCCTGCGCGGTGCCTGGCGAGTTGCCTGCCTCCTCATTGCGCTCTTGTTCATCGTTGATGCCGGCACCGGCATTTACTTGTCCGTTGGTTAGCGTTCAGGAAGATCACGCTGGCGCATGGTGTGCAAAGCGTTGTCGGCGTGGGCGCACTGGTTCCAGCCGTTGGCTTCATCAGCGCGTCGCGCCTTCGGCTGACGGAGCGAGTGCTTGCTGTCGGGAGTGCGCGTTTGCGGGATGGCGGCTTTCGAGCCGCGACGTGAAGACTCAATGGGGAAACGGGCGATGACCTTGAAAAGCATCCGCAGGGCGACGGCAGACGACGTACCGGCGCTGACGCAGATCCGGAATGACGCACACGCGAAGAAGCTGACGCACGGCGACCACGTGTGGGGCAAGGAAGGCGACGGATTTTCCGAGGCGTGGGTACGCAACAACGTCTCGCGCAAGGACGTGTATGTCGTCGAACTGGACGGCACGTTGGCCGGAACGTTTTCGCTCGGCTTCGACGAGGACACGCACTGGGGGCCGCAGGAACCGATCGCCGGATACGTGCACGGCCTTTGTGTGCGGCGCGGTTTCAATGGGCAAGGGCTCGGCAGCTTCATGCTCGACTGGTGCGCTCACCAGGTGAACAGCCTGAACCGGCGTTTCGTTCGACTCGATTGCGCGGTTGAAAACGTGACGCTCTGCGCTTACTACGAGTCGCTTGGCTTCGTTCGCGTCGGGTTGAAATCGGACGGGATCGTCTGGGCACTGTACGAGAAGCCGGCCGCCTAGCTTTCAACTGAACCCGGTGAATTCTCCCGGACGTTGCATCCGACGCCCACACGACCCCTTTCGATTTCCCTTGCACCTGACGCTACGTCAGCTTTTATGGTCGACACCGACGACTGGGAAAACATGCGACTGAAAATCGGCGATCTGGCGAAGAAGGCAGGGCTGAGCGTCCGGGCCTTGCATCACTACGATGCAATCGGGCTGCTGTCGCCGTCGCAGCGCACCGACGGCGGCGCGCGCCTGTATGGGCGGGACGACCTTATCCGGCTGCATCGGATCGAGGCGCTGAAACGGTTCGGGTATTCGCTGCCCGACATCAAGGCCAGCCTCGACGGCCAACTGGCCGGCTCACCGCTTCAGCTTCTGCAGCGCCAGATCGCGGAACTCGACGCGCAGGCATCGCGCGCGCAGCGCCTCGGTCGTCACCTGCGATACATCGTGGACCAGATCGCCGCCGGCGACGAGACCACGGCGACCGACTGGCTGAACGCTCTGGAGCGGATGAACATGATCCAAAAACACCTTGATGACGACGAACTCGATGCGTTGCTGGCATCCGGGCCGGACACGATCGCACCGACCGATCCATCCTGGACCGGACTGATCGACGAAGTCCGCGTTGCGTGGCAGCAGGCGCTGCCGCCTGACAGCGAGGCCGCCCAGGCACTCGCCTGGCGCTGGATCCGGCTCGTGGTCCGGATGACCCGCAACGACCCGACGCTCGCGACCAAGCTGATGCAGATGCAGCTCGACGAGCCGCGCGCGCCGCAAATCGTCGGCATCACGGCCGGGATGCTGGCGTGGATCGACGAAGCGTTCGCGCACGCGCGCTGCGCGCTGCTGGCGAAGCACCTCGATCCGGCCCAGGCCGACGAGGTGCGGCGGCGCCAGTTCGCCGCGCTGAAGGATCGCGCGTGGCCGGCGCTGGTGGTCGAACTGAGAGCGCACATGGACGCGGGCATCGACGCCGGCGCCGCACCGGTGCAGGCCATCGTCAAGCGCTGGCAGCAGCTGTTTCTCGACAGCTTCTGCGGCGACGACGCCGCGCTGGAAGCACGCGTGCGCGATGCGATGATGCGCGAACCGGATCTGCAACTGGGCATCGGCCTCGACGACGCGTTGCTGGCCTATCTGAACCGCGCGCATATCGTCGGCCACGACACGACGCCGGTGAATGCCGGACCCAAGCCGAGCGCGTTGATGGTGGCCACGCAGCGCGCCGCGCACCAGTTGCTCGACCGGCCGCTGGTGCTCGACGATCCGGTCGCGCTGACCGTGCTCGGCGCGACCGAGGCGCAGGCCTTGCGCGACAACCTCGACAAGTTTCGCCAGCCGATGACCGTGGGCATGCGCAGCACGGTGGTCGTGCGCAGCCGGCTTGCCGACGACGTCTGGGCCGATGCGGTCGAGCGCGGCATCCGCCAGTATGTGGTGCTCGGCGCGGGGCTCGATACCAGCGCATACCGGCGACCCGATGCGCCGGGGCGCGTGTTCGAGGTCGACCTGCCGGCGACGCGGGCGTGGAAGCAGGCCCGCTTGCGCGAGGCGGGCATCGCGGTGCCGCCGTCGCTGCAGTTCGTGCCGGTCGATTTCGAGCGCGTCGGGCTCGCGGAAGGGCTGGCGCGCGCCGGCTTCGATAGCGATGCGCCGGCGCTGTTCAGCTGGCTTGGCGTGACGATGTATCTCGACGAGGCCGCGGTCATCGAGACGCTGCGCTTCATCGCCGGCTGTGCCACCGGCAGCGCGGTCCTGCTCGAATACGTGGTCCCGCTGCCGAGCCTGCCGCCGATCATGCGCATCGCGATGGAGCAGATGATGGCGCGCTTCGCCGAGCGCGGCGAACCGTGGAAGAGCTTCTTCGAACCCGCCGAGTTGACCGGGCGGCTGGCCGCGCTGGGCTTCAGCCACAGCAGCACGTGGACGCCGGACGAGTTGAACCAGCGTTATCTCGCGAATCGTTCCGACGGGCTGCATATCGGCGCGTCGCCGGGGCGTCTGGTGCTGGCCACCGTCTGATGTGGGTTAGCCGGCACGCGTCGCCGGCCGCAACCGTTCATTCGACAGAAGCGGCCGGATCATCGACAATTCGCGGCTAACAAAACATGAGAGAAGGGGCCGGTGCATGCGCAGGTATTTCAAGCCGCTCTGCGTGATCTTGAGCATTTCCGTCGTTGGCATCGCAGGGGCTCAAGCCGCATCCAGCGAACTCGCATTCCCGCGTTTTAGCCAGGCGGAGGGCCGGCTGGACAACGAGGGGTTCCCGCTGTCCGGTGTGAAACTCTGTGTGCTCCCCGATCGCGCGCCGTGCTTCGAAATGCCGCCCGCGCCGCTTCCCGATGGCTCGACGGAAAACCAGTACCAGTTCGGTCTGAAGCCGCGATCCGAACGGTTGCCGATTGCGTCGGGTGGCTCGTGGGTGTTCTTCTCGGGGATGTTCTTCGGTGGTGGCAGCGGGATGCTGGAGCGCGTGGCGATATTGCGTTATGGCGCGAACGGCAAGATCGAGAACCTGATGCCGAAAGTCACCCAGACGGAGCTGGCCGACCGCGCGATGTGGAAGGTGCCGGACGTGTCGCCCTATCCGGTGTTCGTTCGGGCCGATTACGTGTGGGGCGACGGCGAGAGTCATTTCGAGGCGCACCTGTTCGTCGTCGATGCGTGGGTGTTCGATCCCGCCACCAGCCAGTACAGGAAGCGGTTTTCCTACCGGACGACCAAGCGATATGACCGCGGCGAGGGCTCGGATCATGTGCTGACCGCCGAGCGTGCGGAAATTCTGCGTCGCCTCACCGCCAGCCAGTAGCCTGCTACGGGGCGGCACGGTATCCGTCGAAGCGCATGACGGCTTTCGGCGGACCCGGCGCGCCGCTCAAGGCCGGCGCGTGAACCCTTATCGCTGCGCTTCCCCGTAAGTCTCCCGGCACACCTCGCGCAGTGCGTCCACGAGCAGATCCCGCGCGGGCGAGCGCGAATCGGCGGCGCGGGTAAACAGCGCGATGGGCGGGAGCGTCCAGACCAGCGAGTACGGCACGATCGCCACGCCGGCGATCCGCACAAGTTCTTCGGCGATATCGGCGGGTACGATCGATACGGCCTCGTCGCTCGACGCGATCATCTCGCCGATCAGCTTCGACGAGTAACTTTCGACGATCGGAACGGGCGGGGGGATGCCGGCCGACAGGAACAGGTCGGTCACCTGTTCGCGCATCGGCGTATGCGGCGCGCCGAGAATCCAGTCGAGTGCGTGCAGCTTCTGCCAGTCGAGCGCGGTGCGGGCCAGCTTCGCGGCAAGGCGCCGGCTCGCGATCATGCGCGGCTGCTGCTGGTACAGCACCTCGAACGAGACCTGGCCCAGGTCGATCGCCGACGACGCGCGCCCGATCACGATGTCGACGCTGTGATCCCTGAGCTGCAGCAGCAGCTGATCGCTGGTGCCTTCGTGAATCGTCACGGTCAGGCGCCGCTCCATGCGCGCCTGCAGCCGCTTGAGTGCGGCCGACAGCATCTGGCCGGAAATGAACGGAATCACGCCGATGTGCAGGTGGGCCGCGTGTCCGGCGGCGACGGCCTCCATCTCGCGGGCGAGGTGGTCGAGATCCTTGATCATCGCCTTCGCCCGCTCGAGCACGACCGCGCCGAGCGCGGTGGGCCGCATGCCGCGCGACGAGCGTTCGAACAGCGGCGTGCCGAACATGCTCTCCAGCTCGGACAGCGCATTCGTCACGGCCGGCTGGCTGCTGGCCATGTGCTCTGCGACGCGCGTCAGCGACCCGTGCTGCTGGATCTGCAGCAACAGCACCAGGTGCCGCATCTTCAGGCGGGCGCCCAGCCGCCTGACCACGTCGTTCGCGTCAAAAATCATTGACTGGTCACGTATTCATCATGAAAAAGTGATGGGCCGATATTAAAACAGAATCATCACCTTATGGCGGATCCCTAGAATCCCCTTCATGGATCGCGCCGGGACTGGCCTGGCGCCCGTGCCCGGATCGAAAACATGAAACAGACTGAGACACAGCAGCAGGCAGCGTTCGACTATCACGAATTTCCGACCCCGGGAAAGATCTCGGTCGTCGCCAGCAAGCCGCTCGTGACCCAGCGCGATCTCGCGCTGGCCTACACGCCGGGCGTGGCGGGCGTGTGCGAAGCCATCGCCGCCGATCCGCTGCAGGCGCACCGTTTCACGAGCCGCGGCAACCTGGTGGGCGTGATCACGAACGGCACCGCGGTGCTGGGTCTGGGCAACATCGGCCCGCTCGCGTCCAAGCCGGTCATGGAAGGCAAGGCCGTGCTGTTCAAGAAGTTCGCGGGGATCGACGTCTTCGACATCGAGATCAACGAAACCGATCCGGACAAGCTGGTCGACATCATCGCCGGTCTCGAGCCGACCTTCGGCGGCATCAACCTCGAGGACATCAAGGCACCCGAGTGCTTCACGGTCGAGCAGAAGCTGCGCGATCGCATGAAGATCCCCGTTTTCCACGACGATCAGCACGGCACCGCCATCACCGTTTCCGCCGCGTTCATCAACGGGTTGAAGGTCGTCGGGAAGTCGATTTCGGAAGTGAAGGTCGTGACGTCGGGCGCCGGGGCCGCAGCGCTGGCCTGCCTGGACCTGCTGGTCGACCTCGGGCTGCCGGTCGAAAACGTGTGGGTGACCGACATCGAGGGCGTCGTCTACCGCGGCCGCACCACGCTGATGGACCCGGCGAAGTCGCGCTTTGCGCAGGAAACCGACGCGCGCAAGCTGGCCGAAGTGATCGGCGGCGCGGACGTGTTCCTGGGCCTGTCGGTCGGCGGGATCCTGACCGCCGAGATGCTGAAGGCGATGGCGCCGCGCCCGCTGATTCTCGCGCTGGCCAACCCCACGCCGGAAATTTTCCCGGAACTCGCGCATGCGACGCGCGACGACGTCGTGATCGCGACGGGCCGCTCGGACTACCCGAACCAGGTCAACAACGTCCTGTGCTTCCCGTACATCTTCCGTGGCGCGCTGGACGTGGGTGCGACGACGATCACCCGTGAAATGGAAATCGCCGCGGTTCACGCGATCGCGGGGCTGGCCGAGGAAGAGCAGAACGAAGTCGTCGCGGCCGCCTATGGCGCGTATGACGTGGCGTTCGGTGCGCAATACCTGATTCCGAAGCCGTTCGACCCGCGCCTGATCGTCCGTATCGCGCCGGCCGTGGCCAAGGCGGCGATGGAAGGCGGCGTGGCGAAGCGCCCGCTGACCGATCTCGACGCGTACGTCGAGCAACTGCAGCAATTCGTCTACCACTCGGGCGCGTTCATGAAACCGCTGTTCGCGACGGCGCGCCAGCTGGTGCGCGACGGCGGCAAGGCGCGGATCGTCTTTACCGAGGGCGAGGACGAGCGCGTGCTCCGCGCGGTGCAGGTGATCGTCGACGAGAAGCTGGCGCGGCCGATCCTGGTCGGGCGCCCGGAGGTGCTGCTGGCGCGCATCGAGCGATTCGGCCTGCGGATCCGGCTCGGCCAGGATGTCGAGGTGACGAACCCCGAGTATGACGAGCGGTTCCCGCAATACTGGACGACGTATTGGGAGCTGCGGTGCCGCGATGGCATCTCGAAGGAGATGGCGCGGGTCGAGATGCGGCGCCGCCTGACGCTGATCGGCGCGATGATGGTGCGGCTCGGCGATGCGGACGGGATGGTCTGCGGGACGGTGGGCGAGTATCACAACCACCTGCGGTTCGTCGACGAAGTGATCGGCAAGAAGCCGGGTGCGTCGACCTATGCGGCGATGAATATCCTGTTGCTCGACCAGCGCACGGTCGCGCTGGTGGATACGCACGTCAACGACAATCCCGACGCGGAGCAGATCGCGGAATTCACGATTGCCGCGGCGCGTCAGATGGAATGGCTGAACCTGACGCCGAAAGCGGCGTTGCTGTCGCGCTCGAACTTCGGGTCGGGCAGTGCGGCGTCGGGCGTGAAGATGCGCCGGGCGCTGGAGATCGTCCGGGCGCAGGCGCCGGATATCGAGGCGGACGGCGAGATGCACGGCGACTGCGCGCTCGACGAGGGCTTGCGGTCGAGGCTGCTGCCGATGTCGCCGCTCAAGGGCGCGGCGAACCTGCTGGTTTGCCCGAACGTCGATGCGGGGAATATCGCGTACAACCTGCTGAAGACCGAGGCCGGGAGCAATGTGGCGGTGGGGCCGTTCCTGCTGGGCGTCAATGCGCCGGTGAACATTCTCACGTCGAGTGCGACGGTGCGGCGGATCGTGAACATGGCGGCGTTGACGGTGATCGAGGCGAATCGGAACGCGTCTGCTTGAGCAGGTAATGGAAGCGGGGCCGTGGCGGCTCCGCGAGGCGCCGCGTAGCGGAAACCCGGCTGTGGCGGGTTCCGCTATCCGGTCGCCGGATGCGCGGGTGGCGTTGGGGGTTCGTGTCGCGGTGCTGCGCATATTCGTCGAGGTTGGCTGCGGCCAGCGTCGGACGTCGGCAATCGTTTGCACGCAGACCCGGACGTCGGCTTTACCCTGACGCGCACCCGCCGCATCCCGGCGCCGATGCTGCGGTGCATTTAATAAGTATCACGTAACAACTCCCCGACCGCGACACCCCGCCGCACCCACATTCGATACCGATCCTAACGATCTTTTTGGGGCTCGCCACTTTCAATATCATCCGATAATTAGCTTTTATTTTCGTCTAAAATCGCGCTTCTTCTTACTTTAGGACGGAAAGCGTTTTGAAAAAACTGACGAAAAACCTTTCGCGCACGGCCATTGCCGCATGCGTTGCTTATGCTGGGCTCCTGCCTTTATCCCAGTCCGCCCACGCCCAGGTCGAACCTCTGAAGAATCCCGTCTATGGCGTGACCCTCGACGACCTGACCAAGCTGGACGCGATCATCGCGTCGCTGCAGAACCTGCCGTACAAGCCCACCGTGCGTGTGGTGTTCGATCCGGGTACGTCGGCCGCCGACTACTACGCACCGCTGCTGCGCCTGCACGCCGTCGCGTACGTGATGGGCGAAGTCTACGATTCTTACTATTTCCCGACAGATCTCGCCACGTATCAGGCGCGCACGCAGGAACTGGTGTCGCAGCTGAAGAACACCGTCGACGTCTGGGAGATCGCGAACGAAATCAACGGCGAATGGCTGCGTAACAACCCGGACGGCACGAACGCCGTGGTCAACTCGCAAGAGCAGCAGATCGGTCAGATGGTTGCCGCGGCCAACCAGATCGTCAAATCGAACGGCGGCAAGACGGCCATCACGCTGTACTACAACGACGACAGCAAGGGCAACAACTGCTGGGAGAAGCCGCAGGATTACTGGAAGACGTGGCCGACCACCTTCCTGTCCTCGACGGTGCGTCAGCAGGCCGACTACGCGCTGTTCAGCTACTACCCGTACCAGGATTGCCCGGGGCTGAATCCGACGTGGAAGAACGATTTCGCGGCGCTGGAAAGCATCTTCCCGAACGCGAAGGTCGGCTTCGGCGAAATCGGCACCTCGGACACGTCCGCGCCGGCGTCGGTGCAGCAGAACCTGATCAAGACGTACTACCCGATGGTCAACAGCATGACCGATCCGCGTTTCATCGGCGGATTCTTCTGGTGGAACTACGTCGAGCAAATGCTCCCGTATTCGACGAGCTCGTACTTCCAGCTGTTGCGTCAAACGATCATCACGCTCAAGTCGCCCAACTAAGCAGTCGCGTCATTCAAAAGCAAGCGTCAGCGTCGCAGTCAGAACCACAATGTCGCGCGTACCACGAGACCACGTGCGCGTGCCGCTGACGTCAAACCGAACCGGTATTGCACCGTGACATCCAGATAGCTCGCCGGCGCGCTATAGCGGCCTTCGCGAAACCAGTACCGCAACTGGATACCGGGCCCGGCGCCGATCGCCGTCTTGTCCGGCTGTCGATTGTCGTGATCGCCGGCCACCGCGGCGTGCGGGTAGACGGTCAGCCGGTCGCTGATCATCGGCAACCGCCAGGTGTGCCCGTAACGCAACTCCGAATAAATGATGTATCGACCCGCGCTGATGAAATAAGCGCCTTCGACGTAGGCCTGCCAGCTGCGCCAGCTCGGTTCGGTCACCCTCAGGTCGGTCCCGCCTTCCGACGAATACCCCAGGCGCATCAGCCAGTCCGTCATCGACAGGCTGCCGACGTGGAACAGCCGCTCGGCGGTCAGCACGACGTTCTGGTCGGGCAGCGGCTTGTAGCGCGCGCCCACTGAACCCTGCACGGTCGGCATGCCGGTCACGTTGCCCGTTCCGTCGTAGGCCGTGCCGTATCCGCGCACGAAGAACTGGAAGATGCGGCCGTTCTGATAGCCGATCTTCGGCGGCTGCCAATACACTTCAATACCCGGCTGCAACACGCTGATGGTGCCTTGCGGGCCGAACGCGGCCGACTGGTACGGCGCGCTCAGCACGAACCCCCAGGAGCGCTGAAGCTGCTCGACTTCGCGCCGATAGCCGAACTTGTGCTGCGCATCGAAGGTGTGTTCGTTTTCATCGGCGTCGAGGCTGTGCTCGAACAGGTCGATGGACTCCTGGTTCAGCCCGATCCGCTTGGCGGCGTAGCCCGCGTCCGCGTAGTTCATCGCGTTGCCGGCCCCGCCGGAAAATCCCTCCTGGAATGCGTCGAGCGCCTCGCGATCCTTGTGGTCGCGCAGGAGGTCATAGGCCTCCTGCAGCTTCTGTTGCGCGGTATTGTCCACGGGATCCTGGGCGGCCTGATCTTCCTGCCGCGCCTGCGCCGCGATCGACGCGGCCATGTTGCGCTCGCCGTCGGTCGTCGCGTCGCCGGCCGCCAGGTCGGCCACGCGGATGGCGGTGTCGCGGTCGCCTGCCTGCAGGCTCATCTGCGCGATGCGCACCTGCACGACGGCCGATTTTTCATCGGCCAGCGGCGCCAGCGCAATGCCGGCTTCATGCGGGCGCTTCGCCGCGAGTGCGCTGTCCGCCCACGCGAGACGCAGGTTGCGTTGCTGTTCCTTGCTCCATTTCCCAGTCGCGACGGCGGAGGCGAAATCGCTGCAGGCAACGTCGTAGCGCATCTGCCGCTGCGCCAGGTAGCCGTGCTGCGCGCGTACCGCCGCACTCTTCGGGAAACGAACGATCAGCGATTCGGTCATCGAGTCGGCTTCGTCGACTTTTCCTTCCCGCCTGTAGACATCGACGAGCAGCAGCCCGAGCTGTTCGCTTCCGGGCTGGATCTTGATGGCGCGCGCCGCATACACTTCCGCGAGCGGCAGGTCGCCGGTGTTGATCGCCTTGTAGGCACTGTCGGCGAGCTTGTAGGCCTTGGGCGTCAGTTGCTGGGCGGCGGATGCCGGCGCCTGCCAGGCCAGCGACACGGCGATCGCCAGTGCGCTCAACCGTGCGCAGCGCTTGAGGCTGGCCGCGATCGGGAGTTTCGAATGCTTCATGCCTGTTCTCCCGACGGTTTTTGCACGGGAGCACCTGGGTGCGCGGCCGGATCGCCGTCGCGCATGCGCGTGAGTTCGACGAAGCGCGAGTGCCGGGCGAGCTCGGCGGAAATCTCCATATCGCAGGCAATGAAGTAGGCCACTTTCGCCCGGGCGCCGCGACGCACGACATCCTGTTCGTCCGGCGTGAGCGGTCGCCCGACCGCGACGTTCAACGTGCCGTCGTCCGCCGTGGAAAACGGGACGGCCCGATACGCGTACTGCAGCTCGAATGCGAGCGAATCCGCGAAGTGGCCCACCGCGACGTTGCCCAGGCTCACCCGGGGCAGTTCGGCCTGCTCGGCGATCGCATCCGCGAGCGATTCGGTCGAGAGCGCGCTACCTTCGATCAGCAGTTCGCCCAGCCGCTTGCCGCAGACCAGTTGTTTCTCGAGGCTGGCCTGCAATTGCTCCAGCGTGACCACGCCCCAGCCGACGAGGATCTCGCCGATCTTGAGGCGCGCCTTCCCGAGTTCCTGGTTCGACAGGTAGGTATGGCTGGTCTTGTCCCACGCGATGGGCTTGCCGCTCGCGAGATGGCCGAGATAGATGCGCCACGCACGGCAGACCGCGTAGAAGTTGATCAGGTTGTTGACGAACATCCGCGGTATCGACAGCAGCCCCTGGAGCGGCCCGTTCAGCTTGCTGACGAAGTGATAGCGCTGCCCGGCACGCGCAAACAGCATGGCGGTGTTCACCCACAGCAGCGGCGTGACCCAGGAGCTCGCCATGATGGCCGAGGCGCCGGCAGGGATCACGACGCCGGCGCTCTGGAGCGCCGCAAGCAGCAGGAAGTTGAGCAGCACGGCATAGGCAATCACCGAAAACAGCGATGTCACGATGCCTTTGCGATCGTGGAAGAACATGTAGCGGGTGAGCAGGTTGCCTTTCCAGCCGAGCTGCTCCCAGCCCTGAAAGGCGATGCCGAGAATCCAGCGCGCGCGCTGACGGTAGGCGGTGCGAAATGTCTTGGGAAAATACTCGCGCGTGGCCAGCAGGTTTCGATTGGCGACGCTGCCGTTCGCACGCTGGCCGCCGGCGCCTCGCGCGATATCCGAAAGCGGGAAGCGGGCAAAGGTTTCCTTCATGCCGAGGTCCCGCAGCCGAAAGCTGAAGTCGTAGTCCTCGGTCAGCGAACTGGTGTTGAACGGGCAACCGTTGCGTTCCTTCATCGCCGCTTCGATCGAGCGCCTGCTGTAGCACGACGCAACGCCCGCGCCCGGGACGATGCCGGTCAGCCGGGCGCGCACCGGCACATCCTTCTGGTGCGTTTCGCTGAAGTCGTCCAGGTAGCAGCCGGCGACGAACTCGTTCCATTTTCGCGGCAAGGACAGCACGGGAAGCTGGACCAGGTCGCTATCCGCCACCGCGTGGTTGAGGTACTTGAGTTCGACCGGATGAATGACGTCCTCGCAGTCGTGCATGACGACGCCCGCGAACTGAATGTGATGGACCGCTTCGTAGCGCAGGATCGCTTCGACGATCCAGTTCAGGCAGTCCGCCTTGCAGGTCGGCCCGTCGTTCATGACCGTCGCGCGCGTGACCCGGCCCGGGTACCGGCGCACCATCCGTTCGACCTCGGCCGTGGTTTCGGCATCGTTGTGATAGGTGCCGACGAATATCACGTAGCGCTCGTACTCGAGGGTCGCCAACGTGTTTTCGATCATCTTGGCGATGACGTCATATTCCTTCCAGGCCGGTACCATCAGCGCCAGATGGCGCTCTTCCAGCGCGCGCAGCATGCCGATATCGATCGTTTGCGATTTTTCGCGGCGCAGGATGCGCCCGATTTCAAAGGACCAATAGCAGGCATCCAGCGTGAGGTCATCCAGCGTGCTCACCAGGATGACGATTGCGGTCACAATGGTGACAAGGTTAAGCGTATATAAATACGCACTCCAAATCATGTGATCCATCATTTTTTCCGCGCTGTTATCTTTTATTTGATTATTTCCCCTCGTACCGACGCAAGACGATGCTTTCATTCGTCCTCGCCGCCCCCGTCACGTCCACTGCGTGGTGTGCGCCACGCGAGTTCCCGCCGCTCGAAAAAACGCTGCGCAGGACGCGCGCTTTCCCGATGTGGCCGCGTCGCATCGCGGACGATGCGACGTGTTCAGTGGATGACTTTTTGACAGCCTGCTTCCCGCCTGCCCACCTCCGTCCCTGCATGCTTCAACGCTTGCGGCTGCGCTCCGCCCGACGCACGCGCAGTGCTCCCCGCGCACTGGCTTCGCAACACATGGATCATCTAGCAAGTCGTGCGCCATCGCTGCGCGACCCTTGAGCCTGCGGGCATCGCGGGGCGCCGCACAGGATCGGCCCAGTGAATCCGAGCCAAATGTTTCAGCGCTGAAACACGCGGCAGATCGGCCGGATGACACATCGTTTTCAGACCCTTTGCCGGGCCTCGGATGCTGCCATCGGGAAGTCGTGACGCGGCTCCAGCGGCGCCCGGCCGGATGGATTGGCGTCGAACCGGAAATACGGCACCTCGGTCGTCATTGCGCATGCAGGTCACCCATGACGATCGACGCATCGCATCGCTGCAATGAACCGCGATTAACTGGTTTTCCCTGAATCGTAAGAGCAGGCTTCGCAGGTTTGTCCGATTAAATTCGTGACACCGCCGCGTTGCACGCCTGAAACGTTTTATCGACGCAATTTTGGGCTGCATCGATACGTCAATTTCGTCCCCTTGGCGCTATGCCCATTTGCGACGGATGGTACGGTTCTAGCTTGAAAGTCAAACCATCTCCTGCCGGATTTATTCGTCTGGTTTCAATCGCGCAGCAGAAATTCACGACATAACGCCCCGAATCCGGATCGCGTTCGGCCGTGCTCGTTTCGTGAACGAGATGAACTTATTTTGCATATCAAAGGATGAAAATCATGCCTTCGCATCGCAATCAATCTTTTCGGAACGGGTTGAGCACCGCCGGATCGCTCGTCGCATTAATCGCCGCGCTCGTCGTCGCCGTCGGCGTTCAGGATGCGAGTGCGCAGCAGAACGGAAATGCGCAGCAGAACGGCAATTCTTCTGGCCAGAAGAAGATCAAGCCGCCTCCGCTGCCGAACGGCTCGGCTCAGGTCAAAGTGAAAGCGGGCATGTCCGACGAGGACTGGGACAAGGCATACAAGGAAACGGGCCGCCCGAAGTTCAACCTGAATTCCGTCAAGAAATCCAATGGCAACGTGGAACGTGACTAGGGAGAAACGGCCATGAAAAAGATCTTGATCGTCATCGCCCTGCTTGCCGGACTCGCGCAAATGACATTGCCGGGCACCGCGCACGCGCAGGCCACTACTGCCCATACGCTCGTGCTGTACGACAATCCGGCCAACGACCCGTATTCGAAGCTGGGCCTGATATACAGCATCATGCTGAGGAACCTGCTCGGTCACTTCAATACGACCGTCGATCTGGTTCCGATCCAGAACTATACGTCCGGCATGATCGGGAGCCACGACGCGACGTTCTATATTGGCGACTACTACAACAACCCGATTCCGACGGCGTTCCTGAGCGACGTGATGACCGCCACGAAGACCGTGGTCTGGTTCAAGTACAACCTGTGGGAACTGGCATGGAACACGGCCTATACGTTCAACCAGACCTACGGATTCAACTTCCTCGGCCTCGCCGGAATGAACGCAACGCCTTCGTCCAGCAATCCGAATCCCGGCTTCTACGACACGGTCACGTACAAGAACCTGTCGATGGTCAAGTACTACTCCTATGACGCGTCAACCGGCACCATCAGCGCGGATCCGGATGTCGGGCTGACCCAGATCACGAATTCCGCCAAGGCGCAGGCGCTCGTCACCATCAAGAACAGCCAGAGCGGCGCAACCACGCCCTACGTGATGCGTTCGGGCAACCTCTGGTATTTCGCGGACATGCCGTTTTCCTACATCGGCCCGACGGATCGCTACCTGGTGATATGCGACATCCTGCATGACATCCTGCAGACCAATGCACCGGTGAATCATCGTGCGCTGGTCCGCCTGGAGGACCTCGACGCGTATACGACGACGAGTTCGATGCAGCAGCTGACGAACTACATGTACGCGAGGAGGATCCCGTTCACGATGGCCACCATTCCGCTGTATACGGACCCGAACGGCTATTACAACGGCGGTGTGCCGGAGACGATCCACTTGGCGCAGGCCACCGGCCTCAAGAGTGCGCTGAACTATGCAATCGCGCGCGGCGGCTCGGTCGTGATGCACGGCTACACGCACCAGTACGATTCGACGCCGAACCTGCAGAATGCAGTGAGCGGCAGCGACTACGAGTTCTGGTTCGCGGTGCAGAACCGCCCGGTCGATGAGGACTCCATCCCGTGGGCGGAAGGCAGAATGGCCGATGGCCTGCTCGAGTTCACGACCAACGGCTACAAGGTCGTCGGCTGGGCGGCGCCGCAGTACCAGATGTCGCCGGCCGCATCGTCGGCGACAGCGCTCACGTTCCCGACCACATTCCAGCGGGCCGTGTATTACACCGCGACCAATCCGCAACTCGGCACGGGTGCCGCCAACCAGGACTTTTCGGCCGGGCAGTTTTTCCCGTACATCATCAACTCCGATTATTACGGGCAGCGGATCATTCCGGAGAACCTCGGCAGCGTGCAGTACAACATCTGCAATATCGACCCGTTCTCGTGCATCACGTACACGTGGCAGCAAATCGTGACCAATGCGCAGTATGGCCTGGCGGTGCGGGACGGTTTCGCGTCCTTCTTCTTCCATCCGTACTGGCTTGAACCGGATCTCGGATTGCCGGCGTTCCAGGACTTCCAGAGCCTCATAACCGGCATTACGAACCTCGGCTACAAGTGGGTGGACGGTACGACGGCCAAGTGACGCAGGCGTAACGACAGCAACGTGCGACCCGCATCGACAACGCGGGTCGCACGTTTGCATTTGATCGGCTACGATGACGCGCAGGCATGCTTCCGGGGAGCCAGCGATGACCACGTATGCGATCCCGGCCTGGCGCAGGATTCAACAACGCATGGGCCGGTTTGGGCGCGCAGCGCGACCGGGCCCGCTCGCCGCCGCGCCGCGTTCGCCTCGCGCGGCGACGCTCGCGGCGATCGGCGCATCGCTCGTCGTGGCCGCCTGCAGCTGGACCGCGCACGACGTGCACGCGGACGGCGTCGTCTGGCAGGTGGACAACACGACGACGAATCCCGTCGGCAACTGGCAGATACTCGGCATACACGATCTGCTGATTCAATGGACTGTCGTCGACGACACCGCGTTCATCGCCAACACCCGCATCCAGCCTGCCGCGCACCTTCCCGACTGGGAACGTATCGGCCGCGAGCCATGGGCCAGGAACGTGATCCTGGGCCTCGCCGGCTATCAGGACGAAAAACGGGCGCGCACCCATCTGTCGACGCTCGCCGAGCAGTCCCTGGAAGTCGCGCACGCATCCGTCCCGCTGCATGTCACCGGTTACTACTTCCCGGTCGAGATCGATCCGACCTGGCAGGACGCGCCCAAGCTCGCCGCGATCCTGCAACGGCTGCCGCGTCCGCTGTGGGTGAGCGTGTACGACCAGACCAATGTCGGCGGAAAGACGCTCGCGGACTGGCTCGCGGCGTGGCTGCCCGCGGACGTCGGCGTGTTCTTCCAGGATGGCTGCGGCGTCTATGCCCGCGAGCCGTATGTCGCGCGCAGCTACCTCGACGAACTCGTTTCAAAACTGGGCAAGCAACGCGTGCGGGTGATCGCCGAGGCGTTCCGGCCTGCCGAGCGGGGCGGCTTTCGGGCCGCCAGCGCCGACGAGTTGAGCAAGCAACTGATGGCGTATCGCGGCTATTCGGTCTATCTGTTCGATGGTCCGCACTACGTGTCGGACGACCTCACGCGCGCGCTCTCGACGTGGAAGCCCAAGCCGCCGCCGCCCGCGCCCGCGGGGCCGGCGCACTGATGCGGCCGGATCGCGGCCAAGCGGGGCGGGTGGGGTGGATGCACGGCGAAGCGAAACAATCGGGCGGATTGGCTTTCCGCCGGCAACGCGTGGGTGAAACCTGGTGTTGAGGCGCTGACGTTTAGTGCGTTTTGCTTCCCCCGCCATCCCCCCATTTGATGACCAAACCGCAAGACCTAGTGCATAGATATCGTTTGCCGCAGCCTTAATGACTATCGACAATCGTGGCTCGATTTCGCCGCCGTGGCCCCAGAAGCGCCGCGGTGGCCGGTATCGGGCGGCTATCCCGGCCGTCCGCGCCATCCAGCTCACGACGACATGTACGCGTTCACTTCCTCATTCCAGAATCCCGCCGGCTCGCCGATCCGCGAACTGTTCAAGTACCTGTCCGAACCGGGCATGATTTCCTTCGCGGGCGGCTACCCGGCCAGCGACCTGTTCGACGTCGACGGCCTGAACGCAGCCGCCGAGCGCGCGTATGCGCAGCCCGTGCGCTGCCTGCAGTACGGCCCGACCGACGGCCTTGCCGAACTGAAACAGCAACTGATCGCGCTGATGGGGCGTCGCGGCGTGGCGTGCACGGCGGCCGAGCTGCTCGTCACGACCGGTTCGCAGCAGGGCCTCGACCTGCTGCTGCGCGTGATGGTGGCGCCCGGCGACGTCGTGCTGACCGAACAGCCGGCCTATCCGGCCACGCTGCAGGCAATGCGTCTGCAGCAGGCGCGCATCGTGACGATTCCGGTCGACGGCGCAGGCCTCGACGTCGATCGTCTCGGCGAACAGCTCGCGTCCGGCGCGATCGTGCAGCCGAAGCTGCTCTACACCGTCCCGACCTTCGCGAACCCGACGGGCGCGACGCTCACGCGCGAGCGCCGGCTGAAGCTGCTGCGTCTCGCGGTGCAATACCGTTTCCTGATCGTCGAGGACGATCCGTACGGCGACCTGCGTTTCGCGGGCGAAGCCGTGCCGTCGATGCTGGCACTCGCCGATGAAGTGGACGGCGCGCGCGACTGGATCGTGCATTTCGCGAGCCTGTCGAAGATCGTCGCGCCTGGGCTGCGCGTGGGCTGGACGATCGCGCCGGCGGAGATCGCACGGCGCTGCGTGATCGCGAAGCAGACGGTCGACCTGTGCAGCACGCCATGGACGCAGGCGGCCGCCGCCGAATACCTGGCCGACGGCGCGCTCGAACGCCATCTGCCGCGCATCACGGCCGCGTACCAGCGCAAATGCGATGCGATGTGCGACGCGTTGCGCGACGGCCTGGGCGATGCGATCGAATTCCATCGTCCCGAAGGCGGGATGTTCGTGTGGGCGCGGATCGGCGCGGTGTCGTCGGACGTGCTGCTGCAACAGGCGATCGCGAACAAGGTCGTGTTCGTGCCCGGCAAGGCGTTCTTCGCGGACAACGTCGACGCGGCGTCGCTGCGCCTGTCGTTCGCCGCGCCGGACGTCGACGCGATCCGGGAAGGCGTTGCGCGCCTCGTGCGCGCGTATGGTGCGGCGCTGGCCGCTTGAGGAGACATCAACGTGACTATCACCGTCAACGACACCGTATCGATGAGCGTTGCGCCGGGCGCGGGCGATAACCGGCCGGTTGCGCACCGCTCGTCGCAGATCAGCGCGGGGCCGCAGTATGTGGCCGATGTGCTCGGCCGCTTCGGCGCGGAGCCGGCGGCCGACGTCGGCGAAGCCGCATCGGTCGTACTCGGCTACAACTGAGCCGTACGGCGGCGGCCGGTGCGCTGTGCACGCGTGCCGTCGCCGCAGCAAGCGGTTAAGCTTGCGCGATCGCAACCTCAACGATCGCCGCTTCGTCATGCCTGATTCCACCTCCGAATCGCTCGCGCAAACCTATGAGCGCCTGTGGGCCTGCCTCGAATCCGGCGTGAGCGCGCAGCGCTCGCCGTTCACGATGCTGCAGGCCGCGACGCTCGGCATCGACGGCGCGCCGAAGGTGCGCACGATCGTGTTGCGTCAGGTGAGTCGCGCCGACCGCGTGCTGTCGTTTCATACCGACGCGCGTTCGGAGAAGGTCGCGGAGCTGCGTCGCGATCCGCGTATCGCGCTCGTCGCCAACGATCTCGATGCGCTCGTGCAGATTCGCGTCGAGGGCGTTGCATCGATCTGCGATGACGACGCGCAACGGCGCGCGGTCTGGCAAGCGAGCCGACCGCATACGCTGCTGCTGTATCGCGCACCGTTACCGCCGGGTACGCCGGTCGAGTCGCCTGAAGCCGCGCATGTCGACAGCGCCGCATCGACGGATGACGGCTACGACAACTTCTGCCTGCTTCACGTGACCGTGACGCGTATCGACTGGCTCGAACTCGCGCGCGCCGGCCATCGCCGCGCGGTGTTCGACTTGCATGAAGGCGGCTACGAAGCCCGCTGGATCGCGCCCTGACCCTGCCCAGGCCCGCTCAAGGCCGCCCGCCCGACACCACCTGCGCGGCCATCCACTCGCGCATCACGACGATCGCGTCGTCGTCGCGCCGCTCGGCCGGATACACGAGATAGAACCCCACCGACAGCGGAAACGCGAAATCGAACGGCTTGCACAGCCTGCCCGCGGCGATGTCGCGCTCGACCAGCGGATCAGTGGCGAGCGCGATGCCCTGGCCGGCGACGGCCGCATCGATCGCGAGCGACGTCTGGTTGAAGCGCAGCCCCTTGTGCGGATCGATGTCGACGGGCGCGGGCATCGCGGCGAGGAACTCGGGCCACAGGTCGTGCGCATCGTGCAGCAGCACGTGGCCGGCGAGCGCGCGCGGCGACGCGGGCGCGGCCAGCAGCGCGGGACTGCACACGGCGCACACGTCGAGCGGGAACAGCGCATGCGTGGCGAGATGCTTGCCGAACGGCGGCTTGCCGTAGCGGATCGCGAGATCGACGCCGTCGTAGCGGAACGTCGCGATCTGCGGGTCGGCGATCACGCGCACGTCGTAATCGGGATGCGCATCGGTGAACTGCGCGAGCCGCGGGATCAGCCATTTCGATGCGAACGACGGCGTCGTGCTGATCGTCAGCGCGGCGCGCCGCTTCACGAGCTTGTCGGTCGCGTCGGCGATCGCGTGCAGTGCGCGCTGCACGTCGGAGAAATACGCGGCGCCGTCGTGCGTCAGCGCGAGGCCGCGCGGCAGGCGTTCGAACAGCTTCAGGCCGAGCACGTCCTCGAGGTGGCGCACCTGCTGCGCGACGGCGCCCTGCGTGACGCCGATCTCGTCGGCGGCGGCGCGGAAATTGAGGTGCCGCGCGGACACTTCGAACGCGCGAAGCGCATTCAGCGGCGGCAGGCGGGAGGGGCGAGGCGGCATCGTCAAGCTGTAGAAAAACTATTGGCTGGAGGCAGAAATACTGGTTCGACAGTCGTGATTGATGCGCCTACATTACCACCATGGCGCGCCGAACGGCGGCTGCGCGGCGGCAGGATTCAAACGAGGAGCACATCGTGACTGTAGAAAAAGTGGCGTTGATCACGGCGGCGGGCAAGGGCATGGGCGCGGCGATCGCGCGCGAACTGGCGGCGACGGGCTATCGCGTCGCGCTGATGTCGCCGTCGGGCAGCGCAGTGGCGCTCGGCGAGGAGCTGGGCGGATTCGGCATCCAGGGCTCGGTGACGGAAGAAGCCGACATCGACCGGCTCGTGCAGGAAACGGTCGCGCGCTACGGTCGCATCGATGCGGTCGTGAACAACACCGGGCATCCGCCGAAGGGCGATTTGCTGGCGATCACCGACGACAACTGGCACGCGGGGCTCGACCTGATCCTGCTGAACGTGGTGCGCGTGATGCGCCGCGTGACGCCGATCTTCCAGCAGCAGGGCGGCGGCGCGGTGGTCAACATCTCGAGCTTCGCGGCGGACGCGCCCGAGCAGCCGATGCCCGTTTCGTCGGCGCTGCGCGCGGCGCTGAGCGCGTGGACGCGCCTTTACGCGGAACGCTATGCGGCCGAGAACATCCGGATGAACGCGGTGCTGCCGGGCTTCATCGACAGCTGGCCGGAAACGCCGGAGATCGTCGCACGCATTCCGGCCGGCCGCTTCGGCAAGACCGGCGAGATCGCGAAGACGGTCGCGTTCCTGCTGTCCGACGGCGCGGGCTACATCACCGGGCAGAACATTCGCGTCGACGGCGCGATCGTCAAGGCGCTCTGAGCGTCGCACCGGCGAGCGGCCGCACGGGCCGGCCCGCTCGCCGCGCAGCCGCTACAAACGCGTACAAATCAGACAAATCCGGGATACATCAGACCTTTCAAATGGGCGACGCCGCGTGACGAGGGCGCGCCGGATTGAAAGCCTGGGCGCGTTCCCGCGCGCGGCATGTTCACTTTCCACTTCACGAAAGGAGATGCCGAACGATGTCTTCCACACCGTTTTCCCCGATGCGTCGCCACCTGCTGGCCACCTCCGTGGCCGCCGGGGTCTCGGCGATGCTGCCCACCGCGCTGCATGCGGCGACCGGCGCCAGCGGCATACGCCCGTTTACCGCACACATACCCGATGAAGCCGTGGCCGACCTGCGCCGCCGCATTGCCGCGACGCGCTGGCCGGGCCGCGAGACCGTCGCCGACGAATCGCAAGGCGTGCGGCTCGCGCGCATGCAGGCGCTGCTGCGTTACTGGGGCACCGACTACGACTGGCGCAAGGGCGAGGCGCGCCTGAACGGCTTCCCGATGTTCATCACGGAAATCGACGGGCTCGACATTCATTTCATTCACGTGCGTTCGCGGCACGAGAACGCGATGCCGATGATCATGACGCACGGCTGGCCGGGCTCGATCTTCGAGTTGCTGAAAGCGATCGGCCCGCTGACCGACCCGACCGCGCACGGCGCGAGCGCGGACGATGCGTTTCACGTCGTCGTGCCGTCGTTGCCGGGCTTCGGTTTCTCGGGCCGGCCGACGCAGACCGGCTGGGGTTCCGACCACATCGCGCGTGCGTGGGGCGAGCTGATGGCGCGGCTCGGCTATACGCGCTTCGTGTCGCAGGGCGGCGACTGCGGCTCGGTGATCTCGCACCGGATGGCGATGCAGCGCGTGCAGGGCCTGGCCGGGATACACGTGAACATGCCGGCGACGGTGCCGCCGGATATCGCGACGCTGCTCGCGACCGATGCGCCTGCGCCGGCTTCGCTGTCGCCGCAGGAGAAGGCCGCGTACGAGAAGCTCGCGACGTTCTATCGCGACAACTGCGGCTACTCGGCGATGATGGTCACGCGCCCGCAGACGGTCGGCTATGCGTTGGCCGATTCGCCTTCGGGTCAGGCTGCGTGGATGTACGACAAGATCTCGCAGTGGACGTATAGCGGCGGCGTGCCCGAACGCTCGATTCCGCGCGACGAGATTCTCGACGACATCTCGCTGTACTGGCTGACGAACACCGCGACGTCCGCCGCGCAGATCTACTGGGAGGATCACTCGAACAACTTCAATGCGGTGGATATCTCGCTGCCGGCCGCGATCACGGTGTTTCCGGGGGAGATCTACCAGGCGCCGCGTAGTTGGGCCGAGCGCAGTTATCACAACCTGATCTACTTCAACGAAGTCGACAAGGGCGGGCATTTCGCGGCATGGGAGGAGCCGGAACTGTTTGCTCGTGAAGTGCGTGCCGGGTTCCGGCCGTTGCGGCGCGGGTAAGCGACGGGGCGTGGCGAACGCGGGCCGGGCAATCATGCGGCTCGCGTTCGTTTCTGTTTTATCGCCAAAACAGCGGTTACTTTATTTCTGTCTGCAGAAGCCGCCCGTGTTTTCGCGCACGGTTGAATGACATATCGATGAAATTCGCCTGTCCCGATCGAAACATTCCATCGTAATTATTTGATTCAAAAGCGATTTTGATAAAAATCAAAAATATATCGCGCAAGTGATCTGATGGTTTGAAACACTCAATACAATGAGTCGCGGCAGAAAGGCAAATCGGCCCTTTCGCAGTTTCGCCCGGTGAAAAAATACGACCCGAGGTTTCGCGATGACGAATAACGACGTGCGCGAATCGCGCGCGCCTGGCAATGGCATGCGGCCGCTAGAAGGCAAAAGGGGCATCGTCGTCGGGCTGGCGAACGAGCAGAGCATCGCGTGGGGATGCGCGCGCGCCTTTCACGCAGCCGGTGCCGAGCTGGCCGTGACCTGGCAATCCGACCGCGCGTTGCCGTACGTCGAGCCGCTGCTGGAACAGCTGAAGCCGGCGATTGCGATGCCCGTCGACGTGAGTCGCACCGAGCAGATGCGCGCGGTGTTCGACGCGATCGGCGAGCAGTGGGGCGGCCTCGATTTTCTGCTGCATGCCGTGGCCTATGCACCCCGGGCCGACCTGCACGGGCGAGTTGTCGACAGTTCGCCGGAAGGGTTCGCGCTCGCGATGGATACCTCCTGCCATTCATTCATCAGGATGGCGAAGCTTGCCGAGCCGTTGATGACCGCCGGCGGCAGCCTGATGGCGATGACCTATATCGGCGCCGACCAGGTCATCGCCGAGTACGGCGTGATGGGGCCGGTCAAGGCGGCGCTGGAGGCGACCGTTCGCTACCTGGCCGTCGAGCTGGGCCCGGCAGGTATCCGCGTGCATGCGGTGTCGCCCGGCGCGCTGCCCACGCGGGCGGCCTCCGGGCTGCCGAACTTCGATCACCTGCTCGACGACACCGCACGGCGTGCGCCATTGCGCCGGCCGCTCGACATCGACGATGTCGGCGCGCTGTGCACCTTTCTCGCCAGCGATGCCGCACGTGCGATGACCGGCGGCGTTCACTACGTCGACGCGGGGATGCACGTGCTCGCCTGACGCGAGGCGGCCGCTCCCGGCATGCGTCGAGATTCACCTTGCCCCTCTGGAGAACAGTGTTATGGATGCTGCCACGCAACCGGCGCGCAGTCATGAGATCGCCGCGGAGATTGTCCACGTGCTGCAAAAGCGCACGCAGCACGCGCTCGAACAGTACGGGAAACGGTTGGGCGGAGCACTCGAAGGCAGCGACAGCGATAGTCGCGACCCGGGCGCCGCCCCCTTTGCCACGCTTTTCTCGCCGCTGGGCGCATGGCATTACGCGGTGGACGCCGTACAGCGCTCGCTGCTGTTCTGGGACACGTTGCGCGAGCGCGGCACGCAATATGTCGAGCGCACGGCCCAGGGACTCAAGCCGGTGCTGCATTTCGACTACGAGGTCGTGCTCGACGGCCGGCAGTTCGCACGGCCCGTCAACTACGCGCTCGTTCACATCCTGCCGCCGGACGGCGTGATCGTCGACGCCGGCAAGCGGCCTTACCTGATCATCGACCCACGCGCGGGGCACGGCCCCGGCATCGGCGGCTTCAAGGACGATTCGCAAGTCGGCGTGGCGTTGCACGCGGGGCATCCCGTGTACTTCGTCGTGTTCTTCCAGGAGCCGGAGCCCGGCCAGACGTTGCTCGACGTATGCGCGGCGGAACAGGTGTTCGTCCGGAAAGTGCGGGCGCTGCATCCCGACAGCCTCAAGCCGGCGATCGTCGGCAACTGCCAGGGCGGCTGGGCCGCGATGATGCTGGCGAGCTCGTCGGCGGACGATACGGGCCCGATCGTGATCAACGGCGCCCCGATGTCGTACTGGAGCGGTGCGTGGAGCGAGGGGCCCGGCGACAACCCGATGCGCTATGCCGGCGGCCTGCTCGGCGGCACCTGGCTCGCATCGCTCTCGTCGGACCTCGGCAACGGCAAGTTCGACGGCGCCTATCTCGTGCAGAACTTCGAGAACCTGAACCCGGCCAACACGTTGTGGGACAAGTATTACCACGTGTACGACAACATCGACACCGAGCCGCCGCGCTTCCTCGAGTTCGAGCGCTGGTGGGGTGGGTACTACCTGATGAACCGTGAAGAGATCGAATGGATCACGCGCAACCTGTTCATCGGCAACAAGCTCTGGTCCGGCGAGGTGCGGGACGGGGCGGGCAAGGCGTTCGACCTGCGCGAGATCCGCTCGCCGATCATCCTGTTCGCGTCGATGGGCGACAACATCACGCCGCCGCAGCAGGCGTTCAACTGGGTCGCGGACATCTACGGCAGCACGGAGGAGATCAAGTCGCGCGGGCAGGTGATCATCGGGTTGGTGGAAGAGGATGTGGGGCATCTCGGCATCTTCGTGTCGGGCAAGGTCGCGAAGAAGGAGCACGCACAGATCGTCAGCGTGCTGGATGCCGTCGAAACGCTGCCGCCCGGCCTCTATGCGATGTCGATCGAGGAGGTGAAAGGCGCCGACGGGAAGGTCACTTACGACGTCACCTTCGCCGAGCACCGTCTCGAAGAGATCGCGCAACACTTCAACCGCTTCGGGCGCAAGGACGAGCATGCGTTCGAGGCCGTCGCCGAGCTGTCCGAATTCACGCAGCGCGCGTATGAGCTGTTCATGCAGCCGTTCGTGCAGCAGGCATCGAACGAAACCACGGCGCGCCTGTTGCGCGACTTTCATCCGCTGCGCTTTCAGCGCTGGGCGTTTTCGGACCTGAACCCGTGGCTGGGCTGGCTGAAGCCGGCCGCCGACACGGTCAAGGCGAGCCGCCAGCCGGCCGACGACATCGAGCCGTGGCGCAAGCTCGAACGGCGTGGCTCGGACGTCATCAGCGCGTCGCTCGATTTTTTCCGCGCGATGCGCGATGCGAGCACCGAGTCGCTGTTTTTCACGCTGTACACGCAGCCGTTCATGCTGCATTTCGCGGAACAGTATCGCGACCGTCATGCCGCTTCGCCGGTGGCGACGGATCCCCGCGACCTGCCGTTCGTGAAGGACGCGCTTGCGTCGATCGACCAGGGTGGCTACACGGAAGCGGTTGCGCGCGCGGCGTTTCTGCTCGAACGCAGCGGCGAACCGTTTCCGCTGGCGCAGCTTGCGACCGAGCGTGAGCTCGCCGAGACCTACGCCGAGTACCTGCCGGATCTGCCGCACGATCAATGGCGGCGCATCTACGGCGAGCAGGAAATCATCGCGACTTACGCGCCGCAACAGGCCGTCGCCACGCTGCCGGCGCTGCTTGCCCGGCCGGAGGATCGCCAGCGGCTGCTGACGTTGCTGGACAAGCTGCTGGGCGACCCGCGCGTGCAAAACGCGTCGGTGAGCGAGCAACAGTGGGCGGCGCTACAACGCATCCGCGCGGTGCTGGGGGCGCCGCCTGCCGCGCGGCCGGCCAAGGGGCCGGCGGCGGCACTCGATCGTGTGCAGTGACGGACAGCAAGGAACCACGATGGAAACCAGACACGAGAAATATCACCGCCTCATCGAACACTGCCAGACGCTGGCGCCGATGCCGACGGCCGTCGCGCACCCGTGCGATCGAAGCTCGCTCGAAGGGGCGCTGGAGGCGGCGCGCAAGGGGCTGATCGAACCGATCCTGGTGGGCCCGCGTGCCCGGATCGAAGCGACCGCCGCGGAGTTCGGGCTGTCGATCCGCGATCATGAAATCGTCGATGCGCCGTACAGCGAGGCATCGGCGGCGGCGGCGGTGCGACTCGTCCGCGACGGCCGGGCGTCCGCGCTGATGAAGGGCAGCCTGCACACCGACGAGCTCATGGCCGAAGTGGTGCGGCACGATGCCGGATTGCGCACGGGCCGGCGCATCAGCCATTGCTTCGTGATGGACGTGCCTGCGCACGCCGATCCGCTGATCGTGACCGACGCGGCGATCAATATCGCGCCGACGCTCGAGGAAAAGGTCGACATCCTGCAGAACGCGATCGATCTCGCGCATGCGCTGGAATTTCCGCAGGTGCGCGTGGCGATCCTGTCGGCGATGGAGACGGTCAACCCGAAAGTGCCGTCGACGCTCGAAGCCGCCGCGCTGTGCAAGATGGTGGATCGACGGCAGATTACCGGCGCGCTCGTCGACGGCCCGCTTGCGCTCGACAACGCGATCGATCCCGAGGCCGCGCGCATCAAGCAGATCGATTCGCCGGTGGCCGGGCACGCGAACGTGCTGATGGTGCCGGACCTCGAAGCGGGCAACATGCTCGCCAAGAGCCTGTCGTTCCTGGCCGGCGCGGACGCGGCGGGGATCGTGCTCGGCGCGCGCGTGCCGATCATCCTGACGAGTCGCGCCGATTCGTTGATCACCCGGCTGGCTTCATGCGCGGTCGCGATGCTCGTCGCGAACGTGCAGCGCGAAGCGGCCACGCGCGCGGGTTGATGCCATGGCAGACGTGATTCTGGTATTGAATGCCGGCTCGTCGAGCATCAAGTTTTCCGCATTCGACGTGCAGCGCGACACGCTCGGGCTGATCGTGCACGGTCAGGTCGATGGTCTGTACACGGCCACCGTGCACTTCAGCGCCGTCGACCATCACGCGGAACGTCACGAGCAGCAATGGGCCGGCGGCGAGACGTTCGGCCATCAAGAAGGGCTCGCGCAGATCGCCGCGTTCCTGGAGGCTCACCAGGAAGGGCACCGTCTCGCGGCGGTGGGCCATCGCGTCGTGCACGGCGGGCAGCGCTTCAGCGGCCCGGTGCGCGTCACGCCCGAGATCGTGGCCGAGCTGGAAAAGCTCACGCCGCTCGCGCCGTTGCATCAACCGCACAACCTCACGCCGATTCGCATCCTCGAAGCGGCGCAGCCCGGTATCGAGCAGGTCGCCTGCTTCGACACGGCGTTCCACTGCACGCAGCCGGTGGTGTCCCAGGCGTTCGCGCTGCCCGAGTCGATCACCCGCCGGGGCGTGCGCCGCTATGGCTTCCACGGGCTCTCGTACGAATACATCGCGAGCGTGCTGCCCGACGTTGCGCCCCAGGCGGCGCGCGGGCGCACGGTCGTCGCCCACCTCGGCAACGGCGCGAGCATGTGTGCGCTCGTTGCGGGCAAGAGCGTCGCGAGCACGATGGGGTTCACCGCCGTCGACGGGCTGCCGATGGGCACGCGTTGCGGCAACCTGGATCCGGGCGTCGTGCTCTTCCTGATGGACGAACTCGGGATGGACGTGCGCGCCGTCGAGGATCTGATCTATCGACGCTCCGGGTTGCTCGGGGTGTCCGGCATCTCGAGCGATATGCGGACGCTGCTCGCGAGCGACGATCCGCACGCGCGCTTCGCGATCGAGCTGTACATCTACCGCATCGCGCGCGAACTCGGGTCGCTTGCCGCCGCGATGGAGGGTATCGATGCCATCGTCTTCACGGCGGGGATCGGCGAGCACGCGGCGGCGATTCGCGAAGGCGTGATGCGCGGTGCGGCGTGGCTCGGTGTCGAGATCGACGTCGAAGCGAATCACGCGGGCGGGCCGCTGGTCACGACGGCGTCGAGTCGCGTACCGGCGTGGGTGATCCCGACCAACGAAGAACTGATGATCGCGCACCATACGCGCCGGCTGATCCGGTGACGGACGGGCGAACAGGAAAAGGAGCCGTCATGGCCGAACTATTGCTGGTCAATGTCGAAGAACACGCACGCGACGACGAGGTCGGCGCGTTCCTGAAACGGCATGGATTCCCGCTGTTCGACTCGATCGAGCGCGTGCCGGCCGGGATCGGTAACCCGATCGCGCTGCTCAGGTTCAGTACGCTGTCGTCGGTGGGGCTCTACACGCTGCGCGCGCGGATCGACCACATTTCGTGGCGGGGGCGGTCGATTCGTGCGCATATCCTGCCGGATCGGAAGGACTGAACGGTTTGGTGCGTCAGCTTCAGACAATCCGGCATGTGCCGTGCACGTCTCTGAGCCATGTGAAAAGTGTCATGGCGCCATAGACACAAAGCAGCGCGATCAAGAATCGAAACCACGTTACCTTGAAGCGCTGGAATCGCCGGACGACCGCGGCGAGTGCGATGCAGGCAATCAGTCCGACCGGCAAAACATGCCAGTAGTCCCTGACGGCGGCAAAAACGACCGCCACCGTGTAAAGCACGACCCAGACCACGGCATCGCCAAGGGTGTCGCAGTACGCGGTGGAGTATCCGGAGAACCACGCGAGCAAAAGTGCCGCCAGTCCGAACACGGTCAGGATGGTCGCGAGCCAGAGCGGCGGCCTGTTCGTGCCCGCCTGTTGTACGGGGGCGTTCTGTTTGTGGGTATCGGCCAAATCGAGCACCTGAAATCGAGGGGGTTGTCAGCGCCAGCGGCGTAGTATCGCCGCGTTCCGGTGCCGAAGCGAGAGGCCGTGCCTGGCCGCGTCGTCGCCGACGCGTGTCGGCACGGGGCATGCGGCGCCTCGCCAATACGCATCTCCAGCCCGATTTTTGAATCGTCGTGTGTCGTGTTCGCACACAGATACGTTGGGATACAAAGCCTCTGGATGGATCGGATATAAATCCGGTGAAGCGATTCACACGGCGGCGCAGTGCCGGCGCCGCCGCCGAGAACGCCAATTCCCGAGCGCCCGCACGTGCCGCGGGCCCCTTCCGTAGCGATCGACAATGGAGAACGAGTCATGCCTGAAACCGTGAACACCCGCCGCCGCCTGATCCTGGGTACGACGCTGGCAAGCCTGAGCCTCGCCGACCTCGGCTTCAGCGCCCTCGCGCATGCGCAGTCGGCGCCCGATGCCCCGCCTGCGAAGCGCACGGCCGGCGTCGCGTCGCTGGGCACGATTCACCAGATCGATGCGGGCGTGCTCAACGTCGGGTATGCGGACCTCGGGCCGAAGAACGGCCCCGTCGTGTTCCTGCTGCACGGCTGGCCGTACGACATCTACAGCTACGCGGAAGTCGCGCCGCTGCTCGTCGCGGCCGGCTATCGCGTGATCGTGCCTTACCTGCGCGGCTACGGGTCGACGACGTTCCGCTCGGCCGACACGGTGCGCAACGGCCAGCAGGCCGTGACGGCCGTCGACATCGTCGCGCTGATGGACGCGCTGAAGATCGACCGCGCGGTGTTCGGCGGCTACGACTGGGGCGCGCGCACGGCCGACATCATCGCGGCGTTGTGGCCGCAGCGCGTGAAGGCGCTGGTATCGGTGAGCGGCTACCTGATCGGCAGCCAGGAGGCGAACCGCAAGCCGCTGCCGCCGCAGGCCGAATTCCAGTGGTGGTATCAGTTCTACTTCACGACCGAGCGCGGCGAACTCGGCTACACGGCGAATCGCGACGCGTTCAACAAGCTGATCTGGCAACTCGCGTCGCCGAAGTGGCAGTTCTCCGATGAAACCTACGCACGCTCGGCGGCATCGTTCCAGAACCCCGATCACGTGGCCGTCGTGATCCACAACTATCGCTGGCGCCTCGGGCTCGCGAAGGGCGAGGCGCAGTACGACGACATCGAGCGGCGTCTCGCAGCCGGGCCCGCGATCACGGTGCCGACGATCACGATGGAGGGCGACGCGAACGGCGCGCCGCATCCGGAACCGGCCGCTTACGCGAAGAAGTTCACGGGCAAGTACCAGCACCGGACAATTACCGGCGGTATCGGCCACAACCTGCCGCAGGAAGCCCCGCAGGCGTTCGCGGATGCGATCCTGCAAGTGGAGCATCTGTGATGCGGGCTCGCGTGGGTGTGGCGCGTCGCGGCATGCGCCGCGCGTTCGTCGCGGGCGTGCTGCTGGCCGGTGCGTGGTCGGCGAGCGGCCCGGCCGCGTTCGCGGAGCAGCCGAAGCCGGCCGCGGCCGCGTCGCCGATCTACGGCGTGACGATCCCGCCCGGCTACCGGAAGTGGGAAATGGTCGCGCCGGCCGAAGAGGCCGCACCGCTCGACGAACTGCGCGTGGTGCTCGGTAATCCCGTCGCGATCCGGGCGCTCGAACAGGCGACGCTGCCGTTTCCGGACGGCACGATCCTCGTGAAGCTCGCGTACAAGCGCAAGCAATCCGACGAGCTGCCCAGTGCGACGGTGCCGGGCCAGGCGACGACCGTGCAGGTGATGGTGAAGGACTCGCGCCGCTATGCGTCGACGGGTGGCTGGGGTTTCGGGCGCTTCATCAACGGCGTGCCCGCCGATATCGGCCAGCATCAGACGTGCTTTGCGTGCCACCAGGCGCGTGTGAAGAACCACGACTACGTGTTCACGCGGCTCGCGCCGTGACGTATGCGGTTCGATGTGTTCGACGGAAAGGCGTGCCAGGTGTGGCACGCCTTTTTTCATGGTGGGTGGGCTTGGGGGGAGCACATCGGCAGATGGGGCTGTGAACGATGCGGCGGCCCGGTTTGTATCGCACTGTATCTGCGGCCGTTCCTGAAAAACTGGCATGCAGAAAGCCCCGGTTACGGAAACATGGCAGATACGTGCGCGGGTTCTACTGTCGACATGCAGGAAACGTTCGATGCCAGACGAACTGGATCGGATGCCGAATGATCGACTGACCACCTTCCTTCAAGGAGAACCCTCATGAAAGCCGCTCGAATCCTCGCCGTCGCCGCACTCGCCGCCATCCCCGCGTTGTCGTTCGCCGATACCGGCCACGGTCTCACGCGTGCCGACGTTCGCGCCGAACTCGTCCGCCTGGAACAGGCCGGCTACAACCCGGCACGCAGCGAACCGCATTACCCGGAAGACATCGCCGCCGCGCTGCAGGTGGCGCGCTCCGACCAGAACGGCCCGTCGAAGTCGCAAGGCGACAACGTGGCCGATGCGTCGACGCCGGCCAGCCATCGCGACGCGGCCCAGTCGCGCTCCGCGCGGAACGCTGCGGACGACCTGTACGCGCATTCGTGATCCGGTGCCGCGCCTGCTGCCTGGAGGCGCGGTCGCCCATGCAGCACTTCATTTGAATAACACGACACAAATAGGAGCATGACGATGGCCGGTTTGATGAAACGCGTTCTGGTATCCGCCGCGGTGGTCGGCGGACTGTTCGGTGCGGTCGCGGCGCAGGCTGCGCCGCAGGACGACCTGAAGGGCACGAACGTCGTGCTCGTGCACGGCGCGTTCGCCGACGGGTCGAGCTGGAACCGCGTGATTCCGCTGCTCGAGGCGCGCGGGCTGCACGTGGTGTCGGTGCAGAATCCGTTGAGCTCGCTCGCCGACGATGCGGCCGCGACGAAGCGCACGATCGATGCGCAGAAGGGGCCGGTCGTGCTGGTCGGCCATTCGTGGGCCGGCGTCGTGATCAGCGATGCGGGCAACGACGACAAGGTGAAGTCGCTCGTGTACGTCGCCGCGTTCGCACCGGACAACGGCCAGTCGATCGCCGACGTCACGCAGGGGCTGCCGGCGCCTGCGTGGGCCGGCGAACTGCGCAAGGACGCGGGCGGTTTCGCGACGCTGTCGGACAAGGCGATCGCGCAGGATTTCGCGCCGGACCTGCCGCCCGCGCAGCAGCGCATCGTTGCGGCGACCCAGGGGCCGTGGTATAGCGGTTGCATCTCGGAGAAGGTCATGCAGGCCGCGTGGCATGCGAAGCCGTCGTCGTTCGTCGTCGCGACGCAGGACCGGATGATCGATCCGAAGCTGCAGGAAGCGATGGCGAAGCGGATCGGCGCAACGGTCACGCGCGTGAACGGCAGCCATGTGTCGATGCTGAGCCAGCCGAAGGCCGTGGCCGACGCGATCATCGCGGCCGCCGAACGCGCAAAGCAGGATACGCAGTGAGTGAACGCGGCGCCGCGCGCTCGCAGGGAAGCGCGGCGCGATGAGTGATTGTGATGTCCTTCCACAAGGAGAAGTCATGACGCAACTCTGGCAACTGCCGGCAACTGAACTCGCGAAACGCGTGCGGCATCGTGAAGTATCCGCGCGCGAAGTGGCCGACGCGGTGCTCGATCGCCTCGACGCGGTCAATCCGGCGATCAACGCGGTGATCGAGCATCGGCCCGACGACGTGCGGCGGCAGGCAGACGAAGTCGATCGCACCATCGCGCGCGGCGACGATCCGGGGCCGCTCGCGGGCGTGCCCGTCACCGTGAAGATCAACGTCGACCAGGCGGAATTCGCGACGACCAACGGCACGCGCCTGCAGGAGAACCTGATCGCGCACGCGGACAGCCCGGTGGTCGGCAACATCAGAAAGGCCGGCGGAATCCTGCTCGGCCGCACCAATTCGCCGACATTCGCGTTGCGCTGGTTCACGTCGAATCTCGTGCATGGCCACACGCGCAATCCGCGCAACCCGTCGCTGACGCCGGGCGGATCGAGCGGCGGCGCGGCGGCAGCCGTGGCCGCCGGGATCGGCCCGCTTGCGGTCGGCACCGACATCGGCGGCTCGGTGCGTTACCCGGCCTACGCGTGCGGTGTGCACGGCATCCGGCCGTCGCTCGGTCGTGTGCCGGCGTTCAATGCATCGTCACCCGAGCGCGCGATCGGTGCGCAGCTGATGTCGACCGCGGGGCCGATTGCACGCACGATCGACGATCTCTCGCTCGCGCTGCGTGCGTTTGCCGCGCCGGACCCGCGCGACCCGTGGCAGGTGGCGGTGCCGTTCGACGGGCGCGAGGTGCCGAAGCGCGCGGCGCTGTGCGTGCGGCCGGGCGGCTTGCAGGTCGTGCCCGAGGTCGAGGCTGCATTGCGCGATGCCGCACGGCGGTTGATCGATGCCGGCTGGACCGTCGACGAAATCGACGATACGCCGCCGATGCGCGAGGCCGCACTGTTGCAGGAGCAGCTCTGGCTCGGCGATGGATTCGACGCGTTGACGGGCGCGGTCGTGAAAGACGGCGATCCGGGTGCGGCTGCGGTGGTCGAGGCGGTGCGCGGCAAGGTGCGCGATTTGCCGGCCGACGTGATCAGCCGCGCGCTCGTCCGGCGCACGACGCTGACGCGGCAGTGGCGGCTGTTTCTCGACGAGTATGCGGCGGTGCTGCTGCCTGTTTCATCGGAACTGCCATTTCCCGACGATCTCGACAGGCAAGGGCAGGGCGCGTTCGATCGCGTGTGGGAGGCGCAGCTCACGTTGCGTGCGCTGCCGGCGATGGGGCTGCCGGGGCTCGCTGTCACGACTTCGCTCGTGAACGGCATACCGGTCGGTGTGCAGGTGGTCGCCGCGCCTCATCGCGAGGACCTGTGCCTGCTCGCGGGGCGCGATATCGAAGCGCGCGGCGTGCCGGTCGCGCCGGTTGATCCGGTGGTGTGACCGGTGGACGGACCAGCGAATGCATCGGCGATGCCTATCCGGCATCGTGCCGATGCATGCCGACAACCAGCCTGATTTCGTGAGTCGACCATGCATGCGCGCCCGCGCATGCATTCCATTTCGGATTCCGTTGCAACGCGTCGCCTTCCGCGTTGATCGATTCCTGCAACACCTTTCATAGTCCTTCGATGCGTGACATCGAACGGTCGTTAATCCTCCCGTCTTGCTCGCCAGCGTACCCGCGCGAATAGCGCGCGTCTGCTATTGCATTCCTCGCGCCGCTGATTAGGAAATGAATTTTTATTGGTTCTGCTTGCCCGGCCGCGCTCGCATAGTGGCGCTGACGGCTATAGACAGCACGCAAGCTGCAACGGCCGCATTCCCGGTGTCTTTGATCATACGAATCAACGAAAGCAAGGAAGTGTCATGACGGTTGCATTGGAAGAACGAACCGCTGCGCAGCAGGCGCTCGAAGACGCGCGCGCAGCGGCCGCAGCGGCCGGCACGCCCTACGCGGGCGGCGTCGCGCCGGAAGCGGCGTGGGCGCTGTTCTCGTCCGGCGATGCGTTGCTGGTGGACGTGCGCACGGCCGAGGAACGGAAATTCGTCGGCCACGTGCCGGCGTCGCTGCATGTGCCGTGGGCGACCGGTACGAGCCTGACGCGCAACCCGCGCTTCGTGCGGGAACTGGAAGCGAAGACGGGCAAGACGGCCGTCGTGTTGCTGTTGTGCCGCAGCGGCAACCGCTCGGCGCAGGCGGCCGAGGCTGCGACGAAAGGGGGCTTTACGCAGGTATTCAACGTGCTCGAAGGGTTCGAGGGCGACCTCGACGAACGGCAGCATCGCGGCGGCAGCAATGGCTGGCGTTTTCGCGGCCTGCCGTGGGCGCAGGACTGATTCACGGCCGTTACGGGGAGAAAGCAGCATGGCCGCATTCGACATCGACGACATCGTTCAATCGCTGCAGACCGTGCGCCGCGCGTGGCGCGAGAAGCAGCGGCGCTCGCTCGAACCGGGCGGGCGCGACCTGCCGGCGCGCGAGGCGCTCGCGCAGATCATCGGCGCGCTGAAGGGCGTGCTGTTCCCGATGCGGCTCGGGCCGCCGGACCTGCGCCAGGAGAGCGAAAACTTTCACGTGGCCCATGCGCTCGACGCGGCGCTGAACGCGCTGCTCGCGCAGGTGACGCTCGAATTGCGCTATGCGGCGCGCCAGCGTCACACCGACGGGCCGGTCGATACCGTCGACGTCGTCGCTTCGTCGGCCGTGCAGTCCTTTGCCACGCGGCTTCCGGAGATTCGCCGGTTGCTCGACAGCGATGTGCTGGCCGCATTCCATGGCGATCCGGCGGCCGGCAGTGTCGACGAGGTGCTGCTGTGCTACCCCGGCATCCTCGCGATGATCCACCACCGGCTCGCGCACGAGCTGTACGGGCTCGGCCTGCCGCTGCTCGCGCGGATCATTGCCGAGCAGGCACACGCGGAGACGGGCATCGACATTCATCCGGGCGCGCGCATCGGCGCGGGCTTCTTCATCGACCACGGCACGGGTGTCGTGATCGGCGAGACGGCGATCATCGGCGAACGCGTGCGCGTGTACCAGGCCGTCACGCTCGGTGCGAAGCGTTTTCCGCGCGACGCGGCCGGCCATCTGGAGAAGGGGCTCGCACGCCATCCGATCGTCGAGGACGACGTCGTGATCTATGCGGGCGCAACGATCCTCGGCCGCGTGACGATCGGGCGCGGTGCGGTGATCGGCGGCAACGTGTGGCTCACACAGGACGTGCCGGCCGGTGCGAACGTCACGCAGGCCGTGCTGCGCAGCGAAGCGAACGCCGCGCCGCGCGCGGCGGCGCGCGTCGCCTAGGAGGCGCGATGAGCGACCTCATCCATCACTTCGGCGCCAACGTGCGCAAGCTGCGCGAAGCGCGCACGTGGTCGCAGGAGCAGCTGGCCGAGCATGCGGGGCTGAACCGCTCGTATGTCGGCGAGATCGAGCGCGGCGAGGCGATCGCGTCGATCGTCACGGCCGACAAGATCGCGCGCGCGTTCGACGTGTCGATCTCGACGCTGCTGCCGGGCGCGTACGTCACCTGAGGCCCCCGTTCCGTTTCCCTTTCGGTTGCACGCGACATGACGGCTATAGCATGTTGAGCCGGCAGGTGCGTGCTTCCGATAATCACCGAGCGTCATAAGCAATCCCGTTTTTCATCTTAAGAACCCGGAGCCACACATGTCGACCGTTGCAAGCGGCACGGCCGCGCTGAGCGATCACGCCGCCCGCCAACTAGCGAACGCTACCAAGACCGTCCCCCAGCTTTCCACGATCACCCCGCGCTGGTTGACCCACCTGCTGCAATGGGTGCCGGTCGAGGCCGGCATCTATCGGCTCAACCAGGTGAAGAACCCGGAAGCCGTGCGTGCCGCCTGCACGCAGCTCGAGGACGAAAGCGTGCTGCCGCAGACCTTCGTGCCCTACGAGGAACAGCCGCGCGAATACTTCCTGAACGCGGTGAGCACGGTGCTCGACGTGCATACGCGGATCTCCGATCTTTACAGCAGTCCTCACGACCAGATCAAGGAACAGCTGCGCCTGACGATCGAGACGATCAAGGAGCTGCAGGAAAGCCAGCTGATCAACAACCCCGACTACGGGCTGCTGGCCAACGTGACCGATGAGCAGCGGATTTTCCCGCTGACCGGCGCGCCGACGCCGGACGATCTCGACGAGCTGCTGACCAAGGTGTGGAAGGAACCCGCGTTCTTCCTCACGCACCCGCTCGCGATCGCCGCGTTCGGCCGCGAATGCACGCGTCGCGGTGTGCCGCCGCCGACGGTCAGCCTGTTCGGCTCGCAGTTCCTCACGTGGCGCGGCATTCCGCTGATCCCGTCGGACAAGGTGCCGGTCGCGGACGGCAAGACCAAGATCCTGCTGCTGCGCGTCGGCGACAAGCGCCAGGGCGTGGTCGGCCTGTATCAGCCGGGCGTGGCGGGCGAGCAGGGCCCGGGCCTGTCGGTGCGCTTCATGGGGATCAACAACCAGGCGATCGCGTCGTACCTGATCTCGCTGTATTGCTCGCTTGCGGTCCATTCGCCGGATGCGCTGGCTGTCCTCGATGACGTCGAAATCGCCAAGTTCCATGACTATCCCGACACCTACCGTTAATCCCGGCCTGGCCGGCGGCGACGTGCACGCGCTGCCGCATGCGCCGCTGCCGGCCGGCTTGCCCGACCCGGCGACGCTCGCGCGGCTCGCGTCCGAGTTCTTCGCGACGCC
>NZ_CABVPW010000042.1:0-81075 GCF_902499025.1 Burkholderia lata | reverse complement strand
CGGGCGGTGCAGCCGGCGCCGGTTGCGCGGCACCCGCCATCTGGCCGGCCATCGCCTGCCCGATCGCCGCGCCCGCGGCGAGCCCCGCGCCGATCCCGGCGATGCCGCCCGGGTTCTGCGCGGCGAGCGGGATCGCCTGCGCGGTCTGGTATTGCGTCGCACGGGCGAGATCGCCGGCCATCCCCGCGCCGATCCGCAGGTCGAGTGCCTTCTGCAGTTCCGCCGGCAGCGACACGCTCTCGACCGCGAACGCGTCGAGCGCGAGGCCGTAGCGCGTGAACACCGGCACCAGCGCCTCGGCGATGCGCTGCGACAGCAGCGACTGGTTCGCGGCCATGTCGACGAACGGCACGTCGGACGAGCCGAACGTCGTGCTCATCGCGGTGACGACCAGGTTGCGCAGCTGCTGCTCGAGATCGTCGACCGTGTACTGCGCGCGCGTGCCGCTGACCTCGCGATGGAACGCGCCCGCATCGACGATCCGGTACGAGTAGATGCCGAACGCGCGCACCTGCACGAAGCCGAATTCGCGGTCGCGGATCGTCACCGGCTGCGCGGTGCCCCAGCGGCGGCCGAGTTGCAGCCGCGTGCTGAAGAAATAGACGTCCGACTTGAAAGGCGACTGAAAGAGTTTGTCCCAGTTCTTCAGGTACGTGAGCACCGGCAGCGTGTTCGTTTCCAGCGTGTACAGCCCCGGCTGGAAGATGTCGGCGACCTTGCCTTCGTTCACGAAGATCGCAACCTGCGTCTCGCGCACGGTCAGCTTGCCGCCGTACCGGATTTCCATGTCTTCCATCGGATAGCGCCAGGCCAGCACGCCATCGGTGTCTTCCGTCCATTGCAGGACGTCGACGAACTGCTTGCGGATAAACGATCCCAGACTCATGTCGGTCTCCTCGAAACGCGGGGCGCGTCAGGTCAGGCAGGCGGCATTGATGATGCCGACGACGAGCGACGCGGTGCCCATCAGGCCGCCCATCGCGACGTTGCGATCCTCGATCGCATGATTCATGCCGGGCATCAGGCGCGTCAGCGCCGCATAGGTGATCAGTTGCACGACCATCGCGCCGACGGCCCAGATCACGACTTCGCCGAGCGTGGAATTGTGCGCGATGCTGGATGCGAGCGTCAGGCAGAAGCCGATCAGCGCGCCGCCGAACGACAGCGTCGCGGCCGAGTTGCCGTCGCGGATCAGCGCCAGTTCGTCGAACGGGGTGACCTTCAGGTACACTGCCGCGAACACGAGAAGCAGCACGAACGCCGACAGTAAATGAACCGCATAGAGATAGGCACTATTCATTCTTTCCCTCGGATTTTGTGCTCGGTTCGCCGCCCCGTCGCCGGCCGGCCCGCGCAGGGCCAGCAGTCAAAATTCCGCGCCAGTATATCCACATTGCCGACCGCTGCACAACGGACGCACCATGCTGCATAAGCGCGCGCTCGTCCTGTCGATTCTCGTGCTCGCGTCGTGCGGGCTCGGCTATGAACTGATCAGCAGCGCGCTGTCCAGCTACCTGCTCGGCGATTCGATCCTGCAGTTCTCGTCGGTGATCGGCTGCTACCTGTTCGCGATGGGGATCGGCTCGTGGCTCGCGAAGTTCATCGAGGACGAAGACGTGCTCGACCGCTTCGTCGATATCGAGCTGCTCGTCGGCCTGCTCGGCGGCGTGTCGGCCGCGCTGCTGTTCGCCGTGTTCGCCTGGCTCGCCGCGCCGTTCCGCGCGGCGCTCTATGCGCTCGTGCTGGCGCTCGGCATGCTGATCGGGATGGAGATCCCGCTCGTGATGCGCGCGTTCCAGCAGCGGCGCCAGGCGTTCCGCCATACCGTCAGCGAAGTGCTGACCTTCGACTATCTCGGCTCGCTTGCCGTGTCGCTGATCTTCCCGCTGGTGCTCGCGCCGCGGCTCGGCCTGCTGCGCACCAGCTTCCTGTTCGGGCTCCTGAACGCCTTCGTCGCGCTGTGGACGACGCACCTGTTCCGCGACGAGATCCGCAACGTGCGCGGCAAGCTGATGCGCGCGTCGCTCGTCATCGGGCTGCTCGTCGCCGGCTTCGCGCTGTCCGACCGCATCACGCACTGGGCCGAACACGGCGTGTACGGCGACGAGACGATCTATTCGGAAACGACGCCGTACCAGCGCATCGTGCTCACGCAGTGGCACGACGACATGCGGCTGTACCTGAACGGCAACCTGCAGTTCTCGTCGCGCGACGAGCATCGCTATCACGAGGCGCTGATCCACCCGACGATCGAGGCGCTGCCGTGGGCGAAACGCGTGCTCGTGCTCGGCGGCGGCGACGGCCTCGCGGTGCGCGAGCTGCTGAAGCACCGCAACCTCGAACAGATCACGCTCGTCGATCTCGATCCCGCGATGACGAAGCTGTTCTCGACCTCCGCACCGCTCGTCAAGCTGAACCAGGGCTCGCTGAAGGACCCGCGCGTGCACGTGATCAACGACGACGCGGTGCGCTGGCTCGAATCGAACGCCGACGTGTACGACGCGATCGTCGTCGACTTCCCCGACCCGACCAACTTCGGGCTCGGCCGGCTGTATTCGGTGCCCGTGTTCCGGCTGCTCGCGCGCCACCTGTCGGAGAACGGTTACGCGGTGATCCAGTCGACGTCGCCGTACTTCGCGCCGCACGCGTACTGGACCATCATCGCGACGCTGCACGAGGCCGGGCTCAACACGTGGCCGTACCACTGCTACGTGCCGTCGTTCGGCGACTGGGGGTTCGTGATTGCCGGCAAGCGCCGCGACTTCACGGTGCCGACGCACTACTCGGTGCCCACGCGCTGGCTCGACGCGCAGACGGCCGCCGAGATGTTCCACTTCCCGGCCGACATGCCGGCGCTGCCGATGTCGCCGAACGAACTCAACGACCAGCCGCTCGTGCGCCGTTTCGACGACGACTGGAAACACGTGCTGCGCTGATGGATCGCCGCACGTTCCTCGTCGCGTCGGCGGCCGCGTCGCTTGCCGCCTGCGGGCGCACCGGCTGGGTCGAGACGACGCCTCGCGTCGGCTACCCCGGCATGCGCGAAGGCCATGCGCTGCGCGACCACGCGACGCTGCCGCCGCCTTCCGGCACGATCGAGACCGACGTCGCGATCCTCGGTGCGGGTGCGGCCGGGCTGTCGTGTGCATGGCAGCTCGCGCGCGCGGGACACAAGCGCTTCACGGTGCTCGCCGGCCCCGAATTCGGCGGCAACGCGGCCGGCGGCCGCTTCGGCGATCTCGGCTATCCGAAAGGCGCGCACTACCTGCCGCTGCCGTCGCTCGAATCCGTGCATCTGCGCGACATGCTCGCCGATCTCGGCGTGATCGAATCGGCGCCGTTCTCCGCGCGCCCGGTGTACGACGAGCGCGTGCTCGTCCATGCACCCGACGAACGGCTCTTCATCGCCGGGCAATGGCAGGACGGCATCGTGCCGACGGCCGGCCTCGGCGCCGACGAACTCGCGCAGCAGGCACGCTTCTTCGCGTACACGGACGGGCTGCGCACCGCACGCGGCGCCGATGGCCGCAAGGTGTTCTGTATCCCGATCGCCGAATCGTCGCGCGACCCGCGCTGGCGTGCGCTGGACCGGCGCTCGTTCCGCCAGTGGCTGCTCGACGAGGGCTACACCGCGAAAGCGCTGCACTGGTACCTGAACTACTGTTGCCGGGACGACTATGGCGCCGGGTACGAGCACGTGTCCGCATGGGCGGGCCTGCACTATTTCTCGTCGCGCGGCGGCCACGCGGGCGATGCGAGCGACGGCGCGGTGCTGACCTGGCCCGACGGGCTGCACACGATGGTGACGAAGCTCACCGATTCGATCACCGCGCGCACCGGCTCGAACGCATGGTCGCGCGACGGCTTCGCGGTACGTGCAACCGAACGCGCGGGCGGCGTCGACGTGCTGTGCGCGCGGATCGGCAACGACGGCGCGCTGTCGACCTTCACGCTGAAGGCGCGGCGCGTCGTCAGCGCGATGCCGCTGTTCGTCGCCGCGCGCGTATTTCCGCAGCTTGCCGCGTATGGCTTCAACCCCGCGCGCGACCTGCCGCCGCGTGCGCCGTGGCTCGTGTCCAACTTCCTGCTCGACGGCATGCCGGCCGAAGAAGCGGGCGTGCCGCTCGCGTGGGACAACGTCGTCTACGACGGCGCGGGGCTCGGTTATGTCGTGTCGACGCACCAGCTGATCCGCATGTCACCGCCGACGCGCTCGGTGTTCTCCGCGTACCAGGCGTTGAGCACGCAAGCACCGGACGACACGCGCCGCTGGCTCGCGCAGGCCAAACCGGACGCGTTGCGCGAACAGGCGGCGATCGATCTGCAAGCCGTCTACGGGCGCACGCTGTGGAAACACGCGACGGCGCTCGAGATTACCGTGCGCGGCCACGCGATGGCGACGCCCGACGTCGGTTTCCTGAGCCGGCCGGGGTTGCTCGCGCTGCGCGATGCCGACGGCCCCGTCGTGTTCGCGCATGCCGATCTGTCCGGGCTGTCGCTGTTCGAGGAAGCGTCGTACTGGGGCATGCTTGCCGCCCGGCGCGTGCTGGCCTGACGGCCGTCATCCGTCATTGCGGCGCCGCCGCCACCCGCTATAATCGCGCGACATTCCGACTGCATTGAGCAGGCCGACGGTACCGCGCCGTCCGACGCGCCGTATGCCCTCCTCGACAACAACAATGACGAACCGAACCATCCGACGCCTTCGCCCGTTCGTGCGCGCCGCCGTGCGCGTGCTCGCCTGCGCCCCGCTGCTCGGCACGCCGCTGGCGCTGCATGCGGCCGACACCGCCGCCCCTGCCGGCACCGCGCCCGCCTCCGGGCGCTATATCGTCGTCGACACCGGCCATACGCCGGCTCACCCGGGCTCCACGGGCGCGAGCGGCCGCGTCGAATACCTGTACAACCTCGACCTGTCCGCGGCAGTTGCAGAAAAACTCACCGCGCATGGCGACCGCGTGCTGCGCACTTCGGCCGACGGCCGCGAGATCGCACTCGACCAGCGTTCGACGCAGGCGCCCGACGCGAACCTGTTCGTGTCGATCCATCACGACTCGATGCAGCAGCAGTTCATCGATGCGGGCCGGCAGCGCGAATTCCGCGGTTTCTCGGTGTTCGTGTCGGAACGCAATCCGCACTATGCGGAAAGCCTGCGCTGCGCGAAGGCGATCGCCGAGCAGCTGGTCGCGGCCGGCGAGCGGCCGTCGCTGTATCACGCGCAGCCGATCCGCGGCGAGAATCGCCCGCTGATCGACCCGCAGCTCGGCATCCACCGCTTCGACGATCTCGTCGTGCTGCGCACCGCGCCGATTCCGGCCGTGCTCGTCGAAGCCGGCGTGATCGTCAATCCGGACGAGGAAGCACGGCTGGCGCGACGCGAGACGATCCAGAAGCTGTCCACCGCGATCGCGGGCGGTATCGACGCGTGCACCGTGCCGAAATAAACCACGATAACGCCCATCGGGCCCAACGGTTTTCACCCAGTCAGGAGCATCACCATGAAAATGAAGAATCTGCTCGCAACCGGCGCCCTGCTCGTGCTTGCCGTTCCGTTTACCGCGCACGCAGCCGGCTGCGCGAAGCCGCACAGCGCGTTCGACCAGGTGTACTGCAGCAGCACGCAGTTCTCGCAGACCGACCGTGATCTCAACGACGAGTACGGCCGCCTGCGCAAGCAACTGAGCAGCGACCAGCAGGCGACGCTGAAGGCCGGCCAGCTTGCGTGGCTGAAGCAACGCGATGCCCAGTGCAGCGAGACGCGCAACAACGGCTACCTCGTGGATCTCCAGTGCGCGACCGACATGACGCAGTCGCGCCTGTCGTTCCTGCGCGAGCGCGAACGCGAGTGCACCAGCACCGGTTGCGTGACGTCGAAGCTCGGCGACTAAGAGCTTCGCGCGTGCCGCGCCGCGAAGCGTTTCGCGACGCGGCGCTTCATGCCCTTGCGATCCCCGCGCTTCGGCACCGCGAAAGGAGCGGCGATGCGACATGAATTCTCTGAAGTCCTCAACGATCTGGTCGACTATTTTCTCGTCGGCGATCTCCTGCTGCTGCAGCGCTTCAAGGAACAGCACCGGCTGCCGGACGACGTCGCGACGGCGTTCACGACGAGCGACAGCGGCGACCGCGCCGTGCTGGACGGCGTCGTCATTCCGCTGGCCGGCATCGAGAACCATCCGTACACGGTCATCTTCACGCTGGACGACGACACACCCGAATTGCTGAAAACGGGAAGCCGCCTGCAGCATCGGCGCGACGGGTACGTGCTGCGCGTCGAACATCGTTCGGTCATGCTCTACACGTGGCGGATTCTCGAACGCTTCAACGACACAACGGTCAACGCACTGCTCCCGCGTTACCGCGAACCGGGCAGGCCCGTGATCGAAATCGACAACGGCTGGTATGACGTCGAGATCCTCGGTGGCGAAGTGCCGCGCAACGGCTGGTTCGAGCCTACGCTCGAATTCGTGCTGAAGAAAGCCGACGCACCGGGCGATGCATCGCAGGTGGATATCGGCTACCACTTTGCGATCGAAGGCAGCCTGGATCCGGCGAGTTGAATTCCGCGCGCAACAGCGCAGCACACGGCAACCAATCAGGCGGCGTACACATGACACCGAACACGATGAAAATCGACATCCGCCCCGCCACGACCGCCGATGCCCCGGCCATCGCCGCCATCCACGTCGCATCGTGGCAGGCCACTTACCCGGGCATCATGCCGGCCCCGTTCCTCGCCGGCCTGTCGGTCGAAAAGCGCACCGCTTCATGGCGCCATGCGCTCGACGCAGGGCGGCCGCGTGTCGCGCTCGCGTGCGCGGAAAGCGGGCCGACCGGCTGGATCGCGTACGGTCCGACCCGCGACACCGACAAGGATCGCACCTGGGGCGAAATCGAAGCGATCTATCTGCATCCGACGCATTGCGGGCAAGGCGTCGGCGCGGCGCTCGTCGACCATGCATGCCGTGCGCTGCATGACTCGGGCCACGAGTGGGTGTCGCTGTGGGTGCTGGTGAAAAACCATCGTGCACGGGCGTTCTATGAACGCGAGGGGTTCGTCGCCGAAGACGACATCAAGACGTTCGAGATCGACGGAGCGCCGATCGACGAAGTGCGCTACTGGCGCGCGCTGCCGAAACAGTCGTCATGACGGCATCGCTACCCACGACGCCAAACGCGCCTGCATCAGCTGCAGCAACTCGCGGATCTTCGCGTTGACGGAATTGCGGCTCGAATAGGCGGCCAGCAGTTCGAGCGGCGCCGGCGTCATCTCGAGCGGCACGCGCACCAGCCGTCCGGCCGCCAGCTCGGCCGCGCACCCGCGTTCGACGAGAATCGCGAAGCCGATCCCGTTCACCGCCGCCAGGCCGGCCATCTCGCCGCTATTGACGCGATACCGGCTCGCGACCGGAATCTTGTGAATCCGCCCGTCGCCGTCGGCGAACTGCCACGGCTGCCCTTTCAGCGTGCTCAGTGTCGTGATGCACGGCAACTGCCTGAGTTGCTCCGTCCGGGTCGGCATGCCCGTGCGTTCGATCAGCGACGGCGCGGCCACGACGACGCTCGGCAAGCTCACGAGCGGCCTGACGACGAATGCGCTGTCGTCCAGCTTGCCGCGATTGACGATGATCGACAGGTCGATATCGTCGCGCAACGTCGAGACGCCTGCGAGGCTCGTATCGCAATCGATTTCGACACGCGGATGGCGGCTCGCGAATTCCGCGACGATCGGCCCGAGCATGCGCGGCCCGATTTCGCCGGGTACGCAAAGCTTCAGCACGCCACGCAGTTCCGTCTGCTGCGAGGTCAGTTCGAACTCGGCGAGCGTCAGCGCATCGAGCATCGGCTTCGCGCGCTCGTGCAGCAGACGCCCGGCCTCCGTCATGCGCAGGTGCCGCGTGCTGCGCTCCAGCAGACGCACGCCGAGCCTCGACTCCAGTTGCGCCACATGGCGGCTCACGTTCGAGCCGGGTATCGACAGCACACGCGCGGCACCGGCAAAGCTGCCTTCGTCGACGACCGCCACGAACACGCGCACCGCGTTCAGATCCAGCTTGCTGCGCATCATTATCCCGTTTCAGGTATCAAAGCTCGCCGTTTTTCACGGCTTATCCCGTTCGTGACCGTAATTTACGATGCGGATCCAGTCAAGGCGCGGCCGCCGACGCGCGAACCCGCGTCGACGCGAGCACGCGCACGAACCTACGGGAGCATCAACATGGATATCGCCATTCTCGGCGCCGGCGTGGCCGGCATGAGCACCGCGCTTGCGCTTGGCCGGCAAGGGCACCGGATACGGCTCTACGAACGCAGGCCGTCCGAGACGACGATGGGCGCCGGTGTCGTGTTATGGCCGAATGCCGGCTTCGTGCTCGAGCAACTCGGCCTGCTGCCGGACATCGTCGAGGTCAGCGGCCACCTGCGCGCGATGCGGTGCATGGACCGTGACGGCACCCCGTTCAAGCTCGCCGATATCCGCGCACTCGATCAACGCATGGGTTTCCCGACGCGCTCGATCCTGCGGCGCGACCTGCAGGCGGTGCTGGCTCGGCACGTCGCCGCGCACGACATCGAAGTCTGTTTCGGTCACTGCGCGACGGCCATCGACACCGGCACCGACGGCCGCGCGATCGTACGCTTCGACAATGGCGTGACAATCGCGCCCGATCTCGTGATCGGCGCGGACGGCCGCATGAACTCCGTCGCGCGGCGCCATGTGGTCGGCGACGCCACGCCCGTCTACCAGGGGTTCGTCAACTGGATCGGCGTGGCGCAGAGCGATGTGCCGCTCGTCGACGACGTGTCGATATTCGACTACTGGGGCCAGCGGGAGCGATTCGGTATCGTCGCCGTGGACCGGCATCGCATGTACTGGGCAGCGGCCCGGGCGGAAGCCGCAATCGACGATCATGACAACAGCGGCGACGATGGGGCGCCGGACGATCCCGGCCCGCTGCTGGAACGGCTCTTCGACGGCTGGCCCGCGCCCATCGCGGACGTGATGCGCGCGACGCCGCCGGGCACGATCGCGAAGATCCGCGTGCACGATCTCGATCCCGTCGATGTTTGGCACCGCGGCAATGTGCTGCTGATCGGCGATGCCGCGCACGCGCCGCTCCCCACCTCCGGACAGGGCGCATGCCAGGCGCTCGAGGACGCGTGGCATCTCGCGCGCTGCCTCGACGAGCATGGAAAGAGCAACGACCTCGACGCAGCGCTCGCGTCGTTCACGCTGCGACGCACCCGGAAAACCACGGCCATCACGCTACGTGCACGCGAGTTCGCTCACCGGCTGTTCAGCAACGACACGCACGAAGCCGCGCAGCAGGCTGATCCGATCGCCGAAATCGAAGCGCTCGCGAGCGCATGGGGAGCGGGCCTGCCGATGATGCAGGCGCGGGACTGACAACGCGCGCAAGCGATGGCATTCGATCACAAGAACCACCGATACTCCCGCGCGCCAATCTCATTGCGGAAATCCAGTTCCTCCTGCCGCTTGTTCTCGCAATACACCATCACGAACTCGCTGCCGAGCCCTTCGCGCACGGCCGCCTGATCCTGCATCGCCGCGACGGCCGACAGCATCTCCTTCGGAAAATCGATCCCGCTGCCGCGATCCTCGTTGAGCGGCGGGATCGGCTCGAGCTTCGCGTCGAGCCCGTGCTCCATCCCGGTGAGAATCGCCGCGAGCACGAGGTACGGGTTCGCGTCCGCACTCGCGAGCCGGTGCTCGATCCGCAGGTTGCGCGCGTCCGACTCGGGAATCCGGATGCACGCATCGCGATCCTCGAAGCCCCAGCTCGCGCGGCTCGCCGCGTTCACCATCGATCCATAACGCCGGAACGCGTTGTGATTCGGCGCGAACACGGGCATGCAATGCGGCAGCAGTGCGAGGCATCCGGCCACCGCGTGCCGCAGCGGCCGCTGCCCGTCCGCCGCGAGCAGGTTGCGCCCCGCTTCGTCGTAGAGGCTCACGTGCACGTGCATCCCGCTGCCCGGCGCATGCAGGTACGGCTTGCCCATGAAGCTCGCGCGATAGCCGTGCTGCAACGCGACGCCGCGCGTGCTGCGGCAGAACATCGCCGACCAGTCGGCCGCGCGCAGCCCGTCGTCGCAATGGCCGAAGTTGATCTCGAACTGGCCCGGCCCGAGCTCGGCGGTAATCACGGTCGCGTCGATTCCCTGCACGCACGCGACGTCGACCATCTCGTGCAGCACGTCGGAGAAGCGCGACAGCCGCTCGATATGCATGTTCGGCTGATCGTCGCGATCATCGGACAGGCGGTCGCGCGGATACTTCGGCATCCCCTCTTCGAGCTGCGCGGCGAACAGGTAGAACTCGAGCTCGAACGCGACGACCGGCCGGATGCCGCGCCGCGCGAGCCGCTTCAGCACGCGCGCGAGCACCTCGCGCGGCTCGAACTCGACCGGCGCGTCGGTGCCGTCCGTCGTGATCAGCATCTGGCCGAGCGGCTGCTTCTCCCAGGTCACCGGCTTCAGCGTGCCGGGGATCAGCCGGCGCACGGCGTCCGGGTCGCCGTCGTTGAAACAGTAGTCGCCGATCTTGTAGAGCCCGCCCTGCGTGCCGAGCAGGATGCAGTTCTGCGGCAGCTTCAGCAGCGAACCGGCCGCCACCTTCTCGAGCGCGTCGATCGGGTAGCGCTTGCCGTAGAAATGCCCGGGCAGGTCGAGGCAGATCAGGTCGACATAACGGATCTCGGGATGCGCCTGCCGGAATGCGCGGACTTCATCGACCAGCGCGGGAACGACGTCAGCCATGTCTCATCCTTTCCATGTCTTGTATGACGGTGCCGCAGCGCGGCGAACCGGATTCATGCGGCATGCACGACGTCGCACGCCTCCTACCGATCAGGACTGCAAACAACAACCCAGGCGCGGCGTCTCCCCCGACCGCAGGCCGCGCCGACAACTCAGGTGAATACCCAGATCACGCGCGTCGGCGCGTCGGTCAAATTGGCATAACGAAAGCGCTTGTGCGCGGGAAGCTGGAATGCGTCGTTCGGGCCGAGCGTGACGGGCGTATCGTCGCCGTCGACCCAGATCGTCAGCTCTCCTTCGAGCACGAAACCGCCCTGCTCGTCGCTGTCGTCGACGGGCCGCTCGCCGCTGCTCGCGCCCGGCGCGAGATGGCTTTCGAGAATCGAGAAGCGCGAGCGCATGTTCGGCGAAACCAGGATGTCGGTAATGCCGGCCGCGTAATACACGGTGCGCCGCTCGTCGGGCCGCGTGACCCACGGCACGCTGCGCGGCTTGCTCAGGCTGTAGAAATACGTGGTCGGCACGCCGAGCGCCTCGCCGATCGCGGTGAGATCCGCCACCGTCGGGCGCGACAGCCCGCGCTCGACCTGCGACAGAAAGCCGACCGAGCGGCCGATCCGTTCCGCGAGATCGTTGAGCGTAACCTTGCGGTGCTTGCGCAGGTCACGGATCAGGATCGCCAGGCTTTCTATCTCTTCCTGTTCATTCATGGTGGGTTCCGGTGCAGTCAGACGGTATCGCGCAGACGGTACCAGGCCTTGCCGATCGCTTCCAGCGGCGCGGCGAGCCGGTCGCCGCCGGGGAAGCGCGGGTTGCGGATGCGCTGGTACTGCGCGAGCAGGCGTTCGTCGCCGAGCACCGCGTCGGCCACCGCGCGCGCACCGGCGAGCGTCGGCAGCACGCCGTGCCCCGAGAACCCCTGCAGCCAGAAACGCTGCCCGTGGCGGCCGATGTCCGGCGTGCGGCGCATGCTGATGTCGATATGGCCGCCCCACGCGTAATCGAGCGGCACGCCGGCCAGTTGCGGGAACACGCGCTCGAGGTGCGGGCGCGTGGCCGCCGCGATATCGGCCGGAATGCCGCCGAGATACGTGCAGCCGCCGCCGAACAGCAGCCGGTTGTCGGGGCTCAGGCGGAAATAGTCGGGCACGAACTGGTTGTCGATCACGCAACTGTTCTGCGGCAGCAGCGAACGGGCGACGTCGGGCGCGAGCGGCGCGGTGGCGACCTGGTAGGTGCCGACCGGCAGCAGCCGGCGCGCGAGATCGCGATCGAGCCGGTCGACATACGCGTTGCAGGCCAGCACGAGCACGTCCGCGCGCACTTCGCCGCGCGCCGTGCGGGCGATGTGACCGCCGGCCGTCTCGCGGCAGTCGAGCACGCGGCTCTGCTCGAAGATGCGGCCGCCCGCGCGCTCGATCGTCTGCGCAAGGCCGAGCGCGAGCTTCAGCGGGTTCAGGTGGCCGGCCTCGGGATCGTGCAGCGCCGCCAGGTAACGCGTGCCGCCGATCCATTCGGACATCTCGTCACGGCCGATCACGCGCAGCCGATCGTAGCCCCAGCGCTCGACCGCCTCGTCGCGGACCTGCTCGAGCATCGCGACGCGCCGCGGCCGGACCGCCGCCCACAGGCTGCCGGGCCGGTAGTCGATGTCGAAACCGTGCCGCGCGGGCAGTTCGCGCACCTCGGCCGCGGCCCAGCGCATGCTGTCCCACAGCAGGCGCGCGCCGTCACGGCCAAGCGAATCCTCGAGCGGCTGCATGTCGCACGACCAGCCGAGCAGCGCCTGCCCGCCGTTGCGGCCCGACGCGGCCCACGCGACGCGGCTCGCTTCGAGCACGACGACGCGCTTGCCGGTGAGCGCCAGGCGCAACGCCGTATGCAGCCCGCTGAAACCCGCGCCGACGACGAGCACGTCGGCGTCGATGCGTTCGTCCAGTTCCGGACGATGCGGGATCGGCGCCGGATAGGTGCCGGCGTAGTAGCTTGCGACGTGACGGTCGGACTGCACGAACATGCGGACTCCCGTGAAATTTTCGCCAAGAAATTTCATGAAAAATTAGCACGGCAATTTCACGAAGGCAAGCGAGCAAAAAAACGGCGTATCGGCCTGATGAATCAACGTTGCACCGTTAGTCTGGTTAGCTGAAGATTCGCCGCCCGGGCAGCCCCAGCCAGCGTCGAAATGGATTGTCGCGAAAGCCGCGAAGATCGATGGCGTCCGGGTCTGGCGGGTTCGTGCTTCCCTCCTCGATCGCCGTTGTCGGACAGGTCGATCGGCCTGCCGCCAGCCGCACGCCCCTGCCTTGCCCAGGGTGCAGAAGCCGGAAACATCGGCTCGAAATGCTCGCTCGCCCGCGGCATGAGGCGCGCCGGATCGGCCGATACACGAAACGCCTTGCGCGTGAACCGGACAGGCCCGGTGAATGTGCCTGCCATCCACTCGGACAGAATTTTTACCGTTGTAAAAATTTTGGACTGAGAGAATGACGCGCTGAAACAGCGCGTCACCCATCCAAGCACGGCCCCCGTAACCCCTTTCAGACCCAACCCAATCGCTGACGGGAGACAAGATGCCCACGAACCGGGATGCAAGCCCGATGGACGAATCGGATCACGGAGAATTCTCGCTGAGCGAAGTCCCGCTCGAGAAACGCACCGGATTCCTGTCCATCACGATGGTGTTGTTGAGTTTCACGTTCTTCACGGGAACGATGTTTGCCGGCGGCAAGATCGGTGTCGCCTTCGACGTCGTCAGCATGATCCAGATCGCCGTCATCGGAAACCTGTTGCTCGCCGCCTATGCGGCATCGCTCGCGCTGATTGCCGCCCGCAGCGGCCTGAATGCGGTGCTGATGGGGCGATTCTGCTTCGGGGAAGTTGGCAGCAAGCTGTCCGATTTCCTGCTCGGCTTCGCCGAACTCGGCTGGTACGCATGGGGCACCGCGACGGTGGCGATCGTATTGGTCAAGTTGCTGGGTTGGCCGCCCTCCGTTACCACGCCGCTGATGATCCTCTTCGGCTTCGGATTTTCCATCACGGCCATCATCGGCTATCGCGGCATGGATGTGCTGTCGCGCGTCTCCGTGCCGTTGATGTTCGTGCTGCTGATGACGTCGATGTGGATCGCCACCCGCGATATCGGCGGGTGGGCCGGCCTCACGCATGTCGCGCCGTCTCATCCGATGCCGTTTTCGGCCGCCGTGACCATGGTCATCGGCACCTTTGCCAGCGGCGCGACCCAGGCAACCAACTGGACCCGCCTCGCACGCAGCGCGCGCAGCGCCGTCTCTGCCAGCATGATCGGATTCTTCGCGGGCAACGGGCTGATGATCATCGCGGGCGCATACTGCGCGATCGTCTATCAGCAAGCCGACATCGTCGAGGTGATGATGCTGCAGGGCCTGTCGATCGCGGCGGTCGTGATGCTGTGCCTCAATCTCTGGACCATCCAGGGGCCGACGATGTACAACGTGGCGGCCGCCGGATGCCATCTGCTGCGCACCGAACGGCGCCGCACGCTCGTACTCGTGGGCGCGGCGATCGGCATCGTGCTCGCGGTCGGCGGGATGTACGAGTTACTGATTCCGTTCCTGGTGCTGCTCGGCTCGATCATTCCGCCGGTCGGCGGCGTGATCATGGCGGACTACTGGTACCGCCATCGCGGGCAATACCCGTCGCTTGCCGCCGCCCGCCTTCCGCGCTTCAACCTGGTCGGCCTGGCCGCGTATGCAATCGGCGCCGGACTCGCCTATACATCGCCGTGGATCGCGCCGATCGTCGGCATCGCGGCGTCCGCCGCCGCCTACATCGTGCTGCTGCAGATTGCCCGCGCGTTCACGCGCGAGCCGTCCGTTCAGGGTGAATGATTCCGCTGCGCGCCCTCCCGCTCCCTAGAACCACAGGAATCCTCATGAAAATCATCAACGCCAGATTGCGCGGCCGTAGCGGCCTCTTCACGATCGACATCGATGCGGGCACGATTCGCGGCATCGGCCTCCAGCCGTCGCCGCTGACGTCTCAAGCGGGCGACGTCATCGATGCGGGCAGCAATCTCGTCATCCCGCCGCTGGTCGAGCCGCATATCCACCTGGATGCGACGCTGACCGCTGGCGAACCCGAGTGGAACATGAGCGGCACGCTTTTCGAAGGTATCGAGCGGTGGGGCCAGCGCAAGGCCACCATTACCCATGAGGATACGAAAGCCCGCGCCCACACGACGATCGGGATGTTGCGCGACAACGGCATCCAGCACGTGCGCACGCACGTGGACGTCACCGATCACACGCTTGCCGCGTTGAAGGCGATGCTCGAGGTCAGGGACGAAGCTCGCGATCTCATCGATCTGCAGATCGTCGCGTTCCCTCAGGAAGGCATCGAGTCGTTCGAGAATGGACGCGCGCTGATGGAGCGCGCGATCGACATGGGGGCCGACGTCGTGGGCGGCATTCCGCATTTCGAGAACACGCGCGACCAGGGCGTGAGCTCCATCAAGTTCCTGATGGATCTCGCGGCGCGCAAGGACTGCCTCGTCGACGTTCATTGCGACGAAACCGACGATCCGCAATCGCGCTTCCTGGAAGTGCTGGCCGAGGAAGCGCGGGTTCGCGGGATGGGCACGCGCGTCACCGCCAGCCACACGACCGCGATGGGTTCCTACGACAACGCCTACTGCTCGAAGCTTTTCCGGTTGCTGAAGCGCTCGGAAATCCATTTTGTTTCGTGTCCGACCGAAAGCATCCACCTGCAGGGGCGTTTCGACACCCTCCCGAAACGACGCGGCATTACGCGTGTCGCGGAACTCGATCGCACCGGCATCAACGTGTGCTTCGGACAGGATTCGATCAAGGATCCGTGGTATCCCATCGGCAACGGCAACATCCTGCGCATCCTCGACGTCGGCTTGCACGTGTGCCACATGCTCGGCTACGAAGACCTGCAGCGATGCCTCGACTTCGTGACGGAGCACAGCGCCCATGCGATGTCCCTGGGCGATCGCTATGGCATTGCTGTCGGGCGGCCAGCCAATCTGCTGATCCTCGACGCGGATTGCGACTATGAAGTGGTTCGCACCCAGGCCAAGGTGCGATTGTCGCTCCGTGCCGGGAAGGTCATCATGGAGCGCGCGCCTGAACGCATCACCTATCCTGAAGCAGGCGCCCGTTGAGCGGGCGACGACGCTGGTCCGACCTGCGGGAGGAAGCATCGTGAGACACCCGTCCGAGCCGACGGCAGGAACGCCCGGCCGGCCTCACGGCCGGCGCGAAGCGCTGCGCGACACGCTCGAAGCGACCATTCTCGCCGCTGCCGAAGAATCGTTTTCCGTTTACGGATTCGAGGGCAGTTCCGTTGCGACTATCGCAGCGGCCGCCGGCCTGTCGAAGCAGAACCTGATGTACTACTTCCCCACGAAGCTGGCGCTCTATCAACGCGTGCTGGACGACGTGTTGCGGGACTGGCTCGGCAGGATGCGGGAGTTTGCGGCGCCCGATCACGAGCCCGCGGAGGCCATGTCGGCCTATATCCGGGCCAAACTCGAATTCTCCAGAAATCGCCCACATGGATCGCGGGTTTTTGCGCTGGAGATCATCGGCGGGGCCAAGACCTACGGAAAGGAAATCCGCAAACAACTGATTCCGGTGTTGCGCGACGACATCCGGGTGCTCGAACGCTGGATCGAGGAAGGCAAGGTCAGACAGGTCGATGCCGAGCACCTGTTCTTCCTGATCTGGGCAGCCACGCAGGCGTATGCGGATTTCGCCCCCCAGATGCTGCTGGTGCTCGGCAAGCGTGCGCTGGGAAACGACGATTTCGACGCGGCTTACCGCACGATCTCGGATCTGGTGCTCAACGCACTGATCACCGGCGACAGAAAGACGGATTGACCGCTTGACCGCCTCCGTCGCCGTTCATGCACGGCACCCCGGCGCCGTCGTCGACACGCGCCGGGGAACCGCCGGTCAGTCGTGCTTGTAGCGCTTCTTGTTCTTGTACTTGTTGCCGTGGTGATGATCGTTGGAACGCGAGTTGTTGCGCGACACGTGGCCGCCCAGCGCCGCGCCCGCGCCGCCGCCCACGGCGGCGCCGACGAGCCCGCCGGCCGTGCCGCCCATTGCGTTGCCCGCAGCGGCGCCTGCGCCGCCGCCCAGTGCGCCGCCAACAATCGCGCCCGTGCGTTCGCGTTTGTTCGACGTCACCGCACCGCCCGCACCCCCACCCACTGCCCCGCCGATCACGGTGCCCGTGCTGCCGCCAATCGCGTTGCCGACCGCCGCGCCGGCAACACCACCCAGCGCGCCGCCCAGTGCGTTGCTCGTGTCGCCTGCCACGGCGGGCAGCGACACCACCGCCGCCGCACCGACCACCACCGCCATTCCTGCCAATTTCTTCAGCATCTGTCTGCCCTCTCCGCGTTGCGAGATATCGATGGGCGAATCTAGCACCTTTCCGGAAGGCCCATCGTAATGAAGCGTTAAATTGGGCATTGTCGTGGCCGGAGCGCGAGTGTTAGCAGATTCAGGTGGCCGGCCTCCGGATCGTGGAACCGCGCGAGATAACGCGTGCCGCCCAGCCATTCCGGCATCTCGCCATGGCCGATCACGCGCAGCCGATCGTAGCCCCAGCGCTCGATCGCCTCGTCGCGAGCCTGTTCGAGCATCGCGAACTGCCCGCGCGGCACGGTTTCAACATCGACTAGCGGCCCGGCAGCCTGTGTGCGGCCATGCGCGAATCCATCTCCCAGCGATCCGCAATCCGCTTGCGCCGGCGCGCAGGATCGCGGCCTAGCTCGAAGCGTCCGAGAACGCGCCGGAATTCGTGATGCGATAGCGAAGAAAATCAAGCAACGCATGCACTTTGCGCGAGTGGCGGCGATTCGGAAGATAGGCGGCGTAAACGCAGACGGTCTGGTCGAGCGGGTTGACCGAGTAGTCTTCGAAAAGACGCGTGAGCCGCCCCGCCACCACATCCTCTTCGACGAGCCATTGGGGAAGCAGTGCAATGCCAAACCCGCTGATCACGGCCTCGCGCAGCACGTCCGAGTTGTTCACCGAAAGTCTGCCATCGATCTCGACATGCTCGGTGCTGCCTGCGCGCGTGAACGACCAACGCTGCAAAGCTGCCTGGTACGCAAAACGCAGGCATTGGTGGTTTCGCAGATCTTCCGGTGAAGCGGGCACCCCGTTGCTTTCCAGATAGCCATGACTCGCGACAACATAGCGATGATGTTCCGCCAGGCGATTGACGATCAGATTCGGCTGGTTTGCAGGTGTGCCGATGCGTACCGCAACGTCAATTCGCTCGGCAGCCAGATCGAGGGTCGAATCCGAAAGCACCAGGTCCAGGGAAACGCGGGGATGCTGCTGCAGGAAGCTTGCTATGTGCGGCCCCAGGCACAGGCGCCCGAAAGTCACCGGCATTGAGACACGCAGCGGCCCGACTGCGTCGACACCCGTGTCGGACACACTCCCGTCGGCTTCGTCGAGGTCCAACAGCACCCGCGTGATCTGCTCCAGATACGCGGAACCGGCATCCGTCAAAGTCACTTGACGCGTCGTGCGAGTCAGCAACGCGCTTCCGAGCGACTTCTCCAACGCGTCCATCAGACGGGTCACCGACGAAGTGGCCACCCCCATGCGGCGCGCGGCCTTTGAAAAGCCCCCCGTTTCCGCGACGTCGATGAATGCCCGCAACGCAAGAAGCTTGTCCACGCCATGTCCTTTGTCTTTGCACGCACCGCAACGCTGGATTGCGATTGCTTCATATTCACTAAATCTAACGCAAAGCCTAAAGTGCTTACACCGTCAACGCAAGGAGCCTTCAAATGAATCCGCTCGAAATCCAGGTCACGTACGACTTCATCTGCCCGTGGTGCTGGATCGGCCATGAACATCTCAAGGCAGCGCTCCGGGAGGCCGACCTGGCTGTCGCACCGACCGTCAAGTACCTTCCGTACGAACTCAATCCGACCATGCCCAAGGACGGAATCGACCGAAAAGCCTATCGCAGCGCCAAATTCGGAAGCTGGGCACGTTCGCAGGCAATGGATGCCGACGTCACGCTGGCGGGCAAACGTGCCGGTGTCGAATTCAACTACGACCGCGTCGCGGTTACGCCCAATACACGGCTTGCCCATCGCCTGATGTTCCTTGCTCAGTCCAAGGGAGATGCAGCCAGGACCGAAGCACTCTTCGAGGCGGTTTTCTCTGCCTATTTTTCCGAAGGGCGGAACATCGGCATGGCCGAGGTTTTGGTAAGCCTCGCGAAAGGTACGGGTTTCGACGCCGACGAAGTGCGCAGTTTCCTGGCGACGAACGACGGCGAGCGCGAAGTCGTTGCCGACGAACTGCGGGCCGGGGCCACCGGCATCCGGTCGGTGCCGACCATTCATGTCGGCGGCGTTCCGGTGAGCGGTGCACAACCGGTTTCGGTACTCGCCCAGGTGCTTCGGACTGCCACCGGCGACAACACGGCCAAAGACGCAGTCTGAATCGACACCTGCAGTTGAACGCAAGCTACTGGTTTGGAGAGATTCATGGTCGCCCCCACAAAAAACAAGCCTCGCGCACTGATCATCGGCGGCTCGCTCGGCGGGCTCTTTACTGCAACGACGCTGCAAGCCGCGGGTTGGGACATCGACATCTTCGAGCGCTCCCCGAATGAACTGGACAGCCGAGGCGGCGGAATCGTGTTGCAGGCCGACGTCCTGTCGGCGTTTCATTTCGCCGGCATTCAGACAGGCACCGCGCTCGGCGTGCAGTCGGGCGACCGCATCTATCTGGACCGCGCCGATCGTGTCATTCAGCGCAGCTTCATGCCGCAGACCCAAACGTCCTGGAACATGCTCTACGGCACGATGAAGGCGCACCTGCCCGCGCAGGTCTTTCATCCGGGCGAGCGCTTCGTCCGCTTCGAACAGAACGGCGACCGGATCACCGCCTACTTCGCCAGCGGCCGCGTTGAAACCGGCGATCTGCTCGTCGGCGCCGACGGCGCACGCTCCGCGGTTCGCGAGCAGGTCTCTGCCGGCCTTTCACCCAATTACGCCGGATATGTCGCGTGGCGTGGTCTCGTGCCTGAAACGGCGCTCCCGGCAAGCGCCGCGGATGTTCTCAACGGAACCTTTGCCTTCCAGCAAGGCCCCGGTCACCTGATGCTCGAATATCTCGTCCCGGGCGAAGACCTGTCGACTCAGGAGGGTCAGCGACGCTGGAACTGGGTGTGGTACCGGAAGGTTGCCCATGGCGAAGCGCTCACGGCTCTGCTGACCGACCGCTCGGGGATTCGCCATTCGTTCTCGCTGCCTCCGGGCGCACCGAAGGACGAAGACCTCGCTCGCCTGACGCAGGCGTCGAAGGAGCTTCTCGCGCCGACTTTCCAGACGTTGGTTGAAACGACCCGGGAACCGTTCGTCCAGGCCATCCTGGATCTGCAGGTGAAGCAGATGGTGTACGGCCGCGCGATCCTGCTGGGCGACGCCGCCTTTGTGCCGCGCCCTCATACCGCGGGCAGCACCGCCAAGGCAGCCGCCAACGCATTGGCCCTGGCCAAGGCGCTGCATTCCGCGGATGCCGGCATCGATGAGGCGCTGTCGCGGTGGCAGGCCGGACAATTGCATCAAGGCATCGGCATGACCGAATGGGGAATGAACATCGGCGACCGGATCATGGGCATCCCGCGCAGCAACATCGTCCTGAAGGGCGCTTGATCCAGCCACCGCGTCATCCGTCGACGACCCAGCCCGGCACGGCACGGCAGTCGATTCCGTCGATCTCCGTCCGCGACTTCACCGATCGGGGCATTTCCCCCAATCGCGCAACTCGAGCTCGCCGGACTCATTGCGCAGGCAGCACAGCATCGCGCGGCCGTCTGTATCTTTTTCCGAGGACGGTCGCGGACGATAATGGACACGTCATTCCCGCAGCACGACGACACACGCCGCGAGGATCGACGCACACCGCAACCGCGCAAGGAGGGCCTCCCGCATGACGACACCATTCAGGCTGGGCGACCACGTCCGCTGGAATTCGGAGGCAGGCTACGTGACCGGCACGATCATCGCGATCCACACGGCGGACTTCGACTACAAGGGCCACCGCCATCGCGCGTCGCCCGACGATCCGCAGTACGAGATCAAGAGCGACCGCACCGACCACATCGCCGCCCACCGCGGCCGCGTGCTCGAGCGCATCGCCGGCAAGGACGACGCATGACGCTCCCGTTCTACACGATCGGCCACTCGAACCGCACGCTCGACGAGTTCGTCGGGATGCTCGACGCGGTCGATATCGCGCTGCTCGCGGATATCCGCAAGATGACGCGCTCGCGCACCAACCCCCAGTTCAACGAAGCGACGCTGCCGGACGCGCTGGCCACCGCCGACATCGCGTACGAACACATCGCCGCACTCGGCGGGCTGCGCGGCAAGTCGCGCGGCGTCCCCGACGACGTCAACGACTTCTGGACCAACCAGAGCTTCCACCGCTATGCCGATTACGCGCTGTCACCCGAGTTTCGCGACGGCCTCGACCGGCTGATCGCTCAGGGGCATGCGCAGCGCTGCGCGATCATGTGTTCGGAAGCGGTGTGGTGGCGCTGCCACCGGCGCATCGTGTCCGACTACCTGATCGCGCGCGGCGAAGCGGTGCTGCACATCATGGGCCCCAACCGCGTGGAGCCCGCGCACCTGACGGCCGGCGCGGTGATCCGGCCTGACGGCACGATCGTCTATCCGGACGCCGGGGACGACGCCACGGCGCCGGGGGCAGCCGCGCCCCCGAACGCATAGCGCGGCGCCCCGTTCGATGGCACGGCCCGCAACGCGTCGCGAACATCGTCAGTTCCGCGCCGACGCGGGCGCGCCATTCGCCTGCATCAGGCTCGTGCGCACCGCCGGCATCCCCGACGTCACCGCGCCGCCGGCCGGAATCGTCCCGGACGGGGAAGCGCCGACCGGCGGCGCCAGTGCCACGCCGCCCAGCGAATTGCCGTACGCGACGATATCGGCGGCCGGGCAGTTGTTCATCAGCAGCGACACCGGCGTGCCGGCGATCGACGCGAGCGTCGTGTCGACCACCGCGAAATGGCAGACGTTCCCCAACGCCCGGAAGCCGGCATAGCCCGAGCCCGATACGCGGTTGCCCTTCACGACGACGTACGACACCGTCCCCGACCACGTATCGAGCTCGATCGCGGCCTGCTGGGTCGGTTGCAGGCCATTGTTCGCGTTCGTGCCATCCTGGATCGCGCCGACGACGTTGTTCTCGATCAGCACGTCCGACACGCCGTAGGTCTTCCAGCCATCCTCCTGCGCGATCAGGATGCCGGCCGCCTTCTGAACGCCGCTGACGGTGTTGTTCGAAATCGTCACGGTCCGCCCGCCGACCACGGCGATGCCGCGCCCCCAGTCGTTGCCCGACACCGTATTCCCGTCGATCAGCACGTTGGCATTCAGACGGCCGTCGCCCTGATAGCTGACGACGGCGATCAGGTCGTCGCCGGTGTCCTTCACCGTGTTGCCGCGCACCAGCACGTTGGTCGAGCCGTAGGTGGTGTGGATGCCGTCGGCCAGCGTCGCCTGCACGGTGTTGCCCACGATCGCCACGTTGCTGCCGCCGAAGATGAAGATCCCGGCGCCGGCGCCACCCTGGATCGTCACGCCGAGCACCTGGACGCCGGTGCCCGTCACCTCGACCTTCGTCGATGCGGGCATCGTCAGCCGCGTCGTACCCGTGCCGACCAGCGTGACGCCGACGAGCGTCGAACCGCTGCCGCTCATCACGATGGTCTGATCGGCCGGGTTGGTCGCGACCAGCGTCGCGCCATAGCCCGAGATCACGACGTCCGCCTTGGACACCGTCAGCGACCGGCCGACGGTGTAGCGTCCCGGCGCGAGCACGAGGCGCTGGCCCGGCTGCAATGCATCGAACGCGGCCTGCAGCGCGTCGGCCTGGTCTCCGCCGTTCGCCGTTGGCTGGACGGTCACGGTGGGAAGTCCCTGCGCGCTGCGCGACGGATACGCGTGCCGCGTGCCGCCCGGTGTATAGGCGGCCGCCGGCGATGCGGCGAAACATGCGGTGCAGATCAGGCAGACGGCCGTACTCGGGCCGACCCCTCGAAACGACTTTTTCATGGTTGTTCTCTCACGCCCGTTCGCCCGCGACGACCGGCCAACGGCTGACGGTCGCGAGGCGTTCGAGCAACGGCGATCGCACGGCGCGTGGCACACGCAACGTACCATCCCGACTGCGACATTCATTTGCTCCGCCGATACGGCGGAGCAACGGCAACGAAGCGCCGTCGCGTGGCCGCGATCGACACCCGGTCGCCTGTTCGCCCGCCGGCGCCCATGCGTGTCCCCCAGGAAAAGGCGGCCCGATTCCGACGCGCCGGCACCGCGTGGCCGGAATCGAACCCGTCAACAGGAACTGCGTTCCCGAGCGCTCCGGGCGCCGGCTGACCCCCAACCCTGCCGGTTCTTTCCCGCCGCTCATCAACCAGTCTATTTCGCGCGCATCGTTCGACAATCCGACATTGGCCCCGCGACGTCGTAAGACCGCCCGTCCACCCGCCCGGGCCGTCCTCGACCTTGGTCGCGGGCTGTCCGGCACCGTCGCTTGCGCCGGCCGGGAAGGCCCGCAACGACACCACAATCGCAATCGCACCGGTTCACGCCGCCTGCGGTCCTGCATTAACATCGTGCGTTCACCGCGCCTGCCCGACTCCGGCAGGTGAGCCCCGTCACCTTCCGCTCCCGCTCCGATGCTCGCTCTCGTCATCCTCGCCGGCCTCTGGGCCGGACTGCAGAACACCCTGGCCGGCGGCGGCTCGTTCGTCACGCTGCCCGCGCTGATCGTGTCGGGCATGTCGCCGCTCGCGGCGAACATCACGTCGACGGTCGCGCTGTTTCCCGCGCAGGTCACCACCGGCTGGGCGAGCCGCAACATGGTGCGCGGCGTGGGCAAGCTGTCGTTTCGCGCGATGTTCTTCATCAGCGTGGTCGGCGGTGCGCTCGGCGGGTTGCTGTTGCTGAAGACCCCTTCGTCGATCTTCTCGCGCCTCGTGCCGTGGCTCGTGCTGTTCGCGACGATCGTGTTCGCGTGGGGCAGCTTTTTCCGCAAGCCGAGCGAAGGCACGGCCCACCTCGGCACCGTCCCCGCGGGGCTCTCGCAGTTCATGATCGCGATCTACGGCGGCTATTTCGGCGGCGGGCTCGGCTTCCTGATGATGGCCGTGCTGACGATGGCCGGCCTGTCGCCGCGCCACGCGATGTCGACGAAGAACGCGCTCGCGGGCGTGATGAACGCATCGGCCGTCGTGCTGTTCCTGACGTCGCCGCACCTGCACTGGGACAAGGCACTCGCACTCGGCGGCGGCGCGATCGTCGGCGGGCTGTTCGGCACATGGGCACTGCATCGCGTGAACGAACGCGTGTTGCGGATCGGGATCGTCTGCATCGGCGCGGTGCTGACCGTCGGGTTGTTCGTCAAGCCGATCTGACGCGAACGCGCCACTCGCGCCGCACCGGCAGCCGTTCCGGGGCCATGACGGCACGGACATAGACGCGATATCCGATCCGTTATGAAGTCCGCCGCGCAAGGCCCGCTCGAGGGCTCCGGATATCCGCTCGATTGACGCTCGAAATATCGCTGCGTATACATCGGGACACGATATCCCCACCGGCAGCCGGCATGTCCCGATACGTCATCGACGCGCATCTTCTGAAGATCCTTCACACGCTCATCACCGAATCGAGCGTCTCGCGAACCGCCGTGTTGCTCGGACAATCGCAACCGACCATCAGCGTCGCGTTGCGCCGGCTGCGCGCGATCACCGGCGACCCGCTGCTGGTGCGAAGCGGCAGCCGGATGGTGCCGACCAGTCACGCGATGACGCTCGTCGAGCCGCTCGATCAGGCGCTCGCCGGGATCGCCGCCGTGCTGAATCCGGCCAGTACGTTCGATCCCGCCACGACGCACCGCACCTTCCGGATCGGCTCTCCCGACTATCTCGACGTGTTCTTCCTGCCCGCGATCGTCGACGCGTTCAAGCACGAAGCGCCGGGCGCACGCATCGAGTTCCAGCACCTGATGACCGTGGACGGCGGATACGAACACGCACTCGAAAGCGGCTCGCTGGACCTGGCGGTCGGCAACTGGAGCACGCCACCCCAGCAGCTGCATCTGCAGCCGCTATGCCGCGACGATCTCGTGTGCGTGATGCGGGACGATCATCGGATCCGGCGCGGCCAGCTCACCGCGGACGTCTACCGCGAAGCCGACCATCTCGGCGTGACGACCCATCACGCGACCGGGCTCGGCACGATCGACCGGGAACTCGCGCGCGGCGGCCTGTCGAGAAACGTCACGACGACGATGCCCTATTTCGGCATGGCGCCTTACGTGCTGATGCGCTCGAACCTGTTGTTCACGACGACGCGCACGCTCGCGATGCACTTCTGCAGCCTGCTGCCGCTGCGCATCGAACCGATCCCGTGCGAGCCGCAGGCGTTGACCTACTATCAGCTCTGGCACGACCGCACGCATCGCAGCGCGGCCGCCGTCTGGTTGCGGCGCCTCGTGTCCGGCGTCGCGAAACAGCTGGTGCCGGAAAACGCGCGCCGTCCGCATTGAAAAGCAAAAAAGCCGCGAGCGCATGCTCGCGGCAATGAACGGACGGCCCCGCCTGCAGCGTGCGGGCCGCGTCCGCGACAGGAGTCGGTCAGCAAGGAAGCTGCCTGTCGATGGCGCATCTGGAAAGGCGCCATGTCGGGATCGACGCGGGCCGCAGGCTATGTCGCTGCGTCGACGGCCATCGTCTTCAGCAGCACGGCCTTTTCCGCCGTCGCCGCATCGAGCAGTGCGAAACCCGTGATTCGACCGGAATCGGGATCCGCGCAGAGCGCGCGCGTCGCGCGCGGCGCATCCCCCACGCCCACTTCCGTGGTCCAGCGGCCGCCGCTGTCCGCCGTGACGACCACGGCGGGGATCGCCGGCGTCTTGACGACGATCGGCATCAGCGGAAAGTCCACGCGTGTCGGCGTACCGTGCAAGCACTGCGCGAGTGCGCGCGCCGCGTGCATGATCGGCAGCACATACGGCCGGACCCGCCCTTCTATCGCCGCGCAGTCGCCGAGCGCGAAGATGTCCGGCGCGCTCGTGCGGCACCCTGCGTCGGTCACGATGCCGTCCGCGACGTCGAGCCCCGCGTCCCGCGCCAGCGCGGTGCGCGGCACGAGCCCGATCGCCGATATCACGAGGTCGGCCTCGAGGTGCCCGCCGTCCGTCAGCGCGAGCCGGTAACCGCGTGCGAGACGTGCGATCGAACGCACGCCCGTGCCGAGCCGCAAGTGCACGCCCGCATCGCTCAGCGCATGTCCGAACACGCGGCCGGCCTCCGCCGGCAGCAATCGCGACAGCGGCGCGTCGGCGGGGTCGATCACGGTCACGGTCAGCCCCGCCGCGACCAGGTCGTTCGCGAACTCGCAACCGATCAGCCCCGCGCCGAGCATCGCGACCGAGCGGCAGTCGCGCAGCCCGCCGCGAAACCGCGCGTAGTCGGCCAGGTCGTTGATCGACAGCACGTCAGCCGCGCCGTCGCCTTCGCAGGGCACGCGCCGCGCATCTGCTCCCGTCGCCAGGACGAGCGCGCGATAACGCTGCACACCGCCATCATCGAGCACGATCTCGTGTTCGTCGGCGCAAATCCGTTGCACCGCGCAGTGCGTCCGGATGGTTGCGTGCAACTGTTGCGCCATCGTCCGCGCATCGGACATCGCGAGCTGCTCGGGCGTCTTGCGTTGCGCGAGCGCGTTCGACAGCGCCGGCTTCGAATAGAAGCTGCCGTCGTCGCGGCTGATCATCACGAGCGGCGTGTCGCCGTCGAGCTTGCGCCACTCGCGTGCGACCGTATAGCCCGCGAGGCCCGTGCCGACGATGACGACCGGATCGCCCCGGCTGCCTGAGGTTTCGTTCGTGCTCATGCCGCCACCACCTGCATGTCGAAATCGTGCTTGCCGGTCGCGCAGTCCGGGCACATCCAGTCGTCCGGCACGTCTTCCCAGCGCGTGCCGGCCGCGATCCCGTGCTGCGGCAGGCCTTCGGCCTCGTCGTATCGAAACCCGCAAATCACGCATTCCCAGATCTTCATCATGGCTCCCGTGCGCCGCTCAGCGTGCATAAGACTGGCCAAGCCCGAGCTCGCCGAGCGCACGCCGGTACGCGCCCGACGAGCGATCGGCCAGGATCGGCGCTTCGTGCGAGCGGTCGATCGGCAAGTCCTCCGGGCACTGCTGCTCGACGATCTCGCGATCCTCCTCGAAGACCTGGCGATTGAATTCATACACGTCGTCGAGCGGCAGGTCGTGATCGAAGTTGCGCGCGATCGGCACGAACAGGCGCGTCAGACGGGCGGAAACCGGGCTGGCCGCGTTCAGGATCGCGAGCCGGCCGCCTTCCGGAAAATGCACGGTGAGGCGCGCGAAGAACGGCACGTCGACTTCGAACACGCGCCGCCACAAAAAGCCCTCGGGCGCGCGATGCTGCATCGACTTGGGGAAATTGCTGACCGTGCTCACATATTCCGCATGCAGCCCGTTCTCGCGCCGCTCCACCGAGTACTGCGGCACGACCGGATTGCGGCGGTCGGCAAAGCTCTCGTGATGAATCCACGCGAAGTGCGCAACATCGATGAAGCCTTCCGTCTGCCGGCCGGCCGACGCGCGGATGTCGATCGACGGCGGCAGGATCTGCTGGAAGCCTTCCGCATGCCACGCGGGGAAATCCGGCAGCGGCAGTTCGCCGCCGCCCAGCGACACCCACACGAGCCCGTAGGCCTGCTGTGCCGCATAGGTCGTCAGGCACAGGCGCTCCGGAATCGGGCCGTCGGGCTGCGACGGAATGCGCACGCACTTGCCGTCCGCAGCATATTCGAGGCCGTGATACGGGCACACGAGCCGATCCTCGACCACCCAGCCGCGGCTCAGCGGCGCGCCGCGGTGCGGGCATACGTCCCGTGCCGCGACGATGGCGCCGCCGGACCGGAACAGCACGATGCGCTCGTCGAGCAGCGTCACGGCAAGCGGACGATCGCCCACCTCGGTCGCGAACGCGACCGGATGCCAGTAGCGGCTCAGGATGTCCCAATCGCGCACGTCGAACGTGCAATGGCGGGGTGGAACCGGCGCGCGTGACCGAGTCAACGGCACGACCTGGGTATGCGTCATTCGTGTCTCCATGGAAGCGTTGTCGTCGACGCGGCGACCGTCGAACCCGAGACGTTGCCGCGTGGAAACAACGATATCGAGAGACCGGCGCCGCTCCCATCGCCGCGCCTTCATGTAGTTCATGTCGACGCGGGCATGGACGGACCGGCAATTGATGAGCAAACCGCAAGACGTCTTTCGCATATCTCGTTTGCCGTGACGGCGGTGTCCACCCACAATCCGGGGTTGTCGTCGTCATCGCCCTCTCGCGGGCATCGACCGGCACTACGCGGCCGCCATTCCGATTCACCGCCGGCGGCCCGGCACATCGCGTCACACACGCTCCCTCGACATCGGCGCCTTATGCGGCGGCAGAACGCTTGCCGCCGCGCCGCCCGATGCGTTCCCGGCCAACGAGCCAACAATAACTAGAGGTAGGAGATGCAGGACAACTCGTTGAGGCAAAGCCTCAAGCAACGGCACATCACGATGATCGCGCTTGGCGGCGTGATCGGCGCGGGCCTGTTCGTCGGCTCCGGCGCCATCATCGCGACCGCCGGCCCCGCGGCGATCCTGTCGTACCTGATCGGCGGCGTGATCGTCACGCTGGTCATGTTCATGCTCGGCGAAATGGCGTCCCGCAATCCCGACAGCGGATCGTTCTCCACCTATGCGAGCAGCTATCTCGGCGAATGGGCCGGCTTCGCGGTCGGCTGGCTGTACTGGTTCAAGTCGATGATGACGATCACCGTCGAGGCGATCCTGCTCGGCGCGATCCTCCACGATTTCCTGCCATGGCTGCCCGTGTGGGGCGGCGCGCTGTTCATGCTCGTCACGCTGATCGCAAGCAACGCGTACTCGGTGCGCTCGTTCGGCGAAGCCGAATACTGGCTGTCGTTCGCGAAGGTCACGACGATCATCATCTTCATGGCGCTCGGCGCATCGATCCTGCTCGGCTTCCAGCCGCGCATTCCCGCACCGGGGCTCGTGAACCTCACGGATCACGGCGGCTTCATGCCGAACGGCATGTCGCCCGTGCTCGCCGGCGTGATGGTCGTGATCTTCTCGCTCGGCGGCAGCGAAATCGCGGCCGTTGCGGCGGGTGAATCCGAAAACCCGAGCAAGAACGTGATCCGCGCGATCAAGAGCGTGATCGTGCGCGTGATGGTGTTCTACGTCGGCTCGGTGTCGATCCTGATCCTGTGCATGCCGTGGACCGACAAGGCCAACCTGAAATCGCCGTATGTCTCGCTGTTCAACATGGCGGGCTTCACGAGCACGGCCATCGCGATGAAGATCGTGCTGTTCGTGTCGTTCATGTCGGTGATGAACTCGTTCCTGTTCTCGAATTCGCGCATGCTGTTTTCGCTGAGCCAACGGGGCCACGCGCCCGCGATGTTCGGCCGGACCAACACGAAAGGCGTGCCGATGAACGCGCTCGTGCTGTGCCTGGCGATCTGCGTGTCGATCCTCGGCATTCACTTCGTGAGCGGCGGCGACCTGTTCCTGATGCTCGCGAAAAGCAGCGGCGCGTTCGTGATGATCGTGTGGATCTTCATCATCGTCGCGCACTTCGCGATGCGCCGGCAGGAGAAGCACGCACCTCGCGACCCGCAGGCGTTCCGCGCGTGGTTCTATCCGGTGTCGAACTGGATCGCGCTGCTGGCGCTCGTCGCCGTGCTCGGCTCGCAGGCGTTCAACCCAGACTCGCGCTTCCAGTTCTGGTTCACGGTATCCACGGCGCTCGCGATCGTCGCGGCGTATTTCCTGCGCCGCAAAACGGCGCAACTCGGCGACACGGCCGGCGCGAAGCTGCGCTGACCGTTGCCTTGGCGAGCGAGCGGCGCGCCGGCCGGCCGCCGCTCAGCCGCTCAGCCGAACGGTCGCACGCCGATCAGCCAGCCGTGCAGGAACAGCGCGAAGACGGCCCACACGACGAGCCCGGCCACGATCGCCACGACGTCGCCCGACAGCCTGCCTGCCGGATAGCGAACACCATTGCGGCGATCCCGCGCGCGCCACACGACGAAATCGACGAGCGACCACACGAAGAAAGCGCCGAACAGCACGACGGCGTGCAGCGTGCCGTTCGCGAGCAGGTGCGCGATTGCCCACACCGCCACGCCGGCCACCATCGGATGGCCGACGAGCGTCTTGATCCGGTTGCCGGGCACGTAGGACGCAGCGATCAGCACGAAGGCGATCGCGGTCAGCATGCCGGTGAGGTGGCGCACCCCGACGGGGGACACCCACAGCAGCGTCGCGCCCTGGCGCGCGATGCCGTAACCCCAGACGATCAGCACGAAGCCGACGATCGACGCGATCGCATAGGGGCCCTTCCAGCGCTTCTCGCCGATCCGCTCGATCGTCGCTGACCGCCAGCCGTCCGCGACGATCCGGATCGAGTGCACACCGAGGAAGATCGCTAAACCGAGAATCAGGACGAGCATCGGTTGTCTCCGTCTGGAATGATGAGTGGGGAAGCATCCCGCACGGCATACGATGCACCGTTCGCGGGGCCGGCGGCGAGGCCGGCGCGGATCGCGCCGGGCACGGGCGCAAACGCGCCGATCATAAACGCCGGGGCGGCCGTTGTGAAGCGCGGGGGACGTGCGGTGCGGCACGAGTTTGACGCTTTCGTGACTGTGCACCCCGGCGGCCCGTGCGCCAGCCGGCGCGCGTCGCGCGAATCGCCCGGCGACGGCCGGGACGACACATCAGGAAAAATCGCGCGGCTTTCGCTTCGCGCGACCGGCACTATGCTTGCTTGCGCTTCGTTAGGGATTTCGCAGCCGGTTTCGACGTCGGCTTGGGGGTTCGCTTCGATGCCGGCGTGGCTTCCTGAACCGGCGCAGGCTTTGGCGACGCTTTCGATGCCGGCTTGGCGACTCGCTTCGACACCGGCGTCGTTTCCCGAACCGGCGCCGCTTTCGACACCGGCTTGGCGACACGCTTCGATGCCAGCTTGGCTTCCTGTGCCGGCGCAGGCTGTGGCGACACTTTCGATGTCGGTTTGGCGGCTCGCTTCGACACCGGCTTGGCTTCCTGCGCAGGTGCCGATTTCGATGACACTTCCGATGCCGGTTTGGCCGCCCGCTTCGACGCCGGCTTCGCTTCCTGCACCGCCGCTTTCGGCACCGCCCTCGCCTTGCGCTTCGGCGGCCCCGCCAGCAACGCCGCGCGATACGCACTGCGGCACCAGTCGAACAGGGCGCCGGCATCCTCGAGCACGTCGGCCGGCGTTTCGTAATAGCCCACGAGCGAGACGGTGCGCGTGGGACGTTCGTACGAGAACGCCCCCATCCCCGCCGCGACGAACGCCGGACGGTTCACGTCGTCGACGCGCAGGAACAGCGACCCGCGCGACATGAAGCCGAACATCACGCCGTCGAGCCGCAGCGCGGCGCCGCTGAAGAACCGCACGACCGTGACGTTGCCGAGCGGCGCGAGCTGATACGCGATCTCCTCGCCGTGCGCCTTTTCCGATTGCCAGCTCATGCGGATGCCGTGCAGCGCTGCGTCCACGCGTCGAGCCCGGCTTCGTCGAAGCCGACGGCCGCCGCGCTCTCGCGAATCTGCCGCCACGTCGCACGGTCGACCGGAATGCCGTTCGCACCGCGCGCCGCACGGCTCGCTTCCTCCGGCTCGCCCGGCACCTGCACCGGCGCGTCGCCCGCCTGCGGCGACGCCTTCGCCCATGCGACGAACGCATCGGCTTCACGCTGCGCGTCAGCCGCATCGAACGCGTTCGGATCGATCAGCACCGACAGCATCCCGTTGACGATCGCGCTCGTCTTCTGCAGCGTATCGCCGTAGGTCGTATGCCCGCCGACGAGCGCGCCGCCGAAAATCTCGCACATCGCCGCGAGCGCATAGCCCTTGTGCAGCCCGAACGGCAGCAGCGCACCGAACGGCTGCTCGTGCATCACGGCCGGATCGTCGGTCGGCTGGCCGCGAGAGTCGATCAGCGACCCGGCCGGCACGCGCTTGCCCTGGTTGTACGCGACGCGCGTCTTGCCGTACGCGATCGCGCTCGTCGCAAAATCGAGCAGCAACGGCGGCTGGCCCGCACGCGGATACGCGGCGCAGAACGGGTTCGTGCCGAAGCGCGGATCGGTGCCGTGCAGCGGCGCGACCAGCAGATCGCCCGGCACGTTGACGAAATGGAACGACACGAGCCCCGAGCGCGCGCACTGCTCGGCCCAGTGCCCGATGCGGCCGAGATGATGCACGTCGCGCAGCCCGATCGCGCAGATGCCCATCCGGCGCGCGCGGTCGATCCCTTCGACCATCGCCTCGAACGCGATCACCTGGCCGAAACCGCGCCCGCCGTCGATCGTCAGCACCGCCCCGCCGTCGCGGACGATCGACGCGTGCCCGTTCAACTGCAACTGCCCTTCCCGCCACGACGCAACGTAGTTCGGGATCATCCCGATCCCGTGCGAATCGTGGCCCGCGAGATTCGCGCCGACCAGGTGATCGGCGACGAGCCTGGCCTCGCGCTCACTGCTGCCCGCCCGTTCCCAGAGTGCCGCGACGAATGCATGCAGCGGTTCGGCGCGCATGCGCAGCGGTTCGGTATCGGGCGTCGGCAGTGCGGTCATCGGCAAGGCTCCGTCAGGTCGAGTCGGGTAGTTGTCACTGCTGAGCGCCAGGCGATCAGCGCGCGGTCGCGATCACGTCCGCGACCGCCGCCGTCAGCTTCTTCGCGTACGGCACGTGCAGGAATTCGTTCGGGCCGTGCGCATTCGACTTCGGCCCGAGCACGCCGCACACCATGAATTGCGCGGACGGGAACCCTTCCTGCAGCACGTTCATCAGCGGGATCGTGCCGCCGAGGCCCATGTATCCGCAGTCCGCGCCGAAGTGGCGGCGCGACGCGGCATCGAGCGACGACGCGAGCCACGGCGCGAGATCCGGTGCGCTCCAGCCCGTCGCGGCACCCGCGTCCGGCTTGAACGTGACCTTCGCGTTGTACGGCGGATCGAGTTCGAGCAGTTCCTTCAGTTGCTGCACGGCCTGCGCGGCGTCGACGAGCGGCGGCAGGCGCAGCGACAGCTTGAACGCGGTGCGCGGACGCAGCACGTTGCCCGCATCGGCGAGCGCCGGCAGCCCGGCCGCGCCGGTGACCGACAGCGACGGACGCCAGGTCGAATTCAGCAGCGCCTCGCGCGGATCGGTCGTGGTCGGCAGCACCGGCTTGCCGTCCGCGCCGCAGGCCCACGGCAGCCCCTTCCATACGGCGTCGCCGAGGATCGAGGCGGCCGCATCGGCTTCGCGCACGCGGCTGTCGGGAATCTCGCAATGGAACACGCCCGGCAGCAGGTTGCCGTTCTTCGCATCTTCGAGGCGCTCGAACAACTGGCGCATCACGCGGAAGCTCGACGGCGCGATGCCGCCGAAGACACCCGAGTGCACGCCTTCCTCGAGCACCTCAACCTGCAGGTCGCCGGACACGAGCCCGCGCAGCGACGTGGTGAGCCACATCTGGTCATAGTTGCCGGCGCCCGAATCGAGACACACGACGAGCGACACCTGGCCGAGCCGTTCGCGCAGCGCGTCGACGTACGGCAGCAGGTCATAGCTGCCCGATTCCTCGCAGGTTTCGATCAGGCCGACGCAGCGCGGCCGCTCGATGCCCTGCTCGTCGAGCGCGCCGAGCGCCGCGAGGCTCGCGTAGATCGCATAGCCGTCGTCGGCGCCGCCGCGGCCGTACAGCTTGCCGTTCTCGTACTTCGGCGTCCACGGGCCGAGGTCCGCGCGCCAGCCGTCGAATTCGGGCTGCTTGTCGAGGTGGCCGTACAGCAGGATCGTGTCCGTGCTGCCCGAGCGCGTGGCCGGCGATTCGAAGAAGATCACCGGCGTGCGGCCGGCCAAGCGCACGATCTCGAGCTTCAGGCCCTTCACCGGCTGGCGCTCGGCCCATTGAGCCGCATCGGTGACGACGCGCTCGAGATAGCCGCGCTTCGCCCAGTCGGGGTCGAATGCGGGGCTCTTTGCGGGGATCGCGATGTAATCGGTCAGGGCGTGGAGGATTTCATCGTTCCACTTGCGCTCGATGAAGGTAACGAGCTTGTCATGGTCGAGGACGGGGGTAGTGTCGACGGAGGTCATGGTGGGGGTGCCTGGATCGGGCTGACGAAAACCCAGATGATACGCCGATGCTCCCGCGCCGGCGCCCCTTTCCCGGCCGTTCAGACCGCCTGCGGAAACGCGTCGCGCAGCCCTGCCGCGCACGCCAGCGCGTCGCGCCACAGGCGTTGCGTCAGCTCGCCCGCCTCCTCTTCTCGCGCGAGCGCCGCGGCTTCGCCCGACCACAGCAGCGAGAAGTCGTCACGACCTTGCCGCTCGAACGCGCCACGCAGCGGATCGACCGCGGCCGTCGCGAGCGGGAACGCCGGCGCGAGCGCGCTCATCGGCCCCTGCTCGCGCATGAAGCGCGTCAGCAGCCCGCGCGCGGGGCGGCCCGTGTACAGGTTGGTCATGCGCGTGCCGTCGTCACGCGCGGCGCGCACCGCCGCACGATGTTGCGCCGAGCGGCCGGCCTGCGGCGTCAGCAGGTAAGCCGTGCCGATCTGCACCGCGCGCGCGCCAAGCGCGAACGCAGCCGCAATACCGCGCCCGTCGGCGATCGCGCCGGCCGCGATCACCGGTGCGCGCACCGCATCGACGATCTGCGGCAGCAGCGCGAACAGGCCCGGCTGCGCATGGATGTCGTCGGTCAGGAACATCCCGCGATGACCGCCGGCCTCCGCGCCCTGCGCAACGATCGCGTCGACGCCGCGCGCATCCAGCCAGCGCGCCTCCTCGACGGTCGTCGCGGACGACACGACCAGCGCGCCCGTGCGACGCACGCGATCGAGCAGCGTGTCGTCCGGCAATCCGAAGTGGAAGCTCACGACGGCCGGCCGCAGCTCCTCGACGACCGCGCACATCGCATCGTCGAACGGCGCCCGGCCGGGGCCGCCCTTCACGCCGGCCGGATCGACACCGACTTCCGCGTAGTAGCCGGCAAGCGCCGCACGCCAGCGTGCGTCGACCTCGGCGTCGGGCGCCGGCGGCGTGTGGCAGAAGAAGTTCACGTTGAACGGTGCGGGCGTTCGCGCGCGAATCGCCGCGATCTCGTCGCGCAGTTGCTGCGGGCCGAGCGCCGCGCACGCGAGCGAGCCGAGCCCGCCGGCTTCGCACACCGCGATCGCGAGCGGGCTCAGCGAACCGACCATCGGGGCCTGGATCAGCGGCAAACGGGAAGGCAGCGTCGTCATCGGAATCGTCCTCGGAGGTGGTCGCGCGCACAGGCGGCGCGCATTTATTGGGCTCGATATTAACCGACAAACCCAAACTCCGATTGCGGCTTCATTTACATCACAAATTGATTTAACCGATTCGGAAAAAGCGATTATTCGCGGAAGCTTAGACACCGCGATCTCACCACCCATGGCCGGGATCAACAAAAACGCATCCAGCCTTACGACACGGGCCATCCACGCCCGCATTCAAACACCGATTCACCGGATTCAATGACATCCATCAATATTCAAGTTATTAAATACCGGCGTTTACCCTTATTAAAAATCATCCAGGCGATAACATGAACACGTTAATTAAATCGACGATCCGCAGCGGAATCGTCGACCGGCGCCGCGCCGCGCCACCTCAACCGCAACACGTCTTCTCAAGGAGCGTCGCATGTCCGATGCCAGCTCGTCCTCCTCCCGCGCCGCCGCCCCATCGGCCGCGGCTTCCGCGCCGAAAATCGGCGTCATTCCCGCCACGCTGATGGTCGCGGGCAACATGATGGGCTCCGGCGTGTTCATGCTGCCCGCGAACCTCGCCGCCACCGGCGGCATCGCGATCTTCGGCTGGCTGATCACCGTCGTCGGCGCCGTGTCGCTTGCACTCGTGTTCGCGAAGCTCGCGGCGATCGACCCGGCCGCCGGCGGCCCGTATGCGTATGCGCGCAAGTCGTTCGGCCCGTACATGGGCTACCAGACCAACCTGATCTACTGGCTCGCGAACGTGCTCGGCAACGTCGGCCTCGCGGTTGCCGGCCTCGGCTACCTCACGCACTTCTTCCCGGTATTGAGGGATCCGCTCGTGTTCGCACTCGCGCAGATCTTCGTGATCTGGCTGTTCACGTACGCGAACATCCTCGGGCCGAACGTCGTCGGCCGCGTGCAGTCGGTCACGACGATCTTCGCGCTCGTGCCGATCCTCGGGATGGCCGTGTTCGGCTGGTTCTGGTTCAGCAAGGACGTGTACTTCGCCGGCTGGAACGTGTCGGGCGCGAGCAGCTTCAGCGCGATCGGCGCGACGCTGAACTTCACGCTGTGGGCGTTCATCGGCGTCGAGAGTGCGTCGGTATCGGCCGGGGTCGTCGAGAACCCGTCGCGCAACGTGCCGATCGCGACCGTCGGCGGCGTCGTGCTCGCGGCCGTCTGCTACGTGCTCAGCTCGACCGTGATCATGGGGATGATCCCGAACAAGGCGCTGCTCGCATCGAGCGCGCCGTTCGCGGATGCCGCGCGCCTCGCGCTCGGCAATACGGCCGCGAACGCGGTCGCGATCTGCGCGGCGCTCGGCTGCCTCGGCTCGCTCGCGGGCTGGACGCTGCTGGTCGGCCAGACCGCGAAGGCGGCCGCCGACGACGGCCTGTTCGCCGGCGTGTTCGCCCGCGTGAACTCGAAGAACGTGCCGTCGGCCGGCCTCGCGATCGTCGCGCTGATCATGTCGGTGCAGGTGCTCGCGACGATGTCGCCGAGCGCCAGCGAGCAGTTCGGCAAGATCGCGTCGATCGCCGTGATCATGACGCTCCTGCCGTACATCTACTCGTGCATCGCGATCAAGGTGCTCGGCTACGGCAAGATGCCGTCGCACCAGTTCACGTTCTACACGATCGTCGGCCTGATCGGCGCCGTCTACGCGCTGTGGGCGATGGTCGGCTCCGATGGCCAGCAGACGCGCTGGTCGCTGATCTTCGTCGTCGCGACGATCGTCTTCTACGAGCTGTCGATCAACCGCCAGCGCGAGATCGAGGAAAACCATATCCATCCGGGCGGCCGCTCGCCGCGCTGGGTGCGCTATCTCGCGCTCGGCGTGACCATCGCCGCGCTCGCCGCCACCTTCTGGATCTCCGTGGGCCGACATGAGGCCGACATCCTTCACGCGCGCTCGCCGGCCATCGCCGCGAGCGTCCAGGCAACCCAGCAACAGGGGGAATAAAACATGACCGCTTCCTTGACCCAACCGGCCTTCCGCCGCCTCGGCATGAAGGCGCTGCTCGTGCAGCATGACATCGATGAACGCACGGCCACCGGGCGCGCAGCGACGGCGCTTGCCGAGGAGCTGCGCTCGCGGCTCGTCGACGTCGTGATCGCGACGTCCGCCGACGATGCGTGCGCGGTCGTCGCCGCCGACCCGGCGATCCAGTGCCTGCTGCTCAACTGGGAACTCGGCAACGATGCCGACCACGCGCCTGCGCAGGCCGTGCTCGACGCGATGCGCGCGCGCAACGCGACCGTGCCCGTGTTCCTGCTCGCGAGCCGCGCAAGCGCATCCGCGATTCCCGTCGACGCGATGCGCAAGGCCGACGACTTCATCTGGATGCTGGAGGACACCACCGCGTTCATCGGCGGCCGCATCGTCGCCGCGATCGAGCGCTACCGCGAAACCGTGCTGCCGCCGATGTTCCGCGCGCTCGCGCAGTTCTCGCGTGTGTACGAGTATTCGTGGCATACGCCCGGCCACACGGGCGGCACCGCGTTCCTGAAATCGCCGGTCGGCCGAGCGTATTTCGAATTCTTCGGCGAATCGCTGTTCCGCTCCGACCTGTCGATCTCGGTCGGCGAACTCGGCTCGCTGCTCGACCATTCGGGCCCGATCGGTGAAAGCGAACGCTATGCGGCACGCGTGTTCGGTGCGCATCGCACGTATCACGTGACGAACGGCTCGTCGATGTCGAACCGCGTGATCCTGATGGCGAGCGTCACGCGCAACCAGGTCGCGCTGTGCGACCGCAACTGCCACAAGTCGGCCGAGCACGCGATGACGATGTCCGGTGCGATTCCGACCTACCTGATTCCATCGCGCAACCACTACGGGATCATCGGGCCGATCATGCCCGAGCGGCTGACGGCCGCCGCCGTGCGCCTCGCGATCGACGCGAACCCGCTCGTGCGTGGCCGCGACGGTATCGACCCGACGCCCGTGCATGCGCTGATCACGAACTCGACGTACGACGGCCTCTGCTACAACGTCGCGCGCGTCGAGGAACTGCTCGGCCAGAGCGTCGATCGATTGCATTTCGACGAGGCGTGGTATGGCTACGCGCGCTTCAACCCGATCTACCGCGACCGTCACGCGATGCACGGCGATCCGTCGCAACACGATGCGAGCAAGCCGACCGTGTTCGCGACGCAATCGACGCACAAGCTGCTCGCAGCGCTGTCGCAGGCATCGTTCATCCACGTCCGCGACGGCCGCAACCCGATCGAGCACGCACGCTTCAACGAGGCGTACATGATGCATGCGTCGACGTCGCCGAACTACGCGATCATCGCGTCGAACGACGTGAGCGCCGCGATGATGGATGGCCCCGGCGGCGAGGCGCTGACGACCGACGCGATCCGCGAGGCCGTCGCGTTCCGCCGGATGCTCGCGCGGCTGCATACGGAATGCGCGGAGAACAACGACTGGTTCTTCAACGGCTGGCAGCCCGATAGCGTCGTCGATCGCAAGACGGGCCGCCGCGTGCGCTTCCACGAAGCGGACGAGACGCTGCTCGCCACCGATCCGTCGTGCTGGGTGCTGCATCCGGGCGACACGTGGCACGGCTTCGGCGATATCGAGGACAACTACTGCATGCTCGACCCGATCAAGGTGTCGATCGTCACGCCGGGCGTCGCGTCGCACGGCGGGCTGATGCCGGTCGGCATTCCGGCGTCGGTCGTCACCGCGTATCTCGACCGTCACGGGATCGTCGTCGAGAAGACGACCGACTTCACGATCCTGTTCCTGTTCTCGCTCGGCGTGACGAAGGGCAAGTGGGGCACGCTCGTCAACACGCTGCTCGACTTCAAGCGCGACTACGACGCGAACGCACCGCTCGAGCAGGCGCTGCCCGAACTCGTCGCACGCTATCCGGAGCGCTACGGCAAGCTCGGCCTGCGCGACCTGTGCGACCTGATGTTCAGTGCGATGAGCGACCTGAAGACGACCGAGATGATGTCGCGCGGCTTCTCGACGCTGCCGAAACCCGACTACAGCCCGGCCGAGGCGTTCGAGCATCTGGTGCACAACGACATCGAGATGCTGGAGCTATCGGAGATGGAAGGCCGCACCGTCGCGACGGGCGTCGTGCCCTATCCGCCCGGCATTCCGCTGCTGATGCCCGGCGAGAACGCGGGGCCGGCCGACGGCCCGCTGCTCGGCTACCTGAAGGCGCTCGAGCAGTACGACCTGCGCTTCCCCGGCTTCACGCACGACACGCACGGCGTCGAGGTCGAGGATGGCGTGTACCGCATCGCGTGCATCAAGCAGAAGGCGCGCGACACCAACACGCGGTGATTGCGCGAGGCGACACCGCGCCACCGATCGGCGGCAGGCGTCGCCACTTGCAGCCGGCGTCGGCCGCTCAGGCGGCCGGCGGCGCCTTCAGTTGACCGACCCACTCTGCGAGCTGCGCCGCCCCCTCTTCGTCGAGCTTGCCCTCGAGTTCGCCGTACCACGACACGATCGCATCGGTCGGCTGCGTGGCCTTCAGGATCTCGAGGCTCTTCTCCAGGAACGACGAGAAGAACGGAATGCCGCGCATGTAGAGGAAGGTCGAATCGGTGATGCGCATGTGGGCATAGACGTCGCGCATCCATGCAAGATGCGGCAACGTCTCGCGCAGATGGCCGCTCTGCATCAGCGCCGAAATGAAGTTCACGCGCGCGGTGGCGTCCGACTGCTCGTGCGTGTCGTGATTGACCTGGGCAGCCTTCGTCAGCCACGCTTCGCCGCGCTCCACTTCGCCGCACATCACCGACGTCGTCGCGAGCTGCAGCGCGTTGTGCGCGCTCGGCTCCTGCGCGAACAGCTTGTGCCAGTACGAGAAAGCTTCCGGGTAGCGCTCCATTTCCGAGTACGCGATCGCGCACAGGCGCGCCGCATCGGCCAGCCGCTCCACGTGCGGCATGGCGCCCTCGATCGCCTTCTTGTACCGTCCCGCCTGCAGCGCGGCCAGCGCGGACGCGAGTTCGGGGGCGATGTCGGGCTCGCGCGACTCGCCCTGTTCGCCCTGTTCGCCCTGTTCGCCCTGTTCGCCCTGTTCGCCCTGTTCGCCCTGTTCGCCCTGTTCGCCCGCTTCGGCGGCGTCGTGCGTCGACGGCGCAGGCAACGACGCTTCATCGCGCGGTTTCTTCCCGAACAGCTTTCCCAGCAGGCCCATGATCGTTGTCCTTGTCGTTTTCGTCGTGCCGCATGAACGGCGCAAGCCGGCCGTCACGCGGCCGGCTTCTCTCAGTGCTGCGCGATCTTACGCCACGGCGGTGTCATCCGAGGAAAACGTCGACAGGCATCGGCGCCGCGCTCAAGCGTCCCGCGCGTTGTCGCCGCGACTCATCCCGCGCCGGTACGCGGCCGGGCTCGTCGCCGCGACGCGCCGGAAATGCCGGCGCAGCGATTCCTCGGAACCGAACCCGGCCCGCGCCGCGACCTGCGCGAGCGACAGCGCCGGATGCGCTTCGAGCATGTCCTTCGCGACGTTCACGCGTTCGCGGATCAGCCACGCGAGCGGCGACATTCCCGTCGCATCCGCGAACTGACGCTGCAGCGTGCGCGTGCTCATCGCGGCCTGTGCGGCGAGCGACGCGAGCGTGTGCGGCTCGGCCGCGTGCGCGCGCATCCAGTCGATCAGCTTCGCGAGCCGGTCGGTACCGCCCGGCGCGACCGGGCGCGGCACGAACTGCGCCTGCCCGCCGTCGCGATGCGGCGGCAGCACGAGGCGCTGCGCGACCCGGTTCGCGATCGCGCCGCCGTGATCGCGGCGCACGAGATGCAGCAGCATGTCGAGCCCCGCCGCCGATCCGGCCGAGGTGATCACCTGCCCTTCGTCGACGTAAAGCGCATCGGGATTCACGCGCAGCGCCGGGTAGCGCGCCTGCAGTTTCTCCGCATAGCGCCAGTGGGTCGTCACCGTGAGACCGTCGAGCACGCCGGCCGCGGCCAGCACGAACACGCCCGAGCAGATCGAGCAGAGCCGCGCGCCACGGCGATGCGCGGCCCGCAGTTTCTTCAGCAACGGTTCCGGCGGCAGTTCGTCCGGATCGCGCCAGCCGGGGATCACGATGGTATCGGCGCGGTCGAGCGTCGCGAGCCGATACGGCGCGGCGACCGTGATGCCGCCCGCCGCGCGCACGGGCCCCGGCTCGCTCGCGCAGACCGCGAAGCGATACCAGTCGACCCCGAGTTCGGGGCGTTCGAGCGCGAACAGTTCGACCACGCAGCCGAATTCGAACGTGCAGAGGCGATCGTAGGCGAGCGCGACGACGAGATGATTTTGCATGGCGCGATGTTACCGGAACTTGTCGATCGCGCCACTGCCGCGAGCCGCGCCGAACCGCGATACTGCCCCTCATTCCCTCGCGTTCCGCGCAACCTTCAGGAGAACTTGCCCATGTCCTACGTCACCGACGTGCCCGCCGCCGACAGCCCCGCCGCCCTCGCGCATTTCGAGGCGTCGCTGCGCTTCGAGACCGATTGCTGGGACGTGCACGACGCGCTCGCATCGGGCACGCCCGATTTCGTGCTGCTCGACGTGCGCGGCCCCGACCTGTTCGCCGCCGGCCACGTGCCCGGCGCGCGCAACCTGCCGCACCGCAAGATCATCGAAAGCAAGCTCGCCGGCTATCCGGCCGGCACGCTGTTCGTCGTCTACTGCGCGGGCCCGCACTGCAACGGCGCCGCGCGCGCGGCGATCCGGCTCGCGCGCCTCGGCCGGCCGGTCAAGCTGATGATCGGCGGCGTGACGGGCTGGCTCGACGAAGGTTTCGCGTTGAGCAACGAAGTGCAGCCGGCGAACGCCGAAGCCGGCTGATCGTCATTAAAAACGCAACAATCAATTGCCAGTCCACGGCCTGCACACAAACGGAAAAAGCGCGACAATCAGTCCCATTGCAGTTCGGATGGAGCAGCAACATGCAGAACGCAGTCCTGATTCAAGTGGCCGGTTCAGTGGCCGCGATCGCGATCTATTTTCTGCCGGCGGTCATTGCCGACCGGCGTGGCCGGCACGACAAGCTGACGGTCGCGATGTTCAACGCGCTGTTCGGGTGGACCGGCATCGGCTGGCTGATGACGCTGTACTGGGCCTGCCAGCCGAACCCGCGCACCGATGTCGCGCAGACGATCCTCGCCAAGCGTCGCGGCATCAGCATGCGGACCTTCTCGACCGGTCTCGTCGAACGGGTGCAGCGCCGCGTTGCCGCCCAGGAGCAATGGGCGGAGAAGCAAGGCTGCCGTTAAGTCCCGCTTTCCCGTTCACCCCGCTGCGTCGAACTTCGGCATCCTGACGTTGGTCGACGCGCGGTAATCCCACGCCAGCCCGTCGTGCGGCGGCCCACCGCCCGCACGCAGCCACGCCCCGAACGCCCCTGCCGTCACCGCTCGCGCGATCCGCTCGCCCGGGCAGCCATGCGGCCCCGTGCCGAACCCGAAATTCGGGCCGGCCGCGCGGCCGGGCATAAACCGGTGCGGGTCGCGATGCACGGCCGGGTCGCGGTTCGCGGCGGCAAGCACGACGAGGATCGCGTCGCCGGCTTCGACGGTCACGCCTTCGATCGTCGCGCGCGACGCGACGAAGCGGCGGGTGTTCTGCACCGGTGAATCGAAGCGCCCGACTTCGGCAACGAATGCGTCGAGCGCGGTATCGTCCGGCGCGGCGCCCGCTGCCGCTACCCCGTTCCACGCCACCAGCGCATTGCCGAGCCACGCGGCGGTCGCCTCGCAGGTCTGCGACAGCAGCCCGACGAGATTCGCGACCAGCGCGCCGCTTGCCTGCCAGCCCGACGCACGGGCCGCCTGCTGCACCGCGGCAACGAGCGTGCCGTCGTGCGCATGCGTCTGCGCGACGCGCTCCGTCATCCGGTCGAGCAATTGCCGCGCGGCGTCGCTCGCGCGGGCCAGTGCCGCCGCGTCGGACAACGGCGACAGCGCGGCGACGAAGTCGACGACCTGCGCCGCGATGCCGTCGAGCTGCGTCTCGTCGAAGCCGAGCAGATCGGCAACCGCGCAAACGGGCACCGTCATGCACCACGCGTTCAGCGCACCGGCGTCGCTGGGCGCCGGCAAGCGCCGCGCGGCAATCTGCGCGGCACGGTTGCGCAATGCGGCCGTGTCGATCGGCGCGAACGCCGTGCGCAGCGCCTGCTTCGGCACGTCGTGCCGCAGCGCGCCGTCGTTCATGCGCACCAGCTCGCCGAACAGCGCGCCGGCCGTCGTGCCGCGCAAGGCGGGCGGCACGGGTGCGTCCAGCGGGCGTACGCGGCAGGCCGGATGGCCGAGCACGGCCGTCACGGCGGCCGCGCCGCTCGCGACCCACAGGCCGAGCGTGGCGTCGAACGCGAGCGGCGGCCCGTCGACGAGCGCCGCATAGTAGGGATAGGGATCGCGGTGCGTGACCGCTGCGATGGGATCGGTCGGGTTCATGCGGACAGTATCGGCGCAGCGCGCCGCCGCATGTTTCGGGCTGGCGTGAAATGTCGCGGTGCGGGCGTTGCGCGTGGCCGCATCGCGACGACAGCGGAATGTCAGGCAGCCGACCGGTAACGATTCGACTGCATGCGCATGCGGACGCGCCCGGCCGAAATCGCGCGCGGCTCGGGCACCACCGTGTCGTGAGGGAACATTTCCTGCCGGAATTCGCCGCTTTCGTCGAACCACTGGCAGATCAGCCAGTCGCCGTCGTCGAATACGACCGGCCCGGCATAGGTGACGGTCATGCGCGGCCCACCCGTTTTCAGCGTCACGACATCGCCGACGCGAAACCTGACGCGTTGATTTTCTCGGTTCGTCATCGCTCTCTCAGCATTTTATATATCGATATTCCCGGCGGCTTACCGACAGTTCAATAGAACGTGCCGCAGATTATCAATCAAAAAACCGGCCGGCAACTCCCGCGTTCAAAAAAGCTCTGATCGGGAAAATGCAACAATGCGCGGCATCGACGCGCACGGCCGGCGCCCGATCGCCCGGCCCGGCGTGGCTTGCACGCCGGGTCGGGTCAAACGGGCGAAATGCGGAGAATAGACGATCTATTTTGCGTCGTCACCGACGTTTAATTCAGACGCGAAATCGGTTGATTATTGTCAATCAGCTTTCAGCTGGAAACGATCCCACGATTTATCTGCGCTCATTCACCGAACAAAACCGGTGAATTATCGGGCGACGCAAACCAGCGGTTGATATCGCGTCCCGGCACGGCAGCTTGCGTAAATGTAAACGTGCCTTCCTGCGCCATCTCCTTCGCGGCGCGCAGGAACGCGCCGAGCGCGGCCCGCGCCAGTGCACCGCCAACGCTCACGCGCTTCACGCCGAGCGCCGCCAGCGCATCGAGGCTCAGCAACCCGCCCTGCAGCCCCATCACGACGTTCACGGGCGCGCCGACCGCCTGCGTCACCGCCGCGATGTCGTTCGCATCGGTGATGCCCGGCGCATACAGCACGTCGGCACCCGCATCGCGATAGGCGACGAGCCGTGCGATCGTGTCGGCGAGGTCGTGGCGGCCATGCAGGTAGTTTTCGCAACGCGCGGTCAGCGTGAACGGGAACGGCAGCGCGCGCGCCGCGGCGACGGCCGCCGCGATGCGCTCGATCGCCGCTTCGCGCGCGTAGATCGGTGTGTCGGCGCGGCCCGTCGCATCCTCGATCGAGCCGCCGACCGCGCCGGCCTCCGCCGCGAGCCGGATCGTTTCGGCCACCGTGTCGGGCGCGTCGCCGAAGCCGTTCTCGAGATCGGCGCTGACGGGCAAGCCGCCCGCGGCGACGACGTCGGCGATGTGATCGAGCATCGCGTCGCGGTCGATCGCATTGTCGGGCTGACCTTTCGAAAACGCGTAGCCGGCGCTCGTGGTCGCAAGCGCCTCGAAGCCGGCCATCGCGAGCAGGCGGGCGGTGCCCGCATCCCACGGGTTCGGGATGATGAAGGCGCCCGCGCGCGCATGCAGTGCGCGGAAAGCTTCGGCTTGGCGGGCTTGCAGATTGGAACGGGTCATCACGGACTCCGGGAAGAAGTTGACGACCGAGCTTACGCCGGTCGTGCACGCGACGTTTCAGCGTTCGCCGAAATGTCGGCGTGCGACTGGAAAAACCCGGCGCGCCGAATGCGCGCCGGCAGCCGGCAACGAGCGGGCCGGCACCGCCGCCTGCCCGTCGCCGGCCGACGGTCGTTCAGATCGATGCGGTCGGCCCGCCGTCGATGCCGAGCAACACGTCGGTGACGGCTTCGGAGAACCGCATCGCGCGGCCGTCGATCAGCACGCCGTCCGGATTCGACGGGTCCCGCGCCGCTTGCGGCACGCCGTGCGCGAGCAGCACCCGTGCGCAAGCCTCCCAGTCGGCCGCACCGACATGCTCCGGTTCGTTGACGGACGCCCACGACAACGTGCCGAGCGCGTCGCTCCCGAACCCGTGCATGTCGCGCCAGCTCGCGCCGTGCGCGAGCAGGAACGCCAGCAGGTCCGCATCGCCGCGGAACACGGCCTGATTCAGCGCGCTCGCGTCCCAGTCGCCGCCCCGCGCGGCAATCGGCCAGCCCAGTTCGACCATGACCCTCACCGCGTCGCCCGAACCCCACGCGGCGGCGTCCGGCAGCAGCCGCAGCCGCTCCTCGGGCAACGCGCCGGGCAGTTCGGGGTGCCGCGCCTGGATGCGCCGCGCATCGTCGGCGTCGGCGCGCGCGCAGGCCGCCACGAACGCATCCGCCGCGTCGAGCGGCTCGTCCGCGCCGGCCGCACGCAACAAGGCCGCGACGTCGGGCAACCCGGTCTGCATCGCCAGCCGGTACGCACTGACGCCCGTCGGCGTTTGCGCGCGGGGATCGGCGCCGGCCGCCAGCAGCGCGGCGACATGGCGCGCCGAGCAGCGCACGCCGATCGCCCGCAACAACGGCGCGCCCCAGGTCTGCGCCAGCCCCGGCCCGGGCGGCTCGTTCGGGTCGCCGCCATGCTCGAGCAGCAGTTCGAGTGCGTCCGCGTCGCGCATGTCGAACGCGCGCCGCAATGCATTCGTCCCGCCCACCCGCGCGCCGTGTTCGAGCAGCACGCGCGTACAGGCCGGATTTTCCACCGAGTGATACAGCGATTCGCCGTCGTTCGGGTCGGCGCCGGCTTCCAGCAGCATCGCGGTGAGCACCGGATCGCGATTGACGCCCGCCGCGCCGTACAGGGCCGACAACGGCCCCGCTTCGTCGGGCGCGTCGAGCGACGCAGGCGGAAAGCGGTTGCCGATCCGCTGGTCCGGATCGGCGCCGGCATCGAGCAGATGGCGCGCGCAGGCGCGCAGCCTGGCGGCAAACTCGGGAATCTGCCCGAGCCGCGAATGCGTAACGGCGACCAGCGGCGGCAGCTTCAGCGCGCCGCCGGCACGCGCGATCCAGCCGGGATCGGCGGCCAGCGCCGCCTTCACGGCGTCGAGGTCGCCGGCCGCGCAGGCGACGGTCGGATCGACCGCGACGAGATCGGGATGGTCGAGCAGCAATTGCGCGGCGACGCGCGGCCGGGCCGCGTCGAAGCCGCCGGTCACGTCACCGCCGTACACCAGGTCGAGCCAGCGCCGGACCAGTTGCGACCGCTGTTGCCCGCCAAGCGCATGCATTTCGACGAACGCGCCGAGATCGGCCCACGACGCGAAACCGTACTCGCGCGCAATGCAGGACTGCGCATCGTGCAACCGGAGCCCGAGCGCGAGCGCTTCGTCGTGCGTGCGGTTCGCGGCGGCGGGGAGAAACCGGACAAAGCGCGCGACGGCATCGGCGTCGCCTTGCCGGTACAGGCGCAACAATGCCTTGGCCTGCTTTTTCAGATGATCGGGATGGGCCTTGGGAGGCAGCTTTTTCATGCGGATCCTCGTGCAGTAGTGGCCGAAGGTCCGCAATACCGCCAGCACAAAGGACAGGTGGAAAGCTGAATTTGCTGCAACAGGTGGGTTCAACCCTTTCCGCGGACCCGGAAGCGACCTGCATCGCTGACCGGTATCCTAGGCGACGGCCGGTGACGTCGTCAACCGTGCCGCGCCATGCGGCGGCGACGCTCAGCCCGCGAGCTTCTTCGTCAGGAAGATGCGCGTGTGCCCGACCGGATAGTCCGGCAGCTCGCCGAAGCGGACATAGCCGCGTTTCTCGTAGAACGGCCGCGCCTGGAAGTCGAACGTGTCGAGCCACGCGCTGTGGCAGCCGCGCGCGACGGCTTCCGCCTCGGCCAGATCCATGATGCGCGTGCCCGCGCCCTGGCCGCGCGCGGCCTCGGGCACCACGAGCAGGTCGACGTGCAGCCAGCCGTACGCCGTGCCGCCCCACAGGCCACCGACCACCGCGCCTTCACCATCGGTCACGACCACGGCCAGCGCACGGAAGTCGTTCGGGCCCGCCTGGCTTTCGTTGAACCGGATGAGCGGCGCGACGATCTGCTTGCGAACGTTCGCGTCGCCCGCGTCGGTCACCTCGTATGTGAACGTCATCGGTCGAGTCCGGTTGAATCGTGAATGAGGAAGGATTGAAGCCGCACGTACCGCGTCAGACGACGTAAGCGCCCTTCGCGTGCAGTTCCGCCTCCGTGCGCTCGAGCGCAGCGATCGCATCGCTGCCTTCGAGCGCCAGCAACTGCGCGACCAGCGCTTCGGCCATCGCGTGCGCGGCCACCAGCGACGGGAAGAACGACGGGCTGTCGTGCGTGAAGATCAGTTGCGCATCCGCGTGCAGCGCGATCGGCGACACCGCGCTGTCGGTGATCGCGACGATCCGGCTGCCCTGCGCCTTCGCGGCCTGCGCGACGCGCGTCGCTTCCTGCGAATACGGCGCGAAGCTGACGACGACGGTCACGCTCTGCTTCGCGATCGTGCGCAGTTCCATTTCGAGCGAACCGGCGACGCCGTTGAGCAGCGACACGGTCGGACGGAACAGCCGGTAGCCGTACACGAAGCCGAATGCGACCGGATAGCACGAGCGAAACCCCGCGACGTGCACGTGCGACGCCTTGCGAATCAGCTTCGCGGCATCGGCGAGCGCGTGCTCGTTCTGCGCGGCGGTGGCCGACAGGTTGTGTTGTTGCGCGGCGAGCAGGTCGTGCGCGAGCGACGCCTTCGCGTCGGGCCGCACGAGCGAGCGCGCCCGCTGCGTGAGCGGCTCGGGGCGCGTGCGCACGCGCGCGACGCACAGGTCGCGCAGCTCGTTCCAGCCGGGGAAGCCGAATTGCTGCGCGAGCCGCACGAGCGACGCGGGCTGCACCTGCGCGCGCTGCGCGACCTTGCGCATCGACGAGGTGGCGACTTCGTCGGGATGATCGAGCAGGAAGGCAGCGCCCGCCTGGAATTGCGGGCTCAGCTCGGAAAATTGCGCCCGGATCCGGGACGCGAGTTCGTCGAAATTGGCGGCCATCTTGGTGGGAACGGGAACCGGTCGTCCATGGTATCACCGGCCCCGCGCGCACCGATCAGCGCAGCACTTCGACGTGATCGGCGTCGACCTTCACGCTGCCCGACCATTTGCGCTCGAATTCGCCGGTCACCTTCACTTCGTTCTTGTCGCTGACGGGCTGGCCGGCCGCCCACAGCTTGTGGTCGATCTCGACGCGGATCGTGCCGGTCGCGTCGGCGAATTCGTAATCCTCGCCGCCGACATGCTTGACGATACGGCCCTGCAACTGCACGTGCTGGTCGTCCTTGCCGTTCGCGAGCAGTTCCTTCACTGTCGTCGAGGTCAGCGTGGACGGCCCCGTGTATTGCGCGTAGACGGCGGCAGGCAGCGTGGCGAGCGCAACCGTCAGGATTCTGGCCAGGTGTTTCATGATTTCGGTCCTCTTCTTCGATGTGACGCCGCGCCCCGTTGAACGCGACGGCGCCAGATTACGGACCGTAAGATTAAGCAAACCTGAAGGTCGCGCCGAGGCGACACGGTGCCGCATTGGACGAGTACGAAAGCGCGCCGCCCGCCGCCCGCATTTAAGGTCTGCCTAAGACACGGGCGCTTATCATGGGAACCCCGGGTGCCACGGCACCCCGTTGAAGAGACACCAATTCATGCGCGTATTGCTCGTCGAGGACGATCCGCTGATCGGCAGCGGGCTCGAACAGGGCCTCAAACAGGAAGGCTTCGCGGTCGACTGGGTCAAGGACGGCGACGCCGCGTCGCTCGCGCTGCGCGCGACCGGCTACGGCCTGCTGCTGCTCGATCTCGGGCTGCCGAACCGCGACGGCCTGTCGGTGCTCGCCGCGCTGCGCCGCCGCGACGAAAACCTGCCCGCGATCATCATCACCGCGCGCGACGGCGTGCCCGACCGCATCGCGGGCCTCGACAGCGGCGCGGACGACTATCTCGTCAAGCCGTTCGAGCTCGACGAGCTGCTCGCCCGCATCCGCGCGGTCAACCGCCGCCATGCGGGCCGCGCGCAGACGACGCTCGTGATCGGCCCGCTGCGGCTCGACCCCGTCAAGCACCTCGTCTGGCTCAACGACGACGAAGTGCCGCTGTCGCCGAAGGAGTTCGTGCTGCTGCACGAGCTGATGCGCGACCCGGGCGCGGTGATTTCGCGCGAGCAGTTCGAGGAGCGGCTGTACAGCTGGGGCGAGGAAATCGAGAGCAACGCCGTGCAGGTGCATATCCACAACCTGCGCAAGAAACTCGGCCACGACATGATCCGCACGGTGCGCGGCGTCGGCTACCGGATCGGTGACGGCGCATGACGCACATGCAACAGGCCATCGCGCGCTGGCGCAACGCGTCGCTGCGGCGGCGCCTGCTGACGTGGCTGATGCCGGCCGCGTGCGTGATCGGCCTCGTCGCGAGTGCGGGCACCTACTGGGGCGCACTGCGCGAGCTCGACGACCTGCTCGACGACCAGATGCGCAGCATGTCGAAGCAGATCGTCGTCGGCCCGAACGGCGAGCTGTCGTTCAGCAACCACGCCAACGGCAAGCACGGCTTCGAAGCGAGCGACCCCGACGCCGTGCTGCTGCAGGTCTGGCGCAACGGCACGCTCGTGTATTCGACCGACCGCGATTCGAAACTGCCGCCGCCCGAGCAGAAAGGTATCGCAAGCGTCGACGTCGGCGGCCAGCCGTGGCGCACCTATGTGACCGAGCGCGGCGGCACGACGATCCGTCTCGCGCAGGCACGCCATGCACGATGGGAAGCGATCGCGGGCATCGCCGTACACCTGCTGTGGCCCGTGTTCTCGATGCTGCCGCTGCTCGCGATCGGCCTGTGGTTCGGCATCGGCGCCGGGCTGCGGCCGCTGCGTTCGATTGCATCCGGCCTCAAACGCAGGAATGCGAACAATCTGGAACCGGTCGACGTCGGCTCGATGCCGAACGAAGTCCGGCCGCTCGCCGAAGCGATCAACGACCTGCTCGCGCGCCTCGACCGCTCGTTCACGTTGCAGCGGCACTTCATCGCCGATGCCGCGCACGAATTGCGCACGCCGATCATGGGGCTGTCGATCCAGTCGCAGCTGCTGCGTCGCGCGGCGACCGCCGAGGAACGCGAGCACATCCTCGCGCAGATCCATGCAGGCACCACGCGCCTCGGCCACCTCGCCGAGCAGTTGCTGACGCTCGCGCGCCTCGAGCCCGATGCGCAGGCGGCCGCCTCCGCATCGGCACCCGTCGATCTCGCCGCGCTGTGCCGGTCGGTGGTATCGGAACGCACGCGCGTCGCCGACGCGCACCGGATCGATCTCGGCGCGATCGTGTCGACGCCGGTGATGACGTCAGGCAACGCCGACACGCTGCGCGTGCTGCTGAACAACCTCGTCGACAACGCGATCCGCTATGCGGGCGACGGCGCGCGCGTCGACGTGTCCGCACGCATCGACGGCACGACGCCCGTACTCGAAGTCGCCGACGACGGCCCCGGGATCCCGGAAGCGGAACGCACCGACGTGTGGGAGCGCTTCTATCGCGGCGAGGGCGCGCAGGCCGTCACGTCGTCGGGCAGCGGGCTCGGGCTGTCGATCGTCAAGCGGATCGCCGAGCAGCATCGCGCGACGGTCGCGCTCGGCACCACGCACGGCGGGCGCGGGCTGACCGTCACGGTGCGCTTTCCGCTGCCGGCCTGACGCGCGGGCGGCGGGCGGCTTTTCCACAGATTGTGTTGGCAAGCTTGTGGACAACCTTCCATTAACGACACCAAGCCATTGATCGGAAAGGGTTTGTCCGTCGTGCGCGGCAAATGCGCCAGGCCGGGTCGGCTGCGTACGCGACTCAGTTGTCGTCGACGATTTGCTCTATTCGCAGGCCGGTCGAGGTTTCGAGGATGTTCGCGTGCTTCGACACGTAGCAATAGCGACGCCCCGGCGGATCGTCGCTCGGCCTGGGCTTGGTCCGGTTCTCCTCGTGAACGACGACGGTGCCGCCGGTCGGATACGCACCGACTCGCTCGCCCATGTAATAGAGCTGGCCGTTCAACTGGTAATAGCCGTGCCCGAGATACCAGAACGAGTCCTTCTCCGTCGCGATCGGCTGGTTGCCGAGGTAGATCGCGTTGCCCTTCCTGACGATCGGGTAGAACAGCAAGCCGATTTGCGGTTCGATGACGGTGTAGTGATTGACACGGATGTCGTCGAGCACCTTGTCGCGAATTTCTTCACTCAGGTAGGTGCTCTCGCCGAAATACTCGGTGTGACGGTAGGCTGGCTGGCAGGCATGCGCACTCGTGCCGCATACCACCGCCACCAACGGCACGGCGATCGTGTTCCAGATCGTTCTCACTGATTTCTCTCCAGGTTCCTTGTTGTTGGCCCGCCATCCGGCGCGGCAAATGTTACCGGTGCCGGCTCGCGTCGCCAGTCTACCGCCCCCCGTTTCGTTCAGCGACGTTCATTCGTCTAATTGACAACTGGTTGTCTATTACGTAAAATAGTTGGCAATTCATCACGCGTATCGACCATGACGAAATCCGCGAAGTTGACCGCCGTCGCGCTGTCCGTATTCCGGTTGAACGGCCTCCTGATCGAATGGGGCAACGCGTTTGCCGGGCCGCACGGCCTGACCAGTGCGCGCTGGCAGGTGCTGGGCGCCATCTCGCTGGCGCCGGAAGCTCCGAACATCCCGCAGATCGCCGACGCGATGGGCATCACGCGGCAGGCGGTGCTGAAACAGATCAACGTGCTGACCGACGAAGGGCTGGTGGCGTCGCTTCCCAACCCGGCGCACAAGCGCTCGCCCTTGTACGCGCTGACGCCTCGCGGCGAGGCCGCCTATCAGGCCGTGGTCGGGCAGTGGCAACAGCATGTCCGCGACATCGCCGGCGACTTCAGTTCGGCTGACCTGGATGCGGCGATCCGCGTTCTGTCGGCGATGTCCCGCGCTCACGGTGCCGATGCACCGGCGTGAGCGCTCAGTCCCCCTCATCCGAAGGAGTTCCCATGCCTCATTTCAAGCCGATGGATCCGGCGTTTCCGATCCAGCAACAGATCGCGATCGACGCGGAGCCGGTCGTCCTCGTCAACCTGTTCACGTTGGCCGCCGCCGACGAAGCGGACTTTCTCGCCGTGTGGAAGGACGATGCCGAATTCATGAAGCGGCAGCCGGGATTCATCTCGACCCAGCTTCATCGCGCGGTCGGCGACAGTCCGACTTACCTGAACTACGCAATCTGGGAATCGACCGCAGCGTTTCGCGCGGCCTTCACGCATCCCGAGTTCGTCGCCAAGCTGTCGGCCTATCCGTCGTCTGCCGTCGCGAGCCCGCACCTGTTCCGGAAAGTCGGCGTGGCCGGTATCTGCACGGCGTGAGGGCATGACCTGCCCGGCGAAGTTTAAGAAAACATCCTGGCGGCTGGTTGTCCGGTCCAGTAATCAATCGTCCCTGGCGGGCGGCCCAACCCGTTTGCAGAAGCACGTTGTACCCATCCCGGTTGGGGGGCTGGATCGTCCCCGGCGGCAAATGCCCTCCACCCAAACACCGATGCAGCTGTTCGGCGTAGCCAAGTGCGTTGCTCTGATCATCGCGTCAAAGTAAGACGCGAAAGCGTGAAGAACTTTGCCTGCCGCCACACAAACGGTAGCCACCCCGTCCTGTCTACTATTGAGATTCATGCGAACAGCGACAAGCTGCGGTGACTCGGCGGACGCCGATGCGTCGCCCGGTGCATGTCTGCCTGGAAGTTGAATCATGGCGTGCTTTCCCTGTTCCGCTCAATCAAGCAACCAGCCGTTATCGCCCTCGACCAGCGTGCCGCCGTGGCTGGTGGTGTCACCCTCGCGGGCGACCGCCCGGCCGCCAAACGTGGTTACGCCCCCGGTGACGATGACAGCACCGCAACTCGTAGAGTCACCGACACAGGCCGCTTTTCTCCCCCCGACTGTCACGCCGTCCGTGCCGCTGATAACAGTTCCAGGTCCGTGCACCGGACAGACATGGCGATGGCCGACAAGCACAACGGGTCGCATGAAAATCTCCGATGGTGATATTGATCAGCCGTTACTTTCCAGCGGCGGCACTCTGTTCACCCACATACTTCCACTGGAAGCTGAAGGGGTCCACGCCCCTGTCCCCCGGCAGGTTCGGCAGTGAATCCCCTTCCTTGACGAACACTTCGTAATAGCCGCCGAGCCGTTCGATGCTCTTGCCCGTCGCGGCCCAATAGCCGGTCTTTGGTGCGTAGTCGCCTGGACGGGCGTACGGCAGCGCGGGGACCTGCGTACGGGCATCCACTTCGCCGAGGAATTCAATGTGCCGCCCCTCACGCGCTTCTTCATCGGTCGGCTTATAGACCTTGAAATAGAGGCGGTTTGACGGTGCGTTATCCGTAATCGGATACATCATCCTGCCTTTGCCCGTATCGGTACGGTCCAGAACCTCCCGCACGTCGATCCAATCAAGTTGCGTATGCCAGTAGACCATCTCGTAGACGTGCGTGCCAGGAAGGAACTGGCTGTTCATAATCACAAATTCACCGGGGCCATCTGAAGTCCACTTGCTTTCAGCCTTAACCTTGTTGGCGTACAGTTTTATTTCCTCATCCCGGGGAGCGGCGACATAAGGTTCAATGTCACGATGCTTAGGCGGGGCAGGTTTAATCTCATTACCCCCCGAATACAACCGCATTGCAGGACCATCAGGTGTCGGTTTACCGGTCCATTTAACGTCCTGTTTACGTGGATTGATATAGGAAAGGTAGTACCGAATTTTAATGCTATCGTCACGTACAATCGCGTCATGGAACCCAATCTGGGTGATTAACGGATTCTTGACCCAGGTTACCCGCTCATTCGGCACGACACCCGTCTGGTTTCCACTTTGCTTGTCGGTCATAGAACTTTTCGTAGTTTGGTTCGAAGACGGCACCGCGCGCTGTTCCGTATGGGATGAGCAGGCGATCAGCATCGCCATTCCCCAGATCGAAACAACGAGACGGGCACCGTTCACTATCAGACGGTCAGGCTTCATCCTTCGCGCTCTCGATAAAAAATGCAATAATTTCGGCATTAGCTAACGCCCTGTTAGGCGCGAACTCGGCGAGTACCCGTTACTTTCCAGCAGCCGCACTCTGTTCGCCCACGTACTTCCACTGGAAGCTGAAGGGGTCCACGCCCCGGTCCCCCGGCAGGTTCGGCAGTGAATCTCCTTCCTTGACGAACACTTCGTGATAGCCGCCGAGCCTTTCGATGCTCTTGCCTGTCGCGGCCCAGTATCCGGTCTTTGGCGCGTAGTCACCCGGACGGGCGTACGGCAGCGCGGGGACCTGCGTACGGGCATCCACTTCGCCGAGGAATTCAATGTGCTGCCCCTCACGCGCTTCTTCATCGGTCGGCTTGTAGACCCTGAAATAGAGGCGGTTCGACGGCGCGTTATCCGTGATCGGATACATCATCCTGCCTTTGCCCGTATCGGTACGGTCCAGAACCTCGCGCACGTCGATCCAGTCAAGTTGCGTATGCCAGTAGACCATCTCGTAGACGTGCGTGCCGGTGAGGAACTGGGTATTCAAGATTACAAATTCGTCTGCAACCTCGCCTACCCATTTCTCCTTTGCCTTCACCACATGGGTAGATCGCTTTATATCTTCGTCCCGGGGAGCCGCGACATAAGGCTCAATGCCACTGTACTTAGGCGGTGCAGGCTTAATCTCATTACCCCCCGAATACAGCCGCATTGCAGGACCATCCGGTGTCGGTTTACCGGTCCATTTAACGTCCTGCTTACTTGGATTGATATAGGAAAGGTAGTACCGAATTTTAACGCTATCGTCACGTACGATCGCGCCATGGAACCTGATCTGGGTGATCAACGGATTCTTGACCCAGGTTACCCGCTCATTCGGCACGACGCCCGTCTGGTTTCCACTTTGCTTGTCGGTCATAGAACTTTTCGTAGTTTGGTTCGAAGACGGCACCGCGCGCTGTTCCGTATGGGATGAGCAGGCGATCAGCATCGCCATTCCCCAGATCGAAACAACGAGACGGGCGCCGTTCACTATCAGAAGGTCAGGCTTCATCCTTCGCGCTCTCGATAAAAAGTGCAATGCTTTCGGCATTAGCTAACGCCCTGTTAGGCATGAACTCGGCAAGTACCCGTGCCGCGCGTGCCCCATAGGCAGTCTTTCCGTTGTATTTGTCAGGGTCATCTGCCCCGTTAACGTCGATCCTCTGGTCCTTGGCATGAGCGGTATTCTGCAAATGCGCCACCTCGTGCAACTGGATTTCCATACGGTTCTGATCGACCGGATCCCTGTTATTAAAGCTTCGGAAGAACGGACCATACTGGCAAGCGATATTGACGTATTCCATCCGGAAGCCTGATCGGGCAGGCGTGAGCGCCTTGGCCGGATACACCCCCGGCTGCACATAGGCACCCGCCTCAAAACCCAGTGCGCCCTTGACCACCCGTTGCATGGATATATGGCGGAAGAACTCCCGCATGCCTTTCAGGTAGTTATGGACGTGATGCCCGGCAGGCTTGGCTGCAAGCTGTCCGTGCAACGTCTCCGGGGCAGCGATGTCATTGGGCGTTACGCCAAACCAGTATTCGAAGTTTGACCAGAGATCGTGATGGGCAACATTGTGAATCGTTTGCAGGGTCGCATATTCCCTGACGACTGGCGCCCGCGCCGAGGGCGCATCAGGCATGGCGGCGTTGGCGTCCGCCCAGGGTTCGAGTTGTTTGAGGCGCTTCTCGATCAGCTTCAGGCAGGTTATCCAGCTCTGCCGGATTTCCAGTTCGAACGCCTCCTCGGACAGCGTTGCGTCCGTTGCGAGACATTCCCGCATCTGGGCCAGAAAGCCCACAGGGTGGAAATGCCAGTTCTTCGTATCCATCGGCGTGGATAACGGCTTCATGGCATTGTTCACACCGTCCTGCTGTACCTTCGCGTCGCTCCAGAACTGCTGACGCTGAATATCCTGCAAGAACGCCTTGAACTGGCTGTCGGATAATTGCGGAAGCGGCGGATGGCCACCTTGCTGAAGTTTGTCGTATCGCTTGCTGTTGTTACTGCTGTCCCATTCAGTGTGGAATCGGACAGCGGCGGTGCGCAAGATCGCGTCAACGCCATCGGCGTGAAGATCCTCGGGACTCAGGCTCGCAGAAGACTTGTGTGCGGCGGACAGGATTTTCTGCATGACCGCATCGTCATCCTCAACGAAGCCGTCGTCTGTCGTGTTCAGCTCGCTATCCTCATAGGCCTGCCATCCCCGCGCTACCCAGTCGCTATCGGTAGTCAGCGTAACCCACGCGTCGCGGACAAATTCCCGCCCATCGGCTACTGCCCTCGCTTGATCGACGTACGCGTAATAGGTGCTTCCATTCATGCCAAATAGCTTGAAACATATCAGGTCGCTAACCGCATCAGGCTTCATTCCATCCAACCCGCAGGGTATCGCTGCAAAAAAGCAGGATCCAGCTGGAAACACTTGCATGTCGGATGCCGACAGGGTTGCAACGGTTTTATCAAGATTTATTTTTGCGAGGCTAGCATTCTTCGTCAACCACACCTTCCCCATACCATCGCTTTTCTGTCCATCCGCATATTCCTGGTACGACGAACTTGGGTTGATAATGTTCAGCGGAACAAGCGGCTTCATCTGCTTCACCAGCCTATTCTCACCCGTAAAAATCTCGAAGTGGAAGCTGTCCGCCACCGGGCCAAGATCGCCGTCCGTTATCCCGGCGTAACCAATCACCTGTCCGGCCCTGACCGGATACTCCATTGAGAAGGTGCGGTCCAACGGCATCCACCGCTTTTCCGTAGGATGGCAGCAATACATGAACGAAATGGGATAGCTCAGCCGGATTTTCTGCTCGGGCCTCAGTGGAACGCCTGGCTCCACGTCCAGATACATGCGCTCGATCCATCCCTCGCCACTGTTGCGTGTATTGATGTCAGTAATCCTGATCTTGACCATGTGGTGCCCGTCATCGATCACCGCGCTTACCGTTACTTCGTCCCCGCGCAGCGCGGCAACCGGGACAATTGTATTGGTGGTCGTGAGAAACGGCGGCAGGAGTGCCTTGTTCTGCAACTGCTTCTGCGGCAGCAGATTCGCGTAGAGCGAGTAGAAGTGCGCTCCGATGTATCTGGGGATGCTCGCGCTGACACCCTGCGAAACGCCCGCCACAGGCTGCATTTCACCGCCTCCTCTATTGACCTCGCACTCGTGCCGTATCAATACAAAGCTGCTGCTGAACTGCCGGAGCGCTAACGGCTGCGACTTGGCTTTCGTCGCTGACGCCTTCACGGGTACTGCCGCCTTGATCTGCCGGCCGAGTTCGCTGTCGATATAGTCCCGATCCAGTCGGAATGCGACGATGGTGCCGTCTGCGACCGCGCGCACCGGCTTTTTTCCGCTCAGGTGTACGCCGCCGTGCCAGAAGCGGTTGCGCCCTACCGGGAATACACCTCCAGCGACGTGCTTCGCGAGATCAATATATTTGCGGACAAGTGCTGACGTACTCAGCGCGGCACTGGCTGACTGCGGGTAAGACGCTGGCTGCGGGGCGCTGTAATAAGGATCGTCTTCAAATGGGAAAGTCACAATCACGAGGCACGGTTCCTTGATGGAATAAACGGCAGGCGTCAGCCTGAAAACGGGAAGTAGTCCGGTGTGAACGGGTCGCCCTTGTTCACGTCCGAGCGCATGTCCAGGGCATTCTTGACCCAGCCGGTCTCGGTCTGGACCGGCCCCTTCAGCTTGATCCGGACTCCTTCAATCGTGACGCCCTCACCGTCGAGCGTGATCTTTCCGGCCGGGCCGATGATTTCAGCCTTGTCGCCCGCCTGTAGCTGGTAGATACGGGTCTTGCGCTCAATAGCCTGTCCCGCTTCGATCTGGTGACGCCCCTGCACCTTGTGTTCGGCGTTGCCGCCAGTCGTGACCTGGAAGTTGGCCGCAATGGTGTCCTTGCGATTGTTGCCGGTTTCCTCGATTCGATCCTTGCCGATCTGGATGCGGTGATCGCGCCCAACCGAAAGAAACGCATCCTGGCCAATGGTGTGACGACGATCTACACCAATATCGACCTGTTCGCCGCGGCCGACTTTTTCCGTACGATCGTTGTCAATCGTCACCGATTCATCATGTCCGACTGTCTTCGCGCGATCGTGTGCAACCGTATGCAATTCATCGTTTTCAACTTCGGTTCGCATATCCCTTTCGGCATGGAACCATATTTCCTCCCTGCCTTTCCTGTCCTCGAACCGCAGCGCGTTGGCGGTTTCGTAGCCGCCTTTATCGGTGGAGCGCGTCAGCGTGCCGCTCTGGGTCGCATTGGCGGGCAACTCCCACGGCGGCATGTTGTGCGCGTTGTAGTGCCGCCCCGTCACAAATGGCCGGTCAGGGTCGCCGTTCTCGAAGTCCACTATCACTTCCGAGCCGACCCGCGGAACGCTGATGGTCCCGTAGTTGTTGCCTGCCCACGGATAGGAAACCCGCAGCCAGCAGGATGATGTCTGATCATGTACTGGCGAGCGATCCCAGTGGAACTTCACCTTCACCCGGCCGTACTGGTCCGTGTAGATTTCGCTCCCGTCGGCCCCCGTGACAATGGCCGTCTGCGGGCCGGTTGTGCGTGGCTTGCTGACCATGCGCGGTGGACGGAAAACGGTCGTGGCCGGCTGCACTTCAAACCGTGTCCGAATCCGGTATTCGCCGGTATCGGTTGCCCCGTCGAGTTCAGCCGCATCCAGCCGAGCCCGGATAACAAGGTATTCGCGGTTTGCACCGGTTTGCGGAAAGCCCGCCAACGTAAAAGTCGTCCCGCACACAACGTTCCGCACATTCCCACCGCCAGTGCCCCGCTCACCCAGGGCACGCATTTCCTGCATGCGTACCCGTGCAAACTGCTCACCGGCCTTCAGTTCGGTGTAGTCGCCGGGCCACTCGTAGCGTTCAAGCGTATTGTGCGAGGTGTTCTGCGGCAACTGAATCTGTGCCTCCAGATTTGCCCTTGGCCGGGTAAAGTCGAAATCGTTCGTGGTCCACTGACCCGACTGGATACGCGCAGTCGTATCAAAGTTGTCGATGTGCTCCATGTCAACCCTGCGGCCTGGCGGATGGTACGACAGCGTCTGATAGGCTTCACTGTCAACCGGCTTGTGCGCCCCCAACTGGTCCACCAGAACCATGCGATGCACCGTATCTGAATGCTCGAAGAACCAGTAAATCCCGTTTTCTTCCATTAGACGCTGGATAAAATGAAAGTCGGTTTCGCCATACTGGACCTGATATACCAGCTTCGGATAGGACTCGCTTAGCCGCATGTCCCACGAGTAGAGGTAGTGGTCGCTCAGCACTTCGTGAATGATTTCAATAACAGACTTATTCTGGAAAATCCTGTAATCCGAGCGTTTCTCAGCCAGCGCGATCCACGGTTGCAATTTGAGTCGATACCTACTCTGTCGGTTTGACTGACCGGCAAAACTCACCGCCGTGATAATCCCGCTGATTTCGCGTAACCCGCGTCCGATGTTTGCTGCACCGGTCGCCCCTGGCATTCCAGGGACAAAAGTGCCCATCCCGTCAAGCTGGATGGTGACGGTCAGTTCCTTCCCAATCATGTCGAGCGTATTGAGATTCGCCGCCTCTTCGTCACTCAATCCCACGTCGAGCGAGGTTTTAACCTCCAAATCGTAGGTGTAGATTTTGGAAAGTTCTTCCTCGCCTTCGATCGCAACCAGTTGCAATATAGGCTCGCCATTGTGCGATAACGGGACGGCCGCCCCACTGATAGAGAGCGTTCTGGGCCGGCTGAATTTCTGCATGACCGGATATAGCTTCTGAACATCAAACGCGTTGGACATGGTGATTCCGACAATAAGGTGGATCGTATTGGCCTACTTGGCGAGCGTATGCAGACTGACACGTCAGGACGTTTCGCTATCAGGCAACAACCCGACCGGCAGGGACACGGGGCTATCCATTGCGACCATATGATGTTCACGTCGTGTCAGTTCGGGTGGCCGCTGGGCAGCACGGCGTGATGCGGCAGCGAGGAATTCGGCAGGCGCGAACAGACCCAGCACGTCGTTCCATTGCTCCGGTTCACAGAGGTCCGGTACCCCACTGAGGTCGCCGAACAGCTGTTCAAGTTTGACCGGTGGCCTGAGTAGCTCCGTGATCCCGTGAGGCTTGGCAACCGGCTTAACCGGTTGCGGCGGCAACTCCACCATAGTGAGCAAACCCAATCCCGGTTCAGCCTGCACGGGCAACGCAGATGGAGTGGCTTCCTGTGTATAAGAGATTGCCCGCTCGGCCAATGAAAGCGGATCATCGAGAAATCTAAGGTATTGACTGTACAGTGACGCAATAATATTTGCGTCCTCCACAGCAACGTTATTGTCATCGAGCTCGCGAAGGGCCTCGCTGCCACGAAGGGACGCTGATGATCCAAGCAGACCAAATACTGCCCCACCGCCGCATTCGTCACCAATGGACAGTGCCCGAAATCCCCCGCGCATAACATTGTCTGCGACGTGAACAACCGTGCCGCCGTGATCCGTTGAATCGCCAAAGCGAGCGACATCCTTTCCTGAGGTATTGTCTTTCACGTTTCATCTCCGTCGAACGGAATTTCTCCTGCGTCGAATTTACCGAACACACCGGGAAAATTACATAAGACGCGTCCGAAATTAACAAAGCCCAGCAAAAATCACAGGGTGTGATTTTTTTGTCGCGACAATGGACATGCCCCGCGTATAAGTTGCACACACAACGTCTGCACAACCGGGGCTGGCTCAAGCGGACAACGGCAAGTGACTTGCTGCCTCACGCGAACCCAATCGGGCGGCACGGACATATTGCAGCCTTCTGGACGCTCCTCCATCATGGCTTGCGCCGTCTGCCGAAGCAAATTCACACCAGCAGAACAACAACCAGCAGACCGAATCAACCACACGACAAGTTGAGATAAATCCTACCCATATCCATAGGTATCCTTACTTATAGAGATAACAAGACACACTGCCAGCACATCGGACTCAGTGCTGGATGCCTGGAGCAGCCCCCTGAAACGCCGGACACAGTCACCCACTTACAATAACGGGCAGGCATAAGACTGTGTCTTTGACTAACACCTGGCAGGAAGTGATGGAAGTGTTGACGGGCCCGGAGCGCCGGCGGCGCCGGACGGCGGAGCAGAAGCTGGCGATGGTTCGCGAGAGTTTCGAGCCGCGGAAATCGGTTTCGATGGTCGCGCGCCAGCACGGTGTGAATCCGAACCAGCTGTTCCACTGGCGCAAGCTGTATCAGGATGGGAGCCTGTCAGCGGTCAAGGCTGGCGAGGAAGTGGTTCCGGCCTCGGAACTGGCCGACGCGCTCAAGCAGATTCGTGAGCTGCAACGGATGCTCGGCAAGAAGACCATGGAGAACGAGATTCTCCGCGAAGCAGTCGAGTACGGCCGGGCAAAAAAATGGATAGCGCACTCACCCTCGCTGCCGGAGGACGACCAGTGAAACGGGTTTGTGAAGTTCTCGGCGTGTCGCGCTCGAACGTATCGGCACGGTTGTCGCGTCCGGCGACGTGGCGCGATGGCCGTCAATCGAGGCAGCCTGACGACGCGGTCGCTGTCGAGGAAATCCGCCGGGTCGTCGGCGATTTGCCCAGCTATGGCTATCGCCGGGTTTGGGGCATATTGCGCAACGAGCGCGTCGCGGTTGGGCTAGTGCCGTTCAACGCCAAGCGCATCTATCGTGTCATGCGCACGCATGCGTTGCTGATGCAGCGCCGACCGACTCCGCCTCGCCCCCCCCAACGTCGACACGACGGCAAGGTGGCCGTCGCGCACAGCAATCAGCGGTGGTGCTCGGACGGCTTTGAGTTCCGCTGCGACAATGGCGAACCACTGCACGTAACGTTCGCGCTGGATTGCTGTGGCCGTAAGGCGATGAGCCGGGCGGCCGCGACGGCAGGCCAAAGCGGTGACATCGTGCGCGACGTGATGCTGGCTGCTGTGGAAAATCGATTTGGCAACGACCTGCATACCCCGTCCGAAATCGAGTGGCTGAGCGACAACGGTTCGGGCTACACGGCTGACGACACGCGCCGGTTCGCAGTGGCCATCGGCCTGAAGCCATTGACCACGCCGGTGTGCAGCCCGCAAAGTAACGGGATGGCCGAGAGCTTCGTGAAGACGATGAAACGCGACTACGTCGCCTTCATGCCGACGCCGGACGCAGCGACTGCTGCACGCAATTTGGCCATCGCGTTCGAGCATTACAACGAGAAGCATCCCCATAGCGCACTGAAACATCGCTCGCCTCGCGAGTTCCGGCGTTCGATGGATTCAGCAATCCTTAGTGTCATGCCGCGTCCGGTATTACAGGGGCAACTCCAGCGGGGTATCATGTCAATTCGTCATGCGGGATGGTGGATCGTGGGGGAATGGCCTGAAGCAGCCCCCAGTTTCGCCACATCGTCTATCTTGCCCGCCTGACAAGGGTTCGCTGCCACCGCCAAAGTTGTCCACAGAAAATGTTGGCAAGCTTGTGGATATCCTGCGCACCACAACGCTAAGCCCTTGATCCGACGGACTTTGGCACGCGTGATGCAGACGAGGCCCTGGTGATGGCCATCGCACACACCGCTTCGCCGCACTTCGCGTCACGACGCCACGACGATGCACGCCGAAGTCGGCGCACACGTGCTCGCCATGCGCGGCGCGACTTACCCACAGATTTTGTTGGCAAGCTTGTGGATATCCTGCGCAAGCCTGCGCTAACCCGTTGATCGGGCTACGGTTCATGCGCGGCGTCACGGTTGCGGCAACGGGCGGCCCGGGCGGGCGCGCATGCGGACGATCCCGCGCATCGGCAGCGCCCCACCGTTGCCTTGACGCTCGCACCCGCCACGCGTCAAGATCACGCGAGCCGCACGCAGCCGCGCATCATCGGCTTCGCGCGACGGCTCGACGGCCCGGCCGTTCCGCCGGTACCGCACCACGACACATCACTCCGAGGAAGACCATGGAACACTTCACCGCGTGGCAGCTGGTCGTCTCACTTGTGCTCGTCGTTGTCGTCATCTATCCGTACGTCCGCATCGTCCGGCGCACCGGGCATTCGGGCTGGTGGATCCTGACGATGTTCGTCCCGATCCTGAACTTCATCATGTTGTGGGTGTTCGCGTTCGCGCGCTGGCCCACCGTCGACGATCGGCAGCCCTGATCGTCGCCACCGCGGCCGCCAGGCTTGTCCACAGATTGTGTTGGCAAGCATGTGGATAGCCTGCGCATACCGCGACCAAGCGCTTGATCCGTAAGACTTTGTCCGCGCCGCTTCAAATGCGGCACGCGGCCGGCAAAGTGCCGCTCACACGCCCAATCGCCACGTAACGGGCCGCCAGCCGCGCGTGCGAACCGGCTTGTCCACAGATTGTGTTGGCAAGCGTGTGGATAGCCTGCGCATACCGAGGCCAAGCGCTTGATCCGAAAGACTTTGTCCGCGCTGCCTCAAACGCGGCACGGCGGCCCGCGCCACGCCTGACGTGGCCGCGCGCGGGCTTGTCCACAATTTTTGTTGGCAAGCATGTGGATATCCTGAGCATGCGTGACCTAAGTCGTTGATCGCACAACGTTTGATCGCGCGGGTCACGGTTGCGGCACGGCATGCATGCGGGTCGCGTCACGCACGCCGCGCCGTCCCGCCTCAACCGAATGCCCGGACCACGATGCGCGCGACCGACGCGATCACGTCTTCCTTCGCGCGTGCATCGGCGCTCGCCTGCGTGTAATACACGACCAGCGCGATCGGCGCGCCCGACGGCGACCACACGACACCCGCGTCGTTGGTCGTCCCGTAGTCGCCGGTGCCCGTCTTGTCGGCGACCGTCCACCCGGCCGGCACGCCGGCACGAATCCGCTTGTCGCCAACCTTGTTGCCGCGCATCCACGCGACGAGCTGCGCACGCTGCGCGGCCGGCAGCGCCTCGCCGAGCATCACCGCGTTCATGCTCGCGGCCATCGCGGCCGGCGTCGTCGTATCGCGCAGGTCGCCCGGCACCGCGTCATTCAATTCGGTCTCCCATCGATCGAGCCGGAACGCGTCGTCGCCGATCGAGCGCGCGTAGGCCGTCACCGCCGACGGGCCGCCGAGCAGCTTGATCAGCAGGTTCGCGGCCGAGTTGTCGCTGTACTGGATCGCGGCCTCGCACAGCGCGGCGACCGTCATGCCATCGTCGACATGCTTCCCCGTCACCGGCGAATAGTTGACGAGATCGGCCTTGGTATAGGTCACGCGCTGTTGCAGCAACGCCGGACGCGCGACGCTCTGCGCGAGCACCGCCGCACTCAGCATCGCCTTGAACGTGCTGCAGAACGGGAAGCGCTCGTTCTGGCGATGTTCCACGCGCCGGCCGCTCGCGATGTCGATCGCGCACACGCCGAGGCGGCCGCCCACGCTGCGTTCGAGCGCCGCCAGCGCATCGAACGTCTCCGCGTCGCGCGAGGCCGTCGTGGCCGCTGCCACCGCGGCGGCGGCGTCGCTCGACGGGTACGGTGCAGCAGTCTGCGTCGACGCGCACGCGGCAACGGTCAAGGCGAGTGGCGCCGTTGCGGCAGCCAGCAACAGGGTTCGACGTTTCGATGAGTAAGTCATGTCGGTTGTCTCGTGGTGGAATGGAGGCAAATGGTGTGGAACACGCCCGGCCGGCGAGACAGCACTATCGGGACTTTACGGTTGCCTGACAAGCAACGATAATTGAGCGCTGACAAAAGAATTTCTTATGACAAAGCTCCGCCCTCATCTTCCGCTCAATGCGCTGCGCGCGTTCGAATCGTCGGCGCGCCACCTGAACTTCACGCGTGCCGGCCTCGAGCTGAGCGTGACCCAGGCGGCGGTCAGCCAGCAGGTGCGCTCGCTCGAGGAGCGGCTCGGCTGCACGCTGTTCACACGGCTGCCGCGCGGCCTCGGCCTCACCGACGAGGGGCGCGCGCTGCTGCCCGTGCTCAGCGATGCGTTCAGCCGCATCGAGACGGTGCTCAAGCAGTTCGACGGCGGGCGCTTCCACGAGGTGCTGACGCTCGGCGTCGTCGGCACCTTTGCCCTAGGCTGGCTAATGCCGCGCCTGAAGCAGTTCGGCGATACGCACCCGTTTGTGGAACTGCGGATGCGAACCAACAACAACGTCGTCGATCTTGCCGCAGAAGGCCTCGACTTCGCGATCCGTTTCGGGGAAGGCAACTGGCCGACAACGCGCAACGAGCGTCTGCTCGACGCGCCGCTCACCGCGCTGTGCGCGCCGGACATCGCGCGGCGCCTCTCGCAGCCGGCCGATCTCGCGAACGAAACGCTGCTGCGCTCGTACCGCACCGACGAATGGCATGGCTGGTTCGATGCCGCGCAGCTCGCGCCGTGGGCGGTCAACGGGCCCGTGTTCGATTCGTCGCGGCTGATGGTCGAGGCGGCGATGCAGGGCGCGGGCGTCGCGCTCGCGCCGGCGTGCATGTTCGCGCGCGAACTGCAGCTCGGCCTGCTCGCGCAGCCGCTCGACATCGACGTGCGCGCCGGCGGCTACTGGCTCACCTCGCTGAAGTCGAAGCCGCTCACGCCGGCGATGACGCTCTTTCGCGACTGGATCGTGGCCGAAGCGGCCGACACGGCCCAGGCCGAATGACACGGTCCTGTTTGTCCACAGAAAGTGTTGGCAAGGATGTGGATATCCTGGGTACCCGGCGCCTAAGCCCTTGATCGCGCACGAATTAGCACGCCGACGCAGACATCGGGCAGCCTGTATTCACGGGCTTCACACGCCGGCCTTCGGCGGCCCGATCGTCAACTGTCGCGACGCAATCGATTGCGAGTTGTCCACAGAATATGTTGGCAAGCCTGTGGATATCCCTCCAATCGGGCGTGTAACACCATGATACAAAAGGGGATTCGATACACGGACCTTGCGAGGTCAACCCTGTGGCAGCGCCCGTGCTTTCGCGCGGCACGCGCCGCACCCCCGATCCGGGCCCGGACGGTTCTCCACAGATTGTGTTGGCAAGCTTGTGGATATCCTGCGCATCGGCCACCTAACTCATTGAGCGCACGGGGTTTTGTGCTCCGTCTGCAGAATCGGGCAGCACCGGCGCGGCCCGTGCGGCAGGCGCCGGCGCCATCCGGGCATCAATGCCGGTCAAGCCCGCCGCGCAATTCGCTCGCCTTGTCGCGCAGCGCCTCGTAGCCCGAGCGTGCGTGCTCGGGCAGGTCGGGATCGCCGATCAGCGCGCCGAGCGTTTCGATCAGGCTGAACAGGATGCCCTTCGCCGCGCCGACCGCGATGCTCTGCGATTCGATCGACTTGTGCAGGTGGTCGACCGCCGCTTCCAGATTCTCGAGCTTGTTCTCGCCGTCGTCGGGCCGGTTGTCGGTCGTCATCGTCTACCTCCGCCATCGTTCAAGGGTCATGTCACGATTCTATGCCGCGTCGCGCGAACGTGGCGCGACATCGCGCAACGTTCGCGCAGCCCCACGCTACAGCACCGCGACCACCTTCACGCGGCCCGGCTGCTCCGCCGACGCGACGACCTGGCCGTCGACGCGGCGGAACGTGAGCGACACGGTTTCGTCACCGACGCGCAACGCGTCGATCCGCAGCCAGTCGACGCCTTCCGGCAACGCCGGGCGCTCGACGCGCACCTCGTGGCGCGACGCATCGATGCTCACGCCGAGGCAGGCCTGCAGCATCATGAACGGCGCGCCTGCCGCCCACGCTTGCGGCAGGCAGGCCACCGGATACGCGGTCGGCGGTTCGCCGCGCCGGCGCGGGAACCCGCAGAACAGCTCGGGCAACCGCATCTCGAAGCTCACCGCCGCCTCGAACAGCGCGCGCAGCAGGTTCACCGCGGCCGTCTTGTCGCCGTAGCGCGCGAGCCCGCGCGCGATCAGCGCATTGTCGTGCGGCCACACCGAGCCGTTGTGATACGCCATCGGATTGAAGCGCGGCTGGCCGGCCGCGAGCGTGCGGATGCCCCAGCCCGTCTGGAACAGCGTCGAGCCGAGCACGCCGGCGACCGCCGCGCCGCGCTCGGCGTCGGGCAGCCCGAATGCGAGCAGGTGGCCCGCGTTCGACGCAAACACGCGGCACAGGTCGCCATGACCGTCGAGCGCGATGCCGTAGAAATCGCCTTCCGGCATCCAGAACAGCGCATCGACCTGCTCGCGCAGCGTCTTCGCACGCAACGCGTAGCGCGTCGCGTCGGCCGCGTGGCCGCGCCGGTGCGAGCACATCGACATCGCATCGAGTGCCGCGCACGCATACGCCTGCACTTCGACGAGCGCGATCGGCCCGTCCGGGAAGCGGCCGTCCGCGTGGAACACCGAATCGTGGCTGTCCTTCCAGCCCTGGTTCGCGAGGCCGCGCTCCGACGTGCGCTGGTAATCGAGCAGTCCGTAAGGATTGCGGTCGCACTTGTCGATCACCCATTGCGCGGCGCGTTCGAGCGCGGGCCACAGCTCGTCGATCAGCGCATCGTCGCCGGTGCGCTCGACATACGCGCCCGCGAGCACGATGAACAACGGAGTCGTATCGACGCCACCGTAGTACAGCGCGAACGGCACCTCGCCCGTCGCGGCCATCTCGCTGCGGCGGAACTCGTGCATGATCTTGCCGGGCTCCGCGTCGCGGAATGCGGAAGTCTCGCGCGCCTGGTGCTCGGCCAGGAACCGCAGCACGCCGCGCGCGAGCGACGGCTGCAGCCACAGCATCTGCAGCGACGTGATCACCGCGTCGCGGCCGAACGGCGTCGAGAACCACGGAATGCCCGCATACGGATACGGCCCCGTGTCGAGCTGCGTCGTGAGCAGCCCGAGATCCGCGAGCGAGCGGTCGAGCCACGCGTCGAACAGCGGATTGCCGGTGTTCACGCGCGCCATCGATTCGCGCCGCGCGCGCATCTCGCGGTGCACGCCGACGAGCGCGGTGCGCAGCGCGACGCGGCCGCATCCCGGTCCTGCCGCATGCACCGGGCCGAGCGTCGCATCGACGGTCAGGTAGATCGACACGCAGGCCTGCGCGGCGATCGTTAGCGTGTAATCGGCACGATCGACCGACAAAGCATCGGGTGCCGGCGAGAAATGCACGGTCACGTTGCGCTCGACGCTGTCGAGGCCGTCATAGCGCAGCCGCACCGCGCCCGCATCGACTCGCGGAGCAACGACCGTGCCGCGCTTCGGGCGCTGCGTGCCGCGCACTTCGAACATGTCCTTGAAATCGGCCGCGAACGACAGCGACAGCGGCACCTCGGCTTCGCTCGCGCCGTAGTTCGTCAGCGTCAGCGCTTCGTAAAGCACGTCGCCCGCGAGCACGCGCATCCGCTCGATGTGGATCACGCCCTCGGGCGTTTCGTGGCCCCCGAGCGGCGGCAGCGGGCGGTTCGTCAGGTGCGCGGTGAACGACGCGTTGTCGGCGCTCGTCGCGCCCGACAGCAGCGACGGCGCGCGGCCGCCGAAGGTCAGGCGCCACGTCGACAGCACGCGCATGTCGTCGACGAACAGGCCGTCGTCGCGACCGCCGATGTCGCCGAGCGCGTCGCTGACCACGAACGCGTCGCCGGATTTCAGGACGTACTGGTTGTTGCGCGCCAGTGCCTGCGGATCGGCTTCGGGCGCGATGAATGCGGTGGCCGACGCTGGGGTCGGGGCAGCAGGCGCGACTGACTGCGCCTGCGTCGTCTTGGCTTCGGCGTGATTCGGCATCGATGCTCCTGTGTCGGAACGCAACGCGCGGCGCGTCGCGTGTTTCGCACAGGATAGGACAGAACGGGGGACGTGCGCAGCGACGAAAAAGACGCGATGCCATGCGACAGAGTCGCCGCCGCATGGCATCGCGCAGGCACGTCAGGCGCTGGTCAGAACTTCCACAGGATGTTGCCGAGGATGGCGTTGTCGCGCACGCCGCTGCCGTACTGGCCGCTGTACGTGAGGCCGAGCGTCAGGCGCTTCGTGATGTTCGCGTCGATGCCGGCCTCGAGCACCGCGCTGTCGCGGGCAATCGGCACGCCCGATACCTGGAACGACGTACCGCCGTTCGCGAACGTGAACGCCGACGACGGGCTCACATTGCCGAACGCATGCCGCCAGCCGACCGTCCCGCGCGCGGTGAACGTGCCGCTCCCGATCGAGCCGAGCTGCGACGCCGCGCGCAAGCCGAGGGTCGAGAAGCCGACGTGGGTCGTCTGCCCGCCGGCACGCAGCGCGGCCGCGCCACCGGTTTCCGTATAGCCGTCGGTGTGCAGGTTCACATACGCGAGGCCCGCGAACGGTTCGATCGCCACGGGGCCGACCGGCAGCGCGTAGCCGACTTCGCCGAACACCTGCGCCGAATTCGCGTCGTAGCCGGCCGAGTCGTGATCGGAGAAGCCCGCGAAGCCCGGGGAGCGATCGCTGTTGATCCGGTACCACGTGTACGACGCGCCGCCGCGCACGCCGAGTGCGCCGTACTGCGCGCCGCCGTACAGCGACAGGTAGTAGCTGTTCACCGACGCCGACGAACTCTGGTCGTTGTCGAGCGAGCTGTGCGTGACACCGGCGGCCAGGCCCGCACGCCACTTGTCGTTGAGTGCCATGTCGGCGCCGGCGATGAAGCCGGTCATGCTGCGGTTGATCGTCGACGTGTTGCCGTCGCCGGTGAGCCGGCTGCGGCCGCCGAACGCCTGCCCCCAGACGACCGGCTGGTAAGGCGTGCCGCCGTAGCAGCCGTCGCGCGAGCCGATCCGGCGTTCCGGCGGCAGCGTCGGGTCGACCGCGCCGGCCGTGTTGTCGCCGCACAAGGCTGCGCCACCCGACGACAGCGCGGCAAGCGGCCCCGATCCGGGCGCGAGGCCCTGGCGGACGCGGTCGGTCACCGCGTCGCGCACATAGCGGCTGTCGAGCAGCAGCATGCTCTTCAGGCTCGCCTGCAGTTCGCCGTCGAGCAGCCCGTATGCGCGGCGTGCGGTCGCCACATCGGTCGTCAGTATCGCGTCGTACAGCGGGTTGCCCGCGCCGAGCCCGCCGAGCGCGGCCGCGACCGAGCGCTGGTTGGGCGTCGTCGCGACATCGGGCAGCGACGTGCCGTTCTCGACCAGTCGCAGGTACACGTGATTCGGGTCGTAGCTGAGCGTCGGCATCAGGAACGCATAGTTCGCATTCACCTGGCTGAACGCGCCCTGCACGCCCGACGCCGCGGTCACGATCGTGTAGGTCGTGCTCGGCTGGTAGCCGCTCTGGTTCGCGAGCACCTGCACGGTGCCGCCGTTCAGCGTCGCCGTGCCGCTCGCCGCGAGGCTGCCGCTTTGCTGCGGCGCGGCCGCGACCTGGAACGTCGAGCCCGGCTGGAACGTGACGTTGCCGCCCACGTTCAGCGCCGCGCCCGGCTGCGACGCGGCCGCCGTTGCACCGCCCTGCACCACGAGGCCGCCGATCGTGCCGGTGCCCGTGACCGTCGCACCGCTCTGCACGGTGACGGTCGACTGGCCGAGCGAACCGTTGACGGCGAGCGTGCCCCCACTGACCGTGGTCGGGCCGCTCAGCGTGCTGGTGCCCGTCAACGTCAGTTGCCCGCTGCCGGCCTGCGTCAGCGAACCCGCGCCGGACAGCACGCTCGCCATCGTCACGTTGCCGGATTGATTGACGATCAGCGCGCCGTTGTCGACGACATTGCCGGCGATGCTGCCCGACGTGCCGCCGTTGCCGAGTTGCAGCGCACCGCCGGCCGCGATCGTGGTGCCGCCCGTGTACGTGTTCGCGCCGGTCAGCGTCTGGATACCGGTGCCGGCGATCGTCACGCCGCCGGCACCGCCGATCGTCCCGCCGAACGTACCGTTGCCGCTCCCGTTCAACGTCAGCGCATTGGCGCCGAGATTGACGGTCGCGCCGGCCGCACCGTTCAACGTGCCGATCGACTGCGCGCCGGTCGCGCCGCTCGCGTCGAGCGTCGCGCCCGCGCCCGCGAGATTCACCGCGCCCGTCGAAGCGAGGCTGCCGCCCGCGCCGAGTGCCACCGTGCTGCCGCCGTTGATCGTCGTGCCGCCGGTGTAGGTGTTCGCGCCCGTCAGCGTCTGCGTGCCGGTGCCCGCGAACGTCACACCACCGGTGCCGCCGATCGCGCCGCCGAACGTGCCGTTGCCACTGCCGTTCAGCGTGAGCGCATTCGTGCCCAGGTTCACGTTCGTGCCGGCGCTGCCGCTCAGCGCACCGATCGTCTGTGCGCCGGTCGCGCCACTCACGTTGAACGTCGCACCCGCGCCGGCGAGATTCAGCGCGCTGCCCGACGCGAGGCTGCCACCTGCGCCGAGCGCCAGTGTGCTGCCGCCGTTGATGGTCGTGCCGCCCGTGTAGGTGTTTGCGCCCGTCAGCGTCTGCGTGCCGGTGCCCGCGAACGTCACGCCGCCCGTGCCGCCGATCGCACCACCGAACGTACTGCTGGTGCTGCCGTTCAGCGTGAGCGCATTCGCGCCGAGGTTCACGTTCGTGCCGGCGCCGCCGGTCAGCGTGCCGAGCGTCTGTGCGCCCGATGCGCCGCCCAGGTTGAAGGTTGCGCCCGTGCCGGCCAGATTCACCACGCTACCCGACGCCAGGCTGCCACCCGCACCCAGCGCCAGCGTGCTGCCAGTACCGATCGACGTGCCACCCGTGTACGTATTCGCGCCGGTCAGCGTTTGCGTACCGGTGCCCGCGAAGGTCACGCCGCCCGTGCCGCCGATCGCACCGCCGAAATTGCCGCTGGCGGTCCCGCTCAGCGTCAGACCGTTCGCGCCCAGGTTCACGTTCGTGCCGGCCGCGCCATTCAACGCGCCGAGTGTCTGCGCGCCCGTCGCGCCGCCCAGGTTGAACGTTGCGCCCGTGCCGGCCAGATTCACCGTGCTGCCCGATGCGAGGCTGCCGCCCGCACCCAGCGCCAGCGTGCTGCCACCGTTGATCGTCGTGCCGCCCGTATAGGTATTCGCGCCGGTCAGCGTTTGTGTCCCGGTGCCCGCGAACGTCACACTGCCCGCGCCACCGATCGCACCGCCGAACGTGTTGTTGCCGCTGCCGTTCAGCGTCAGCGCGTTCGCGCCCAGGTTCACGTTCGTGCCGGCGCCACCGGACAGCGTACCGAGCGTCTGTGCGCCCGATGCGCCGCTCAGGTTGAACGTCGCGCCCGTGCCGGCGAGATTCACCGCGCTGCCCGACGCCAGGCTGCCGCCGGCACCCAGCGCCAACGTGCTGCCACCGTTGATCGTCGTGCCGCCCGTGTACGTGTTCGCGCCCGTCAGCGTCTGCGTGCCGGTGCCCGCAAACGTCACGCCGCCCGTGCCGCCGATTACGCCGCCGAACGTGCCGTTGGTGCTGCCGTTCAGCGTCAGCGCATTCGCACCCAGGTTCACGTTCGTGCCGGCCGCGCCGCTCAGCGTGCCGAGTGTCTGCGCGCCCGTCGCACCGCTCAGGTTGAACGTCGCGCCCGTGCCGGCAAGATTCACTGCACTGCCTGAAGCCAGGCTGCCGCCCGCACCCAGCGCGAGCGTGCTGCCGGTGTCGATCGTCGTGCCGCCGGTGTACGTGTTCGCGCCCGTCAGCGTCTGCGTGCCGGTGCCCGCAAACGTTACACCGCCCGTGCCGCCGATCGCACCGCCAAACGTACCGCTAGCTGTCCCGCTCAGCGTCAGCGCGTTCGCGCCGAGGGTCACGTTCGTACCGGCCGCACCGTTCAACGAGCCGATCGTCTGTGCGCCCGATGCACCGCTCAGGTTGAACGTCGCGCCCGTGCCGGCCAGATTCACTGCGCCACCCGATGCGAGGCTGCCGCCCGCACCCAGCGCCAGCGTGCTGCCGCCGTTGATCGTCGTGCCGCCCGTATAGGTGTTCGCGCCCGTCAGTGTCTGCGTGCCCGTGCCCGCGAACGTCACACCGCCCGTGCCGCCGATCGCACCACCGAACGTGCCGTTGGTGCTGCCGTTCAGCGTCAGCGCATTCGCTCCGAGGGTCACGTTCGTGCCGGCGACGCCGGTCAGCGTGCCGAGCGTCTGTGCGCCCGATGCGCCGCTCAGGTTGAACGTCGCGCCCGTACCGGCCAGATTCACCGCGCTGCCCGATGCGAGGCTGCCGCCCGCGCCCAGCGCGAGCGTGCTGCCACCGTTGATCGTCGTGCCGCCGGTGTACGTGTTCGCGCCCGTCAGTGTCTGCGTGCCCGTGCCCGCGAACGTCACACCGCCCGTACCGCCGATCGCGCCGCCGAACGTGCCGCTGGCGGTCCCGCTCAGTGTCAGACCGTTCGCGCCCAGGTTCACGTTCGTACCGATCGCGCCGTTCAACGCGCCGATCGTCTGCGCACCCGATGCGCCGCTCAGGTTGAACGTTGCGCCCGCACCGGCCAGATTCACCGCGCCCGTTGCGGCCAGGCTGCCGCCCGTACCGAGCGCGAGCGTGCCGCCGGCGCCGATCGTCGTGCCGCCTGTGTAGGTGTTCGCGCCCGTCAGCGTCTGCGTGCCGGTGCCCGCGAACGTCACGCCACCGGTGCCGCCGATCGCGCCGCCGAACGTGTGGTTGCCGTTGCCGCTCAACGTCAGCGCGTTCGCGCCGAGGTTCACGGCCGAGCCGGCCGCACCGGTCAGCGCGCCGATCGTCTGCGCGCCCGATGCACCGCCCAGGTTGAACGTCGCGCCCGCGCCAGCGAGATTCACCGTACCGGTCGACGCGAGGCTGCCGCCCGCACCCAGCGCCAGCGTGCTGCCGCCATTGATCGTCGTGCCGCCCGTGTAGGTGTTCGCGCCGGACAGCGTCTGCGTGCCCGTGCCGGCCACGGTCAGGCCGCCGGTGCCGCCGATCGTGCCGCCGAAATTGCCGCTGGCGGTCCCGCTCATCGTCAGGCCGTTGGCGCCAAGGCTCACGGCCGAGCCGGCGACGCCGCTCAGTGCGCCGATCGTCTGCGCCCCCGTCGCACCGCTCACGTCGAACGTCGCGCCCGCGCCGGCCACGTTCACCGCGCCCGTCGCCGCGAGGCTGCCGCCGGCACCGAGCGCCAGCGTGCCGGCGTTGATCGTCGTGCCGCCCGTGTACGTGTTCGTGGAAGTCAACGTCGTCGTCGCCGCGCCGTCCTTCACGAGAGCGCCCGCGCCGGCGATGCCGCCGTTCAGCGTGAGGGCGTTGCTGCCACCGAGCGTCAACGTCGAACCGGTGCCGAGATTGACCGCGTTGTTGACCGACAGACTCGCGCTCGTGTCGAGCGTCGCCGCGCCGCCGACGTTCAGCGCGCCGGAACCGAGCGCCCCGCTGTTGCCGAGCACGACGCCGCCGCTGTTCAGGTTCGTGCCGCCCGTATAGACGTTCGCACCCGTCAGCGTCTGCGTACCCGTGCCGGCCAGCGTCAGGCTGCCCGTCCCGCCGATCACGCCGCTGAAGGTGCCGCTGGCGGTGCCGCCCAGCGTCAGCCCGTTGCCGCCCATGTTGACGATCGTCCCCGCGACACCCGACAACGCGCCGATCGTCTGGGCACGGGTCGCCGTACTCAGGTCGAGCGCCGCGCCCGCGTTGGCGAGGTTCACCGCGCCGGTCGCCGCCAGGCTGCCGCCCGCGCCCACCGCCAGCGTGCCGGCGTTGATCGTCGTGCCGCCCGTGTAGGAGTTCGTACCGGTCAGCGTCGTGGTCGCCGCGCCGTTCTTCACGAGACCGCCCGCCCCGGAAATGCCGCCGCCCAGCGCAAGCGCATTGCTGCCGCCGAGCGTCAGCGTCGAACCGTTCGCAAGATTGACCGCGTTGGCGACCGACAGGCTCGCGTTGGTGTCGAGCGTCGCTGCGCCTGCGACGTTCAGCGCGCCGGTGCCGAGCGCCGCATTGTTGCCGAGCACCACGCTGCTGCCGCTGTTCAGGTTCGTGCCGCCCGAGTAAGTGCTCGCGCCGTTCAACGTCTGCGTGCCGGTGCCGGCCAGCGTCAGGCTGCCGGTGCCGCCGATTGCGCCGCCGAAGGTGCCGCTGGCGGTCCCGCCCAGCGTCAGCGCATTCGCGCCGAGGCTCACGTTCGTCCCCGCGACACCCGACAGCGCGCCGATCGACTGCGCACCGGTCGCGGCGCTCACGTCGAGCGCCGCACCCGCGCCAGCCAGGTTCACCGCGCCCGTCGCTGCCAGGCTGCCGCCCGCGCCCACGGCCAGCGTGCCGGCATTGATCGTCGTGCCGCCCGTGTAGGTGTTCGCGGCGGTCAACGTCGTCGTCGCCGCGCCGTCCTTCACGAGACCGCCCGCGCCGCCGATGCCGCCGCTCAGCGTGAGCGCGTTGCTGCCGCCCAGTGTCAGCGTCGAACCGGTGGCGAGGTTGACCGCGTTGTTGACCGACAGGTTCGTGCTCGTATCGAGCGTCGCCGCACCGCCGACGGTCAACGTGCCGGTGCCGAGCGCCGCGTTGTTGCCGAGCACCAGGCCGCCGGCATTCAGCGTCGTGCCACCGGTGTAGTTGTTTGCGCCGGACAGCGTCACCGTCGCCGCGCCGTTCTTCACGAGCCCGCCGCCGCCCGAGACTGTGCCGCCCAGGCCGAGATTGTTACTGCCGGCGAGCGTCAGCGTCGTGCCGGTGGCAACGTTGATGCCGTTCGCAAGCGACACGTTGGTGGTCGCATCGAGCGACGCCGGGCCGTTGACGTTCACCGCGCCAAGGCCAAGCGCCGTATTGCTGCCGACTACGAGGTTGCCGCCGTTCAGGTTCGTCCCGCCTGTGTAGACGTTGCTGCCGGTCAGCGTCTGCGTGCCGGTGCCGGCGAGCGTCACGCCGCCCGTGCCGCCGATCGTGCCGGCGTACGTCGCATTGCCGCTGCCGTCCAGCGTCAGCCCGTTGGCACCGAGGTTCACGTTTGTGCCGGCCGCGCCCGCCAGCGCGCCGATCGTCTGCGTGCCCGATGCGTTGCTCATGTCGAACGTCGCGCCCGCGCCGGTCAGGTTCACCGTGCCGGACGCCGCCAGGTTGCCGCCTGCGCCCAGCGCGAGCGTGCCGCTGTTGATCGTCGTGTCGCCGGTGTAGGTGTTCGCGCCCGTCAGCGTCAGCGTCGCCGCGCCGTTTTTCACGAGGCCGCCGTTGCCGTTGATGCTGCCGGCCAGCCCGAGATTGTTGCTGCCGCCGACCGTCAGCGTCGTACCCGTGGCGACATTGACGGTGTTGTTGAGCGTCGTGTTCGTGCTCGAGTCGAGCGTGACCGAGCCGTTGACGTTCAGCGCGCCGGTGCCGAGCGCCCCGTTGTTGCCGACCACGATGCCGCCGGCGTTCAGGTTCGTGCCGCCCGTGTAGTTGTTCGCGCCGGACAGCGTCAGCGTGCCGCTGTCGTTCTTCGTCAGCGCGCCGCCGCCCGACACCGTGCCCGACAGCGTGAGCCCGGTCGAACCCTGCACCGTCAGCCCGCCCGCGTTGAGCTGCACGTTGTTGGAGACGTTGAGCCCGGCCGTGCCCGCCTGCAGCGCGCCGCCGGTGGCCGTGATGGTGCCCGTGCCGAGCGATGCGTTGTTGCTGATGATCGCGACGCCGCCCGCCAGCGTCGCGTCCTGCGCGCTCGACGCGCCGTTGATCGTCCAGTTGCCGCTCTGGACGTCGACGTGATTGAAGTTGATGTAGTTGTTGACCGCGATCGTGCCGTTCGCACCGGCCCCTTGCTGCAGGTTGAGCGTGTTGTCGCCGCCCGCGCCGCCGTCGACCGTGCCCGTCGCCGCGACGCCGAGCGTGACCGGGCCGACCGTGATGTTGAGCGCGCCCCCGGTGCCGCCCGCCGTGTTGACCGACGAGCCCGTCACCGCGGTGAACGAGTTCGTGCTGTTCGCGCCCATCGACACGCTGCCGTTGATCGTGCCCGAGTTGACGAACGAGTTGCCCGCCCCGGGCGTGCCGTTCGAACCGAGCGACACGCGGCCGGTAATCGTGCCGCTGTTCGTCATGTTGACCGTGGCGCCGCCGTATGCGGCGACCACGGGGGCATCCGCGCCGACGAGGGTCGCGCCGACCAGCGCATTCGAGCCGATCGTGCCGGTGTTGGCGATGGTCGTCGTACCGCCCGTGCCGTTCTGGACCGACAGCGCCATGCCCGTCACGCCGCTGATCGCCACGCCGGTCGAGCCGTTCATCGTGCCGTTGTTGATGACGTTGGTGCCGGCACTCGCTGCCGAGTTGCCGATCACCGTACCGCTCGACAGGACGCCGAGGCCGGTGCCGAGCGCCGACGGGTCGATCGTGCCGTTGTTGGTCAGCTGGGTGTTGCTGCCCGTCAGTGACAGTGCGGTGCCGCCGACGCCGAGCAGTACGCCGAGGCTCGCGCCCGCGTTGACGGTCGCGTGGATGTTGTTTGCGCTGTTCGAATAGCTGGGCGCCAGCGGATTCGCGACGCCGGAGCAGGTCACCGTCGTGCCCGCCGTGGTACAGGTCGCCTGGGCGGGCACGATACCGGCGCCGGACAGCGCCAGGAACACACCCGTCGGCAGCAGCAATTTCGGAAACGGCTCGCCGGCTTTTTTCGAACGCGCAAGATTCATGCTTTTCCTCGTTATTGGTTCGTTATTGGAATTCGCATTACCGTGAAACCGAACAGCCAGCAGCGGAAAATCTCGCGCAAAAGCATTCGCCCCGGCTGTCGCGATGCGACGTCGGCTAATTCATGGACGAATCTTTAATTGGCCCTGGGAGGCAGGCGTGAAACTAGTCGAATGACATGTCGGTGGCCCCTCGTTTTTCTGCAGCGATTTTCTGGTTGATTTGATTACCGCCCTGCTTTTTGTCAGACAAGGCTAGCTCAAAAAAACAGGCTTTTCCAGTCGATCTTTTCCCAGTCGGACCGGAAATCAGCGAACGCGCATTTTTTACTTATCGGAGCACTTCAAACAGGTAAATTCGTATGTCACCTGTCAGCTTATATAAAGCTCTCTTAAAAACACCAGAACCGATGCATCCGTGAAAACACTGATAGCGGCTTGATTATCGCCATCATTTTTTGCGACGCAATATTTTCGCACCCGAAAGCATCGGAAAAATATAATCCGCCCTCAAATTCTTCATACAAATAAACAATATCGGACGCCTATTCGCTTGCCTGGATTTTCGTCGCGCATCGACAGAAAAATCCGCGCCCCGTCAGGAAAACAGGCTCATCAGATAAAGCATCGGGCGGAACGAAACCGGCCGCGCATCGGGATTCACCCACAACCGCACCGCATAGACTGCATACGCCGGCACTTCGCGCCAGCTCGAATAGACGTCGCGCAACTGGAAACGGCCCGGATACGCGGCGGAGATGTTCGCCCGTGCAATGCCGACGCGCTCGAACGCGAGCCGTGCCCGCGCGAGGTGGTAGTACTGGCTGACGATCAGCACGCGCGACAGTTGGTGCGCCTGCAGGTACGCGAGCGTGTGCTGCGCGGTCGCGAGCGTGTTGTCGCCCTGGTCGTCGACGGCGATCCGGTCGGCCGGCACGCCGCGCGCCACGAGATAGTCGCGCATCGCGGTCGCCTCGTTCAGCCCGGGGCCGTCGATCGCGCCGCTGACGAGGAACGCCGGGCACTGCCCCGTGCGATAGCAGCGCACGCCGACGTCGAGCCGGGCGGCGAGCACGGGCTTCGGCGCGCCGGTCTCGTCGAGCGCGTTGCCGAAGATCACGGCGACGTCGGCCGGCTCGCTCGGCATCCGCAACCCGTACGCGACGAGCGCGACCGCCGCGGCAATCCAGAGGCATGCGACGACGGCCAGCAGGCGGCCCATGCGGGCGAACACGCCCCGTTTGGTGTGGTTTTGCAAGGTTTTCGGTCTCTCAGGTCGTCGGGCGTGTCGGCTTGCCCGGCCCCGGACGGGCGCGTAACGCTAGCACGGTGCGCGATCAGGTGTCCACGCGACGGACCGATGCCGGACGGCGGACTGCGCCCGGCCTTCCGGCAAGTCGACCGAAGAAACGTGCCCGGCGAAGCGGGCAGCCAATACGGAGATCGAAAGAACAGGAATGGCCGTACCGCGATGCCCGGCCCGGCACGACCCGGATCAGTCGACCTGGCACATCGTGAGCCGCCCCATCGCCTCGCCGGCGCCGCGCACCGCGCAGGTGGCCGGCTCGTCGGCGATCCGGGCGACGAGCCCCGTCTCGTCGTACAGCAGGCGTTCGAGATCCGCGAGCAGCGCACCGCCGCCCGTCAGCACCACGCCGCGATTCGCGATGTCGGTCACGAGTTCGGCCGGCGCGTTCTCCAGCACCGACTTCACCGCGCCGATCACCTGCTTGAGCGGCGCGACCAGCGCGTCCGCCACATCGTGGTTGGACAGCTCGATCGAGCGCGGCAGGCCGTCGCCGACACCCCGCCCGACCGCGCGCGTCGACCTGCGCGGCACCGCGCTGGTGGCCGAACCGATCGTCTGCTTCACGTGCTCGGCCGTCTGCTCGCCGAGCAGCACGCCATACAGGTTGCGGACATGGTTGACGATCGCCGCGTCGAACTGGTTGCCGCCGACGCGAATCGCCTCGCGGTAGACGATGCCACCGAGCGCGATCACCGCGACTTCGGTCGTCCCGCCGCCGATATCGACAACCATCGAGCCGACCGGCTCGGTCACCGGCAGGCCCGCGCCGAGCCCGGCCGCCAGCGATTCCTCGATCAGTTCGACCTCCGATACACCCGCCGCGAAGGCAGCCTCGCGGAGCGCGCGGCGCTCGACGGCCGTCGCATCGGACGGCACGCACAGCGTGACCTCGACGCGGCGGCCGAAGCGCGAACGCGTGCGCGACATGTCGATGAAGCTGCGGATCATCTGCTCGGCCGCGTGCGCGTCGGCGATCACGCCGTGCCGCATCGGCCGCACGGCTTCGAGATGCCCCGGTTCGCGGCCCAGCAGCGCCTTCGCGAGCTCGCCGACGGCCTCGAGCGTCGGCCGCGCGTCGGTCGCACCGGCACCGGCCTTGCGGAAGCAGACGACCGACGGCTGGTTCAGCACCACGCCGCGTTCGTGCGTATAAATCCGCGTACTCGCCGTTCCAGGGTCGATCGCAACGGGTTGCGCAAACAACTTTCCGAACAGCGGTGTCGACATATCAAACCTTTGTAATCGAACGGGCCAGGGCAGCCGCGCCGCATTTCCGCGGCGCGTCCATGCCGCCCCATCACGAACTTAGCGGCAAATCGTTCCGATACTTTAGGCAATTCCGATGATTTTTTCGCGACGGAATTGTCAAAAATGCCGTTTCGGACACCTCAGGCTACGCAACAGCCTCTCGCATTGCGCCTGTAAAACACGGTAATCTCTCGGTCTTGCCTGCTCCCGGCAGGCCTCAGACGCCCGATCACGCCAGGTATTTCCTCCATGACAGCGACCGTTTCCTTCCGCTGGGCGCGGGTGCGCCCGCTTTGCACGACGCTCGTCGCCTTCTGGTGCTGCACGGTCGCCGCGCAACCGCTGCCGGCCGCGGAATCCGCAGCCGCAGCCGCAGCCGCAGCAGCCGCGGCCCCGGTCGCCGCCGCCAGCGCGCCGG
>NZ_CABVPW010000041.1:0-81553 GCF_902499025.1 Burkholderia lata | reverse complement strand
GAGGTCGCCCAGCGCGTCGAGGCGCTCGCGCGTGCCGCACGCTGAGCTGCCGCTGCGCCGCCACACGCTCGTCACGCTGACGGCGGCGGGGTGGGGCGCGGCATTCGCGCGCGATCCCGCGCTCGCGGCCGATCCGCTCGTGCAGGCCTGGGCCGAACGCGGTTGGCCGCTGATCGTGCGCCGTGCGTCGCCCGACGAGGCCGATGCCGGCCGCGTGCCGCTCGGCCTGCCGCTGCCGCCTTCCGCGGGCAAGCGGCGCATCGCGCTGAACGCCGCCGCCGACGCGCTCGCGACGGTCCGCCCGTTGCCCGCGTTGTCAGACGTGCTCGCGGCCGCGCCCGATGCATGGCGTACGGCATTGCGCGAGCTCGATGCGCTCGGCGCGCGTTGCGGCGTGCAGGGGCGCGTGTTCGGCAGCCTCGCATGGCAGGCGCTGACGGGCGAGCGCTACCTGGGTGCGTCGTCCGATCTCGATATCGTGTTTCCGCTGCCGGATTCCGCATCGCTCGCGTCGTTGCTCGACGGCCTCGCGGCGATCGACGCGCGCGCGCCGATGCGTATCGACGGCGAACTGCTGCGCGACGACGGCGCGGGCGTCAACTGGCGCGAACTGCATGCGCGGCAGCCTGAAGTCGCGGTCAAGACCGCGATCGCCGTCGAGCTGATGCCCGCCGACGCATTCACCGGAGGCGCGCGATGAGCGCATGGGCTGCCTGTCGCGTACCGGCGCCGTCCGAAGCCGAGCGCATCGCCGAACTGGCCGAGCGCAGCCTCGTGCTCGAAATCGAGACCTATCCGAAGCCGGGGCTCGTCAGTCACGTCGACACCGGCAGTCATTCGGACATGGATGCCGCGACGTTCGCACGCAGCGCCGCCGTGCTGCGGCCGTACTTTGCAGAACTCGCCGACGCCGGCGCGCGCGATGCGGACATGGCCGTGCTGCGCAAGATCGGCCTGCGTGCCGAGCACGCGATGCTCGCGGCGACCGGCGGCGTCAATACGCATCGCGGCGCGATCTTCGGGCTCGGGCTGCTGTGTGCGGCCGCGGGTCGGCGTGCGATGCCGGGATCCGTGCCGGACGGGATGACGCTGGGTGGATTCGTCGCCCGCCGCTGGGGTACCGATATTCTCGGCGGCCCGCGCTTGCCCGACAGCCACGGCGAACGCGCGAGCCGCCGCTACGGCGTCGGCGGCGCGCGTCGCGAGGCGGCCGACGGTTTTACGACCGTGTATGCAGTCGGGCTGCCCGCGTTGCGTCGAGCACGGCGCGACCTGCGTGGCGACCCGGAAGCCGCGCGCGTCGATGCGTGCTTTGCGCTGATCGCCGCGCTCGACGACACGAACCTGCTGCACCGGGGTGGGCAGGCCGGCCTCGAATTCGCGCGGGCGACCGCCCGTGCGTTCGTGGCACGCGGTGGCGTGCGCGCGCGCGACTGGCGGCTGCGCGCGGCGGCCGCGCATCGTGCGTTCGTGGCGCGCCGGCTGAGCCCGGGCGGCGCGGCCGACCTGCTTGCGATGAGCGTCTTCGTCGATGCGCTCGAAGCGGACGGGGACGAGCAATGACGCTGGCCATCCTCTGTTCGGGACAGGGCGCGCAGCGCGCCGACATGTTCGACCTGACCGGCACTGCGCCGCAGGCCGACGCGCTGTTCGCGCACGCGGGCCGGCTTCTCGGCGACGATCCGCGCGCCTGGGTCCGGCAGGCCGGGCCGGACGCGCTGCGCGAGAACCGGGCCGCGCAGATTCTCTGCACGGTCCAGGCGCTCGCGGCTGTCGCGCTGCTCGATGCGGTGTGGCCGCGCCGGCGCTGCGTCGCCGGCTACAGCGTCGGCGAAGTCGCGTCGTGGAGCGTCGCCGGGATGATCGAGCCGGAAGCCGCGCTCGATCTGGCCGATGCGCGTGCGTGCGCCATGGATGCCGCGAGCGGCGGCGACGAGCGGATGGTGTTCGTGCGCGGCCTGACGCGCGCGCAGCTCGCGCGGTTGTGCGACGGCCGCGACGCGGCTATCGCGATCGCGAACCCCGGCGATGCGTTCGTGGTCGCGGGGCGGCAGGCCGATGTCGATGCGGTGGCCGACGATGCGTCGCGCGACGGTGCGCTGCGCGTCGCGCCCGTCTGCGTGCGGATCGCGTCGCACACGCGCCGGCTCGCCGCGGCCGTGCCGGTGTTTCGCGCGTCGCTCGCCGCGACGCCCGTGCGGCGGCCGCTGCCCGGCACGCGGCTGTTTTCGGGGATCGATGGCGCATCGGTGCTCGACATCGACGCGGGCCTCGACAAGCTTGCGCGGCAGATCGCGGAGCCGGTCGAGTGGGCGGCCTGTCTTGCCGCGTGCGTGGAGGCCGGCGCCACCGCGTTCCTCGAGCTCGGCCCCGGCCGTGCGCTGGCCGAGATGGCCGGTGGCGCGTATCCGGCGCTGCCGGCGCGCAGCCTCGCGGATTTCCGTTCCGTCGACGGCGTGGCGAGCTGGCTCGCGCGCGTCGCGGCGGGCTGATCGACGGCGAGAAAAACGGGCTGTCACGCGTTCATCGGGCAGCGGTTTTGCGCTGTGTGTTGCGCCGGCGCAGCAGCATCGCAGCCGGTGCTTGCCACGCGAATTGGCGTCGCTACAATGGCGCCCGCCATGAGACCAGCCGCCTTCCTTCTCGCCGCACTTTGCTGCACGGCGAGCGCCCACGCCGCGCAGATTCCGTCCGATGCCGCATCGGTCGGCACATACTTTTCGTATGACAATGCGGCGGCCGACGCGACCGTCGACCTGATCGGGCAGGCACAGCGCCGCGTGCTGCTGGCCGGCTATACGCACGTGCCGCCGGCGGTCGCGAGCGCGCTGCGCGCGGCCCGCTCGCGCGGGATCGAGGTGCGTGTCGTGCTCGTGCGCTCGCCGCGCGCGGGCAGGTACAGCGGCGTGGGCTATCTGAAATCCTCGGGGATCGACGTGGCGATCGATTCGCGGCACGGCGATCCTGCACCGCGCTTCGTGATCGTCGACGACAGCGTCGCGCTGACGACGCTGTCCGAAGGCGCGGCCACGCATGCGGAAACGGTGAACGTGTTCCAGCGCGCGCCCGAGCTCGCGCAATCCTATGCGCAGTCGTTCTGGCGGCTGTACCGGCAGGCCGGCGGCCTCTGACCCTTTCCTTCGGCGCCGCGCGCGCCGGTGTGACCCTGCTTGCATCGGCGCGGCCGATGAACCATGCTCGTTGACAGGTGCCGACGCGGGATTCGCGCATCCGGCGCAACGGCAGGGAGCTGATCGTGTTCGAGTGTTTTGCCGATCGCGCCGATGCGGGCCGCCAGCTGGCCGGCGCATTGGGCGATTACGCGGGGCGTGGCAATGTCGTCGTGCTCGCGTTGCCGCGCGGCGGCGTGCCCGTCGCCTATCCGGTCGCTTGCGCGCTGCGCGCGCCGCTCGACGTGCTGGTCGTGCGCAAGCTCGGCGTGCCGTACGATCCCGAGCTTGCGATGGGCGCGATCGCGACGGGCGGTGCGATTCATCTGCAGCGTTCGGTGCTTCGTTCGATGAGGGTGTCCGACGCGCAGCTCGCCGACGTGATCGCGCGCGAGACGGCCGAACTGCATCGCCGCGAAGCGCTGTATCGCGGTGCCGCGCCGCCGCTGCCGGTCGAGGGGCGCATTGCGATCGTCATCGACGATGGCGTCGCGACCGGCGCGTCGATGCGCGTCGCGCTGCAGGCGTTGCGCGAGCGTCATCCGGCGCGGATCGTCGCGGCTGCACCGGTCGCACCGGCGGGCACCCGGCATGCGTTCGACGATCTGGCCGACGCGTTCGTCACGGTGACGCTGCCGTTGCCGTTCTTCGGGATCAGCCAGTTCTATGCGCGCTTCGAGCAGACGAGCGACGACGAGGTGCGCGCGTTGCTCGACGCGGCCAGGCTCTGACGCGGCATCAGGTCCGCCGGATGCGGCGTGGGCGAGGGCGGCGGCGGGTTTCGGCCCACGCGAACACGTGCTGCAGCATCGGATGGACATTGCCGTGCCAGCGCGCCCCAGTAAACAGCCCGTAGTGATCGCAGTCGTCGACATCGACGCGGAAGCGTTCGTCGGCGGCGAGGCCGCTGCACAGGTCGAGCGCCGCATGTGTCTGGCCGGCGCCCGTGACCTTGTCGCAGGCGCCTTCGACGGTCAGCAGCGCGATGCCGCGCAGCGCGGCTGGCTCGACGCGCTGGCCGCCCACGTCCCACGTGCCGTGCGCGAGGCTCATGCGCTGGAACACGACGTCGACCGTATCGAGGAAATACTCGGCCGGCATGTCGAGCAGCGCCGTGTATTCGAGCAGCGCCCGCCGCGCGCCGGCGAGCCCGGTCATGTCGAAGCGCGATGCGGCCAGCGCGTAGGCCTCGATCAGGGTCAGGAAGCGCTGCGGGTACACGAGGGCGATCTCGCCCTGCTGCAGATAGGTCGGAAATACGTGGCGGCCATGCCCTGCGAAGCCGGGCGGCACGATGTCGATCAGGTGGCGGTGACACCAGTCGAGCGAATGGGCGGCGGCGGCGGTGCCGAGCGAGCTTGGATTCCGGCGCGCGTCGAGCGGGCCGCCGATCAGCGTGACGCTCGCGGGCGGTACGAGGCCGCGTGCGGCGCGCAGGGCGAGTGCGCCGAGCACCGGCACGGTCGCCTGGCACACGGCGACGACATGCAGCGGCCGGTCGTCGTGCGCAAGCCCGTCGACGAAGCCGTCGAGCATCGCGACATATTCGTCGAGCCCGAAACGGCCCGACGCGAGCGGCACGTCGCGCGCATTGCGCCAGTCGGTCACGCAGACGTCGCCATCCGCGAGCAGCGTCTCGACGGTTTCCCGCATCATCACGGCCGCATGCCCGGCGAGCGGCGCGCACAGCAGCACCGTGCGGCGCGCATCGGCGCGCGTGAAGCGCCGCAGGTCGCAGAACGGCGTGCGCGCGACGACGCGCTCGCCGACGGCCGGCCACCCGATATCGAAGTGCGGCGGCCCGTCCGACGGCCCGAGCAACGGCTCGAACAGGTCGTCGTAGCACGACGACGCGGTGTGCGGCAGCGTGGCCGCGGGCCACGCGTCGAACGCGTGCCGTGTCGCCGCGCGCCAGGCGCGCATCCATTCCCGCTGCTGCTCGACGAGGGCATACCACATGGCGAACCTTGGGACGGAAGGGGCGTGAACTTGCATTATGGTCACTGTGGCCGGACAACGTGAGTCCCGCGCACGGCCGGCTGATGCGCATCGAGCGCGCGGGCGCGACGCCCGGCCGCGCACGTTCCGCAATGTCGGCAAACTCGTTCGTGGAGCCGGCTCAGTCTCGTTGCTCGCGGGAGCGGGCTCTAGGCGATGGCATACGACACTGCTACAGTCGTCGATCCCATTCCCTCAAGCGGAGCGTTTGCGATGAAGCTGATCGGTATGCTGGATTCCCCGTTCGTGCGCCGTGTCGCCATTTCGGCGAAGCTGCTCGACCTGCCGTTCGAACACGCGTCGATTTCGGTGTTCCGTCATTTCGAGCAGTTCAGGGCGATCAACCCGGTCGTCAAGGCGCCGACGCTCGTGACCGGCGACGGCGCGACGCTGATCGACTCGTCGCTGATCGTTGACTATCTCGATCACCTGGTCGCGCCCGAACGGCGCCTGCTGCCCGATGCCGCCGACGCGCGGTTGCGCGCGCTCGTGCCGGTCGGTTTCGCACTGGCGGCTGCCGAGAAGACCGTGCAAGTCGTCTACGAGCAGGCGCTGCGTCCGGCCGACAAGCAGCACGCGCCGTGGCTCGAGCGCGTGCTGAGCCAGATCGAGGGCGCATACGGCGCACTGGAGCCGCTTGTCGCGGCCGCGAACGGCTGGTTCGGTGGCGCGCGCCTGTTGCAGTCCGACGTGACGGTCGCGGTGGCATGGCGTTTCACGCAGTTCATGGCGGCCGACTACCCGGTACTCGAACGGATCGATCCGGCCCGTTATCCGGCACTGGCTGCGCATTCGGCGCGGGCGGAAGCGCTGCCGGCGTTCGTCGAAACACCGCTCGTCTAGGCGGCGCCGCAGCGCGCGCAGCGGCCCCGCGCTGCTGCCCGCCGCCCGCTCAGCCTTACCCCGCAAGCCGTTGCCGATTGTTCTCGGCGGCTGACAAGTGACTTCGCATTCGTGCTGTTTATCCGGATGCGGCCGGTCCCTAGAATCCACTCCATCGAATCACGCGTTGCCTGATGGAGCCCAAGATGAAAGCCCTGATCGAATCCAGCCTGTACCACCCGTCCCTCGTGTTGCCGCTTGCCGCGCTGACGCAGCTGATGGTCGAGCGCGATTTCAATCTCGGTCAGGTCGGGCTGATCGTCGCGGCGCGCGGTGCACAGGCTGCGGTGTCGCGCTCGCGTGCGCTGATTTTCTGCCGCCACTGCGAAGCGCAGGCATGAGGGCGCTCGCGTCGCATGAATGAAAAAAAGCCCGGCCGGCGCAAGCCGGTCGGGCGGATCGGGTTCGATCGGGCCCCGGCTTCGGCCGGGGCTTTTTCATGGGCGACGCTCAGGCGCGTGCCGGCGACACGACACCGTACATCTCCGATTCGTCGTCCTCGCGCATCTGGCGCACGAGCTGGTGGGCTTCGCGGCGCGACGCGACAGCCGGCGGCGAGCCCTTGAGCGGCTGGCGTGCGGTTTCGGCGAGCGCGACGACCGACACGATACCGATCACGGCCGCGCCCATCATGTAGTACGCGGGCACCATCAGGTTGTGCGTGACGTCGACCAGCCACGCGGTGACGAGGGGCGTCGTGCCGCCGAACAGCGACACCGACACGTTGAAGCCGATCGCGAGCGCGCCGTAGCGGATCTCGGTCGGGAACAGCGCGGGCAGCGCCGACGGCATCACGCCGGTAAAGCACGACAGCAGCACGCCGAGGATCAGCAGGCCGCCGAACACCGACGCCGTGGTGCCCGCATGGATCAGCATCATCGACGGGATCGACAGCACGAGCAGGCCGACGCAGCCGGCGAGCATCACGGGCTTGCGGCCGATCCGGTCGGACAGGCGGCCGGCGGCGAGCGTCAGCGGCATCATCAGCACCATCACGATCAGCACGAGCACGAGGCTGTGCGATTCGTCGAAGTGCAGCGTCGACGACATGAAGCTCGGCAGGTACGACAGCACCATGTAGTCGGTCACGTTGAAGATCAGCACGAGGCCGACGCACAGCAGCAGGGCACGCCAGTTGCGCATCAGCGTTTCGCGGAAGCGCGCCTTCGGCACGGCCTTGTCCTGCGCTTCGCGCTCTTCGGCCTGGCGCTTGAACGCGGGCGTTTCCTCGAGCTTCATCCGGATATAGAGACCGATCAGGCCGAGCGGGCCCGCGATCAGGAACGGCACGCGCCAGCCCCACGACAGCAGCGCTTCCTGCGACAGCGACGCGGTGAGCAGCGCGACGACGCCGGCGCCGAGCACGTAACCGATCAGCGTGCCGAACTCGAGGAAGCTGCCCATGAAGCCGCGGCGCTTGTCGGTCGAGAATTCGGCGATGAAGGTGGCTGCGCCGCCATACTCGCCGCCGGTCGAGAAGCCCTGCACGAGGCGGGCGACGAGCAGCAGCACGGGCGCCATGATGCCGATCGACGCGTAGCTGGGGATCAGGCCGATCGCGAAGGTGCCGACGGCCATCATGATCATCGTGGCGGCAAGTACGCGCTGGCGGCCGATGCGGTCGCCGAGCGGGCCGAACACCATGCCGCCGAGCGGGCGCACGAGGAACGCGGCCGCGAACGTGCCGAAGGTCGCGAGCAGCTGCGCGGACGGGCTGCTGGACGGGAAGAACACCTTGCCGAGCGTGACGGCGATGTAGCTGTAGACGCCGAAGTCGAACCATTCCATCGCATTGCCGATGGCCATGGCGCTGACGGCGCGCTTGAGAAGGCTCTGGTCGACGACGGTTATGTCGTCCGCGACGAGCGGGGCTTCGCCGGACGACGAAGCGGAGGAAGAAGCAGCGGTCGGGCTGACGTGTGTTGCGGTCAAGGTCATGCACTCCTTTGACTGCGCCGAACGGGCGGGCCGTCCGACACGGTTTGCCGGCGAGCGCGGTGTCGTGTGCGGCGCGTCGGGGCAGACCTTTAAGCACTTACTGCATAACAGGCGGTAAAGGGCCATAAGGGGCTGCTTCGACGCGGGCCCGATGGGCCGTCGCGACAGTGCGCTCATGAAGAATGGGCCGCGTGATACAGGCGGCAGATGCCGGTGCGGACGGTGTCCAGCGTTCCGGCAAGCGCCCCGGAGGGGCAACGAAACGAGAAAAGCGGGCCTGTCGGGCGGGCTTTCCTGTGGGTGCAATTTCGGTCGAAGGGCCGGCCCGCAATGCGCGGACGGACTTCTTTCGAAATCGAATAGACAGAGATTGAATGTTGAAACAGGCGACATGATAGCACGATGACGGATGATCGCGCAAATTGCCGGGAAGCGCCCGTCTGGCGGGGGATCCGGCGGAGGCGGCTCGGGTATGATCGGCGGCGCGCGGCGGGGCCGTGCAGCCCCCGGTGACGGGGGCCGAATTCACGAGGAACCGGATGACCGAACTGATGAGAATCGCGGCGCTGTTCGCCGCCACCGCGCTGGCCGAAATCGTCGGCTGCTACTTGCCGTGGCTCGTGCTGAAGGCGGGGCGGCCGGTCTGGCTGCTGGTGCCGGCCGCGCTGTCGCTCGCGCTGTTCGCGTGGCTGCTGACGCTGCACCCGAGTGCGGCCGGGCGCACGTACGCCGCGTACGGCGGCGTGTATATCGCGGTGGCGCTGATCTGGCTGCGGGTCGTCGACGGGGTTGCGCTGACCCGCTGGGACGTGGCCGGCGCGGTGCTCGCGCTCGGCGGGATGGCGGTCATCGCGCTGCAGCCGCGCGCGTGAGCGCGGCTGCAGCGGCGCGTGCCGTGTGCGTCAAGCCGTTTCGGCAGCGCCTGCGTCGGTGGACGTGCGCCACACACAGGTGCCCTTGACCGACTTGTCGAGCTCGTCGAGCTGCGCCTGGTGGGCGGCGAGTTCGTCGTCGCTCGCGGCCAACACGGGCAGGTCGAGCGCGGCGAGCGACACGCGCTGGCCGTTGCCCGCACCGCCGTCGGCGCCCGCGTCGTCGAGCATGTCGATCACGAGGCTGTCCTGGCCGCGCGTCATCGCGAGATACACCTCCGCGAGCAGCTCCGAGTCGAGCAGTGCGCCGTGCAGCGTACGGTGCGCGTTGCTGATGCCGAAGCGGTCGCACAGCGCGTCGAGCGAGTTGCGCTTGCCGGGGAACATCTGCTTGGCCTGCACCAGCGTGTCGATCACGCCGCCGCACTGCTCGGTGAACGGCGGCAGGTCGAGCCGCGCGAATTCGGCGTCGAGGAAGCCAAGGTCGAACGGCGCGTTGTGGATGATCAGCTCGGCGTCCTTCACGAAGTCGCGAATCTGGTTGGCGACTTCCGCGAATTTCGGCTTGTCGCTGAGGAATTCGGTCGTGAGCCCGTGCACCGCCAGTGCGCCCGGATCGCTGTCGCGCTCGGGGTTCACGTAGAAGTGCAGGTTGTTGCCGGTGAGCCGCCGGTTCAGCAGCTCGACGCAGCCGATTTCGATGAGGCGGTCGCCCGTGCGGGCGTTCAGGCCGGTGGTTTCGGTATCGAGAATGATCTGGCGCATGTCGGGAAAAACAAAAGAAACAGGGGAGCGGCCCGCGTTCAGGCCGTGAGCGATTCGACGCCGCGATTCGCGAGTGCGTCCGCGCGCTCGTTTTCGGGATGGCCCGCGTGGCCCTTGACCCAGCGCCACTCGACCTCGTGCTGCGCGACGAGCGCGTCGAGCCGCTTCCACAGGTCGGCGTTCTTCACGGGCGTCTTTGCCGCGGTGATCCAGCCTTTCTTCTTCCAGCCGTGGATCCACTCGCTGATGCCTTTCTGCACGTATTGCGAGTCGGTATGCACGATCACCTGGCACGGCCGCTTCAGCGCTTCGAGCGCGGCGATCACGCCCATCAGCTCCATGCGGTTGTTGGTCGTGTTCGGTTCGCCGCCGAACAGCTCCTTCTCCTTGTCGCCGTAGCGCATCAGTGCGCCCCAGCCGCCGGGGCCGGGGTTGCCCTTGCAGGCGCCGTCGGTATAGATGTCGATGGTATCGGTAGTCATGAATGTTCTTGATGGGTAGTCGGGGAGGCCGCCGGTGTCAGGCCCGGGGCGAGCACGGGCTTCTTCATCCGGATCTGGCCGACGAGGCGCATGCCGCGCACGCGCTTGACGGCCGTCACCATGTAGACGGCGCCGAAGATCGGCCACCAGCGGTCGCCGGCGGCTTCCATGAAGCCGTAGCGGGACAGCCACTTGTCGGTGACGAGCGGCGGCCGGTAGCAGCCGAAGCGGCCGCGTTCGAGGTCGAAGCCGAGCAGCTTGATCCAGTCCTTGAGCCGGATGAACGCGATCTGGTCGCGCGTGGCCGGCACGAACGGACGGTTTGCCATGCGCCCGAACGATTGCCGCATGCCCCACAGGCTGAGCGAGTTGAAGCCGGTGATCACGAGCTGGCCTTCCGGCATCAGCACGCGCTCGGCCTCGCGCAGCAGGCGGTGCGGGTCGGACGTGAATTCCAGCGTGTGCGGCATCACGATCAGGTCGACGCTCTGCGACTCGAACGGCAGGTCGAGCAGGTCGCACCAGGTCGTGCTGCGGCCGTCGGGCGCGTGCTCGGGCGCATGCGCTTCGCGCGCCCACGGATACTGGTACGGCGCGCTCGCGCCGCTCGCCGGGTCGAGCACGAGGCCGCGATACGGCATGCGGTTCTCGCGCAGCGCGTCGAGCTGCGGCAGGCCGAGCTGCAGCGCGTGGAACCCGAAGACGTCGGACACGATCCGGTCGAGCTGCGCCTGTTCCCAGTCCAGCACGTAGCGGCCGGGCGGTGAGTCGGTCCAGGCGGGCCAGTCTATAATTTGACGGTCAGACATAACGATGATTGCGCGCCCATGAACGAGCTGGAATACGTGCCGGTTCCGGCATTCGATGACAACTATATCTGGCTCGTCTCGGACGGCCGCGATGCGATCGCCGTCGATCCGGGTGAAGCCGCGCCGGTGTGCCGGGTTCTTGCCGAACGAGGCTGGCGGTTGACCGCTATTTTACTCACGCACCATCACGCCGACCACGTCGGCGGTGTCGCGGCACTGCGCGATAGCCAACCGGACGATGTTCCGCTCGTCGTTTACGGCCCCGCGGCCGAGGCGATCGGCGTGGTCACACGGCCGCTTTCGGGCGGCGCGCGCGTGACGCTCGACGCGCCGACCGTCGCGTTCGACGTGCTCGACGTGCCGGGCCATACGCGCGGCCACATTGCCTATTTCCAGGCAGCCGGGCAGGGCAACGCGGCGCCGCACGTGTTCTGCGGCGACACGCTGTTCTCGTGCGGCTGCGGCCGCCTGTTCGAAGGCACGCCCGCGCAGATGCTCGCGTCGCTCGACGCGCTCGCGGCATTGCCGGGCGACACGCACGTGCATTGCGCACACGAATACACGCTGTCCAACATCCGCTTCGCGCTCGCATGCGAGCCCGGCAACACGGCGCTCGCCGCGTGGCGCGACGACGCGCAGGCGCTGCGCGCGCGCGGCGTGCCGACCCTGCCCACTACGATCGCACACGAACGTGCCGTTAACCCGTTCATGCGGGCCGACAGCGATGCGATCCGCGCGACGCTCGAGGCCGAACTGCACGAAACGGTGCCGGATCGTCTGGCGGCGTTCACGCTGATGCGCGAGTGGAAAAACCGGTTCCGATGATGATTTCCGGAGGACTCCAAAGCTCAAGCGGTGTCTGTAAAAATTGCTCCAAATGTAGGATTTCGCTGAGTTTTCGGTGTTTTTATTGACGTGAAGCACGCACTTCCGTAGTATCGCCTGCAATTTCCAGCCGTCGGAAGCAGAGATTTTCATGCGACTTATATTGAGTGCGATGGTGGTTCTGCTACTCGCCGCTTGTGCGAGCCAGGCCCCTGTCGCCAACAACGCCGCCGATTCGCAGGCGACGTCCAACTACCTCCGTAAATCAGCCACCGCCAAAGAAACTGTCGACGTCGACAAGCAATCCGTCGGCGATCTGACCAGTGCAGACTCCGATCTCTGGGGTCGCATCCGCCGTGGGTTCCAGATGCCCGACCTGCAGACCGACCTCGTCGACATGCAGACCACGTGGTACACGCAGCGCCCGGATTACGTGCAGCGCATGACCGAGCGCTCGCAGAAGTACCTGTACCACATCGTCGAGGAGCTCGAGGCGCGTCACATGCCGACCGAGCTCGCGCTGCTGCCGTTCATCGAGTCCGCGTACAACCCGCAGGCGCTGTCGGTCGCAAAGGCGGCCGGCATGTGGCAGTTCATGCCGGGCACGGGCCGCACGTACAACCTGAAGCGCAACATGTGGCAGGACGAGCGCCGCGACGTGCTGGCGTCGACGAGCGCCGCGCTCGACTACCTGTCGCGCCTGCATGACATGTTCGGCGACTGGTATCTCGCGCTGGCCGCGTACAACTGGGGCGAGGGCAACGTGCAGCGCGCGATCGCGCGCAACCAGGCGGCCGGCCTGCCGACCGACTACCTGAGCCTGCGGATGCCGAACGAGACGCGCAACTACGTGCCGAAGCTGCAGGCGGTGAAGAACATCATCGCGAATCCGCAGCAATATGGCCTGACGCTGCCGGATATCCCGAACCACCCGTATTTCGTGACGGTCACGACGTCGCGCGACATCGACGTGGCGGTGGCCGCGAAGCTCGCGAACCTGTCGCTCGACGAATTCCGCTCGCTGAACCCGTCGTTCTCGAAGCCGGTGATCCTCGGCGCGACCGAGCCGCAGATCCTGCTGCCGTTCGACAACGCGTCGGCGTTCGAGAAGAACCTGAAGGCGTACAACGGCCAGCTGTCGTCGTGGACCACCTATACGGTCAGCGAACGTGCGCGGCCGGCCGCGATCGCCGAGAAGATCGGCGTGGACGCCGATACGCTGATGTCGATCAACAAGATTCCGGCCGGCATGCGCCTGAAGCCGGGCTCGACGATCGTCGTGCCGCGCGGCGATGACGACGACGAGGACATCAGCGCCGACGTCGCCGAAAACGGCGCGCTCGCGATGGAACCCGACGTACCTGACACGCGCAAGATGCTGATCCGCGTGCGCCGCAAGCAGTCGATGGCGGCGATCGCCGGCCGCTACGGCGTGTCGGTCGGCCAGCTCAAGGCGTGGAACCGCACGCACCGCGATCTCGTGATGCCGGGCCAGGCGCTCGTGCTGCACGTGCCGGTCGGCCGTTCGGTGCCGGCGGAACCCGGTCCGGAGCGGATCGCGACGTCGGCCGGCGGTGCGCACATCGAGCGCGCGAGCCTGGCGGTGGGCGGCAAGTCGCACGGCGCGAAGCGCGGCACGGCGAAGCCGGCCGCCAAATCGGCGAAAGCGGCGCCGGCCAAGGCGGCAGCGCACAAGGGCAAGAAGAAGTAACGCGGTCGCGAACGCATCGTGCGGCCGGCCCGGTTCGCGCGATTGCGTTATCATCCGACGAAATGCGACGAAACGCCGTCACCGAGGTGACGGCGTTTTTGTTTGTGCGCGGCGCGGGGGCGCCGCTTCGAATGTCTTCGTATAACAAGGGGAAGTGATGTCGTCGGTGCAGGTGAGGGTGCTCGCGCTGTTTTCGGTCGGGTATTTCGTGTCGTACGTGTTTCGCGGTGTCAATCTGGGCTTCGCGCCGTTCGTCACGCACGAGCTCGGCTTGTCGGCCGCCGATCTCGGCCTGCTCACCAGTCTCTATTTCCTCGGCTTCGCGGGCGCGCAGATCCCGGCCGGCGTGATGCTCGACCACTTCGGCTCGCGCCGCGTGACGGCCGGCATGCTGCTGTTCGCGGCCGCCGGTGCGGCCGTGTTCGGTGCCGCGCACAGCCTCGGCACGATGATGGTCGGCCGGCTGCTGATCGGCGTCGGCGTATCGGTGTGCCTCGGCGCGGCGTTCAAGGCGCTCGCGCAGCATTTCCCGGTCGGCCGGCTGCCGCTCGTCAACGGCCTCGTGATGGCCGTGGGCGGCCTCGGCGGCGTCATGGTCGGCTCGCCGCTGACCTGGCTGCTCGGCTGGACGAGCTGGCGTGCCATCTGTTTCGGCCTCGCGGTGCTGACGGTGATCGTCGCGGCGTCGATCGGCCTGGGCGCGCCGGAGGCGAAGCAGGTGCGTCACCAGGGCGGGCTCGTCAGCCAGTTCAAGGGCACGTGGCACATCCTGAGCAGCCGCGCGTTCTGGAAGATCTCGTCGTTCTCCGTCGTTACGCAGGGCGTGTTCTACGCGATGCAGTCGCTGTGGGTCGGGCCGTACCTGCGTGACGTCGCGGGGTTCGATGCGTCGCATGCCGCGCGCCTCGTGTCGGTGCTCGGCTTCGCGATGATGGCCGGCTGCGTCGGCTTCGGCGCCGCGGCGCGGGTGCTCGAGCGGCGCGGCGTGTCCGTGTACGCGTTCTGCGGCGTCGGCATGGCGCTGTTCGTCGCGACGCAGGCCGCGATCGTCGCGCGCGTGCCGTTGCCGCCGGCCGTGCTGTGGGCCGCCTACGGGATGTTCGGCGGCGTCGGCATCCTGACCTATGCGGTGATGGCCGGGCATTTTCCCGCTCACCTGATCGGCCGCGCGAACACGACGCTCACGCTCGTGATCTTCCTGCTGATCTTTGCGTTCCAGATCGGTGTCGGTGCGGTGCTGTCGCACTGGCCCGCGGTCGACGGCCACTATCCGGTCGCCGCGCACTTCACCGCATGGGGCGTGCTGCTCGCACTGCAGCTCGCGAGCGCGGTCTGGTACGTCTGGCCCGCGCGCGGCGCTGGTCAAGTGCACTGATCCGGCGGTACGCTGGCGGGTAGGGCGGCCGCGCAAACGGGGCCGCAGCGCGTTGCGCCGCGTCGCCGGACGCCGCGTGCGCACGATCGGACGGCCATATCGATTGAAGATAGGGCCATTTTCAGGCTATAATTTGAAAGTTTGTGCTGATCAACCTCGCACCCTAGCGCCTACCTCATTCATCCCGTTCATCCGCCGCACGCCGCCTGCCGGGCGATGCCGCGAAGCCTCGTGCGCCACGCGCCGGGTTCGCGTCTCGACAACGCAGGCCGCGTCCAGCAAGCGACCACGCGCGCCCACGCAGCGCGGCGCTCGCGCGGCAGGGTAAACAGGTCGGCAGCAGGGTGTTCCCCAAGGAGCCTCCCGTGTTGCCGTCTTTTACTCCCGCCTTGCTTGCACTCGCCGACGGCACGGTCTTTCGTGGTTATTCGATCGGGGCCGAAGGCCACACGATCGGCGAAGTCGTGTTCAATACCGCGATCACCGGCTATCAGGAAATCCTGACTGACCCGAGCTACTCGCGCCAGATCGTCACGCTCACCTATCCGCATATCGGCAACGTCGGCGTCAACGCCGAAGACGTCGAAGCCACGAAAGTCCATGCCGCCGGCCTGATCATCCGTGATCTGCCCTCGCTCGCATCGAACTTCCGAATGGACCGCACGCTCGGCGACTACCTGCGCGACGAAGGCGTCGTCGCGATCGCCGGCATCGACACCCGCAAGCTGACCCGCATCCTGCGCGACAAGGGCGCGCAGAACGGCTGCATCCTGACGGGCTCGGACGACGAAGCGAAGGCAATCGAGCTCGCGCGCTCGTTCCCGGGTCTCGCCGGCATGGATCTCGCGAAGGTCGTGTCGACCACGAAGCCGTTCGAGTGGAAGCAGACCGAATGGCGTCTCGAAGGCGGCTACGGCATGCAGGAAGCGCCGAAGTACCGCGTCGTCGCGTACGATTTCGGCGTCAAGTACAACATCCTGCGCATGCTCGCGGAACGCGGCTGCCACGTGACGGTGCTGCCGGCACAGGCGAGCGCGGAAGATGCACTCGCGCTGAATCCGGACGGCGTGTTCCTGTCGAACGGCCCCGGCGATCCGGAACCGTGCGACTACGCGATCGCGGCCACGAAGCAGTTCATCGAGCGCGGCGTGCCGACCTTCGGCATCTGCCTGGGTCACCAGATCATGGGCCTCGCGGTCGGCGCAAAGACGCTGAAGATGAAGACGGGCCACCACGGCGCGAACCACCCGGTGAAGGATCTCGGCGACGGTCGTGTCGTGATCACGTCGCAGAACCACGGCTTCGCGGTCGATGCGGATTCGCTGCCGGCCAACGCGCGCGTGACGCACGTGTCGCTGTTCGACGGCACGCTGCAGGGCTTCGAACTGACCGACAAGCCGGCGTTCTGCTTCCAGGGCCACCCGGAAGCGTCGCCCGGCCCGCACGACATCGGCTACCTGTTCGACCGTTTCACCGCGCTGATGGACGCGGCGAAGCAGCGCAACGCTTAACGTCACCGACGCAACCGAAGAACGGGAGATTCGCATCATGTTCGGCCACGCACTCGGCATCACGGATATCTGGACCTACGTGTTCGGCGTGATCTTCATCATCCTGCTGCCGGGGCCGAACTCGATGTACGTGCTGTCGCTCGCGGCGCAGCGCGGCGTGAAGGCCGGCTATCGCGCGGCGTGCGGCGTGTTCGTCGGCGACACGGTGCTGATGGTGCTGTCCGCCGCCGGCGTCGCATCGTTGCTGAAGGCGAACCCGCTGCTGTTCTCCTTCGTCAAGTACGGCGGCGCCGCGTATCTGCTCTACATCGGCACCGGCATGCTGCGCAGCGCGTGGCAGAAGCTGCGCACGCCGGCGAATGCGCCGGCCGAGGCAGCGCCCGCGGTGGACGGCGAGCGGCCGTTCCGCAAGGCGCTGATCGTGAGCCTGCTGAATCCGAAGGCGATCCTGTTCTTCATCTCGTTCTTCATCCAGTTCGTCGACCCGGCATTCCCGCATCCCGCGCTGTCGTTCGTCGTGCTCGGGGCGATCGCGCAATGCGCGAGCTTCCTGTACCTGAGCACGCTGATCTTCGCGGGTGCGCGGCTTGCCGAGCACTTCCGCCGCCGCCGCAAGCTTGCAGCAGGCGCGGCGAGCAGCGTGGGCGGCCTGTTCATCGGATTCTCGGTGAAGCTCGCGCTCGCCACGATGAGCTGAGCGCAGCCGGCCGACCCACGACAACGATTACTTATTGAATTCACAGCCATGCCAAAACGCACAGACATCAAGAGCATCCTCATCATCGGCGCCGGCCCGATCATCATCGGCCAGGCGTGCGAGTTCGACTATTCGGGCGCGCAGGCTTGCAAGGCGTTGCGTGAGGAGGGCTACAAGGTCGTTCTCGTCAACAGCAACCCGGCGACGATCATGACCGACCCGAACACGGCCGACGTGACCTACATCGAGCCGATCACGTGGGAAGTCGTCGCGCGCATCATCGAGAAGGAGCGCCCGGACGCGATCCTGCCGACGATGGGCGGCCAGACCGCGCTGAACTGCGCGCTCGACCTGCACCACCACGGCGTGCTCGAGAAGTTCGGCGTCGAGCTGATCGGCGCGTCGCCGGAAGCGATCGACAAGGCGGAAGACCGCCAGAAGTTCAAGGACGCGATGACCAAGATCGGTCTCGGTTCCGCGAAGTCGGGTGTTGCGCACTCGATGGAAGAAGCGACCCAGGTGCACGCCGAGATCATGGCGCTCACCGGCGGCAGCGGCTACCCGGTCGTGATCCGTCCGTCGTTCACGCTCGGCGGCTCGGGCGGCGGCATCGCGTACAACCGCGAAGAGTTCGAAGAGATCTGCAGGCGCGGCCTGGATCTCTCGCCCACGCGCGAGCTGCTGATCGAAGAGTCGCTGCTCGGCTGGAAGGAATACGAAATGGAAGTCGTGCGCGACCGCGCCGACAACTGCATCATCGTCTGCTCGATCGAAAACCTCGACCCGATGGGCGTGCACACCGGCGATTCGATCACGGTCGCGCCGGCGCAGACGCTCACCGACAAGGAATACCAGATCCTGCGTAACGCCTCGCTCGCGGTGCTGCGCGAGATCGGCGTCGACACGGGCGGCTCGAACGTGCAGTTCTCGATCAACCCGAAGGACGGCCGCATGGTCGTCATCGAGATGAACCCGCGCGTGTCGCGTTCGTCGGCGCTCGCATCGAAGGCCACCGGCTTCCCGATCGCGAAGGTCGCGGCGAAGCTGGCAGTCGGCTACACGCTCGACGAGCTGAAGAACGAAATCACCGGCGGCCAGACCCCGGCGTCGTTCGAGCCGACGATCGACTACGTCGTCACGAAGATCCCGCGCTTCGCGTTCGAGAAATTCCGCGAAGCCGATTCGCGCCTGACGACGCAGATGAAGTCGGTCGGCGAAGTGATGGCGATCGGCCGCACGTTCCAGGAATCGTTCCAGAAGGCGCTGCGCGGCCTCGAAGTCGGTGTCGACGGTCTCGACGAGAAGTCGACCAACCGAGACGAGATCGCGATCGAGATCCACGAGCCGGGCCCGGACCGCATCTGGTATGTCGGCGATGCATTCCGTATCGGCATGACGGCCCAGGAAATCTTCGCGGAAACCGCGATCGACCCGTGGTTCCTCGAGCAGATCGAGCAGATCGTCCTGAAGGAAAAGGCGCTCGGCGGCCGCACGCTCGCGTCGCTGTCGTTCGACGAACTGCGCTACCTGAAGCAGAGCGGCTTCTCCGATCGCCGCCTCGCGAAGCTGCTCGGCGCGAGCCCGGAAGACGTCCGCAAGCGCCGCGTCGAACTGAACGTGCGCCCGGTCTACAAGCGCGTCGATACTTGCGCGGCCGAGTTCGCGACGAAAACCGCGTACATGTACTCGACCTACGAGGACGAGTGCGAGGCGCAGCCGACCACCAACAAGAAGATCATGGTGCTGGGCGGCGGCCCGAACCGGATCGGCCAGGGCATCGAGTTCGACTACTGCTGCGTGCACGCGGCGCTCGCGATGCGCGAGGACGGCTACGAAACGATCATGGTCAACTGCAACCCGGAAACGGTGTCGACCGACTATGACACGTCCGACCGCCTGTACTTCGAGCCGCTGACGCTGGAAGACGTGCTCGAGATCGTTGACAAGGAAAAGCCGGTCGGCGTGATCGTCCAGTACGGTGGCCAGACGCCGCTGAAGCTCGCGCTCGACCTCGAGGCGCACGGTGTGCCGATCGTCGGCACGTCGCCGGACATGATCGACGCGGCCGAAGACCGCGAACGCTTCCAGAAGCTGCTGCAGGACCTCGGCCTGCGCCAGCCGCCGAACCGCACCGCACGCGCCGAAGACGAAGCGCTCGCGCTCGCGGAAGAGATCGGCTATCCGCTGGTCGTGCGCCCGTCGTACGTGCTCGGCGGCCGCGCGATGGAAATCGTCCACGAGCCGCGCGACCTCGAGCGCTACATGCGCGAGGCCGTGAAGGTGTCGAACGATTCGCCGGTGCTGCTCGACCGCTTCCTGAACGACGCGATCGAGTGCGACGTCGACTGCATCTGCGACGGCGAAGCCGTGTTCATCGGCGGCGTGATGGAGCACATCGAGCAGGCGGGTGTCCACTCGGGCGACTCGGCATGCTCGCTGCCGCCGTACTCGCTGTCGAAGGAAACCGTGGCCGAGCTGAAGCGCCAGACGGGCGCGATGGCGAAGGCGCTGAACGTGGTCGGCCTGATGAACGTGCAGTTCGCGATCCAGCAGGTGCCGCAGGCGGACGGCTCGAAGCAGGACATCATCTACGTGCTGGAAGTGAACCCGCGCGCATCGCGCACGGTGCCGTACGTGTCGAAGGCGACCAGCCTGCCGCTCGCGAAGATCGCGGCGCGCGCGATGGTCGGCCAGAAGCTCGCGCAGCAGGGCGTGACGAAGGAGGTCGAGCCGCCGTACTTCAGCGTGAAGGAAGCGGTGTTCCCGTTCGTCAAGTTCCCGAGCGTCGATCCGGTCCTCGGGCCTGAAATGCGTTCGACCGGCGAAGTGATGGGTGTCGGCCAGACGTTCGGCGAAGCGCTGTTCAAGTCGCAGCTCGCGGCCGGTTCGCGCCTGCCGGAGTCGGGCACGGTGCTGCTGACCGTGATGGACGCCGACAAGCCGAAGGCAGTCGAAGTCGCGCGCATGCTGCACGACCTCGGCTACCCGATCGTCGCAACGAAGGGTACGGCTGCCGCGATCGAAGCGGCCGGCGTGCCGGTGAAGGTCGTGAACAAGGTGAAGGACGGCCGTCCGCACATCGTCGACATGATCAAGAACGGCGAGATTGCCCTCGTGTTCACGACGGTCGACGAAACGCGCCAGGCGATCGCCGATTCGCGTTCGATCCGCATGAGCGCGCAGGCGCACAAGGTCACGTACTACACGACGATGTCGGGCGCGCGCGCGGCGGTTGAAGGCTTGCGCTACCTGAAGGATCTGGAAGTCTATGATTTACAAGGTCTTCACGCTCGCCTAAACTAAGCAGTCAGTTACCTGTCGAAGCAACACGTGCCGCGATTAGGCGGTGTTTCCAGTGCATCGGAAACGCGCTTAATCGCGGTGATTTTTTTTATAGCCGTTTTTAGCGATTGAGCCGTTTATGAGCACCATTCCGTTGACAAAGCGTGGCGCAGAACTTCTGCGCGATGAATTGCAGCGCCTCAAGTCCGTCGAGCGGCCGGCCGTGATCAACGCGATCGCGGAGGCCCGCGCACAGGGCGACCTGTCCGAAAACGCCGAATACGATGCCGCGAAGGAAAAGCAGGGCTTCATCGAGGGTCGTATCGCGGAACTCGAATCGAAGCTGTCGGCCGCGCAGGTCATCGATCCGACCGTGCTCGATGCCGAAGGTCGCGTGGTTTTCGCATCGACCGTCGAACTCGAGGATCTCGAGTCGGGCGACACCGTCAAGTACCAGATCGTCGGTGACGACGAAGCCGATATCGATCACGGCCTGATCTCGGTCAGCTCGCCGATCGCGCGCGCACTGATCGGCAAGTCCGAAGGCGACGTCGCGGCCGTGCAGGCACCGAGCGGCGTGCGCGAGTACGAAATCATTTCGGTCAGCTACATCTGAAGCGGGGCGACGTGATGCCGCATCGCGTGTTCCGTCTGCTGTCGGCCGTGTGGGTCGGCAGCCTGCTGACGATCGGGTATGCGGTCGCGCCCGTGCTGTTCAAGACGCTGGAGCGGATGACGGCCGGCTCGGTCGCCGCCCAGCTGTTCCGTATCGAGGCAATCCTCGGTGTCGTGTGCGGCGTGCTGCTGCTCGCGTTGTCGAACCAGCAGGTACGGCGCGGCAGCAACGAATATCGCCGCGTGCGCTGGGTCGTCGCCGCGATGGTCGTGTGCGTGCTGGTCGGGTATTTTGCGCTGCAGCCGTTCATGAACGCACTGCGGGTGGCCGCGATGGACGCGGGCACCGATATCGCGAACTCGCCGTATGCGAGCCGTTTCGGGATGCTGCACGGCGTCTCGAGCGTGTTCTACCTCGTCGAGAGTGTGCTGGGGCTGATGCTGATCTGGCGTCTGCCGGCGCGCGACGCCTGACGCGAATGCCACGCAGGCCCGGTCGATGCCGGGCCTGCGGGCAGGGCGGCGGTACGGTGGTGCCGTGCCGCCCCGATGCTTACTTGTCCTGGAACGGACGCTTCGTGCTGGCCTGGCGCTTCTTGGCGCGCTTCACGTTACCGCCTGCCGTCACGCGCTCGTTGCCGCGCACGACGACCTTCGTCGGCTTCGGACGGCGCACCGGGCTCGCGTTCGGCGACACCTTGACGACCTTGACGGTGCGCGGTGCACGGCCTTTCTTGTCGTCGACGGCTTCGGCCGCGCTCGGCAGCGTGCCGGCACGACGGCCGCGGGCCGGGGCCGCTGCGGCGGCTTCGGGCTTCCAGATCACCAGCAGCTTGCCGATGTGCTGGATCGGCGCCGCGCTCAGGCGGTCGCAGATCTCGTCGTAAATCGCGATGCGCGCGTCGCGCTCGTCGCCGAACACGCGGATCTTGATCAACTGGTGCGCGTCGAGGTGCACCTTGATTTCTTTCAGCACGGCGTCGGTCAGCCCTTCGGCGCCGATCAGCACGACGGGCTTGAGCGCATGGGCCTGGGAGCGCAGCGCGGAGCGCTCGGCGGGAGAAAGCGAAAGGGCGGGCATGGAAATGTCGAAATCTAAATAGGGGCGCGCTGGCCGAAAAGCGATCGCGGGAAGTTACCGCGTCAGCCGTGCGCCGAAACCACGTAAAATCGCGGCTTGGGCCTGAAAGGGGCCGCAGCCGCGCGAAGAAGACGCGTATTATCCGCTAAAAGCGCGGCTTCACGAAGCAATTGGCAGCAATCTCTCTCTCGAATGGCAAAAAACCGCTTCAACCAGCACTGGCTGCACGACCACATCAACGACCCCTACGTCAAAATGGCGCAGCGGGAGGGCTATCGCGCGCGCGCCGCGTACAAGCTGAAGGAAATCGACGAGCAGGACAAGCTGATCCGTCCGGGCCAGGTGATCGTCGACCTCGGTGCGACGCCGGGCAGCTGGAGCCAGTATGCCCGCAACAAGCTCGCGCAGGGCAAGAAGCGTGACGCGGAGCGCGAGGGCGGCATCGACGGCACGATCGTGGCGCTCGACATCCTGCCGATGGAGCCGATCGCCGACGTCCACTTCCTCCAGGGCGACTTCCGCGAGGATGAAGTCCTTCACCAACTCGAAGAAGTGCTCGAAGGGCGCGACGTGGACCTTGTTATTTCCGACATGGCCCCCAACCTCTCAGGCGTGGCCTCGGCAGACGCGGCGCGCATCGAGCATTTGTGCGATCTGGCGCTCGAATTCGCGCAGAATCATCTGAAGCCGGACGGTGCGCTGCTCGTGAAATGCTTTCACGGCAGCGGCTACAGCCAGATCGTCGAGAAATTCAAACAGCAGTTTAAGACCGTCGCGCCGCGCAAGCCGAAGGCGTCCCGCGACAAATCGTCCGAAACGTTCATTTTGGGTCGGCATCTGAAACGTCCGCGCTGATGCGCAGCGGGGTGCCGCAAACGGGCTCCGGCCCTTGCCAGACAAGCGAAGCGCTATCGCGGCGGTTGTCAATGCTTATGGCGAGGGTGGTCGGACTGGATTAGAATGACCGAGGGGCGCCGCAAGGAAAATGTAGGCGCTCGTCTACGAGTGAAGGAGTGGTGCTTTGAACAACAATATGTTTTCGAAGGCAGCGGTGTGGCTGGTGATCGCACTGGTGCTGTTTACGGTGTTCAAGCAGTTCGACAAGCCCCGCGTCCAGGAAGGCGTGTCCTATTCGCAGTTCATGGACGACGCCAAGAACGGCAAGGTCAAGAACGTCATCGTTCAGGGGCGCAACCTCACCGTCACTCCGGCTGATGGCCAGAAATACCAGATCGTGTCGCCCGGCGACATCTGGATGGTTGGCGATCTGATGAAGTACGGCGTGCAGGTCAGCGGCAAGGCCGACGACGAGCCGAACGCGCTGATGTCCGCGCTGTACTACCTCGGGCCGACGATCCTGATCATCGTGTTCTGGTTCTACATGATGCGGCAGATGCAGGGAGGCGGCAAAGGCGGCGCATTCTCGTTCGGCAAATCGCGAGCGCGGTTGATCGACGAGAACAACAACGCGGTGAACTTCTCCGACGTCGCGGGCTGCGACGAAGCGAAGGAAGAAGTGTCCGAGCTCGTCGACTTCCTGCGCGATCCGCAGAAATTCCAGAAGCTGGGCGGTCGCATTCCGCGCGGCGTGCTGCTCGTCGGCCCCCCGGGTACCGGCAAGACGCTGCTGGCCCGCGCGATCGCGGGTGAAGCGAAGGTGCCGTTCTTCAGCATCTCGGGTTCGGACTTCGTCGAAATGTTCGTCGGCGTCGGCGCGGCCCGTGTGCGCGACATGTTCGAGCAGGCGAAGAAGCATGCACCGTGCATCGTGTTCATCGACGAAATCGACGCGGTCGGCCGTCATCGCGGCGCCGGCATGGGTGGCGGCAACGACGAACGCGAGCAGACGCTGAACCAGATGCTCGTCGAGATGGACGGCTTCGAGGCGAACTCGGGCGTGATCGTGATCGCGGCAACCAACCGTTCCGACGTGCTCGACAAGGCGCTGCTGCGTCCGGGCCGTTTCGACCGCCAGGTCTACGTCGGCCTGCCGGATATCCGCGGCCGCGAACAGATCATGCGCGTGCACCTGCGCAAGGTACCGATCGCGAACGACGTCGATGCGGCAGTCATCGCGCGTGGCACGCCGGGCTTCTCGGGCGCCGATCTCGCGAACCTCGTGAACGAGGCTGCGCTGTTCGCCGCACGCCGTGGCAAGCGCATCGTCGAGATGCAGGATTTCGAAGACGCGAAGGACAAGATCTTCATGGGTCCGGAGCGCAAGTCGGCCGTGATCCGCGAGGAAGCGAAGCGTGCGACCGCTTATCACGAGTCGGGCCACGCGGTGGTCGCGAAGCTGTTGCCGAAGGCCGACCCGGTGCACAAGGTCACGATCATCCCGCGCGGTCGCGCGCTGGGTGTCACGTGGCAGCTGCCGGAGCATGACAACGAAACGTACTCGAAGGACTACCTGCTGGACCGCCTTGCGATCCTGTTCGGTGGCCGGGTGGCGGAAGAGCTGTTCATGAACCTCGTCAGCACCGGCGCATCGGACGACTTCAACAAGGCAACGCAGACGGCGCGCGCGATGGTGGCTCGTTTCGGCATGACCGACGCGCTCGGGCCGATGGTCTACGTCGACGACGAGAACGATGCATCGCCGTTCGGCCGTGGCTTCACGCGCACGATCTCGGAAGCGACGCAGCAGAAGGTCGATTCGGAAATCCGCCGCGTACTCGACGAACAGTACAGCCTTGCGCGCCGCCTGCTCGACGAGAACCGCGACAAGGTCGAAGCGATGACCGCCGCGCTGATGGAGTGGGAGACGATCGACGCCGATCAGATCAACGACATCATGGAAGGCCGTCCGCCGCGCTCGCCGAAGAGCTCGCCGGCTGTCGGTGGCGATTCGTCGGGCGGTGGCAGCAGCGCCGAGGTGAAACCCGGCAACGCGCCGGCACCTGCGTCGCCGGCGGCATAATCTCCGCTCGAGCGCTTTAGCGCCGTTCACGGGCTGGTGTGGCTTCACACCGGCCCGTTTTGCATTCATTCACGCCCGTTGCTCGTGTCCGATTCCGCTGTTTCCCCAACCATTCCCGCGCCACTTCAGTGCGGCCGCTTCGAACTGACGTTCGAACGCCCGCTCGTGATGGGCATCCTCAACGCCACGCCCGATTCGTTCTCCGACGGAGGCCGCTTCCTCGCGCGCGACGATGCGCTGCGCCAGGCCGAGCGGATGATTGCCGAAGGCGTCGATCTCCTCGATATCGGCGGCGAATCGACACGCCCCGGTGCACCGCCCGTGCCGCTCGACGAGGAACTCGCACGCGTGATCCCGCTCGTCGAAGCGCTGCGGCCGCTGAACGTGCCGCTGTCGATCGATACCTACAAGCCGGCCGTAATGCGCGCGGCGCTGGCCGCAGGCGCCGACCTGATCAACGACATCTGGGGGTTCCGCCAGCCGGGTGCGATCGACGCGGTGCGCGACGGCAACTGCGGGCTGTGTGCGATGCACATGCTCGGCGAGCCGCAGACGATGCAGGTCGGTGAACCCGACTACGGCGATGTCGTGACCGACGTGCGCGATTTTCTCGCCGAGCGCGCGCAGGCGCTGCGCGACGCGGGGATTGCGCCGGAGCGGATCTGTGTCGATCCCGGTTTCGGGTTCGGCAAGGCGGTCGTCGGCGATAACTACGCGCTGCTGGCCGCGTTGCCGGACACGGCTCCTGCGCGGCCCGACGGTCGCGCGTATCCGATACTCGCCGGGATGTCGCGCAAGTCGATGCTCGGCGCGGTGATCGGCGGCAAGCCGCCGATGGAACGCGTCGCGGCGAGCGTGGCGGCTGCAGTGTGTGCGGTCGAGCGTGGGGCGGCGATCGTGCGCGTGCACGACGTCGCGGCGACGGTCGATGCATTGAAAATCTGGAATGCCGTGCGCGAAGCCGCGCGGCAACGATAAGTCAGAAGACGAAGGAGGAAGATTCGCCATGGGACGTCGATATTTCGGCACTGACGGTATTCGCGGCACGGTGGGCGAGGCGCCCATCACGCCGGATTTCGTGTTGCGTCTCGGCTATGCGGCCGGCAAGGTACTGGCCGGCTCGGCCGATGTCGCGGCAGGCTCGCGTCCGACCGTGCTGATCGGCAAGGACACGCGCGTGTCCGGCTACATGCTCGAAGCCGCGCTCGAGGCCGGGTTCTCGGCGGCGGGCGTCGACGTGATGCTGGCCGGCCCGATGCCGACGCCGGGCGTCGCGTACCTGACGCGCGCGCTGCGCCTGTCGGCGGGCGTCGTGATCAGCGCATCGCACAACCCGTATCACGACAACGGGATCAAGTTTTTCTCGGCTGACGGCAACAAGCTGCCGGACGACACCGAAGCCGAAATCGAAGCGTGGCTCGACAAGCCGCTCGAATGCGCGTCGTCCGACGGTCTCGGCAAGGCCCGCCGCCTCGACGATGCGGCCGGCCGCTACATCGAGTTCTGCAAGAGCACGTTCCCGGCCGCGTTCAACTTGCGCGGGCTGAAGCTCGTGATCGACTGCGCGCACGGTGCCGCGTACCAGATCGCGCCGCACGTGTTCCACGAACTCGGCGCGGATGTGATCCCGATCGGCGTCGCGCCGAACGGCTTCAACATCAACGACGGTGTCGGTGCGACCGCGCCTGACGCGCTGGTGCGCGCGGTGCGTGCGAACCACGCCGATCTCGGCATTGCGCTCGATGGCGATGCGGACCGCCTGCAGGTCGTCGACGCAGCCGGTCGCCTGTACAACGGCGACGAGCTGCTCTACGTGCTCGTGAAGGACCGGATCGCGACCGACGGCAAGGTCGAAGGCGCGGTCGGCACGCTGATGACGAACCTCGCCGTCGAAGTCGCGCTGCAGCGCGAGGGCGTGAAGTTCGTCCGCGCGGCGGTCGGCGATCGCTACGTGCTCGAGCAGTTGCGCGAGCATGGCTGGCAGCTCGGCGCGGAAGGCTCGGGCCACATCCTGTCGCTCGACCGCCACTCGACCGGCGACGGCATCGTGTCCGCGCTGCTCGTGCTGGCCGCGTTGAAGCGCAGCGGCAAGACCCTCGCGCAGATGCTCGACGGCGTCACGCTGTTCCCGCAGAAGCTGATCAACGTGCGGATGAAGCCGGGCGCCGACTGGAAGGGCAGCACGTCGATTCGCGCCGCGATCGACGCAGCCGAAGCCGCGCTCGCCGGCAGCGGCCGCGTGCTGATCCGCGCATCGGGCACGGAGCCCGTGCTGCGCGTGATGGTCGAAGCGCAACAGGCGGCCGACGCGGTCCGTCATGCGGAGACGATCGCCGACGCGGTGCGCGCGGCGACGACCTGACGCGCAGGTCCGGCGCGGGGCGGTCGAACGCCCGCGCGCCGGCGCTGCCGTGAACCGGTATGCGGCGCCTTCGGGGCGCCGCAATTTCGTCAGACGCAAAGGTTTGCGATACCTATAAGGAAGGGCGCATCGACCACCGCATTCCGGGGTCGAAAAATCGTCAGACCCCTGATAGTGGGCCAGCCACGACCCGGGGCTTTCCGTGCCGCCGATGCTGCGCTACGATCCGCTCGCACCCAGGTGAAACGGGGAGTCATCCCGTCCCTTCCAGGCAGGCAATTCTTGCCGCCATCGCCGTTCCGGCGCCGCCCGGGCGCCGCGCGCGCCGCACCCGATACTCCCTTTCAACCAGTCATGTTACTGTCACGCCAGTTTCATCGATTGTCACATTACCGTCATGAGGAGCCCCTAACCTTCGCGGTGCCGTAGTCATCCGCTCACACACTGGAGGTCTCATGAAATTGATGCAAACCGCGATTGCCGGCCTGGCTGGCGCGCTTTTCGCCGTCGCCGCTCACGCTGCCGACATCACGGGCGCAGGCAGCACGTTCGCGATGCCGATCTATACGAAATGGGCTGCTGACTACCAGCAGACCGGCGGCGCGAAGGTCAACTACCAAGGTATCGGTTCGTCGGGTGGCCTGAAGCAGATCGTCGCGAAGACGGTTGATTTTGCCGGTTCGGACGCTCCGCTGAAGGATGACGAGCTCGCAAAGGAAGGCCTGTTCCAGTTCCCGACGGTGGTCGGCGGCGTGGTGCCGGTCGTCAACGTGCCGGGCGTGAAGGCCGGTGAACTGACGCTGTCGGGCCCGGTGCTCGGCGACATCTACCTCGGCAAGATCAAGAAGTGGAACGACCCGGCGATCGCCGCGCTGAACCCGAAGGTCAAGCTGCCGGACACGGACATCGCCGTCGTTCGCCGTGCTGACGGCTCGGGCACCAGCTTCATCTGGACGAACTACCTGTCGAAGGTCAACGACGAGTGGAAGTCGAAGGTCGGCGAAGGCACGACGGTCAACTGGCCGACGGGCACGGGCGGCAAGGGCAACGACGGCGTCGCAGCTTTCGTGCAGCGTCTGCCGGGCGCAGTCGGCTACGTCGAATGGGCGTACGCGAAGAAGAACAACATGGTCTACACGGCCCTGAAGAACTCGACGGGCACGGTGGTCGAGCCGAAGACGGAAACGTTCAAGGCCGCTGCTGCAGGCGCGAACTGGTCGAAGTCGTTCTACCAGATCCTGACGAACCAGCCGGGCAAGGAAGCATGGCCGGTCGTCGGCGCGACGTTCGTGCTGCTGCACGCGAAGCAGGACAAGCCGGAGCAGGGCGCGGAAACGCTGAAGTTCTTCAGCTGGGCGTTCAAGAACGGCGAGAAGGCTGCTGACAGCCTCGACTACATCTCGCTGCCGCCGGCGGTCGAGACGGAAATCCGCAAGCAGTGGAAGGCGAAGGTGACGGACGCTTCGGGCAAGTCGGTCGCCGCCGAGTAAGTATTGCAGCGGTTCGCTGCCCGGCCGTGCCGGTCGGGCAGTGTGTGCGGTAAAGCCGGGCGTTACGGCGTCCGGCAATCAAAAGCAGGCACCCATGTCTGATATTTCCTATACGTCCTCACGGTCCGCCGACGTTGCGCAGCAACGCGCGCCGAGCCGCGTCGGGGATGTCGTATTCGGCGGTCTTGCACGGCTTGCCGCCATCGTGACCCTGCTGCTGCTCGGCGGGATCATCGTTTCCCTGATCATCGCGTCGCTGCCGACCATCCAGAAGTTCGGCCTCGGCTTCCTGTGGCAATCCGAGTGGGATCCCAACTCGGACATCTACGGCGCGCTCGTGCCGATCTACGGCACGATCGTGACGTCGATCATCGCGCTCGTCATCGCGGTGCCGGTCAGCTTCGGCATCGCACTGTTCCTCACCGAGCTGTCTCCCGTGTGGCTGCGCCGCCCGCTCGGCATCGCGATCGAGCTGCTCGCCGCGATTCCGTCGATCGTGTACGGCATGTGGGGCCTGCTTGTGTTCGCGCCGATCTTCGCGGAATATTTCCAGAAGCCGCTCGGCCGCCTGTTCAAGGACGTCTGGATTCTCGGCCCGCTGACCGCCGGCCCGCCGATCGGGATCGGCATCCTGGCCGCGGGCGTGATCCTCGCGATCATGATCATCCCGTACATCGCGTCGGTGATGCGCGACGTGTTCGAAGTCACGCCCGTGCTGCTGAAGGAATCGGCATACGGGATCGGCTGCACGACCTGGGAAGTGATGTGGAAGGTCGTGCTGCCCTATACGAAGACCGGCGTGATCGGCGGCGTGATGCTCGGCCTCGGCCGCGCGCTCGGCGAGACGATGGCCGTGACCTTCGTGATCGGCAACACGAACCTGCTCGACAGCGTGTCGCTGTTCGCGCCGGGCAACAGCATCACGTCGGCGCTGGCCAACGAATTCGCGGAAGCGCAACCGGGCCTGCATACGTCCGCGCTGATGGAACTGGGCCTGATCCTGTTCGTGATCACGTTCATCGTGCTGTCCATCTCCAAACTGCTGCTGCTTCGTCTCGAGAAGGGAGAGGGCAAGAAATGAGCGAGCCCATCATGAATTTCCCGGGGCCGGACGGCGCGGTGCTCGACGCGATGCGCAACCGCCTGCAGCGCAAGCGCAAGGCCGTCAACGCGATCGCGCTGGCCGCGTCGCTCGGCGCGATGGCCTTCGGCCTGCTGTGGCTCGTGTGGATTCTCTACACGACGGTGCATCTCGGCTTGAGCGGCCTGTCGCTGCAACTGTTCACGGAATCGACGCCGGCACCGAACACGGAAGGCGGCGGTCTCGCGAACGCGATCGTCGGCAGCTTGCTGCTGTGCGGTTTCGGCACGCTGGTCGGCACGCCGATCGGTATCCTGGCAGGTGTCTATCTCGCCGAATACGGCCAGAAAAACCTGCTGGCGAGCACGATCCGCTTCATCAACGACATCCTGCTGTCCGCACCGTCGATCGTCATCGGCCTGTTCGTGTACGCGATCGTCGTCGCGAAGTCGGGGCGCTTCTCGGGCTGGGCCGGCGTGATCGCGCTTGCCCTGCTGCAGATTCCGATCGTGATCCGCACGACCGAGAACATGCTGAAGCTCGTGCCGAACGCACTGCGCGAAGCGGCCTTCGCACTCGGCACGCCGAAGTGGCGCATGGTGCTGAAGATCACGCTGCGCGCGTCGGTCGGCGGGATCGTGACGGGCGTGCTGCTCGCCATCGCGCGGATCGCCGGCGAAACGGCGCCGCTGCTGTTCACCGCGCTGTCGAACCAGTTCTTCTCGTGGGACATGAGCCAGCCGATGGCGAACCTGCCCGTCACGATCTACAAGTTCGCGATGAGCCCGTTCGCGGAATGGCAGTCGCTCGCGTGGGCGGGCGTGTTCCTGATTACGCTCGGGGTGCTCGGACTCAACATCCTGGCGCGCTCGATCTTCTCGAAAAAGTAACGGCGGAGCAATCCGATGAATATGGCAGAAAGCCACCTGAATCCTGTCGAGCGCGCTGCAGCGCCGGCCGGCACGCAAGAAGCGGCGCACGGCCGCCCGCTCGAGCCGCTGAACGCGAAGATCGAGGTCAACAACCTCAATTTCTTCTACAACAAGTTCCACGCGCTGAAGAACATCAACCTGAGCATTCCCGAAGGGAAGGTGACGGCGTTCATCGGCCCGTCGGGCTGCGGCAAGTCGACGCTGCTGCGCACGTTCAACAAGATGTTCGCGCTCTATCCGGAGCAGCGCGCCGAAGGCGAAATCCTGATGGACGGCGAGAACCTGCTGACGACGAAGCGCGACATCTCGCTCTTGCGCGCGCGTATCGGCATGGTGTTCCAGAAGCCGACCCCGTTCCCGATGTCGATCTACGACAACATCGCGTTCGGCGTGAAGATGTTCGAAAAGCTCACGCGCTCGGAAATGGACGACCGCGTCGAGTGGGCGCTCACGAAGGCCGCGCTGTGGAATGAAGTGAAGGACAAGCTGAACCAGAGCGGCTACGGCCTCTCGGGCGGCCAGCAGCAGCGTCTGTGCATCGCGCGCGGCATCGCGATCCGTCCGGAAGTGCTGCTGCTCGACGAACCGTGCTCGGCGCTCGACCCGATCTCGACGGGCCGCATCGAAGAGCTGATCGCGGAGCTGAAGAGCGACTACACGGTCGTGATCGTCACGCACAACATGCAGCAGGCCGCACGCTGCTCGGATTTCACGGCCTACATGTACCTGGGCGAGCTGATCGAATTCGGCGAGACCGAAAAGATCTTCATCAAGCCGGTACGCAAGGAAACGGAAGACTACATCACCGGCCGCTTCGGCTGATGACGGAGAACAACAGCCATGTCGGATAAACATCTGTCGAGCCAGTTCGACGCGGACCTGAATGCCGTGTCGTCGAAAGTGCTGGAAATGGGTGGGCTCGTCGAGTCGCAGATCGTCGGTGCGATGCACGCGCTGAACGACTTCGACCGCGATGCAGCCGAGAAAGTGATCGCGAACGAAGAAGTCCTGAATACGATGGAAGTCGACATCGACCAGGAGTGCGGCAACATCATCGCGCGGAGGCAGCCTGCCGCGCGTGACCTGCGCCTTTTGATGTCGATTTCGAAAACGATTACGAACCTCGAGCGCGCAGGCGACGAGGCCGAGAAGATCGCGAAGCGCGTGCGCCGCCTGGTCGACGAGCCGGCCGCGCGCACGGTCAACATCGCCGAGATCAAGGTGTCGGGCGAGATGGCCGTGACGATCCTGCGCCGCGCGCTCGACGCGTTTGCGCGTCTCGATACGGTGGCCGCCGCGCAGATCGTCAAGGACGACAAGGAGATCGACCTGGAATTCCGCGCATTCGTGCGCAAGCTCGTGTCGTACATGCAGGAAGATCCGCGCACGATCTCGGTCGGCCTGGAATACCTGTTCATCGCGAAGGCGATCGAGCGAATCGGCGACCACGCGAAGAACATCGCCGAATTCATCATCTACATCGTGAAGGGCACCGACGTGCGGCACCAGCCGCGCGACACGCTCGATCGCGAAGCCAACAGTTAATCGACTCCGTACAGGAAGAATAGAGGTGCCGATGCCCAGCAACATTCTCGTCGTTGAAGATGAGCCCGCGATTTCCGAACTAATCTCGGTGAATCTCCAGCACGCCGGTCACTGCCCGATCCGCGCGTACAACGCTGAACAGGCGCAGAACCTGATCAGCGACGTGCTGCCCGATCTCGTGCTGCTCGACTGGATGCTGCCGGGCAAGTCCGGTATCGCGTTTGCGCGCGACCTGCGCAACAACGAACGGACCAAGCACATCCCGATCATCATGCTGACTGCACGCGGCGACGAGCAGGACAAGGTGCTCGGCCTCGAAATCGGCGCGGACGACTACGTGACGAAGCCGTTCTCGCCGAAGGAGCTGATGGCGCGGATCAAGGCCGTGCTGCGCCGCCGCGCGCCGCAGCTGACCGAGGACGTCGTGGCGATCAACGGCCTGCGCCTCGACCCGGCCACGCATCGTGTCGCCGCGCATGCGGAAGGCAGCGAGATCAAGCTCGATCTCGGCCCGACCGAGTTCCGCCTGCTGCATTTCTTCATGACGCACCCGGAGCGCGTGCACAGCCGCACGCAACTGCTCGACCAGGTGTGGGGCGACCATGTATTCGTCGAGGAGCGCACCGTCGACGTCCATATCAAACGATTGCGCGCGGCCTTGAAACCGGCCGGCTGCGATGCGATGATCGAGACCGTGCGCGGCAGCGGCTACCGGCTCGCCAAGCACGCGTAACGTATCCACGCATGCCGTGTGCCACGGCATGCCGTTCATTCTTTCGGGCGCTGAATCATGAACATCATCTGGGCGCGCTTTCTGGTGTCGCTCGTGCTGCTCGTGCTGATCGGCGTATTGGTCGGCGTCTTCGCCGGCCCGACCGCGGGCCTCGTGTTCGTGGTCGTGATGCTGGTCGCGCAGGGCTTTTTCAGCACCTTTCATACGCAGCGTCTGTGGCGCCTGCTCGATGCACCGGTCTATGGCGAGGTGCCGAGTGCGCCGGGCATCTGGGGCGAGATCTACTATCGTCTGCACAAACTCGCAAAGCAGTGGCATGCGCAGGTGCGTCAGGTCGAGCAGCAGCATTCGCGCTTCATCCAGGCAATCCAGGCGTCGCCGAACGGCGTCGCGATGCTCGACGACCACGACCAGATCGAGTGGTGCAATGCGATCGCCGAGGTCCACTTCGGCCTCGATGCAAAGCGCGACCTGCGTCAGCACATCACCAACCTGGTGCGCCATCCCGAGTTCGTCCGCTACCTGAATGCGCAGCATTACGACGAGACGCTCGTGATGCGCGGCATGGGCGACTCGCGTCAGAACGTGCTGGAAGTACAGGTGTTTCCGTACGGCGAGAATCGCAAGCTGCTGCTCACGCAGGACATCACCGAGCTCGAGCGGACCGACGCGATGCGGCGCGACTTCGTCGCGAACGTGTCGCACGAGTTGAAGACACCGCTCACCGTGCTGTCGGGTTTCCTCGAGACGATGCGCGAGCTGCCGCTGAACGAGGAAGACCGCGCGCGCTATCTCGACATGATGGAGCAGCAGGCTTCGCGGATGCGTCACATCGTGACCGACCTGCTGGTGCTCGCGAAGCTGGAAGGCGAGAGCAAGCCGCCGCTCGATCGCGCGATCGACATGCGTGCCGTGTTCGACCATCTGAAGGAGGATGCGCAGACGCTGTCGAACGGGCATCACGATATCGGGTTCACGATCGACGAGACGCTCGGCGTCACCGGTGCGCAGACGGAGCTGTTCAGCGCGTTCGCGAATCTCGTCACCAACGCGATCCGCTATACGCCGGAAGGCGGCAAGATCGTCGTCACGTGGCGGCGCGAAGGCGCGCAGGGCGTGTTTTCCGTCACGGACAGCGGCTTCGGCATTCCGGCTGCCGACCTGCCGCGGCTGACCGAACGCTTCTACCGCGTCGACCGCAGCCGGTCGCGCGACACAGGCGGCACGGGGCTCGGGCTCGCGATCGTCAAGCACGTGCTGCAGCGGCATGACGCGCACCTGTACGTGCAGAGCGAGGAAGGGCGCGGCAGCACGTTCACCGCGCGGTTCCCGGGCTCGCGCATCATCGCGATCCGGCCGGCCGCATACGAGGCATGATCGCGTCACGGCATCCGCCGCTCGTCCGGCGAGCGGCGGCATGCTGGATCCGCAATAAAAAAGCGCAGCCCGCGGGCTGCGCTTTTTTATTGGCGACGCGGCGCGAGACTTGCGCCGCGCTGCCGGTTCAGGAACAGAACTTCGCGAGCAACCCGAGTTGCGCGTTGCGGATCGTCTTGCCGGCGCGGCGCCGGCGGTAGTGGCCGTCGCTGTGCATCTGCCACGCCGACTGGTTGTCGCCGAGGCACACCGACAGCCCTTCGGCGATCACGCGCCGCTTGAGCTTGCGATCGCGGATCGGGAACGCGACTTCGACGCGGCGGAACAGGTTGCGGTCCATCCAGTCGGCGCTCGACAGATAGACGTCTTCGGCACCGTTCGCGTGGAAATAGTAGATCCGGTGGTGCTCGAGGAAGCGGCCGACGATCGAGCGCACGGTGATGTTTTCCGACAGCCCCGGCACGCCGGGCTTCAGCGCGCACACGCCGCGCACGATCAGGTCGACCTTGACGCCGGCCTGCGACGCTTCGTACAGCGCGGCGATCACCGTCGGCTCCAGCAGCGCGTTCATCTTCGCGACGACGCGTGCGCGCTTGCCGGCGCGCGCATTGTCGATCTCCGCGCGGATCGCGTCGATGATGCGCGGATGCAGCGTGAACGGCGACTGCCACAGCTCGTGCAGCGTGAGTTCGCCGCCGATGCCGGTCAGTTGCTGGAACACGTGATGGACGTCCTCGCAGATCTTCTGGTCGGCCGTCATCAGCCCGAAGTCGGTGTAGAGGCGTGCCGTGCGCGGATGGTAGTTGCCGGTGCCGAGGTGCACGTAGCGGCGCAGCGACGCCTTGCCGGCCTGCACGACGCGACGCACGATCAGCATCATCTTCGCGTGGCACTTGTGGCCGACCACGCCGTACACGACATGCGCGCCGACGGCTTCGAGCTGCGACGCCCAGTTGATGTTGGTTTCCTCGTCGAAGCGCGCGAGCAGTTCGACGACGACGGTCACTTCCTTGCCGTTGCGCGCGGCTTCCATCAGCGCGTCCATCAGCGGCGAATCGGTGCCGGTACGGTAGATCGTCTGCTTGATCGCGACGACGCTCGGATCCCTCGCGGCCTGCTGCAGCAGTTCGAGCACCGGCTGGAAGCTCTCGTACGGGTGGTGCAGCAGGATGTCGCCGTTGTCGATCGCATCGAACATCGTCGGCGCGTTCGTGATCGCGGACGGGGTCGACGCGGTGAACGGCGTGAACTTCAGGTCGGGGCGGTCGACCAGATCGGGAATCTGCATCAGCCGCACGAGGTTCACCGATCCGGCCACGCGATAGCAGTCCTTCTCGCCGAGTTCGCTTTCCACGAGCAGGCGTCGCACGATGTGCGGCGGCGTGTCGGCCGACACCTCGAGGCGCACCGCGTTGCCGAGGTGGCGCGCGGGCAGTTCGCCCTGCAGCGCGACGCGCAGGTTCGTGATTTCGTCTTCGTCGACGAACAGCTCGCTGTTGCGCGTGATGCGGAACTGGTTGCAGCTCTTCACGGTCAGCTGCGGGAAGAGTTCGCCGACGAAGCGCTGCATGAACGAGCTCAGCAGCACGAAGCCGTGCTCGAAGCCCGACAGGGCGTGCGGCATGCGCACGACGCGCGGCAGCGCGCGCGGCGCCTGCACGATGCCCATCACGGCCTGGCGGCCGAATGCGTCGCGGCCTTCGAGCTCGACGACGAAGTTCAGGCTCTTGTTCAGGACGCGCGGGAACGGGTGGGCGGGATCGAGGCCGATCGGCGTCAGCACGGGCAGCAGCTCGTCGAGGAAGTAGCGCCGCGCCCATTCGAGCTGCTCGTCGTTCCACGTGTCGCTCGCATGGAAGTAGATGCCTTCCTGTTCGAGCGCGGGCAGCACGGTTTCGTGCAGCATCGTGTACTGTCGATGGACGAGCCGCTGCGCCCGCTCGACGACGAGATCGTAAGCATGTTGTAACGACATGCCGTCGGGCGTCAGTGCGCCGGGGTTGTCGCGGATCTGCTCCTGCAGGCCCGCCATCCGGACTTCGAAGAATTCGTCGAGGTTGCTGCTGGTGATGCAGATGAAGCGGAGGCGCTCGAGCAACGGGACTTGCGGATCGGCTGCCTGGGCCAGCACGCGCTCGTTGAAGCCGAGGATGCCGAGTTCACGATTGAGAAGCGGGTAACGGACGGACATCGGCAGAGTAGGGGGTGATTCAGGCGATGATTCGAAAGGACGCTCGGAAACTCTCACGGTACGATGACGTGCTGATGACAATGATGTATTTATATCGGGAAATTCTACGCTGTAACCGTTTCGTCTCATAAATGTTTCGACGATATGCAAACGAGCGGTGTGCATGCCCGTGAAGCGTGGCAATGGCAAGCGTTCCACGCTTAAAATGTCGCCTTTGATTGATCGCCCAGGGTTGCCGGACCGGCCGCCGCGGGCGAACGCGCACGGAGCCCCCTTCTGATGGTTACAACCCCCCACTTGCTGGCTGCCGTGGATCTCGGCTCGAACAGCTTCCGGCTGATCGTCGGACGCGTCGAGGAAACGCCGGCAGGCAGCCAGATCTATCCCGTCGACGCGCTGCGCGAGCCCGTCCGGCTGGCCGCGGGCCTGTCGAGCGACAAGATGCTCGATCGCGCGTCGCAGGAGCGTGGCTGGGAGGCGCTCAAGCGGTTCGGCGAGCGCCTGCGCGATTTCCATCCCGATCATGTGCGCGCGGTGGCGACCAATACACTGCGTGTCGCGAAGAACGCGGGCGAATTTCTCGGCGAGGCCGAAGCGGCGCTCGGTTTCCCGATCGAAGTGATTGCAGGCCGCGAAGAAGCGCGTCTGATCTATGCGGGTGCTGCGCACTCGGTGCCCGCAAGCGCCGGCAAGCGTCTCGTCGTCGACATCGGTGGCGGCTCGACCGAATTCATCATCGGGTCGCACTACACGCCGATCGTGATGGAGAGCCTCTATATCGGTTGCGTGAGCCACAGCCGCACGTTCTTCCCGGCCGGCAACGTCGACGAATACACGATGCGGCAGGCCGAACTCGCGGCCAAGCGCGAGATTCAGATCATTTCGAGCGAGTACAAGAAGGCCGGGTGGGATCAGGCGATCGGCTCGTCCGGCACTGCGCGCGCACTCGCGGAGCTCGTCGAGGCGAACGGCTTCAACGATCCGGGCATCACGCACGGCATTTCGCGCGGCGGCCTCGAGCGCCTGAAGCGTGCATTGATCAAGTCTGAGAACGTCAACCGGCTGAAGCTGATCGCGCTGAAGCCCGATCGCGTGCCGGTGCTCGCGGGCGGCCTTGCGATCATGCTCGCGGTGTTCGAGGAACTCGGTGTCGACTACGTCGATACGACCGATGGTGCGCTGCGCCTCGGCGTGCTGTACGACCTGCTCGGCCGGACGCAGCACGAGGACATGCGCGCGGTGACCGTCGAGGGTTTCACGCGCCGCTACGGTGTCGACCGCGCGCAGGCCGAGCGGATCGGCGCGCTGGCGGGGCGTTTCTACGACGAACTCGAGGAGGCTGACGACGAAGCGCGCGAGGAAGGGCGGATGTTCCTCGGCTGGGCGGCCGCATTGCACGAGATCGGCCTGTCGATCTCGCACAGCGCGTATCACAAGCACTCGGCCTATATCGCGAGCAACGCGGACATGCCGGGTTTCTCGCGTACCGACCAGGCGCGGCTCGCCGCGCTCGTGCTCGGTCACGCGGGCAAGCTCGGCAAGCTGTCGCAGGCGCGCGAGGTCGAGTGGCCGCTGTTGTTCTGCCTGCGGCTCGCGGCGCTGCTGTGCCGGCGCCGGACCGATGCGGGGCTGCCCGACATTTCCGTTTCGCAGATGAAGAAGGGCGGGTATGAAGTGCGCCTGCCGGGCGCGTGGGTCGAGCAGAACCCGCTGACCGACTACAGCCTCAGCCAGGAGGCGGCCGAATGGGAGAAGGTCGGTATCCCGTATCGCGTGGTGTATACCGGCGCGTAACAGGTCGATGGCGGGGCCGGGAGGGGCCGGGCGGCAGGATGGCTTGGGTGCCCCTCAGGATTGCCGCATGATCGTCCTGGCGGCCGTTCAGTCCGATGAGCAGACGATCGCAGTCAGGAACGGAAACGCCTGCTTGACGGTCGCGTCGCTGCCGGCCTTGCGCACGGCTTCCTCCACTGAGCTTTTCGTGCCGCGCACCACGACGCCGTAGGCCCAGTCGCCGATCGGCGTGCCGTCGCCCGTGCGGAAGATCGGGTCGTTCGCCTGGTATCCGAGTACGACATACACGCCGAAGCCGTACGCTGTCAGCGAGTGGCTCGTGCGAAAGGCGTTGACCGAGTTCGATTCGACGTGCATCGGCTCCGACTGGATGTCGCCGGCGGCGAGCAGCGGCGCGACGAACTTGTGGCCGGTCGAGTGGCAGTCGAGTGCGTCGTCGAGCGCCTTGGCCGATGCGGTGCCGGAGGTCGCGAGCGCGAGCAGCGATGCGCAGAGGGTGGTCTTGAGAATGTTGTTTTTCATGTGCGAAGGCGGGTTGTCCACGCGCATTATCGCGTGTTCCCGGAAGTACCGCGTGCGGGGCGGCGTGCGGTAGGGCCGGCGGTCGGTCGCCCAGGCAACGGGGCGGGGCGGACATGCGGCTCGGCGTGCGCATGGATTCGCGGGGTCGGAATATCAATGCACGCGAGGCCATTGCACGGTCGTTCAGGGGTTCTCCATATCGTTTGGATCACATTCTCAGGGAAAATTGTCGATGATGAAATTATCGAGACTGGCCGCGCATGCCGTGATTCTGGTCATTTCCCTGGCGAGTGCCGCATATGCCCGTGATCTGGACCGAAGCGACCCTGACCGCGCACATATACTGGCGGCCATTCATCGATTGAACGACAACGATCCGAACCTGAAACAATATCGCTATTTTGTGGTTGATCTGGTGAAAGACCGGAATGCGGCATTCGTATGCGCGGCGCTGGCAGATAAGAATGGCGGCGTGGAGATGACGGATGACCAGGCCGAAATCATGACGTTTGCGCTGGAAAACCGTAGCCCGCAATGGGTGGCGACCAGGCTCACTGGTGTGGGATTTGCCGCAGGCGCCCAACCGCTGCAATCGGATTGCCGGGTGAACGGCCGTGTCGTCAATACCTTTGCCGATATCAATGCCGCGTTGAAGTCGATGGGCCACAAACCATTTGCGTCACGTTGATCGCGAAGACCGATGAGTGGCGAACGTGCGTGAATGAGCAGTGATGAAACGCTTCGAGCAAGCCGCAGCAGAGTGCCTGAAAGTGATTTTCAGGTAAATTGAATGCGATGATGAAAAATTCTTGAATAAAAATAAAATCGACATCGAGTTTCGTGTGCCGATATCGCGCCCGTCGTTTGATTGAATATTGAACATTCTGGATGGCCGGGGATAAATTCCAGCGCTGAAACTTCCGCGAAAATTTCCACTTCAAAAGGAAGGCCGTGTTTGTGTAATCGCTTCATGATCCCGGTATCTGACTCTTGCTCATCGTGTTCGACGTGAACGTCAGGATGACAAGTCGCAATGAAGGCGGGTCACATATCCCGCAGTTCAGGTCGGGCTCCGGTTGCCGGTTCCGGCGCTGTCGAGCGCGGTGTTGTCACGTTCGTGGCAAGCGCCCGGATGTCTGCCGTCTGTTCGCGACGAGCAGCGACGGGCCCGCTCCATGTCGTGTGCGCAGCGGATGAAGTACCCGCAGCCATAGCCTCGCAGCGATGAGCTCGATTCCGCTCGCATCGCGCGTCCCTGCCCCGTCCCGGCCGGTCTCGACTTGCAGTGGAACGCCACGCGATTTTTCAGGCGACAAAATATTCCCGAAAGAAAATTGTTTGGATATTGGAATTATTGGAGGTGCCGAAGTCGGTATAAATGACTTATTCCGGAGGTGTTCAATTTTTATCCGGCGGTATTGTTGTTTTAACAACCAAAAATGCATTCTCAGGTCTTGGGGATGTCGCTAGAATTGCGCCCGAACAACGGGCCAGCCGTTTCCGCGAGAGTACAAGCCTTTGCAGGTTTGTAAAAAAAAGAAGATCGATACCGAATGAACATGAACGAAGTGGCTCAGGCGATTCGTGGCGGCCTGATCCAGCGAGACCGCCTGCTCAAGACCAGCATCCCGGCGTTGCCCGAGAACGCGCTCGTACCACGACGGGCCGTGACCTTTTCCGAACTCGGCCGTGACTTCAGCGTCACACTGGACATGGTCTCCACGGCTGGCGACATCGAGCTCAAAACGCTGATTGCCCAGCCGATGACGCTTTGGATTCAGCAAGCGAACAAGTCCTATCTGCCGATCAACGGATACATTCATACTGCGCGCCGTCTCGGCGCTGACGGCAGCCTTTCGGGTTATCAACTGGTTTTCGCTTCATGGATGCATTTCCTCAGGTTCCGCAGCGACATGCGGTACTGGCAGGACAAGAGCGTCGACACCATCATCACGGACGTATTCAATGCGCATCCGCAAGCGCGAGGGCAATTCGAGTTCGCGTTGCTGAAGTCGCTGCCTGCGCGGTCGTATTGCCGCCAGAGCGAGAGCGACTGGGATTTCGTCCATCGGCTGATGGAAGAAGAGGGGTTGTTCGGGTTCTGGCGGCAGGACCAGCAAGGCACGTCGCACCGGCTTGTCGTGACCGACAACATCTACGCACTCGACGAGATATCGCCCAACCCGGTCCGCTTTTCCAGGTCGGGCACGGGCAACGAAACGGATGCGTTTACGCAGTGGGCGGGTTCGCGGACATTGCAGAGTACCGTGCATACGACGCGCACGTTCGACTACAAGAAGCCGTCGTCGCCCGTCAATCCCAAAGGCACGACGATGCCGACGATGGCCGGCCAGGGCGATTTGCCGGAGCAGGCCGAAGTCTATGAATACACGGGCGCCTACACGTACCCGGGGCAAGCGCGAGGCGAGCAGCTTTCCCGGATTCACCTGGAAGAGTGGGAGTCGAGGGCCAAACGGTTCCATGCGGTCGGTGGCGTGCGGGGGATCGATGCGGGACGACGCTTCGAATTGCGCGGTCATCCCGAGCACGATCGCGACGATGCCGGCCAGTGCCAGTTCGCGGCGATCAAGGTCGCTCGATACCTCGAGAACAACCTGCCGCTTTCGGCGCACGAAACGAGTTTTCCGCACAGCCTGCAGGGCGAACTGGCGCAGGCAAAGGCCGGTTATGCGGCGGGTACCCTGACCAGCGATGACGGTTCGACGGGTTTCTGTCTTGTCGAGGTCGAGGCCCAGCGTGTGACGGTTCCGTATCGCAGCCCGTTCGAACACAAGAAGCCGGTGATGCATCTGGAGACGGCCATCGTCGTGGGGCCGCAGGGGGAAGAGGTTTATACGGACGAGCTGAACCGCGTGAAAGTGATGTTCGTCTGGGACCGGCAGAATGCCGGGGACGCAAGCGCTTCATGCTGGGTGCGAGTCGCGCAGTCGGATACGGGCGGCGGCTACGGGAGCGTGCACGTTCCCAGGGTCGGCGAGGAAGTCCTGATCGGATACGTGGGCGGAGACTGCGACAGGCCGATCGTGCTGCATCGCGTGTACAACGGGAACGTTCAGCCGCAGTGGCACAGCAACGGCATCCTGTCGGGCTACCGGTCGAAGGAGTATGCGGGTGCCGGCTACAACGAAATGGTGCTGGACGACGCGACGGGACAGAATCGCGCAAGACTGTTCAGCAGCAGTGGAAACAGCTTGCTGCACCTGGGCTACCTGATCGACCAGAGCGGCAATGCGCGCGGCGCGTATCTGGGTTCGGGATTCGACCTGAAAACCGATTCCTACGGTGCCGTGCGGGCCGCGCGCGGACTGTACGTCACGACCCATTCGAAGCAAGCCAGCAGCCCGCAGCTCGACGCGCGCGAAGCTCAGCAGCAGCTCGTTGGCGCCGAAAGCCGGCTCGAAGCGATGTCGCAGGCGAGCCAGGCGAATCAGGCGGAAAGTCTCAAGGACGGGCACGACGCGCTGAAGGCCTTCACCGATGCCACGCAGGGCAGCATGCAGGGCGCGCAATCCGGCGGCAGAACCGCGGGAGGGGGCACCGGCAGCGCCAACGCATTCCAGAGCCCCGTCATGCTGCTTGCGAGCCCGTCCGGCGTGGCGGTGTCCACGCAGCAATCCGTGCATGTTTCGAGCGACCAGCAGACCAATCTGGTCAGCGGACAGAGCATGTTCATTGCCAGCGGGAAGTCGCTCGTGGCGAGTGTTGCGGAGAAGATCAGCCTGTTCGTGCAGAACGCCGGGATGAAGCTGTTCGCGGCGAAGGGCAAGGTGGAGATTCAGGCGCAGGGCGATCAGATGGCGCTCGCGGCGCTGAAGGATCTCACGATCACCAGCACCGATGGAAAGGTCGTGATCTCGGCGGCGAAGGAGGTCTGGATCGGCGCGGGCGGGTCGTACATCCAGATCAACGGCAACGGGATCGTCAACGGCTCGCCGGGAACGATTCTGGAGCGGGCCGCAAGCTGGGACGTACCGGGGCCGGACTCGATGCGCATGCCGCTGCCGCCTATGCCGGTGCCTCAGAGTGCCGGACCGTACAGCTTGCGATTCGACCTGTCGGGGGCGCTTGCGGACGGCGAAATACTCGAGAACGCGTCGTACCTGATCAAGGTCGGCGAAGACTCGCACTATTACGGAACGCTCGATCAGGACGGCATGACCGGCCGCATTTTCACGGCGGCGGAAGAGGCTGTTCAGGTGAGCGTGAAAAATGGCGACTGGACTCATCACATGGATACTGTCCACGATGACCTGTTTTCTGTTGAGGATGGAGTGCAGGAATGATGCAAGGGCGCACTGAAAAAATGCGAAAGAACGGATCTTCCGGAGCGCGTCTGTTTGACGCTCGATTCCGGTTTTTGCTGATGGCTCTGTGTTGCTCCGTGACATTCGGTTGCAAGGCCCAGAGCCAGGCACCCGCCGCTGCGGAAAACGTCACGCCGGCCAGCTCCGACTACAAGACGGAAATCTTCAACCTCGTGGATCCGGACGGCAATCAATCCGGGACCGCGGCCGGTCAGGCGGTGTCGAGCGCGTTCGATCGTTTTCTGGGGCAGTCCGGCCTCGATGTGCAAATGCTTCGACAGCGCCTGCTGACCGGCCCTGCGACGCAAGGGGCGCTTTGGAAAATGGGCGAATCCCGCGAATGGTTCTACCACATCTGCCAGGCGCATCAGTGCAACACCACGAATGTCGCGATGTTCTACGACGAACAGTCTCATCGCACCGCCGGGCGTTTGATGTATCGCTGCACGCCCCAATGGCTCGGGAACCCGAGCGATGCGGAAAAGGCGCTGATCGAGAGCCGCTACCCGGTCAAGATCGATGCGGGGGACGTTCGTTATTTTTGCCAGAAGAAGTAAATCATGAGCAACGGCGGAATCAAGGAGTTCCTGAGCGCACTCTTTCAGAGCGAGGGGGGCGGGGATTACCAGGTCGTCAACAAGTACGGATATGTCGGCAAATATCAGTTTGGCGAGTCTGCGCTGAGCGACCTGGGCTATTACGTGTCGGACGGCACGTCTCCCATTATCAAGTTGCCGCACGGCCATTCGAAGTTCCAGTATCAGTGGAAGGGAACGTGGACCGGAAAGGACGGGATCCACAGCCTGGACGATTTCAGGAACTCCCCGGATGAGCAGGACGTGGCGGCCGTATCGTGGGTCCGGCTGCTTTGTTCGCGAGCCCATAAGCAGGGCGCGGATCAATACGAGGGCAAGGTCATTGCCGGCATCACGATCACGCATTCCGGCATCGTCGGCGCGGCCCACCTCAAGGGTTTCGGAACGGCCAAGCATCCCGGCGTGATGAAGTTTCTGGAGTCGAACGGGGCCGAGGATCCTGCGGATGCAAACGGCACGACGGTTTCGCACTATATCGGCAAGTTTGCCGATTACGATCTCGGCTGCTGCTCGGGGACTTTGGGTGTCCAGTTCGTCAACAAGAAGAAGGAGCCGATTGCCGGTGTGCACTATCAAGTGAAGTCGGGTGGAAAAGTGCTGCAGGAAGGGCACAGCGACGCTCACGGGAAAATCAGTCAGCCCGTCCGGAACGTTCCGTTCACTCAGACGCTTGAAGTCTGGGTGAAGGAGGTGGAAACCAATCTCGAGAAGGCATGGACAGGGGCGGTGTCCGGTTCGTTCTCCTCTTTGACGCTGACCAGTCCGCACAGCAAGATCGAAGCGCGAACCAATGCGCATCCCGGCTCTCCGGGGGATCATCGCCGGAACAGCAAGCTCGGGGCCTATACGGTCAAGCAAGGTGACTCGCTGTGGAAAATCGCGCACCAGCATGGAACGAGCGTTGCCGAAATCCGGCGCGTCAATCCCGGGCTTGACGGCAATTTGATTACGCCCGGGCAGCAAATCAAGCTGCCGTCGGGTGGCGGGGCGTCTTCGGCGGGGACTTCCTCGGCGAGTGCTTCCTCGGCGGGCGCTTCCTCGGCGGGCGCTTCCTCGGCGAGTGCTTCCTCGGCGGGTGCTTCCTCGGCGGGTGCTTCCTCGGCGAGTGCTTCCTCGGCGGGTGCTTCCTCGGCGAGTGCTTCTTCGGCGGGTGCTTCCTCGGCAGGCGCTTCCTCGGCGGGTGCGTCTTCGCCGGATGCGTCTTCAGCAGGTGCGTCTCCTACGAGTGCACCCTCGATGGACGCGTCTTCAACGGGTGCGTCTCCGACGAGTACGCCTTCGACCACGGCATCTTCGCCAGCAACGCCTCCGGCAGCGGCATCCTCGGCGGATCAGCCGGATTCCGCGCCCGCGGCCTCCCAGGCGCCGACGCAAGCGAAAGTGACCCGCAATGACAACGGCCATCCTGTTGCCGTGGCGCCGGCAACCAGCTCGTCGCCTCCCGAAGGCGATCCCAAGCAGAAGATGTTCGAGATCTTTCTCCGGGACGCAAAGTACGGAAGGCGCAACGCCAATTTCAGCGGGCCCGTTGCCGCGCACAAGGCGAAACTGGGTCAGCCGATCTATAGCGTCGCCAAGGCGCCCGGTTTGTCGACGATGGAGTGCTGGAAGTATGTGAAAATCGCGCTCCTGGCTTCAGGCATGGTCGATTCGTATCCGACCCAGGTCGAAGCCAAAGACGCCGGAATCGATCTTGAACGAGCAGGATTCAAAAACATTCTTTCCGATCCTGCCTACCATATTGCGAGCCCCTATGACGCGCCCGAGGGCGCCGTGATCGTCTACGGTACGACCGACAAATCGACGCATGGCCATGCCGAAGTCTTGTTGCCCGGAGCGTTGTTTGCGAGCGATTACGTCAGCCCCAACAGCAGGGTGATGCGAAAGGACGAAAAGCCCACGCTGATTGGAAAGGGAAGAAAGGTGATAGGAGTCTGGATCAAATGAATGGAAAGGGTTTGTTTGTTGTTTGCGGAGTGGCGCTCTCTTGCTTCGGCACACCGGTCCAGGCCGATCAAGGCAGCCAGGACCCGTTCGTCGGGTTTCAGCAGCGGTTCGGCGGCAATCAGGAATTCGTTTGCACGGAAAAGGGCGGGAAGAAGCTTTTCGTCAATGTCGGCGTGCCCCAGGCCGATGCCGATCAGATGAAGACAGTACCTCGCGAGGCGTTGGGCAACGTCCTGTCGGTCTACCTGTCGCGAGGAGAAGGAAAGGCGATCGACGCGTCGTGGGGAACGCCGCAATTCGATCAGTCGATGAAGTTCATGTCCCTGCGGTTGCAGAACGGCAAGACGCTCGTTTTCGATCGGTTTCGAAACATCCCGGATCCCGATGCGGACGAAAAGCATTTCGATCGCAAGGCGTACTTCAACCTGACGATCGACAATGCCGCAAAACTGTCTTGCAGTCAGGTCTTCAACCTGCCTTGACGCCGGAATGCGACGCGGTGCATCCGGCAGGGCGATCACGGAACGAAGGAAGCCTCATGATTGACCTGATTCGACTCGGCGATACCACCGACCACGGGGGCGAGGTGATTACCGCGTCCGAGACCATGCGTTACGGTGGGCGGCGGGTGGCTCGCAAGGGGGATCTGGTGAAGTGCCCGCAGCATCCCGACGTGAACCCGAATGTGATTCTTGAGGGCGATGCCCGGATTACCGACCGCGGCGTCCGCGTGGCGCGGCAGGGACACCACGCGACATGCGGGTGCGCGCTGATTTCGAGCGTCGTCTAAGCGTTTGCCGCTGTTCGGGCGGCGTCGAAAGCCTCGATGGCGCGCGGGGCGGAGATTTCCGCACAAGTCGCCAAGGCTAATCTCGCACAGCGGCAATACGATTTTCCGACGACGCAAAGAAAAAGGGGCTACGGTGATTAACCGTAACCCCTTGATTCCTTTGGTCGGAGCGATAGGATTCGAACCTACGACCCTCTGATCCCAAATCAGATGCGCTACCAGGCTGCGCTACGCTCCGACGAGCCAAAGAGTATAGCCTTGCATGAATGATCCGGTCAATCCCCATATGCGGGTAAATGCCGCGGCGGCGAACCGGCCGCAATTTGCGACAATTCGCACCGTCATCGGCCGGCCCGGACGCAGGGGCGCGGGGCCGCTCGCCGAAGCAAGGAGAACATCATGATGAACCTGATCCTGTGGCGCCACGCCGAAGCCGAAGACTACGCGACGAGCGATCTCGCGCGCCAGTTGACCGTCCGGGGCCGCAAGGACGCGCAGGCGATGGCCAAATGGCTGCGCGGCCGGCTCGAGACGAACACGGTGATCCTCGCGAGCCCGGCGGCCCGTACCGTGCAGACCGTCGAGGCGCTGACCGACCAGTACCGGACGATCGACGCGCTCGCGCCGGGCGGCAGCGTCGACGACGTGCTGGCGGCGGCCGGCTGGCCGGAAGGCATTGCGCCGACGGTCGTGATCGTCGGGCACCAGCCGACGCTCGGCAGCGTCGCCGCGCAGCTGATCGCCGGCGGCGATGACAGCTGGAGCGTCAAGAAGGGCGGAATCGTGTGGCTCGCGAGCCGCACGCGTGACGGCAGCCGGCAGGCCGTGCTGCGGGCGGTATTGACGCCCGACTTGCTGTGAGGCCCGCCTGAAGGGCTTTGAAGGGATTCGTCATACGGTTTCGCAAGCTTTCTGCTAAAGTCAATTCGGCGACACGTCATTGAAAGGACATGGTCGTGCCACATAACGGTCACGGCCGATTACTACATTGGCGGGCATGTCGTCCTATTCCTTACGACCAGGAAAGCCTAATGCGAGAACTGCCGACGCCTACGCTCCCTTTTGCCTCGCTGCCTCTTGACACGTCGCGGCGCCACCTGCCGCGCGCTGCTGAAACCGTCACATCGGAGTATCGCCTGCGCGCCGCGTGGGCGCGTACGGAAGACGAATTGCGTGAAGCCCAGCGCCTGCGTTACAGCGTGTTCGCCGAAGAAATGGGCGCGCAGGTCAGCGGCCCCTCCGGCCTCGACGTCGATCCGTTCGATGCGTACTGCGACCACCTGCTGGTTCGCGATCTCGACACCCTGAAGGTCGTCGGCACGTACCGCGTGCTGCCGCCGCACCAGGCGGCGCGTGTCGGCCGCCTGTACGCCGAAGGCGAATTCGACCTGTCGCGCCTCACGCACCTGCGCGGCAAGATGGTCGAGGTCGGCCGCTCGTGCGTGCACAGCGACTACCGCAGCGGCGCCGTCATCATGGCGCTGTGGGGCGGCCTTGGCGCGTACATGATGCAGAACGGCTACGAGACGATGCTCGGCTGCGCGAGCGTGTCGATGGCCGACGGCGGCCACTATGCGGCAAACCTGTACCAGTCGCTGTCGGCGGGCTCGCTGACGGCGCCCGAGTATCGCGCGTTCCCGCACACGGCCCTGCCGGTCGACGAACTGCAGACGGGCACCGTCGTGGCGCCGCCGCCGCTGATCAAGGGTTACCTGCGCCTCGGCGCGAAGATCTGCGGTGCGCCGGCCTGGGATCCCGACTTCAACTGCGCGGATTTCCTGACGCTGTTCCGCCTGTCCGACATCAACGCGCGCTACGCCCGCCACTTCCTGGGCTGAGCCGTGTGAATCGCGTCGCGTCCGCCCGGGCGCGCGCAAGCGAACGCCGTCGCGCGGTACGAGCCGCGCGGCAGCGTTCGTCCATCTGATCGATGTGTGTGAGTCGGGCCCTGTTTATTTCGGCGATACGCGATCACCGCCGTGCCGCGCGGCGGCACGTTCGAGAACGGCCCCTGGGAAGGGCCGGTCGGCAACGGCGCGCCTAGTGCTTGCGCCGCCAGTCGAGCAGGTGGTGTTCGGCCATCCAGTGATGGATCATCCCTTCGCCTTCATGGCTGCGCTTGTATTCGCGCGACTCGAAGAACGACAGGGCGACGAGCACCATCAGACCGACGAACAGACCAATCAGGCCGGCAATTTCTTCAGACGACATGGCAGCCTCCTTTCCACGGCACAGCGCCATGCGTACATAGTAGGACATGCGCGGCGCGACTCCGAAGCGGGATTTCCGCTAGACTCGGCGCGGTCCCGGCGTGCGATGGGCGCGCCGATTTCCGGAGCCATACCCGATGACCCGTTTCATGCTGGCCGTGCTGGCCGCGTCTTTCCTCGCCGGTTGCGGCAGCGATCCCCACCAGGCCCGTCGCGGCCATCCGCCGGAAGATCCGGCCGACTATCACGGCGTGCCGACCGACATGACACCGCCGTCGATGCTCGACGCGCCGCCGCCGAAACCCGCGCAGTAACGGCCGGTTCGGCCCGCTGTCAGGCGCGGGCTGCGGGCGCGTCGGTGCCGATGTGCCGCAACAGCCCAGGCAGGTAGCGCGCGAGCGTCGCGCCGCGGGCGGCCATGAACAGCAGCAGTGCGAACCAGAGGCCGTGATTGCCGAACGTGCCGACGGCGGCGAGCGTGGCCACGACGAAGATCGAGAACGACGCGACCATCGCACGCATCAGCGATTGCGTCTGCGTGGCGCCGATGAACACGCCGTCGAGCAGGAAGCCCCAGACCGACACGATCGGCGAAAGCGCGGCCCACGGCAGGTAGCGCAACGCCATTTCGCGGATCTCGGCCTGGTCGGTCAGGCGCGCGACGATCCAGCCGCCGGCGGCCCAGTACACCAGCGCGAACAGCAGCGCGCCGAGCGCCGACCAGAACAGCGTGACCCGCACGGCCTGCCGGAATGCGCTGCGGTCGCGCGCGCCGGCCGCCGCGCCGACGAGCGCTTCGGCCGCATGCGCGAAGCCGTCGAGGCCGTATGCCATGAACGTCTGGAAATTCAGCAGCAGCGCGTTTGCCGCGAGCGTCGCATCGCCCTGTTTTGCACCGAGGTGCGCGAACCAGCCGAATGCGCCGAGCAGGCACAGCGTGCGCAGGAAGATGTCGCGATTGAGCGCGATCAGCCGCTTGAGCGCGACGCGGTCGGCGAGCGCACGTACCGCGATCGGCGCAAGGCCGCGCGGCCGTAGCCGCCACAGCATCCACGCGCCGAGCGCGAAGCCGCATGCGTCTGCGGTGGCCGTCGCGGCGCCGATGCCGGCAATGCCCCAGCCGAAGCCATACACGTAGAGCAGCACGGCGCCGATGTTCACCGCATTGATGAACACCTGCGCGACGAGCGCGAGCCGCACGCGCTGCATGCCGAGCAGGTAGCCGAGCACGACGTAGTTCGCGAGCGCGAACGGCGCGCTCCAGATCCGTGCGTGACTGTAGGCAAGCGCCGTCGCGCGGACGGCCTCGCTGCCGCCGAGCGCGGACAGCGCAAATGACAGCAGCGGCACCTGCAGCGCCAGCACCGCGGCGCCGAGCGCAAACGCGACGATCAACGCGCGCAGCAGGTTCAGGCGGATCCCGGCGGCGTCGCCGGCACCGTGCGCCTGCGCGACGAGGCCGGTCGTCCCCATCCGCAGGAAACCGAACCCCCAGAACACGAAATTGAAGAACAGCCCGCCGAGCGCGACGCCGCCAAGATATTGCGCGCCGTCGAGGTGGCCGGCGACGGCCGTGTCGACGGCCCCGAGGATCGGCTGGGTCAGGTTCGCGAGGACGATCGGGAACGCGAGCGCGAGGACGCGCCGATGCGTGACGGCGGCCGTGCCGGCCCCGTGCGGTAACGCGGATTCGGACATGGCGGACGCGTCAGGCGCGTTCCTGCACGCAGACCCATGGCGAGACGACGACCGCCCACAGCTCCGGGTTGCGTGCCGCGTAATCGGCAGCGGTTTCGGCCGGCATGCGTGCGACGAGGCCCGCCGACAGCCAGCGCGTGACCTGCTCGGCATCGTCGCCGGCAACCGCTTCAGCGACGCTCACGAGATCGAGGTCGCGTGCAACGGACAGCAGCTTGCCCTGCGCGAAGAAGCGTTCGAGATCGCACCAGTCGATCTTGGCGGTTTCGCCGAGGAGTTTGGCGTAGAGCGGGCTGTGCGACGCGCCCGCGTCGGAGTGGTGATCAGAGGACATCGTTTTCTAGGAAAGACTGCGTAGTGGCGCCACTATAAACCATCCGGCCGGGCGGGCGGCGCGGGTGGCGGCCTGCCTACGCGTCGCGCAGCGCGCGGCGCACGATCTTGCCGGTTGCGGTCATCGGCAGGCTGTCGACGAACGCGATCGCGCGCGGATACTCGTGCGCGGCGAGGCGCGTGCGTACGTGCGCCTGCAGCGCCTGCACGAGCGCATCGTCGCCGGCGTGGCCGGGATTCAGCACCACGAACGCCTTGACGATCTCGGTGCGCGTTGCATCGGGCACACCGACGACGGCTGCCATCCGCACGGCCGGATGCGTGAGCAGGCAGTCCTCGATCGGGCCTGGGCCGATGCGGTAGCCGGCGCTCGTGATCACGTCGTCGTCGCGGCCGACGAAGCGCACGAAACCGTCGGTGTCGATCATGCCCGTGTCGCCCGTGAGCAGGTAGTCGCCCGCGAACTTGTCGCGCGTCGCGTCGGCGTTGCGCCAGTATTCGAGGAACATCACCGGGTCGGGGCGGCGCACCGCGATGCGTCCTTCGACGCCGGGCGGCAGCGGCGTGCCGTCCGCGTCGACAATCGCGACCGCATGCCCGGGCACCGCCTTGCCGATCGCGCCAGGCTGCGCATCGAACAGTGCCGAGCACGACGACAGCACCATGTTGCACTCGGTTTGCCCATAGAACTCGTTGATCGTCACGCCGAGCGCGTCGCGCCCCCAGGCCGTCAGCTCGGTGCCGAGCGATTCTCCGCCGCTCGCGACCGATTTCAGCGACAGCGCGTAGCGTTCGCGCGGTGCCGCGACGGTGCGCATCAGCTTCAGCGCGGTGGGCGGCAGGAATGCGTGGGTGACACCGTGCCGTGCCATCAGCGCGAACGCCGCGTCGCCGTCGAATTTCTCGAAGCGGCGGGCGAGCACGGGCACGCCGTGATGCCACGACGGCAGCAGCACGTCGAGCAGGCCGCCGATCCATGCCCAGTCGGCGGGCGTCCAGAACAGGCGTGCATCGCGCGGGAAGCACTGCTGCGACATCTCGACGCCCGGCAGGTGGCCCAGCAGCACGCGATGCGCGTGTAGCGCGCCTTTCGGTTTGCCCGTCGTGCCGGATGTATAGATGATGACAGCCGGATCGTCGGCGGCCGTATCGGCCGGCACGAAGTCGGGCGTTTCGGCGGCGAGCGCCGCGTCGTAGCGCAGCACGCCCGGCTGGGCGCGCGTATCGGGCGCATCGTCGCCGATGCAGTAGACGGTATGCAGTGCCGGCAGCTGCGCGCGCAGCGGCGCGATTTTCGCGTAGCCGGCCGCGTCGGTGACGAGCGCGGCCGCCTCGCTGTTCGCGAGCCGGTACTCGAGCGCATCGACGCCGAACAAGGTGAAGAGGGGCACCGCGATCGCGCCGAGCTTGTACGCGGCGAGGTGTGCGATGGCCGTTTCGGGGCCCTGCGCGAGAAAGATGCCGATGCGGTCGCCGCGCCGCAGACCGGCGCGCACGAAGCTGTTTGCGAGCCGGTTAGAAGCATTCCTCAGGTCGTCGAACGTGATGCGAACAACGTCGCCTTGCGCCGTTTCGTGGATCAGCGCGAGGCGCCCGCTGCCGTCGGCCCATTTGTCGCAGACGTCCACGCCAATGTTGTAGCGCGCCGGAACGTCCCACGCGAAGCGGGAGAGCAGGTCGTCGTAGCGGTCGGCGGCGGGCAGCATCGAGAGGTCTCCTGGATGGCGAACGTGGTGTCGGGCGACCGGCTTACATCAGGATTTCACGCAGACGAATCCACAATGACGTCCGATGGTAGGGAATCTTCGCACTCGTCCAATCGCCACGGCTCAGTGCACGATTCGACAATGACGCATAAGATCACGAAAAAATCAGTGTGTGACCATGGATTTGCTTCTGATAGCTGCGGGGTTCAGCCTGATCGGAATCGGCGTACTGGTAGCGTTTGCCCGTCACGTCGATCCGTTGTCCGGCCGGTTCACCGGACGTCTGCGCAAGCGCTGACATCACCTTTCCCGATTTTCACCGCGACGGCACGCGATGCGCGCCGGCATCGCGTGTCGTCCATCGGGCGTTCAACGTGCCGGCAGGTAGCGTGACGGGTCGATCGATCGGCCGCCGTAGCGCAGCTCGAAATGCAGCGCGACGCGATCGCTGTCGCTGTTGCCCATCTCGGCGATCGACTGCCCTTGCGTGACCGACTGGCCTTCCTTCACCAGCAGCGCGCGGTTGTGCGCGTAGGCGGTCAGGTAGTCGGCGTTGTGCTTGAGGATGATCAGGTTGCCGTAGCCGCGCAGCCCGTTACCCGCATAGACCACCACACCCGGCGCGGCCGCGACCACCGGCGTGCCCGGCGAGTTCGCGATGTCGATGCCCTTCGATTTCGAGCCGTCGAACGTGCGAACCACGTTGCCGGCTGCCGGCCAGATCAGCGCGATGCTCGTGGCCGGCTTGACGGCCGATTCGACCGGCGCGGAGGGCGCGGGGCGGGCCCGGCCGGCACTGCCGGTGCCGGTGGTTGACGGCGTCGATGCGGTGGTCGTGCCGGGCGGCGGCGCGACGCGCAGCACCTGGCCGACTTCGATCGCATCGGGGTTCGTCATCTGGTTCCAGCGCACGATGTTCGATACCGACGTGCGGTTGTCGCGCGCGATCTTGTAGAGCGTATCGCCGCGCTCGACGCGATAGAACCCGGGGCCGACAGGCGCGGAGCCGCACGCGACGAGCAGGGCGGCGCAGGCGGCTGCGAAGAGTCGCTTCGTTGTTGTTCCGAACATTGAACCTCGCAAAACCCTGCCGCTCGTGACGCGGCAGGCAACACAAAACGTCCGATTTTAACGGGTTCGACCCGCGCACCGCAGTTTGGGCCGTTGCCGGGGCTGCGGCGCGCCGGTTCGGAGCGCTGCTTGATGACGTATCAGCCGGCGAGCGGGACGACGCGAATCCGCAGTGTGGCGGTTTCCGTTGCGCCCGGTGCGAGCATGCGCAGCCCGAGGCCGTTGTGGATCGCGTCCGGCAGGCCGAGCCACGGTTCGACGCAATAGAAGTCCGAATCCGGCTTCTCGGTCCAGGTCGTCACCGCGTACCACGGGATCGAACCCGGCACGTCGAGCGCGATCTCGATCGTGCGGCGGCGGCCCGGCATCACGATGCGCACCGGCGTGGCCGGTACGCCGTCGAGGCAGTGGAAGCGGTCGAGGATGTCCGCGTTGTCGAGGCGATAACGGGCTTCGCCCGGTTCGGGCGTGCCGATCGAACCGTCCGGCTGCTGCGCGCAACGATGCGTAGGCGGCAGCTCGAGCGTGGTTTCGGCGCGTTCGCCGTGCGGCAGCGCGAAATAGAAATGGTGGCCGGCGTAGTAGGGCAGCGGCGTGTCGCCGCGATTGGTCGTCGTCAGTGCGACTTCAAGCGTGTGCGAGTCGGCCAGCCGGTAGGTCGTTTCGAACCGGAAATCGAACGGGTAGCTCGCGTGCAGCGCGTCGGTCGCGTCGAGCGTCATCGACAGCGCGGCGCCATCGGCCGACGGATGCGCGGCGAACGGCAGGTCGCGCGCGAACCCGTGCATCGGCAGGTCGCGCACCACGCCGGCAGCGTCGCGCCAGCGGCCGAGTTCGCCGTCGACGCGGTGACGGCCAAGGAACGGGAACAGCAGCGGGTTGCCGCCGCGCACGCGCGCGAGGTTGCTCCAGTCGGCCGCATCCGGCCAGAAGATCACCGGTTCGCCGTCGACCTCCCATGACAGCAGGCGGCCGCCGAATTGCGGAGCGACCCGGACGAGCGACGGGCCGGCGTGAAGTTCGTGAATGTCGTGTTGCTGGAAGGTCGGCATGGCGAATCGGGTTGGACGGGTGGACGGGAACGGCGCGCTCCATTATCGGGCCGTGACGGCTCGGGGAAAACCCTTCTCGGGAAATCGCGAGTTTTTAAGACTGTCAACGGTCGGGATAATGCCTCTAAACCGGTGAGGTTGCCGGGTCATGACACTTCGTGGAGGGGGCCATGGATCTGGCAATGGCAATGGGTATCGCACTGTTCGGCATGTTCACCGGCAGCACGGTATTATTTTTCTATCAGCTCGGCCGCTGACGGCAATTCCTGCCGAAGTCGAAAGGCCCGCCATGCGAATGGCGGGCTTTTTGCTTTCTGATTGCTTACAAATTGCAAACGTTTGTGTGCATTGCCGCAATATCCAGCCAAATGCCTTGGCGCAGTAATCCGGGCTCGGCATAATCGGGGCGCGTTTTTTCGGACGCGCATCGCGTCGTCCGCTTCTCTTCCCGCTTAATCTTCACTAAAAGGACCGACGCGTGAGTCTCTGGTTTCTGGTATTCCTGAGCGTCCTGCAGGGCGTCACCGAACTCTTCCCCGTCAGCAGCCTTGGCCATACGCTGCTCGTGCCGGCGCTGTTCGGCATGCACATCGACAAGCACGCACCGCAACTGCTGCCGTTCCTCGTCGCGCTGCACCTCGGCACCGCGCTCGCGCTGCTGTGGTACTTCCGCGCGCGCTGGATCGCGCTGATCGGCGGCTTCTTCGCGCAGCTCGGCGGCCGCAAGAACGACGACGGGCACCTGATGTGGGCGCTCATCATCGGCACGATCCCGACCGGGATCGTCGGGCTGCTCCTCGAGAAGCGCATCGAGCGCGTGTTCCACGACCTGCGGATCGTCGCGATCGCGCTGATCGTGAACGGCGTGCTGCTGTGGCTCGGCGATCGCATCCAGCGTAGCCGTGCGCATCAGGCGCCCGAGAAGATGACGTTCAAGCAGGCATTCTTCGTGGGTCTGGCGCAGATCGGCGCGCTGATTCCGGGGTTCTCGCGCAGCGGGCTGACGATGATCGCCGGCAATGCCGCAGGGCTGACGGCGGAGAAGGCTGCGGAATTCTCGTTCCTGCTCGGGACGCCGATCATCTTCGCGGCGGGTGTGCTCGAGCTGCCGAAGCTGTTCCATGCACGCGACCAGCTCGCCGATGCGCTGCTCGGCGGCGTGCTGACGGCGATTGCCGCGTACCTGAGCGTGCGGTTCCTGATGCGCTATTTCGAAGGGCGTGGCCGGCTGGCTTCGTTCGGCGTGTATTGCGTGATCGCCGGGGTGTTCTGCCTCGGCTGGTTCATGATGCATCCGCAGCCGGTTTGATGCTGCGGTGGCCCATCTCGCGTGAGGTGACGCGATGATCGGGTATAATTTCGGGCTCGGCTTCATGCCGGGCCCGTTTTGTTTCTCGGCTTTGGTTTTGGCGGTTCTGCCGTCGCTCGAAGCCCTGCGCCAAATGCGGTCCGTGTCGGCCGTGTCTTTTCTCCCCGACCGCCCTTAGCTCAGTTGGATAGAGCAACGGCCTTCTAAGCCGTAGGTCACACGTTCGAATCGTGTAGGGCGGGCCAGTCCGAGCACTTCCAGACGTTCCGGGGTTACGCCGGGGTTACGCAAAGCGAGCGCTTAAACAGCCACAACAGAGTCCAGTGGACCACCTACACCCAGCCCATGCCGACACCAGATTGGGGAGTAATTCAGCAGGTGCACGCCGCCTGGGTTCAGGCCGTGGGGTCGATCGGCGCGATCCTGGTTGCGGTGATCGTTCCTACGGCATTTTGGGCCTCGGATCGCCGTCGTGCGCGGCAGGCCGAGGAAAAGCGACTCAAAGCGATAGGCGCCGTCACGCAGTTGGCGTTTGTGGCTCTTCAGCGGCTCCATTCGGAGATGACGCCGACCAATCTGCCTGGTACGAATGCTGTTTCCGTTGAGTCGCTTCACGACGTGCAAATCGCCGCCGATGCCGTTGATTCGATCCGTATCGAGGCTCTCGGCAGTGCAACGCTGGTGGCAAACGTGACAACCGTCAAGCGATGTATCGGCCGGGTAAGGGGATTGATTCCCGAAGTTCTTCCGCCATGGGGAACTGTCTTGATCGTTCCGATCGACTTCGGCGCGCTCGTGCGTGATCTGGATGCGGCGCAATCGGCCATCGAGAAAGAGGTCAGTAGTTCCGCAAGTTAGGCTTAGATGGCTCGATTTCCCACGTCAGCTAGGGCAGTAATGCTCGAAGCGCGATGACATCCGCCCGCAGTTGGGGCAAATCCTTTCGGATAGTCGCCCAAACGATTGCTGCGTCCACCTGATGGTAAATGTGAGCCAAAAGTGTTCGAAGCTTGTGGGCGCAGGAAAGGCCGGCTGGCAAGCTTGGGCGCCGGCCGCCAAGCTGTGCGATCTCGTTTGGGCAGCTTTTGCATAAACGGTCAGCAGCTTCGCCGATGACAATGAATCGGTAATAGCAGGCTGCCTGAAGTCCACCGTCTGCAAGGAAGGCGTGCTCACTACTCCCATTCACATAGGCGAAAATGGCGTCGATCGACTCTGTTATATGGTCGCAGCGATCCCCGGCGGTGGGCATCGCTAAACCTTTTCGGCCATTCCCAAAATCCGGTCTCGATCGCTGCCTTTAAGTCCGCCTTCCGTCAGGATCGTAACCTTCGCGTGCAAATGTTCTTCCAGCTCCGTCTCGAGCTTGAAAACGTCGAAATAGGAAACGCTGCGCTCGGGCTGGACGAGCAAAACGACGTCGGCCGCTTCGGTTGCGTCCGGCACATAACGTGGATTGCGCACGTGGTATTGCGCCAGCACGTCGCTGATCGCGGCCTTGTGGCCGCGAACAAATTCGATCGACTTCATGGCGTCCTCCCGTGTTTGGCGCCATGTATGTGGGGCGCCTTGACAACTCGCTAAAGACAGTATCCAGCCAATTTTACGAACGTCAAGTGGGGCTTCCGTCTATCGGGGCGAGGTGGTCGGATGAACAGCGATACGCAACTTCTAGGCCAAGCCCCACGCACGAAGTCCTGCGACGAAATTTTCGACTGTTGCTGATGGTTTTGACTTGGAATGTATCCTTTCAGTAACAAATCGTGGTCAGGCTGCAACGTCCGGCGGATCCCTTGGCGCAGCACTTTCTATCCAGGCTCCTTGAATCCTGCTCGCAGGGTTGATGTGTTGTGAATGCGGTCACTGTCGTGTCTAAGGGCGTTGCTGTTGAGTGGTATGCTGAGTCGCCCTGCCTGCAACATGAGGTTTGCAGTGCGGTGGAACGCTTACCGTCACCCGCGAATGTACGGCAACGTGTTTTTGCCGCGAGTGATCCGATACCAGAACAACAGAATCATCGCTAACGCAGCTATCGGGGAATACATGTCTGACTCGAAGAAAATCACGCCTACGCCTACGCCTACGAAAGACGGATGGCGTCAAATTGAAGGTGGTCGTACTGCCAACGACAGCGCCATTCCTGGGCGCCAGATCGAAAAGGGGACCACGGTCAGCCAGCAGCAGCCGCACAGCAATCCGCCGCCACCGCCGCCCAAGGGAAGTAAATAGAGCGGAGGCGGTCGCGATGACTGACGCCGAGCACAAACATTTGTGGAACCGCCGTTACAACCTGTTGTACAGAGCAGAGTTGTCGACCTTGTACCACCGTAAGCGCGCGCGATTTTTCGCGTTGCTAGATCGATGGGATAAAATTTTTACGCTTCTTTTCGGCTCCGCGGCTTTCGCTCAGGTCATCACGCTCGACCGTAACCCATGGCTCGCGCTCCCGTTCGTAGTCCTTGCTTTTGCTAGTTTGATTTTCGACTTCTCGGAAAGCGCCAGAAAGCATGGAGAACTGGCGTCAAGCTTCAAAATGCTTGAGTCCACGATTGAAGGAACCGGCGAACGAGATTTCACCGAACCAGACCTGAATGCATGGAGCGCGCGTCTGCGAGAGATTGAATCGGGCGAGACCTCTGCATACAGCCTACTCGTGCGCATCTGTCAAAACGAAATTGCTCGATCACGGGGTGACAGCGCTGATGTGACTTACGTTCCCTTCTGGCGCGCTTGCCTCGCTAACGTGATCCCGTTCTCGAACTACGAAATCAAGCATAAGAAGCAGGCGTAACTATCGCTGGGTAACTGCCACGCCTCACTACCGGAGATCGTATTTATGCCATCCCCAGAACCACGTGAAATCCGCGATGCAAGGGCTGCTGCCGGGGCAGCGCCCGCGTTGTCGCAAGTTGCCAGCGATCTGATCGCGAGCTTGACGGAGCTATCGAACGCGAGCGCGACGTCGATGTTCTCGATACATGAGTCGAGCACGAATGTCGGCATGAACTTCCGAATCTCAACGGTCCATGGTCAGATTGAAGCCATCTTCGATCACGCTTTCAAATACGATCGACTGGTGGGGCGGTACCGATTTTTCGCCGTTCAAGCGATGCCTGGAGGTGTCGTATCTGCAACCGAGATCTGGGCCGTGTTGTTTAACCCCGACCACTGTGCAACTTGGGAGCCGGATGAAGATATGAGTTGGCACTTTCAGCCTGGTCATCGGGATGCGTCTCATTTTCTCGGAGAATTTTTCTTTAGGCTCCTGTCACGGCAACAAGTCAAACTGGCTCGCTACTAGAGCGTTACGGGCGCCGTTCGTTCGCCATGATTTATGGTGTGTGGCCTACGTCATTGCTTGACGTCTGCTTAATGCGGACCTATCCTGTAATTGCTGCTGAGACAACAGCGGCCGGGCCTGGAAACCCGAACGAACACAGGCGGACAGACCGCCGCCGCCAGGCGGTATTTTTTCGTCCGTAGTATCATCGCGCGCTCAGTTTTATGGGTGGGCCATGGTGGGGAGGCGCTCGCGCCTGCCGGTTCCTGTGTTCCGGTTTTCCAGCCCTGCTATGTGCCTGCCCACCCCGACTGGAAACGGATCGGCAGGCTCTTGAAAAACACAGGAGTCCGAATCATGGCCGCCAAGGCATCTGCTCGTCCCGAGCACTCGCAGTCTTCCCTCGAAATCATCCGCAACGCACTGCGCGCCGCCGCACTCGCGCCGTCCGATCGTGCCGCGCTCGACGTGGCCGGCGATGCGCTGCGCCAATTGGCCGACCTCGCGTGTGTGGAGGTGGCACGTGCCTAAGTTGCCCTGCAGTCAACCGACTACAGCCATCGTCTTGACGCACCCGACGTTCAACCGTCCGCGTGTCATCAACCCGCGTCGACGCGGGCGGCGCGGAGAGAACGTGTTTCCGTTGTGGAAGCCGGGCGTGCGCGAAGCTGTGCGCCGAGCTCGGAGCATCCAGGAAGTCGACGCCGTAGCGTGCTGCGCGTATGCCTGGCACGTGAGCCTCGAGCAGGCGCGCGAGCGGATCGCCGCCCGAGTCGCTTTCGCTCGACTCAGCGGTCGACTGATCGATTTCCATGAGGCGGCTCTCTGCCTCGCCGACCGTGAGGAGCGCCATGTCTAAGCTGCCATCGTTCATCGAATCGCTCAGCGACGGCACCGTAACGGTGACCACCGTGCGCGAGAACATAGATATGCGCGATTTCGCGGCGCAGCGCGCGCAGCAGCTCGAAGAGCTGATCATGCTGGCAGAGGACTGCGGCGACGAATACCGCCCGCTGGTGTCGATGCTGGTCCGGGAGGTTGGGCGCGAGGTTGCGGCGTTGCTTCGTACCGTGACCGGCAGCGAGGCGCAGCGTGCCTGAGAAATCCGCCGGCGTGGGCAGCGGCGGCGCGCAATCCGGCGAGCAACGAGGGCAAGGATGGACGACATCGACGATGTAGTGCGACGACTTCGCCATCGCGCGTCGAGCAGTCGAGCTCAGGCGCGATCGCTCGACGCGAAGGCAGCCGATGCCCTCGATCGACTGCTGCAGGAGCGGGGGCAGGAAGCTGCTGCCACTGCGGGAAGCGAGAGGAGCCGGGCAGGGGCAGCAGCGCCTGCGAAGGCGTCTGACGGGCCGAAGGCGAGCGAGTGCCGTATGGCAGCCGTCGGGACGCCCGAGGGGGCGCCCACGGAGCAGCATGCCGGGCATCCGTCGAGCGACGAGATGTCAGACGCCCCAGCATCGCCCCCCGGACCGTCGCGCGGCCCTTCGATGAACGACCGCGCCCTGAACCTCAGGGAGGCCGCAGCGCTGCTCGGAATCAGCTATGCGACCGCGTATGCGCACCGGAAAGAGCTCGGCTTTTTCCAGGTGGGCTCGGCGTGGCGCGTGTGGCCCGAGAAACTGAGGGAAGCAACCAACCAGCCAGCGCCGGATCGACCGGCGCGGGGAGCGCAGGAGAGCAAGCCATGTCAATCCGCAAGCGCAAAGGCTCCGACGTCTGGTACATCGATTTCCGCAAGCCGGGCGGTGGCAGAGTTAGACAAACTTCTGGCACGACCGATAAAAGGCAGGCGGAAGAGCTCGAAGCCAAGCTGAAACACGAGGCGTGGCGTGTGGCAAAGCTGGGAGAGCGGCCCCGTCGCACGTTCGACGATTCGGCAGTGCGCTTGCTGCAGGAGTGCGCCGGGACGTCCGACTACACGAACAAGTGCATCCACATCCGGCACTGGAGGCAACATTTCTCTGGTCGTTATCTGGATTCATTGAGGCGTGACGAAATCTTCGACGCGCTGCCGCAGTACAGCAGCCGTGCGAAGAAACCGAGGCCGCTGTCCAGCACCACGAAGAACCTCTATCTGTCGAGCTAGCGCGGGATGCTGAATCGCGCGGTGCACGAATGGGACTGGATCGACAAAGCGCCGAAGCTGTCCGACCTGCCCGGAAAGCCGAAGCGGATCCGCTGGATCACGCGCGAGGAAGCGCAGCACCTGATCGACGCTATTCGCGCCGACTGGCTGCGCGATGTTGCGATCCTGGGCTTCGCTACGGGCCTGCGACGCGCAAATCTGCTGAATCTGGAATGGTCACCGGTCGACCTGGTGAACCGGCGCGCGTGGATTCATCCCGACCAGGCGAAGGCCCGTAATCCGATCGGCGTGCCGCTGAACAATGACGCTGTCGAGGCTATTCGCAGGTGGATCGGCAAGCACCAGACCAGCGTATTCGCTCGGAACGGGCGCCCGATCGAGAGCTGGAACAATGAGCAGTGGCAGCGCAGCTGCGAACGTGCCGGCATCGAGAATTTTCGATTCCACGACGTGCGCCATACGTGGGCCAGCTGGCACGTGCAGGTCGGCACGCCGTTGAACCGGCTCATGGCGCTCGGTGGGTGGTCGAAGTACGAGATGGTGCTGCGCTACGCCCATCTCGCGCCGGATCATCTGGCGGCACATGCGGCGGCGGTGACGATCTGGGCGGAGGGGAAATCAGCGACCGGTGATCAGGAACATTCCGGCCTGAAATTGCTGACGGGGTAGGCAATCCATCAGTGGGATATCCACCGCGGCACAGCTATCCTGCTTTTCCCACTATGGGGAGACCATCATGAAAAAGACAATCGGAATCGTATTTCTCGGCATCGGCCTTGTCGCATCGGGCGCGGCGCATGCCAACTGCTTCGGCGGACCGACGATGGAGACGTGCACCGACGCGAGTGGCAATTCGTACAGCATCAACCGAATGGGCAGTATGACCACGGTGAACGGTTATAACACCCAGACCGGCAGCTCGTGGCGCGAAACGTCGAACACATATGGCAACACCACGACAATCAACGGCACCGCTGCAAACGGCCAGAGTTGGAACGAAACGATCCAGAACTTCGGAAACGGTAACCGCTCAATGTCTGGTCCAGATTCGAGCGGGAATTCGTTCAACCGCTACTGTACGGCATACGGCTGCAACTGACGGTACGAGTGCCGCCCAGACGGAGTGTGCCGATTGTTCACTGCATCCAACCCACCATCTTGAGCCTGCGACATGGTCGAACCAATCACAACTGTTCTAGCACTCGGCGCTGCCGATGCGATGAAAGACTACGTAAAAGATCAACTGAAGGACGTTGTCGGAGATTTTTTCAAGGAGTCGATAGTTGCTCGATGGAGCACACGACGGGCGGATCAGTTCCTATCGGCATTTGTGGAGGAGGTTCGCAAGGAAGCCGACGTCCGAACAACGTCCGCGGACCTCAATCACCTGTTGAAGGCGATCGCTCAAAAGGAAAAGCATACTAGTGCGCTATTCGATGCGTATAGGCGAGTTGCGCTTTCGGCGAGTCGCAAGATCGGCCCGCAGGTGATCGGTGTGTTGGTTGCGCGCATCCTCCTGCAAGATCGCGATGTGACTGATGAAGACGAGCAGATATTCGAGGCAGCTGAAGCGATGAACGACAGAGACTTCGATCGATTCTTCGCGTGGATGAAGTACGCGCGTGAGGAGCCTTCGTACGTAGAATTGCTGCAAACATGGTCGATGGAAGGTTGTGAGGGCGCTCAAGCCTCGATCCTAGTTCAGGGTATGACGGGGCCCGATACGAGCTTCAACGATTTCGATCTATACATGCCAGATGCGCCATTCAACCTCTACCGAAGTGTTGGACCGTTCGCCGTGAAGTTGGCGAACTGTGGATTGCTGGAAGAATCGGCACAGCCACGTAGTGGTCCTCGAGATCCTAAGGGAACGAACTTTTACGTCCTTGTGAGCCATGCGTGCGAAGAGTTTTACCAGTTGGCAATGCGCGCTTGCCACGGATGAGACGGGACTCTTAGCGATTTTGGAGATTTACATGTCAACAAACGTCGCCTTGCGGCGAATTGTCATCCCGTACTCGGCCATCGCCCATCTCTCGAAGCCGGACCGATACAGCTTGCATCTCCTGGGTCATATCTTCAACGAGACGATCGTGCTTTTGAAGATGACGTATGCGACTCAAGTAAAGCGTGGCAACGCCACCGAGGCAGAGACGGCGGGCGGTGTATGCCAAGCGACGCTCTTCTGCCGTCTACTCGCGGGTAAGATCTACGAAGCGCAAGTGCGGATCAACTCTGCAGAAATCAGAGCCTTTTTAACTTCCCATTGCTTCCCATACATGCCTGATGGCACCGGGAATGCCCTACAAAAGGCATTTAATTCCGCGGCGTCGACCTGCAAATGGTTAAACGGTGCGCGCAACGGACATGCTATGCACTATCCGGGCTATCAACAATGTGAAGCGGCGCTAGATAGTCTCGAAAGGCATGATGCCGGATTTGAATTCATTCACGGAGACCTGGACGGGAACCTGCTATATCACTCGTCCGATGCGATGGCGGGTATGGCGTTCTTTCACGAGGTCGATTCAGACAATTGGCTCGCTGGCGCCGAGGCTATGATCGACGATCTCCATCGGGTAGGGGCCAGTCTTTGCGAATTCATTCAGGTAGTTATGCAGAATTTCGTCGAACGCATGAAGAGCGAATGTGAGTCCGTGACTGACAAACCGCTTCCAGCGTTCAACGCGCCCGATTTCGATCATTTTGAGGCTCCGTACTTCTTCACGTTTAGCGGTACCTAGGCCATCTGCCGTTCGCTCGGATCATAGGCTTGCCCGCGCTCGGCACGGCCGTACCGGGCTGCTGGTTGGGCTCTACTGCATCGTGCCTGTTCCCCCGCCGAACGGGATACCCGCACGCAAGCAGTACACCTGCGCGAACGGATCCCCTTGTTCGGCGGATGCGGCTGCAATCTTGTTGAAGAAGCTGGCGAAGATCCCCGGGCCGGCATGCTCGGCGAAATCGCGTAGCATGCCGGCCTCGTTCGCGCGGTAGATGGCTGCGCAGATGAGCCTGTTTTCGTCGCCGGTCAGACTGAGCGTGATGTCGACGTAGCGGAGTGGGGCGTCGGGCCGTTTCGTGTCGTTCGCCATTTATCACCTCACATCGTGAAACCGTACTGGTTCCCGCCGCCCGAGTAGTACGTGGGTGACGTGAATGCGCCGCTGAAATCTCCACCGCTGAACGATCCCGAAGCAGGATTGAAGAAATTCGAGAATGCGTTTTGCACCTGCGTATTGTTCCCCAAGCCTTGGATGCCCTGGGAGACGAGACTCCCTGCAGCAGCAGCGCCCTGCGCCTGGCTCTGGAACGGAACAGACTGAGCACCCTGACCGTAGTTCATGTACGGAATGATCGATGACATAAGCCCTTCAGCCGGGCCATAGATATTCCGATTCATGAACGAACCGTATGTGTCGGCAAGTTGTCCCGGCACCGCAGCGAGCGACTGCGAGGTATTGAAGGGCAACGCGCCGCTGGCCAGCGTGTACTGAGGTGCCTGCGTCAGTGCATTGGCTCCGGCCTGGCCGTAGCTGCCCGCCGTATTCGCCGCACCCGTGTACTCGTCGTCATCGCGAACGATTGGGCGTTGTTCTACGAGGTCAATGTCTTACGACGTAATTGTGTTGGCTTTGGGCGAAGAATCGTGAATTCAGCGAAATCAATCGGTAGTACGAAGGAGGCATGCATTATGTCGTTCATGACCAATCGAACGGACCCGTACATCATCGTCGCGTCAAAGGACTTTGAGTTCAGCGACGCGACTGTATCGAATCGCGTCGACGTGCGCGCGGAAGTGGGATTCGACAGCGAGGCTGCGAGGAATCTCCACAAACGTTTGCTCGAACTCGGGGATGCTGCGACGCGGCCAGTATCCAACGACGAGGTACTTCGAGCTATGGTCGGCGGAAATACTCTGCGGCGTCTGAGTTCCTACACTGGCCCCCTCCGAGCCGACTGTGACCTCCAATTCCAGGCGAGATTCAAAGAGTTGCTCGATGGCACCGGGACAATGTGATGAAGCATCGGCTTGCGTCAGACCGGCACGCAGCGTTGGAAAGAGAGTTCGTGAACGCAGTCGTACAGAATCTGCCGCCTCGACTTGATTCGCTCCGTCCGCGCCACTTTGTCGACCTGATGACGATGTCAGCCGCAGAACTGGGACGTGAGTTCAGGCGCGCGATTCGAGACGAGTTGTACGAACGGCGGCGAAGCGCACGACTTCGAAAACGAACTCATCGAAAGCAAGGAGACTGTGATGGCGTCATTTCCGCATTTTCAACGCAAAGGTAATCGAGAGGTTACGCTTGCACAGTGGTCGATTCGGCGATTCGCCGGAGGCGCGCAGCATTTCGTCGGATATTGCATCGAGCGATGTAATGGACGAGTCAGCACTCGGATTGTCGAGCTCAATGTCGCTGCTAGAACAGGCCTCACGAAGAGTGGCCGACTCTACAGGCTTGTTGGCTGGCCTGGTACAGACAAGGATGCAGAGTACGTATGGCTAAGCTTTGCGGGCATGCTGGGTGATGGAGAGCAATGGACCGACGTCACGGAGGAGTTATTTCCTGACGCCAACGGAGCATGTGAAAAATGACCGACAACAAGAAATCGGGCAGAGTAATCTGGCTTGCTAGGGCTTATGCAGGCATACGCTCCGCGCCACGCGGGGAATTGCCACTGTTGTCCGAGATGAGTGGGGCGCTCGACTGGTCGCACCACGCGGGGTTTCCGACGGACGACGCGGGACGATGCTGCGTCGCCATGCTGGTATGCCTGAAAGTCGAGTCCAGGTACCGCTGGCCGATAGGCGGGAAAGATAGCGTTACGCCAGAAATGACGATAAGCGTTGAGCGCATTGCTCGCTCACAGGATATGCGCGGCGTGGTGGTCGCGCAGTTTGAGATTGCCTACGCAGGACTTCGTGCAACCGCGAACATTATTCGAAACGGGCATCCGCCCATTTGTGGCGTTTCCGTTGAGTTGCGGGATGGCGATGGGGTGTGGGAAATCGCAATCAGATTGTTGCGCGAATTGTATAAAGCATTCGAATAGATTGCCGACTGAGGTGTCTGGCGATTCAGTTGGTAGCGGAAAAATTCGAAAACGCGGCACGCAGTTCAACATGGAGAGGTGGGTGAGCCGACCTGTTATGCTTGCCACAATGGCCCGTTGCGGTGGTGCAAGCTAGAGTTTGGGTAGAATGATTGCACGAATTTTAAAGCCGTAAGTAGGAAGGTCGATAAAAGGGGGGCAGGGGCGGAAAAATTTGTCGAAAGGGTGCCTCGTCGAGATGATATTCTGGGTTTCGTGCATGAAAGACGGTGCACGGGCCAGATAATTTGACGCGTTTCGATTGACTAGTTACGTATAACTTATCGAGCAATGAGCGAATCAAACCACGGGCCATTCCAGAGCGGTATGTCCGAAGTGCCGTTGGACGACCTGTTCTCTACACCATCTCCGATAGATATTCCGATAGTGGCACCCCTTGTGGAGGCACTACCGTATGAACAATTGCCTTGGCAGATGTTCGAAAGCCTATGTGCGCATTTGCTCAAAGACTCCAGTGAACTAAAGGTATGTCAAGCCATTCGCTACGGGAGAGAAGGGCAAGACCAGGCCGGTATCGACATTATTGCTACGAGCAACGATGGAGTTCGCGTCACAGTTGCAGAGTGCAAGCGATATCGGGATTTTTCAAAATCCCAACTAAGCGACTGGGTCAAAAAATTCCTCGCCGGAAAGTGGGTAAATCGAACGCAGAAATATGTTCTCTGCGTGGCTGTCGCCATTAACGATACAAAGATAACTGACACTTGGATTGAATTATTTCAACAATGCCAGGAGGTGGGAATAGACGCTGAGCTTTGGGATTCCAAGGAAATTGACAGGCGACTACGAAGGCTCCCCGGCATTGTGACTCAGTTCTTTGGGCGACACTATGCGGAGAAATTTTGCAGTGATACTCGAGGTAATGACGCTTATCCCTCGCGCTTTCGAACGCGGTACGAGAATTTGTACGAATCCAGCTTGACGCTCGAGAACGAATCAATCTCAATATCCGTCAATCTTCCCAACGCGCAGTTTCCACATTTCGGTGCCATCTTCAATTTTGCACGGTCGGACTTGAGCGGCATATCGTTTTCTGTCTCGGGGGACCAGCTGGTGCAATGGTTGCAGTGGCGATTCTGGGCTCCAGCGGATGCGAAGGCTCGCCCGTATGCCCAAGCCTCGACCTGGGCGCCGGGCAAGTTTGTTCTTGCGACGCGTAGTACACGCTTAACGCTTACTAAAGAGGAGGTGGAGCACCTCGATTGGATATTTGAGAGGGCATGGCCGCACTTCCTCGACGCGGCGTTCAAGCTTGAGTCAAGTTGGCGCTTTTTCCGATTTAAACGACTCGAGCACAGCGGGGCAGTCTTCTCAATCGCGTCACTGTCGAGGCAAGATTGGGCCGCGATTCTCGCGTTCGCCAATGAACACGATTGTTCGCGAGGGGACTCGGAGCGTCACATCTTCGACCAATCGCAAGGAATGCTTAAAGTCTACGTTGAAAATCGGCGCCAGGGTCTAAATGGGGGGTACCACGTCATGCTGCGAGCATTTGGCGATGGAGGGATGACTTTACCGTGGGAAGGCAGTTTGGACTTGGGGTGGGAGCCGCTGACGGACATCTCCTCTAGACCCATGAACATGGGCCCGAGCGACGCATGGGACGCCGAATTTACGCATGACTGGATGCTCGATAAATTGTGCCCCTGGGTTGAAGAATGGGTAACCTCGCAGCGAACTCAGAATCGACCCGTGGAAACTAGGTGGTTTAAGTGGTTCCGGTCGCTAAGTGGTACGCATGGCAGCAGTCAACAGCCATTCAAGCTTGACGTCACGTCCAACGCAACTTTGCCTCGACACGGAGTCGGTACCGCTAGGACTCTTAAGGAACTCGCTGCTGAAATTACTTACTATCAAATGCATTTTCACCAGCACGACAAGGTTCCTGTACATCCAGAGATGATGGAGGCCGTACTGATACTCGTTCGTCGCCACTTGAAAGTGGTGCCCGATGGCGGTCGGGGGTACATCGCTTCCAAGTTACATATGGATAAGCAATCGCTGGAAGCTAGCCTCGATGAGCTACTCGCTGATAGGAGAAAACTTGTCGCTTGGTCTGGGGACCTAGACTTGGCTCTCCGATGCTTGACGGAAATTTTCAGAAAGGAATTCTCCCTGTCGCCGTCGGAGCGTGACTACGCAATACACATGCTGAAACCACTGGCGAACAGAGTGAAAGAAGACTTTATCTGTTATGCGTTTTCGGAAAAGTAAAGCGGGCCAGGACAATTTGCTGGACGCGTTTCTGCGCCTGACGTAACGCAGCCTAACTACCAACCCTCAGGCCGGTCAGGTCTTCCAACAACGCAACGGCTTGCTCATAGCCGGGCATATCCTGCCGGACGTTTCGTACGAGCTCCGCCATGTGCTCGGCCACAGCCCTAAACCGAGAATTTGCCACGCCGGCGTCGGCAACCTCAAAATGCCGGATTCGAAAACCAAACGGGTTCCCATCGGAAATGGCATTGGCGTTTCGTAGAATCGCCGTTCAGAAATAACATTTCATATGTTACTACCCCGCCAATCGAATACCACGTCGGCGACGCCTGCCCAGACAGTCCGATTGGCCGGTTTATTGTTCCAGAAAGGACGCTACCGTATCCCAGTTGTCGTTCTCAAAAGCAGGCGCGACCTTGTCGATTTCATCATCACCCATCCCCACGGACGGGGACCGGGCGAGTCGTTTCCAGTCGTTCAGCGCAGCCATCATCCGGGTCAGGATTGCATGAGCGTCGTCATCGGACACGCCAAAGTATGCCGCCGCATCCAGCGCCTCCTGGATATCTCCGGTTTCACCGGTCGCTTCGGTCACGGCGGTTTTCAGGATGGGTTCCTTGTCGGGGAACGGGTTCACGTCAAACAGCGGGGAGAGCCGCCACTGACCCCCGCCGCTGTGCAGGAAACCGTGGTTGTGCATGTGGTCATCCACGTTGGTGATGAGCATGCTGAAGCAGATGCGCGCCCAAAGCTCCTGCTTGTCTTCGAGCGGTCTCGGGGAGAACCGGTCAATGGCCTCCGCAATCTGCGTGTATGCGCCATCCTCCCTGGAATCCAGCTGCAGCAGCGAGGCCGCAGACAGGTAAGGGATGCGACCGCCAGCCCGGGGTCGGTCAAACCGCACGATAAGCGCGACAGCCTGGGTGCCAGACATGACGACTTCGGCCTCGGATGCATTCAGGCCCGCCTCTTTCGCGAGCAACAGCGCTAGCACCTCACCGCGCGTCACGTCACGCGTATCACTCACGCTCGGAAACTTGGCGATGGTCAGGGTGCCGTCGGGCTTCAGGACCGTTGCTTTGGGTCGCATACCGCCGAGCGAGGTGCCGCGCCCTTTCAGATACGCGAGGTCCGTCGCCGTTTCCTTGCCGGATTCGACCGCTTGCGACGCCTGAATCAAGGTCTGCAGCGGGACCTCGTGAGTTCCTTCAGGCAAGTTGTCGTCATGGGGCACATCGAGGAAGGGACTGTCGGCATTGTCCTTGAAGCGCAGTGCGCCAATGCGGCTGGAATCCAGCACCCCCAGCAAATAGTCCAGGTCTGATAGCTGTGCGGAACCAGCGTCTCGGCCGGCGTCTTTTTCAGCCTTGCGCCGTTTGGCATGGGCGCGGTTAATGACACGGCGGCCCCAGCCATCAGGCTCCGTATCGGCAATGGCACCCGCAAAGGTAGAAGTCTCCTTGCTTCCCGTGCGGTATTGAAAGTCGGTGCTCAGGGGGAGGTCCGGAGACAGTGCGAAGCAATCTGGATTACTGAGCCAGGCGGGGGAGTACCGGAACGCTGAGACCTCTTTTTGCCCCTGTCTGGAAAATTGCAGTTCACCCACTTCCAGTCCCGTGTCGCCCAGAGAGACCAGCAGCGTCCGCGTTGTGCTGGTTTTTGCTTTTTTTGTCGTCGCCATTACAGGGCTCCACTGTCCGGGTTGGTTTTGCGTACCCGAATGCGTTTTGGCACCGCCTGGTTCATGAGCGCCAGGCCGAGCGCATCATTGGTGGTGTTCAGGGCCTTGTTGAGCTCGGGGAGGAGGTTCAGGATGTTCAGGACCCGAACCACAGCGCCCCACGACACTCCGGGGTCGCCCTGTTCCAGCCGGTAGAGCGTCTTTTTTGAGATGCCCGCTCGCTCCGCCATGGATGACGTAGAAAGCCCCCGGCGTCGGCGGGCCAGCGCAAGGTCATCTCCGGCAGCAACCAACGCACGCTCGACCGGTAAGGGCATCGGACTTTCGGTGAAGCGGCCGGAAGGTTTGGGTGTCGCCGCCGCCTTTGGTTTATCGGTCATACCTGAACCCTTAAGTAGTTAAGGCGTCATATTTGGCCACTATATGACATCTCTCGGATGGACGCCAGTGCGCTGTTGTAAACAGTCAGATATAGGTCAATATTTCATTTAAGAGGTCATATCTGACTCGTTATATCGGAATCGGGCGCGAGAAGGGACCGGAGGCTCCCTGTTGAAGAACGCCACCCTACCGTGAGCGCGACATCATGTTCCTGTCGATGGTGGCCGACCCCGAGCGCTGCCACCCGCTTTCAGGGAACGCCTATGCCCAGTGTTTCAACGTCGCGGCGAGTCGTGCGCGTGACCGCATTTATCTGGTCAGGTCGGTAACAGCCGAGTAGGGGGAAGAGCGGCGTCTATCGTCTGGACATGGTCGTGGAAGGGGCCAACGACGCTCGACTTGCCGTCGAGTGCGATTGCGACGCCTTCCATGGTCCCGACGCGCTCAGCAAGCCTGGAATGAACAGGTACTTCTTTATTTGGCAGAATGGGGTCAAGAGTTGAACCAGTCCATTGACCGAGCTGCGATAGCCAAGTCCGAGTGACGCCTGAATATGAATTTTGCGGGACACGAGGCCTAACCACTGGCCCACCAAGCGTCATACACACGAGGCAACATGGAAATATGTCTCGATGCCATGTTGCAGTTGCGAACTGTTTCGCACAGTTGGCAAAATGCCACGGATAACAGAAGAAGTAGGCAAGCAAAATAACTACCAAAAGGGGTAGCCAATGATTGCTCGGATGCTGTGCTGGTTGCCTCGTTGGGTAACGGGCCGAGTTGGACCCCAAGCAAAGCGGGTCGTGCGTAGTTGGGCAAAGCAGAACAAAACCGCTCGCGCTTGGAGATATGGCGGAATGCGCCTGCTGCTGCTTTGGGGAACACGCCATACGGTCTTGTTTCCGCTTCTGGTTGCCGCTCTGTCGGTAACCATGTCTCTTGTCGTCACGAGAGGCAATGTGCTCTGGGGCAAGCTACCCGTTCTACCCGCTCCAACGATAAACGAAGGATTTGACGCTGCTGCGTTTGCAGGCGTTCCATGGACAATTCAGGTTCCGCTTGTCGCGTTGGTCTACCCGATAGTCGTATCGTTTATTGCGCTAATGCTGCAACGGCGAGCACATTCGTCCATAGCACTGCGCGTTTACGTCATGGATTCAGCAGTTGTGCCGGCCGGAGCAAGTTCAATCGGACTGCTTTTGGCTATGAGCGTGCAGTACTTCGCATCGCTTTACGCTAGTCAAGAATTCCTGAAAAGTCACATGGTAGACGCGTTGGCCATCAACTGCATATGGCTTGTCTTCAATATATTACTAACAGGCTTCTTCCTGGGTCGTACGGTCCGTTTCGTACAAGATAGCGAGGCTAGGCAGTCGTTCACGCGGTTAGCAGTGTATACAGTGCTTCGGTCGGAGCTTCCAGCCGTCGTAATGAAACACCTCGTAGTCAACGCACCGTATGAAAAATGGCGACATGCATACCCAAACGACCAGGTTGACAAGGCCCCTCAAGTCTCGTTCTTGAGCATCTGGGGCGATGGGAGTACCGAGGTTAAGTTGGACCTACACGACAAGAAGGTTCTCCGTGATATTCACCTTAACTTGCTGAAAGTGGTTGCATGGCTGTGGGTTCGCCGGGCTCGGCGAGAGCTTACGGAAAAGAGTCAGCGAGAGCCCGTTATTACCTTTCCACTGGAGGTGGGCTCGGCTAAGAGTGGTGAGGTCAAGCTATGTGTTGTGCATGACGGTCCGACTCTTACGCTTCTTGAAAAATTTTTGGTCCGCTCCGCGTTTGTCTTTAAATTCGCGCGGGCCGATACGTTGTCGATGACGGCGGAAGAGATGCTCCTCGAAGTCGCTGGCGAGGTCGAGTCGCTCTCCGACCAGAACCGACATGGGGCTGCAGTGGACACGCTTCGTGTCCTCCTGGAGCTTCACAAGACTTTGCTGCTAGCCTGCGTGGCGGAGGAGGAAGGTGTCGCGCAGAACGCCGCGACGATGCACTCATCGCCATACAGCATCAACGGCAGTCCCATCGACCTGAAATGGCTTACCCCGTATCGAGAAGTGTCGCGCGTTGCAGTTGACCAGCTGGAGAGGGACGTTCGCTTATTCAGAATAATGGCGCATGTGCCCAGTAGTTTGGTGCGAGTGCTACCGGTGAGGCCTGAGCGGCTAATCATCGATGCATTCCACATTAGTGGGAACTTATCCTTTCATCTCGAAAATTGGTGGATACGCGCCGCGCAAGCGTGTCTTGTCCCCAATGCTCAAAAATTCGAAGGGATTTTGCCCTTGCCAAACGGGCAGGTTTACGAGCGAGCGATTGTCGATTTTATCGGGTCGTGGGGAAATGTACACGTTAGTATTCCGAGTAGAAGCGAATGTGCGGACAACGAGATTTGGTTGGCGCTTACTGGTAGAGCAAAGATACTGGCGAGTCACATCGACTGGTCGGTAACGTTGTTCCTAAGGGCCATGTCGCGTGGTGACGAAATTGCTGCAACGTGGTTGTATGAAAATTTCCTCAAATGGTGGGGAAATCGCGCCCACGAGTTGCAGACTGACCATCTCGATTTGGATTCTCGGTTCGACTCGGTGGCGCTATCACTTGCAGACAAATCATGGGTGGAGGCGCAACGGTACCTTTGGAACGGGGACAATGCAGTCACGATTCGCCTGGCAGAAAAGGCGCTGAATCTTGCTATCCGGCGATATTGGGAAAGCATGCGACTCTTCGTTGTACTGCTCCTCATTCAGAACGGCGGGGACAACGCTGATGGCGAAAGCAGGGAGCTTCGCTTTGCTGCGTATCTCATTCAGGCCCAGAATTTGCGGAGTGGTGGAAAAGTCGAGGCGTTTCCTCTCGACAATCCTGATGCCGTGTCACAAGCAATTCTCAACGCATGCTTTGGTGACCGTGCTGTCCGCGCACGAATCGATGGTTTCTCCGAGGGACTTACGTGGGAGAAGCAATCGCCTGAGGTCGCGTTCTGGATTTATGGATGGTCTGGAGTCGCAACCGACGTTACCGCGATGACTTCGGCACAAGCGAAGCTGATGGCGGCGGTTGTTACACAAGGTCGCTCTAACAATAGAGGGTCCGAGAAATTGATTGAGAGCTGGTGGCGAGACCTAGAGACGCTCGACTCGGTAGCTCGCCATTGCCGAGACATCAGGAAGCTTGTGCTCTCGAGCGAATTCACAGACTGCGCGCCGGCTGTCTCAACTTTGCGTAACGCGATTGGCCGAACCGGCTCATTGCGCCAGGCTCGGGTGCAGGTCGCTCGGGCCAACAAGATAGGTAGCTTAAAGGCTACCCGAGAACGCACGCTAACACTACGCTCACTCACCGTCAGTGAGATTTTGGTTCGTCGTGCAGTTGAAAGGATTGCGAAGCAGGTATTCGAGTTGAAGGACGGCGCATCGTCACCGATTCAGGGCGTCAACTTCGTACCGAAATTGGTCGTCCCACGACGTGAGTACTACGTAAGCCACAAGAAGCAGATATTTGCGCAAGGTAGCAATGCGGAACCGGAAGATAGTTTCGTTGAAGCGGTTGGGCAGCAGATATTTGAAAATATGATTGTGTCAGCATTTCATCAGTATGTGGTTGATTCTGAACTTCGCCCAGTAGATAGCGAAAATTTGCAGTCGATTGACCAACCAGCAGTTCAAGATTTACATGCGTTTGTGTTGACAATAGCGTCTCTGTGTGACGCTTTAAGGTGCGCGAGCAAGCACCCGGTCATCTTGGTCGGCCCGGGTAATCTGAGTGGCTATTTGCAACCATTTTGGTGGGGGAGCGGTCATTGGCAGACCCCGCTTCCCCATGGGGTAGTCATACGTGGTCCCGACGGTACCAAAGCCGAGAACGCTCCGGCCTATGTGAACGACGTTCCAGTTTACGAGCTACCTACCCCCAACGGGGGCTGTTACATCGTACCCTTGGAGGATGTTCAGTTATTGCGTATCGGGGGTAGTGGCGTTGCCAACGCACTCAACTACTCGTGGTCGCTGATGGGTGACGAGAAAATTTGTATCACCGTGAGCTTCTGCTTTGCGATTGGCAGCGCGAATGGGAGTTCTTCCTGACTTGCATTACCCTAATACTTGGCCGTTCTTCCTTTCAAGAAATTCAAGTGGCACTTTTCGACTGACATGACAATGCTGATTTCCAGCGCAAAAATTTTGGCGGCTCTTTGGAAAATCTGGGATTTGGTAAAGCCCAGAATCATCAACAGAGCTAAGGTACTAAACGCTGAGCGTCGGGCGTATGTTGGCGTAGCCGCAGACGAACCACCCGGCATGCATCTGTCATTTACTGAAACCTACGAACGCCTAGTCGGTGCATCAGCTGGGAGCTCATCTATCGCTGGAAAGGTAGCTGTGCTTGAACAATTCGTCATCGTTGCCGGCTACCTACGGCGGCCATCAGTCGAAGAGTGGTTGAAGCTTGACGATACGCGCCAGAGCCTGTTCGGTCTTGCCAAGAACAGGTTGGTTGGAGGTCAGGCGGAAGAGGGGGCGCGAGAGGCACTCGCTGCAACGTATTCAGCACATACAGGTGACGCTGTGCAGCTCGCGGAAGGGTTAATAAATAGCGTTGTTGCCGCGATGGTCGAGGGATATCGAGCACACTTTGATGAGTCTAGCGCAATGGTCGCCGATGCAATCGGAGAAAAGGTGGATGCGAGAAGTGGAGAGATAAGGGCCGATATAGCACAGGTAAAGGAGCAGTTGGGCGCTGTTTCGCAAAGTGTGGCAACAAGTTTCGGGAAGTCTGCCGAGCCGTTGGCATCGGCGGAGGCGGCTCGAAGACTGGAGTCCATACTGATGACGAGGACGTTTGACCCTCACGCGGCTCAAGGAATCAGAGCGCTTGCCAATGATGTGAGAGAGGGTAGTTTGGTTGACGCTTCACAAGAGCAAAAGCAGCGGGTCTACATGTGGGCTGCACGTATTCTATCCGCCGACGCTGCCTCTGCTGCCGATGCTAAGGAGTACTTTTCGCTTCTGGCGCCGACATCGACAGACTCTGGAGTAACCGTGGTTCGAGCCCTTTTGCTTTTGCAAGAAGGTGAGGCGGACCAAGCGCTACAGATATTGCGTGACATTTCGACCGCCGACAGTCGCGCTGCGCTCATATGGACACTCGCGAAGACTCGTGGCCATGCGGTAGCAGTCTCGTGGTACGAAGACCGCAAGGATGATTTGACTTGCAACGATATTTCGCCACTGGGTTGGGCCGCTCTTGCGAATGCCTACGCTCAGCTCGGACGATGGGAAGGTGCGATTCAGGTGCTGGAATATGCACGCCCACTGCATACAGAGTACCCGGACCTATTGTTCATTGAAGGTATGCATCGCGCAGTTATGCTGGTGCCAAGTGAGTTTCGCTTAGCTGTATTAAACAGTAATATCATCTATGGCACTGCACCACCCGTCGAGGGAGATGCGGCTGACGCGTGGCGGTCCAGTGCGATTGAGCTATTGCAGCAAGCCCATATCGAGATGGCCAAGTGGAGCCCGGAACGTGCGGAGCACGCGTGGATAATCCGTTTATGGCTTGCACTTGGCAGTCGAGACGAGGCGGTCCACGCACATGCAACCGAAGAGATGAGACGCGCGCTGGTAGATAAATCGCAAGCAGCGAAGCTATATTCCATCGCTAGACAATTTGAGTTCGAGATTGATAGGCCTGCATTGGTCACATACCTTGAGGCGAGAAGGAGTATCGGTGGGCTGACCATGGATGAATGGGTGAGTCGCTTCTTCCTAGCGCTTGATACGGATGATGGGTCGGGGGTGCTAGCATTCCTTGAGGATAACGAAGCAGAGCTGTCTGACATAGTTGACGCACGCATACTCACGCGCGTAAAAATCGAGGCGTTGCTGAAGAGTGATGGTCAGGCTACGCGAGCTCGGACTGAGCTGGAAGTTCACCGAGGCGCGTTCTCCGAATCCGAGGCTGCACTTGTTGAAGCGGAAATCGCTGCGGCGGAAGGGCGGGACATACGCCCGCAACTTGAGGAGCTCTATAGGAATGCTCCAACTCTACGCAATTTGCACGCGCTTGTTGAATATCTTGCACGGGTAAGGGACTTCGATGCCATGGAGCCGCTAGCAATGCGGCTGTATGACCTTGACCATTCGCTAGCCAATGCACGCTTTGTCGTCGTCGCAATGCAATCCAAATCCAACCGAAACGCAAAGGAAATCGTCGAATTTCTGCAGTCCCAGCGTGATGTTGTGGGCCAGGACGAAGAATTGCAATCCGAACTGGCTTGGACTCTACTTGAATACGGAGACTGGCGCGAGGCCCAGAAGATAAATGACGAACTGTTATTGAAGTATCCGCATGTCGAGCGCCATGTCGGGCTGGACATAAACGTTGCCATCAAGTCGGGAGAATGGGACCGCTTCCCAGTGATTTTTGAACGAGAGTGGCCTGTACGTGATTCTTTCTCTGCGCACACACTATTACTGCTCGCGCAGCTTGCGGACAATGGGAGTTCTTCGCCGGAGAAGGCAATTGATTTGGTGAGACTCGCTGCCGATAAGGCGAATGGTACCGCTTCCGTTCTTGTCGCGGCATACAACACGGCGATGCAACTTGGAATGGAGGACGAGTTGAGTGCTGGGTGGCTCAGCAGCGCAGCGCAGTCCGATACAGATGGCTTGATAAAGCGGATGACTTTGAGGGAGATGGTTGAAGATGTCCTCCCGGCGATGCAAAGTGGGAACGCATCCATGTTTGAGGCTTTTAGTAAGAGCACCGCGCCCATTCAAATTCTTGCCAGCATGATGAATCTCCCGCTTGGGAGACTTTATTGCTCCATTCCCGCCTCGAACGAGGCGCAGCCAGACACACGAAAGCGAATCTCTTTGCCATTCATTGGAGCGCGAGTCGACCGTCACACACTGAAGATGTCGGGAAGTGTTGGTCTCGATATAACATCCGTTCTGACATTGACACAACTAGGTCTTCTCGAGAAAGCGCTTGCTGCTTTCGATGTCGTTCATGTTGCCCCCGACACGATGCAACTTTTGCTAAAGGAGAGGCGCCGTATACGGTTCCAGCAGCCTTCTGAGGTTCGGCTTGCTGAGGGTCTTCTCGATGCATTGAAGCGCTCGATTTTGCGTCCGGCTATGGACGACGTTAGACCGCCCAATTGGCTTATTGAGGAGGCTGGGGATGAATTCGCGCTTCTTCTTGAAAAGGCAAAGGCTGCTGGTGGCCGAGTGGTTGCTTCGCATCCTTTACTTCGCGCCGGGTCTCTTGGAGAGCAGACGGCAAATTTGCGCGAGTATAACTTGCTCGTAATATCGGCGCGTACGTATGTGAGTGCGCTTGAAAAGGCGGGCAAGATTGCACATGTGACGGCCGAACGCGCAGACAGGACGCTTGCGCGAATCGATAGTGGCCCACGGAGCGAAGTGGCAAGTGACTTTTTGAGTACCGATGTCTTTGCAGATGCGGTCACAATCCGAAATTTGTTTCATGCCGATATTTTGGAGGCCGTTGGCCAATCGGGATTGGCGCTGCATTGCCCATCGAGAATGCGGTTGGAACTCGAGCAAACTGTAGACGAATCCAAAGAACGTGAGAGAACCATCTCCACTCTCGAGGCCGCGCGTAGTTGCATGCGAGCTGGACTTGAGACGGGGCGCGTCCACTTGCTTGCTGAGCGGCCACGAAGCGACAAGCTTCTCGCGCTTAGCGACTCTCGCATTGCTGATTCTTTCACTGCGTTCGCATTCCTCCAGGGGTTAGGTGAAATTGACTGCCTGATTATTGACGACCGCTACTTTACGCGACTGCAACACATTGGCGACGAGCATGGCAAGTTTGTCCCCGTGTACTCGACGCAAGAACTTGTCGATGGGCTTTGGGAAGCAGGGGAGTTACCCGATGCCGAAGGGGGCCATGCGAAACATCGCTTGCGGGCGATGGGGGTCGCATATGTCGCAGTTCGAGGTGATGAGCTGTTGAGGTTACTGAACGATTGCGATGTCGACAAAAATGGGGCACTCATTGAATCACTCGAAGTCAAAATTCTTCGCCAAAACGTTGTGCAAGCGTGCCTTCTCGATTTTGGGGACCTTCGTGACAGGCAGTATTTTGAGTCCATCCATCGCGCAATAAATGACGTCTTGGTGAAGCTATGGGAGGACGATTCGGCTTCACTCGAACGAGCAACCGCCACTACAGAATGGTTGATGGAGAATTTTGCGAGGACGCTTTGGTACGCCGCGTCTCGTAATCCTGAGCCGAATCGCGAGCTTGCGTTACAACTGGTCGGTTTGACCATCGGAAACCTACTTGTTCTGTCAAGTTATTGGAAGGCGGCGAGGAGGGGCGCGTTTCACGAGGCTATCGAAGCGCTGGTGCTGCAACCCACGAGCAGAGCAAATCCTGATGCATTGGAAGCGATTGCGGGCCATATTGCGACGCTGCTCGTCGCGTTGCAGGAGTCCAGTACGGACCCCGTCGATGTGAACCGTCGGATAACCGCGACGATAGCAACATTGCCGAGACGTATCCGCAACTTTTTAATCCAACACGCGACGCTGGGGCCACTAACTAAGGCAATTCTGGTCGACGTGATTCAATTCCCGGATTCAACGGCTATACAAGTTGATGCGCTCTACGAGAACACTCAAAAGGCCGTGCAAGAGGGGGTGTACGAAAGCGCGGATGTACCGTTCTACCGTATCGAGTCTGACGGGCGCATAGTCACCCTAACGGTAAAGATGGGTGACCATTGGCAGGAAATCGACCTTCCGGAGCTCGGGGGGGTACTTCCGCTTGCGGTAGCTCGACAAGAATGCGTTGGACGTGCCCTATCGGAGCTTGGGCCAACGTTCGATGACGCAAAGCGCATTTCGAACTCGTTGACCGATAGCAAGCTGTCGGCGCACGACCTGAATTTGCTGCTCACAGAACGTATCACCGGCGTCCGGTCCAGGTGGGGACGCATCTATGCTGGGCGAGAGCGTCCGCCGGAGCTGCAGGTGGTCGCTCCTGCCGACTTGACCTACTACACGGAGTTGTTTGGTCCCGTAGAGATGTCGTCCGAGGTTGAATCCTATTTTTCGGATGTGCTTCTGCCATATCGACGCAAACTGTTGGAGCGAGACCTGCGCCATGGCCTACGCGTCTCTCTATATGGCTTCCTCCATCCGACACTCGCTCCGTCGCGATTGGTTGAACATGTAGGTGACGAGGAATTGTGGATGGTCTTGAAGGATATGGGGAAGCTGAATGACCCGTACTCAATTCTTGGCCTGACGGAGCTTGCACTGAGGCGAAGCGCCGACGAGCGCTTTATGAAGATGGCAGGTGACTGTATCGTCAGCCTCTGTGTCGAGAGTGAGGCCTACGACCAGATGTACATCGCTGCCGCGCAGTTCGCGAAAGTGGCGCTTTCTGAACTACAAACAATTGAGGGGGCTGCAGCATTCCGGCCGTATTGGAAGCGGATGGCAGCTTGGATGCAGGCGGGCGTCGTGCTCCAAGGATACTCCGGATTTCGATTCAACCTTGAGACCTTAGATGCGTGGGCCCACCATCATTTGCAACCAACGTCCGATATGGTGGAAATCGTCGATTTCTATCAGGACCCGATGGTTGCTAATGGTTTGACGACGCCAGAGGCCTGTCGGAGCAATGTTCTCCGCCTTCTAGCGAGTATTGCGGATGAAGTTGCTGCGGCAGAGCAGTCGATTCCGAACGCCGACGTACTTCATCAGGCCTTGGAGCGCCAACGGGAGCAAAGTCGTGCCGCGTTCTTTTTCTCTAGCCCTTGTTGGGGGCCCGCAGACCGAAAAGTGAACGACTTAAGCGATAGCGATAAGGAATTTGTGCGGGCGGAACTAGAGAAGGACTGTACAACGGTGGTATGGACTACGTTAGGAGTACTTGCTCACTTAGTGACGCTGAAGAGGGACGATTACGCTCCCGGGGTTGCCGCTTTGATGACATACACAATCGATTCTGGGGACCCGGATTGGGAGGGAAAGGCCGTACGCTTAGGAGCCGTGGCACTACTAGCCTTGATAACCGGAGACCGCGAGCTATCCGATGTGTTGCGTGACCTCCTTATTCGGAGCGCGAGCGGTGCTTCGTCAGAGGAAAGGGTGGTAACTCTGCTGAGAGCTCTTGCGATTGCTGCGGGAGCCTATCGTGGGTGCGAAGAGCGTAGCGCGTGGCTTGACGACGCGACAAAGCGAGCTTGCCTTGTGATACCGATTGGAACCCCTTCCGCAACTGCGGCGGTCTGGTTGAGGCTACTGTCCAGCGCTGATAGATGGCGTTCTGGGCCCGCGACATGCGCGGAACTCCATGCCCGAAGCGCGAGCTAAGGACAATTTCGGAACGAGCGTGAGCGTCGTGTCCTTCGGGACGCACGCTCAACGGTCGAGGCAAGCCCTTGTTGCGTTCAAAAAGTGCAACGAACACACAACTCATCGGCGCCGACATTAGGTATTAGGTTGTTACATAAAAATGCTCATGTTGGCATGCTCGCCGCCGTGAGCCCGTCATGCCCGAAAGTCTGAGGTGATGATGGCGTTGTATGAGCAATTCTTCCGGCCTTGCGTTGACCCCGCCGCTCAAGATTGAAATTTCTGAAATGGAATTGCCTAGCATGCAACTGGTTGCATGCTAGGCAATTCGGATGAGGGGTCCGTGCCATGGGCATGTTGGGTGTTGATTTCCACCGAGTCTTAACCCACCGATTTCATCTAAATCTGACCCACCCTGAGACAGCGTAGTACATCTAT
>NZ_CABVPW010000040.1:0-82190 GCF_902499025.1 Burkholderia lata | reverse complement strand
CGCCGCGACCCGCACCTTCGGCGCGAGCGCCAGCGCCAGCGCCGACGTCGCGCGGTTCAGCGCGGCCTGCATCAGCGCGTGCGACATCTGGGCCGGCGCAGGGTGAAACAGCGCCTGGTCGAGCACGTGGATCGCGCAGGCGCGCAGCGCTTCGTGCTCGCGCGCGGCGTCGGGCGTCGCATCGGCCAGCGCGCGCGCCAGCGCGAGCGGTGCCGTCACGTTGCGCGCGAGTGCGCCGGCGAGCGACGCACCGTCTACCGAGTGCGCGTCGTCGGCGCCTGCGCTCGCGCTCACGAACACCGCGCACGCGGGCCGGCCGATTGCCGCGCCGCACGCGGCGACGAGTGCGGCGGCTTCGGTTTCCAGGGTCAGATCGGCGTCGAGCACGACCGCGCGGCGGCCGAGCGCCGCGACTTCGGCGACGAGCGCGTCGGCGGCCGCGTGCGGCGCGCCGTGGCTGCGCTGCAGCGCGACGTCCCAGCCGTGCCGCGCGAATCCGGTCGCGAGCGCACGGCCGATCGATGCGGCGTCGGCCGCGCTGCCCAGGGCACCGGTGACGAGCGCCACGCGCTGGGTCGACGTATCGGCTGAAACGGTCATTTACAATGCCGGGATGAACCCGAAAGCTCACGAACCCGCTAGTTTACCTGCTCCCGGCCCTGACGCGCTCGCGCAGTCCGAAACCCTTGCCGCGCAACTGCGCGACGAGATCGCGGCGGCCGGCGGCTGGCTGCCGTTCGATCGCTTCATGGAGCGCGCGCTGTATGCGCCCGGCCTCGGCTATTACAGCGGCGGTGCACGCAAGTTCGGGCGCCGCGCCGACGACGGCAGCGACTTCGTCACCGCGCCCGAGCTGTCGCCGCTGTTCGCGCAGACGCTCGCGCAACCGGTCGCGGAAGCGCTCGCGGCGAGCGGCACGCGTAGCGTGATGGAATTCGGCGCCGGCACGGGCAAGCTCGCAGCCGGGCTGCTCGCGGCGCTCGACGCGCTGGAGGCCGGGCTCGACGAATACCTGATCGTTGATCTCTCGGGCGAGCTGCGCGAACGGCAGCGCGACACGATTACGGCCGCCGCACCGGCGCTCGCCGCGAAGGTGCGCTGGCTCGATGCGCTGCCCGAGCGGTTCGACGGCGTCGTGGTCGGCAACGAGGTGCTCGATGCGATGCCCGTGCGCCTGTTCGCGAAGGCGGGCGACGCATGGCACGAGCGCGGCGTCGCGCTCGACGCGCAGCGGGCGTTCGTGTTCGAAGACCGTCCGGCTGCGCCGGCCGGCCTGCCGTCGGTACTCGCGGGCCTTGACGATGCGAATGACGGCTACGTGACCGAGACGCACGAGGCCGCGCTGGCGTTCACGCGCACCGTCTGCACGATGCTCGGGCGCGGCGCGGTGCTGCTGGTCGACTACGGCTTTCCCGCGCACGAGTACTACCACCCGCAGCGCGACCGCGGCACGCTGATGTGCCACTACCGCCACCATGCGCACGACGATCCGTTCCTGTATCCGGGGCTGCAGGACATCACCGCGCACGTCGAATTCACCGGCATCTACGACGCGGCCGTCGCGACCGGTGCCGACCTGCTCGGTTACACGTCGCAGGCGCGCTTCCTGTTGAACGCGGGTATCACGGACGCGCTGTCCGCGATCGATCCGTCGGACATCCACGCGTTCCTGCCGGCCGCGAACGCGGTGCAGAAGCTGATTTCCGAAGCCGAGATGGGCGAGCTGTTCAAGGTGATCGCGTTCTCGCGCGGCATCGACGGCACGCTCGACGCGTTCGCGCGCGGCGACCGCTCGCACGCGCTCTGACGGGAGCCGACATGCTGCGCTGGCTGATGACGACGTTCGTCGCGGTGATGATCCTGACGCGCTGCTGGCCGTGGCTCGGCAAGCTCGGCATCGGGCGGATGCCGGGCGACGTCACGCTGACGCTCGGCGGGCGGCGCTACCCGTTCCCGTTCATGTCGACGCTGGTGCTGACGATGCTGCTATCGATGGTGGCGCGGCTGCTCTGAGCCGCGCCTGAATGGCGGCGCGTTACAACTCGATTTCGCCGAGGATCCGGTGCGCGAGCGCCTTCGCCTCGTCGAACGCTTCTTCCTCGCTGGGGCTCGTCGAGTGGACGTCGTAGCGCGTGTTTTCGGTGTCGTCACCGTCGTCGCGCGCGAGGATCACGTAACCCTGGAACTGCCCGTTGCCCGCATGCTGGGTATGCGCCTTGGCCGTGTAGATGCCTTTCGTGAACGTGTTGGTGTCCATGATGCCTCTCCCGCAATAGGACACTTCATCCTAGCACTGCGGCGCAACATGTACAGTGCCGCATATCGGTGACTGATCAGGACCCTGTCACCGTTCATTTACCGCTCCGTCACCGTTCGATCAGTGCGACGACCTCGTCGAGCGTCGGCGCGTGCGCGCCCGTATGCCGGCACGCCGCGGCGCCCGCCGCCAGCGCGAACACGAGATGCTCGCGCCACGCGCGCTGCGGCGCCGCCATCAGGCTGAACAGCATGCCGCCGATCGACGCGTCGCCCGCGCCGACGGTGTCGGCCACCTCGACGCGCGGCGGGCTGGCTTCATGCACGTCGCCGTCCGCGTAGAGCGTTGCCGCCTGCGCACCGCGCGTGACGAGCACGGCCGCACGCGGGTTCAGCGCGCGCACCGCGCCGATCGCGTCGGGGCCGTCGCCGCCGAACAGGTGCCGCAGGTCTTCGTCGGATACCTTGATCAGGTCGGCGAGCGCGGCCATCTTCTCCAGTGTCGGCCGGAACGCAGCCGTCATCAGGTTCCGGACGTTCGGGTCGAAGCTGATCTTCACGCCGCGCGCGTGCAGGTCGGCCGCGAGCGCGGCCAGCGTGCCGGCGAGCGGTTCGCGCACGAGGCTGATGCAGCCGAAATGCGCCCACTTCACGTGGTCGGTCCAGCCGGCCGGCAGCCGCGCCGGATCGAACGCGAGGTCGGCGCTCGCTTCGCCGATGAAGAAGTACGCGGGCGGGCGGGTCTCGTGGACGATCGCGAGCAGCGGCGGCCGCGCGACGCGCTGCAGGAAGCGCAGGTCGAGGCCGGCCGCTTCGCTCGTGCGCCACAGCACGTCGGAGAAGCAGTCCTCGCCGATCGAGCCCGCGAGCGCGCTCGGCACGCCGAGCCGCGCGACCGCGCGCGCGACGTTCCAGCCGGCGCCACCCGGCACCGACGTCCATTGCGTGTCGCCCGCGCGCACCATGTCGGTCAGGATGTCGCCCGCGGACACGAAAGCCGGAAACGTGCCGCCGCTCATTGGGTCGGCTCGCTGCGCTGCGCGCGGGCGAGGGTGGCGAGCACGTCGTAGCACGCGCCCATCGTGTGATAGTCGGTCTTGCCGGCCGGGCTCTTCTCGTCGCTGTACTTGCGGTTGTCGCAGGTGAGGATGCGGTACCACGCGCCGTAGCGGTGATCGACGAAGTGCGTCCAGCTATAGCGCCAGATCTCGTCGTACCAGTCCCAGAAGCGCTCGCTGCCGGTGCGCGCGCCGAGCATCGCGGCGGCCGCGAAGGTTTCCGCTTGCACCCAGAAATACTTGTTGTGGTCGCAGATCGTGAAGTCGGGGCCGAAGCCGTAGTACAGGCCGCCGTGATCGGCGTCCCACGCGTGCGTGAGCGCGGCGTCGAACAGCTCGGCTGCGCGCGGCACGAGCCAGTCGAGCGGGCGGTGCCGCTCGAGGATCAGCAGCAGCTTCGCCCATTCGGTCTGGTGCCCGGGCTGGAAGCCCCACGGCCGGAAGATGTTCGAGCTGTCTTCCTTGTTGTAATCCCAGTCGACCGACCAGTCCGCATGGTAGTGCTCCCACACGAGCCCGCCCGACAGCGCTGCCTGGCGCTGCGTGATGTGGGACGCGAGCTTTTCCGCGCGATCGAGGTACGTGAGGTGGCCGGTCGCCTCGTAGGCCGCGAGCAGTGCCTCCGTCATGTGCATGTTGGCGTTCTGGCCGCGGTACGTCGACACGATCCAGTTCGGCGTCGCGTCGTCCGCATAGAGGCCCGCGGCTGCATCCCAGAAGCGGTGCTCGGCGAGTTCGTAGGTGGCCGCGATCAGCGGGCGTGCCTCGTCGATGCCGGCCATCGTCGCGTGCGCGGCCGCGAGCAGCACGAACGCGAGCCCGTAGCAGTGGCGCGTGCCGTCGAGCGTCGCGCGCTTCGCGCCGTCGCGCCAGTCGAGTTCCCAGTCGTAGCCCTGCAGTTCGTCGTCCCAGTGCGCGTCGCGCAGGAAGCGCAGCCCGTGGCGCGCGTATTCCAGGTGGCGCGGATCGCCGAAATGCCGGTATGCCATCGCGTAGTTGAAGACGAACCGGCAACTGCTGACGAGGTGGCGCGACGTGCGGTTGTAGATGCTGCCGTCATCGCGGAAGTAGTGGTAGAAGCCGCCCGTCGGGTCGAACGCGTTCGTTGCGTAGAAGCGCAGCGTGTCCTCGATGTGCGACAGCAGGAACGACGGGTCGCGGAAACTCGCGACGAACGGCGCGGCTTGCGTGTGGGCGGCCGGCGCGGCCGTGCAGGGTTGGACCGGGGGCATGTTCATGATGATTCGGTGACCGTGGCGGTATCGAGTGCCGGGGAGCCGGCGGGCTGGCTGCTGGCCCGCACGATCAGCTCGACGGGCAGGGAAATCTCGGTGCGCTCGGGCGAGTCGGCGAGCAGCAGCTCGACGCCGCGGCGGCCGAGCGCCTCCTTGTCGACCGCAAGCGTCGTGAGCGGCGGGCTCGCGTGCGCGGCAGCCGGGATGTTGTCGAAGCCGACGACCGCGATGTCGTCGGGAATGCGCAGCCCGCGCGCGGTGCACACGCGCTGCGCGGCGAGCGCGGCCGCGTCGTTGTACGCGAAGACGGCTTCCGGGCGCGGGCCCGGCGCGTCGAGCAGTTGCTCCATCGCACGCGCGGCGCCCGTGTCGGGATCGAGCCCCGCGTCGATCGTCACTTCGTAAGCGGGATCGAACAGCCGTCCGGCCTCGAAGAACGCGCGCCGGTAGCCGATCGCGCGCTGCGCGATGCTGTAGTGCGCGGGCGAGCCGCCGATGAAAGCGATCCGCGTGCGGCCGGTGGCGAGCAGGTGGCGCATCGCGAGCGCCGCGCCCGTCGCGTTGTCGATGTTCACCGAGCGCAGCCCGGGCGCCCACAGGTCGATCAGCACGAGCGGCCGGCCGGTCGCGGCGAGCGCCTCGATCGTCTCCGGCTCGATGAAGCCGGCCACCGCGATCGCGTCGGGCGCGTGCGGGCGCATCTGGCGCAGCACGTCGTCGTTCGGCCCGACCGTGAGCAGCGTCGGCACGATGCCGCGCTCGCGACACGCATCCTCGACGCCGTGCAGCACGTGCGAGAAGAACGGGCTGGCCGGAAAGCGGTTGTGCTGGCGGTGAAGCAGGAAGGTGAGCCGGCGGATGCGCGGTCGCAACTGCGCGGGATCGTAGCCGAGCTGCTGCGCGATCTCGACGATGCGCGCACGCGTGGCTTCGGACAGGCCTGGCTGGTTTTTCAGCGCACGGGAGACGGTGCCGATCGAGACCTCTGCCGCCCGCGCCACATCGCGAATGGTCGTACCCATCGTTCGGGGTCCGGTTTGTTTAGGGTGAAAGCGATTGTATAGTAAAACGTATTGCGGAATTCGGGCCGGATAGCCGGGGAATACCCGCGAATTCCGGGTTTTTAAGCGCTAATCTGCGAAAACGCCGTTACTAAAAATACTAAACAAAACGCGAAAAAGGCAAGGTGGGCGTGCGTGAGTATGGCGAGCAGAAAACGGGCGGCAAGCGGGCCGGCTTCACGCATTCGCACGAGCAGTGCCCGACTGCCTCTACGGGCCGCCGGGAAGGTGGTGTGCAACTAACGGTCTAGTTGATTGACGGACGAATGCGCGCCACCGCCGCGCCGGGCGCCGCCGTGTCCGCACATGACGGCCGCCCACCGTTCAGCGTATCGCGACGGCCGGCGGTTCGCCGCGATGGCGCAGCGCGGCGCGGCCCGCATCGAGGTCGACGACCGCGAGCCCGTCCGGTTGCTGTTTCGCGCGCCGCTTCGCGAGCGCCGCGACCGATGCGATCTCGTCGCTGCCGTAGCGTTTCGCGCCGTGCGCGCCGGCCGGCACGCCGACCGCGCCGATCGCCATCGTCACGAAGCCGAAGAACGCCGGGTTGCCGTGGCGGTCCTCGCCGTGCAGCCCGCCCGCTTGCCGGTCGGCCTGCGTGTAGAAGAGCTGCGCGCCTTCGTTGAAGCGCGCGATCGCGTCGGCGGCGCGTTCGCGCCAGTCGGCGCGCTGGAACAGCACGAGGAAATCGTCGCCGCCGACGTGCCCGAGAAAGTCGCGCTGCGGATCGCACACGCCGGCCAGCACCGTCGCCGCGAACTTCAGCACCTCGTCGCCCTGCCAGTAGCCGTACTGGTCGTTGAACGGCTTGAACTGGTTCAGGTCGACGTAGCACGCATGAAAGCCGGCGTCGCGCTGGAGCAGGCGGTCGATGTGCGCGCTGATCGGGATGTTGCCGGGCAGGAACGTCAGCGGATTCGCGTAGCGCGCGGCCTCGATGCGCATCTCGGTCACCGCGCGCACGAGGCTCTCGCCGGTGCCGAGCCCGACGTAGCGACCGTGTTCGGTGATCACGAAGCCGTCCGCGAGATAGCGCTGGTCGTGGCTCGCGAGCAGCATCGCGAGCTGCTCGAACGTCGTCGCGTTGTCGATCATCAGCGGTGCGTCGTTCGCGAACTGCAGGCACGGCTTCTTCCCGAATACCTCGCGGTGGTACGGCAGCGCGAAGCGGTCGATGAAGCCGCGGCGATTCACGAGCGCGACGGGCCGCCCGCGTTCGACGAGCGCGACCGCGTGCAGGTCGGGCATCCGGTTGAACAGGTCGAGCACGTCGTTGCTGGTTGCGTCGCGTGGCAGCGCCGGCGCCGGCACCAGCATCTTCCCGGCGATCGTACCGGCCGGCCGCACCGAGCGCGTCGCGCCGGGAAACACCGCGATGTGCGGCGCGCGGATCGCGTCGCGCGCGGCCGGCGCGACGACCCGCGACGGCTGCGCGTTCGGCCGGCCGAGCAGGAAGCCCTGCACGCAGCAGATACCCATGTCGCGCACGACGATCAGGTCGCATTCGTTCTCGATGCCTTCCGCGATCAGTTGCGCGCCGCTTGCCTGCGCGAAGTGCTGCATCGCCTTCACGGCCTCGAACTTCAGCGGGTCGCGCGCGATGTCGTGGATGAAGAAGCGGTCGATCTTCACGACGTCCGGATGCAGGCGCAGCCACAGGTTCATGCTCGCGTTCGCGGTGCCGTAGTCGTCGAGCGCGAACTGGATGCCGGCGTCGCGCAGCGACGCGACGGCCGGCCCGATGTGGGCGACATCGGTAATCGCGTTCTGCTCGGTCAGCTCGATCACGATGCGCTCGGCGCCGATCCGCGCGCGGACGAGGAGCTGCCGTATGCGCTCGCGTTCGCTGGCGAGCGTCAGGATCGTCCCGGCGCTGAAATTGACGAACAGCTTGCCGTCGCAGCCGAGCGCCGCGAACGCGTCGAGGCAGGTGAGCGCGGCCGCCTGTTCGAGCGCGATCGTTTCGCCTTCGCGCGCGGCCTGCGCGAACAGCGCGACGGGCGGCTCGAGTTCGGTGCCGCGCGGGCCGCGTATCAGGCCCTCGTATCCGACGACCGTCCCCGACCCGAGATCGACGATCGGCTGGAAGACGGCGGCGAGCGCGCGATCCGCGATCAGGCGCGTGATGCTGGCGGCAGCGGAGTCGGAGTGGGGCGCGGGCATGGGCGAGGGCAGCCGAATCGACAGGACGCCCGACTTAACGGCACCGCGCGCGGAGAATTGAATGAAGATTTCGTGACGCGATGGGCGTTGCTGGTGCATCGCGTCGGGTGTGCAGCTGGAAGGTCGGTGCTGCGGTTCGATGGGAAGGCGGTACGGCGGGAAGGCGGGAAGGCGGGAAGGCGGGAGGGCGGAAAGGCGGAAAGGCGGAAAGGCGGAAAGGCGGAAAGGCGGAAAGGCGGGACAGCCCCCCCGGTGCCGTCCCGCCGCCCTGATCGTCAGCGCTTGCCCGCGCTCAGCGCGCCGGGCGCCGGTGCCGCATCGCCCTCATCGTGCTCGCCGCTCATGTCGCGCGCGCCCCAGCGCTGCGCGAGCGCCGCGCACGCCATCAACTGGATCTGGTGGAACAGCATCAGCGGCAGCACGATCGCGCCGACCGCGTTCGCCGAGAAGATCACCTTGGCCATCGGCACGCCGGCCGCGAGGCTCTTCTTCGACCCGCAGAAGATGATCGTGATCTGGTCGGCGCGGTTGAAGCCGAGCCGCTTGCTGACGAACGCGGTCAGCAACAGCGCGATCGCGAGCAGCACGAGGTTGACGACGAGCAGGCCGCCGAGCGCGCGCGGCGGGATCTGGTGCCACAGGCCCTCGTTGACGGCCTCGCTGAATGCGACGTAGACGACGAGCAGGATCGAGCCCTGGTCGACGAAGCGCAGCACGCCGCGGTTGCGGTCGATCCAGCCGCCGATCACGGGCCGCAGCAGCTGGCCGGCGATGAACGGCACGAGCAGCTGCATCACGATGCTGCCGACGGTGCTCCACGGCGACGCGGCGGCCGCCGATTGCGACGTGATCATCAGCCCGACGAGCGCCGGCGTGACGAAGATCCCGAGCAGGCTCGACGCGGATGCCGCACACACGGCGGCCGGCACGTTGCCCTTCGCGATCGACGTGAACGCGATCGACGACTGGACCGTCGAAGGCAGCGTGCACAGGAACAGCACGCCCGCATACAGCGTCGGCGTGACGAGCGGCTGCAGCACGGGTTTCAGCGCGAGCCCGAGCAGCGGGAACAGCGCGAACGTACTGAGCAGCACGACCGCATGCAGCCGCCAGTGGGTCGCGCCCGCGACGACGGCCTCGCGCGACAGCTTCGCGCCGTGCAGGAAGAACAGCAGGCCGACGGCGATGTTGGTCGCCCAGTTGAACGCGTGGGCAGCCGGGCCGCGGCAGGGCAGGAGGCTCGCAAGCACGACGGTGCCGACGAGCGCGAGCGTGAAGTTGTCGGGAATAAAACGGGGGCGGGCCATCGGGAACTCGATTCGGAAACGACGGAGGGGCGCGTCGCGCGCGCGGATGGCGCCATTGTCCGGGTTGGCGATTCACTACACAAATTCATTGTGCGAATCGATTGATGAATCGATCTCATGCGGCAACGCTCACGGCGCCGGGCCGGGCATGCGCAAAACGGCAGAAGAATGTTCTGTCCCGGTCGCGCCCTGAAGTGAAAAAACCTAGCAGTAACATGGTGTTACACCGATGCCGGCGACATAACACTTTTTGGCTCGACACGCTTTCGGCCCGCTCATAAATTACTGCTGAAAGCCTTGGGTCGGCCGAAAGGAGCCGGCGGCGGGCGTGGACAGGCACTGAACGATGACGGAACGGGTGAAACGGAAGATCGGACGATGGGTGGCAGGCGTGCTTTGCGCGCTGCTGATGCCGCTCGCGCTCGCGCAGCCGCCCCACGGCGGTCATGGGTTCGGCGGCCACGGCTTCGGTGGCGGCGACATGCGCGCGTACGGTCAGCCGGCTGGCGGTGCCCCCGTCTGGCGCCGCGTGGCGCCCCCGGCCGGTGCACGCGCCGGCGGCGTGAGCGGCTACGGTTCCCGCTGGGGGCTGCGGCCGACGCCGTCGTACGGCCATTACGCCGCGCAAAGCCCGTATCGCCCGATCAGCGCCGACGCGCGCCAGATGCCGCGCCCGCCGGGTGGCGGCAACGTGCCGCTGCGCGCCGGTTCGATCCGCGCCGATGTCGCGCGCTACAACGAGGAGCGCGGTGGCCGCCCGATGCCGCCGCCCCGCTCGCAGGAAGAACCTGCACACTCGCCGTTTTTCTCCCCGTTCTACCGAAACTGAGCGCCCGCGCGCTCGTCCCTTCGCCGGCTGATGCGAATTCGCCACAGTCGCGCACAGATTTCCGCTGATTTTCCCGTCGCATTGCGCTATCTTTCGCGCCCGGCTCGCGTGCGCCACGCCGCCGTCCCGCCGCGCGACCGCGTTCATGCGGGGCCGCCGACGGGTGCCGGGCCATGTATCAATTCCGCGAAGTTAATGCTGCCGCTATACCAGCAATAAGTGTGCGCAATTTTGACCGGACGAATGATCCGTAAAGATGGCTGCGCCCCATACGACGCAAGCACTCGGCTCCAAAAAACAACGCTCGCGCCACTTATCGACAATTCGACAAAATCTGGAGATCCAATGAAAGCATTCGCTCGCCGTGCGTCGCGCACGTCCGTCAAGCTGATCGCCGCGGCCGCCTGCGTGGCGGCGACCGCTCCCGTCCATGCACAGTCGAGCGTGTCGCTCTACGGTCAGGTCGACGAATGGGTCGGCGCAACCAAGTTCCCGGGCGGCGACCGCGCATGGAACGTGAGCGGCGGCGGGATGTCGACGTCGTACTGGGGCTTGCACGGCGCCGAGGATCTCGGCAACGGCTACAAGGCGATCTTCACGCTGGAAAGCTTCTTCCGCGCGCAGAACGGCCAGTTCGGCCGCTTCCAGGGTGACACGTTCTTCGCACGCAACGCCTACGTCGGCATCGATTCGCCGTACGGCACGGTGACGGCCGGGCGCCTGACGACGCACCTGTTCCTGTCGACGATCCTGTTCAACCCGTTCTACGACTCGTACACCTTCTCGCCGATGGTGTACCACGTGTTCCTCGGCCTCGGCACGTTCCCGACCTACCCGAGCGACCAGGGTGCCGTCGGCGATTCGGGCTGGAACAACGCGCTGTCGTACACGTCGCCGTCGTTCGGTGGCCTGAATTTCGGCGCGATGTACGCACTCGGCAACCAGGCCGGCGACAACGGCTCGAAGAAGTGGAGCGCGCAGTTCAACTACGCGAACGGCCCGTTCGCGGCGACCGCGGTCTACCAGTACGTGAACTTCAACAACGGCCCGCGTGACCTGAGCGCGCTGGTGGCCGGCATGAAGAGCCAGGGCATCGCGCAAGTCGGCGCGACCTACGACCTGAAGTACGTGAAGCTGTTCGGCCAGTACATGTATACGAAGAATGACCAGGTCGCGGGCAGCTGGCACGTGAATACCGCGCAGGGCGGCGTGTCGGTGCCGCTCGGCGTCGGCAACGCGATGGCGTCGTACGCGTACTCGCGCGACTCGGGCGGCCTCGACCAGACGCGCCAGACCTGGGCCGTCGGCTACGACTATCCGCTGTCCAAGCGCACGGACGTCTACGCTGCGTACATGAACGATCACATCAGCGGCCTGTCGACCGGCAACACGTTCGGCGCCGGCATCCGCGCGAAGTTCTGACGCGTACGCACGACCGGTGCGCCGGACGCGCGCGAAAAGTGCGTCCGAACTGCATGTTTTTTACGCCAGAACGGCGCCGCCACTCGCGGCGCCGTTTTGCCTTTGTTGACCTTTCTGTTTCCTCGCCTTTGTTACCCTATCTCGTAATTGGACCATTCCCCCGTCATTACGAGCTAGTTCGATGGATACCCTCGTCAGCATGAATGTGTTTCGCTACGTCGTCGAAGTGGGCAGCTTCGTCGGCGCGGCTGAGCGCATGCAGATGTCGGCTGCGATGGCGAGCAAGCACGTGATGCATCTCGAGCAGCAGCTCGGTGCGCGGCTGCTGCATCGCACGACACGACGCGTTGCGCCCACCGAGGCAGGACGCGAATACTATGAGCGCCTCGTGCAGGCGCTGTCCGAACTCGACGAAGCCGGGCAGGCCGTCGGCGCCGCGAGCGTGGTGCCGCAAGGCAGGCTGCGCGTCACGTCGCTATCGGCGTTCGGGCTGCGGCACGTGATGCAGGCCGTCACCGATTATGCGGGCCGGTTCCCGGACGTGACCGTCGACATGACGCTGTCCGATCGCGTGGTCGACCTGATCGAGGAAGGCTATGACGTCGCGGTGCGCGCGGCGCCGAACGGATTGAAATCGTCGTCGCTGGTCGCGCGGCAGATCGCGACCGCGCACATCCTGCTGGTCGCGTCGCCCGAGTATCTCGAGAAGCACGGCACGCCTGCGACGATCTCCGACCTGGCGCACCACAACTACCTGCGTCGCGACTCGAATTCGACGATGCTCGACTCGCTGGTGATCGACGCGGCCGCTGCGTCGCGTGTGAACCTCAACGGCAACCTGATCGTGAATCATCTCGAAGGGCTGCGCGCGGCCGTGCTCGCGGGCGCGGGCATCGCGTTGCTCGGCACCGAGGTGGTCGGCGACGACATCGAGTCCGGCCGGCTCGTGCCGGTGCTGCTCGATGCGGTGCCGCCGCACGAGGCACCGATCTACGCGGTCTATGCGAGCCGTCGTCACGTGTCCGCGAAGGTGCGTTCGTTTGTCGACTTCCTCGCGGCGCGCTTCGAAGGGCAGTCGCTGTGCCCGTCGATCGAATCGCGCCTGCGCGTGCTGCCGATGACGCGGATGAAGCGCGCGGTCTGAACCGGCTTTCCCGCTGCGGCGGGGCAATGAAAAAGCGCGAACCGCTGCGGTTCGCGCTTTTTGTTTTGTCCGACGGAATTCGCGCCGGTGGCGGCCGCGATGGCCGCCGCCTCCGTCAGCGCGGAATGCCGAGCCGCGCCTTCGCGTCGTCGTACTCGCGCTTCAGGCGCTCGACGAGCGCGCCCACGCTCGGCAGGTCGTCCATCAGGCCGACACCCTGGCCGGCACCCCAGATGTCCTTCCACGCCTTGGTCTTGTCGCTGCCGAAATTCATCTTGGTCTTGTCGGATTCCGGCAGTGCATCCGGATCGAGGCCGGCCTTCTCGATGCTCTCGCGGATGTAGTTGCCGTGCACGCCCGTGAAGAGGTTCGTGTAGATGATGTCCGACGATTTCGCGTTCACGATCGCGTGCTTGTAGTCGTCGATCGCGTGCGCTTCCTGCGTCGCGATGAAGCGCGTGCCCATGTACGCGAAATCGGCACCCATCGCCTGTGCGGCGAGGATCGAGCCGCCGTTCGCGATCGAGCCGGACAGCACGATCGGGCCGTCGAAGATCTTGCGGACTTCACCGACGAGCGCGAACGGCGACGTCGTGCCCGCGTGGCCGCCTGCGCCGGCCGCGACGAGGATCAGCCCGTCGACGCCGGCTTCGAGCGCCTTCTGCGCGTGACGCAGGTTGATCACGTCGTGCAGCACGATGCCGCCGTAGCTATGCACGGCATCGACGATCTCGCGCGCCGGTGCGCGCAGGCTCGTGATGAAGATCGGCACCTTGTGCTCGACGCACACGCGCACGTCGTGCTCGAGCCGCGCATTCGACTGGTGGACGATCTGGTTGACCGCGATGGGCCCGATCACCGCGTCGGGATTTTTTGCCTGGTGGTCGGCGAGCTCGGACTGGATCTGCGTGAGCCACTCGTCGAGCAGTTCGGCCGGACGGGCGTTGAGCGCGGGGAACGAACCGACGATGCCCGCCTTGCACTGCGCGAGCACGAGTTCGGGGTAGCTGACGATGAACATCGGCGACGCGATGACGGGCAGCGTCAGGTTCTGCAGGACGGTGGGCAATGCCATGTGATGTCTCCAGTCTCTAGGGGCGGCCGCGCGGTCGCGCCGGCGCCATGCTTTGCGGTCGAACGGTAATTCGAGTGTAGCGGCGAAACGATGTCGTCCTTATTAATACGAACGATCGTGCGATTCTACGCGAGCTTAACAAAATGCGCGGTGTGCCGGCAATCGAGTGAGTGTTCTCTTTCTACGGATTCTGGCTGTTGTCCCGCTGTGCAGAGGCGCAAGCGCTCCTAAAATAGCCGCCATAACAAACCAACGAGAAACAAACCATGTCGTTTGAGGCGTTTGCACCGTTTCGCGTGACGGTGCAGGACACCGACATCTTCGGTGTCAAAGGAGGCGCGGGTCCGCCGCTCCTGTTGCTGCACGGACATCCGCAAACCCACATGATCTGGCATCGCGTTGCCGCGACGCTCGCGAATCATTTCACGGTGATCGCGACCGACCTGCGCGGGTACGGCGCATCGGGCAAGCCGCCGAGCGACGCGCAGCACGCGCCGTATTCGAAACGTGCGATGGCGGCCGACCAGGTCGCCGTGATGCGGCATTTCGGCTTCGAGCACTTCCACGTGTGCGCGCACGATCGCGGCGCGCGGGTCGCGCACCGGCTCGCGCTCGATCATCCGGACGCCGTCGAGCGGATGATGCTGCTCGACATCGCACCGACGCTCGCGATGTACGAGAAAACCGATCGCGCGTTCGCGACCGCGTATTTCCACTGGTTCTTCCTGATCCAGCCGGAGCCGCTGCCCGAGATGCTGGTCGGCGCGCATACCGATGCGTACATCGAGCGCGTGATGGGCAACCGGTCCGCCGGGCTCGCGCCGTTCGCGCCCGAGGCACTCGCCGCGTACCGGGCCGCGCTCGCGCAGCCGGGCGCCGTGCATGCGATGTGCGAGGACTACCGCGCATCGGCGACGATCGATCTCGAGCACGACCGTGCGGATCTCGAGCGCGGCAACAAGGTCGCGTGCCCGCTGCGCGTGCTGTGGGGCGAGAACGGGATCGTCGGCCGCTGCTTCGATCCGCTCGACGAGTGGCGCCGCGTCGCGCGCGACGTCAGCGGCCGCGCGCTCGAATGCGGGCACTACATTCCGGAAGAGGCGCCCGTCGCGCTGATCGACGAACTGCTCGCGTTCTTCGAGGCGCGCGACGCGGCCGCCTGACGGCACGCGGGCGGCGCGGCCGCGTACCGGCTCGTTCAGCGGTGCGCGCCGTCGTCCTCGACGAGCGGCGGCAGCCGGCGCGGCACCGGCGTCGATTTCACGATCGCGGTGCTCGTCTCGGCGCGCTCCGTCACTTTCGACAGGATGTCGTCGAGGTGCTCGATCGTGCGCAGGTAGAGCCGGCAGATGAAGCAGTCGTCGCCGGTCACCTTGTCGCACTCCACGAATTCGGGAATCCGCCGCAGCAACTCTTCGACGAGATGCAACTGGCCGGGCAGCGGTTTCACGCGGACGATCGCCTGCAGCGTGTAGCCGAGCGCGCGCGGGTCGAGCTCGACGGTGAATGCGGCGATCACGCCTTGCGCTTCGAGCCGTCGCACACGGTCGGCGGTCGCGGGCGCCGACAGCCCGATCTGCCGGGCGAGTTCGCTGGTTGCGAGGCGCGCGTCGTCGGCCAGCGCCGCGAGGATCGCGCGGTCGGTCGCGTCGAGTGACGCGACGGCGGGCGGGGAAAGGCGTTTCGGCATGATCGCTTTGCTTTCGAAGGTAAATCGGTCGATTCACTTCAGTTTAGCCGTGGCTGCCGCGAAAGCAAGTTTCTAGAATCGAAGTCATCCACTCTTCTGAACGGAGTTCACGATGGCTTCGAATGAAATTCGCCGCGGCGCCGCCGAGATGGTCGTCGCGATGATGATGTCCGGCACGATCGGCTGGCTCGTGATGTCGTCGCAGCAGCCGCTGACGAACGTCGTGTTCTTCCGCTGCCTGTTCGGCGCCGCGACGCTCGCGATCGTCTGCGCGGCGTTCGGCTTCCTTCGCCGCGCGCTGTTCTCGCCGCGGATGCTCGCGTTTGCGACGCTCGGCAGCGTCGCGATCGTCGCGAACTGGCTGCTGCTGTTCGCCGCCTATTCGCGCGCGTCGATCTCGATGGCGACCGCCGTCTACAACACGCAACCGTTCATGCTCGTCGCGCTCGGCGCGATCGTGTTCCGCGAGCGGCTCACCGCGTCGACGGTTGCGTGGCTTTCGCTCGCATTCGTCGGGCTCGTCGCCGTGGTGCGCGTCGAGCCGGCCGTGCTTGCGGTGCCGGGCGAATATCTGGAAGGCGTCGCGCTGTCGCTCGGCGCGGCCTTCCTGTATGCGATCTCGTCGATCGTCACGAAGCATCTGAAGGGCACGCCGCCGCATCTGCTCGCGCTGCTGCAGGCCGGCCTCGGTGTCCTGCTGCTCGCGCCGTTCGCACACTTCGGCACGTTGCCGGCGACCGCCGGGCAGTGGCTCGACCTTGTCGTGCTCGGCGTCGTGAACACTGGTCTGATGTATGTGCTGCTGTACGGCGCGATCCAGAAGTTGCCGACCGCGATGACCGGTGCGCTGTCGTTCGTCTATCCGGTCGTTGCGATCGTTGTCGATCACGTCGCGTTCGGGCAGACGCTCGCGTGGACGCAGGTGTTCGGCGCGCTGCTGATCCTGCTCGCGGCCGCCGGCGTGAACCTCGGCTGGCGCATCGTGCCTGCGCGTCGTGCGGCCGTCGGCAACTGAAACGGTCGTGCGATTCGGCGCCGCGGCGCGGCATTGCAGCGGCTCGTCGAATGCGAGTTTCTGGAACGAGTATTGCGGGTCGATGGCGCGCGGATGGCGAGCGCAAGCGGTGCGCGCGCACGCGCGAAAGACGCTGTAAGAAGTTGTAGGGAAACACCCGATGCGATGCGGCCGCGTCGCTCGTATGATGCGGGCTGTGACGTTGATCACGTTCACAGGATTCCGATCTCATGCCGTTCGCCCGTCAGGCTGAACGGCTTTTTTTTATGCGCCGCTCCCCGCAATCAGCCGCCGCCGCGCATCGAGCCGTGCGAGCAACGCGCGCCTCGCGTCGTCGTCCGACGCACGCCATCCCTTGATCTCTTCACGCGTGCGCAGGCAACCCGCGCACCAGTCGGTGCGCGGATCGATCCGGCATACGTCGGTGCACGGCGATGCGACCGTGCCGACTTGAACCGGCACGTCGCTCATGCGGGCTCCCGCAACGCGACGTCCGCAACCGGCGCGCCCGTCAGCGACACGAGTTCGTTCGGCGACAGGTTGAACACCGCGTGCGGATGGCCGGCGGCCGCCCACAGGCTGTCGAGCTCGAGCAGGTCGGCGTCGATCAGCGTGACGGGGTCGACGAGATGGCCGATCGGGCAGACGCCGCCGATCGCATAGCCGGTGTTGTCGCGCACGAACTTCGCGTCCGCGCGGCCGACCGCGCCGACCTGCGCGGCGACCTTCTTCTCGTCGACGCGATTGACGCCGCTCGCGACCACGAGCACCGGCGCGCCGTCCGACTGGCGGCGAAACAGGATCGACTTCGCGATCTGCGCGACCGAGCAGCCGAGCCCGGCCGCGGCTTCGGCCGACGTCTTGCCGGTTTCGGCGAGCATCACGATGCCTTTCGCATGGCCGCGCTCGCGCAGCAGCAGCGCGACGCGTCGCGCGGAATCGGGGAGGGAATCGAATGAAGCGGGTGTCGTCATGTTGAGGAATCCGTCGAATACCGGGGTCATACGCAGTTCGCAGAGTCGGCCGCGCTCTGCGCCTTCGCGAGCAATGCGCGACCGGCGCGCGACACGTTCGCGCGGCCGATCGCGTTCGAGATGAAGTCGCCGGCGGCGACGACCTGTGCGAGGTCGATGCCGGTGTCGATGCCGAGGCCCTGCATCAGGTACAGCACGTCCTCGGTCGCGACGTTGCCGGTCGCGCCCTTCGCGTACGGGCAGCCGCCGAGGCCCGCGACCGACGCGTGGAAGATCTCGATCCCTTCGAACAGCGCCGCATAGATGTTCGCGAGCGCCTGGCCGTAGGTGTCGTGGAAGTGGCCCGACAGGCGTTCGCGCGGGAACACGCGCGTGACGGCCGAGAGCACTTCGCGCGTGCGCTTCGGCGTGCCGACGCCGATCGTGTCGGCGATGTCGATCTCGTCGCAGCCGAGCGCCGCGAAACGCTCGACGACGTCGACGACCGATGCAACCGGCACTTCGCCCTGGTACGGGCAGCCGAGCGTGCACGACACGCTGCCGCGCAGCCGCAGGCCCGCATCCTTCGCGGCCTTCGCGACGGGCTCGAAGCGCGCGATGCTCTCGGCGATGCTGCAGTTGATGTTCCGCTGCGAGAACGCCTCGCTCGCCGCGCCGAAGATCACGACTTCGTCGGCGCGTGCGGCGACCGCATTCTCGAAGCCCTTCAGGTTCGGCGTGAGCACCGAGTACACGGTGCCCGCGCGGCGCTCGATACCGGCCATCACGTCGGCGCCGTCGGCCATCTGCGGCACCCATTTCGGCGACACGAACGACGCGGCCTCGATGTTGCGGAAGCCGGCATGCGACAGCCGGTCGACGAGCGCGATCTTCACGTCGGTCGGCACGAAGGTCTTCTCGTTCTGCAGCCCGTCGCGCGGGCCGACTTCGACGATCTTGACGGCGGTGGGGAACGTCATGGTTGTCTCCTGGTTTGCTTGTAGGTTCAGTAGCCGCGTGCGTAGTCGACGATGCCGCCGACGCGCTCGCCGCGCTCGAGTGCGCGGATCTTGCCGGCGATCTGGGCGATGGCCTCGTCGCGCAGCGTCTCGGCCGAGCTGTGCGGCGTGATCGTGATGCGCGGCGCGTGCCAGAACGGATGGTCTTCCGGCAGCGGCTCGCGATGGAACACGTCGAGCGTCGCGGCGGCCACCTGGCCGCTCGAGAGCGCGTCGAGCAGGTCGGCCTCGACGAGGTGCGCGCCGCGCGCGACGTTGACGACATACGCGCCGGGCGCAAGCCGCGCGAACGTGCGCGACGACAGGATGCCGTCGGTGTCGGGCGTGCTCGGCAGCAGGTTGACGAGCACCTTCGCACCGTCGATGCACGCATCGAACGCGCCGTCGCCGGCGAAGGTCGTGACGCCGTCGAGCTGCTTCGCGCTGCGGCTGTAGCCGCGCACGGGCAGGCCGAGCGCGGCGAGCGCGCGCGCGACCTGCGCGCCGAGCACGCCGAGGCCGAGCACGGCGACGGTGAAGCGGGCGCGCGCATGCGGTTCGAGCGGCTGCCAGCGGCGCTCGCGCTGCAGCGCTTCGTATTCGTCGAAGCGGCGCAGGTAGCGCAGCACCGCGTGCGTCACGTATTCGACCATCTGTTGCGCCATGCCCGAATCTTCGAGCCGCACGAGCGGCACGTGCTGCGGCAGCGTGCCCGGATGCGCGTGCTCGAGCGCGAGCAGCGCGTCCACGCCGGCGCCGAGGTTGAAGATCGCGCGCAGGCCGTCGCGCGGGGCGAAGAATTCGCGCGGCGCGCGCCAGACGAGCGCGTAATCGGCGGGGGCCGTGTCGCCCGGCTGCCACGCGCGCAGTTGGGCTTCCGGCAGCGCCTGCGCGAACGCGTCGCGCCACGCGCCTGCTTCCTGGTGCGGGGAATGGAACAGGATCTTCATTGGATGAGGGCACGCGCGCCGGCGAGGCGCGTCACGGGAACGGCGAGAGGAGCCGGGCGCAGCGCGCCGGCGGGCGTAGCGGACATCGGGCGTCTCCTGACGACCGGGCGCCCGGCGCGTCGGCGCCTGGCCCCGGTTCCGTGTGAAGCTGACGGGAAGCCCACATTCTACGGTCTCGCGGCGCATCGCGCGCCGGTGCGCGGGGCGGGCGGACGCCCCGGATGGCCTGCCCAAGCAAATGCAAAGCACAAAATATTGGTTCGGCCGCCGGGGACGCCGCGCCACAATCGAATCCCGTCTTCAAGCAAGCGAGGGCAATCATGCGCGCATGCAGCAAATCGGCGTGGCCGCCGCGGCTCGTCACCGTTCCGGGCCTGCACGGCAGCGAAGGCGCTCACTGGCAGACCTGGCTCGAACGGCAGTTCCCGCGCTCGCTGCGCGTCGAGCAGGCCGACTGGGACGCGCCCGATCTCGCACGCTGGGCGCAATCGGTGCGCGCGTTGCTCGACCGGGAACGCGGCCCGTTCGTGCTGGCCGCGCACAGCTTCGGCTGCCTCGCGGCCGCGCATGCGCTCGCGCAATGGCCGCATACGGGCGATGTCGCGGGCGTGCTGCTCGTCGCGCCCGCCAGTCCGAAGAAATTCACGTTTGCCGGGCCGTTCGACGCGCGCCGGCTTGCCGTGCCGTCGATCGTGATCGGCAGCGAGACCGATCCGTGGATGCCGCTCGGCGACGCGCGCACGCTCGCGCAGCACCTGGGCAGCGCGTTCGTGAACCTCGGCGACGCCGGGCACATCAACACCGCGGCCGGCTTCGGGCCGTGGCCGCGCGCGAAGTACTTCATCGACACCCTCGTCCACTGCGCGGCACCGCTGCGCTTTCGCGACGCGGACGACGGCTTCGAAGCCGCGCTAGTCGACCGCGCGCTCGCGCACGCGGTCTGACGAGCCGGGCGGGCGGCGCGCGCGGCACGGCAGGTGCCGTGCCACACTGCGCCGTCGCGCTTACGCCGCGGAGACGGGCTGCACCGCGGCCGGATCCGAATAGCTCGGCCGGCCGTTCTCGACGTGACCCGCGAAACGGCGCGAGAAGGTGCCGGCCGTGCCGTCGCTCACCGTCACGTCATACCATTGGTGGCTCGACGCGAGTGTCCACTGCTCGACGCGCTCGTCACCGCCATGCAGCGTCACCTGCCGCGACGGCGCGCCGTACGCGTTGTCGGTCAGCGTCAGCGTGACGTGGGCCCCGCCATGGTTGCGCAGCTTCAGGTACAGGTTCCCGTTCGCGACGTCGTAGCCGGCCTTCACTTCCGGCTGCGCAGGGTGGCGATGCGGCGCGGCCGGCGCCGATACGTTGCCCGAGAACACGCGCACGAAGCCGTTCGGCCCGTACACCGCGAACGTGTACACCCCGTTCGTCACCGTCAGGTCGAAGTCCGCATGCAGCACGCGGCGCGCACCGACCGTGTAGCGCCACGGGCCGTCGGTGCGGTTCGTCGCATACACGTGGAAGTGCGCGCCCTGGTTGCCGCGGTTCGCGAACTCGATGCGCAGCTTGGTCCCGCCGTAGATGCTCGCGTTCACATGCAGCTCGTACGGCAGCGCGCGTGCCGGCCGCACACCGGGCTCCTGCGGGTCGACCGGCGACGGCGTCGCGGGCACGGTCGGTGCGGGCTGCGACGTGCATTGCTGGTCGGCGATCGTGCGGTACTGGCTCGTGTCGGGCAGCGGCGGGAACGACGCGTCGGACGAGCGGAAGTCGAAGGCGGCGGTGAGGTCGCCGCACACCGTGCGGCGCCACGGCGTGATGTTCGGTTCGTCGATGCCGAAGCGCTCGCCGATGAAGCGGATCACCGACGTGTGGTCGAACACCTGCGAGCACACGAAGCCGCCTTTCGTCCACGGCGACACGACCGTCATCGGCACGCGCGGCCCGAGGCCGTACGGCAGGCCGTCGGCCGTGTAGCTGCCGCCGCGGCCGGGATTCACGACCGTGTGCAGTTCGCCGTCGGTCGTCACGGTCGACGCGCCCTGCGCGGCCGACGTCGGCGGCTGGGGCGGCACGATGTGGTCGAAGAAGCCGTCGTTCTCGTCGTACATGATGAACAGCACGGTCTTGCGCCACACGTCCGGGTTCGACGTGAGCGCGTCGAGGATCTGCGACGTGTAGTTCGCGCCGTACGCGGGCGTGTATTTCGGATGCTCGGAGAACGCGGCGGGCGGACACAGCCACGACACCTGCGGCAGCCGGTCGTTGATCACGTCGTCCTTCAGGTTGTCGAGCGTGCGCACCGTCTGCGCGCGCTGGTACAGCGACGAGCCGGGCTTCGCGTTGATGAAGTTCGCGAAGTTCTGCAGCACGTTCGTGCCGTAGTTGCCGTTGTACGGATCGTTGCCCGTCGTGCCCTGCTGGTAGATCTGCCACGACACGCCGTGCGCTTCGAGCCGCTCGGGAAAGGTCGTCCACGACAGCAGCTGGTACGCGGGCGGCCCGTCGCCGTCGACGTAGTCGCTGTTGTCGAGCAGCGGGCCGCCGAACTTGCCGGTCGGGTCGACGGTGCCCGTCATCAGGTACGAGCGGTTCGGGTGCGTCGGCCCCGGCAGCGAGCAGAAGTAGTTGTCGCACACGGTGAACGCATCGGCGAGCGCGTAGTGGAACGGGATGTCCTCGCGCACGTGATAGCCCATCGTCATGTCGGTCTTGTTCGCGGGCCACTGGTCGTAGCGGCCGCCGTCGATCGCCGCGTGCGTCTTGTACCACGAGTGGTCGAGGTCGCCGACGCACTGCGCGCTCGTCGTCAGCGTGTTCAGCCGGAACGGCAGCACCGGCTTGCCCGGGTCGGCCTTCGACGGCTGGTACCACACCGGCTTGCCGTTCGGCAGCGGGATCGGGAAGCGGTCGTTGTAGCCGCGCACGCCGCGCAGGTGTCCGAAGTAATGATCGAACGAGCGGTTTTCCTGCATGAACACGACGATGTGCTCGACATCGCGGATCGTGCCGGTGCCGCGCGCGGCGGGAATCGCGAGCGCGCGGCGGATCGATTCGGGGAACGTGTTGAGCGCGACGGCGGCGCCCGCGGATTGTGCGACGGTATGCAGGAAACGGCGGCGGCTCGATGACGTCATGTTGTTCACCTCGGTTCTGCTGCGGTCGGGGGACGGAAGCGACGGGATCAGCCGGGTGACGACGCGGCAACACTCGACGCGGCCGCGTTCGCTGCATTCGCCGCGGGCTTCGCGTCGTCGTCGTCATCGGGCGGGTAGTGCACGACGGGCGGCGCGAGCGGCGCGGCATCGGACGCGGCGGCGTTCGCGGCCGCATCGTTGTTGAATGCGCTGGCGGAGCCGGACGATGCGCCGGCCTGCTGCGAGGCGTCGGCCGCGTGTGCGTCGTGCGGCGCGTCGTCACTGCAGGCGGCGACGAAAGCGGCGGCACAAAGAACGACGACGACGGAAACGCGACGCATGACTTCTCTCCTGGCAGGCTGATCGGGAAATGTTTTCGAGTATGCCGACGCGATGCGACGTTTCGGTGAATCGTTTGCGACCGGCGCGTGATCGCGGAATGCTTTCGATATCCTGACCAGTCACTTGCATGGGGTTGCGAGGGTGCAAAATTTCCCGGCGAGCGATGCGGGTCGGGCACTTTTACGTGGGCATGCCGTGCGCGACAGCATCGCCGTTCATGATGAACGCGTACAGCCGATCGCGTGGCGTCAGCGCCGCGGCGTGCGCCGCCGCACCTCGCTGCGCAACCAGTCGAGCCACGTGCGGATCGCCGCTTCGTGCGGATGACCTGGGCGCCATACGACGTAGTGCGCATACACGTCGGTCACGCGCACCGTCGATACGCGCACGAGCCTGCCGTCCGCGAGCTCGGGCTCGATCAGCGAGCGGCGCGCGAGTGCGACGCCGCGCCCTTTCAGCGTCGCGTCGATCAGCGCATTCGCATCGGTGAAGCGCGGTGCGCGCGCGGATTCGGTGAGGTCGAGTTGCGCGGCCTGGAGCCACGGTTCCCACGGCTGCGCGGGATGGCGCAGCAGCGTCGCGTGCACGAGATCGGCCGGCGCGCGCGGCGCGATGCCGTCGCGATTGCGGTACGCGGGGCTCGCGACCGGAAAGATCGTTTCGTTCATCAGCTTCTCGGCGACGACGCCCGGCCACGTGCCGGGCCCGTAGCGCAGCGCGACGTCGATGCGGTCGCGCTTGCGCAGCGGCGCGAGCGCCACGTCCGGGTGCAGCGCGATCGCGATATGCGGATGCGCGGCCGAGAAGCGCGGCAGGCGCGGCGCAAGCCAGCGCTCGGCGACGCTCGGCAGCACGCTGACGTTCAGCGTGACGTCGCAGGTGCGCGGGCGGCTGCGCGTAGCGAGCGCCGGCTCGAATGCACGCTCGAGCACGCTGAGGCCCTGGCGTACCTGCAGCGCGAGCGCATGCGCGGCGTGCGTCGGCGTCGCGCCGTTGCGCTCGCGCGTGAAGAGCGGATAGCCGAGTTGCGCCTCGAGCGCGCGGATGTGCTGGCTGACGGCGCCTTGCGTGAGCGCGAGTGCGTCGGCCGCGCGCGTGAAGCTCTGCAGCCGCACGGCGGTCTCGAACGCGCGCAGCGTCTGCAGCGGAGGAAGGTGGATGCGTCGCATGCGGGTATTAGTAACACTAATGTCCGAGCACGACAATTCATCGTTTGCGGCGGGCGGGCACGCGTTCCTACACTCGGTTCCGTCTTCCACAGCCCCGTCGGGCCACACCACCATGAACGCATATCGTCTCTATCTTTCGCCGGGCGCCTGCTCGCTTGCCGCCCACATCGCACTGGAGGAAACCGGCGCGCCGTTCGACGTCGAGATCGTCTCCGTGCAGAAGCAGCAGAACCTCGAGGCGCGCTATCTCGCGATCAATGCGAAGGCGCGCGTGCCGGCGCTCGCGATTCCGGGCGAGTCGCTCGTGCTGACCGAAACACCGGCGATCCTCACGTATCTCGCGCGCCGTTATCCCGACGCGCAGATGCTGCCGCTCGGCGATCCGCTGCGCGAGGCACGGTGCCACGAATGGCTCGCGTGGCTGGTCGGTTGGGTGCATGGCGTCGGCTACGGCGCGCTGTGGCGGCCGGGCCGTTTCATTGGCGATCCGGCGCTGCACGGCGAGGTCAGTGCGCACGGGCGAAGCACGATCGAAGCCGCGAACGAGACGATCGAAGCCGCGCTCGCCGACGGCCGCACGTGGGCCGAGCCGGGTGCGCATTCGATCGTCGATCCGTTCCTGTTCGTGCTGTATCGCTGGGGCGTCGCGATCGGGCTCGACATGACGCGGTATCCCGCATGGACCGCTCACGCACAGCGCGAGGCCGAACGGCCGGCCGCGCGGCGCGCGCTGGCGCGCGAAGCGGCCTGACGCAGGCGCGGGCGTCGTGGCGGTTGCCGCGATGCACGCAGGCCACGCGCAGCCGCTAGCGCGCGGCGAACAGCGGATAGGTTGCGGCCGCGACCAGCGCGGCCGCGAGCCACACCACGCTCCACGAACTGGCCGCGAGCAACGGCGGAATCGCGAGCGGCGTCGCGAACAGCCCGAGGTAGACGATCGTGTTCGCCATCCCGAGCGCGGTGCCGGCGTGGTTCGCACCAGCGAGGGTCGCGAGCTCCGTGTACGCGACGCCGTGCCACGCCGACACGCAGATGCCGGCGAACACGAGAATCGCGACGATCACGGCAAGCGGCACGTGCGGGCTGCCGGCCGTTGCCGCGGCGAGCAGCGCGAACGACCCGGCCGCGACGAACACGGACCCGCGCAGATACGCGCGTCGGTTGCCGTGCCGGTCGGTATGACGGCCACTCCACACGCGCATCACCATCGCGCCGAGCTGCAGTACGACCATCGCCGCGCTGATGCCGGCAAGGCCAAGCCGGCCGAAGTCGTGCAGGAACACCGTCGCGAACGTGAGCACCGCGAACTGCGGCGCACACAGCAGGCCGATGCCGAGCACGATGCGCCACACGGGGCCGCTTGTCAGCGGGCCGCGGGTGCGCGGCGCAGCCAGATGCGGTTGCCCGGCTGCACGCGTCGCGGCGACGTCCACGGTGGCCGGTGCGGGCGGCGGCTCGTGCAGCCAGCGCCAGGTCAGCGCGGCCGATCCCGCGCACAGCAGCATCAACGCGCCGAATACCGCGGCAAAGCCCAGGTGCGACGCGAGCGACGGCAGCAGCGCCGCGCCGACGCCGCCGCCGAGCGGCACGGCCGTCTGGCGGATGCTCATCGCAAGCCCGCGTTCGCGCTCGCCGAACCAGCGCATCACTGCGCGCCCGCTCGACCCGTTCACGCTGCCGCCGAGCAGGCCGACGCAGCACATCGCCACGACGACCCGCATCAGCGGCGGCACGCCGTGTGCGGTCGGGACGATCGTGCACACCATCAGCGCGAACATCGCGGCCGTCGCGACGAGCCCGGCGAGCAGCACGCGGCGGTCGCCGAAACGGTCGGCGGCCATCCCCCACGGCAGCTCGGACAGCGCGACGCCGAAGCCGAGCGCGCCGAGCACGAGGCCGAGTGCGCCGTTGTCGAGGTGATAGGCCGTGCGCATCCACACGGCCGTGGTCGGAATGCCGGCCGCCGCGGCCGAAAAGCTCATGTTCGCGGCGACGCCGGCCGCCAGCACGCGCCAGCGATGGGCCGCGCCGCGGACGTCGCGGGCGGGCGAGGAGGGGGAAGCGATGCACGAGGTATCCATGGCGGCAGGCCCGGTTGGAAATTTGACATCGACAGTCTGGCAACCTACATTCATCCTGAAAATCGGAAAGTTCTTGATGAATCGTTCGATAACACGGGATGGTTGAGATGTCCGGACAAGACATTCCGCGCGGCGACGGCGAGTCGCTCGCGCTGGCCGATGCCACGCTGGCCCGGCCCAACTTCGATGTGGCGGCGCTGCGCAGCCTCGTCGCGGGGGTGGATCTCGGCAGCTTTGCGAAGGCGGCCGATCGCGTCGCGCGCTCGTCGTCGGCGGTGAGCGCGCAGATCCGCAAGCTCGAGGAGCAGGCCGGCACGCCGCTGTTCGTGAAAGCCGGGCGCGGGCTGGCGCTGACCGATGCCGGCGAAGCGATGCTGCGCTATGCGCGGCGGATGATCGAGCTGAACGACGAGGCGGCTGCGGCCGTGCGCGGCATGAATCTCGACGGCTGGGTGCGGGTCGGGCTGCAGGAGGATTTCGGCGAGGCGATCCTGCCCGACGTGCTCGGGCGGTTCGCGCGTGCGCATCCGAAGGTGAGGATCGAGGCGCGCGTGGCGCGCAATGCCGACTTGCTCGACCGGCTCGACGCGAACCAGCTCGATCTCGCACTGGTGTGGGGCGATCCGGCGTCGGCGGCGCTGGTGGCGCGCGCGGGGATCGATAGCGAAGCGATCGCGCAGGTGCCGATGCAGTGGGTCGGGGCGGCGGGGGCGGGCAGCTTCGGTGTGCCGGGCGGTGGTGCGGACGAAGGCGTGGAAGGTGACGCGGCCGAAACGGGCAGCCGTGCGGTGCGCGCACCGGGCGAGCCGCTGCCGCTCGTCGTGTTCGACCGGCCGTGCCGGTTCTTCGGCGCGGCGACCGGCGCGCTCGACCGCGCGGGCGTGCCGTGGCGCGTCGCGTTCACGACGCCGAGTCTCGCCGGGCTATGGGCCGCGGCGGCGGCCGGACTTGGGCTGACGGTGCGCTCGCAGTACGGGCTGCCCGCGTCGGTGCGTGTGCTCGATGCGGCTTCGTGCGGGTTGCCGGCGCTGCCGAGCTTGCCGCTGATTTTGCTGCGGCGCACGTCGTCGGCGACGCCGACCGTCGATCGGCTTGCGCGGATCGTGACGCAGGCGGTGCGGGATGCGACGGAGGGGGCGGGGGCGGCGCTTGCGGCGTGACAAAACGCTCGATTGCCGCCGCAGCGTGCGGTTCGGCAATCCCTCTGCCGATCGGTCGAATGGATCGATCGGGTGAACCTGACTACAGTGATGATCACTTGAAACGGAGGTCATCATGCAAAACGCGAATACACCCGGCGCCAGTGCGGTCGATCCGGCTCAAAGGGCGGATGCCACGATCCGTGGTGACAGCGCTTCAGGCGATCGACTCGTGCCCGGCAATCCGCCCGTTCGGTTCGGTGTCCTGCAAGGGCAGGCCTGGATCGCGGACGACTTCGATGCGCCGCTGCCCGATTACCTGCTCGATGCTTTCGAAGGGCGCTGATGCGGCTGTTGCTCGATACGCACATCTTCTTGTGGATCGTGACCAATGATCCCAGGCTGAGCGCACGGGCGCGCGGACTGATCTCGGCTGCCGACGAACGTTTCGTCAGCAGCGCGAGGATCTGGGAGGCCGCTATCAAGGCCGGCTTGGGGAAGCTCGATATCGACGTCGGCAAGCTGATCCGTGCGATCGGCTCAAGCGGGATTCGCGAGCTACCGGTCCGGGCCGTGCATGGGGCCGCGGTCCGCGATCTGCCGCACCACCATCGTGATCCATTCGATCGCTTGCTGGCTGCGCAGGCCCGGCTCGAGCCGCTTCAGCTCGTGACGGCCGATACCCATCTTGCACGGTACGGCCTGCCTCTCGTTTTGACAGTTTGAAGCAATCTGTCGGGCCGAAATTCATCGGTCGCCTGCGCATCATGTGGCGTCGCGGTTTATGCCGCCGCCACGTCCGGCTCGATTTCGTCCAGCTCCGCACAAATGGCCGCCAGCCGCTCCCTCAACCCCTCGCTCGCCGGCACGAACGGCAGCCGCAACCCGTCTTCGCACCACCCTTGCGCGGCCAGTACGGCCTTCACCGGCGCCGGGTTCGGCTCCGCGAACAGTTCCGCGACGAGCGGCTGCAGCGCGACCGACAGACGCCGCGCATCGGCGAGCCGCCCGTCGCGCAGCAGCGCATGGATGCGCACGTGCCATTCGGGCAGCAGGTGCGCGCTGCTCGCAATCGCGCCGTGCGCGCCGGCGCACATCGCCGCGAAGTTCTGGTTGTCGTCGCCGGACAGGATCGCGAGCGGCGTGTCGTGCACGAGCCGGCTCATCCGGTCGAGCGTACCGCCGCATTCCTTGATGCCCGCGACACGCGGGTCGCGCGCGAGCGCCTGCAGCGTGTCCAGTTCGACGTTCACGCCGGTGCGGTACGGGATGTTGTAGACGAGCACCGGCAGGTCGGCCGCGTCGACGATCGCCTCGACGTGGCGGCGGATGCCGTCCTGCGTCGGCCGCACGTAGACAGGCGGCGTGACGAGCAGCCCGTCGGGCCGCAGGGCCGCGAGTTCGCGCGCGCGGGCGGCCGCGACATGCGTCGCGCTCGCGGTCAGCCCGACGACGATCGGCAGTCCGGGGGCCGCATTGCGTAGCGTCGCGAACACGGCGTCCTGCTCGTGCGCGTCGAGCAGGACGCCTTCACCGGTCGTCGCGCCCGCGACGAAGCCCGCGATGCCCGCGGCTGCATAACGGCGCGCGAGTCGCGCGAGCGCGGCATGGTCGACTTCGCCGTGGTGGAACGGCGTGATGATCGGCAGCCAGATACCTTCGAAACGTGTGTTCATGCAAAGCCTCATGGTGGAAACGGAGTGGGAAGGAACCGTTCCGCCGGCGGAGTGCCGGAGCGAGGCGTGCGAGCAAGGAGAAAGAAACGACCTGCGGGCATCCCGTCCGGCATTCGCCTGACGGGACGCGACGTCCCCGTCAGTCGAGGAGTCGTTTTTTCAGTTTCAGCCCGGCCGCGCGCGCACCTGCCGCGACGGCGGCGAGGATCGGAAGCGAGCGCAGGGCAGCGGACATGGAGGAACCGGGAATTGGGCTGAGCGCCGATCTTAACACCGGATCCGATCCTCGCGCGAGCGTCCGCCACCGTTTAGCAGGATTCGAGATTTGCTTTCCACGACTGATTGGAAAGCGCGTTGCGCCCCGCCGCTAGAATGCCCGCTTACGTTTCGATGACAGCGCGTACGCGTGCCGTCACGCACATTCACCACCACTGGAAACGGGGCATATCACGATGGCAAGCATGAAGGGGATCGGTCGCTGGCTGCACACGGGCGCGGCGGCGGCGCTGGTCGTGGCGGCAACGGCCGCGCACGCGGATACGTCGATCCTGAACGTGTCGTACGACGTGACGCGCGAGCTGTACAAGGACATCAACGCGGGCTTTGCCGCCGCCTACAAGCAGAAGACCGGCGAGACGGTCGCGATCAAGCAGTCGCACGGCGCGTCGAGCGCGCAGGCGCTGTCGGTGCTGCAAGGGCTGCAGGCCGACGTCGTGACGATGAACCAGCCGAACGACATCGACCTGCTCGCCGAGCGTGGCCAGCTGTTGCCGAAGGACTGGCGCGCGCGTTTCCCGGACAACAGCTCGCCGTACTCGACCACGATGGTGTTCCTCGTGCGCAAGGGCAACCCGAAGGCGATCAAGGACTGGAGCGATCTCGCGAAGCCGGGTGTCCAGGTGATCATCGCGAACCCGAAGACGTCGGGCAATGGCCGCTATGCGTATCTCGCCGCGTGGGGCTTCCAGAAACAGAAGGGCGCGACCGACCAGCAGGCGATCGACTTCGAGAAGGCGATCTTCCGCAACGTGCCGGTGCTCGACTCCGGCGGCCGCGGCGCGACGACGACGTTCACGCAGCGCGGCATCGGCGACGTGCTGGTCACGTTCGAGAACGAAGTCGCGCTGATGGACACCGGCGCATCGGGTGCGCAGTTCGACGCCGTGTATCCGTCGGCGAGCATCCTCGCGGAGCCGCCCGTCGCCGTCGTCGACAAGGTCGTCGACAAGAAGGGCACGCGCAAGGTCGCGCAGGCGTATCTCGACTACCTGTACACGCCGCAAGCGCAGGAGATCATCGCGCAGCATCATCTGCGACCGCGCGACGCGAACGTGCTGAAGAAGCATGCGGCCGAATTCAAGCCGCTGAAGACCTTCAGCGTCGAACAGGTCTTCGGCACCTGGGCGAACGCGCAGAAGACGCACTTCGCGGACGGCGGCACGTTCGACCAGGTGATCGTCGACCGCAAGTGAGCGCCGCGCACACCGCGCGCGTGTCCGCACGCTGACGACGCAGCCGGCCGCTTTCGCGGCCGGTTTTTTTGTGCCGCGCGGCCGGCGGCGGGGCGGATTTCCATTCCGAACCGGCACGCATACCCGGCCGCCGCCGCGCGTGCTACGCTCATCGCCTCCCTGCTTCCGGCACCGCGCGATGAACGTCGATTCGTCCTCCCCAGCCTCCCGCGGCCGTGGCCGCAAGCTCTGGTCGGGTACCCGACCGGTGATCGCGTACGGGATGCCGCCGCTCGGCTGGCGCGACTTCTATCACCGCGCGCTGACGGTGAGCTGGCCCGTATTCTTCCTGTCGCTCGCGGTGCTGTTCCTGCTGCTCAACGGCGGCTTCGCGACGCTCTACCTGCTTGGCCGCGCGCCGATCGCGAACCAGTCGCCGCCCGGATTCGGCGGCGCGTTCTTCTTCAGCGTCGAGACGCTCGCGACCGTCGGCTACGGCGATATGCATCCGCAGACCCTTTATGCGCATCTCGTCGCGACGTTCGAGATCTTCGTCGGGATGTCGAGCATCGCGCTGGCCACGGGGCTCGTGTTCGCGCGTTTTTCGCGGCCGCAGGCGAAGATCCTGTTCGCGCGCTACGCGATCGTGCGGCCGTTGAACGGCCGGATGACGCTGATGGTGCGCGCCGCGAACGCGCGCCAGAACGTGATTGCCGAGGCGCAGGCGAAACTGCGGCTGATGCGTGTCGAAGGCACCCACGAGGGCTACTCCCTGCGCAAGATTCACGACCTGCAGCTCGTGCGCAACGAGCATCCGATCTTCCTGCTCGGCTGGAACCTGATGCACGTGATCGACGAGTCGAGCGCGCTGTTCGGCGAAACGCCCGAATCGCTCGCCGCGCGCGACGCGTCGTTGCTGATCACGATCGAAGGCTCGGACGAGACGACCGCGCAGGTGATGCAGGCGCGTCACTCGTGGGAGCATGGCGAGATCCGCTGGCGTCACCGCTATGTCGACCTGATGCACGATGAAGACGGCATCACGCACATCGACTACACGCATTTTCATGAGGTGGTGCCGGTCGACGCCGATACCGACGAGCGCGGCTCGCCGGGCGCGGTGGTCAATGCCGGCGCCGCGGCGTCGGGCCCGGCCGTGTAGGTGCGCTTGCGGGCGGCTGGCGGCGTCGCCCGCGTGCCGCACGTCTACGTGTCACGCATGCAGCAGGCGCGCGGCTTCGCGCTGTTCGATCGCGACCGCGCGGCGGAACGCGTCGCGATCCTCGGCGCGCGCGACGTAGTCGCCGAGCACGCCTTCGTGCGGCAGCAGATGTGCGTCGAAGGCGATCTTCAGCGTGCTGGCGAGCAGCAGGTCGGCCGCGGTGAAGCGGTCGCCGACGAGCCACGGACTATGGGCGAGCGCTTGCGCGAGTGCGCGCTGCACGCGTGTGATGTTGCCCCAGCCGAATGCGACCGGATTGCCCGACGCGCCGGTGAATTTTTCGGCCATCGCCGGTTCGAGGCAGGTCGGCGTGAAGAACAGCCATTGAAGGAATCGGCCGCGCAGCGGATCGTCGGGCGCGATGCCGAGCCCGGCACCCGGGCAGCGGTCGGCCAGATAGAGCAGCACGGCGCCCGATTCGGCGAACGGCACGCTGCCGTCGTCGAGCGCGGGCAGCTTGGCCATCGGGTTGACCTGCACGAACGCGTCGCTGCCCTGTTCGTGCGAGCGCAGGTCGATCGGCACGAGTTCGTACACCACGCCGAGTTCTTCGAGCATCCACAGCGCCCGGAATGCCCGGGTTTTCGGCCAGTAGTAGAGCTTCATCGTGCCTCCGCGTTTGGGTGCAGCTGTCGGTCCGGTGGATGCTCAAGCGTACCCGAGCGCCGGAGGTTCGGACAGGGGCGGCCGGCCAGGGGCGCCCGGCCAGGGGCGGCCGGCCAGGTGCGCCTAACCCGCAGTGGCTATCTGCGTGTGATGGCCAGATGCGTTGTGTGTCGAGCGTGAATCGGGTCAGAAAGCCGGGCAAAGCCTTATGGCACAAGATGGTGTGGTGATAACTAGTCTTGTTAAGACTAGGTATAAATAAGATGGAAATTCCGGCGTAAGCCGGCATCCCGCGCACGACATCACGCAGCCCGCAGCGCCCGCGCACACGGCAACACTGGCATCCTTCCGTGACGCCGATGCATCGCGAAACAGGGAAATCATGGGAGACAACTCACGCATGGCAAACGACGATCGCATCACGATCATTCCGAGAAGAACGCCGGAATCGGCGGCGATGGTGGCCGAGGTCAAGCGGGCGATGTCGATCGCCGCGCGGATCAATCGCCTGACGTTCGACGATGCCGCCGAGGTTCGCACATTATTCGGAGAACTGATCGGCACCCAGGTGGACGACGGCTTTGTACTGATCCCGCCGTTCCATGCGACGGGCGGCACCGGCATGAAGCTCGGGCGCAACGTGTTCGTCAACCAGAACTGCACGTTCTACGATCTCGGCGGGCTCAAGATCGGCGACGACGTGATGATCGGGCCGAACGTCAGCCTCATCACGTCAGGTCATCCCGTCGAACCTTCGCGGCGGCGCGACTTCGTCGTCGCTAAACCGATCGTGATCGAACGGAACGTCTGGATCGGCGCCGGCGCGACGGTCATCGGCGGTGTGACGGTGGGCGAGAACTCGGTGGTCGCGGCCGGGGCCGTCGTCACGCGGGATGTTCCGCCGAATGTGCTGGTCGGCGGTAATCCGGCAGCGGTCATCCGGTCGATAGCCGAGTAACGCGACGCGAGAGCGCGTGCCGATTCGAAGCAGCCGCGCAGGAGCGATGTGGATAACCCACCCTCATGGCGACTCGAAACACTGTGCATTTGAACGGTGAGGGTGTCGCCGAGGCCGTCTGGACGGGGCTTTCCGGTGACCGCCCGATAGCCGCCGGCGGATGCGCGGGCCGCTCCGGCCGATGGTCCGACGAAGGTCGCGCCGCGCAATCGGTTGTGGATATCCTCAGGCCGAAACGACTCGGCGCCCTGTGCATTTCACAGGTGAGGGTCACCGGATGATACGGAATGCATGAAGCGGGTTGTGGACAACTGGCCTGCGAAACGACGCGAAATGCTGTGGAATTCAACGGTGAGGGGCGGTGCCGGATCGGGCGATGCGCCTGTCCTGGCGCGGCTTTCCGATCGTTGCCGCGATTCGAAGCGCCGCGCATTCTATCCGAACGCGCACATGTGTGGCCGGACCGTGCATGCGCCGCGACGGGGAGATCCGGTTCCGGAAGCTCCTCGAAAGGCCGTGCATTTTAACGGCGAGCGCGGGTGCGTGGTCTGCAACGTGCCGATTTCGCTGCATATCGCGGCGTTCGCGAGCGACTCGAAGCGCAGTGCAACGCGAAGGTGAGCGTGAACACGCGATCGGTAATCGGCGCGGCAAGATGCAATCATTCGGCCAGCGGTGTCGTCTGAAGCGTCGGGCATGTCCGGCTCGGACGTGAGCGTGCGAACGAGGACAACGCGAGCGCCCGTGTGGATATCCGATCGCCGAAACGAATCGCGGCACTGTGTATTTCAACGGTGAGTGTCGGCATCCGATCGACCGATGCGCCGCTCCCGGCCTGGCTTTCCGGCCCGTGGCGCCTTCCGGAACGCGCATCCGCGCTCGCTCGGAAGATTCTCGGCCATGTGGATATCCTTCGTTCCGGATCACTCGAATGGCTGTGGTTTTCAGCGGTGAGGGTACCAGCGTGGCCGGTCGGCAATGCCGGATCGGGCGTGGATAACCGCCGTTGCAGACACTCGAAACCCCGTGTATTTCAACGGTGAGTGCGAGCCCGCGATTGTGCAGTGTGCGCGTTCACGCGCGCTTATCGGGCCGATAAACCCACTAGCGATCCAGTGCATTTCGATGGACAATCCCGGCCCGCGATTATGTCGCCTCCGCGTTCCGGCGTGCCTGCCCGGTCGACAGACCCGCTCGCGACCCCGGCGTATTCGAGAGGTGAGTGTCGGCACGCGGATGCGTAGCCTTCGCGTTCCGGCGTGCCTGCACGGCCGAAAGACCCACTCGCGGCCCCAGCGTATTTGAGAGTGAGTGTCAGCACGCGGATGCGTAGCGTGCGCGTTCCGGCGTGCCTGCCCGGCCGGCCAACCCACTCGCGACCCGGCATGTCTGAAAGGTGAGTGCCGACCTGAGGATAGGCTGCATGTGCGTTCCGGCGTGCCTATCCGGCCGACGAACACACCCGCGGCTTGTGTATTCGGGCGGTGAAGGCGAGCCGCCGATCGACGCAATACACCCTGATCCATGTGGATATCCGCGGTTGAAACTCACTCGCCGCGCTGTGAATTTCAACGGTGAGCATCGAGGCAAGAGCCAAAAGAATGCCGATGACGGTGTGGACATCCCGACCTCCACGCCACTCGAAACCCTGTGCAATCGAACGGTGAGCGCGCGAGCCCGACCGGCCGAGGGGCGCGCCATTGTGGACATCCCGCGCCACCAACGAATCGGAACGCTGTGCATTCCAATGGTGAGCATCACGGCCCCCAGCCGCTGAAACCCTTGTCACACGGGGCGCGAGCGCCGTCCGCCACCTACCCGTGCCGCCGTCCGACAGCCGCGATCTTCCCCGGCAAACAGCCCACCCGCCCCGACACGTCACCCATCCCGCCTGCCCGACATGCGCGAAAACTCTCTCAAATCCCGTCAAAAAGCTGCGCAGTTTTTCTCACTTGGGGCCCGTCCGAGCAAGATGAGAAAAAACATTCTCGGCGCCGCGAGAAAAAATAGAGCCATTCGCTGCCGGTTCCACGCGTCGCCCGACGCCCCGCCGCGCAGCCCAGAACAGCACAATCCGGAGACATCCCCCATGACTGCCCGCCTGCCCGTCGACGGCACGCCTGCCCTGTCCGACTACCGCCTGACCGACAACCTGACCGCGACGCGCGGCCGGATCTTCCTGACCGGCACGCAGGCGCTGGTTCGCCTGCTGCTGATGCAGCGCACGGTCGACACCGAACAGGGACTCAACACGGCCGGCTTCGTCAGCGGCTATCGCGGTTCGCCGCTCGGCATGGTGGACCAGCAGCTGTGGAAGGCGAAGAAACTGCTCGACGCCGGCGGCGTGCGCTTCCTGCCCGCGATCAACGAGGAACTCGGCGGCACGGCCGTGCTCGGCACGCAGCGCGTCGAGGCCGATCCCGAGCGCACGGTCGAAGGCGTGTATGCGATGTGGTACGGCAAGGGCCCGGGCGTCGATCGCGCGGGCGACGCGCTGAAGCACGGCAACGCGTACGGTTCGTCGCCGCATGGCGGCGTGCTCGTCGTCGCGGGCGACGACCACGGCTGCGTGTCGTCGTCGATGCCGCACCAGAGCGACTTCGCGATGATCGCGTGGCACATGCCGGTCGTGAACCCGGCGAACATCGCCGACATGCTCGAATTCGGCCTGTACGGCTGGGCGCTGTCGCGCTACTCGGGTGCGTGGGTCGGTTTCAAGGCGATCTCGGAAACGGTCGAGTCGGGCTCGACCGTCGACCTCGACGCGCTGCAGACGCAGTGGCCCGCCCCGGAGGGCTTCACGCCGCCGGCGGGCGGCCTGCACAACCGCTGGCCCGACCTGCCGAGCCTCACGATCGAGGCGCGCCTCGCCGCGAAGCTCGACGCGGTGCGCCATTTCGCGCGCACCAACAGCATCGACAAGTGGATCGCACCGAGCGCGCAGGCGAACGTCGGCATCGTGACCTGCGGCAAGGCGCACCTCGACCTGATGGAAGCGCTGCGCCGCCTCGACCTGACGGTGGCCGACCTCGACGCGGCCGGCGTGCGGATCTACAAGGTCGGCCTGTCGTATCCGCTCGAAATGACGCGGCTCGACACCTTCGTCGACGGGCTGGCCGAAGTGCTCGTGATCGAGGAGAAGGGCCCCGTCATCGAGCAGCAGATCAAGGACTACCTGTACAACCGCACGGAAGGCGCGCGCCCGCGCGTGCTCGGCAAGCATGACGCCGCCGGCGCCTGCCTGCTGTCCGAGCTCGGCGAGCTGCGCCCGTCGCGCATCCTGCCGGTGTTCGCCGCATGGCTCGCGCGCCACAAGCCGGCACTCGACCGCCGCGAACGCGTGGTCGATCTCGTCGCACCGCAGATCCTGTCGAACGAGGCGGACGCGGTGAAGCGCACGCCGTATTTCTGCTCGGGCTGCCCGCACAACACGTCGACGAAGGTGCCGGAAGGCTCGATTGCGCAGGCCGGCATCGGCTGCCACTTCATGGCGTCGTGGATGGAGCGCGACACGACCGGGCTGATCCAGATGGGCGGCGAGGGCGTCGACTGGGCCGCGCACGCGATGTTCACCAACACGAAGCACGTGTTCCAGAACCTCGGAGACGGCACCTACTTCCACTCGGGCATCCTCGCGATCCGCCAGGCCGTGGCCGCGAAAGCGAACATCACGTACAAGATCCTCTACAACGACGCGGTCGCGATGACGGGCGGCCAGCCGGTCGACGGCAGCATCTCGGTGCCGCAGATCGCGCGGCAGGTCGAGGCGGAAGGTGTGTCGCGCTTCGTCGTCGTGTCCGACGAGCCGGAGAAGTACGACGGCCATCACGGCCAGTTTCCGCCAGGCACGACGTTCCATCACCGCAGCGAGCTCGACACCGTGCAGCGCGAGCTGCGCGAGACGCCGGGCGTGACCGTGCTGATCTACGACCAGACCTGTGCGGCCGAGAAGCGCCGCCGTCGCAAGAAGGGGGAATTCCCCGACCCGGACAAGCGACTGTTCATCAACGACGCGGTGTGCGAAGGCTGCGGCGATTGCGGCGTGCAGTCGAACTGCCTGTCGGTCGAACCGCTGGAGACGCCGCTCGGCCGCAAGCGCCGCATCGACCAGTCGTCGTGCAACAAGGACTATTCGTGCGTGAACGGCTTCTGTCCGAGCTTCGTGACGGTCGAAGGCGCGGCGCTGAAGAAGGCTGCAGGCGCGGCATTCGACGAAGCGGCGCTCGCGGTGCGCGTCGATGCGCTGCCGGTGCCGGCGACGCATCTCGACGCGGCGCCGTTCGACATGCTCGTGACGGGCGTCGGCGGCACGGGCGTCGTGACGGTCGGCGCGCTGATCAGCATGGCCGCGCACCTCGAAGGCAAGAGCGCGTCGGTGCTCGACTTCATGGGCTTCGCGCAGAAGGGCGGCTCGGTGCTGTCGTTCGTGCGGATCGCATCGAGCGACCGGTGGCTGAACCAGGTGCGCATCGACACGCAGCAGGCCGACGTGCTGCTCGCGTGCGACATGGTCGTCGGCGCGAGCGCGGAGGCGCTGCAGACGGTGCGTCACGAGCGTTCGCGGATCGTCGTCAACACGCACCGGATCCCGAACGCGTCGTTCGTGCAGAACCCCGACGCGAACCTGCATGCGGATGCGCTGCTCGAAAAGATGCATCACGCGGCCGGCGACGGCTACCTGTCGAGCTGCGACGCGCAGGCACTCGCCGCGAAGTTCCTCGGCGATTCGATCGGCGCGAACATCCTGATGCTCGGTTACGCGTGGCAGCTCGGCCTCGTGCCGGTGTCGCTCGCTGCGATGATGCGCGCGATCGAGCTGAACAACGTCGCGGTGCCGATGAACAAGCTCGCGTTCTCGATCGGCCGGATGGCGGCCGGCGATGCGGCGGGCCTCGACGCGTTGTGGAACGCGCGCCACACGGTGGCCGCGCATGCCGCGCCGGAGACGCTCGCCGAGCTGATCGCCGATCGCGAAGCGCGTCTCGATGCCTACGGCGGCGCACGCTATGTCGAGCGCTACCGTGCGCTCGTGAGCGCGGCGCACGCGAAGGGCGACGAGGCGCTGACGCGCGCGGTCGCGACGACGTTCTACCGGCTGCTCGCGGTGAAGGACGAATACGAGGTTGCGCGGCTGTACACGGACGACGCGTTCCGCACGGCGCTCGAAGCGCAGTTCGAAGGCGTGCCGGGGCAGGCGTATCGCGTGAAGTTCAACCTGGCGCCGCCGACGGTCGCGAAGGCCGGCAGCGACGGCAGCGCACCGAAGAAGCGTGTGTTCGGCCAGTGGATGTGGCCTGTGTTCGGCATGCTGGCGCGCGTACGCAGCCTGCGCGGCACGTGGCTCGATCCGTTCGGCCGCACCGTCGAGCGGAAGATGGAGCGTGCGCTCGCCGACGACTACGAGACGACGCTTGCGCGCGCGCTCGCCGCGACGACGGTCGGCAATGCGGCGCAGGTCGCGCAACTGGCCGACCTGCACGCCCGCGTGCGCGGCTTCGGCCACGTGAAGGTGCGCAATCTTGCCGGCGTCAAGCGCACGGAGCGCGAGCTTGCACTGCAGCTCGGCATCGAAGCGGCGACGAGCGCGGCCGTGCAGCACGCACTCGACGAGATGAAGGGCGCGGGGATGCTGAAGGGGATTCCGGTCGTCGTCGCGAAGTAACGCGAACGCGGGCGGAAATGAAAACGGCGACGCGGAAGCGTCGCCTTTTTTTCATGGGCGGCCGGTGCGCAAACGCAGCGTCCGGCCCGTCAAAGAATGCCCTTCTTGCGCGTCGACAGCGCGGTTTCCGACAGGTCGATCTCGCGGAGCAGCTTCGTCAGCGTCTCGTCGGAAATCTTGCTTTCGCTGCGCAGCCGGTACAGCGCGGAGCGTTCCGCGCGCACGGCCGCGATCCGCATCTGCAGCTCCATCGTTTCGGCCTGCTTCGCTTCCGCGCGCGGCGTGGGGCCGTCCTCGGCCAGCGTCGCGAGGCGGCGGCGGTACTGGTCCATCACGCGTGCGGAGATGTCCGCGCAGCGTGCGGCGCCCGATTCGTCGAGATCGACCGAGATCGCGTCGTGCGACGAGTCGATCGCGCGGATCGCGGCCTGCGCGGCGGCCGCGCGCGCGGCGCGTTCCTCGTCGCCGAGCGGGCTGCGCGACGAACGCACGCCGCGCAGCAGCAGCGGCAGGCCGATCACCGCGACGACGAGCGAGCCGAGGATCACCGCCGACGCGACGAAGATCGCCGTGTCGCGGCCCGGCAGCGGCACGCCGTCGGACAGCGCGACCGGAATCGACAGCACGCCGGCGAGCGTGACCGCGCCGCGCACGCCGCCGACCGTCATCACCGCGATCGTGCGCACGCCGGCCATCGTGCCCGCGAGGCCCTGGCGCGCGGCGCGACGGCTCGCGAACCAGCGCAGCAGCCAGACCCACAGGAAGCGGATCGCATACAGCGCGAGCATCATCGCGCAGACGTTGAAGATCATCCGGCCGACGAGCGCGTCGCTCGTGTGGTGCGCGTCGACGAGCGTGCGGCCGATGATGTGCGGCAACTGCAGCCCGAGCATGATGAACACCATGCCGTTGAACACGAACTCGATCATCGCCCACGTGCTTTCGGCGCGCACGCGCGACGCGACGGTGCTTTTGCGCGAGAAGCTCGTGTAGTTCATCATCATCCCGGCCGACACGGCCGCCAGCACGCCCGACAGGTCGAGGTGCTCGGCGAACAGGTAGGCCGCGAACGGCACGAGCAGCGTCATCACGATGCCGGGGGCCGGATCGCCTTCCTGCTCGGCGTTCAGGAAGCGCGTCGACAGCGCGCTGAACGCCCACGACACGATCGCGCCCGTCGCGAGCCCGCCGGCCGCGACGATCACGAACGTGACCGACGCGTCGCGCAGCGAGAACATGCCCGTCAGCGCGGCCGCGATCGCGAATTTCAGCGCAACGAGGCCCGACGCATCGTTCATCAGCGCCTCGCCTTCGAGGATGTGCATCAGCTGCGGCGGGATCCGGCCACGGCCGGCGATGCCCGACAGCGCGACCGCGTCGGTCGGCGACAGCACCGCCGCGAGCGCGAACGCGATCGGCAGCGGCAACTCGGGTATCAGCCAGTGCGCGAAGTAGCCCACTGCGAGTACCGTCATGAACACGAGCCCGAATGCGAGCATCAGGATCGCACGGCGCTGCAGGTACAGTTCGCGCTTCGGAATCCGCCAGCCATCCGCGAACAGCAGCGGCGGAATGAACAGCAGCATGAAGATTTCGGGGTCGAACGTGACGTGCAGGTTCAGCTTCGGCCATGCGAGCATCGCGCCGAAGGCGATCTGCATCAGTGGCAACGGCAGTTGGAACGGCAGGATGCGCGTGACGGCGCCGGACAGCGCGACGGTCAGCAGCAGGATCAGGACGGTGAAGACGATTTCCATCGATACGGCGAATACGGGGAATGAAACGATCGTACGGAGTGTAGCGTGCTGGCGTGACGGCTGCGTTCGAGCGGCCGGTGCGTGTGCACGAAAATGGTGCGCGCGACCTGCGCCGAGATGGTGCGGCAGGCCGGTGCGAGCCGCGCGGCGCACGGGTTGTCGGCGCCTTGCACGGAGCTTGCTTGATGTGGGACAGCCGTCCGGCGCTGACCGGGCAACCGAGGGTCCAACCATGACATTGCACGCGCCGCTCGCTTCGCCGGGCGCCGCGTTCGAAGGCAATACCAGGAGGAAGGCATGACGATCGTGCAACAGGAGCGTCCGGCCGCCGCGTCGCCGTACCGGTTCGAGCGGGAGGTGAGTTCCGGCTTCGAACGTCTGGCGACGCAGCACCGCGACCTGACGCTCACGACCGTGTTCCAGCCGATATTCAGCCTGTCGCACCAGCGCGCGGTGGGCTACGAGGCGCTGCTGCGCGCGCACGATGCGCTCGACCGCGCGGTGTCGCCGCTCGACGTGTTCGGCGAAGCCGCGCGCCAGGGCGAGCTGCTGCAGCTCGACCGGCTCGCGCAGGCGCTGCATCTCGAGAACTTCGCGCTGCTCGGCGCCGAGCGCGAGTGGCTGTTCCTCAACGTGCATCCGGGCGTGCTCACCGACCCGTTCCAGGCGGCCGCGCTGCTCGCGAACCTGAAGCGGCTCGGCATGCCGCCGCGCCGCATCGTGCTCGAAGTGCTCGAACAGCGCGCGGAGGACGTCGAGCGGCTTGCCGAGGCCGTGCGCGAATTCCGCACGCACGGCTTCCTGATCGCGCTCGACGATTTCGGCGCGGGCCATTCGAACCTCGAGCGGATCTGGCAACTGAACCCGGACATCGTCAAGCTCGACCGGATCATGCTGTCGCACGCGGCGCACCGCACCGGGCTCACCGCGATCCTGCACGGGCTCGTGACGCTGCTGCACGAGGCCGGCAAGCTGGTGCTCGTCGAGGGCATCGAGACCGAGCACGAGGCGCAGATCGCGCTGTCGTGCGAGGCCGATTTCGTGCAGGGCTACTACTTCGGCCGGCCGGCGCCGGGGCTGCCCGACAGCGCGGCCGCGACGGGCTGCATCGGCGAGCTGACCGAGCGCTTCCGGCAGCAGACCGACGCGCGCGAGCGGCGCGATGCGCAGCGGCTCGCGCCGTACCTGCGCGCGTTCGAACGCGCAGCCGAGCGACTCGCGGCCGGCGAGCCGCTCGACGAGGTGTGCTGGAACTTCCTTGCGCTCGACGCGGCTGCGCGCTGCTTCCTGCTCGATGCGCACGGCCGCCAGTCGGGCCGCAACGTCGTGCTGCGCGCCGACCGTGCGCTCGCCGAGGCGCGCTTCTCGCCGCTGGCGGACGCGCAGGGCGCGAACTGGCTGCGCCGGCCGTATTTCCGCTCGGCGATCGCCGAGCCGGGGCGCGTGCAGGTCACGCGGCCGTACCTGTCGATCAACGAGGCGCAGCCGTGCGTGACGCTGTCGGTGGCCGTGCGCGTCGGCGATACGCAGCGGGTGCTGTGCGGCGATATCGACTGGGGCGACGACGAAGCGGACGCCGGCTAGCGCCGCGCGCACCGCAGGCGGCGGGCGGGGCGGGCCGTCGCGGGGCGGCCCCGTTGCGTTCGCCGTGCGCTTCCCCGACAATGGCCCGACCGCGGCCATCGTGACCGCGAGCGCGCCGTCCCGGGGGCCACCATGGCGGCGAATAACAAGGAAAACACAATGAAAAGACCGATTTCGCTGACCATTCTCGCGTGGATCATCATCGTGACCAACGCGATCACGTGCATCTATACGCCTTTCACGATCGGCATGCCGACCACCCAGGCGCTGCTGTCGCACTACCTGCTGCCCGTCTGGGCGACGCTCGGCATCAGCGTGATCCTCGAAGTCGTGAACGTCGTGGTCGGCATCGCGATCCTCAAGGGCCGCGAATGGTCGCGCAAGACCTACATCGCGGTATCCGTGTTCAGCTTCGCGTTCTCGTTCGTCAACATGCCGGCGTCGATGTACGCGGTGCTGATTCCGGGCGTCCTGCTGTTCGCGCTGTTCGTCTACCTGATGTTCCGGCGCCCCGCGACCGCGTATTTCCTGGCGAACGCATGAGCTTCGCGCGCAACGCGCTCGCGATCGTGCTGTTCACGATCGCGGGGATGTGCGTGATCACCGCGCAGATGATGGCGTTCCTGAAGCTCGGCCATACGGGGGCGATGCTCGTGTTCGTCGCCGTGCTGTGCGTGTTGTCGGCCGTGCTTCTGGCCGTGGGCGCGTTTGCCGGCGCGTTCCGGCCACGCGCGCGCGGCGCGGGCATCGCGCTGCTCATCGCGACCGCGACCACTGCGTTAGGGATGATCGGCTGGGCGACGATGCTGATGGCGCCGGGGATCGTCGACGTGTTGCAGCAGCAGGGCGTGGACATGAACGCGCGGATGTTCCGGGTCGTGCCCGGTGCCGCGGTGACCGGCCTGTCCGCGCTCGTCGGCGTGTGGCTTGCGCGGCGCGGCTGACGGTGTGACTGACTGAGCGCGGCTGACGGCGCGGCGGCCGGCGTGCTGGCGTCCGTCACGCGGCTCGGCTAGGATGCGCGAATTGTCCTGACGATTCGCGGGCCGCCCATGAACCGAAACGCCGCCTCCTCCGTTCTCCTCGAAGTGATCGCCACGACCGTCGGCGATGCGAAGGCCGCTGCCCGCGCGGGCGCCGACCGCCTCGAACTCGTGACCGCGATCACCGAAGGCGGGCTGACGCCGAGCGTCGGCCTGATCGAAGCCGTCGTGGCCGCCGTGCCGATTCCCGTCAACGTGATCGTGCGACCGCACAGCCGGTCGTTCGTGTACGACGCCGACGATCTCCGCGTGATCGAGCGCGACGTGCGTGCAGCCGTCGCGGCCGGTGCGAACGGCGTCGTGTTTGGCGCGCTCGACGCACGCGGCGACGTCGATCTCGACGCCCTGGCCCGCATCGCGGCCGCGGCGGACGGCCGCGCGCTGACTTTCCACCGCGCGTTCGACGTATCGCGCGATCTCAACGCCGCATTCGACGCGCTGCTGCGCGTGCCGGCCGTCACCTCGGTGCTGACGTCGGGCGGCCATCCGTCGGTGCTCGACGCGGTCGCGACGATCACGCGGCTGGTGCGGCAGGCGGCCGGCTCGACCTGCACGGTGCTGGCCGGCTCGGGGCTCACGGTCGACGCGGTCGGCGATTTCGTCCGCGCGACCGGCGTGCGCGCGGTGCATTTCGGTTCGGGTGTACGGCCGCGCGGCGAGGTGCTGGCGCCGGTCGATCAACCACTCGTCGAGCGCGTGCGCGCGGCGATCGACGGCGCGGCGGCGCACGTGTGACGCACACGGCGGCCTGCAGGCCGCCGCCGCACGCACCGACACCATCCACCGGGACACGACCCGGGAGAGAGGGCCACATGACGGACGCATCACACGACCCGCAGGACGGCGCAGCCGACGACAGCGCGCCGGGCTGGGACGCGATCGACGGCGCGCTCGCGCGCGTCTATCCGGGCCAGGAGCCGAAGCATTACGGCACGCTGCTCAAGTGGCGGCTCGGCGGCCACGATCCGCTCGACGGGATCAGCGTGTGGAAGCGCGCGGAACCCGTGCCGCACTGGCACTTCGTCACGTACGGGCTCTCCGAGCTGTATGCGAAGGAGTCGGACGATCCGGCCGTCAGCGGCTTCGGCTTCGAGCTGACGATGCGTGTCGCCTGCGGCGCCGCCGACGAAGCGCCGCCGAACTGGGTGTTCAGCTTCCTGCAGAACCTCGCCCGCTACGTGTTCCAGAGCGGCAACGCGTTCGACGACGGTCACTGGATGACGGCCAACGGCCCGATCGCGCTCGATACCGGTACGCAGCTCTGCTCGATGGGTTTCGCGTTCGATCCGGAGCTGCCGGCGATCGAGACGCCGCACGGCCACCTGGCGTTCCTGCAGATCGTCGGGCTGACGCTCGACGAGGAGCGCGCCGCGAAGCGCTGGCGCACGCGCGCGCTGCTCGACACGCTGCTGCCGCATATGCCGCTGTGGGTGACCGATCTCGGCCGCGCGTCGCTGCTCGAGCGTGCGGACGTGCGCGCGCAGGTCGACGAGGGCACCCGGCGCGACGGCTCGTCGAGCGGCTCGCTGTTCACCGATGTGCTCGGATGGGAAACGCGCAAGCGGCTGCTGCGCGCGCCCGTGATCGAGATCACCGTCGGCGCGCGGCAGGTCGACGAACTCGTCACGCTGCTGCCGCTCCGGTTGCCGTTCGACCGGCCGTTCCGCCTGGTCGGTCACAATGGCGCGGTGCGGTTCGTGCACGGCGACGCGAACGACGTGACCGACGAGGACGGCACGCTGACGCTGCGGCTCACCGACGCGACGGTGCAGGCGCTGGCGCGCACGTTGCAGCCGCGCGCCGGCGAGTATGCGGTCGACGGGCTCGACGGCGTGCGCTGGCGCGTGGAGAAGACCGTGATCCGCGATGCGCAGGGCAACGCGGTGCAGACGATCGGATGATGCGCGGCGGCGCGCGGGCGCCCCGTCACGTATTGCGTACGAACCAGGTCCGCTTGGCCGTGCCCAGCAGCGCGCGATAGACCACCCACGACACGACGAACGTCGCGGGCGCCGACAGCGACGCGGCGAATCCCGTCGCCTGGTTCAGCGCGAGTCCGATGAATGCGCCGGCGAACCAGGCGGTCAGCCCGCCCGGGTTGAACGTCGGCACATGCGCGTCGCGGCATTCGATGTCGTCGCCGACCAGCTGCCCGTAGCGGTCCGACAGGATGTGCGCGAGCGCGACGCCGACCCATGCGACGACGAAGATGCCCTGGTACGCGAGCGCCTGCAGGATCCGCGAGAAGATGTCCGCCATCATCAGCGCATAGACGACCGCGCCGACCACGAGTGCCCACACGAACTTCGGCGCGCGCAGGCCGGCCACCTTCAGGAAGAACGCCTGCATGTTGACGGTCGCAAGGTAATAGTTCGCGGTGTTGATCCGCGATTGCGTGACCCATACGAACAGCAAGCCCCACACCCCCATCAGCTTCAGCAGCGCAAGCACGACCGATACTTCGGAGAGCGTACCGAGCCCCGGAATCGTGCTGACGAGATAGATGCCGGCGGCGCCGTTGACGAGAAACGTGACGAGGTAGAACGGCATCCCGAAGTTGAAGCGGCCGTGATAGCCGGCGTCTTCCTTGCGGCCGAAGCGCGCGTAGTCGAACGTGAACATCATCAGCACCCACACGCCCATGTAGTAGACGAAGCAGTGCCACCAGCCGCCGGCCGGTGCGTTGCCGGCCGGCCCGAAATCGAGCCAGGCCGCGTTATAGCCGTATTCGGCCGTCGCGAGCCCGACCGCCGCGAGCAGCCCGAGCAGGTAGAACGGCAGCAGCACGCCGTTGAACTTGTCGAGCCAGTGCTGCACGCTGCCGAACACGAGCGGCACGCTGTAGCAGACGACGATCAGCGCGGCCCATTTGTAGTCGAGCCCGGGGAACTGGTGATGCGCGGCAACCGCGATCACCGAGCCTTCGAATACTGCGTAGTAGATCGCCGTCGCGAAGAAGATCAGTGTCGCGAGCGCCGCGCCGGCGCTGCCGAACAGCACGCGCGAGAACAGCGCGACCGAGAGCCCCGTGCGGATCGCATAGCGGCTGATGATCGTGTTGACGAGGCCGTACGACACGACCGACAACGCCATCCCGATCAGCGCGTTGCGGGCGCCGTAGGCAAGCGCGAGCGTGGCGCCCACGACGATGTAGAACACCGCGCTGCACACGGCCCACCACGCCATCGTCAGCGAAAAAGGCGGCATGCGCGCGTGGTCGGGAACGGCGAGCGTCGACAGGTCGAGATCCTCGTCGGTGCGGGCCTGAGCCAGGTTGGCCATGATCGTGCTCCTTGATGAGCGGAAACTGCGAACGACGTCTCGGCCGCGGCACATGCGATCCGCAGGGTTGCCCCGACGTCGGGCGGGCAACCGGTTCGGCAGGAACGGAAACAGCGCGCAAGCGTCCCCGCCGCGCGGCGCACGGCCGCGCGGGCGGAAAACGGACAGCGAAAAGAGGGTGGTGACCAATGGCGCCCGGCACGCGAGCCGGGCGCCCGGTGCTCAATCCCGCAGCACGGCGCGCAGCAGCGCGAGACGCCGCTGGTATTCGCGGCGCGCGGCGAGCGCGTCGGCCATCGTCACGCGCACGAAGCGCGCACGGTGGTTCGGCTGCATCTGGCCGATCAGGTCCATGTCGGCGCTGATGACCGTGCCGATCGTCGCGTAGCCGCCGCCCGACACCGCGTCGCGGTGCAGGATGATCGGCTCGAGCCCGGCCGGCACCTGGATCGAGCCGATCGGGTAGCACGCATCGACGATGTTCGACGGATCGGCGCCCGCGCCGAACGGCTGCTCGCGCGGCCGGAACTGCAGCGCGCGGCCGTTCTTGTAGCGGTAGCCGATGCGGTCGGCTTCGGGCGCGACCGTCCATTCGTCGTCGAAGAAGGTGCGGGCGGAATCGTCGGTGAGCCGGTAGTGATACAGGCCCGTCAGCACGCGCAACTCGACCTGGTTTTCGAGCGGCCGGCTCACGGCCGCCGGCAGCTCGCGCCCCTCGCGGTGCGTGCCAACGGGGGCGCCGATCGGCAGACGGTCGCCTTTCTGCAGGCGCCGGCCCGCATGGCCGCCGATCGCGCCGAGCGTGTAGGTCGAGCGGCTGCCGAGCACGACCGGCACGTCGATGCCGCCCGCGACGGCGAGATACGCGCGCGCGCCGGCCTTCACGTAATTGAACGACAGCACGCTGCCCGCGCGGATCCGCAGCGCAACGTTGCAGCGCTGCCCGACACCGTCGATCTTCGGCGTCATCTCGGCACCGGTGACGGCGATCAGCGCATCCGTATGGAACATCAGCTCGGGGCCGAGCAGCGTGCATTCGAGCACGGCCGCTTCCTCGGGATTGCCGACCAGCAGGTTCGCCGCGCGCGATGCGTACTGGTCGAGCGAGCCCGACGGCGGAATCCCCACGTGGTAATAGCCTTGCCGGCCCATGTCCTGGACCGACGTCGCGAGGCCGGGTTTCACGACCTCGATCAGGTTGTGCGCGTCAGTTTGCATGCAGCACCTCGACGAGAGAGCGGTTGACCGCATCGGGATCGCGCAGGAACGCGTCGAGCGAGAATTTCACGGGGCGCACGCGCAGCGAGAAGGTGCCGGCTTCGACGGCCGCCACTGCCGCGTCGTACGCATCGCGATCGATCGGCTGAAATTTCACGATGTCGCCGGGCCGGAAGAACACCATGAACTCGCGCAGGTAGTCGAGCCGCTGCTCGGGATCGAAGATCGGCGCCGGCGTCACGCCGAACATCTGGTAGCCGCCCGCGCCGCGCACCGAGTAGATGCAGCCGAAACAGCCGCCGTGGCCCACGGTGAGCTTCGGCGTGTCGGTGCGTGGCCGCAGGTACTTCGGCACTTCGAGCTGGCGTTCGCGCTCGACCATCTGGTACATGAACGGCAAGCCCGCGACGAAGCCCACCATCGACACGAACCACGGCGAACCCGAGTGCGCGGCGATGAATGCGTCGACGTCGCGCTTGCCGTTGATGCGCGCCGCGTATTCGAGATCGGTCGACGACGGATCCTGGTGGCGTTCGCGAAACCGCATCAGCGTCTCGTGCGTCCACGGATCGTTGTAGAGCACGGGCACCTCGACGATGCGCGTATCGAGTTCGAGCGGCGCGTCACCGACCTCGGCCTCGATCGTCTTCAACAGCGCGACGAGCGCGTCCGGCTCGATCACGTCCGGGTCGTAGCGTACCTGGTAGGACGCATTCGCCGGACAGATCTCGGTGATGCCCGGCACCGCGCGGCGCTGCAGTTCGCGCGTGATCGCCGTGCCCTTGAAGAACGCATCGAGCGACATCGATTCGCTGATTTCGACGAACACGAACTCGTCGCCGCCGAACGTATAACGGGTCGTCACATCGCCTCCCCGACGCGCACGGCGTCTGCGTTTTCGGCTGCGTGTCGTTGCATGGCGGCTGTTGCGGCGTCGCGCCACTGCGGCATCCACGCTTCGAGGAAATTCGTGTGATAGCGCCCGGCGCGCACGTCGTCGTCAGCGAGCAGTGCGACGTGCAACGGTGCGGTCGTCTTCAGGCCGCCGATGTGCAGCTCGCCGAGCGCACGCGCCAGGCGCCGCAGCGCGGCCGCGCGGCTCTCGTCGTGCACGATCAGCTTCGCGAGCAGCGAATCGTAGAACGGCGGCACGACGTAGCCCGGATAGAGCAGTGAATCGACGCGCACGCCCGGGCCGGTCGGCCACACGAGTTCGTCGATCCGGCCGGGGTTCGGGCGGAAATCCTGCAGCGGATCTTCCGCGTTGATCCGGCATTCGAGTGCCGCGCCGCGCATCGCGATGTCCTGCTGCGCGAAGCGCAGCGGCTCGCCGTCGGCGATGCGCAGCGTCTCGCGCACGAGATCGATGCCGGTGATCGCCTCGGTCACCGGATGCTCGACCTGGATGCGCGTATTCATCTCGATGAAGTAGAACTCGCCGCGCGTGTCGTCGAACAGGTATTCGAGCGTGCCCGCGCTGCGATAGCCGACCTCTTGCGCGAGGCGCGTGGCCGACGCGCACAGCGCGTCGCGCTGCGCGGGCGTGAGCGAAGGCGAGGGCGCCTCCTCGAGGATTTTCTGGCGCCGCCGCTGCAGCGAGCATTCGCGCTCGAACAGGTGGACGACGTTGCGGCCGTCGCCGAGCACCTGCACCTCGATGTGGCGCGCCCGTGCGATGAAGCGTTCGAGGTACACGCCGCCGTCGCCGAAGGCCGCCTGGGCCTCGCGCTGCGCGAGCGGCAGCTCGGCGTCGAGCTGGGCGGCGTCGTGCGCGACGCGGATGCCGCGCCCGCCGCCGCCGGCGGCCGCCTTGATCATGATCGGGTAGCCGATGCGCGCGGCGACGTCCCGCGCCTCGTCGAGCGATTGCACGACGCCGTCGCTGCCGGGCACGGTCGGCACGTTGGCGCGCCGCGCGGTTTCGCGAGCGCGGGCCTTGTCGCCCATCGTGGCGATCACCTGCGAGTCCGGGCCGACGAAGATCAGGCCGGCCGCTTCCACCTGCGCGGCGAATGCTGCGTTCTCGGACAGGAAGCCGTAGCCGGGATGGATCGCGTCCGCGCCGCACTGCCGCGCGGCGTCGAGGATCGCGGCGGGATTCAGGTAGCTTTTCGCCGCGTGCGACGAGCCGATGTGAACGGCTTCATCGGCCATGCGTGCGGCGAGACTGTCGCGGTCCGCGTCGCTGACCACGGCGACCGCGCGCATGCCGAGCTCGCGCGCTGCGCGGATCACGCGCACCGCGATCTCGCCGCGGTTCGCGACCAGCACGGTCCGGATTCGCGACGGGCGGTAGAACGTGTCGGAGGAAGTTTCCGGTTTCATCGCGTCATCCCTCGATCCGCATCAGCACCTGGCCCGCGTCGACCGGCTCGCCGTCCTCGACGAGCAGCTCGACCACGCGCCCTCCCGCATCGGCTTCGATCTCGGTGAACTGCTTCATCACCTCGACGAGGCCGACCACCGCGCCGGCGGCGACCGTCGCGTCGAGTGCGACGTAGTAGTCCGCGTCGGGCGACGGACGCCGGTAGAAGGTGCCCGGCAGCGGGCTGACGATTTCGTGCAATGCCATCGTGTGTCTCCTTGAATCAGTGATGGGCGGCGAGCGGTTGCGGCCCGGCGGTCCGGATACCTTCGCGAATCAGCGCGTGGCGCGTTTCGCGCACGAGGTCGAGCGCGCCCGGCGTGTCGCTGTGGATGCAGACCGAATCGAAATCGATATCGATGTCGTCGCCGTCGATCGTCCGCACCTTGCCGTCGATGCACGCGCGCAGCACCTTGTCGGCGACCTGGCGCGGGTCGAGGCGGCCGACGCGGCGCGTGAACACGATCGAGCCGCTGCGGTCGTAGTCGCGATCCGCGTAGAACTCGCGAATGACCGGCTGCCCGTACTCGACGGCGACGCGGTGCGTGATCGACGCTTCCATGCAGTACAGCCACAGGCCCGGATCGACACGTTGCAGCGTTTCGATCAGCAGGCGCGACAACGCCTCGTTGGCTGCGGCGTGCATGTAGAGCGCGCCGTGCGGCTTCACGTGCTGCAGGCTGATGCCGTTCAGGCGTGCGAACTCGCGCAGTGCACCGAGCTGATACAGGATGTCGTTGACGAGCGCCTGCGGCGTTTCGGCGATCGTGCGGCGGCCGAAGCCGACGAGATCGCGAAAGCCCGGGTGCGCGCCGATGCCGACACCGGCGTCGCGCGCCAGTTGCACCGTGCGCGCCATGATGTTCGGGTCGCCGGCGTGAAAGCCGGTGGCGATGTTCGCCGAGCTGATGAGCGGCATGATCTGCTCGTCGACGCCGTCGCCGATCGTCCACGGGCCGAAGCCTTCTCCCATGTCGGAGTTCAGGTCGACGCTGTGCTTCCTCATACGGTGTGCTCCTCCAGGTTCTCCGGTTCGCGTGCGTCGTGGCGCATGCCGAAACCGTGTTGAACGCAGGTTAGCCGCGTGGGTTGCGTCAAAAAAGTTCTATTTTTATATGCAGCCGTATCGATTTTTTCGATACCCAGGAGGACGGCCGCCGAGGGCCGCCGGAGCAGGGATGGCAGGGTTTCCACGAGGTCGGGCTCATGGGCGCGGCACGGTTGTTATGATGTTTATCGCGTGCCCATCTGTTTTCTCATCGACCATGGCCCTGACCCTCAGACAGCTCAAGTATTTCGTCGCGACCGCCGAGCTCGGCCAGATCTCGCAGGCCGCGATCCAGCTCACGATTTCGCAGTCGGCCGTGACGAGCGCGATCAAGGAACTGGAGGACAGCCTCGGCACGCAGCTGTTCCTGCGCACGCCGTCGGGCGTGACGCTCACCGACACGGGGCGGCGCTTCCTGAATCACGCGTACACGATCCTGTCGTCGGTCGACGAGGCGATGCGGATCCCGAACCTCGAAAGCACGCTGACCGGCACGCTCGCGATCGCCGCGAGCTACACGGTGCTCGGCTACTTCCTGCCGCATCACGTGCTGCGCCTGAACACGCTGTACCCGCGGCTGACGATCCACCTGCACGAGCTGAACCGCGAGTCGATCGAGGAGGGGCTGATCGCGGGCCGCTACGACATGGCCGTGCTGCTCACGTCGAACGTGTCGAATCCGGCGCTCGTGCTGGAGCCGGTGATCCACTCGGTGCGGCGGCTGTGGGTCGGTGCGCATCACCCGCTGCTCAGGCACGAGAGCGTCACGTTCGCGGAGGTCGCGCGCGAGCCGTTCGTGATGCTGACGGTCGACGAGGCCGGGCAGACGGCGCTGCGCTACTGGAACGAGACGCCGTATCGGCCGAACGTGATCCTGCGCACGTCGTCGGTCGAGGCGGTGCGCAGCATGGTCGCGAACGGCAGCGGCGTCGCGATCCTGTCCGACATGGTGTACCGCCCGTGGTCGCTCGAAGGGCGGCGCATCGAGACGATCGTGCTGCGCGACCCGGTGCCGCCGATGAGCGTCGGCCTCGCGTGGCGCAAGGACATCGAGTTGAGCCCCGCGATGCACGCGGTGCGCGACTATTTCCGGCACACGTTCATGGAGCCGCGCGCGCTGGGCGGCGCGGGCTGAGTGCGCGTCGCATGCACGAAAAAAAGCCGGGACGTATCCCGGCTTTTTCATGTGGCGAACGAATTCGCCGCGCGTGGCGCTTACGCGTTCGCCGACATCGCGTCCGCGTCGCTCGAGCGGATACCGAGGCGCTCGAACAGCGCACGGTCCTTCTGCGACTGCGGGTTGCTCGTCGTCAGCAACTGGTCGCCGTAGAACATCGAGTTCGCGCCGGCGAGGAAGCACATCGCCTGCAGGCCGTCGTCGAGCTGCTCGCGGCCGGCCGACAGGCGCACGACGGCCTTCGGCATCGTGATCCGCGCAACCGCGATCGTGCGCACGAATTCGAACGGGTCGAGCGGCGCGGTGCCTTCGAGCGGCGTGCCTTCGATCGCGACGAGGTTGTTGATCGGCACCGAATCCGGATACGGGTTCAGGTTCGCGAGCTGCGAGATCAGGCCAGCGCGTTCGCGACGCGATTCGCCCATCCCGATGATGCCGCCGCAGCACACGTTGATGCCCGCGTCACGCACGCGGTCGAGCGTGTCGAGACGATCCTGGTAGGTGCGCGTCGAGATCACCTGGCCGTAGAACTCCGGCGACGTGTCGAGGTTGTGGTTGTAGTAGTCGAGGCCCGCGCTCGCGAGTTCCTGCGCCTGCTCGTCTTCCAGCATGCCGAGCGTCATGCAGGTCTCGAGGCCGAGTTCCTTCACGCCGCGCACCATCTCCGTCAGCGCCGGCATGTGGCGCTCCTTCGGGTTGCGCCACGCGGCGCCCATGCAGAAGCGGCTCGCGCCGCTCGCCTTCGCCGCGCGTGCGGCATCGAGCACCGCGTCGACGTCCATCAGCTTCTCGGCCTTCAGGCCCGTGTCGTGATGCGACGACTGCGAGCAATAGCCGCAATCTTCCTCGCAGCCGCCCGTCTTGATCGACAGCAGCGTCGACAGCTGCACCGCGTTCGCGTCGAAGTGCTCGCGATGCACCTGTTGCGCGCGGAAGAGCAGGTCGTTGAACGGCAGCTCGAACAGCGCGACGACGTCGGCGACGCGCCAGCGCTGCGAGACCGGAGCGGCCACGGGAATCGCGTCGGGTTGCACGGTGGCGGCAGTTTGGGCTTGGGTCATGTCGTTTTCCTGTCCTGGTCGGGGATGAGGGATCGGGGGATCTGTTTCGGTTGGGTCAATGCTGCGCGGTGCGCAGCGTCTCGACGAGCGCGGCGATGTCGAGCATCGCCGCGGCGGATTCGGGAGCGGCCGGGCTCAGGTGCGGAATGCGGCCGAGCAGCGGCGCGCCGTGCTCGCGGGCGAGCCAGTCGCGCATCGTCGCGATGTTCTCGTCGGGAAACGACATCGCCGGGTCGACGTGGTTCGCAACCCAGCCGGCGAGCTTGAGGCCGCGCGCGGCAATCGCGTCGGCGGTCAGCAGCGCATGGTTGATGCAGCCGAGCCGCACGCCGACCACGAGCACGACCGGCACGCCGAGCGCGACCGCGAGATCGGCCATGTCCTGCGTGTCGTTCATCGGCACGCGGAAGCCGCCGGCGCCTTCGACGACGACGATATCCGCGCGCGTCAGCGCTTCGCGATGGCACGCGACGATCGTGTCGATGTCGAGCGTCACGCCTTCCTGCGCAGCGACGATATGCGGCGCGGCCGGTGCTTTCAGCAGGAACGGCGTGCGCAGCTCGGGCGGCAGCACGACGTTCGCGGCCGCGTCGAGCTGGTCGGCGTCCTCGTTGCGCCACACGCCGTCGCGTTCATACGCGCCGGCCGCGACGGGTTTCAGCGCGGCTGCGCGCAGGCCATGCCGCGCGAAGCCGTGCAGCATCGCGGCCGATACGAAGGTCTTGCCGATTTCGGTGTCGGTGCCGGTGACGAACAGCGAGAGCGGGGCGGTCATGCTGCGGCCTCCTGCAGGGCCTGCGCCTCGCTGGCTTCGATCAGCGCGGCTTCGAGCCGTGCGAGATCGTCGAACGAATGCGCGGCCGACAGCGACACGCGCAGCCGCGACGTGCCGACGGGCACCGTCGGCGGCCGGATCGCGGGCACCCACAGGCCATGCGCGTCGAGCGCGCGCATCGCCGCGAGCGTCGCGTCGTTGCTGCCGATCACGAGCGGCTGCACGGCCGTGTGCGAATCGACCGGCTGCCAGCGCGTGTTGCGCAGCAGCGCGCGCGTGCGTTCGATCAGCGCGGCGAGATGCGCGCGTCGCGCGTCGCCTTCGTCGCCCGCGATCAGCTCCAGGCTGGCCGATACCGCATGCGCGACGGCCGGCGGCGCGGCCGTCGTGAAGATGTAGCTGCGTGCGCGCTGGATCATCCATTCGATCACGGTCTCGTGCGCGATCACGAATGCGCCCGCGACGCCGGCGGCCTTGCCGAGCGTGCCGACGTACACGAGATGCGGCGAACGCAGCGCGGCGGCCGCGAGCGCGCCGCGGCCCTGTGGGCCGAGCACGCCGAAGCCGTGCGCATCGTCGACGACGAGCCACGCGCCGTGGCGTTCGGCCAGCGCGACGAGTTCGGCGAGCGGCGCGAGGTCGCCGTCCATGCTGAACACCGTGTCGCTGACGATCAGCTTCGTTTCGGCATCCGACGCGTCGAGCAGTGCGGCGAGCGCGGCTGTGTCCGCATGCGGATAGACCTGCACGTTCGCGCGCGACAGCCGCATGCCGTCGATCAGCGACGCGTGGTTCAGTGCGTCGGAGAAGATCGTCGCGCCCTTGCCGGTGAGCGCCGTCATCGCGGCGAGGTTCGCCATGTAGCCGGTGCTGAAGTACAGCGCGCGCGGCGCGTCGGAGAAGCCGCCCGAGAAGGCCGCGAGTTCTTCTTCGAGCGTCGCGTGCGCACGCGAATGGCCGCCGAGCAGGTGCGAGCCGCCGCTGCCGGAGCCGTAGCGCTGCGCGCCTTCGGCAAACGCGGCGACGAGCGCCGGATGCGCGGCGAGGCCCAGATAGTCGTTGCTTGCGAAGCCGATGATCTCGCGGCCGTCGACGGTCATATGTGCATCGCACGCGGTGTCGGCGGTGCGGCGCACGCGGCGCAGCCCTTGCGCGTCGAGATCGGCGAGGCCGCGTTGCAGGGTGTCGAGCAGCGGGTTCGTCGCTGCCTCCCGCCGGGCCGTCCCAACGGAGGCAGCCGCCCCCTCGGGGAGCAGCGAACGAAGTGAGCGTGGGGGCTGTTGTGTCATCGGCCGATTTCCTCCAGCGTTGCATCGAGCGTGTCGCGCGTGCGTTGCGCGAGCCACGCGATATCGTCGTCGTTCATCACGTACGGCGGCATCAGGTACACGGTCGTGCCGATCGGGCGCAGCAGCAGCTCGCGTTCCAGCGCGCGCTCGAAGAAGCGTCGCGAGAAGCCGCGCGCCGCGTCGCCGTCGAGTGCGACGTCGAACGCGAACAGCGTGCCGCGCTCGCGCAGGTGGCGTACCTGCGGGTGTGCGTCGAGCGGCGCGAGCGCCGCGCGCATCGTGGCCGACTTGCGGGTATTGGCCGCGAGCACGTCGTCGCGCTCGAACAGGTCGAGCGTCGCGACCGCCGCGCGGCACGCGAGCGGGTTGCCGGTGTACGAGTGCGAGTGCAGGAAGCCGCGCGTCGTGTCGTCGTCGTAGAACGCGGCGAACACGTCGTCGCGCGTGAGCACGAGCGACAGCGGCAGGTAGCCGCCGCTGATGCCTTTCGACAGGCACAGGAAATCGGGCCAGACGCCGGCCTGCTCGCACGCGAAGAAGGTGCCGGTGCGGCCGCAGCCGACCGCGATCTCGTCGGCGATCAGGTGCACGCCGAATTCGTCGCACAGCGCGCGCAGCCCGCGTACGTACGACGGATCGTGCATCGCCATGCCGGCCGCGCACTGCACGAGCGGCTCGACGATCAGCGCGGCGATCCGGTCGCCGCGTTCGACGAACAGGCGCCGCACGTCGGCAAGCGCGCGGCCCGCGACGTCGGCGGCCGTTTCGCCCGGCAGCGCACGGCGCGCGTCGGGTGACGCGACAACATGCGCATGGCGGATCAGCGGGTCGTACGCGTCCTTGAACAGCGCGACGTCGGTCACGCCGAGCGCGCCGATCGTCTCGCCGTGATAGCTGTTCGCGACGCAGACGAATTCCTGCTTGTTCGCGCGGCCGCGGTTGCGCCACGCGTGGAAGCTCATCTTCAGCGCGATTTCGACCGCCGACGCACCGTCCGACGCAAAGAACGCATGGCCGAGCGTGCGCGCGGTGAGCACGTGCAGCCGCTCCGCGAGCTCGATCGCGGGCTCGTGCGTGCAGCCGGCGAGCATCGCGTGCTCGAGCGTATCGAGCTGGTCCTTCAGCGCCGCGTTGATGTCCGGGTTCGCATGGCCGAACAGGTTGACCCACCACGAGCTGATCGCATCGAAGTAGCGGCGACCGTCACGGTCATACAGCCACAGGCCCGCGCCGCGCGCGACGGGGATGAGCGGCAGGCGCTCGTGATGCTTCATCTGGGTGCAGGGATGCCAGACCGCGCGCAGGCTGCGCGCGACCCAGTCGTCGGTGGCTGGCGTACTCAAGGCGGCTCCGGGGGATAAAACGGCTGCGCGGCATCGACGGGATGCCGCGCGGCGGGACACGAAACGCGCTGAGATTAGCGTGTTCCGCGACCCGTTGCACTACCGGTTACAAACGCCGCAAAGCCTTGCCGGGCGGGAGTTCGGCGCAGATCGGGGCGGCTCGGGACGGTACGATTCAGATACCCCGAAATGACCGCAGATGACGACGTTCGAGTGAGACCCCCCAACCGAAAAAAATCGCGGGTCGGGCGGCGCGGCGGGGTAAAAAATCGGGGATCGAAGGGGGAATCGGCGGCGCGGGATGATGCGGCCCCCAAGTGATCGGAACGAACTTGACGGCAAGCGCTGACGAGGAGAACGCGAGCGTGGGGTTGTGAGGCGGCGCATTCATGCCGGCCTGCGTGGCGTAGCCACATGTGCGACATCCGCCGCGAATGCTGCACGCAGCGCGGGCGCGAAGCAACGAAATGGAGAAGGGGAGGAAAACGAAAAACGGCGGCGAAGGCCGCCGCTCGTCAGCGCGAAGCCAGTGCGGGCGTGCCGGTGTCGCGTGCGTTGCTGTCGTCGTTGTCGGCCGTCTGCGTCGTGTTCCACACGACCCGGTCGTTGACCGCATACAGCCGGCACGAACCCGCGCCCTGCTTCGCGCAGTTGTCGAGCGCGAGCGCCATCGGATCGTCGCCGCCTTCGGCCCACGACCAGGCGCCTTCCGACGACACCGCGAACGCGCGGCTCGGATGCTGGTTCAGGAAGCGGCGATAGCCTTCACGGCCGGCTTCGTCGACATACGGCACCGCGTTGACCGAGTCGATCGACGCATAGCCGCTCGCCTTCGGCTCGTGCGGATTCGCGACCGCGTAGCGCACCGAGGTCGGCAGGTTCAGCTGCGCGAGGAACGCGTTGACGGCCGGCCACCACACGGGCACGCCGTCGCGGTCGACGATCAGCCGGTGCGCGTCGTCCTTGTAGCGGCCGAAATCGATGAACTGGGCCTGCGTGCCGTGCGAAACGTACGCGTCGTGCATTTGTGCGACGAGCCCGGGCGTCCACACCGAATCGTTGTCGCCATACAGCCACAGCGACCGCACGGCCGTATGCGCGCCGTACTCGTCGAATGCGTCGACGAGGTTTTTCTGCCAGCCGTCGCAGAGATCCTGGCGCAGCCCGCCGGAGAAGTTGATGATGCCGCGCACGCCCGGTGCGGCTTCGGTGCCGTACGCGACCGATACGAGGCCGCCGTGCGACGTGCCGGCGACGACGATGCGCGACGCATCGACATACGACTGGCGCGACATGTAGCGCACCGTCGCGTCGACGTCAGCCGCCTGCGCGAGGCCGTTCTTGCCGACGTTGCAGCCTTCCTGCTGGTACGTGCCGCCCGAACCTGCGAAGCCCTGGCGATTCGGCGCGATCACCGCATAGCCGCGGCGCACGAATTCGCGTGCGAACGCGAGCGGCCGGCTGCGCGGCTGCAGATGGAGATCGCCGGTGTTCTTGCCGTGGTTGAAGACGACGAGCGGGAACGGGCCGGGGCCGTTCGGCTTGAAGAGCGTGGCCTCGAGCGTGACGGAGCCCGAGGCGTCGGCCGGAATGCGGAGGATCTGTTCGTTCAGGTCGGCGGCGACCTGCGGCAGGTTCGAATCGCTGTAGTCGAAGCGTTCGGCGTGGGCGAGCGACCCGCTGGCGCCGGCACCCGACCCCGAATTCGTGCTCGGCAGCGTACCGGCCTGAGCGGCCGACAGCGCACAGGCCGCCATCCATCCCACCAATACCTTGCTGAACGCCATTCGTAAGCCCTGCCATGCAACTTGACCAATTCGAGGTCATCGTAGCCCGACAAATTCGGGTTGTGCAATGCGGGAATTACCCGGCGTCTGACACAGCAACTATTTGTCAACGTTCACTTACTTCGCCGTCGACGTAGCGCCAGAAACCATGCTCGTCGCGCTCGAAACGGCTCGTCTCGTGGAGCCGGTAAGCGCGTCCGCCGACCTTGTAGCGGGCCACGAATTCGACCTCCGCGTGCCGTTCGTCGAGCGGCGCGTGGCGTTTGACCGCGAGCCCGAGCCAGCGCGGCGCGTCGGGTGCTTCGGGGTCGGTGTCGAGATCGGGCGGGCAGGTGCGCGCGGCCCACGTCGCGCGCAGGTAGTCGGTCGCGCCGAGCACGTACGCGCTGTACCGCGAGCGCATCAACTCGAGCGCGGTCGGCGCGGCTTCGCCGCCGTCGATGAAGCGGCCGCAGCAGGCCGCATAGCGGGGCGCCGGCGCTTTGCCGGCGGGAGCGGGGGACGCGCCGCCGCACGGGCACGCGTCAGGTCGGTTCAAAATCATGCCAAACAGGAATTAACGACGCAAGGTTGTCGGCTGCCTACCAGCTCAGCTCGATACCGTCGTACTGGAAGAAGCGGCCGTTTGCCTGCGACACGTCCGCGCCGGATTCGGCGATCACGCGGCGCATGCCGGTCACGCTGGTTTCCGGATCGATCGCGGCCTGCGCGCCGCCCATGTCGGTGCGCACCCAGCCGGGATGGAGCGAGATGCAGGCTGCGTGACGCGTCTGCAGCGACGCGATGCGCAGCGCATCGTTCAGCGCGGCCTTGCTCGCGCGGTACAGCCAGCCGGTCGTGCCGGTCGCCTCGGCGATGCTGCCCATCCGGCTCGACACGACGGCCAGCACGCCGCGCGCGTCCTCGACGAGCGGCAGCACGATCGGCAGCAACTGCATCGGCCCGCGCACGTTCGTATGCATCACCGCGTCGAAATCCTCGGCGGTGATCGTCTCGACCCCCTCGGTGCGCGGCCCGTACACACCCGACACCAGCACGGCCGTATCGAGCCGCTCGCCGTCGAGCTTCCAGCCGAGCGCCGCGATCTGCTCGGGCTGCGTGATGTCGAGCGCATGCGCCTGCGCGCCGAGCGCGCGCAGCGCGTCGAGCGACGCGTCGTCGCGCGCGGTGGCGATCACGTTCCAGCCGTCGCGCCGGTATTGGCGGACGAATTCGCGGCCGAGGCCGCGCGATGCACCGACGATCAATGCGGTTTTCATGCCCGTCGCTCCTTTGCTTGGCGCCGCCGTGGCGGCAGCGCCGGTGTCAGATCCGTTCGATGGGTGGCACGGCTGCGCCTGCGCCGTTACCGCTGCGCAGGCCGTGGCGTCACTTCGCGTCGTCGCACGGCTTCAGCGTGGCGGCGACAGCCTGCGCGACGCCTTCGAGCCGCGCGGCGTCTGCCGCGATCATGTCGTTGGCCGGTGCATGCTCGCCGCCGGCGGTGAGTGCGGCCACGCAGCGCTTGTAGGTCTCGTCGAGCGCTTCGAAGTTCGACACGGCCATCCCGAGATTACGCATCCGGCCGTCGTGCACGCCGTACACGAGCCCGTGCACGGTGAGCGACTGGCCGCGCGCCCACGCGTCGTTGACGATCGTCGTGCGGCACACGTTGACGACCTGCTCGATCGCGTTCAGCTCGATCAGGCGGCGATAGCGCGCTTCGCCCACCGGCCATTCGTCGAGCAGCGCCGCGTGGCGCTCGCGCACGTCCTGCACGTGGTGCAGCCAGTTGTCGGCGAGGCCGACACGGCGGTTGAGCAGCGCGGCGTTCACGCCCGAGCAGCCGTAGTGGCCGACGACCATGATGTGCTTCACGCGCAGGATGTCGACCGCGAACTGGATCACCGACAGGCAGTTCAGGTCGCTGTGCACGACCACGTTCGCGATATTGCGGTGGACGAACACTTCGCCCGGCGGCAGGCCGATGATCTCGTTCGCGGGCACGCGCGAATCCGAGCAGCCGATCCACAGATACTCCGGCGCCTGCTGGTCGGCCAGACGCGCGAAGAACTGCGGGTCGTCTTCGAGCTTGTGCTTGACCCAGGCGTCGTTGTTGTCGAACAGATGTGAAAGCGGATTGTCTTGGGTGTTCATCGGTGTGGATTCCGTTGGCGGAAATCGGGTCGCAATCGGTGCGATGTAGTGGACGTCAGGCGGCGCGCTGCGCGTCGCCCGCACCATCGTTCTGGTCCGTCGCGCCGAAGCGCGCGGGGTAGCGCAGGCAAAAGCGCAGCGCGGTGTCGTACGGATAAAAGTCGGGCAGCTCGCCCTGTATCAGCTTGTCCTTGCTGGCCTGCCACAGCGCGGGATCGAAAAAGTCCGCGTGATGCTTCATGAAGACGTCGCGCACGCGCGGGTCGCCGAGCAGGAACGGCCCGTAGGTCTCCGGAAAGATGTCGTGCGGGCCGACGGTATACCACGGTTCGCCGGACAGCTCGTCCTCCTCGTTGCGCGGCGGCGGCACGCGGCGCACGTTGCAGTCGGTCAGGTACTCGATCTCGTCGTAGTCGTAGAACACCACGCGGCCGTGGCGCGTGACGCCGAAGTTCTTGTACAGCATGTCGCCGGGGAAGATGTTCGCCTTCATCAGCTCCTTCACCGCGTTGCCGTATTCCTTCACGCCGTGCTCGACGTCGGTATCGGAGCCGTTCTGCAGGTACAGGTTGAGCGGCGTCATCCGGCGCTCGATGTACAGGTGCTTGATCACGAGATTGCCGTCCTCGTGTTCGAGCAGCGACGGCACTTCCTTCTCCAGCTCGCGCACGAGCGCGTGGTCGAGCCGCGCGAGCGGCAGCGCGACGCTCGAATACTCGAGCGTGTCGGCCATCCGCCCGAGGCGGTCGTGGCGCTTCACGAGCTGGTACTTCTCCATGATCTGCGCGCGCGTGGTTTCCTTCGGCGGCGGGAAGTGATCCTTGATGATCTTGAACACGTACGGGAACGACGGCAGCGTGAACACGAGCATCACGAGGCCCTTGATCCCCGGCGCGATGATGAAGCGGTCGCTCGAATGCGACAGATGGTGCAGCAGGTCGCGATAGAACAGGTTCTTGCCCTGCTTCTGCAGGCCGACCGACGTGTAGATCTCCGCCTTCGGCTTGCCGGGCATGATCGTGCACAGGAAGTCGACGTACGCGGACGGCACGCCCATGTCGACGAGGAAATACGAGTGCGAGAAGCCGAAGATGATCATCAGCTGGTCGCGGCGCAGCAGCACGGTGTCGAGCGAGAGCACGCCCGGCCGCACGTGGCGGATCGGCACCGCGAACGGCAGCACGCGGTCGGCGTTGATGATGCGGCCGACGATGTACGCGCTCTTGTTGCGGAAGAACAGCGACGACAGCACGTGGATCTGGAAATTCGGCGCTTCGTCGAAGTGGCCGAATTCGTCGTGGATCGCCTGCATCACGCATGCGATGTCGCGCGGGAGATCGTCGAACGCCGGCTCGAGCTGGAAGTTCGTGACGATCCGCTCGAGCGTGGTCGCGAGCCCGTCGGTGCCCGGATAGTACGCGCGGTAGGTCGGCTTCGCGGCCGGCTCGTCGTTCTCGAGATATTCGGTCGAGATCGCCGGGCGCACGAAGATGAAATCGTTGCTGAAGTACGAGCGGTGCAGGATCTTGCAGCACACCGAATTGAAGAAGGTTTCCGCGCACTCGGGCTGGCGGTGCGACGTGAGCAGGCCGATGTAGTGCAGCTTGATCTGCTGCCACACTTCGTCGTCGATGTTCTCCGCGTCGTATTCGTCTTCCAGCACCTCGACGCATTCCTTCACGCGATCGTCGTACGACGTGATCCGCTCGCGCGCGAGCCGCTGCAGCCCGTGCCAGTCGCCGTGCTCGTACAGCGTCTTCGCCTCGACGGCCGCCTCGCGGAAGATCCGGTAGTGGCGGTCGAAGTTTTCGAGCATCGTCTGCGCGACGTCGAAACCGATCTGCGAAGACAGCAGTTTGGGGAAGTGATTCATCGCGTGCAGGCTCGTTCGGGAGGGGCTGTAAGCACTCGCCATTTTAGCGCCCAAGCGGGCGGTTCAAGGGCTTTGCGGCGATGCGCGGACGGCCGGCAGGCGGCGGGTTATCCGCCGTTGGATGCCGTTCGGTGCATCTTCGCGTAAAGATACGGGTACGGAACCGATTCTGGCACGAACTTTTTTTGACGGGCGGCAAGCCGCCGGGCACGCGTTCCGCGCGACGGCGATAGAATCGACGCACCGCCCGCCGCGGCCTGCCGCCGGCGCGCATTCGCACCGATAACGACGAGACGCCCCACCGATGAACGCACTGGAACACCAACTCGACTATCCCTTCGCCGACACGCTGCCCGCCGCGGGCGACACGTTCGAGGTCGCGCCCGGCGTGCGCTGGCTGCGCATGCCGCTGCCGTTCTCGCTCGATCACATCAACCTGTGGCTGCTGCGCGACGAGATCGACGGGCAGGCCGGCTGGACGATCGTCGATTGCGGGATCTCGTCGGACGCGATCCGCACGCACTGGGAGCAGATCTTCGACACGCATCTCGACGGCCTGCCCGTGCTGCGCGTGCTCGTCACGCACTGCCACCCCGATCACTTCGGCCTCGCGAACTGGCTGTGCGAAGGCGGCGACAAGGGCCGCTGGAACGTGCGGCTGTGGATGACGCTCGGCGAGTACATGTTCGGCTGCCTGATGGCGGCCGGCAACGGCTCGAACGCGGGCGGCGCGGCCGCCGCCGATCACTTCGCGCGCCACGGGCTGACCGATCCGGCCGCGCTCGACAAGCTGCGCAACCGCCGCAACTACTACTCGGATCTCGTGCCGGCCGTGCCGCCGCGCTACCGGCGCCTGCGCGAGGGCGACGCGGTGACGATCGGCGCGCGCACGTGGCGCGTCGTGACCGGCTTCGGCCATTCGCCTGAACATTGCGCGCTGCACAGCGAAGCGGACGGCGTGCTGATCTCCGGCGACATGGTGCTGCCGCGCATCTCGACGAACGTGTCCGTGTTCGACCTCGAGCCGGAAGCGAACCCGCTCGCGCTGTACCTGCAGTCGCTCGGCCGCTACGAGACGATGGCGCCCGATACGCTGGTGCTGCCGTCGCACGGCAAGCCGTTCCGCGGCGTGCGCACGCGCATCACGCAGCTGCGCGAACACCACGACGCGCGCCTGGCCGAAGTGCGCGTCGCGTGCGCGGAACAGCCGATGAGCGCGGCCGACATCGTGCCGATCATGTTCCGCCGCCGCGAACTCGACATCCACCAGATGACGTTCGCGCTCGGCGAGGCGCTCGCGCACCTGAACCTGCTGTGGCTCGCCGGCGAGCTCGTGCGCGAGCAGGGCGACGACGGCGTGCTGCGGTTCCGCACCGCCGGCTGACACCGCTTCGTGCGCCTCATGCGACGGGTTCGTAGCGCCACCCGTCGCGATGCCATTGCATCGCGTGCGTCGGGTCGAGCGCCGCGAGAAACGCGGTGTCGTGCGACGCGACCACGATCGCACCGGGAAAGCCGGCCAGTGCGGCTTCGATCGCCCGCACCGATTCGAGATCGAGGTGATTGGTCGGCTCGTCGAGCAGCAGCAGCTGCGCGGGCGTGCCGCGCCACAACGCGCACGCGAGCGCGGCCTTCAGCCGTTCGCCGCCGCTCAGCTGCCGCGCCGGCTGCGTCGCGCGCGCCGCGTCGAGCTGCAGCAGCGCGAGACGGCTGCGCAGGTCGCCTTCGGCGAGCGGCGTATCGAGCAGCCCCAGTTGCTCGACGATCGAACGGTCGGGATCGAGCAGCGCGAGCCGCTGGTCGAGATACGCGGCGCTCACGTGCGTCGTGCATGCGCCTGAACGCGGCGAAAGCTCGCCCGCGAGCATGCGCAGCAATGTCGATTTGCCGCAGCCGTTCGGGCCGGTCAGCGCGATGCGCACGGGGCCGCTCGCCGACCACGTGATCGCGTCGGCAGCGCCGGCGATGCGCCACGGCAGTTGCGCGCGTTCGAGCGTGAACAACTGGCGGCGCGCGCTGACCTCGGTGCCCGGCAGCGACACCAGCACGGGTGCGTCGGCTTCGACGCGCGCGGCTGCGTCCTGCACGCGTTCGTCGAGTGTCGCCTTGAATTCATTCTGGTGGCGCCGCACCGTGCCCATGATGCTGCGCGCCGCGCCCTTGCGGCTCTGTTTTGCCATCGATGACAGGTTGGCCGTCTTCGCGTCGCGCAGCGACGCAGCCGCGTGGCGCTGGATCGTGTCGTGTTCCTGTTCGAGCCTGCGCCTGACACGTCCGCGTTCCGCACGCGCGTTGTCGAGCGCAGACTGCGCGGCATCCTGTTCCGCGTCGCGCTGCGCTCGGTAGAGCGCGTAGTTGCCGCCGTACGAGCGCACGCCTTGTGGCGTCAGCTCGACGATCCGTTGCACGCCGGCGAGCAGCGCACGGTCGTGGCTCACGATGACGAGGCCGCCGCGCCAGCCGTCGAGCGCCGCGCGCAGCCACGCGCGGCCCGGCGTGTCGAGATGGTTGGTCGGTTCGTCGAGCACGAGCAGGCCGGCGCCGGACAGCAGCGCGCCGATCAGCGCGACGCGCGCGAGTTGCCCGCCGCTCAGTGCCTGCGCGGGCGTGTCGGGCTGCACGTCGTGCAGGCCGGCTGCGTCGAGCGCGGTGCGCAGCCGCTCCGCGAGATCCCAGCGATCACCGATCAGGTCGAAGTCGTGCGGTTCCGCGCGGCCGTCGGCGAGACGCGCGAGCGCGCCGAGCGGTGCATCGAGCGCGGCAATCTGCGCGACGGTTCGCGGGCCGGCCGCTGCGTCGTCATTGTCATGCTGCTGCGCGACGTAGACGACGTGCGTGTGCCGGTCGATCGTCCCCGAACTCGGTGCGCAGCGTCCCGCGATCAGTTGCGCGAGCTGGCTCTTGCCGATGCCGTTGCGGCCGACGATGCCGGTCGGCGTGCGGTCGATGGAGAGGTCGAGCGAATCGAACAGCGTGAAGCCGTCGTCGAAGCGGAAGGAAACGTGATGAAGCGCGACGAGCGCGCCGGTAGGCGTGGCAGCAGCCATAAGCACCTCCAAAAATGCGTGAAGACCTTCGCGCGCGGCATGCGTGGCACGGCGGCGAAAACATTTTGGGAAGGCTTAGTTGTTCACTTTGGCTGGCGTCCGGTATGAGGAATGAGCGCGCAGTGTAGCAAGCGCGGCGCGCGGGCCGCAAGCGACGGCCCGACGCACCGTCGCTTGCGCGCCACGCGCGAGGGAGGCGTTACTGCACGGCGACGGCCGTGAAGTTCTGCCGTCCGAACGGGCTCACGTGATAGCCGCTCACGTTCGTGCGCGTGAGCGCGGCCGCGGTCGGATAGCCGAGCGGAATCCACAGCGCCTGGTCGTGGATGATCTTCTGCGCGGCTTCGTACAGCTTCGCGCGCTTGGCCTGGTCTGCGGTCGACTTGCCGTCGGCGATCAGCTTGTCGAGCTGCGCGTCGCAGAAGCGCGCGAAGTTGATGCCCGATTTCACCGCGTTGCAGCTGAACAGCGGCGACAGGTAGTTGTCCGGATCGCCGTTGTCGCCGGCCCAGCCCATGAACAGCATGTCATGCTGGCCGAGCTTCGCCTGCTTGATCAGCTCGCCCCATTCGATCACCTTGACCTCGGCCTTCACGCCGATCTTCGCGAGGTCGGCCTGCAGCAGCTCCGCGCCGACCTTCGGGTTCGGGTTCAGCACGCTGCCGGTCGGGCGCGTCCAGATGGTCGTCGAGAAGCCGTTCGGGAAGCCGGCCTGCGCGAGCAACTGCTTCGCCTTCGCCGGATCGTACGCATACGGCGCGACGTCCTTCGCGTAGCTCCACGTGTTCGGCGGATACGGGTTGTTCGCGGCCGTCGCGGTGTTGTCGAACACGACCTTCAGGTAGGTCGCGCGGTCGAATGCGAGGTTTAGCGCTTCGCGCACCTTGTCGCTGTCGAGCGGCTTCTTCTGCGTGTTCAGCGCAACGAACGCGGTCATGAACGCGGGCGCCTGCACGACCTTCAGCGCGCTTTCGCCCTTCGCGGCGAGCACGTCCTGCGGCTTCGGCGACAGCGCGATCTGGCATTCGCCGGCCTTCACCTTCTGCAGGCGCACCGACGGGTCGGGCGTGATCGCGTAGATCAGCCGGTCGACCTTCGGCTTCGTGCCCCAGTAGGTCGGGTTCACGTCGTAGCGGATCAGCGCGTCCTTCGTGTAGCTCTTCAGCACGAACGGGCCGGTGCCGACCGGCTTCGCGTTCAGGTCGGCCTGCTTGCCGGCCTTCAGCAGCTGGTCCGCGTATTCGGCCGAGTAGATCGACGCGAAGCCCATCGTCAGGATCGGCACGAACGTCGCGTTCGGCTCGTTCAGCACGAACTTCACGGTGTTGTCGTCGACCTTCGTGACCGACTTCACGAGCTTCACGAGGCCCATCGACTGCGCGTGCGGGAAGCCGCTCGCGCCGGCCACCTTGTGCCACGGGTTCGCATCGTCGAGCATCCGCGAGAACGTGAACACGACGTCGTCCGCGTCGAGCGTGCGGGTCGGCTTGAAATAGTCGGTGGTCTGGAACGCGACGTTCGGGCGCAGGTGGAACGTGTACGTGAGGCCGTCGGCGCTCGCGTCCCATTTGTCGGCGAGCGCGGGCACGACTTTCTTCGCGGCTTCGTCGTACGACACGAGCGTGTTGAAGATCACGTCGGCCGATGCGTTGGTCGTGACGAGCGAGTTGTACTGCACGACGTCGAAGCCGTCCGGGCTCGATTCCGTGCACACGGTGAGCGGCTTGGCGGCGGCGAGGCCGGGGGCGGCGAGGGCGGCGGCGAGCGTGGCCGCGGCGAACAGCTTGACCTGCATAGGATCTCCCACGTGGCTTGTGTTTTTTGCTGGGTGACGGGATGCGGGCGCGGCCCGGAAGCGGGCAGGGCCGGCGCGGCTGGCGAATAGCATACCGTCAAAGCGCGCGACGCGTGAAAAAAGGCGCCTGAACGCGGTGAATTGACCGAAAAACGGCTGCGTTCGCGACGGAACAGGTGTTGGGGCGGCGAGCGGGGTGGAGGCGGTGTCGGGCGGAGGAGTGCTCGCACTGGAGAAGCAGGGCAGCGGCGCGTCGGGGGTGTCGCGAATCGATGCGTCGAAGCGGCCAGGCGTCGGTTCGGAGAGGCGGAGAGGCGGAGAGGCGGAGAGGCGGAGAGGCGGAGAGGCGGAGAGGCGGAGAGGCGGAGAGGCGGAGAGGCGGCCCGCGATGCTTCACGCGGGCCGGCGCTCGCCGGAGCGTCAGTGTGCGCCCGCTTTCGGCTTGCGCGGCGCCTTCTCGAACAGGCGGTCGTACAGCCAGCGCGGCAGCACGTGCAGCACCTTCGCGACGACGCCCATCTGCCACGGAATCACGCGGAACGCGTGCTGCCGCGCGATTGCCTGGGCCGCACGCGCCGCGAAGCGGTCGGCGTCCATCAGGAACGGCATCCGGTACGGGTTGTGTGCGGTCATCGGCGTGCGGATGTAGCCGGGCGCGATCGTCACGACGCCCACACCAGCCGGCCGCAGCTCGACACGCAACGATTCGAGGTACTTGATCGCGGCCGATTTCGACGCGCTGTACGCACCGGAGCCCGGCAGGCCGCGCACGCCGGCGACGCTCGCGACACCGACCAGCGTGCCGTGGCGCGTGGCCGTCATCGGGCCGACGAACGGCTCGAACGTCGCGACCATCCCGTAGTAGTTGATGTCCATCACGTCGCGGAACGTCGCGAGATCGCCCTGGCCCGTGACGGCGCCCTGGCTGATGCCTGCGTTCGCGATCACGACGTCGGGGCAGCCGTGCGCCGCGATGAACGACGCGGCCGCTGTTGCGAGCGCGTCGGCGTCGCGCACGTCGGCGGAGTAGACGGAGATGGACAGCTTCGGGAAACGCCGCGCGAACGCATCGAGGGCATCGGTGCGGCGCGCGACGAGTGCGAGCGTGGCGCCCTGGCGGGCGTATTCCTCGGCCATCGCGAGGCCGAGGCCGCTCGATGCGCCGGTGATGAAGACCTTCAGCGGAGTAGTCATGCCGGCGCGCGGACGGGGATCAGAGCTTCTTGTCCTGAACCTGCTTCACGAGGAAGTCGAGCACCTGGGCGGTGCCCGGGATGCTGTTCGCGTAAGCGGGGCCCGTCTTGTACTTGCCCTGGACGACGACCGTCGGCACGCCGTCGATCGCGTAGTCCTTCAGCAGCTTGGCCGACTGGTTCACTTCGCCCTGCACGCTGAACGAGTTGTACGCGTCCATGAACTGCTTCTTGTCGACGCCCTGCGTGGCCAGGAAGTCGGCCTGCGCCTGCGGCGTCAGCAGGTAGTTCTTCTGCTTGTGGATCGCGTTGAAGATCGCCGGCGTGACCTTCTCGGAGATACCGAGCGCGGACACCGCGTAGAACAGCTTCGAGTGCGGGACGAAATCGTCACGGAATGCGACCGGGACGCGCTTGAAGTCGATGTTGTTGCCTTGCTTCTTCACCCACGCTTCGATCGTCGGCTCGAATTCGTAGCAGTGCGGGCAGCCGTACCAGAAGAACTCGATCACCTCGACCTTGCCGGCCGGCGCGGACACCGGCTGCGGCGACTTCATCACCTCGAAGTCCTTGCCGGCGACCGGTGCGGCGGGCGAAGCCTGCGCGAGGCCGGCGGCCAGGCCCAGGGACAGAAGGAGCGTGCTAAGCAGTTTTTTCATGTTGTGAACGTCGAATCAGTTGCTCGGGTTACGGAACGTAACGGGTTCTGAGTGGGCTCGGCCGGTTGCTTACTGCTTCGTGAAACGGATCACCGCCGTGTCGACACCTGCATCGGACAGGCGCTGGCGGGCCGAGTTCATATCCTCGAACTTCGAGAACGGGCCGACACGCACGCGGAAATACGTCACGCCGCTGACATCGCGCTTCGACACCTTCGACTCGAAGCCCTGGAAGCCGAGGCGCGCGCGCTGCTGCTCGGCGTCGCCTTCCGTCTTGTACGCGCCCACCTGCAGGAAGTAGCCGGTATTCGCGTCGTTCGCGGTCGGCGGCTTCGCTGCCGCGGCGGCCGTGGCCGACGAGGTCGGCTTCGGCGTGTTCGCGGCCAGTTGCTGCTGTTGCTGCTTTTGCGCGGCGGCTTGCTGGGCCTGCTTCTGCGCGGCGAAGCGTGCGAGGTCGTCCTCGCCGCCTTGCTGCTGTTGCTGCTGCTGCGCTTGCTGCGTCTTCTTCGGCGGCGGCGGCGTGGTGTCGGCCGGCTTCGGCGCGACGGCGACGCCGTTACCCGACGACGTATTGTTCGACGCGGTCGAGTTGCTCGAGCTGCCGGTGTTGTTCGAGCCGCTCGTCCCGTTGGCCTGCGGCGGCACTTCGACGATCTGCGGTTCGGGCAGCAGGCCGCCCTGGGTCTGGTTCGCGGCCTGGCCGGGCGCGGTGTTCGGCGGCGCGGGCTGCGCGGCCTGCGGCACCGGCTGGCCCGGCGTCTTGCCCTGCAGCGCGCGGTTCGGGTCGAACTGCTGCGGCTGGCTCGCGCCGTTGTCGGCCGGCGGCGGCGCGACCTTCGACACGAACGGCGACGGGGAACGCGTGATGTAGAGCGCCACCACCACGGCGATCGCGAGGCCGACGATCAGGCCCAGCACGATTCCAAGAAATGTTCCTCCGGCTTGTTTCGATTGCTTCGAAGTTCGGCGTGGTTGTGCCATTGCTTGAGTCACCTGCAAAAAGAATCGTGAAAAGGCTGCGGCGGGCACCCGACGGCGGGCGCGCCTGCCGCAGCCATTCGCGCCCGGATCGGGCCGCTTGCTGCGTTACATCTTGGCGGGTGCGGACACGCCGAGCACCGCCAGACCATTCTCGAGCACCTGCCGGGTCGCGGCGAGGAGCGCGGCGCGCGCATTGCGCGGCGCTTCGTCGTCGACCAGCACGCGCTCCGCATTGTAGAACGAGTGGAATTCGCCAGCGAGGTCGCGCAGGTAGAACGCCACCGCGTGCGGTGCCAGTTCGTTGGCCGCGTGCGTCAGCATGTCCGGGTACTCGGCCAGCTTTTGCATCAGCGACGCCGCTTGCGCGCTCGTCAGCTGCGACAGGTCGGCGCCCGGCAGCTGCGCGACGTCGACGTTGTAGCGCGATTTCAGCTCGTTGAGCACCGAGCAGATCCGCGCATGCGCGTACTGGACGTAATAGACCGGGTTTTCGTCGTTCTGTTTCAGCGCGAGGTCGATATCGAATACGAACTCGGTATCGGCCTTGCGCGAGATCAGGAAGAACCGCACCGCGTCGCGGCCGCGCGTGATGGTCGCTTCGTCGATCAGGTCGGGTGCCGCTTCCTGGCCCGCCGCCGCGCCGCCCGACCATTCGATCAGGTCGCGCACCGTCACGTAGCTGCCCGCGCGCTTCGAGATCTTCACTTCCTGGCCGTCGCGCATCACGGTGACCATCTTGTGCAGCACGTAGTCGGGGTAGCCCTTCGGGATCCCGATGTGCAGGCCCTGCAGGCCCGCGCGCACGCGCGCGATCGTGCCGTGGTGGTCCGAACCCTGGATGTTGATCACCTTCGTGAAGCCGCGCTCCCACTTCGTCACGTGGTACGCGACGTCCGGCACGAAGTACGTGTACGTGCCGTCCGACTTGCGCATCACGCGATCCTTGTCGTCGCCTTCGTCGGTCGTGCGCAGCCACAGCGCGCCGTCCTGCTCGTAGGTCATGCCGGCCTTGATCAGCGCGTCGACCGTCTTCTCGACACGGCCTTCGCTGTACAGCGACGACTCGAGGTAGTACTGGTCGAACTTCACGCCGAATGCCTGCAGGTCCATGTCCTGCTCGCGACGCAGGTACGTGACCGCGAACTTGCGGATCGCGTCGAGATCCTCGACGTCGCCCGTGCCCTTGACCGGCTCGCCGTCCGACGCGGCGACCGTTTCGCCGTTCAGGAAGTCGCGTGCGATGTCGGCGATGTATTCGCCGTTGTACGCGGCTTCCGGCCAGCCCGCGTCACCCGGCTTCAGGCCGCGCGCGCGCGCCTGCGTCGAGATCGCGAGGTTGCCGATCTGCACGCCCGCGTCGTTGTAGTAGAACTCGCGGTGCACCGCGTAGCCCTGGCTCGCGATCACGTTCGCGAGCACGTCGCCGAGCGCGGCCTGGCGGCCGTGGCCGACGTGCAGCGGGCCGGTCGGGTTCGCCGACACGAATTCGAGCAGCACCTGCTTGCCTTTCTCGCGATCCGACGTGCCGAACGCGCGGCCCTGGTCGAACACGGCGGCGATCACCGCCTGCTTCGCGGCGGCCGACAGGCGCAGGTTGATGAAGCCGGGGCCGGCGATCTCGGCGGCTTCGACGAGGCCTTGCGCGCCCGACTGGGCGGTGAGGGCGGCGACGATCTGCTCGGCGAGCTGGCGCGGGTTCGTGCCGAGCGGCTTCGCGAGCTGCATCGCGACGTTGCACGCGACGTCGCCGTGCGCGGCGACTTTCGGGCGCTCCAGCGTGATGACGGGGGCGACGGACGTGGCGTCGGCGCCTTTCAGCGCGTGTGCGACCTGCTTGACGCTATCCGCGAGCAGGGCTTCGAGGGTCTGTTTGTGTGCTGGCAGCATGCTGGTAGAAGGCTTCGTTGGTGGCGGCCGGAAACGACGGCCCGCCGGCGCGCTTTTTAAGCGCGCGTTTCAGGGATCGCAGAATTTTAACAGGTGCTAATATGCCGCTCAGGCGGCCCGCGTCCGCGAGGCCGGACGCCGGTCTGCCGGCGTTCCCCAACCGCGCCGCGCAGGCACAACAAGATGAAAAGGGAATTGTCATGATTACGTTCAAGAGCAAGGCGGCACAGGATCTCGACGTGCTGAAGGATTTCGCCGTGTATGTGCTGGGTCTCGTCGGCAAGCAGCTGGGCGAGCGCGGTGTGATCACGCACGATGAGCTGGACCACGCGATCGCCAAGCTGGAAGGTGCAGTTGCGCAGGCGAAGCAGGAGCGCGCCGAGCACGCCGGCCATTTCCACGAGGACGAAGCCGACCACGCGCACCACGAAGTGCCGCCGAGCCTGGCACAGCGCGTCGCACCGTTCCTTACGATGCTGCGCGAAGCGAAAGCCGGTGAAGCCGACGTGCACTGGGGCTTCTGAGCCTTCTTGCCCGGCCGGTCCGAAAGGATCGAAAGGTAGAAAAAAGCCCGCTTCCGAGCGGGCTTTTTCTTTTGTCTGATGATAACGGGCGGCGGCGCGCCTGTCGAAGCGCCGATCAGAGCTGCGGCGCGAGCGCGCGGCGCGCGTCGTCGAGCGACAGCGCCATGCGCTGCGCATAGTCCTCGAGCTGATCCTGGCCGATTTTCCCGACCGAGAAATACGTGCTGTCCGGATGCGCGAGATAGAAGCCCGATACGCTCGCGGCCGGCAGCATCGCCAGCGAGTCGGTCACGCTCATGCCGATCTCGTCCGCGCGCAGCACGTCGAACATGTCGCGTTTCACGAGGTGGTCGGGGCAGGCCGGGTAGCCCGGTGCCGGGCGCACACCCGCGTACTTCTCCGCGATCAGCGCATCGTTGTCGAGCGTTTCGCCGCTCGCATAGCCCCACAGCTCGCGCCGCACGCGCGCGTGCATCGCTTCCGCGAAGGCTTCCGCGAAGCGGTCGGCGAGCGCCTTCAGCATGATCGCGCTGTAGTCGTCGTGGTCGGCTTCGAACTGCTTTTCCTTCACGTCGACGCCGAGGCCGGCCGTCACCGCGAACATCCCGATGTAGTCGGCCACGCCCGATTCCTTCGGTGCGATGAAGTCGGCGAGCGAGCGGTTCGGCCGCATCACGCCGTCGACCACCGGACGCACGCTCTGCTGGCGCAGGTTGCGCCACGTGAGCAGCACTTCCGAGCGCGACTCGTCGCTGTAGATCTCGATGTCGTCGTCGTTGACGGTGTTTGCCGGCAGCAGCGAGATCACGCCGCTCGCGGTCAGCCAGCGGCCCTGGATCAGGCGCGCGAGCATCGATTTCGCGTCGGAGAACACGCGCCGCGCCGATTCGCCGACGATCTCGTCGTTCAGGATCGCCGGGTACGGGCCCGCGAGATCCCAGGTCTGGAAGAACGGGCCCCAGTCGATGTACTGCGCGAGCTCGTTCAGGTCGTAGTTCTTGAACACGCGGCGGCCGATGAACTTCGGCTTCACCGGCTGGTAGCCGGCCCAGTCGACCTTGGTCTTGTTCGCGCGCGCTTCGGCGAGCGTGACCATCGGCTGCGCCTTGCGGTTCGCGTGCTGGTCGCGGATCCGTTCGTAGTCGGACTTCAGCTCGTCGAGGTACTTCGTCGCGCCTTCGTCGGACAGCAGGCTCGACGCGACCGACACCGAGCGCGACGCGTCCGGCACGTAGACCACCGGGCCTTCGTAGTGCGGTGCGATCTTCACGGCCGTGTGCACGCGCGACGTCGTTGCGCCGCCGATCAGGAGCGGGATCTTCTTCACGCGGAAGTAATCATCGCGCTGCATCTCGGATGCAACGTAGGCCATTTCCTCGAGGCTCGGCGTGATGAGGCCCGACAGCCCGATGATGTCCGCACCCTCGACCTTCGCCTTCGCGAGGATCTCGTTGCACGGCACCATCACGCCCATGTTGACGACTTCGAAGTTGTTGCACTGGAGCACGACCGACACGATGTTCTTGCCGATGTCGTGCACGTCGCCCTTCACGGTCGCGATGACGATCTTGCCCTTCGCACGCACGTCGCCGCCCGCTTCCGCGAGCAGGCGCTTTTCTTCCTCGATGAACGGGATCAGGTGCGCGACGGCCTGCTTCATCACGCGCGCCGACTTCACGACCTGCGGGAGGAACATCTTGCCCTGGCCGAACAGGTCGCCGACGATGTTCATCCCGTCCATCAGCGGCCCTTCGATCACGTTGATCGGGCGGCCGCCGGCCGCGTCGATCTTCGCGCGCACTTCCTCGGTATCCTCGACGATGAAGGTCGTGATGCCGTGCACCAGCGCATGCGAGAGCCGCTTCTCGACCGGCTGGTTGCGCCACTCGAGGTTCTCTTCCTTTTTCGCGCCCCCTGCCTTGAACTTGTCGGCGATCTCGAGCAGGCGGTCGGTCGAATCGTCGCGGCGGTTCAGGATCACGTCCTCGACGCGCTCGCGCAGCTCCGGGTCGAGGTCGGCGTACACGCCGAGCTGGCCCGCGTTGACGATGCCCATGTCCATCCCCGCCTGGATCGCGTGGTACAGGAACACGGTGTGGATCGCCTCGCGCACCGGGTCGTTGCCGCGGAACGAGAACGACACGTTCGACACGCCGCCGCTGATTTTCGCGTGCGGCAGGTTCTGCTTGATCCAGCGGGTCGCCTCGATGAAGTCGACCGCGTAGTTGTTGTGTTCCTCGATGCCGGTCGCGACCGCGAAGATGTTCGGGTCGAAGATGATGTCTTCCGGCGGGAAGCCGACTTCGTTCACGAGGAAGTTGTACGAGCGCGTGCAGATCTCGATCTTGCGCTCGTAGGTGTCGGCCTGGCCGGTTTCGTCGAACGCCATCACGACGGCCGCCGCGCCGTAGCGGCGGATCAGGTGCGCGTGGTGGCGGAACGCGTCCTCGCCTTCCTTCAGCGAGATCGAGTTCACGATCGCCTTGCCCTGCACGCACTTCAGGCCCGCCTCGATCACTTCCCACTTCGACGAGTCGATCATGATCGGCACGCGCGCGATGTCCGGCTCCGATGCGATCAGGTTCAGGAAGCGCACCATCGCCGCCTTCGAATCGAGCATCGCCTCGTCCATGTTGATGTCGATCACCTGCGCGCCGTTCTCGACCTGCTGGCGCGCGACGGCGAGCGCCTCGTCGAACTGGCCGTTGAGGATCATGCGTGCGAACGCCTTCGAGCCGGTGACGTTGGTGCGCTCACCGACGTTGATGAAGAGCGTCCCGGGCGTGACGTTGAACGGCTCGAGGCCGGCGAGGCGCATCATGTGATCGGTCATGGCGGTGCGGATTCTGGTGATGAAGGGCGTGGGCGGTCGGGTCAGGCGTTGTCGCTGTACTGGTTCGGCCAGCGGCGCGGCTTCACGTCGGCGAGCGCCTTCGCGATCTCGGCGATGTGTTCGGGCGTCGTGCCGCAGCAGCCGCCCGCGAGGTTCACGAGCCCGGCTTGCGCGAATTCCTTCAGGAGGCCCGACGTGACGTCCGGCGTCTCGTCGAAGCCCGTCTCGGCCATCGGGTTCGGCAGGCCCGCGTTCGGGTAGCACGACACGTAGGTGTCGCACAGCTTCGCGAGCTCGGCGATGTACGGGCGCATCAGCGCCGCGCCGAGCGCGCAGTTCAGGCCGAACGTGAGCGGCTTCGCGTGACGCAGCGAATTCCAGAATGCCTCGACGGTCTGGCCCGACAGGATCCGGCCCGACGCATCGGTGACGGTGCCCGAGATCATGATCGGCAGGCGCTCGCCGGTGTCCTCGAACAGCTCGTCGAGCGCGAACAGCGCGGCCTTCGCGTTCAGCGTGTCGAAGATCGTCTCGACGAGGAACAGGTCGACGCCGCCGTCGAGCAGCGCCTTCGCCTGCTGGTAGTACGACGCGCGCAGCTCGTCGAACGTGACGTTGCGTGCGCCCGGATCGTTGACGTCCGGCGAGATGCTGGCCGTCTTCGGCGTCGGTCCGATCGCGCCCGCGACGAAGCGCGGTTTGTCCGGCGTCGCGTATTTTTCGGCCGCTTCGCGTGCGAGCTTCGCCGATTCGATGTTCATCTCGACGACGAGATCTTCCATCTCGTAGTCGGACTGCGCGACGGTCGTCGCGCCGAACGTGTTGGTCTCGACGATGTCCGCGCCGGCCGCGAAGTACTGGTCGTGGATCTCGCGGATGATCTGCGGCTGCGTGATCGACAGCAGCTCGTTGTTGCCCTTGATGTCGCGCGGGAAATCCTTGAAGCGCTCGCCGCGATACGCGGCTTCGTCGAGCTTGTAACGCTGGATCATCGTGCCCATCGCGCCGTCGAGGATCAGGATGCGCGATTTCAGCAGCGCAGGCAGAGCGGCGCCGCGCGTGTAGGGCGCGTCGAGCGGGACGGAAGCGGCGAGAGGAGTCGCAGACATGGGCGAAAGACCGGCTAAGACGGGAAAGCCGTCATTGTAGCCGGTGCGCATGGGCGCCGCCCGGCCTCGCGCCGCGCCGGCCGGCCCGCCAAATGAAAGCCCCCGCCTGGCGAACCGGGCGGGGGCATGATCGGAGTGCTCGCGGCGCCGCGTCGATGCGCGGCAAATGGCCCGGCCGCACGAGGCGCCGGGCCGCGGGTCGTCAGTGCAGCACGACGGGCATCATCATCAGGCTGTCGAATTGTCCGAGGAATTCGTCGACTTCGTCGAGCGACGGTTCATCCTCGATCAACTGCTTCACGTGCGCGCGGAATCGTTCGGCAAGTTCGCCGTCGATGAAGATTTCGCGCTGCGCGTTCTTGTCGACGATTTCATATCCGCCGGCATTCATCAGGTGGTGGCCGGCCTGCGGCGCGAATTCGACGACGCAGTAGTTGGGGCTGTTGTAGATCATTTGCATGGCGGCACTCCTCTTCGCAGTGGCATCTGGCCTTGTTGTCCCCTAGGTGGGGCAAGCCTTGCCGGTTTCAAGGGGCTTGCGCTGCACACCCCGTTCCCGTTTGCGTGGGGTGTATCGGTTAGAAGCCGATGTCTATGAAACGTTTCCTATTGTCTGCCGGTGGACTGAAATAGTTGTTAAAGAGTGTCATCGGCCATTTCACGGAAATCTGTAGTCGGTCGAAATTGCCGAATCGCGCGCGTTCGCGCGCGAGTTCACTGTGTGACAGGCGATGTGACAGGCGCAGGCACGGGCGGTGCAGCCGGTACTGCAGCGGGTTGTGCCGGCGGTTGCACGGTGTCCGCTGGTGCGGGTTGTGCCGGTTCCGTGGCGGGAGCGGCCGATGCGTCGGGCGTCGGTGCACCGGCGGGCGCATGCGTTGCGCCGCCTGCCGGTTCCGCGTCGGACGTCGCGCCAGGCACCGCGAGCCGGCCATGCCACAACAGCTCGATCTGCGCGCCGTTCGGTTCGGTCTGCACGAGGCGCGCGGGCAGCCAGCCGAGCGACGGTGCAAGCCACATGTCGATCCGGCGCGTGTCGCCGTCGCGTCGCGGCAGGCGCATGAAGTGCCGCGCGCCGATGATGCCGGCCTGCGTTTGCACCTGCTCGTCGCCGATCACGGTGATCGGCCAGGTCTCGCCGCTGTTGTTGTCGATCACGAAGAACTGTTGCGTGACACCCGGCTTGTACGCAGACGGATTGCCGCGCACGAGCCCCGACAGCTGCATCAGCATGCTGAAGCGATCCTGCACGCCGTCGGGCAGCGGCGCGTTGTTCGGTGTGCGCGTGAACACGACCTGCCGGATCTCGCGGTTGAAGATCGCGATGTCTTCCGGCCGCTTGCCGCGCTTCTCGACGTAACGGTCGGGCGCGACGCCGAACGCGTCGATGCGGCCTTCGCTGCGATAGGTGAACGGGCCGACGAACGGCACGGGCATCGACACCGACAGGTCGTAGGTGCGCCCGTCGGTGCGCCAGCGGATCGTGCCGATCATGTTCTGCATGCCGTTGTAGAACGTGTCGTACTGCAGGTCGCCGGACGGCGGCGCGGTGAACTTCACGCCGTTCGTCGCGGGGCCCGGCGTCGCGGCGCTGGCGGCGCCGGCGGCCGACGCGGCATGTGCGTCCGATGCGCCCGGTACGCCACTCGCCGCGGATGCGGCGGCCGGCGGCTCGCCGTGTTCGGCCGTTTGCGTCGACGTGAGGACCGGCTCCGGCGACGGCGCGGGTTTCGGTGCGGCGGCCTTCGGGGCAGCCGGGGCGGGTGCGGCCGGCCGCTCGACCGGCTTCGGCGCAGGCGGCGCGGGCTGGCGCTCGATCGGTTGCGGTTTCAGCAGCTCGATCTGCACGGGGACTTCGGCGGGCGCGGGCGGCGTGAACGCGTCGCGGTTGCGCATCAGCCAGAACGCGGCGAGCGCGTGCAGCACCAATACGACGACGAGCGCAATGCCCACGCGCAGCCAGTGGCGGGGCAAGGCGTGACTCGGGCGGGTGTCGGCAGGCTGCATGGGCATCGGAACAGGATCGGGGCGTTCGCGTGACGTCGGGCGCGCAGCGCGCGCCACAGGAATCGGACTGTCGAATGCGCCGCGCGTTCGCGCTGCGTGACGGGCAAGTGCCGGGCAAGTGCCGGGGGGCAGGTACCGGATGCGTCAGGCGTCGCGCGCGTCGGGACTATAGCCGAGTTCGTAAGACAGTTTCTGCGCGCAGGCGCGCAGCGCCGTGTCGATCTCGCCGCCCCATGCTATGTCGAACGAGCCTTCCTGGCCGAGCGCGACGATCGCGAGCGCGAGTTCGCCGACCGCATCGAACACGGGCATGCAGAACGCGTGGATCGTCGGCAGCAGCATCCCCTCGACGCGCGCGGCCTCGTGCTGGCGCACGTCGGCGAGCACCGTGTCGACCTCGTCGAGCGTGCGCGGGCCGCCGTGGTGCGGCGAGCGGCGCGTATCGGCAAGTTCGCGCTCGAGCATCGCGGCGGTCTTGCTGCGCGGCAGGTACGCGGCGAACAGCAGCCCCGTCGCGGAGCCGAGCAGCGGCATCACGTCGCCGAGCTTCAGCGACGCCTTCGCCGGGTGGCTCGATTCCATCCAGTGCACGATCGTCGGCCCCTGGTTGCCCCATACGGCGATGCCGACCGTCTGGTCGAGGCGGTCGCGGAATTCGGTCAGCGCGATCCGCGCGAGCTTCACGCCGTCGACGCGCGCGAGCCGCGCAAGCCCCATCTGCAGTGCAAAGCCGCCGAGTTCGTAGCGGCCGGAGACGGGATCCTGCGACACCACGCCGAGCCGCGAGAAACTGACCAAGTAGCGGTGCGCCTTCGCAGGACTCATGCCCGCGCGCTGCGCGAGGTCGCGCAGCATCATCGCGCGCGGCTCGCTCGTCAGCACGTCGAGCAGGCGGAAGCCGACCTCGATCGACTGGATGCCGGAACGGACCTTCTCGCCGTGCTCGCCGGAAGCGGCGTCGTCGGTGTCGGAGTCGGCGAGATCGTCGTCGGGAAGCGGGCTGGCGGGCATGGGCGGCAGGTGCGCGAAAAGGCGGCAGGAAGCGGGTTGAAAATCGGGGCGAAAACGGCGCGCACAATCGCGGCGCGCCGCAGGGATTCACCATCGTAAAATAGATTCCCTCCATCGTCACTACAACGGCAGAGTCCCCCTATGAAACTTGCTTCGCTGAAGGACGGCACGCGCGACGGCCAGCTGATCGTCGTGTCGCGCGACCTGCACACCGCGGCGATCGCCGACGCGATCGCGCCGACGCTGCAGCGTGTCCTCGACGACTGGGCGTTCTACGCGCCGCAGCTGCGCGACCTGTACGACGCGCTGAACCATGGCCGCGCGCGCAATTCGTTCGCGTTCGATCCGGCCAACTGCATGGCGCCGCTGCCGCGCGCGTTCCAGTGGGCCGACGGCTCCGCCTACGTGAACCACGTCGAGCTCGTGCGCCGTGCGCGCGGCGCGGAGATGCCGCCCGAATTCTGGACCGACCCGCTGATGTACCAGGGCGGCAGCGACGATTTTCTTGGGGCCCGCGACGACGTCGTGTGCCCGTCCGAGGAGTGGGGCATCGACTTCGAGGCGGAGGTTGCGGTGATCACCGGCGACGTGCGGATGAGCGCGTCGCCCGACGAAGCGCTGAAGGCCGTGCGGCTCGTCACGCTCGTGAACGACGTGTCGCTGCGCAACCTGATTCCGGCCGAGCTCGCGAAGGGCTTCGGCTTCTTCCAGAGCAAGCCGGCCACCGCGTTCGCGCCGGTCGCCGTGACGCCCGACGAGCTCGGCGACGAATGGCGCGAAGGCCGTGTGCACCGGCCGATGATCGTCCACTGGAACGGCAAGAAGGTCGGCCAGCCCGACGCGGGCACCGACATGGTGTTCCACTTCGGCCAGCTGGTTGCGCACGCGGCGAAGACACGCAACCTGCGCGCCGGCTCGATCGTCGGCTCGGGCACGGTGTCGAACAAGGACGCGAAGCGCGGCTACTGCTGCATCGCCGAGAAGCGCTGCCTCGAGACGATCGAGCACGGCGCGCCGCAGACCGAATTCATGCGCTATGGCGATACCGTGCGCATCGAGATGTTCGACGCGGCCGGCAAGTCGATCTTCGGCGCGATCGAGCAGTCGGTCGCCCCGCCCGACGGCGCGGCGTAAGTCGCGCGGAGCACGCAGCGCTCCGCGTCCGCGAAACCCGGCTTCGGCCCGCGCGCCGGGTTTCGCCTGATGTTTGCCCGCGCGGGCTTGGCTACACTCGATTCAGGGGTTCGAGAACCTCGAGCAAGGAGCAGCGCATGGCCAATCTCGCCGCGTACGGCGGTTACGAAGCACTGAAGGTGACGCGCCGCGATCATGGCGTGCTCGACATCGTGATGAGCGGCGAGGGCGCGAACCGCAGCGGCCTCGCGACCGCGAACGCACGCATGCATCGCGAGCTCGCCGACATCTGGCGCGACGTCGACCGCGATCCCGACACGCGCGTCGCGGTGATCCGCGGCGAAGGCAAGGGCTTCTCGGCGGGCGGCGACCTCGCGCTCGTCGAGGACATGGCGAACGACTTCGACGTGCGCGCCCGCGTGTGGCGCGAGGCGCGCGACCTCGTCTACAACGTGATCAACTGCAGCAAGCCGATCGTGTCGGCGATGCATGGCCCGGCCGTCGGCGCGGGGCTCGTCGCCGGGCTGCTCGCCGACATCTCGATCGCCGCGAAGGATGCGCGCATCATCGACGGCCACACGCGGCTCGGCGTCGCGGCCGGCGACCACGCAGCGATCGTGTGGCCGCTGCTGTGCGGGATGGCCAAGGCGAAGTACTACCTGATGCTGTGCGAGCCCGTGAGCGGCGAGGAGGCCGAGCGGATCGGGCTGGTATCGCTCGCGGTCGAGCCGGCCGACCTGCTGCCGAAGGCCTACGAAGTGGCCGAGCGGCTCGCGCACGGTTCGCAGTCCGCGATCCGCTGGACCAAGTACGCATTGAACAACTGGCTGCGCACCGCCGGGCCGACCTTCGATACGTCGCTGGCGCTCGAATTCATGGGGTTCTCCGGGCCCGACGTGCAGGAAGGCATCCGTTCGCTGCGTGAGCGGCGCCCGCCCGAGTTCCCCGGCGACGCGCCGTTCTGACACGCGTCGGCGCTATGATCGATCCAGGCGCGGCTCGCGCGACCCATGGCGGCCGCCTCGCTCTCACCCAGTCAACCAGGACGCCCGTATGACGACCGATGCCTCCGGCTCCAACCCTTTCGCCGGCTTTGCCGGCTTCAAGCCCGCCGACATGATGGACCGCATGTGGGACATGATGCGGATGTCGCCGTTCGGCGGGATGACGTCGTTTCCGGGCGCCACGCAAGGGCTGCCGCCTTCGCTGTCGAGCATGTCCGACATGATGGCGCCGCTCACGAGCGTCGAGGAACTCGACAAGCGGATCACCGATCTGCGCGCGGTCGAGCAATGGCTGAAGCTCAATCTCGGGATGCTGCAGTCCGCGATCCAGGCGCTCGAGGTGCAGCGCGCGACGCTCGCGACGCTGCGAGCGTTCGGCGCGTTCGCGCAGAGCTCGATGTCCGCGGCCGAGGAAGCGGCCGTCGCGGCCGCGCATGCGGCGAAACACGCGTCGCCGGCGCCGGATGCCGACGCTTCGGCGTCTGCCGCGGATGCAACGGCGGGCGACGCCGCGCAGCAGGCCTTCGATCCCTCCGGCTGGTGGAACCTGCTGCAGTCGCAGTTCAACCAGCTCGCGAGCCTCGCGATGGCGCAGCCGGGCATGCAGCCCGCCGCGCCGGGCGATGCGCCGCCGGACGCGGCTGCCCAGCCGGAGCAGGCTGCGCCGCCGACGCGGGCCGC
>NZ_CABVPW010000039.1:0-82205 GCF_902499025.1 Burkholderia lata | reverse complement strand
ACGATCTTGCCGGTCTGGCCGACCTGGTAGTCGTTCGGCACGTAGCCGGCGTCGACTGCCGCGCGCGATGCGCCCAGTGCCGCGCTCAGCTTGTCGGCCAGCGGCTCCAGCACCTTCGTGTAGTTCTCGCCGCTGCCCAGACCGCGGCCACCCGACACGATAATCTTCGCGCTGGTGAGCTCAGGACGGTCCAGCTTCGTCACTTCACGGCTGACGAACTGCGACTTGCCGGCATCGGCTGCCGCTTCGATCTTCTCGACCGACGCGCTGCCGCCTTCCGCTGCCACCGGATCGAAGCCCGTCGCGCGCACCGTGATCACCTTGATCGGATCGCCCGACTGCACCGTCGCGATCGCGTTGCCCGCGTAGATCGGGCGCTCGAACGTGTCGGCCGAATCGACCGCCGTGATGTCCGAGATCTGCGCGACGTCCAGCTTCGCGGCGATGCGCGGCGCGATGTTCTTGCCGTAGGCGGTAGCCGGCGCAAGGATGTGCGAGTAATCCTTCGCGATGTTCAGCGCGGTCGCTTCGACGTTTTCCGCGAGGCCGGCTTCGAGTTGCGGCGCGTCGGCCAGGAGTACCTTCGACACACCTGCGATCTTCGCTGCTGCGTCGGCTGCGCCTTGCGCGTTGTGGCCCGCGACCAGCACGTGAATGTCACCGCCGATCTTCGCTGCCGCCGCCACCGTGTTCAGCGTCGCGGCCTTGATCGACGCGTTGTCGTGTTCTGCAATCACCAGAATCGTCATTTCTTTCCGCTCCCTCTTACAGCACCTTGGCTTCGGTCTTCAGCTTCTCGACCAGCGTCTTCACGTCCGGCACCTTCACGCCGGCTGCGCGCTTCGGCGGCTCAACCACCTTCAGCGTCTTCAGACGCGGCGCGACGTCGACACCCAGGTCTTCCGGCTTCACGGTTTCCAGCGGCTTCTTCTTCGCCTTCATGATGTTCGGCAGCGTCACGTAGCGCGGCTCGTTCAGGCGCAGGTCGGTTGTGATCACGGCCGGCAGCGTCAGCGACAGCGTTTCCGCGCCGCCGTCGACTTCGCGTGCAACCGTTGCACGGCCGTCGGCGACCGTCACCTTCGATGCAAACGTCGCTTGCGGCAGGCCTGCCAGCGCAGCCAGCATCTGGCCCGTCTGGTTCGAATCGTCGTCGATTGCCTGCTTGCCGAGGATCACCAACTGCGGCTGCTCCTTGTCGACCAGCGCCTTCAGGATCTTCGCGACAGCCAGCGGCTCGACGCTGTCGTTCGACTCGACGAGGATCGCGCGATCCGCGCCAATCGCCAGCGCCGTACGCAGCGTTTCCTGCGCTTGCGCGACGCCTACCGACACGGCGATCACTTCGGTCGCCACGCCCGCTTCCTTCAGGCGCACCGCTTCTTCAACCGCGATTTCGTCGAACGGGTTCATCGACATCTTCACGTTCGCGATGTCGACACCCGTGTTGTCCGACTTCACGCGGACCTTCACGTTGTAATCGACCACTCTTTTCACTGGCACCAGGATTTTCATGCACACGCTCCAAAGTTACGAATACGACCAGAGGCCATTCTATAGCGAGGCCTCATGACTGCGCGGCCAAGCGGACCCAACCTTCGTGGTTGTCGAGGATACCGCTTCTTGGCGACGCGCCAATGATAGCGAACGGTCGTTCTATTTTAAAAGAGAAAAAACCCGGACGCAAAGCCCGGGTTTTCGATCATCGACTCTAATCTCGCCGGGCACCCCGTGCTTCGCCCGTTACCAGGCGGCAATGACCGCGCCGCCGAACTTGCCTTCGATGAACTGCTTCACTTCAGCCGAATGATAGGCCGCGACCAGTTTCGCGACCCAGGGCTTGTTCCGGTCCGCCTCGCGGATCGCCAGGATGTTCGCGTACGGGCCGTTCGGGCCCTCGATCGCGATCGCGTCCTGTTTCGGTTTCAACCCCGCTTCCATCGCGTAGTTGGTGTTGATCGCGGCCGCGTCGACGTCGCCGAGCGAGCGCGGAATCTGCGCCGCATCCAGTTCGACGATCTTCAGCTTGCGCGGATTGTCGACGATATCGAGCGGCGTCGCCTTCAGCCCCGCGTCCGCGCGCAGCTTCAGCAGGCCCTGCTTTTGCAGCAACAGCAGCGCACGGCCGCCGTTGGTCGGATCGTTCGGGACCGCGATGCGCGCGCCCGGCTTCAGTTCGGCCAGCGACTTCACGCGCTTCGAATAGATGCCCATCGGGAACGTGACGGTATCCGCGACCTTGATCAGTTTGTAGCCGCGATCCTTCACCTGCGCCTGCAGATACGGATCGTGCTGGTAGCTGTTCGCATCGAGGTCGCCCGACGCGAGCGCGGCGTTCGGCTGCACGTAATCGGAGAATTCGACGATGCGGATATCGAGGCCGCTCTTCGCCGCGACCTTCTTCACCGCTTCCATGATCTGCGCGTGCGGCCCGCCCGTCACGCCCACCTTGATGGTTTCGGCCTGGGCGTGCGCGCCCGCAAACAGCGCGGCCGCGCCGAGTGCCGCCGCGAATTTCAGCATGAAGCGTCGTTGCATCGTGTGTCCCCTAACGGATCGATCAGTCTTGTTTTACTTGTGGCTCAAGCGGCGGACGAGCCAGTCGCCGAACGACTGCACGATCTGCACGAACACGATCAGGATCGCGACCACCGTCCACATCACTTCCGGCAAATAGCGCTGGTAGCCGTAGCGGATCCCGAGATCGCCGAGGCCGCCACCGCCGATCGCACCCGCCATCGCCGAATAGCCGACCAGCGACACGAACGTGATCGTCAGGCCCGCGACGACGCCCGGCAGCGATTCGGGCAGCAGCACCTTGAAGACGATCTGCGACGTGGTCGCGCCCATCGATTGCGCAGCCTCGATCAGCCCGCGGTCGACTTCGCGCAACGCCGTCTCCACGAGACGCGCGATGAACGGCGCGGCCGCGAGCGTCAGCGGCACGACCGCCGCGGCCGTGCCGATCGACGAACCCGTGACGAGCCGCGTAAACGGGATTACCGCGACCAGCAGGATGATGAACGGCGTCGAGCGAACGGCATTCACGATGCCGCCGAGCACGCGGTTCACGGCGAGGTTCTGCAGCACGCCCTGGCGGTCGGTCAGGTAGAGCAGCACGCCGAGCGGCAGGCCGACGAGCGCGCCAACCACCCCGGAGATGCCGACCATGATCAGCGTCTCCCAGAACGACTGCACGAACATATCGAACATCTCACTCAACATACGAAAGCTCCTCTACCACCACACCTTGCTCGCGCAGGAACGCGAGTGCCTGCCCGACCTTGCCCGGCTCGCCGCCCGCGAGCACCGCGAGCGAACCGAACGCCTGCCCCTGGATCTCGTCGATCTGGCCGTGCAGGATGTTGAAATCGAGTTCGTACCGGCGGATCGTCTCCGACAGGATCGGCTGGTCGACACCCGAGCCCGTGAACGCGAGCCGCAGCAGATGCCCGCTGCCCGTCTTCAGCCGCTCGGCCACGCGCACTTTCAGTGCGGGCGGCAGTTCCTGTGCGATCACGTCGCCGATCAGCGCGCGCGTCACTTCGTGATGCGGCTGCAGGAACACGTCGATCACGCGGCCTTCCTCGACCACGCGCCCCGCATCGAGCACGGCAACGCGATCGCACACCTGCTTGATCACTTCCATCTGGTGCGTGATCAGCACGATCGTCAGGCCGAGTTCGCGGTTGATGCGCTTCAGCAGGTCGAGGATCGAACGCGTGGTCTCGGGATCGAGCGCGGACGTCGCTTCGTCCGACAGCAGCACCTTCGGCTGGCTCGCGAGCGCGCGTGCGATACCGACGCGCTGCTTCTGCCCGCCGCTGATCTGCGACGGATAGCGATCCTTCTGCGCGGACAGCCCGACGAGGTCGAGCAGCGGCAGCACGGCGGCCTCGATCTCGGCACGGCTTGCGCCGGCCAGCTCGAGCGGCAGCGCGACGTTGTCGAACACCGTGCGCGACGACAGCAGGTTGAAGTGCTGGAAGATCATGCCGATCTCGCGGCGCGCCTCGCGCAGCGCGCCAGCCGGCAGCAGCGTGAGATCGCGCCCGCCGACGACGACATTGCCTTCGGTCGGCCGCGTGAGCAGGTTGATGGTGCGCACGAGCGTGCTCTTGCCGGCGCCGCTTCGGCCGATGATGCCGAACACCTCACCCTGCGGGATCGTCAGGTTGATGTTGCGCAGCGCCTCGACCCAGCCACCCGGCCCGGGAAATCGCTGCGAAAGATTGCGTAATTCGATCATGTAAACAAAACGGCGGCCCGGCTGGCGAGTTGGCCCGCCAGTCGGCCGCCGATGCATCTGGAATAACCGACGATTTTACCGCAAACCCCTCATTCCCCTTAATAATCGATTTCGATCTTTTCATAACTGAACGAAATTAGAGGAGCGCCGCTGGCGCGCCGCGACGGTGCCGCGACTATGATCCGGAACACACATGCCAACCAACAGGGGACACGCCAGATGACCGCCACCACTACGCCGGCCGCCGCACCCGCTACCTCCGGACCGGCACCTTCGTCGTCGCCCGCGCCGACCATGGGCCGGCTGCGTACCGCGGACGGGCTCGAACTGGCGTCGTACCGCTGGTCAGCCGGCGACGGCACTGCGCCGGCGCGCGCGACGATCGCGCTCGTGCACGGCCTTGCCGAACACGCGGGCCGCTATGCCGCGCTCGCCGGCCGGCTGAATGCGGCCGGCATCGACGTGCTCGCGATCGACCTGCGCGGGCACGGCCAGTCACCCGGCAAGCGCGCCTGGGTCGAGCGCTTCGACGGCTACCTGAGCGATGCGGATGCGCTGGTCGCCGAAGCTGCGCGCGGCAATTTGCCGCTGTTCCTGATGGGGCACAGCATGGGTGGCGCGGTCGCGGCGCTGTACGCGATCGAACGCGCGCCGGCGCGCGGTCACGCGCTGACCGGCCTCGTGCTGTCGAGCCCGGCGCTCGCGCCGGGGCGCGACGTGCCGCGCTGGATGCTCGCGGTGAGCCGCGTCATCAGCCGCGTATGGCCGACTTTCCCCGCGATCAAGATCGATGCAGCGTTGCTGTCGCGCGATCCGGCCATCGTCGCGGCCAATCGCGCCGACCCGCTCGTGCATCACGGTGCGGTGCCCGCGCGCACCGGCGCGGAGATTCTCGACGCGATGGCACGCATCGAAAGCGGTCGCAGTGGGTTGCGCGTTCCGGTGCTCGTCTATCACGGCACCGAGGACAAGCTGACCGAGCCCGACGGCAGCCGGGCGTTCGGCGCGCGCGTCGGCTCGCCCGATCGCACGCTGACGCTATACGAAGGCGGCTTTCACGAAACGATGAACGATCTCGAACGCGACCGCGTGATCGACGCGCTGATCGCGTGGATCCACGCGCGCGTGCCGGCGCGCTGAGCACGCACGGCCCGGCCGGTCAATCGATAATCAGATGCCGGCCAGCACGCGCAGGTGTGCGACGACGCTGCGTCCGAGCGCGGACAGGTTGTAGCCGCCTTCGAGGCAGCTCACGATGCGGCCCTGCGCATGCCGGCGCGCCACGTCGACGATCTGCGCGGTCAGCCATTCGAAGTCGGCTTCGACGAGGCCGAGGTTGCCGATGTCGTCCTCGCGATGCGCATCGAAACCCGCCGACACGAACAGCATCTGCGGCTTGAACGCATCGAGGCGCGGCAGCCAGAACATGTCGACGGCTTCGCGGATCGCCATCCCGCTGCTGCGCGCGGGCATCGGCAGGTTGACCATGTTCGGCGCCTGGTGATCGACGCCCGAGAACGGGTATAGCGGATGCTGGAAGAAGCTGCACATCAGCACGCGCTCGTCGTTCGCGAACGCCGCCTCCGTACCGTTGCCATGGTGAACGTCGAAATCGATGATCGCGACACGCTCGAGACCGTGTACGTCGAGCGCATGCCGCGCGGCAATCGCGACGTTGTTGAAGAAGCAGAAACCCATCGCGCGCGCGGGCTCCGCATGGTGGCCGGGCGGGCGCACGCCGCAGAACGCATTCGCATAGCGGCCTTCGATCACCGCATCGGTCGCCGCGATCGCGGCACCGGCCGCGCGCAGCGCCGCGCGCCACGTATCGCGGTTCATCAGCGTATCGGGATCGATCTCGACGTAGCCGTCGACCGGCGTCATGCTCCGGATATAGTCGATGTGCGCCTGCGTATGCACCCGGCCCAGCGCGACCTCGCTCGCGAACGGTGCGGTTTCGTGCACGATCAGGTCATCGATGCGGCTCGCGATCAGTTGATCCTGGATCGCCGACAGGCGGGCCGGGCATTCCGGATGCCATTCCCCCATCTCGTGCAGCATGCAGTCGGGGTGCGTATAGAAAGCGGTTGCCATAAGCTGTCATCCACGGCGCACGGTGCGCCGCAGGTCTCCATCAATGATGTCCATCGTCTGCCGCGAATTCGCCGCTAACTTACCACAACGGGGCCCCGCCACGCCCCGGCGCGCCGGATCCGTCGGGTATACTGCGCCGAACCCAATCGCCCTGTCCGCCCGCTTCGACATGAATTCCAGCAAGCCTGCCGCCCTTCTCTCCGCGCTGTTCCGTGTTCGCGTGCCGCTCGTGGCGGCCGCTGTGGTCGCGGCCCTCGGCGCCGCGCCTGCCGGCGCGCAGACGCAACCCGCGAAGTCCGCGGGCAAGCTCGTCGCACAGGCTCAGCCGCAGCAGCCGACGCCGCAAGGCCAGACCTTCGAAGAGGAAATTGTTCCGCAGCGTTACGCGAACAACGCGAAGGTCGATGCGTTCATCGACGAGATGGTGAGCCGCAACGGCTTCGACTCCACGAGCCTGCACGCGCTGTTCTCGCGCATCAGCTATTCGGCGACGGCCGTCAAGCTCGTGAAGCCGGCCGCGTCGCCGACGGTCAAGAACTGGCGCGTCTATCGCTCGCGCTTCATCGAGCCGATCCGCATCAACGCGGGCGTGAAATTCTGGAAGGCGAACCAGGCAACGCTGCAGCGCGCCTCCGAGCAATTCGGCGTGCCGCCCGAGGTGATCGTCGGCATCATCGGCGTCGAGACGATCTACGGCCGCTACATGGGCAATTTCCGCGTGCTCGACGCGCTGACGACGCTCTCGTTCGATTATCCGGATACGCCGAATCGCGACAGCCGGCAGGCGACGTTCCGCAAGAACCTCGAGGATTTCCTGGTCTGGACGCGCGACAACCAGCTCGACCCGACCACCGTGCTCGGCTCGTATACGGGCGCGATCGGGATCCCGCAGTTCCTGCCGAGCAGCATCCGCGAATATGCGGTCGACTTCGACGGCACGGGCCATGTCGACCTGCGCAGCAGTCCTGTCGATGCGATCGGCAGCGTCGCGAACTACCTGAAGCAGCACGGCTGGGAAACCGACCGCCCGGTAGTCTGGCAGATCACGCCCGATACGGGCAGCCTGGGAATTGCACAGGCCGCCGCCGACGGCCAGCCCGAACCGCACTGGGCGCTGTCGCAACTGCTGCGCGCGGGCATGACGCTGAACGAGCCGACGGTCAACATCACGACCGAAGCCGGTACGCCCGTGACGGTGGTCGACCTGCCGTCGCCGGGACGTGCGACCGAATACATGCTCGGACTCAAGAATTTCTACGTGCTGACGCGCTACAACCGCAGCTTCTTCTACGCGCTGACCGTGTACCAGCTTGGCGAGGCCGTGAAGGCACAGATGGAAGCGAGCGGCGCACTTCAGCCGAGCGCCACCGAAACGCAAACTCAGTCGCAGTAAGCTCCGCCTGCCCAAAGAAAAAGCGCCGCACAAGCGGCGCTTTTTTATTACATGCGCGCGGCGCGCGCGTGCCCGCGTTCAGGCAGGAAACACGCCCGTGGACAGGTAGCGGTCGCCACGATCGCAGACGATGAACACGATCGTCGCATTCTCGACCTGACGCGCGATGCGCATCGCGACTTCGCACGCGCCGCCCGACGAAATGCCCGCGAAGATGCCTTCGACCGACGCGAGCCGGCGCGCCATCGTTTCCGCCGCGGCCTGGCTCACGTTCTCGACGCGGTCGACGCGGCTACGATCGAAGATGGTCGGCATGTATGCCTCCGGCCACTTGCGGATGCCCGGAATGCGCGAACCGTCTTCCGGCTGCGCCCCGACGATCTCGATCGCCGGATTCTGTTCCTTCAGATAGTGCGACGTGCCCATGATCGTACCCGTCGTGCCCATGGCCGACACGAAGTGCGTAATGCGCCCTTCGGTATCGCGCCAGATTTCCGGGCCCGTCGCTTCGTAGTGCGCAATCGGATTGTCCGGGTTGGCGAACTGGTCGAGGATCACGCCCTTGCCTTCGCGCTGCATCTGGTCCGCGAGATCACGTGCCAGCTCCATCCCGCCCTTCACCGGCGTCAGGATGATTTCGGCACCGTAGGCAGCCATGCTCTGGCGGCGCTCGACCGACAGGTCCTCCGGCATGATCAGCACCATCTTGTAGCCGCGGATCGCCGCTGCCATCGCGAGCGCAATGCCCGTGTTGCCGCTCGTCGCCTCGATCAGCGTATCGCCCGGCTTGATGCGCCCGCGCGCTTCGGCCTTGCTGATCATCGATAGTGCCGGACGATCCTTCACGGAACCGGCCGGATTGTTGCCTTCGAGTTTCGCGAGCACCACGTTGTTGCGCGCGCGAATTTCGTCGTCCGGCAAGCGGACCAGTTGGACGAGCGGCGTATTGCCGATCGTGTCTTCGATAGTTTTGTAAGCCATGGATATACCGTGAGTACGAGGCCGATCAATCAATCGATTGTAAACCAGCACCGCTGCTCGCGCCGGCAACCCCATTGCGACGATGGAATACGCGTGCCGTGGACACGCGTGGCCGCCGCATACGCGTGTCCACGCAAAAAACCCGCGGCATGCCGCGGGAAGCCGTCGCAATGACGGCGACTGAAGGAGCTCTTTGTCGGTCGCGCGCGACGCGTTACTTCTGCGCGGTGCGGGCAGGTGGGGCCGCGGGCTTGCCGGCCGGCTTGCCCGCGGCCGGCAGCGCGGCACCCGTGCCGGCCGCGCCTATCGTCAAACCTTCCTGCTGAAGCCGCCCGACGGTATGGCCGCCCATGCCTTTCACGCGCGATGCGAGATCTTCCGCATTCCTGAACGGACCGCGTGCACCGCGTTCGTCGAGAATCGCCTTCGCCCGTGCCGGGCCGATGCCCTTGATGCCGACGAGCGCATCCTCGTTCGCGGTGTTGACGTCAACGGCCGCCCAGGCCGACGCGATCATGCCGAGCATTGCCGCTGCGGCCAACCATTTCCTGATCATGTGCTGGATCTCCGATGAAAAACGGCCGGCGGCTGCCGACCGTGAGACCCAGTCTATCGATGCAACGCTTCCGCTTAAACCTGGCCGGATAGCCAACGCACATAACGGTCGACGCCTTCCTGTACGGTCAGGAACGGTGCGTCGTAGCCGGCCGCGCGCAGCTTCGTCTGGTCGGCCTGCGTGAAGCACTGGTACTTGCCGCGCAACGCATCGGGAAACGGCACGTATTCGATCAGCCCCTGCTCGACCTGCTGCGCGAGCGTCAGCGGCGGCTGGTTGCCGAGCGCACGCAGCGTATTCACGACCGTCGACGCGATATCGTTGAACGGCTGCGCACGGCCCGTACCGAGGTTGAAGATGCCCGACTTCTCCGGATGATCGAAGAAGAACAGGTTCACTTTCGTCACGTCCTCGACCGACACGAAGTCGCGCGTCTGCTCGCCCGGCGCATAGCCGTTGTACTCACCGAACAGCTTCACCTTGCCTTCCGCGCGGAACTGGTTGAAGTTGTGGAAAGCGACCGACGCCATGCGCCCCTTGTGCGTCTCGCGCGGGCCGTACACGTTGAAGTAGCGGAAGCCGGCGATCTGGCTCTTCGCGGTCGGCAGCACGCGACGGATCACCTGGTCGAACAGGAACTTCGAATAGCCGTAGATGTTCAGCGGCGCCTCGACCTCGCGCTCCTCGACGAACCGCGTCGATCCACCGTAGGTCGCGGCCGACGATGCGTACAGGAACTGCGTGCCCTGCGCGAGGCAGGCGTCGAGCACCGCACGGCTGTAGCGGAAGTTGTTGTCCATCATGTAGCGACCGTCGGTTTCCATCGTGTCCGAACAGGCGCCTTCGTGGAATATCGCGCGGACCTTGCCGAAATCGCCGCGTGCGAAACGCTCGACGAATTCCGTCTTGTCCAGATAGTCGTCGATCTCGCAATCGACGAGATTCCGGAACTTGTCCGCGCGCGTCAGGTTGTCGACCGCGATGATGCGCGTCTCGCCGCGCTCGTTGAGCGCCTTGACGATGTTCGCGCCGATAAAACCGGCTGCGCCGGTGACGATGAGGGTCATGATCGTCCTGCCTGAAAAGTGCGAGCCATGTGTGCGGCGCGCTCGTCGCGCCGCTGCATGCGCTCAGTGAAACAGTTCGTCGTAATCCACGGTGGCCGTGCCCAGCTTGCCGACCACGATGCCTGCCGCGCGATTCGCAAGCACGACGGCGTCGACGAGCGGCACGCCCGCGCCGAGCATCGTCGCGACCGTCGCGATCACGGTATCGCCCGCGCCCGACACGTCGAACACCTCGCGCGCGAGCGCCGGTGCGTGCAGTTCGCCGGTGGCGGTAAAGAGCGTCATCCCTTCTTCCGAACGCGTGAGCAGCAGCGCGTCGATGCCGAGTTCCGCGCGCAGCTTGGCGACGCGCGCGCGCAGATCGTCTTCCGACTTCCACTGCCCGACCACTTCGCGTAATTCCGCGCGATTCGGCGTGATCAGCGACGCGCCGCGATAGCGTGCCCAGTCGTCGCCCTTCGGGTCGACGAGGACGGACTTGCCGGCCGCACGCGCCTTCTCGATCATCGTCGTGACGTGCGTCAGGCCGCCTTTCGCGTAATCCGACATCAGCACGACGTCGTGCTGCGGCAGCAGCGAATCGAAGCGAGCGAGCCCCGCGAGCAACACCTCGTGCGTCGGCATGGCCTCGAAATCGACGCGCAGCAGTTGCTGCTGGCGCGCGAGCACGCGCAGCTTGATCGTGGTCGGCAGCGCCGGGTCGCGCTCGAGATGCGGCGTCACGCCGCTGCTGCCGAGCAGCTCGACGATCCGCTCGCCGGGTTCATCGCAACCGACGACGCACAGCAACCCGGCCTGGCCGCCGAGCGTCACGGCGTTGCGCGCGACGTTGGCTGCACCGCCGAGGCGCTCTTCCTGACGCTGCACGTGCACGACCGGCACCGGCGCTTCAGGCGAAATGCGATCGACGTTGCCGAACCAGTAACGATCGAGCATCACGTCGCCGACGACAAGCACGCGCGAGCGCGCGAGCTGCTCGCGCGGCACCGGAACGACTTCGCGAAGAGTATTCATCGTGTGGTCAGCCACGGGTGGACGACTGGGGATCGACATACGGCCGGCCGATCGCGTAGTAGTCGATGCCCAGTTCGGCCATCGCGTCCGGCTCGTACAGGTTGCGCCCGTCGAAGATCACCGGCGCCTTCAGTTCGGCCTTCAGGCGCGTGAAATCGGGGCTCCGGAATTCCTTCCACTCGGTCACGATCACGAGCGCGTCCGCGCCCGTCACGGCGATGTCCTGCGTCTCGACCAGATGCAGCCGCGCCAGCGTGTCCGGATCGGTGCCGAAATCGAGCGCAAACACGCGCCGTGCCTCGTCGACCGCGACCGGATCGTACGCGCGGACGGTCGCGCCGCGTTCGAGCAGCGCGGCGATCAGGCGGCGGCTCGGCGCCTCGCGCATGTCGTCGGTGTTCGGCTTGAACGCCAGGCCCCACACCGCGAACTCGCGGCCGGTCAGGTCGGCGCCGAAGCGCTGCTCGATCTTGCCGATCAGCACGTCCTTCTGTGCATGGTTGGCCGCCTCGACGGCCTCCAGGATGCGCAGCGGCTGGCCATTTTCGCTGGCCGTGCGAATCAGCGCCTGAACGTCCTTCGGGAAGCACGAGCCACCGTAGCCGACGCCGGCGTACAGGAAGTGATAGCCGATGCGCGGATCGGAGCCGATCCCGCGGCGCACGGCCTCGATGTCGGCGCCGACCTTGTCGGCGAGATTCGACATCTCGTTCATGAACGAGATGCGCGTTGCAAGCATCGCGTTCGCTGCATATTTCGCGAATTCGGCCGAACGCACGTCCATGTAGATGGTGCGCTCGTGGTTGCGGTTGAACGGCGCGTAAAGCTTCTTCATCTTCTCGCGCGCGATCGTGCCCGTCTCGTCGTCATCGACGCCGATGATGATCCGGTCCGGACGCATGAAGTCTTCGACCGCGGCGCCCTCTTTCAGGAACTCCGGGTTCGACACGACCGAGAAGCAGTGCGCGACGCTGCCCGCCAGCCCGCGGGCGGCGAGCGCCTCATCGACCACACCGCGCACGCGCTGCGCGGTGCCGACCGGCACGGTCGACTTGTCGACGATCACCTTGAAGCCCGTCATGTGGCGGCCGATGTTGCGCGCGGCTTCGAGCACGTACTGCAGGTCGGCCGAGCCGTCCTCGTCGGGCGGCGTGCCGACGGCGATGAACTGGATCTCGCCGTGCGCGACGCTCGCCTCGATATCGGTCGAGAAGCGCAGGCGCCCGGCCGCGCGGTTGCGCGCGATGATGTCCAGCAGCCCCGGTTCGTGAATCGGCATCCCGCCGTTGTTCAGGATGTCGATCTTGCGCGGATCGACGTCGAGACAGAAGACGTCGTGACCGATCTCCGCGAGGCAGGCGCCCGTGACGAGACCGACATAGCCGGTGCCGATGATGGTGATTTTCATAGATGTTCCGGTACTTCCCGGTAATTGACTAACTTGGCCGCCGGGACGAGCCCGACGGCAACCGCAGCGCGTTGGCTCCGCGTGCCGGGATCAGCCCGGCATCGCAGGTTCGACGCGGCGAGGCGCATAGGTTTCCCAGCCGCTGCATCCAGGGCACTGCCAATAGAAGAGCCGTGCCCGGAAACCGCAATTCTGGCACGTATACCGTGGCAGGTTCTTCGTGCGCTGCTTGATCAGCGCACGCATCATTTCAAGTTCCTTACGACGCGGTTCGTCGGCCGCCGCGATTTGCGCATCGAGCAGATGCAGCATCCCCGACAGGTTCGGCGACTTCTCCATCTGCGTGCGCGCGAGCGTGTGCGCCGCGTCCTGGCCACGCAACCCCGCGATGTGCTGGTACGCGATGTCGAGCAGGTCGTTCGACGGATAGCGGTCGATATACCCCATCAGCAGCTCGGCGCCTTCGGCGTTCTTGCCGAGCGCGACATATGCCTTCATCAGCTTGTCGGCGACGAGCGGCAGATACGCCGGATTCTGCGCTTCGACGCGCTTCCAGTGCTCGATCGCGGCCGCGTGGTTGCCCTCGGCTTCCGCCGCGTCGCCGGACAGGACCGTCGCGCGAACGTTCTGCGGGTTCACGGTCAGCGCCAGGCGCAATTGTTCGGCGGCCGCTGCCGCGTTCTTGCGCTGCAGCGCGTCCTGCGCGAGTTCGCAGTGAAATTGGGCAATTTCGACGCCGAGCGGCTTGTCGCTCATCGACTCGATGCGCTTCGCCGTATCGATCGACTTGTTCCAGTCCTTCTCGATCTCGTAGATCGTCAGCAGCGCCCGCTGCGCGCCGAGCGCGTAATCGCCGTCGGCGAGCTTGTGAAACGCCTCCTCCGCACGATCGAGCAGGCCGGCTTTCAGGAAATCCTGGCCAAGCTCGTACAGTGCGTGGTCGCGTTCGTTGACCGGCAGGTCCGTTCGGCTCAGCAGGTTCTGGTGCACGCGGATCGCACGGTCGGTTTCGCCGCGGCGGCGGAACAGGTTGCCGAGCGCGAAGTGCAGCTCGACCGTCTCGGGATCGAGCTTGGCGACCTCGATGAACGCGTCGATCGCCTTGTCGGGTTGTTCGTTTAACAGAAAATTCAGGCCGCGAAAATACGATCGCGGCAGGTTGGCACTCTCCGACAGGAGATTCTTCAGGTCATAACGTGACGCCGCCCAACCGAGCGCGAACGCGACCGGAATCGCGAGCAACCACCAGAAATCCAGATCCATGCGAAATATCGAAGCAGAGACGAAAACCGCGCGATTATCGCGCGGCGTCGGTGTTAAATGACGGGCGGCATCGGCGGCTGGTCGATGACGGCCGGCGTTTCGCGCGCCGCACGCAGATCGCGCTTCAGGCGCCCGTTCTCGAGACGCAGGCGGAAGATCGAAGGCAGCCCGGACAGCAAGCCGGCCAGCAGCCCCACGGCGAAGAACGCCAGGCCGATCAGGATCAGCGGCGCTTGCCATGAATAGCCGGCAACGAAATTCAGCGTCGCGGTTTGCGTATTGGCCAGCGCAAGCACAAGCAGCAGCACGAACACCAATACCCGGATCAGCCAGACGATAAACTTCATGAAGCCCTCTCTTTGTTGAGGTTTGCCGCGGCGCGCGACTCCCCTTCGTCGCACCGAATCGACCCGTATTGTAAAGGATGCGTTTCCGCGGCTGCGCACATCCTGCGCGCACCCGTTGCGCGGCGACCGCCGGAAATGAAAAAAGCGCCCGCAAGGGGCGCTTTTCTTTTCAGCCTTCGCCGGATGGGTTCCGGGCAAACCGGATGACGCTCAACGCTCGTCGTCCGGATCGTCAGCCTTCAGCGGTTCACCGGCACGGCCGTCGACGCGTTCCCGCAATTCCTTGCCAGGCTTGAAGTGCGGCACGAACTTCTCGGGCACCTGCACTTTCTCCCCCGACTTCGGGTTGCGGCCGACGCGCGCCGGGCGACGGTTGAGACCAAAGCTGCCGAAACCCCGAATTTCAATGCGATGCCCTTTCGCCAGGGCGTCGGACATCGCATCGAGCATCGTTTTCACCGCGAAATCCGCATCCTTGAGGACAAGTTGCGGAAATCGCGATGCCAGCTGCGCGACCAACTCGGATTTGGTCATACTTCAGCAGACCTCGTGAGGCTTACTGGTTCTGGCCGTCGAGCTTCGCCTTCAGCAGCGCGCCGAGGTTGGTCGTACCGGTCGCAGCAGCGCTGGAGTCCGACTGCAGGCCGCGGATCGCTTCCTGTTGTTCAGCCGAATCCTTCGCCTTGATCGACAGGTTGATGCCGCGCGACTTGCGATCGATGTTGATCACCATCGCGTTGACCTTGTCGCCTTCCTTCAGCACGTTGCGTGCATCTTCGACGCGATCCTGCGAGATTTCCGACGCACGCAGGTAGCCTTCGATGTCGCCCGTCAGCGTAACGACTGCACCCTTCGCATCGACCGTCTTCACGACGCCGTCGACGATCGAGCCCTTGTCGTTCATTGCAACGTAGTTGCTGAACGGGTCGCCTTCGAGCTGCTTGATGCCGAGCGAAATACGTTCCTTCTCGACGTCGATACCGAGCACGATTGCTTCGACTTCGTCGCCCTTCTTGTACTTGCGAACAGCTTCTTCGCCAGCTTCGCTCCACGACAGGTCCGACAGGTGGACCAGGCCGTCGATGCCGCCCGGCAGACCGATGAACACGCCGAAGTCGGTGATCGACTTGATTGCGCCCGTGATCTTGTCGCCCTTCTTGAAGTTGCGGCTGAAGTCATCCCACGGATTCGGCTTGCACTGCTTCATGCCGAGGCTGATACGACGACGGTCTTCGTCGATCTCGAGGACCATGACTTCGACTTCGTCGCCCAGCTGGACAACCTTCGACGGAGCAACGTTCTTGTTGGTCCAGTCCATTTCCGACACGTGGACGAGGCCTTCGATGCCCGATTCCACTTCGACGAATGCGCCGTAGTCGGTGATGTTCGTGACCTTGCCGAACAGGCGCGTGCCCGACGGGTAACGGCGCGAGATGCCTTCCCACGGATCGTCGCCCAGTTGCTTGATGCCCAGCGAGACGCGGTTCTTCTCTTGGTCGAACTTGAGGATCTTCGCGGTGACTTCCTGGCCAACCGACAGGACTTCGCTCGGGTGACGCACACGACGCCATGCGATGTCGGTGATGTGCAGCAGGCCGTCGATGCCGCCGAGGTCGACGAACGCGCCGTAGTCGGTGATGTTCTTGACCACGCCGTTGACGATCGCGCCTTCCTTCAGCGTCTCGAGCAGCTTCGCGCGCTCTTCGCCTTGGGTTGCTTCGATCACTGCACGACGCGACAGCACGACGTTGTTACGCTTGCGATCGAGCTTGATCACGCGGAACTCGAGCGTCTTGCCTTCGTACGGGGTCGTGTCCTTGACCGGACGCGTGTCGACCAGCGAACCCGGCAGGAACGCGCGGATGCCGTTGACCATCACGGTCATGCCGCCCTTCACCTTGCCGGTGATCGTGCCGGTGACGAGTTCGTTGTTGTCGAGAGCCTTTTCCAGCGACAGCCACGATGCAAGGCGCTTCGCCTTGTCGCGCGACAGGATCGTGTCGCCATAGCCGTTTTCGAGTGCGTCGATTGCGACGGACACGAAATCGCCCGACTGCACCTCAACCTCGCCCTGATCGTTCAGGAATTCCTCGATCGGAATGTAAGCCTCGGACTTCAGGCCTGCATTGACGACCACGAAGTTGTGGTCGACGCGCACGACTTCGGCGGAAATCACTTCGCCGGCGCGCATGTCTTGGCGGGTCAGCGACTCTTCGAACAGAGCCGCGAAAGATTCAGTATTCGGGGTAGAGGTTTGCAGGTCGGACATAAAAATCTGATTGTGCATGGATCGCTGTGCCACGCCGGCCGGAATGGCAGGCTGAAAGGGCCAGATCGAGGTCCACACGGGGTTAAGGGTTCGAAACACGCTCCGCACTTCCGCGCGGAGCACCTACCGCTACCCGCCTTCTCAGGCGGGCTGGCCGAGCGCCCGGTACCACTGCAGCACCTGGTCGACGGCTTCATCGACCGAAAGCGCCGACGTATCGAGCAGCTTGGCATCTGCCGCAGGCTTCAGCGGCGCGGCCGCGCGATTGCTGTCGCGCGCGTCACGCTCACGAAGATCCCGGAGCAAGTCATCTATATTAGCAGAAAAACCTTTTTGCATCAATTGCTTATGCCGTCTGGTCGCGCGCGCCTCGGCGCTGGCCGTCAGAAACACCTTCAGCACGGCGTCCGGGAAGATCACGGTGCCCATGTCGCGCCCGTCTGCAACCAGGCCCGGCGTCTTGCGGAACGCGCGCTGGCGCGCGACGAGCGCGATGCGCACCGGCCCGTGCACGGCAATCGCCGATGCACGGTTGCCGACCGCTTCGGCGCGGATGTCGTTCGATACATCGACGCCGTCGAGCTGCGCGCAGCCTTCGCGGAACGTGATGTGGAGATCGTCGACCAGCTTCACCAGTGCGTCGATGTCCTCCGCGTCGATGCCGTAGCGCACGCTCGCGAGCGCGGCGAGCCGGTACAGCGCGCCGCTGTCGAGCAGGTGGAAGCCAAGGTGCGCAGCGACGAGCGCGGCGACGGTGCCCTTGCCGGAAGCGGTCGGGCCGTCGATCGTGATGACGGGGGTCGGGTGAAAGGGTCGGGTCGATTTCATCGGAACAGTCGGGTCAGGCCTTGGCGAGCGCGGCGAAGCGGTCGAAATAGTCGGGGAACGTCTTGCCGACGCACTTCGGATCGTTGATGCGCACGGGCACGCCGCCCAGGCTGACGAGCGAGAAGCACATCGCCATCCGGTGATCGTCGTACGTATCGATCGCCGCGTTCGGCGTGAGCCTTTCCGGCGGCGTGACGACGAGATAGTCGGGGCCTTCCTCGACGATCGCACCGACCTTGCGCAGCTCGGTCGCCATCGCCGCGATGCGGTCGGTTTCCTTCACGCGCCAGCTCGCGATGTTGCGCAGCGTGCTCGTGCCGTTCGCGAACAGCGCCGCGACCGCAATGGTCATCGCCGCGTCGGGGATCAGGTTGAAGTCCATGTCGATCGGCTCGAGCTTGCCGTGGTCGTGGCCGATGCCGCGCACGTCGATCCAGTCGTCGCCCATCGTCACGTTCGCACCCATCTGCATCAGCGCGTTCGCGAAGCCGACATCGCCCTGGATGCTCGCGCGCCCCACGCCCTCGACGCGCAGCGGGCCGCCGCCGAGCGCGCCGGCCGCGAGGAAGTACGATGCGGACGACGCGTCGCCCTCGACCATGATCCGCCCGGGCGAGCGGTAGCGAACACCGGCCGGCACCACGAAACGCTGCCAGCCGTCGCGCTCGACGGTCACGCCGAAGCGCTCCATCAGACGGATCGTGATGTCGATGTACGGCTTCGAGATCAGTTCGCCGTCGACTTCGACGACAGTCTTGCCGTCCTTCGCCTTCACGAGCGGCAGCGTCATCAGCAGCGCCGTGAGGAACTGGCTCGACACGTCGCCACGCACGCGGATCGGCGCGTCGACCGAAATCGACGCGGGCCTGATCCGCAGCGGCGGGTAACCTTCGTTCAGTTCGTAGTCGATCTGCGCACCGATCTGCCGCAGGCCGTCGACGAGATCGCCGATCGGCCGCTCGTGCATGCGCGGCACGCCGTGCACGCGATAGTCGCCGCCGTTCACCGCAAGCGCGGCAGTCAGCGGCCGCACGGCCGTGCCCGCGTTGCCGAGGAACAGGTCGGCCGTCTTCGCGGTGAATGCGCCGCGCGTGCCCGTCACGACGCAGGTGTCGCCGTCGCGCGCGAGCTTCACGCCGAGCTTGCCGAGTGCATCGAGCATCACGCGCGTGTCGTCGGAGTCGAGCAGGTTGGTAATCGTCGTTTCGCCTTCGGCAAGCGCCGCGAGCAGCAGCACGCGGTTCGAAATGCTCTTCGAGCCGGGCAGGCGCACGGTGCCCGATGCGCTGGAGTACGGGCCGAGATCGAGATAGTCCATGGGAATCGTCCTGTTATTTCTTGACCGGTTCGGCAGCGGGTGTGCCGCCGCGCTCCTGCCATGCCTTGCGCGCGGCGCGCGAGCGCGTGAACACGGCTTCGAGTGCCGCGCCGTCGCCGGCGTCGATTGCCGCGCGCAGCCGTGTGAGCACGCGCGTGTAGCCGTCGAGTTCGTCGAGCAGCGCCGCGCGGTTCGCCACGCACACGTCGCGCCACATCTCCGGGCTCGACGCCGCGATGCGCGTGAAATCGCGGAAGCCGCCCGCCGCGTACGAGAATTTCAGTTCCGCGTCGGCCTCGCCGAGGATCTGCTCGACGAGCGCGAACGACAGCACGTGCGGCAGATGGCTGATCGACGCAAACACGCGATCGTGCTGCTCCGTGCTCATCGTGCGCACGTCGGCGCCGGTCGCGCGCCACATCGCGTCGATCCGGGCGACGGATTCGGGTGCGTTCTCCGGCAACGGGCACAGCACGACGTTGCGGCCGACATACAGATCCGGCAATGCGGCTTCGACGCCGCTCGACTCGCGACCGGCGATCGGATGCCCCGGCACGAACTGCGCGATCCGCGCGCCGAGCGCGTCCCGCGCAGCCGCGACGACATCGGACTTGGTGCTGCCCGCGTCGGTGACGATCGTCGCCGCTTCAAGCCACGGCGCGATGCGCGCGAGCAACGGGCCCGTTTGCGCGACGGGCGCGGCCAGCAGCACGAGATCGGCGCCAGCCAGCGCATCGCGCAGTTGCGCGTCGTCGTCGAGCGCCGCCGCGCGGTCGATCACGCCGAGCGCGAGCGCGCGCTCGACCGAAGTACGCGAACGCCCCACGCCGACAACCTCGCCCGCGCTGCCCGGCGCGCGCTCGCGCAGCGCGCGGGCCAGCGATCCGCCGATCAGGCCGACGCCGAAGATGACCAGTTTGTTGAATGCAAAGCCTGACACGACAAGAGCCAAGTTACGCGCGCGGGACGACGCCCCGCACGCGGAATTCCAGATTCCGGGCAACGGGCCCGCATGCAGCACAACCTGCGCCGCATGCCGCCCGAACCCGCCTTCGGCAGCGCCGACCGGCCTGCCCTGCCCGCCTGGCCTCGACGCCTGCGCGAACAGGCGAAGGGCCCCCGCGCATCAGCGTGCGCGCGGATACGAACCGAGTATCTTCAGGAACGCAGCCTTCTGGCCGAGTTCCGCGAGCGCGGCTGCCACCGACGCATCGTCCCGGTGCCCTTCGATGTCGATGTAGAAGTAGTACTCCCACGTGCCGACGCGCGCCGGGCGCGACTCGAAGCGCGTCATCGACACGCCGTGCCGCGCGAGCGGCTCGAGCAGCTTGAACACGGCACCCGGCTCGTTCTTTACCGACACGATCAGCGACGTCTGGTCGTGACCGCTTTGCCCGGCCGGCTGCTTGCCGATGATGACGAAGCGCGTGCGGTTGTGCGGATCGTCCTGGATCAGCGAGAACGCGATCTGCAAGCCGTAGTGCGCGGCCGCGCGGTCGCCCGCGATCGCCGCGACGGTCGGATCGGCCGCCGCGAGACGCGCGGCCTCCGCGTTGCTCGCGACCGCCTGCCGCTCGAGCTGCGGTGCATTCGCCGCGAGCCACTGCTGGCATTGCGCAAGCGCCTGCGCATGCGCGCAAACGCGCTTCACGCCGTCGAGCGTGCCGCTCTGCGTCAACAGGTTGTGATGAATCGGCAGCGCAAGCTCGCCGCTGATCAGCAGTTGCGTCTGCAGCAGCAGGTCGAGCGTGCGCGACACGGCACCTTCGGCCGAGTTCTCGACCGGCGCGATGCCGAACGCGGACGCGCCGGCCTCGACCGAGCGGAACACCTCGTCGATCGACGGACACGGCAGCCCCTCGATCGACTGGCCGAAATACTCGAGCATCGCCTGCTCGCTGTACGTGCCGACCGGCCCGAGGAACGCGACGTGGATCGTCTGCTCGAGCGCGCGGCTCGCGGCCATGATCTCGCGCCAGATGGCGCTGATGTGCTCGCTCGCGAGCGGCCCCGCACTCATGTCCTGCAGCCGCGCGATCACTTGCAGCTCGCGCTCCGGCCGGAACACCGGCGCGTTGAAATGCTTCTTGACCTCGCCCACTTCCAGCGCCACCGCGGCGCGCTGGTTCAGGAGCGCGATCAGCTGCGCGTCGATCGCATCGATGCGATCGCGCAGCGGTTTCAGGCGGGAATTCAGTTCGTCGTCCATGCGTTTTGCCGTGCTGTTTGAACAGCGCCGCCGTCAGGCGCCGCGCTGCTCGAAGTCCTTCATGTACTCGACGAGCGCTTTCACGCCCTCGAGCGGCACCGCGTTGTAGATCGACGCCCGCATGCCGCCGACGGACTTGTGGCCCTTCAGCTGCAGCAGCCCGCGCGCCTTTGCGCCGGCAAGGAAGTCTTCGTTGCGCGTTTCGTCGGCCAGGAAAAACGGCACGTTCATCCGCGAACGTGCTGCCGGCTCGACCTTGTTCAGATAGAAACTGCTCGCATCGATCGTGTCGTAGAGCAGCTTCGCCTTTTCGATATTGCGGGCCTCGATCGCTTCGAGACCACCCTGCCGCTTCAGCCACTGGAATACCAGGCCAGCGATGTAGATCGCGTAGGTGGGCGGCGTGTTGTACAGCGAGTTGTTCGCGGCGATGGTCTTCCATTCGAACGCGGACGGGCAGATCGACAGTGCACGGTCGAGCAGATCCTCGCGCACGATCACGAGCGTCACGCCGGCCATCCCGATGTTCTTCTGCGCGCCGCCGAACAGCACGCCGTACTTCGCGACGTCCATCGGACGCGACAGGATGTGCGACGAGACATCCGCGACCAGCGGCACGTCACCGAGATCGGGAATCTCGAACGTCTCGACGCCGTCGATCGTCTCGTTGGTGCACAGATGCACGTAGGCCGGATCGTCCGACAGCTGCCATTCGGCGCGCGCGGGCGCACGCGTGAAGCCGTCTTCCGTCTTGCCGGTTGCGGCGAGATGCGGCGTGCCGTATTTCTTCGCTTCGTTGAACGACTTCTGCGACCACGAGCCCGTGACGACGAAGTCGGCCGTTTTGCGCGACCCGAGCAGGTTCATCGGCACGATCGCATTTTCCGCGATACCGCCGCCCTGCAGGAACAGGATCCGGTGGCTGGCCGGCACGCCGAGCAGGTCGCGCAGGTCGGTCAGCGCGGCCTCGTGGATCGACATGAATTCCTTGCCGCGATGGCTCATCTCCATCACGCTCATGCCGCTGCCGTGCCAGTCGAGCATTTCATCGGCAGCTTGCCGCAGCACTTCCTCGGGCATCGCCGCAGGGCCGGCGGAGAAATTAAAGACGCGCATCGTGAAAACCTCGGAGGGACGCGACCGGCTCGCCGCCGGCAGAACGCGCCAGAAAAGAAATGGCCGCTTGCGCTCGCGCGCAAACGGCCATTATCGCACTGTCGTCAGGCTCCCGCCAAACCCGGCCGAACGGCCGGGGGCGTGCCCGGACGGCTTTACTTGCCCGGCTTGACTGCTGCGACTTCCTTGTCAGCCTGCGTGCGCGTTGCCTGGATAGCTTGCGGCATGTACTTCTGCATCAGGCCGTTGACCACGTCGCGGCCGACCTGATCCTGAACCTGGATGAACTTGCGGCCCGTCGGGCTCTTGTAGAACGTCGTCAGATCCTTGATCTCCGACGTGCTGTAGTACTTCGCATATGCGTCGTACTGAGCCGACATCGCGTCGTTCTGGAACTGTTGCGTACCGAACACCTTGCCTGCGCCGTCAACCAGCTTCGGCACCGCGTTCTTCTGCAGCGTCGGAACGGCAGCTTGCTTCTGCTTGTCGTTCAGCGTCTTGTTTTCCGACAGCGCGTCCGACAGGATCGCCGGGACGAGTTGCTTGGCCTGCATTTCGGCGCTGTTGCCGATTGCCGACACGAGCTTCGGCGCGTCGATCGCGTCGAGCAGATCCTTGATCGCTGCCTTCTTGTCGGCGTCGATCGGCGCAGCTGCCGCCGGAGCTGCCGGTGCGGAATTCGACAGCGCTTGCGCCATCGCGAACGTCGGCACCAGTGCAGCCAGCAGAACCAGTTGCTTGAATTGCTTTTGCATCATCACTCCCTTTTGGAAATATGAATGGTTGCTCGCCGGCCGCGGCGCTTCGCGCCCGCGGCGGCTAGAGTCTCATCCGTTCTTCAGGCTTCGCCGTCCGACGCCTCGTCGGCCTCGCCATCACCCTCCTCGGCCTCCGCGATCTGCTGCAGGCCAGAGAGCTTGGTACCCTCATCGAGACTGATGAGTGTAACACCTTGCGTGGCACGCCCCATCTCGCGAATCTCCGAGACACGGGTGCGAATCAGCACGCCGGCCGTCGTGATCAACATGATCTGATCTTCGGCATCGACCAGCGTTGCAGCCACGACCTTGCCGTTGCGCTCGGACGTCTGGATCGCGATCATACCCTTCGTGCCGCGGCCGTGACGCGTGTACTCGGTGATCGGCGTGCGCTTGCCGTAGCCGTTCTCGGTCGCGGTGAGCACCGTCTGCTCCTCGCTGCCGGCGACCAGCAGCGCGATGACCTGCTGCCCGTCCTCGAGCTGCATGCCGCGCACGCCACGTGCCTCACGACCCATCGGACGCACGTCGTTCTCGTCGAAGCGCACGGCCTTGCCGGAGTCGGAGAACAGCATCACGTCGTGGGCGCCGTCGGTGATCGACGCGCCGATCAGGTAGTCGCCGTCGTCGAGGCCGACCGCGATGATGCCCTTCTTCATCGGACGGCTGAATGCCTCGAGCGGCGTCTTCTTCACGGTGCCGAGCGACGTCGCCATGAAGATGAACTTGTCGGCCGAGAATTCCTTGACCGGCAGCACGACGTTGATCTTCTCGCCTTCCTGCAGCGGGAACATGTTGACGATCGGGCGGCCGCGCGAGTTGCGCGAGCCCTGCGGCACTTCATAGACCTTGACCCAGTACACGCGGCCGCGGTTCGAGAAGCACAGGATGTAGTCGTGCGTGTTCGCGATGAACAGCGTCTCGATCCAGTCGTCTTCCTTCATCTGCGTCGCCTGCTTGCCGCGACCGCCGCGCTTCTGCGCACGGTATTCGGACAGCGGCTGCGACTTCACGTAGCCCGCATGCGACATCGTGACGACCATGTCCTGCGGCGTGATCAGGTCTTCGGTGTTCAGCTCGGTCGCGTTCAGCTCGATCTTCGAGCGGCGCGCGTCGCCGAATTCGGCCTTCACCGAGGTCAGTTCCTCGCCGATCATCGTCGTGATCCGCTCGGGGCGCGCGAGGATGTCCAGCAGGTCGGCGATCTGCGCCATCACTTCGCGGTACTCGCCGATGATCTTGTCCTGCTCGAGGCCGGTCAGGCGCTGCAGACGCATCTGCAGGATTTCCTGGGCCTGCGTGTCGGACAGGCGGTACAGCCCGTCGCTCTGCATGCCGAACGCCGGGTTCAGGCCTTCCGGGCGGTACGCGGAACGGCCGCCGGCCGCCGCGTTCTCGCTCTCGGCGCGCGTAAGCATTTCGCGCACGAGCGACGAATCCCACGGCTTCGCCATCAACTCCGCCTTCGCGATCGGCGGCGTCGGCGCGGCCTTGATGATCGCGATGAACTCGTCGATGTTCGCGAGCGCGACCGCGAGACCTTCGAGCACGTGGCCGCGTTCGCGGGCCTTGCGCAGTTCGTAGATCGTGCGGCGCGTCAGCACTTCGCGTCGATGCGACAGGAAGCACTGCAGGATTTCCTTCAGGTTCAGCAGCTTCGGCTGGCCGTCGACGAGCGCGACCATGTTCATGCCGAACGTATCCTGGAGCTGCGTCGCCTTGTACAGGTTGTTCAGCACCACTTCCGGCACTTCACCGCGCTTGAGCTCGATCACGACACGCATGCCGCTCTTGTCGGACTCGTCGCGGATGTCGGAGATGCCTTCGAGCTTCTTCTCGTTGACGAGCTCGGCGATCCGCTCGAGCAGCGAGCGCTTGTTCACCTGGTACGGCAGCTCGTCGACGATGATCGCCATCCGCTGGCCGCGGTCGATCTCCTCGAAGTGCGTGGCGGCGCGCATCACGACGCGGCCACGGCCGGTGCGATAGCCGTCGCGCACGCCGGCGACGCCGTAGATGATGCCGGCCGTCGGGAAATCCGGCGCCGGGATGATCTCGATCAGCTCGTCGATCGTCGCTTCCGGGTTGCCGAGCAGGTGCTGGCACGCGTCGACGACTTCGTTCAGGTTGTGCGGCGGGATGTTGGTCGCCATGCCGACCGCAATACCCGACGAGCCGTTGATCAGCAGGTTCGGGATGCGCGACGGCAGGACCGACGGCTGCATTTCGTTGCCGTCGTAGTTCGGCTCGAAATCGACCGTTTCCTTGTCGATGTCGGCGAGCAGTTCGTGACCGATCTTCGCCATGCGAATTTCGGTGTAACGCATCGCCGCGGCATTGTCGCCGTCGATCGAGCCGAAGTTGCCCTGCCCGTCGATCAGCATGTAGCGCAGCGAGAAGTCCTGCGCCATCCGCACGATCGTGTCGTAGACCGCGGTATCGCCGTGAGGGTGGTACTTACCGATCACGTCACCGACGATACGCGCCGACTTCTTGTACGCACGGTTCCAGTCGTTGTTCAGTTCGTGCATCGCGAACAACACGCGCCGGTGCACGGGCTTCAGGCCATCGCGGACATCCGGGAGGGCACGTCCGACGATCACGCTCATCGCGTAATCGAGATACGAACGGCGCATTTCCTCCTCTAGGGAGGTGGGCAGGGTCTCTTTGGCGAATTGATCCATGTATCCGTATCGTTTCGGAGCGAAGACGGCGAACGCCTTTCGCGTGGGCGCTGCATGCGCAACGCAACGCGAGATTCTAACATGCGCCCATCAGCCGCCAATTCGCCTCCCCCTCTATATATGAATAGCAAAAATCGCGGCATCGGCGAATCGGCCGTAATTGCACATCGCAATCGCACCCGACTCGGCATCACAGACGATTGCGGCGTCACTTGTTTCTCGCGCACGAGTAAACAACTGCATTCAACGGCGCAATTTCGCCGCCACACTCTTGACAATCTCTGAAAGTTACGGCAGGTCGGTGTTGCGCATGCACCACAAAGTTGAAGCGATCTTGGGGTGGGGAGGATTTTTTTTCGTAGGAAGGGAACGATATGGCAAAATGCCAACGCACTGAAAGTTAGACGCTGCTCGAAGTCTACACAGAGGCGGCGCCGCGTTTTTTGTGCCGCACCAATGTTATACTTCGAGCAATGTATGACTTGTCACCGTCAACAGGCTCGCAGTAAACCTGCGGTAATCTCAATTTCGAGAGGAGAAATATGAATAAACTTTCAAAGCTCGCGTTCATTGCAGCTACCGCAGTTATGGCTGCATCCGCTTCGGCACAGTCGGTGCCGGCGTCGCGCCAAGCCGTCAATGACAACTGGGTCAACGGCACGGGCGAATGGGTGTGGATGAACGGCACGAACGAGCTCTGCTGGCGCGATGCATTCTGGACGCCGGCCACCGCCAACGCGAAGTGCGATGGCGCACTGGTCGCCCAGGCACCGCAGCCGCCGGTCGCTCCGGTCGCCCCGGCAATCACGAGCCAGAAGATCACGTATCAAGCTGACGCACTGTTCGACTTCGACAAGGCAACGCTCAAGCCGCTGGGCAAGCAAAAGCTGGACGAACTGGCTTCGAAGATCGAAGGCATGAACACGGAAGTGGTCGTCGCAACGGGCTACACGGACCGCATCGGTTCGGACAAGTACAACGACCGTCTGTCGCTGCGCCGTGCGCAAGCCGTGAAGTCGTACCTGGTCAGCAAGGGTGTGCCGGCCAACAAGATCTACACGGAAGGCAAGGGCAAGCGCAACCCGGTTACGACTGGCTGCAACCAGAAGAACCGCAAGCAACTCATCGCCTGCCTCGCACCGGACCGCCGCGTGGAAGTCGAAGTGGTTGGTACGCAAGAAGTCCAGAAGACGACCGTTCCGGCAAACTAAGCCGCGGTTTTCGACTGCTTCAAAGCCCCGCTCCGGCGGGGCTTTTTCTTTGACGCCTACCCAGGCGCTCGCCGCTTCGCCGCTCGTCCGCTTCTTATATACTCGGGGCTGACGAACCACAGCACCGCCCTCCTCCCGTAGCCCGTTTGCCGACATGACCAACGCCGATCCGCACGAACTCCAGAAATTCAGCGACCTCGCCCATCGGTGGTGGGATCCGAACGCCGAATTCAAGCCGCTGCACGACCTGAACCCGGTCCGGCTCGGCTGGATCGATGCGCACGCGCACCTCGCCGGCAAGCGCGCACTCGACATCGGCTGCGGCGGCGGCATCCTGTCCGAATCGATGGCCGGACTCGGCGCACAGGTGAAAGGCATCGACCTGTCGACCGAAGCACTCGGCGTCGCCGACCTGCACAGCCTCGAAAGCGGCATCTCGGTCGAGTACGAGGCCATCGCCGCCGAAGCGATCGCCGCGCGCGAACCGGGCAGCTACGACGTTGTCACCTGCATGGAAATGCTCGAGCACGTGCCGTCTCCCGGCGATATCGTCGCCGCGTGCGCGACGCTCGTGAAGCCGGGTGGCTGGGTGTTCTTCTCGACGCTGAACCGCAACCTGAAGGCCTACCTGTTCGCCGTGATCGGCGCGGAGTACATCGCGCAAATGCTGCCGAAGGGCACGCACGACTACGCGCGCTTCATCCGCCCGTCGGAACTGGCCGGCTTCATACGCGCGACGGATCTGCACATCGTGGAGATCAAGGGCATTACGTATCACCCGATCGGCAAGCGCTTCGCGCTGTCGAACGACGCCGACATCAACTACCTCGTCGCGTGCCGCCGCGGCGCGTGACCTTCCAACCGGCATGACGACTCCCCTCTCGACCGCGCGGGCTGCACTCGACGAACCGCGCCTGCTGCACTGCGATGCCGTGCTGTTCGACCTGGACGGCACGCTCGCCGACACGGCGCCCGATCTCGCGGCTGCCGTCAACAAGATGCAACGCGTGCGCGACCTGCCCGAAACTCCGCTCGACGTGCTGCGGCCGCTGGCTTCGGCCGGCGCACGCGGCCTGCTCGGCGGCGCGTTCGGCATCGATCCGCACACGCCCGGCTACGAAGTGATGCGCGACGAATTCCTGGCCAACTATGCGACGGATCTGTGCGTGCACACGACGCTGTTCCCCGGCATCGGCGACGTGCTCGACGAACTCGATGCGCGGGGTGTGCGCTGGGGCATCGTCACGAACAAGGCAATGCGTCTCACGGCACCGCTCGTCGACCTGCTCGGTCTCGCGCCGCGCGCCGCCTGCGTCGTCGGGGGCGACACAACGCCGCACCCGAAGCCGCACCCGGCCCCGCTGCTGCATGCGGCCGAGCAGCTGACGCTCGCGCCTGCGCGCATCGTCTACGTCGGCGACGACCTGCGCGACATTCAGGCCGGCAGCGCCGCCGGCATGGCGACGGTCGCGGCCGCGTACGGCTATTGCGGTGATGGTGCCGCGCCGGCCGACTGGCAAGCGCAGCATCTCGTCGACACGACGCAGCAACTGCGCGAACTGCTGCGCGATGTTGGGCTATAATGATTGATCTTATCCGCGGGGGCGACCTGGTTTCGACAGGGGTTGTGAAGCGGCTAGGGCATGTCGAGGACCCGTCACCTCGTTAATCAATGGGAAAATCGTAACTGCAAACGACGATACGTTCGCACTGGCAGCCTAAGGGCCGCCGTCCTCTGCCTAGTTCACTGACGGGCTAGTGTCGCAAGACCGGTAGCAATACCGCCAGAGGTCATTTACGTCAGTTAAGCCCTGTCGGCGTCGCGACGCCAGGGTCGAAAATCTAGCGAATCGCCGTAGTGCAGCGTGTTCGTCCGCGTCGCTGCGGTTAAATCAAATGACTGAACTAAACATGTAGAACTAGTCGTAGAGCGCTTCTGGACGCGGGTTCGATTCCCGCCGCCTCCACCAAATACCCGCCAAACGTTCACCACGTTTCGCAAAGAAGACCCCGCCGAGCCTTGCTCCGCGGGGTTTTTTGTTGCAATCTTCCACCAACAACCCCCACTGAGTGCAATCCTAGGGCGGGGGTTGTCTTGGGGGTGTTTCGTAATTCCGCCAATCGACAACCCCCAACCCCCATGGCGGCTCCCCCCCGAACGGAAAAGCATATGGCCCTGACCGATGTGGCGATCCGCAACGCCAAGGCAGCGGAGAAGCAGCAAAAGCTGTTTGACGGGGGTGGCCTGCATCTGCTCGTGACGCCGTCCGGCGGTAAGCGCTGGGTGCTCAAATATCGATTCGGCGGCAAGGAAAAGAGCCTGGCGATCGGCACCTATCCCGAGGTGACGCTCGTAGAGGCCCGCCAGAAGCGCGCCGCCGCGCGCGAGATGCTGGTGCAAGGCATCGATCCCGGCGAGGCGAAGAAGGCAGAGAAGCGCACCCAGCGCCTCAACGCCGAGAATTCGTTCGAGGCCATCGCGCGCGAGTGGCATGCGAAGTACGCGCCGAGCTGGTCCGCCAGCCACGGCGCCCGCCTGCTCCGCCGGCTCGAGGTCGATGCATTCCCGTGGATCGGCGGCAAACCCATTGCCGATCTCGCGCCGCCCGACGTGCTCGATGTGCTGCGCCGGGTCGAGAAGCGCGGCGCGCTCGAAACGGCGCACCGTCTGCACGCGAACGTCGGCCAGGTGTGCCGGTACGCGGTGGCGACCGGCCGTGCCGCGCGCGATGTGACCGCAGACCTGCGCGGCGCGCTGCCGCCGGTGCAGCAGGAGCATATGGCCGCGATCACGGACCCGAAACAGGTCGCCGAGCTGCTGCGCGCGATCGACGGCTATCAAGGCACCCTCCCCGTTTCGTGTGCACTGCGCCTCGCGCCCCTGCTGTTCCAGCGGCCCGGCGAGTTGCGCGCCGCCGAATGGGCCGAATTCGACCTCGAGGCAGGCACATGGGAGATTCCCAGCGACCGGATGAAGCGCACGAAGCAAGGCAAGGCGGCCGGCGGCGCGCATATCGTTCCGCTGCCGGGACAAGCCGTCGCCATCCTGCGCGAGCTGCAGCTGCTCACAGGCAACGGGCGCTTGCTGTTCCCCAGCGTGCGTACGAAGGACCGCCCGATGTCCGACAACACGGTGAACGCGGCGCTGCGGCGTCTCGGCTACGACGGCGACACCATGACCGGGCACGGCTTCCGCGCGATGGCGCGCACGATCCTCGACGAGGTGCTCGGCGTGCCCGCGCCGATCATCGAGGCGCAGCTCGCACACACCGTCAAGGATCCGCTCGGGCGCGCATACAACCGCACTGCCCACCTGCAGCAGCGCCGCGAAATGATGCAGAAGTGGGCGGACTACCTCGACCGGCTGAAGGCCGGCGCGCAGATCATTCCGATCGGAGCGGCGGCCGGCTGACCGGCGCAGCGTCCGCGTACTGCGCCTCGCGCGCGCACGTGCGCGTAGTGGCTGCATCGCATCGATGCGCGGCCATTGAACACCACACGGGGAGGCAACAACACATGAGAGCATCGAACGGGTTCACGCGCCTCGGCGCAGTCCTGAAGGTCGTCGGATACGTCCTCTTCGCCTTCGCCGCATCTGCGTGGATTTACGGACCCGCGGGCGTGGCCGGCGCGCTCTTTTTCGGCGTGCCCGCGGCTGGGGTCTGGGCGCTCGGCTGGGTAATCGGCGGACTCAATGCTACCTAGGCGCCAGCAAATCTCCTGATATCGGCCACTGCATAATCGCGTCGGGCACATCCGTTACGAGCGTTCATGTGGCCGGCAATCCAAACTGTCATGGAATCGATCGGAGTCGTCACACATCCAGATTTCATCGAATCGATGCTCGGGCAGTCGGCCACGCACGAGTGCAACCAGGCGATCCCATTCGTCAGGGAAGTAGAGCGAATTCAGCACGCATCGCACGATCAGCACCGTGTGCTCGGGATAGACCTTTTCGACCTTGCCCATAATGCTTTTCAGGACGACGTCACTCATCGCATGCACGAAGTCCTCATTGCCATGAACGACCACCTCAGACTCGATTTCCCGATTTTCACGACGTCGCGTGCCCGAAACGCTCAATCCTTCAACACCATAGGCAAATCCGACTGCATCTAGCCGCTCGCGCAGCAGATGGTCGTTCCCGTGTGCAGCGCTGGTCACTTCCAGATAACCGGCGGCCGGGAAGTATCCGTGTTCAATGTAGCCGCCTCGTTGCTCCATAGTTGCATCCGGACGCTGACTTCCGCTCGACCAGCAAATGGAGATGTAGCGCCCTGTTCGGTAGTGTGACTGGAGGTATCGGCAGATCGGGAGCAGCTCCTCGATCAGCCGCTTCTCAAAGATCGAAGGCCTGAGCCTGAGCCGTGTCGCCGAGTCCGGCTGTCGCCATACAGCCTCGAACAATTCATATACCCGGGCACAGAACTGCAGGCCATCTAGCAACACACCATCCACACCGGCATATGCACTATCCATTGGATCTCCAAGGCTCTGCCACCAGTTCGCGACGCTCCCCGAGAGCTTACCCGTTCCCGGCAACGCGCCGCCGCCCTGGTGAGCGCTATCGGAACCGCGGGATTGCCATGCAGAGGTCGCGGAACCGCTGGAGCGACTCGGTATAGCCCGTCAGCTCACCGATGCCGTGCGGGTGCGCCAGCGGCCCGATACGGCGGCCAGCGATGCTTCGCGGCTCGCGGTCGGGGATCCAGTAGCCGACACGGAAACCGCGCCGCCGTGGCCGCTCTCTCACTTTGCCAAGCATGATCGCGCCGAGCATCGCCGGCCGCACCGCATCGGCGGGCACCCCGAACTTGAGGGAAATCGCCTCCGCAGAGTAGACGCGGCCGGGCACCAGGTCGCGCAACACGTTCTCGAGGGTGAACGGCGGCGGGTTCTTGCGCGGCCTCAATCTCCCTCCCCCTCGCCGCCGACGGGATCGAGATCGCCGAGCGCGATCTTCGTCAGGCGCATGTGCCGCTCTTGCTCATCGTGGATCATCCGCAGGCGGCGCTCGTACTCGAAAGCAGCCTCCGGATGGAAGTCGCGCAGATAGCGCAGCTTGTTGCCGCTCTCGTTCAGCCATGCCGTGCAATGCATGCAATCGAGCGAGCCGAGTCCATATCCGTACGACCTGGGGACCTCTACGCCCTCGGCACGCAGGTAGGCGAACACGTCCTCTCTCGACCAATCGCGTAAGGGGAATAGATACGCGCCGCCGTTGGGATCGGGCTCCCCGTTCAAGAGCGCGTTGTTCGTCAGCTTCTCGTCTGCACGATCACCCCGGATCAGCAGATCGACACCATGTGCATTGATCGCGTTGTGGAGCGGCAGCCACCAGTTGCTCCAACAGCAATCGAACTTCGAATGGATCTTGAACTTCGGCGCCGACGCCTCGGCCATGCGCCCGGCGGGCGTTGCGCTCAACGGCATCATGTCAGCCGGGAAGGTCTGCTCAGGCCCGTGTCTCCACACGTAGCCCGGCCCTTTCACCTCCACGAAGTTTGGCACGAGCCTCCGAATCCGCTCCATCTGCTCGATGGTCTCGGGGTACGGGTCACCTGCGTTTGCCCACAGCACTATCACGCGATCCCACCACGGGCGCAAAAGATAAAGGCAAGCTAGGGAATCCTTGCCGCCAGAGAATGTAAGAGCGACACGCTTGTGCGTGGTCATGGCCCGCTCAATATCCCCCAGCGCTACGTCGACCAGGAACTCCCTTCGGCTAATCGCGCCCACAGAACCTGACTCAAGGAGCTTCCGTCGCATTACCTCGATGTCCGCGTCCCAATACGGCGAATACTCTCCATATCGAAACAGGGAGAGTGCTGCCTGGGGACTGATAATCGGTATCGTCTTGTCCTCGACGGTATCAGGCTGAGATGTTCCCGCTTTCCCTGCAATCAATGCAGCATCCGGCTTGCTCATGTTCGATTTCATCGTCATCGCGTCCACCCCTGCTTCCAAGTGCCCGAACGCAGGTCGAGATGCCGCGCGCCGCCGGCACGCGCATCGCGAAACTGCAGGCTGGCCGCGTCGAACCAGAGGCGCACGGTGCCTTCCCACGCGTAGTGCCGCTGCTTCGCGCAGATCAGGGCTGTATCTGCCTGCTGCTCGGCCTCCGCGCGCTTCTCGTCGGAAATCGTCTCCTTGCGCAGCAGCGCCTCCTTGGTCTTATTGCGATGGACGATCAGCACGTTGTCGACCAGGTCCGTGATCTCGCCGGCGCCCTTCATATCGAACTTGTCCGGGATGTCGGTTTCGCGCTCGCCCTTGCGGATGTGGTGCACGAGGTGGATGTGCACGCCCGTGTCCCGCGCCAAAGAGCACAGCGCGTCGACGAAGGTCTTCTGGCCGGCGTAATCGTCCGGGGCGATACCGCACTTCAGCAGGCTGTCGATCACGACGTGGTGCACGCCAAGCTCCTTTCGGCAGTACCGCGCGACTGCGAGCATGCGCGTGCGCTCGACCGTGCCGACATGGGCATACAGCCACAGCCGATCGTTCGTCCACTGACCGAAGCCGCGGATGAAATCGGGGGCCGGCCGCGCAGTTGCAGCAGCCTGGCGCGTCAGGCGCTCCATGGTCGCGATCGGCCGCATTTCCATCGACGCGATGCATGCGCGGTCGCCGGCCGACATGGCGTGCAGCATCACCTCACCGAGGACGGCAGACTTGCCGTGACCGTTGATGCCGCCCCAGAGCGTTACCTCGCCCTCGCGGAAGCGGAGGGAGTCACCGACGCCGGCCCATGGTGATGCCGTGCCGGACGCGACCTCTTTCGGGCTGTGCAGATGCGTGACCAAGTCCTCCATGAACTCGCTCGCGCGGCGCACGTCCGCGCGGCCGTCATCCTCGTCTCTGGCGTAGGCCGCCCAGTCGATCGAATCGGGAATCGTTCGGGCCATCAGGTCACCTCCTCGGCGTTTCTGTTTCGTTCGGCGGCGAGTTGCACGACGAGCTCGCACGCGTGGTCATAGGGATTCGGGAGCGTGTCGCCCAAGGCATCGAACAGGCGGCGCGCCAGCGTGTGCGATGCCGGCCAGCACATCGGCGCAATCGGCATCGGAAACCAGTCGAAGAGCGCGAAGTCCTCGCCGTGCACTGCGCGCCGCTCGCCGCAGTGCACGCGCGGACCTTCGCGGAATGCGAGTACCAGCGTGTCAGGCACCGCGGCCGCGATGTCGGCGAGCGTGCGCAGCAGATCGCTCCAATGCACGTCCGCGGATGCGAATACCTCGACGTTGAGCGCGGCAACAGGACGCCAGTCGTATGGCTGGCCGGCGCGGGCCGAGAGCGTCACGTTGTCGAAGCGGAGCGGCCCAGCGAGCGCCACGAGCACCGGCAGTTCCGGCACGCGGCCGGCTCGACGCATGGACACGAGCACGGCACCGTTGGAGGGATAGGGAAAGCTCATAGCGATCACGCGAACGGGTTGTCGGAGGAGCGCCCATTCGCGCGCGGCGATGAGTCAGCCACCCAGTCCGCCTTGAAGCCGCCCCAGCCGTTCTCGCAGGCCAGCTTGACGGCGGCAGCCATCGACAGACCGGCCTTGGCTGCTTCAGCTGCAACGCGATCGAGCGACGTCTGGGTGGGCGCGAGCCGCTTGCCCTTGCGAGTCTTCAGCCAGTCCGCAGCGATTGTCTGGTCGACACCCAGAGACACGAGATGCGCCTGCGCATCGAAGCGCGAAGCGCGCTGTGTTTGTTTCTTTGAAGACGAAGACGAAGATGAAGATGAAGATGAAGATGAAGATGAAGATGAAGAGCCGTCACCCAAGGGGGGCTTTGGTGAAGCTTTGGTGCTATCACCCAAGGGGGGCTTTGGTGCACCCTTCGGCGCACTGTCGTCATCGCTCTGAAAGCGCGACGACTCGCCACGAACCGCGCGCACATACTCGTCTTTGACCATGCGTGACGAGTACCAGATCGGGCCCTCCTGTTCGGCAACCAGCGTTACCGGCTCGCCGTCGCGGCGGCCGGACCTCGGCACGTAGATGCACGCGGCGCACGACTGCCCGTTGTCGGCGCCCTTCAACACCCCTTTGCTGACGATGGCCCTGAGCGTCGGGAGCGGCGCGCCGATCGCCTGCGCGATCTCCTTGAGCGGCCAGCGCAGGACGCCGTATTCCTCCGAGTCGTGTAGGAGGCACATCACGTCGATCCACACACCTTTCTCAGCGTGGGTGCAACGTCGCAAGTTGCTGTTCGCCTGCCAGTCGCCCGGGTAAAACTGGAACGAGGGACGCGTCATGCTGGCAGCCCCATCGCATCCTCCATGCGCCGGACCTGTGCCGCGCTCCGGTGCCGGATTTCCAGACGCATGAGATGGCTGCAACGAGCGCGCAGCACGCGCGTGCCGGCGGCACACATCAGCCGCCCGAGAGCGTCGATACGGAGCTCGCGTGCATGGTCGTCAACAGATCGTCCGAGAGCGGCCGCGGAGACGGTGGCAGCGCGCGTCGACCAGCTGCGCAACTGGATAGCGCCGACGCGGCGCGTGTGGATCGCAAGGTTTGCCGTCATGGCGCACCTCACGCGTTTTCGGAAGCACGGTAGCCGGCCGGATCAGCCAGCCAGCGATGGATCTCGCGATTCGGCCACGCAACGCAGCGCGCCGATCCGAGCTGCACGCGCTTCGGGAATCGCCCGGCACGTTCGCGGAGACGCACGGCCTCGTGGCTCAACGGCACGAACTGCTTCAGATCGTTCCAGCGCGTGAAGCCGTCGAGCGGCAGAGCCAGCGGCCCGGGTTGATCGCCGGCGGCTGCCGGCGTATTGGGGAAGTTTGCGCCCATGTGCAAAACCTCGCGGTTGATTGAACATGGGCCGATGATGCTGTTCGAGGCTCTCCCGGTCTAAGGGTAGCCATCTTGCGAAATGACTACCCCTCAACCGTCGTCAGAGGCCATCCGCGCTGTCAAACGCGCCGCCATTTTCTGGACTATCTCACCGCGGTAGACGCTGAAGAGCCGCCGCAATTCCTTCGAATCGAGCGGCTTTTCCAGCCGCTCTTCCCTCGCGATCACGTCGCATATTTCGTCCCACGTGGGCACGGCACCGCCCGTTCTGCCGGGTTCGACCTCGCGCAGCTGAAAGATGCGCATGGCGATACGCTCATTGCGTTCGGTCCGATTCGAGCTGCGACGGCGCCGTCCATCAACCTTGACACCGAAAGCAGCGTCAAGCGTCGACGGCTCACCACTCAAGTACGCCGCGAAGGCGTCGGCAGCAAAGTGTGCCAGCTCCGCGGAAATTGGAGACGTCGGAAACGAGAGCGTGCGCAGTTGCACGACGAACGCAGCCAACAGATCGCGCGCCGCCTCCGCATCACTTCCCCGTGCAGCTTCGATCCATGGCTCGAAGCCCGACCACGTCGGACTATCGATTTCGGCCGCCACGCGATCGAGCCGATCCGGCGGTTTGCTGTCGCTCATTGCGCCCTCACGCAATCCCTTGAGAGGAGCCGCGCCGGCCGGGTAAGGGAGCCCGGTTTTCGCCCCGTCGAGCTAGGCGCGGTGAAACGATTATGCCGCAGTGTCGGAGCGTGCCGGCCGCACCGCATACTCGTCGGCCCAATCCGACAGTGCCCCGATATCCTGCACGAGCATCCCCGACACGGCCGCGCCCATCGCAAGCAGCGCCTCCACAGTCGTCGGTTTCAGGGGTGGCTCTACGTCGCAGCCCTCCCCGGCGCTCCGGTATGACGACTCCTGAACCATGTTCGCGCGCGCGATCGCGAAAATCTGCTCGAGCCCACAAACCACCGCATAGGTGCGCTCAAGACGGCTCAGCAACGGGCCGGCCCTGACGACAGAATCGTCTGCGGCAGCAGCGGACACGCGTTCGCTGAAGACCGGGAATCGAGAGTCGAGGAAGTTCTCGCCGCTCATCGCACCACCTCCGCGCGAGCGAGTTCGGCCAGGCGCCGCAGCGCGTCGCCGGTGGCGTCGAGCGCGTCCTGGTAGGTCGGTGCGAGCGCGGCCGCGCGCAGGGCGGCGCGAATGATTTCGAGAGGGGATTGCAGTTGCTCGGGACGAGCGACGGCTTGGCGCATGGTGTGGCCTCCTTGTACGGTTGAGGCCCGCTGTCCCGTCGCCAAACGGGGTGAGCGGGCACTGAGCAGGGTTGGCGAACCGGCGTACAAGGTAACCGGCAGACCCGAAGGTCTCCCCGCCCAGGCCCGCCCATTGAAGGCGTGCAAAGGCAGCGCAAATAGAAAAGCCGCGGGTCGAACGACGGCGCGGCTTCATTGCGCCTTGTACACGTCAGGTCGCCAAACCCGGCCGCTGTTGTCTCAGCGGCACATACAGGCTATCCCCGCCGGTTGGGAGGCGTCAAGAGGGAATTGAACCCGGCTATTGCGCTCGACGACGACGGCAGAAGAACAGCTTCGCCGATACGACGAAGAACTGCAGTTGCACTGGCCACGCTGCCGCGCACGTCGGTCGATACTGATGCGGCAACGGCGGTGATGCCCATCGACCAGCCAACGGCATGAAATCGACTGAAATCGCCTCGATGCCATCGAACATCGACGGCTGCGTTTCCTCGATACGCGACGCGCGCGCTACTCGTCGATTGAGCGTTCGTGATCCGATCGCCAGATAGGTCGCCACGCGCATCGCGTCACCATCGAACCGCTCGAATGTGCGGAGATATGCGACGGCCTCGGAGAATCGGCCGCTGATCGCGCGCGCTGCCACCGCGGCATCTTCGCGCATCTCGAGCGCAACGAGCGGTTCGTATTTTTCTGGAGCTGAAAGTCGCGCGCCGACAGCACTGGGCAGAAGGTCTCCATCGTCGTCGATATCGTCTCGATCGATTCGCAACGCGAACCGCTCCTTCCGATTGACGAATTTCCCGAACTGGCGCTGTAGCCGGGCGACAATCATGTCGCGCAAGTTTTCGTCGTCCGGATCAGGAGTTGCATCAGGATCCGCGTGGAGCTCGTCCACGATCAGCCAGGTTTCGCTCGTCAGATCGTCAACGGAGTGATCCCCTTCCGAAGACCAGGCGATTCGCTCAAGCTGCTTGCGAATCAGGCTCGTGACGCGCTGGAAGAATGCGAAGGCCCTGTTCAACGGCCCTCCCAGTCAGCCGCGGACGCGTTACCCGCACCCGTATCGGCAGCGCAGCAATTCCTCGGCAGCGATAGCCGGGCGCGGCGCCCGGTACTCGATCTGGAGTGCATCGCGCGATGCTAAATCAATCGTATGAAAGATCAATGCATCGTCGCCACGAGATGAGTAGCAGTGCTTTTAGCGAGCGACGCGACATCGCACGGGGCGTGCACGGTCATCCAGGTGATGCGTGCGCACAACGGGTCGGAACTGGAGCGAAACACCCCCAGGCGCTCATTCGCGGGGGTCGTTTTGGGGGTTGTTTGACCACGAAAATCAGGAACACCCTTGTCAGATATGGGATTTACGTCGAAATTCGAGTGACGCCGCCCCACCAAATTCCGCGCTCGCCGCACGAACCCCGCATGACGCAAGTCTGCGGGGTTTTTTGTTGCCGACGAAACGCACGCGCCCTCTCCTTCCGAAAAAGCGCCCAGCCACGGGTGGGCCGGGCGGAATGCCGCCGGACTTCCGGCGACAGGAGGTGACGGATACCCTGCCGTGCCCGCGCGATCATCGATCGCGCCCGGCAGCGGCCCGCCCGGGTGCTGCGGGTCCAGGCGCGACGCGTCGTCGCACCCGGCATTCGCGCACACCGGGCAATACGCAGCTTAGCTGCCGCGATACAGCGACTTCATTTCTTCAGCGGTGGCCGGACGCACGCCCATGGCACGCGAACCCGATGCCGACGCGCCCTGCGCCTGTGCACCGTAACCGCTGACGTCGGCGCCTTGCGCTTGTGCCAGTGCGCTGCGCTGTTGCTCTGCAACACGTGCCGTGGCAGCCTGGATCGCTTCCGGATAATGCGGATCTTCGCCGCGAGCGGAGTTGTAACCTGCCTGCTGCAGCTGAACCAGCTCGGCGCGAACCTGCGCGCGGGTGATCGTCGAACCCGACTGGGCAAACGACACGACCGGGGCAACGAGAGCGGCAGCAACGACAACAGCTTGAACGAGCGACTTCATGATGACCTACCTCCAGATTTGTCTGTGTTCGCGGTGAACACCTTGTTCATCGCTGACAACCCGAAGTTTATGTAGGCGGATGCTTAAGAATAAGGCAGGTTTCTGGAAGACATCCTTCCTGATTTACGGGTTAACCCTAAATCACCCGCCGGGCCGGCGATGCGTACACGCCGGTATCGCCCGGCATCGAATCGCACGAAGATTCGCTGGAAAGCAAAAGCCCCGCGAAGCGACAACGCTTCGCGGGGCTCGAACAGAATCGGAATCGCTCGGGATTCCTGCAGTTGCCGGTCAGCCGGCCAGACCGGTCCGCAGGCGCAATGCCCGCCCGTCGAACCGGTGCCGCATGACTATCGTGCGAACGCGTCCGTCAGCCGGGTTATTGAGTATCCATCGGACACTTCAGGTTGCAGCCGTTCGGATCGCCCAGGTCGCCCTTGCGGCGCAAGGCCGACTTCTTGCCGCTCTGGTATTTCTGCGACGGCGTCGACGCTGCGAACGGCATCTGCGGATGCTCGTTCAGGCGAAACTGTTCGCTCAGGATACCGCCGGGCACACCAGGGGAATTTTGCGCGAGCGCAAACGGCGAAACAGCGACCAGCAGCCCCGCGGTCAACGCTGCCGCGGCGAGGGGAACGGAAAATTTCATGGCGGGATGACGCTTGAACGGCGTGCTTGTTGGAACGTTGGTCAAGCGGCAAGCGTAGCGCAAATCCCTCGCTGCTGCATCGCGGTGCGATCGCGCCCGCGTTACCGGGAATTGCCCGCCGGCACGCTCGCGCCGTCGCCGCCGGCCAGCCCCGTCGCGATGCTCGTCAGCGTTCCGCATGCGGCGGGATCGTAGCCGTCGAGATGCGCGACGCGCTCGACGAAGCGCGCGTCGCGCAGCAGCGCCAGTACGCCGGCAAGCGGCCTCGCGTCGAGCCGGGCGCGTTCGCACGCGAAGTAATAGTCTTCATCGACGACCGGGATGAAATCGAGCCCGAAATGATGGGCGGCCGGCTCGACGCCGAAGCCGAGATCGGCCATCCCGCTCGCGACGAACGCCGCGATCGCCGAATGCGTGAGCTCGGCCGACGCGTAGCCGTCGATGCGCTCGGGATCGATGCCGATCGCGCGCAGCGCGAGATCCAGCAGCATGCGCGTGCCCGACCCCGGCTGGCGGTTGACGAAGCGGATGTCAGTGCGCGCGAGATCCGCGAGCCCGCGAACCTGCTTCGGATTGCCGCGCGGAACGAACAGCCCCTGCTGGCGCCGTGTCAGGTGGATCAGCACATGGCGCGTATCGTCGAGCCACGGCCGGTAGATCTGCGCGCACTGCGCGCGAAACGCACCGCGCGGAAGATGGAAGCCAGCCAGGTCGCACTCGCCGCGAGCAAGCGCCTGCACGGCCTCGACGCTCTCGCGATACTTGATGTCGACAGCTGCCTGCGCATCGACGAGCGCAGAGACGAGCGTCGCGACCGCGTAGCCGTGCGATGCGTGGATGCGCACGGCGCCGTCGCGCTGCGCGAGCCGCCGGTTCAGGTCGCTCGCCACTTCAGCCGCCAGCGTGCGCAGGTTGCCGTCGAGCCGGCTGCGCGCGAGTCGCTGCGCATCGACGACGGCCTGCCCGAGCGCCGACAACGTCGAGCCCTTGCCGCGCGCGGTTTCGATCAGTTCCCCGCCGATGCATGCCTCCAGCGCGCGCAACATGCCCCATGCGTGCCGGTAGGAGAGCCCTTTCGCGTGCGCGGCCTGCGCAATGCTGCCCGTGTCAGCCACGAGTTCGAGCAACGGCGCGACATCCGACAGGCTGGCCGCGCGGCCCTCCGTGTCGCGTACGGTCAGATACGCGTCGCATTCGATACGAATCAATTATGCACTCCGATTTCCTATTGCGACCGCCAAATCTTCCGCTTATCGTTGGTCAAAATCAATCTGAACGAAGTCACGATGCGCACTATATGAATTCCGAGCGCATATGAGACTTTGGAGGAGCACAACCGATGTCCCCGAATTCCCAAGCGCCCGACGCGCTCGTCGAGCGTCATGCACGCGCCGGCCGGTCGCTCGTGGCGATCCTGCACGCGATCCAGGACGACGCGGGTTACGTGCCGCCGGGCTGCGTCGCGCCGCTCGCCCGGGCACTCAACCTGTCGCGCGCGGAAGTGCACGGCGTACTGACTTACTACCATCACTTCCGCACCGCGCCGCCCGCTCGCGTGACGATTCAGATGTGTCGCGCCGAAGCGTGCCGCAGCATGGGCTGCGAAGCGCTGGCCGCGCATGCGGAAGCCCGCACGGGTTGCCGGTTCGACGCCGCGCACGGCGATGCCACCGATGCGCATGCGCCCGGTGACGTCGCACTCGAATCGGTCTACTGCCTCGGACTGTGCGCGCAGTCGCCGTCGCTGACGGTCAACGGCGTGCTGCATGCCAAGGTCACGCCCGAGAAATTCGACGCGCTGCTTGCCGACGCGGTCGCCCACACCCCGGAGGCCGCATGACGACCCGCATCTACGTTCCGCGCGACTCGTCCGCACTGGCACTCGGCGCCGACGCGCTCGCCGACGCGATCGCCGCGGAAGCAGAACGGCGCGGAGTCGCCGTCGAACTGGTCCGCAATGGTTCACGCGGGCTGCTGTGGCTCGAGCCGCTCGTCGAGGTCGGCACGGCCGCCGGCCGCGTCGGCTATGCAAACCTGTCGGCCGCCGACGTACCGGCCCTGTTCGACGCAAACTGGCTCGAAGGCGGCACGCATCCGAGCGGCGTCGGCCTCGTCGATGCACTGCCCTATCTCGCACGCCAGCAACGCCTCACGTTCGCACGCATCGGCCTGACCGATCCGCTGTCGATCGACGACTACCTGCAACACGAAGGCCTCGCCGGCCTGAAGAACGCGCTCGCGCTCGACGGCGATGCCGCGTGCGAAACGCTGATCGAATCGGGGTTGCGCGGCCGCGGCGGTGCAGCATTCCCGGCCGGCATCAAGTGGCGCACGGTCCGGCAAGCAAGCGCCACGCAGAAGTACATCGTCTGCAATGCAGACGAAGGCGATTCGGGCACGTTCTCCGACCGTTTGATCATGGAGTGCGATCCGTACTGCCTGATCGAAGGGATGATCATCGCGGGTATCGCGACCGGTGCGACAGTCGGCTACATCTACGTGCGCAGCGAATACCCGCACGCGATCGCGACGCTCGAAGCCGCGATCGTTCGCGCACGCGAAGCCGGCTGGCTCGGCGAGCACGTGCTCGGCTCCGCGCATGCGTTCGAGCTGCACGTCGCGAAAGGCGCGGGCTCGTACGTGTGCGGCGAGGAAACGGCGCTGCTCGAATCGCTCGAAGGCAAGCGCGGCGTCGTGCGTGCGAAACCGCCGCTGCCCGCGCTCGCCGGCCTGTACGGCCAGCCGACCGTCATCAACAACGTGATCACGCTCGCGACGGCGCCCGTGATCTTCGCGCGCGGCGCCGCGTTCTATCGTGACTACGGGATGGGCCGCTCGCGCGGCACGCTGCCGTTCCAGCTCGCGGGCAACATCCGCCACGGCGGGCTCGTCGAGCTCGCGTTCGGCGTCACGCTGCGCGAGCTGCTGTTCGACTTCGGCGGCGGCACGGCAAGCGGCCGGCCCGCACGCGCCGCCCAGGTCGGCGGCCCGCTCGGCACCTACCTGCCCGATCACCAGTGGGACGTGCCGCTCGACTACGAAGCGTATACGGCGATCGGTGCAGTCGTCGGCCACGGCGGCATCGTGCTGCACGACGACACGTCGAACCTCGCAGAGCTGGCCGAATACGCGATGAAGTTCTGCGCGATCGAATCGTGCGGCAAGTGCACGCCGTGCCGGATCGGTTCGACGCGCGGCGTCGAGACGATCGCGCGCATCCGCCACGGCGATACGTCGGAGCGGCAGGTCACGCTGCTGCGCGACCTGTGCGACACGATGCTGGCCGGTTCGCTGTGCGCAATGGGCGGCATGACACCCTACCCGGTGCTGTCCGCGCTCGACCATTTCCCCGAAGATTTCGGGCTCGCTGCCGGCAAACATGCCGCGTCGGGTCCGGTCAAGGCTGCGGCCTGACCCAGAAGGAGCCCTGCATGTCCCTCGACACGAACAACGTCCGCCAAGGCGGCTGCGGCTCGGGCCAATGCGCGTGCAAGAGCGCTGCGCAGGCGCGAGCCCTCGATCCGTTCGACGATACCGACTTCGGCACGCCGCAACGGCATGCCGATACCGACGTCACGCTCGAAATCGACGGCCAGCCGGTCACGGTGCCGGCCGGCACGTCGGTGATGCGCGCGGCGATCGAAGCCGGCGTCAATGTCCCGAAGCTCTGCGCGACCGATTCGCTCGAACCGTTCGGCTCGTGCCGGCTGTGCCTCGTCGAGATCGAAGGCCGGCGCGGTTATCCGGCGTCGTGCACGACACCTGCCGAAGCGGGCATGAAGGTGCGCACGCAGTCGGACCGGCTGCAGTCGCTGCGTCGCAACGTGATGGAGCTGTACATCTCCGACCATCCGCTCGACTGCCTCACCTGCCCCGCCAACGGTGACTGCGAGCTGCAGGACATGGCAGGCGTCGTCGGGCTGCGCGAGGTGCGTTACGGCTTCGACGGTGCGAATCATCTGCACGATAAAAAGGACGAGTCGAATCCGTACTTCACATACGACCCGTCGAAGTGCATCGTCTGCAACCGCTGCGTGCGCGCCTGCGAGGAAACCCAGGGCACGTTCGCGCTGACGATCGCCGCACGCGGCTTCGAATCGCGCGTCGCCGCCGGTGAAAGCGAATCGTTCATGGCGTCGGAATGCGTATCGTGCGGCGCGTGCGTCGCCGCCTGCCCGACGGCCACGCTGCAGGAGAAATCGGTCGTGCAACTCGGGCAGGCCGAACACTCGGTCGTCACGACCTGCGCGTACTGCGGCGTCGGCTGCTCGTTCAAGGCCGAGATGAAGGGTACGCAGGTCGTGCGCATGACGCCGCACAAGAACGGCCTCGCAAACGAGGGCCACGCGTGCGTGAAAGGCCGCTTCGCGTGGGGCTATGCGACGCACAAGGACCGCATCACGAAGCCGATGATCCGCGAGAAGATCACCGACCCGTGGCGCGAAGTCAGCTGGGACGAGGCGCTCACCTACGCGGCAACGCAATTCCGCAAGCTGCAGGACAAGTACGGCCGCGATTCCATCGGCGGCATCACGTCGTCGCGCTGCACGAACGAGGAAACCTATCTCGTACAGAAGCTGGTGCGTGCTGCGTTCGGCAACAACAACGTCGACACCTGCGCACGCGTGTGCCACTCGCCGACGGGTTATGGCCTCAAGACGACGCTCGGCGAATCGGCCGGCACGCAGACGTTCGCATCGGTCGGCCAGGCCGACGTGATCGTCGTGATGGGCGCGAATCCGACCGACGGCCACCCGGTGTTCGGCTCGCGGCTGAAGCGGCGCGTGCGTGAAGGCGCGAAGCTGATCGTGATCGACCCGCGCCGCATCGACGTCGTCGACGGCCCGCACGTGAAGGCCACCCACCACCTCCAGTTGCGCCCCGGCACCAACGTCGCGATCGTCAACGCGCTCGCGCACGTGATCGTCACCGAAGGGCTCGTCGCCGACGCGTTCGTCGCCGAGCGCTGCGAGACGCGCGCATTCGAGCAATGGCGCGACTTCGTGTCGCGTGCCGACAACTCGCCCGAGGCAACCGCCGACGTGACGGGCGTACCGGCCGAGCGGGTACGCGAAGCCGCACGCCTCTATGCGACGGGCGGCAATGCCGCGATCTATTACGGCTTGGGCGTGACCGAACACGCGCAGGGCTCGACGACGGTGATGGGCATCGCGAACCTCGCGATGGCGACCGGCAACATCGGCCGCGAAGGCGTCGGCGTCAATCCGCTGCGCGGCCAGAACAACGTGCAGGGCTCGTGCGACATGGGCTCGTTCCCGCACGAGCTGCCCGGCTACCGGCACATCGGCGACGAGATCGTACGCACGCAGTTCGAAGCAGCGTGGTCGGCGAAGCTGCAACCGGAACCGGGGCTGCGCATCCCGAACATGTTCGACGCGGCACTCGACGGCAGCTTCAAGGGGCTCTACTGCCAGGGCGAGGACATCGTCCAGTCGGACCCGAATACGCAGCATGTCGCGGCCGCGCTGTCGGCAATGGAATGCATCGTCGTGCAGGACATCTTCCTGAACGAGACCGCGAAATACGCGCACGTGCTGCTGCCCGGCTCGTCGTTCCTCGAGAAGGACGGCACGTTCACGAACGCGGAACGTCGCATCTCGCGCGTGCGCAAGGTGATGCCGCCGCTCGCGGGCTACGCGGACTGGGAAGTCACGCTGATGCTGTCGCGCGCGCTCGGCTACGAGATGGACTATGCGCATCCGTCGGAAATCATGGACGAGATCGCGCGGCTCACGCCGACCTTCTCGGGTGTGTCGTACGCGAAGCTCGATGCGCTCGGCAGCATCCAGTGGCCGTGCAACGAGCATGCACCGGAAGGCACGCCGACGATGCACATCGACGCATTCGTGCGCGGCAAGGGCAAGTTCGTGATCACGCAGTTCATTGCGTCGCCGGAGAAAGTCACGCAGCGCTATCCGCTGATCCTGACGACAGGTCGCATCCTGTCGCAGTACAACGTCGGCGCGCAGACACGCCGCACCGAGAACGTGCAGTGGCACGAAGAGGATCGCCTCGAGATCCATCCGCACGACGCGCAGGATCGCGGCATCCGCAGCGGCGACTGGGTCGGCATCGAATCGCGTGCGGGGCAGACGGTGCTGCGCGCGCTCGTGACCGAACGCATGCAGCCGGGCGTCGTTTATACGACGTTCCACTTCCCCGAATCGGGGGCGAACGTGATCACGACGGACAGCTCGGACTGGGCGACGAACTGCCCCGAGTACAAGGTGACGGCCGTGCAGGTGCTGCCCGTCGCGCAGCCGTCCGACTGGCAGCAGGCATACGCGCGCTTCAACGCGGAGCAGCTCGATCTGCTCGAGCGCCGCGCAGCCGCGACCGCCAGCGTGACGACAGGCAAGTGAGGAAGCGATGGACAACGGACACCTGATCGACATGGCCAACCAGATCGGCGCATTCTTCGAATCGATGCCCGATCGCGACGAAGCGCTGACCGGCATCGCCGACCACATCCGGCGCTTCTGGGAACCGCGGATGCGCCGCGCGTTTCTCGCGGCGCTCGACGATCCGTCGGGCGACGCCGCGCAACGTGCGGCACCGATCGTGCGCGACGCGATCGCCGTGCATCGCGCGTCGCTCGTGCCCGCCGCGGCGAGCGCCTGACCGTACCGCTACGCGGACCGCGACATGCCCGCGAACCAGCTTTCGCAGTGGCGCAGCAGCGCGTTCGCGTCGGTCGCCGTGCGCCCGCGCACGGCCACATAACCGTCGGGCCGCAGCAGGTAAAACGACGGCCGCGAGCGGCCGTATTCCTGCGCCAGCCCGGCGTCACCGCCGCCTTCGGCATCGGTGACGCGCCAGACGCGCACCGCATCCGGCATGATCCGTTCGAGCCCCTGCACCAGAGCCTGCGCATCGGCCGGCATCGGCGGCACCGCACCGGCTTCGGCATTCGCCGGCTCTTCCAGCAACAGCAGCGTGAAGCTCGCCGGATCGTGCAGGTCGTATAGCCGCGCCGTTCCGGGCGCCTGACCGAGCGGCCCGTCGAGCACCCGCACGTGCGCGTCGGGTGCCCGCTCGCCGCCGCGCGGCCCGCCATCGAGCACGCGCTCGAGCGTAAGCGGACTCTTCCGGTATTGCACGCCGAGCTCGCTGACCGAGCGCCGCACCGCGTCGCGCATCGGCCCGAACGACGCCAGCACCGGCACGACGTGATCGCGCAGCAGCTTCATCGCGCCACGCTCGGCTTCGACGATCTGCGTGACGAAGCCGGTCTGCCGCAACACGTCGCGCTCGATCGGATGGCGCTCCGCGTGATACGTGTCGAGCAACCGCTCGGGCGTGCCCGCGCCGAGCACGCGCGCGAGCTTCCAGCCGAGGTTGAACGCTTCCTGGATGCCGGTGTTCATGCCCTGCGCGCCGGCCGGGCTGTGGACGTGCGCGGCGTCGCCCGCGAAGAACACACGGCCGTGACGCAGCCGGTCGATCATCCGGCTATGCAGGTGAAAATAGGACGACCATGCGAGATCGCTCGGCGAGATCGACGCACCGGTACGAGCACGCACGATCGCGTCGCATTCCGCGAGCGACGGGGTGGGCGCATCGGGCGACGCGTCGCTGCCGGGCGGGCGGTCGGCCACCAGCCGGTAACGGCCGCCGCCCATCGGAAACAGGCCGGCGATGCCTTCGGGCGTCGTGAACAGGTGGATCTCCTCGTCCGGCCAGTCGGGTATCGCCGCGAAATCGGCAAGCAGGAAAGTCTGTTCGAACGCATGCCCGGTGAAGCCCAGGCCGAGCAGATGCCTGACCGTGCTGTGCGCGCCGTCGGCCGCGATCAGGTACGACGGTGCGAACGATTCGTCACGGCCGTCGGCGCGGCGGATCGACACCTCGAGCGACGCGCCGCCCGCTTCGCACGCGGTCAGCGTCGCGCCGCGCTCGACCGTCACGCCGAGCCGGGCCAGGTGCTCGGCGAGCAGGCGCTCGGTGACGGTCTGGTCGAGAAACAGCAGGTACGGATAGCGCGTTTGCAGCGGATCGAAATCGAGCCGCGCGATCACGCGGCCGTCGGCATGCAGTGCGGCCGCATGCGCACGATGGCCGAGTGCGAGAAACGGCTCGACCGCGCGATGCTGCTCCAGCAGTTCGAGCGTGCGCGCCTGGATGCCGATCGCGCGCGAATGCCGTGCGGGCGCAGCGAGCCGATCGATGATGCGCACCGGCACGCGGGCCCGCGCGAGGCTCATCGCCGCGGCAAGGCCGGTCGGCCCCGCGCCGACGATCAGCACGGGCGGGATATCGGGCAGTGTGTCAGCCATGAGAACCTCGATGACACGCGACCCTGCAAGTCTACGCCGCTCCGCGTGACGGGGCCATATGCCGAGCGGCCAACACGCGGCACCACCGCGCGGTGTGGGAAAATACGCGCTTTCCGTCAGTTTTCGCGTTATGGATTCCGCATTCGACCGAGCGTATGCCGCACACCGCGCGGGCCGCCTCGCCGAGGCCGAGCACGGCTATCGCAACGCGCTCGCCGCCAACCCCGCCGACGCCGACGCGCTGCATCTGTTCGGCGTGCTGCGGCACCAGCAGGGCCAGCACGCCGAGGCGGCCGATCTCGTCGGCCGCGCCGTCGCGCTGCGGCCGGGCGATGCCGCGCTGCAGCTCAATCTCGGCAACGCGCTGAAGGCGCTCGGTCGGCTCGACGAAGCGGTCGACCGTTTTCGCAACGCGCTGACGCTCGCGCCCGAATTTCCGCTCGCGCACTACAACCTCGGCAACGCGTATGCGGCACTGCAGCGCCACGACGACGCGATCGATGCATTCGGCCGCGCGCTGCGGCTCACGCCCGACGATGCATCGATCCACAACAATCTCGGCAACGCGCTGAACGCGCTCGGCCGCCACGACGACGCGCTCGCCGCGTTCCATCGCGCGCTCGAGCTGCGGCCCGGGCATGCGGGCGCGCACAACAACCTCGCGATGGCGCTGAACGCGATGGGCCACGCCGACGACGCGATCGCGCACTTCCAGGCCGCGATTGCCGCACAGCCGCGTTTCGTCGCTGCGCATTTCAATCTCGGCAATACGTTCGATGCGGTCGGCCGGCATGCCGAGGCGGCCGCCGCGTTCGAAGCCGCGCTCGCGCTGCATCCGCCGTTTCCGCTCGCACTGTTCGGGCTCGCGAACGCACTGAGCGCGCAGGCACGCCACCACGACGCACTGCCCTACTACGAGCGTACCGTCGGGCTCGATCCGTCGTTCAGCCTGGCCTGGCTGAACCTCGGCAACGCACATCACGCGCTCGGTGCGCACGAGATGGCGCTGCGTGCATTCGACCAGGCACTGCGCGTCGCGCCCGATCTCACGCTGGCACGGCTGCACCGCGCGGTCACGCTGCTCACGCTCGGCGACTTCACGCGCGGCCTGCCCGCCTATGAAGCGCGCCACGACACGCCGGGCGCGACGCCGCTCGGCACGTTGCCGCGCTGGCAAGGCGAGCCGATTGCGTCGCGCACGCTGCTGATCCGCGCGGAACAGGGCTTCGGCGACACGCTGCAGTTCGTCCGCTTCGTACCGCTCGCCCGCGCACGCTGCGCGCGCGTCGTGCTCGAAGTCCAGCCGGAGCTCGTTACGCTGCTGGCGCCGGCTGCATCGCGTTGGCACGTGACGCTCGTCGCACAAGGCGCCGCGAAACCGCCTGCCGCCGATGTCGCATGCACGCTGATGAGCCTGCCGTTCCTGCTCGGGCTTCAGACCGAGGAGGACATCGTCGCGGGCTCGCGCTACCTCGATGCCCCCGACGGCGCCGGCCGGCGCTTTCGCGGCTCGCTCGGCGGGCAGTCGAAGCGCAAGTTCGGCCTCGCGTGGTCGGGGCGCCGGCAGGCGCAGGAAAACCGCTCGATGCCGTTCGACGCGCTTGCGCCGCTGCTCGCGCTGCCGGACATCGACTGGATCGTGCTGCAGCCCGCACTCGACGACGACGAACGCGCGCGCGTCGACGCGCATCCGCGCGTGCATCGGCTCGACGGCCGCCTGAACGACTTTGCCGACACGGCCGCGCTGATCGAGCGGCTCGATGGCGTCGTCACGATCGATACGGCAGTCGCGCACCTAGCCGGCGCGCTCGGCAAGCCGCTATGGGTCATGCTGCCGTTCGCGCCCGACTGGCGCTGGTTCACCGGCGACGACTGCCCGTGGTATCCGCAGGCCAGGCTCGCCCGCCAGCCCGCGCCAGGGCAATGGCTCGACGTGGCGGCCGCGGTCGCCGGCACACTGCGCGAAGCCTGAGCGCAGACGAAAAAAGGGAGCGCGTCGCGCTCCCTTTTTCAATGCGATGCGTGCGACCGGCGCCGCACGACATGCGCGTGCCCGTCAGGCCGCCTTGTACTGGTTGCGCGCCTCGGACGTGCGATACAGCACGAGTGTCGCGATCAGCCCGCAAATCGCGGCAACGCTCAGCCACAGCCCCGGCGCCGCCTTGTTCCCGGTCTGATGAATCAGCAGCGTCGAGATCGCAGGCGTGAAGCCGCCGATCGTCGTCGCCAGGCTGTATGCAAGCGAGAAACCGGCCGTGCGCACGTCGGCCGGCATCACCTCGGTCAGCGCGACGACCATCGCCCCGTTGTACGACGCGTACAGGAATGACAGCCACAGCTCGACCGCGAGCAGCCGCAGGAACGACGGATCGCCGACGAGCCACAGCACGGCCGGGTAAGCCGTCAGCAGCGTCAGCACGGTGAACGTGATCAGCACCGGGCGGCGGCCGATGCGGTCGGACAACGCACCGGACAGCGGCAGCCACACGAGATTGGAAATCCCCACGCAGACGGTCACGACGAGCGCGTCGAGCGACGACAGGTGCAGCACTTCCTTGCCGAACGTCGGCGTATAGGCGGTGATCATGTAGAACGACACCGTCGTCATGATCACCATCCCCATGCCGGCAACCACGACACCCCAGTTGTCGAGCATCGAACGCATGATCTCGCCCATCGTCGGACGATGACGCTTCGCGAGGAATTCGTCGGTCTCCTTCAGCGAACGACGGATCAGGAACAGGAACGGCACGATCAGGCAGCCGATCAGGAACGGAATGCGCCAGCCCCACGCGGTCATCTCCTCGACCGGCAGCGCGCGGTTCAGCAGCACGCCGACGAACGCGGCGAACACCACGGCCACCTGCTGGCTGCCCGACTGCCACGACGTATAGAACCCCTTGTGCCCCTTCGTCGCAATTTCGGACAGATAGACCGACACGCCGCCGAGTTCGACGCCCGCCGAAAAGCCCTGCAGCAGCCGGCCGAGCAACACGAGCGCTGGCGCGAGCACGCCGATCGTCGCATAGCCGGGTATCGCGGCCACCGTGAGCGTGCCGAGCGCCATCAGCCCGAGCGTCAGGATCAGCCCCTTGCGCCGGCCGTGGTGGTCGATGTAGGCGCCGAGCACGATCGCGCCGACCGGCCGCATCAGGAAGCCCGCGCCGAACACCGACAGCGACAGCATCAGCGACGCGAATGCGTTGCCGCTCGGAAAGTAGGTTTTCGCGATGGCCGACGCGTAATAGCCGTAGACCATGAAGTCGTACATTTCCAGGAAGTTGCCGCTGACGACCCGGAACACGGTGCGGACTTTCGATTCTTGCGCGATGGCGTGTGACGCTGTGGACATGTTTTTCTCGCTCAGCTCGGATGGCGCGAATCCGCGCCGCATGGATCCGACGACGCACGCGGCGCCGCGCCGGCGCGCACGGGCATCGCTGCCCGCCGGCGGCTCGCCGCGCAACGACGCGCGCACCGGCATGGTTCGCGCATCATGCCACGCCTACCCGACATTTGCCTTGTGTCGCCCCGCCGTAGCCGTCGCGGTGCGCTCCTCGTACGAGTCGTCCCGAAACGGCAGCAAAAATCAGATTGATCTGATCGACCGGCCTTCGCCGGCTGACCACAATGTCTCGACTTGCAACGACAACTCCGCGCCGCACCGGCACGGTTGCCCGTGTCGCATGGCGCACCGCCCTCATGCCCCCATCGCCCCTCGTTCCCGTTGCCGGCGCGCTCGCCCGCCCCCGCGTCGCTCCGCTCGATCACGTGCCGTCGTTCGGCCGCGAATGGACTTTTCGCGGCGCACCCGGTGCGCGACCCGGCAAGCACTGCCTCGCGACACTGGCGACGTCCTGCATCGACGTAGACCAGCCGCATCGCGCGTGCCACTGGCAACCGCTACCCGTCGCAGCGCCGGCACCGACTCTTGCAGAGTCGCCGGTTGCACTGCCTGCGGCTGCGGGCCGGTGTTCCAGCCATACCGCCGGCGGCGTTCGCGACCGCCGTGGGAGGTACGCGATCTGCTGGAGCATCGGCGCGCTCGGCATCATCGGCTGGCTGATCGCCGCGCATGAACCGCTTGCAGCGTTCGGGCCGGCATACGCGATTCAAACGGCCGGCGCCGTGCCGGATCACGCCACGTCGTCGTCCGGTGCCGTGCGGGTCGCTGTGGTTCCGCCACATACGTCGACGAACGCGCCACCACAGCACAAGATGGCCACGCCTGTCGCGACAACGGTCGAATCACCGCCGGTCACGCGTCGTCCCGCATTGCGTCGTCCGACCGCAACCGCCAGCGTGCCGCCGACAGCCGCTGCAGCATCGCCTCGTTCGAGCGGCAAGCACACGGCGGCGGCGCCGGTCCGAGCGCCGACCATGCCGCGGCTGGCCGCGCATCCGCCGATCCGGCGCAGCACGGTCGACACGCGAACGCGCGATCGCCTTGCCCCCGTGCCGCGCGCAATCGCCAGTCCGCGCGACACGCTCGACGATCCGCTCACGCTGATCGCGATGGCAAGCGCGCTGCGCACGACCCCGCCTGCCCGGGCAACGCACGCGCCCGCCACCGGTTTCGACTGGACAACACAACTGTCCCACCGCCGCTTGACCGAGACGCCGGACGCGTTCGCGCGCTGACGGCTGCGCCATAAAAAAACCCGGCGAAGCGCGCTTCGCCGGGTTTTGCTCATCTCTGCGTCCGTCTGACGAATCGTTACTTGTGCGCGGGCAACCCCGTCTCGGTCTGCTTCTCGAGCTGTCGCACCTGCTCCTGCAGATCGCGCAGCTGCAACTGCGCAGCGCGCTTCTCGACCTGCAGCGCCTGTGCCTGCTCCTGTGCCGACCGCTGCCGCTGCGCAACTTCGGCCTGCTGGCTGCGCGCAACGCTCAGGTCGGCCTGCAACTGCTGCGCACGATTCGCCTGCAGCGCGATCACGCGCTCGAGAAACGCCTTCTGCGCCTCCAGCTCGGTACGGCGGATCTCGATATCGGCAAGTTGTACGGTCTGCTGAACGAAGTTCGCGTACACCATCTCCGCGCGATTCTTTTCCTGCGACCGGATCACGCGCCATAGTTGCTTGTCCTGGAACAGCGCGACGTAGTAGGTCATCTCGCGCGGATCGAACATCAGGCTCGCGCCATAGCTGCCGTTGTAGGTCGTACGCATCTCGACGATCCGGCCATCGTGCAGCATCTGCGTCAGCTCGGCGACGTTGCCTTGCGCGGACGCATCCGTCGCAGCCACGCTGGTTGCCGCCGGGTCGCCGCGCAGGCTCGTGACCGCCGGACGCGTACCGGCGGCGGGCGCAGTCGCGTCGGCGGACCAGGCCGCACCCGCTTGCATGCAGGCAGCCAGCGCAACGATCCAGCTTGCGCATCGTGCAGGGGAAAAATTTCGGAAAGCCAACGTCAGACTCCGGCGAACGAATCGGAACTCGCGATTATCGTTCAAAACGAAACGGCCGCATCTCGAATTTATCGGGATGCGGCCGGCCTTCGTGCGACACGAAGAATGTGGCTTGCTACAGGCGGGTTTCGCGCGCCGCGCGCAGGAAGGCATCGAGCAGCGGCGTGCAGTCGAGCAGCTCCGAACCGCCGGCACGATGGAACTCGGGGTGCCACTGCACGCCGACGACGAACGGCGAACGGCGATGGCGAATGCCTTCGATGATCCCGTCGCCGGCCGACACGGCCTCGATGTTCAGATCGCGGCCGAGATCGCGGATCGCCTGATGGTGGATCGAGTTGACGATCGCTTCGCTGCGCCCCGGGAACATGCTCGCAAGCGTCGACGAATCCGGGAAGCGGATCGCGTGACGATGCTGGTCGTAATGCTCGCTCACGTGCGCATTCGCGGTCGGCACATCGGTGGCGATGTCCTGGTACAGCGAGCCGCCGAACGCGACGTTGATCAGCTGACAGCCGCGGCATACGCCGAGGACGGGTTTGCCGGACTCGACGAACTCGTGCAGCAGTTCAAGCTCGTACATGTCGCGCACGCGATCGCCCGGCCATTCGGGGCGGGCGTCGGACGCGGCGTAGGTTTGCGGCGATACGTCGGCGCCCCCCTGCAGCAGCAGGCCGTCGAGATGCTTCGCGTAGTCGCGCAGGCGGATGTTGCTCGGGTGAATCATGCCCTGGTGGCCGACGGTCGGAATCATGAACACGAGCACGTCGCGCGACATCACCCAGTGCGCGATCGACTCCTCGAGATACTGCAGCGTCTTGCCCCGCAGCCCCTTCGCACCCGGTTCCGGATGGAAGATCCGCGCGGACACGCCGATGCGCAGCGTGCGCTGCGTGATGCGCTGGCCGGCACGGTCGAACAGCCGGCGCGCGCGTGCGGCCACGATCCGGCCGAATACCGACCACGGCGTGTCGCTCTGCTTCAGGTAGGCCGGCGGCGCATTCTGCGTGCTCGCAGGCGGCGGGCGCGGCGTGTCGAAATCAGGCTGCGCGCCGAACCCGGGTGGCGGCGTTCCAGCCTTCGGCGGCGCGGCGGCAGCAGCGCCATCGACGGCGGCGCCTGTCGCACCGGGTGCACCCGGTTCGGACGCAGCCGTCACCGGTGACGCGCCGTCGGCAGTGACATTCTGCGCGACGGCCCGGGCTGCCGGCGCATCGGGCGCTTTCGCCGGATCGGTACGGTGGGAATCGGAAGAAACGGAGGAGGTGCCGGGCAGACCGGCCGGGGAAGGCGTGTTTTCGCTCATGACGATGGTCTGGTACGTCGCTCACGCGTATGGATAAACGAGGATTCATTATGCTTCAGCGCACGATCGAGCGGCAAACCTGCAACATCCTGTCGAAAATGTTGCAAGTTGGCGGCAAACCGCGTCGGGGAGCGTCCCCGTTCACACGCGCGTCACGCCGAACCCTCGTGGCCGGCACTGGACACCAGTGATATATCACAATAATATCCAGGCATCGCCCACGCTTCCCGATCGCCCGCGCCATGATCGCGCCCCGTCCGGCCGCCGCGCCGCAATCCGCATGAGTACCCTGACCGACGCCACCCGCGACCGCCCCGCCGCGCCGGCGGCCAGCCTTGCCGACCGCGCGTACGCGCTGATCCAGCACGACATCATCACGATGCGCCTGAAGCCCGGCGCCGCACTCAACGAAGCCGACCTCGTCGCGCGCACCAGCATCGGCCGCACGCCGGTACATCAGGCCGTGCATCGCCTCGTGCTCGAGGGGCTGCTGTCCGTGATGCCCCGCAAGGGATTGATGGTGCAGCCGCTGTCGCTCGACGACATCGTCGCGGTCATCGACGTGCGGCGCATCAACGAAGCGCACTGCGCGGAACTCGCCGCGCGCCACGCAACGCCCGACGATCTCGCACGCCTGGCCGCGCTGCTCGACGCCGGGCAGGCGTGCGTCGACACGCACGACGTCGAGGGCATGATGGAACTCGACCGCGCGTTCCACCAGGCGATCGCCGCAGCCGCGCGCAATGCCGTCCTCGCCGAGATCCTGCGCGCGCTGCACGAGCGCTCGCTGCGCTTCTGGTTCGTCACGCTGTCCGAACCGCACCATCTCGCCGACGTCCAGCACGAGCATCGCGAACTGTTCGATCGGCTGTCCGCGCGCGACGCCGCCGGTGCACGCGCGGCCGTTGAAAACCATATCGATTCGTTCCGCTCCACGCTTCTTCAACATCTTCGCCCCTGAGCCGCCCATGACCACTTTCACGCCCTTCCCCCCGCTCGCCCAGCTCGCCGCCGACCTCGCCGCCGGCCGGACCACGAGCCGCGCGCTCGTCGACACCGCGCTCGACCGGATCGCCGATCCGTCGGGCCAGGGTGCGGTCGTCTTCACCGAAGTCGATGCCGACAACGCACGCGCGGCCGCCGACGCGCATGACCGGCTGCGCGCCGCCGGCACCGTGCTGTCGCCGCTCGCGGGCATTCCCGTGTCGGTCAAGGACCTGTTCGACGTCGCGGGCCAGGTGACGCGCGCGGGTTCGCGCGTGCTCGACGGCGCGCCGGCCGCGCGCACCGACGCAGTCGCCGTCGCGCGGCTCAAGCGCGCGGGCGCGGTGCTGGTCGGCCGCACCAACATGAGCGAGTTCGCGTTCTCGGGGCTCGGACTGAATCCGCACTTCGGCCATCCGCGCTCGCCGTACCACCGCGACGTGCCGGGCGACGCGCGGATTTCCGGCGGCTCGTCGTCCGGCGCGGCCGCATCCGTCGCCGACGGGATGGCCGCCGTCGCGCTCGGCACCGACACGGGCGGCTCGATCCGCATTCCGGCCGCCCTGTGCGGGCTGACGGGCTTCAAGCCAACGGCAAGCCGGATTCCGACGCAAGGCGGCGTGCCGCTGTCGACGACGCTCGACTCGTTCGGCCCGATCGGCCTGACGGTCGCCTGCTGCGCGCTCGTGGACCGGATGCTTGCAGGCCTCGAACCGCACGTACCGGCCGCCCGGCCGCTCGAAGGCGTGCGGCTCGGCGTGCTGACGAACTACGTGACGGACGGCGTCGATGCCGACGTCGCGGCCGCGCTCGACGCCGCGCTCAAGCATCTCGAAGCCGCCGGCGCGATCGTCACGGAAGTACGCTTCCCCGCGCTCGACCGGCTGCCGGACATCAACCGCTTCGGCTTCTCGCCGATCGAGGCCTACGCGTGGCACCGCCCGCTGCTCGCCAAGCACCGCGACCAGTACGACCCGCGCGTGCTCACGCGGATCCTGAAGGGCGAACCCGCGAGCGCCGCCGACTATCTCGACCTGCTCGCCGCGCGCAAGGCGATGCTCGACGAAGCAGCGCACACGGTCTGGTCGCGCTTCGATGCGCTCGTCGCGCCGACGGTGCCGGTCGTGCCGCCGCGCATCGCCGAACTCGAGGCGGACGATGCCGCGTTCACGCACACCAACGCGCTGATCCTGCGCAACCCGAGCGCATTCAACTTCCTCGACGCGTGTGCGCTGTCGCTGCCCTGCCATCCGCGCGACGCGGCGCCGGTCGGCCTGATGCTCGCGGCGGCACCGCATCGCGACGACGCGCTGCTCTCGATCGGCCAGGCGGTCGAGGCCGTGCTGAACACGATCCGCTGAGCGCAGCCAACCGACCGCCGGCGGACAGGATGCGCGGTGCGGCAGGTTGCCGCACGCGCGCTGTCAGTTTCGTGCCAGACCGTTCGCGCTAAAATCGCGCGATTGTTTTCCGGACCGACCCACGAGGAACCCCGCCGACATGAACGACTACACGCTCGCCATCCGCCGCGAACGCCGCCTGCTGATGCTGCTCGGATGGGTATGCATCGCCCTGCTGGCCGGTGCGCTGTACCTGCAGTACGTGAAGAACGAAGATCCGTGCCCGCTGTGCATCATCCAGCGCTACTTCTTCTGCGCGATCGGGATCTTCGCGTTCCTGGCCGCCGGGATCCGCAACTGGCGCGGCGTCTGGGTGCTCGAGCTGCTGATCGCGATCGCCGCGGCCGGCGGCGTCGGCACGGCCGCCCGGCACCTGACGATCCAGATGAATCCGGGCTTCAGCTGCGGCTTCGACACGCTGCAGCCGATCGTCGACAGCCTGCCGCCCGCGCAGTGGTTCCCCGGCATGTTCAAGGTCGCCGGGCTGTGCGAGACCGTCTACCCGCCGATCTTCGGCATCCTGCTGCCCGGCTGGTCGCTGATCGGCTTCGCCGTGATCCTGATCGCCGTCGTCGCGAGCCTCTGGCGCCATCGCCGCAAGCTCGCAGCCTGACCGGCCGGTTTCGCACCGGCCTTGCGCGCGGCCCGCTCGCCCGGGCCACCCATTGCCGGCCGGTGACCGCCCGGCCCCGGAGCGCTCGCCGGCCCACCCCGGCGGGCTGCATCGGGCCCGTCAAGCGTAAACACCTACTCCGCCGCCGCCCGGATCTCCGGGCGAACGCGCATCGCGCGACTTCCGCGCCCAGCCCCGCCACGCCTGCGTTTCGGCCCGACGTGCACACATCGACGCCCCGATCCCGCGCGGCGGGCCTATGATCGACATGATCGCCTCCTGATAGCCCGGATCACCGCCCCGCGATGTTCCCGTCGCGTTGCGGTGCTATCTTCGTGACTGGATGGCGATCTACGTGCGCGAGGCCAGGCGGTCTCACCACCCCTGCGTAACGCGCGCCCGATCCGCAATGTCGACTGGATTCATCATGACAACGCAACCCATCCGCATCCGTCACCCTCATGGCGTCCGCGCATCCGGCGGTGCCGCCCGCGCGCGCCGTCCGCGCGCTGCCGTCGCACCGCATCGGCCGTGCGGCCGGCCCGCTCCGCTCCCGTCCGTCATCGTTGCCGCCACGCCCGCCAGCCCGCGTCGCGTGTGGTGCCGCGTCGTCCCGAACGGAGCGTGCTGATGGAAGCCTGGCTCGGCGATCTGCAGCAACTGCTCGCGCATGGCGAAGCGGCCGTGCTCGTAACGGTCGCGCACACCGACGGCTCCGCGCCGCGCGAAGCCGGCACCAAGATGCTCGTCACGCGCGACATGGCCCGCCATACGATCGGCGGCGGTCATCTTGAATGGAAGGCGATCGAGATCGCGCGGCACCTGCTGAAGGATGGCGCGCACGTGCCGCACGCGCGCCGGCTCGAACGGCTCGCGCTCGGCCCGAGCCTCGGCCAGTGCTGCGGCGGCGCCGTGGTGCTCGCGTTCGAGCGGCTCGATGTCGGCGATCTCGGCTGGATCATGTCGCTCGCGAAGCGTGTCGCGGCCGGCGCCGCGACCGTGCGTAGCGTATCATTCGGCCCCTCGCCGGGCGCGCCGCTGTTGAGCGAGCCCGAATCGGAAGCCGCGCGCGCCGACTGCCTGCTGTGGGAAACCGGCGGCGTGTCACTGATGACCGAAACGATCGCGCCGTATGCGTTCCCCGTCGTGCTGTTCGGCGCCGGGCACATCGGCACCGCGCTCGTGAAGGTACTGGCGACGCTGCCGTGCCACGTCCGCTGGATCGACGGGCCCGATGCGGTGTTCCCGCCGGCCGACGCGCTCGCCGGCATCGGCAACCTCGCGATCGAAGCGGCCGCTGCCCCGGCCGACGCGGTCGACGCCGCACCGCCGCAGTCGTACTTCGTCGTGATGACGCACGACCACGCACTCGATTTCGTGCTGGCCGAGCGCATCCTGCGTCGTGCCGACTACGCGTACTTCGGGATGACCGGCTCGCACGCGAAACGCGTGCAGTTCGATCATCGCCTCGCAGCGATCGGCATCGACCCGGCCCAGGTCGCGCGGATGCGCTGCCCGATCGGTGTCGAAGGCATCATCGACAAGGCACCCGAAGTGATCGCGATCTCGGTGGCTGCGCAATTGCTGCAGGCCGTCGAGGCAAATGCGAACGCGTCCGCGCAGGCTTCCCCTACCTACTGACCGACCAAGAACGACGCCATGACCCCGACATTCAAGGACAAGATTGCCCGCGCGCCGAAAGCGGAGCTGCACATCCATATCGAAGGCTCGCTCGAGCCCGAACTGATTTTCGCGCTCGCCCAGCGCAACGGCGTGAAGCTCGCATACGACTCGATCGACGCGCTGCGCGCCGCGTACGCGTTCACCGACCTGCAGTCGTTCCTCGACATCTATTACGCCGGTGCGAGCGTGCTGCTGACCGAGCAGGATTTCTACGACATGACGGCCGCGTACTGCGAACGCGCGCTCGCCGACAACGTCGTCCACACCGAGCTGTTCTTCGATCCGCAGACGCACACCGAGCGCGGCGTATCGATCGAGACGGTGGTCGCGGGCATCGAGCGCGCACTCGCCGATGCCGAACAACGCGGGCTGTCGAGCAAGCTGATTCTGTGCTTCCTGCGCCACCTGTCCGAAGAGGACGCGCTCGCGACGTTCGAATCCGCGCTGCCGCTGTTCGAGCGCTATCGCCATCGCCTCATTGGCGTGGGCCTCGACTCGTCCGAGCTCGGCCATCCGCCGACCAAGTTCGCACGCGTGTTCGAGAAAGCGCGCGCGCTCGGGCTGAAGCTCGTCGCGCATGCGGGCGAGGAAGGCCCGCCCGCATACATCTACGAAGCGCTCGACGTGCTGAAGGTCGACCGGATCGACCACGGCGTGCGCAGCATCGAGGACGCGGCACTCGTCGAACGCCTCGCGAAATCGCGCACGGCGCTCACCGTCTGCCCGCTGTCGAACCTGAAGCTGTGCGTGTTCGACGACATGGCGAAGCACACGCTGAAGGCGCTGCTCGATCGCGGCGTCGCGGTGACGATCAACTCCGACGATCCGGCCTACTTCGGCGGCTACGTCAACGAAAACTACTTCGCGACGGCCGAAGGGCTGCAACTCACGGATGCCGAAGTCCATGCGGTGATCCGCAACGGCTTCGAGGCGTCGTTCATCGAACCGGCGCAGCGCGACGCACTGTACGCGCGCCTCGACGCGTACTGGCAGGCCGCGTGACGGCCGGCATCGAGGAACGCTAGACAGATGAAACACGGCCACGGCATCCGCTTCGCGACCACCGTCCCGGCCTTGTGCCGGGACGACCGCGTGCGTGAGCGCGCGGCGACGGCGCCGTTCGTCGTCGCTCGCGCGTGCCTGCCGTCGCGATTTGCCGTTTCGCGCGCCGCCGCACCGGTCGCGAGCGCAACGGCTGCGAGGCCCGCCGGCAACCACTCGCTGGCGGCTTCGGCCGCCACGTTCGCCCGCGCAATCGCATCCGGTCGTGCCGCACGCAGCGTGCCGCACCCGCTCGCCAGGCGCCGCCCCGCCCTCGTGCGGCGTCGCCCGTTTTCTTCTGTTCGCCTTACCTTGATGCAGGACCATTCGTCATGACGCAAACCGCTTTCCGTTCCCAGCTGCTGACCTTCAACGGCGACCCGGCGCAATCGAGCCAGGCCGCGAACCACGAGACCGACGGCCTCCTGATCGTCGACGACGGCAAGGTCGTCGCGGCCGGCCCGTACGCGCAGCTCGCCGCGACGCTCGCGCGCGACGCGATCGTCCATGACCTGCGCGACAAGCTGATCGTGCCCGGCTTCATCGACACGCACATCCACTATCCGCAGACGGACATGATCGCGTCGCCGGCGCCGGGCCTGCTGCCGTGGCTGGACAAGTACACGTTCCCGACCGAGCGCCAGTTCGGCGATCCCGAGCATGCGCGCGAAGTCGCCGACTTCTTCGTCGACGAACTGCTCGCCTGCGGCACGACGAGCGCGCTCGTCTACTGCACGGTGCACAAGCAGTCGGCCGACGCGCTGTTCGCGGCGAGCGACGCGCGCGACCTGCGGATGATCGCGGGCAAGGTGCTGATGGATCGCAACTGCCCCGAATTCCTGCGCGATACCGCGCAATCGGGTTATGACGACAGCGCCGAGCTGATCGGCCGCTGGCATGGCAAGGGCCGCCAGATGTACGCGCTCACGCCGCGCTTCGCGCCGACGTCGACCGAAGCGCAGCTCGAGGCGTGCGGCGAGCTCGCACGCCGCCATCCGGACGTGTTCGTGCAGAGCCACGTCGCGGAAAACGTCGATGAAGTGAAATGGGTGGCCGAACTGTTCCCCGGCCATCGCAGCTATCTCGACATCTACGACCGCTACGGGCTGCTGCGCCCGCGCGCGGTGTACGGCCACTGCATCCACCTCGATGACGAGGACCGCCGCCGGATGGCCGAGACGCGCACCGTCGTCGCGCACTGCCCGACGTCGAACTTCTTCCTCGGCAGCGGGCTGTTCGATTTCGACAAGGCCGGCGAATACGACGTGCCCGTCACGCTCGCAACCGACGTCGGTGGCGGCACGTCGTTCTCGATGCTGCAGACGATGAATGAAGCGCACAAGGTCGCGCGGCTGTCGGGCCACCACCTGACCGCGACGCGGATGTTCTGGCTCGCGACGGCCGGCGCCGCGCAGGCGCTCGACCTCGCCGATACGGTCGGCACGCTCAAGCCGCTGACCGAAGCCGACTTCGTCGTGCTCGATCCGCAGGCCACGCCGCTGCTCGCACGCCGCACGAAGCGCGCGGATTCGCTCGAGGAACTGCTGTTCGCGTTCGCGCTGCTCGGCGACGACCGCGCGGTGTACCGCACCTATGCGGCCGGCGAGCTCGTCCACGAGCGCGGCGCGGCACGCCGCCCGGCCGCGTAACTGCGTTCGAACGCTTTTCCCGGCAGGCGCGAGCATCCGCCACTGCGCCTGCCGGGTCCGCCGCACGGCCGGAGATCGCCGTAACCCGATCCCGCCCCGACTCCAGGCGCAGCGCCCGCCGACCGCTTTCCCGCGCGCAACGCGCCGTGCTAGAATTCGCCGCTCATTGGGGAGTAGCCGCTCCGCTCGATGTCCCGCGCTACCGGCGCGCATCGTGACGGAGGCGTCCGTCAACAGACTTGGCCGTTTGGCCATGGCGGGCGCAGCCACGTTGGCCTGGCGAGACCGATGATTCACAGTGCGCCGCATCAGGGCCCGGCGCGCCGTGGATCGTCGCTCGCACGCACAACACCGGCCCGTGGAACCCCATTCGTGTCCCAAGCCTTCCTGATCTCGACCGGCGCGGTCGCCCTCGCTGAAATCGGCGACAAAACCCAACTGCTTTCCCTCGTACTGGCCGCGCGCTATCGCAAGCCCGTACCGATCATTCTTGGCGTGCTCGTCGCGACGCTCGTGAACCACGGTTTCGCAGGCGCGCTCGGCGAATGGCTCGGCGTACTGGTCACGCCGTCGATCATGCGCTGGGCGCTCGCGTTCTCGTTCGTTGCGATGGGTCTGTGGATCCTCGTGCCGGACAAGCTCGATGCCGACGAAGCCAATGCCAACCGTTCGCGGCTCGGCGTGTTCGGCGCGACCCTCGTCGCGTTCTTCCTCGCGGAAATGGGCGACAAGACGCAGATCGCGACCGTCGCGCTGGCCGCACGCTTCCAGGACTACATCGGTGTCGTGGCCGGCACGACGTTCGGAATGATGCTTGCGAACGTGCCCGCGATCCTGCTCGGCGACCGCTTCGCGCACCGCCTGCCGACGAAGCTCGTGCACGGAATCGCCGCCGTGCTGTTCGTCGTGCTCGGCGCGCTCGCGCTGCTGGGCATCGGGGTCTGACGGGAAGGAAGATGGCGGGCGCGGCCGGACGGCCGCGCCGAGACTGACGCCGCGTTACTTCGCGGCGGCCGCACCCGAAGCGGGCGCCGCCGGCACCGCGCGCTCGTTGGCAGCCGGCGCCGCCGGGCCGCCGCGCTTGTCGACCGGCAGCCGGACCGAGCGGACCGCGCCGTTCGACAGCGGGAAGTCGGCGAGCGCGCTGCGCGCGAGGAACGGCATCGCGTACAGCAGCGTGCCGTTGTCGCCGGTCGTGCGCGCGGACACGTTGTAGACCTCCTTGCCCGTCGCGCGCTCGGTGATGCGGATACCGAGCGTGTAGTCGAACACCTGGTACGTCTGCGCGACGTAGCCGGCCGGCATCGGCCCCCAGGGCCCCCACGGGCCCCACGGCCCGCGCCGCCAGTACGGCCCCGGCGCGAACCACGGATCGTAATAGACGGGCTGCGGCACCGTCACGAGATCGCTGCCGACCGCATAGGTCAGCCCGACGAGATACCGCGCCTGCGCCTGCGGCACCTGCCGGAACGCATACGTGGACAGTTCGTTCGCGACGATCGGCTCGTAGGTCGACTGCTCGATGCTGTTCTTCTGCGCATCGGTGCGCGTGAACGCATAGGTGCGTGTCGCGTCGCTGCCGCTCCAGTCGGAGAAGGCCGTGACCTGGGTCGTCACGTAGCTGGTACAGCCGGTCAGCAGCGCCACGCACAGCACCGCCGCCCAGCCCGCACCGCGTTGAATCCATTCGCGTTTCATGTTGATCCTCTTCGATCCGTCACCCGTTCGTCGCACCGCGCGAACCGTAACGGGATGCCGATAATACGCGGACTCCCGGAACCGGTAAAAAGTTCGCCCGGCACGCAGCCGCCAGCCTTTGTACAATGGCCCGGTTCGCCCGGCCCGTGCCGCCGGCCCGTCCCCACTCCACCGATCTCGACGACCATGTCCGACAACGCCTCCTCCACCGTGATCCGCCGCGCCGACTACACGCCGCCGGCCTTCCTCATCGATTCCGTCGCGCTCGAATTCGATCTCGCGCCGGCCCGCACGATCGTCAGGAATACGATGCGCGTGCGCCGCAATCCGGACGCCGCGCCCGCGCCGCACCTGGAGCTGATGGGCGAAGCGCTCGAATTCGTCGGCGCATGGCTGGATGGTGCGCCGCACGGCGCCGTGCGTGCGCACGAACACGGGCTGACCGTCGAGAACGTCCCCGAAGCTTTCGAGCTCACGCTCGAAAGCGCATGCGCACCCGACCAGAATACGACGCTGTCGGGCCTCTATGTGTCGAGCGGCAACTTCTTCACGCAGTGCGAAGCCGAAGGGTTCCGCCGCATCACCTACTTCCTCGATCGCCCGGACGTGATGGCGTCGTACACGGTGACGCTGCGCGCCGACAAGGCCGCCTACCCGGTGCTGCTGTCGAACGGCAACCTCGTCGACTCGGGCGACCTGCCCGACGGCCGCCACTTCGCGAAGTGGGAAGACCCGTTCCGCAAGCCGAGCTACCTGTTCGCGCTGGTCGCGGGCAAGCTCGTCGCGATCGAGGAGAAGATCACGACCGGCTCGGGCAGGGAAAAGCTGCTGCAGGTGTGGGTCGAGCCGGCCGATCTCGACAAGACGCGTCATGCGATGGATTCGCTGATCCACTCGATTCGCTGGGACGAGAAGCGCTTCGGCCTCGAGCTCGATCTCGACCGCTTCATGATCGTCGCGGTCGGCGACTTCAACATGGGCGCGATGGAAAACAAGGGGCTCAACATCTTCAACACGAAGTACGTGCTGGCGAACCCCGAAACCGCGACCGACACCGACTTCGCGAACATCGAATCGGTGGTCGGCCACGAGTACTTCCACAACTGGACCGGCAACCGCGTGACCTGCCGCGACTGGTTCCAGCTGAGCCTGAAGGAAGGCCTGACGGTGTTCCGCGACCAGGAATTCTCGGCCGACATGGCCGCGGGCGACGACCTCGAATCGGCGGCCCGCGCGGTCAAGCGCATCGAGGACGTGCGCGTGCTGCGCCAGTTGCAGTTCGCCGAGGACGCGGGCCCGATGGCGCACCCGGTGCGCCCGGAGAGCTACGTCGAGATCAACAACTTCTACACGATGACCGTCTACGAGAAAGGCTCGGAAGTCGTGCGGATGTACCAGACGCTGTTCGGCCGCGACGGCTTCCGCAAGGGGATGGACCTGTACTTCAAGCGGCACGACGGGCACGCGGTGACCTGCGACGACTTCCGTCACGCGATGGCCGACGCGAACGGGCGCGACCTCGCGCAGTTCGAGCGCTGGTACAGCCAGGCCGGCACGCCGCGCGTGTCGGTGCGTACCGCGTACGACGCGGCCGCACGCCGCTATACGGTCACGCTCGCGCAGGGCTACGGCGACGGGTCGCCGGCCGCGCGCGAAACGCAACAAGGCCCGCTGCTGATCCCGTTCGCGATCGGCCTGATCGGCCGCGACGGCCGCGACCTGCCGCTGCGTCTCGACGGCGAAGCCGCCGCTGCGGGCACGACGCGCGTGCTCGACTTCACCGATACCGAGCAGACCTTCACGTTCGTCGACGTACCGGAACAACCGCTGCCGTCGCTGCTGCGCAACTTCTCGTCGCCGGTGATCGTCGAGTACGACTACAGCGACGACGACCTCGCATTCCTGCTCGCGCACGACAGCGATCCGTTCAACCGCTGGGAAGCCGGCCAGCGTCTCGCCACGCGCGCACTGCTGACGCTCGCCGCGCGTGCGGCCGCGAATGAACCGCTCACGCTCGGCGAGAACTTCGTCGCCGCATTCCGCCGTGTGCTGACCGACGCAACGCTGTCGCCGGCGTTCCGTGAACTCGCGCTGACGCTGCCGTCGGAAACCTACCTCGCCGACCAGATGGCGGAAGCCGATCCGGCCGCCGTGCATCGCGCGCGCCAGTTCGTGCGCCGCCGGCTCGCCACCGCACTGCGCGCCGACTGGCTCGCCGCATACGAGCAGCACCAGACGCCCGGCGCCTACGAACCGACGCCGGAGGCCTCCGGCCGCCGCGCGCTGAAGAACCTCGCGCTCGCGTATCTCGCCGAACTCGAGGATCCGGCCGATGCGGTGCGCCTCGCGACCGCGCAATACGATGCGGCGAACAACATGACCGATCGCGCGGCTGCACTCGGCGCGCTGCTGTCCGCCGCGGCTACCGGCGCGAACGAACCGGCCGAACACGCGCTCGACGATTTCTATCGTCGCTTCGAGAAGGAAGCGCTCGTGATCGACAAGTGGTTCGCGATGCAGGCGGCGCAACGCGGCACGCTCGCGCAGCCGACGCTCGCGAAGGTTCGCAAGCTGCTCGCGCACCCGGCGTTCAACCTGAAGAATCCGAACCGCGCACGCTCGCTGATCTTCAGCTTCTGCGCGGCCAACCCCGCGCAATTCCACGCGGCGGACGGCTCGGGTTACGCGTTCTGGGCCGAACAGGTACTCGCGCTCGACGCGGTCAACCCGCAGGTCGCGGCACGCCTCGCCCGCTCGCTCGAACTGTGGCGCCGCTTCACGCCGGCGCTGCGCGACCGGATGCGCGAAGCACTCGAGCAGGTCGCCGCCGGCGCGAAATCGCGCGACGTGCGCGAGATCGTCGAGAAGGCGCTCGCGTAACGCCATCGCCCGCATCGCGCCCGCGCGATACAGCCGGTGCCGCCCGTCGCGGCACCGGCTTTTTTTATGGTGTGAAGACTGCCGGAACCGCGCGCAATCGCGGGATCCGACCGCGCCGGCTGCCATTGCGGCAAAGCCCGCCCCACCGGTTTCCACCAGCGGAAACCGGGCCGGTTCGGCCGCCCGGCCATGTAACCGGACGAAAAAACCCGGCGGCACGGGAGGCGCGGCGGGTAAAATTGCGACCATTCAAGGATTCTTTGGCCTTCTGGAGTCTGTCATGTCCATTGCCCGCCGCACCACGCTGTCGAAGTTCCTGATCGAACAGCAACGTGAGACCAACAACCTCCCCGCCGACCTGCGCCTGCTGATCGAAGTCGTCGCACGCGCGTGCAAGGCGATCAGCTACAACGTGTCGAAGGGCGCGCTCGGCGAAGCGCTCGGCACCGCCGGCAGCGAGAACGTCCAGGGCGAAGTGCAGAAGAAGCTCGACATCCTGTCGAACGAGATCCTGCTCGACGCGAACGAATGGGGCGGCAACCTCGCCGCGATGGCATCGGAAGAAATGGAAACGTTCTTCCCGATCCCGGCGAACTACCCGCGCGGCGAATACCTGCTCGTGTTCGATCCGCTCGACGGCTCGTCGAACATCGATGTGAACGTGTCGATCGGCACGATCTTCTCGGTGCTGCGCTGCCCGGACGGCAAGCAGGCAACCGAGGAATCGTTCCTGCAGCCCGGCACGGAGCAGGTCGCCGCCGGTTACGCCGTGTACGGCCCGCAAACGGTGTTCGTGCTGACGACCGGCAACGGCGTGAACTGCTTCACGCTCGACCGTGAAGTCGGCTCGTGGGTGCTCACGCAAAGCAACATGCAGATCCCGGCCGACACGCGCGAATACGCGATCAACGCATCGAACGCGCGTCACTGGTACGACCCGGTCAAGCGCTATGTCGACGAACTGAACGCCGGCAAGGACGGCCCGCGCGGCGACAACTTCAACATGCGCTGGATCGCATCGATGGTGGCCGACGTGCACCGGATCCTGAACCGCGGCGGCATCTTCATGTACCCGGCCGACAAGCGCACGCCCGATCGTCCGGGCAAGCTGCGCCTGATGTACGAAGCGAACCCGATGTCGTTCATCGTCGAACAGGCAGGCGGTGCCGCGACGACCGGCACGCAGCGCATCATGGAAGTGCAGCCGACGGGCCTGCATCAGCGCGTCCCCGTGTTCCTCGGTTCGAAGAACGAAGTCGAGCGCGTGACGGGCTACCACGAAGAAAAGCAATAAATTTGCACCGCAGCACTAGACAGTGTCGCGCGACGTACGTACAATCGCGCCTCTCGATGTGACCCCAACGGGTCGCATCGCAGTGAAACGAAGCGGGAAGTTTGCCGAGTCGATGAGTTTCGCGAAACAGCAGCAGCAAGCTGAAAAAAATTCGCAAAACCTATTGCCAAGGTCTCAGATTTCACCTTATAATTTCGTTTCTCTGATGCCGGTGTAGCTCAGTTGGTAGAGCAGCGCATTCGTAATGCGAAGGTCGTAGGTTCGACTCCTATCTCCGGCACCAAGTTATAAAGGGCTGACAAGCATGCTTGTCAGCCCTTTTCTCATTCCGGGCGCCGAATCGTGCGCGGCCCTCCTGCTGCCCGCGTCCGCTCCGCTTGCGGGCATCACCCGACTCCCGCGCCGTACCCCGCCGATTACAATCGACGGACCACTCCGCCCTTTCCGAGCATCATGCGCACCTGGCGTCTCGAGCGACCGAACCTCACCGGGCAACTGGATGTATCGCGTGCGACGCGCCTCGTCGCCGCGATCGGCGGCAACGAACCGAACGCATTCGCGGCCGAAGTGCTGAAACTGTTCGACGACGCGCTGTCGGTCACGCAATGCACGATCTTCGCGTACGAGTTCGGCAACCGCCCGCGCACGCTATCCGTCGCCGATCATCGCGGCGGCCGTTACCTGCGCGACATCGCCGATACCTACGCGCGACATTTCTACGCGCTCGACGGCAACCAGAAGATCGTGTCGAGCGCGCATCGCGGCGCGCGCCGCCACGACCTGCTGCTGCACCAGCAGGCCGGCGACGAGATCGATCATGAAGCGTATCGCGCGGCGTGCTATCGCGGCCCCGACGTGTCCGACCGGCTATCGCTGCTGATGCAGCCCAACGATGCAAGCTGGCTGTCGATCAACCTGTACCGCGCGCATCGCAGCGGTGCGTTCCAGCCGCGTGAGATCGCGGAGATCGAAGCGCTCGCGCCGCTGATCGCGCAGGCCGCAAAGCATCACTACGCGCTCGCCGGTGCCGCGCAGATCGGTATCCCGCAACTGATGCTCGCGCGGCTACGCAGCGCATGCCCGGCGTTGTCCAAGCGCGAACTCGACGTGCTGCGCGGCGTGCTCGAAGGCCAGACCGCGCACGAGATCGGCGAAACGATCGGCGTGAAGGCGTCGAGCGTCGTCACGTACCAGAAACGCGCATACCGGCGCCTGGGTATCTCGAGCCAGCGACAGCTGTTCGCGCTCTGCCTGCAACCCTGAACCGAACCGTCCTGCGATGACCCCGTCGGGGTAAATCCCGGTCGGCTTGCTGTACCCGGAATGGGGACAGCGGATTCCCGCCCGGCTTCCATACTGCTTCGACTGCCTGCACACGTTGCCCCGGCGCGCGTGCACGTCGAACCGCCCTCCCCTGGAAGCCAACGATGGATATCGACTTCAAGCCCTACCCGTTCGTCGCCGAGCGCCATCCCGCGCATCTGCCGACCTGCGACGACGGTATCGATACGCACCGGCATCGCGTGGCGATCGTCGGCGGCGGCCCCGTCGGCCTCGCCGTCGCGCTCGGCCTCGCGAACCACGGCATCCGCAGCGTGCTGATCGAGGCGGACGACGCGGTCTGCCACGGCAGCCGCGCCATCTGCATCTCGCGGCGCAGCCTCGAGATCATCGAGCGGCTCGGCGCGCTCGACGGCTTCCTGCGCACGGGGCTGCCGTGGACTGGCGGACGCAGCTTCTACCGTCGCGACGAAGTGCTGCATTTCACGATGCCGCAGGACGAAAACCAGAAGCTGCCGCCAATGATCAATCTCGCGCAGTATCACATCGAGCAGTTCCTGCTCGACGCCGCGCTGCGCCGCCCCGAACTCATCGAGATCCGCTGGCAGGCGAAAGTCACCGGCGTGACCCGGCAGCCGGACGGTGTCCGCCTCGACGTCGACACGCCACTCGGCGGCTACGCACTCGACGCCGACTGGGTCGTCGCGTGCGACGGCGGTCGCAGCACGATGCGCGAAGCGCTCGGCCTGTCGCTCCAGGGCACGAGCTACGAGGGCCGCTACGTGATCGTCGACATCGCGCTCGACAGCGACCGGCCGACCGAACGGCTTGCGTACTTCGATCCGTCGTCGAACCCGGGCTCGACGGTGCTCGTCCACAAGCAGCCCGACAACGTGTGGCGAATCGATTACCAGTTGCGCGACGATGAGGATGCCGAAGCGGCCGTGAAGCCGGAGAACGTGATCCCGCGCGTGCAGAACCTGCTCGACATGATGGGCGAGCGCGGCGACTGGTCGCCGATCTGGATCACGATCTACAAGGCGAACGCGCTGACGCTCGAACGCTATCGGCACGGCCGCGTGCTGTTCTGCGGCGATGCCGCGCATCTCGTGCCGATCTTCGGCGTGCGCGGCGCGAACTCGGGCATCGACGATGCCGACAACCTTGCATGGAAGCTCGCGTACGTGATTCGCGGCCTCGCATCGGACACCCTGCTCGACAGCTACTCGGACGAACGTGTGTTCGCGACCCGCGAGAATCTCCGCTACGGCACGAAGAGCACCGAGTTCATGGCGCCGCCATCGTTTGCGTTCGAACTGATGCGCAAGGCCGTGCTGTCGCTCGCGGTCCGGCATCCGGCACTGCGTTCGCTGATCAATCCACGCCAGACGACGGCCATCGCCTATGCGATGTCGTCGCTCAACGCGGCCGAACGCGACGCGTTCGCGGCCGGCCCCGCGCCCGGCACGGTGCTCGCCGAATGTCCGCTGATGCGGTATACGGCGCACGGCAGCGGCATGCAGCGCGGCCACCTGACCGATCTCGTCGCCCCGCGCTTCACCGCGTTCTGCTTCACGTCCGACGGTGTGCCCGATCCGGCGCTGGCCGATCTCGAACGGCGCATGCAGGCTGCGCGGATGCCGTTCGCGCTCGTCACGCTCGCACGGCATGCGGCGCCGCAGCAACCGGCCTGCGGCGGGCATGACGACGACGGCCGGCTGTTCGACATGTACGGCGCGCGTGACGGCACCGTCTATCTCGTAAGACCAGACGGCCACGTGGTCGGCCGCTGGCACGACGCTCGCGCTAGCGAGGTGGCCGCCGCGCTCGAACGCGCACTTCGTCCGTGCGCATCAACCGATCCTCAGGAGACCGCATGATGACGGACACCGAACGCGACACCCTCTACACCGACCTGTGCCGCACGATGACGCGGATCGGTGAAGCCGATGCGTCGCTCTTTCTCGCCCGCTTCGCCCTGCTGTCGATCGAGGCGATCGGCGAGCCCGCGACCGTCGCACGGCTGATCGCCGATGCAAGCGACGGATTGCCCGACGCGGGCACGCAGGCATCGACGCACGGACGATGACGCTGATGGCCGACCGGCTTCACCGGCGGCCATTGATTACATATTCATTTCACCGTGCATCACCCGCGCACGGGCCTCGCCGTATGCAGACGAATTCCCTGGAAAATCCGGTTAAGGGTGCATAACATTACTTAACGATTCCGACCCGTCTATCGCGTTACATTGCGTGGGCGGCGCGGCAGGTCGCGATGCCGCCTTCATTCAGCTTGCGGCAACGCTGCCGACGTCCGGTCATTCGACACAACTCAAGGAGAGGAAAACCATGGCTCATGGCTTGATTATGTGGCTCATCATCGGTGCGATCGCCGGCTGGCTTGCCGGCTTGCTCGTCAAGGGCGGCGGCTTCGGGCTGATCGTCGACATCATCGTCGGGATTGTCGGCGCAGTGATCGGCGGCTGGCTCGCCGGGATGCTCGGCATCAGCGTCGGCAGCGGCTTCATCGGTTCGGTGATCGTCGCGGTCGTCGGCGCGGTGATCCTGCTGTTCGTGATCCGGCTATTCAAGCGAGCGGCCTGACGCTTCTCTCCACGCGCCTTCGGGCGCGTTTTCGCATCAGGCCGGCGCGCGGCCCGTTCGCCGCGCGCCGTCACTCCGTTCAGCGTTTCGTGCGCTGCAACCAGCCGTCGAGCACGTCGGCCGTCAGCAATCCGCTGCGCGCTTCGCGTGCGCCATCGCGTCCGATCCACACGGTGCGCGGCATCTCCCCTCTCCATCCCGCATCGAGCGCCGCGCACAGACGTTCGGGCATCGGCTCCGCGTTCGCATACTGCGCGACCTGCGGCGGCAATTTCATCTGCGCGAGCGCCTGCGAGATGGCCGCACCGTTGTCGTCATACGCATCCATCGCGACCATCGCGAGCTGCACGTCCGGATGACGGCGCTGCCACGCGACCAGATGCGCGGCGTTCTCGCGACAGTATCCGCAATCGAGCGACCAGATCTCGATCGCCAGCGGCCGCTCGTGCGCGCTCGCATACAAACGCGCGACGTCGGCCGCGCGCAGTGGCTGCAGTTCGCCGCCGGCCCAGGCAGGCACGCTCGCAAGCACGATGCCCAGCATCGCAATCAGCCGCTTCATTTCACATCCTCCAAAGCGATCAGACGATAGCCGTCGTTACGCGTGCGCCACGACAGATAAATGCGACCCGCATCGTCGAGCAATTGCGGGTTGTCGCTCGCGCCCGACGTCGCTGCGATCACGCGCGGCGCCGACCAGTGCTCGCCGCGATCGTCCGACCGGCGCAGCTTGATCTGCATCGTGTCGCCGTCGAACGCCTTCCATGCGAGCCACACGACGTCGCCGCGCGCGACGAGCGCCGCATGCGATGCCTGCTCGCCGGGCGCCGCGGGATTCGCGCCGAATGCCCACGGCGTGCCGCGCGGCTCGCCATCGGCGCCAATGCGCGAATAGAACACGTCGGCCCGGCCGTCGACGACGCCGAACCAGGCGAGATGGCGCGTGCCGTCCGGCGTGATCGCCAGCGCCGGACCGTGCTCGGGGCACGCGTCGACGTGCCAGTTCGAGAACGTCGCGCGCACCGGTACGACCGGCTCCGACGCGGCGACAGGCAACACGGCAAGCGCATGATCGCGGATCTGCCCCGGAAACACGTTGCGCCATGCGGCCTCGATGCGCCCGGCCGGATCGATCGCCATCGCGATGCGGCAGCATTCGCACGTCTGATCGGTCACCTTGCGCTCGGCTTCGAACGATGCACCGCCGTCGCGCGATACCGTGTAGTAGACGGCCGCACCTTCATACGCGTGCCCCGCCGCTTTCGCCGCGACGAGATCGCGCTTGTCGATCCACGCGATCGCGATGTTGCCGGCCGGATCGACGGCCATCATGTCGAAGCGGTGCGTGATGGCCTGCCGGTCGCGATGCACGGTCACGGGCACGCTCCACGTCGCGCCGCCGTCGAGTGACCGCGCGAAGCGCACCATGCCCGTGTACGGCGCATCGAGCGGCATCGACCACGACACGTACACGGCATGCCCGTCCGGACTCGTCGCGATCTTCGGGCGATTCTCCGCGCTCGTGTAGATCGGCTCCGGCATCGCGTTGACGGTCACGGGCGCGGACAACGTGCGGCCCGCGTCGTCGGAATGCGCAACGACAACGTGCACGCCCTCGACCCACGCGACCCACAGCCGGTGATGCGTGTCGAATGTCGCCCCCGTCGCGAGCGGCTGCTTCTGCTGCGCGGGCGCGGCCTGCGTGCTCATGTGCACGGCGTGCGAATCGGCGGCCTTCGGCACGTCGTGCGCATCGTGCGCACCGGCTGGCGACAGCAACGCGAACCACAGCGCGCCGCCTGCCGCGAGCGATCTCACAGCGACCATTTCAGTTCTCCATAGAAAGTACGGCCCGGATACGGGTGGAACACGTAGTAGCGGCGGTCCGTCAGGTTGTCGATGCCGACCGACGCGGTCCAGTGCCGGTCGAGGCGGTAGCGCGCCTTCAGGTCGACGACCGTGAACGAGCTCGTGCCGCCGTAGACGTCCGGGTTCACGTCGCTGTTGTCGAGCGTGTTGAACTGGCGGCCCGAGTAGCGCACGCCGACGCTCGCGAGCCAGTGCTCGTCGAAGCGATACGACGCGAGCAGGTTCGCACGCATGCGCGGAATCCGCGGAAAGCGCGAGCCGACATACGCGGGATTCGCCGCATCGGCGAGGATCTGCGCATTGCTCGCCGACACGTTCGCGTCGAGATTGAGCCCGCGCAGCCCGACGTTCTCGCCGCTGAACGCGAGCTCGACGCCGCGCACGCGCACGCGATCGACGTTCGAGATGTTGGTCACCGTCGTCGCGCCCGACACCGTCGTCTGGCTGTAGATCGAATCCCGCAGATCGCTCTGGAACACGCTGGCACGCACGACGCCGACGCCCACGTCGCGCTCGGCCGTGAAATCCCAGTCGATCGCCTTTTCAGGCCGCAGGTTCGGGTTGTTGTTGACGATCGCGTTGTTCGAGATCGTGCCCTGGAACAGTTCGCCGACCGTCGGGAAACGCGTGCCGGTCGCAAACGACAGCCGGAAGCGCCAGACGTCGGTCGCATCCCATTGCAACGCAACCTTCGGCGACAGCGCATTCGCGCCGCGGTCCGCATAGCCAAGCGTGCCGCTTGCATTGCCGAGCGCACCGCCGTACGCGTCCCACCGCTCGTAGCGCAGCCCCAGCGTCGCGAGCCAGCCCGGCGCGAAGCGCCACGCGTCCTGCCCGAACAGCGCCTGCGTGCGCGTGTCGCCGCGATAGACGCTCGACAGCGACGTGGTCGGCCCGGCCAGCCAGTCGGCCGTGTTGTACGTGACGTTGCGCAGGAAGTAGTTGTCGTAGTGATAGCCGAACGTGAACGTATGGCCCTTCACTTCCGGCGCCTCGGCCTTCAGGTCGAGCGTGCGCCAGCCGGTGCCGTCGCCCTGGAACAGCGTGCCCGCGCCGCTCTGCACGGTCGACGCCGAGCGCTGCACGTCGCGCGACACGTCGTACGCGGACACGACGCCCGACAGGCGCCAGCCGGAATCGAGCCGGCCGTTCAGACCGAGCGCGTACAGCCAGTTCTCCTGGTCGCCGCGCTGCGGCGCGAACGCGTTCGGCGCGACGGTCATGTTCTGGCCGCCGATCGACACGTTGCCGCCGTAGACCGGGTTGCCGGCCGCGTCGCGCAGGAAGGTTTCGCCATGCTGCCGGTAATGGTTCTCCCAATGCCCGAGCGTGAGCGTTGCATCGACGTGATCGGTGAACGCATAGCCCATCCGCACTGTCTCGTTGAGCTGCTCGGTCCGCTCGATCGTCTGCGCGCCGACGATCGTCCGGGGCCGGCCGTTGGGCCCGATGTCGGTCGCGGCCCCCGTCACGGGCACGGCGGCGCCGAGCTTCGGGTTGTACGCGGAATTGGGGCTCGCATACTGCATCGGCTGGCCGTTGTTCTCGAGCCGGTCGAGCGACAGCGCAAACCAGAACCGGCCGACACGGTTCGCGATCCGCGCGGTCTGGTGATTGCCGCCGAGGCTGTCCGCGAATCCGTAGCCGTCGTGGTAGCGCTGCGTGAAGAACTGCGTCGACAGCGACGCCTCGAGCTGTTCCGGGCGGCGCGTCGTGAGCAGCACGGTCGAGCCGATCGAGTTGCCGGGATACAGCGCGGAAAAGGGGCCATAGAGCACGTCGACGCGTGCGATATCGTCAGGCGGAATCAGCGACCAGCGCGGCGGGTACGCGTAGCTCGAGCCGAGCAGGTTCGACAGCAGCAGGCCGTCGGCGTAGACGAGCCCCCGCGCGCTCTGCAGTTCGTTGAAGTCGCGGCCCGCGAATACGCTGTTGCGGTCGCCGATATAGCGCTTGCGGACCATCAGGTTCGGCGCGTACTTCAGCGCGTCCTCGGTCGTGACGTTGGTGTGCGATTCGATCTGCTCGCGCGTGATCGAGGTGACGACGGCCGGCGTATCCGGATCGACCGGTTGCCGCTGCGCGGTCACGCTGACGGCGGTCAGCGTATCGCCGGCCGGCGCCGGCGGCACGGTCGCGACGGCCGAAGCGGGGGCGGCGGCATCGGCGGGACGCTCCACGCCACCGCGCGCGGCAGCGCCGCGTGCATCGTCCGTTGAAGCCGCATGGGCGGCCGGCCAGGCGAATGCGGCCGCGCATGCGAGCGCGAGCCGGCCGCGCGACGGCCGCGCGACGAAGGGAAAGGACATGAATGAATTCCTGAAAACGTGATCGGACGCCGCCGGACACGCGCGCGCGCCGCGCACGAACGGCGCGGCACGCGGCCGGGCCGCGGACGGCACGCGCGCCACCGGGGCGCGCGAGCGACATCAATCAGATCGGAGCGTTTTCAGGCGGGGCGCGAGGCTGCGCGAGACGGATGCCCTTGCGGGGAAAATCGGGAATGGCCGGCGCGGCCGCGCGGTAGGCGAACGTCCGCACGAAGCCCGGCAGCGCGGGCAGGCTCGACCCGAGCGCCACGTTTGCCGCGAAGCCCGGGCAGTACACGCAGTGCGGCACGCCGGCATGGTCCAACGACGACGTATCGTGATCGTCGCCGGCCTGCGCGAGCACGACCTGGCGGGCGCCCGCTGCACTGCACAACTCGAGCGTGAGCTCGCCGGATCCGCTCGTTGCAAGACGCGCATAGCCGATGACGGGCGACAGTACGTTCAGTACCAGCGCCAGCCATACGAGGCCGATCCATCGCGTCGTTCGTTTCATCGCGGTCCAGAAAAAGTGCGCGCAAGTATAACAAGCGGCCTGATTGTTGCCGATTCCGCACGATGCAATAGTCGGCATCGCAGCGAGCGTCAGAGCGCATGTGCCGTTAATACAACAGAGACAAAATCTAACGATTCGCCACTGGCATAAATCCAAGCACGAGGTTGATAATCATCGAACCTGCTGGAGAAATGACCATGGACGAAAGACCAACTCGCATGCCACCGCCCGAGCAAGTGATGAGCCCGGATCCGGAACCCGTCGGCGTGGAATTCCTCGCCGAATTGCCCGACCACGTGCGGGCATTCTTCGACGAGCAGCACAAGCTGTACTCGCCGAAGTGAACGCCTGTTCGGTTCTGTAACCGCCACGTGTCGATCATCGCTATCGTGCGGTTCATCACTGCGCATCGCGCGCAATTCGCCTCGCACCCGGGCCGCAACAGCCTGACGGTGCCGGATCAGCTCGCCTGCTGATTCTCCGGTCGCTGCGCTACGCCGCGCGACTGTCTTCGTCTATCCTTCTGGTTTTCCACCTCCGGCCCGCCCGGGTCTCCCGATCGTTCCGATGAAGCAAGCCATTCGTGCCAGCCTCGCTGTCGCCGCGCTCGGCGTCGCCCTCTTTTCGTCTCCGCGTGTCGCCATTGCAGACGGCGACGACACCGCCCTCACCAACATCGTCGCGCTCGCGTCGCAGCGCCTTGCGCTCGCCGAACCGGTCGCGCGATGGAAATGGGCCAATCACAAGGCAATCGAGGACCGGCCGCGCGAAGCGGCGCTGCTCGAATCGGTCGAGAAGCGCGCGGCACAAGCCGGCCTCGATCCCGCATTCGCGCGGACGTTCTTCGAGGATCAGATCACCGCGAGCAAGGATGTGCAGAACGCGCTGTTCGCCACGTGGCGCACGACGCGGCCGCCGGAAGGCGCGCCACCCGATCTCGCGACCAGCACGCGCCCGGCGCTCGACCGGCTGACGCAGAAAATGCTCGCGGGGCTCGCGCAGGTTGGACCGCTGCGCGATGCGCCTGATTGCCAGGCACGGCTCGCGCGCAGCATCGCGAACTGGAAGACGCTCACGCGCTACGACTCCACGCAGACGCAGGCACTCGACACCGCGCTGTCGCACGTCTGCTCGGCAGGCGGCGCAAGCGCGATCGGCTGACGCGGCGGGCGCGAGTCACGCGACCGCGCCTGATCAACCCGCCTGCCCCGCGGGCGTGAGCGCGACAAGCGGAATCAGTTGCAGGCCGCGCGCGAGATGCGTCTGCAGCAGGCGGTGGGTGAAGGGTTCGAACGCGCCGTCCGTCCCGTCGGCCGCGAGCCGCGCGGCCGCGTCGAGCGAGTCCGCCGCGCCGAGATAGCGCCAGCCATCGATCACATGAAACAGGCGACGCTCTCCGCTCGCCTCGAACGCAACGGCACCTTCGAACGGCCAGGGCGCGCCGCCGGCACGGGCGGGGTCGGCTGCGGGGCGCCGGTTGTACGACGGACGCAGTCGGGCGATCCATTGCGCTTCGGCCAGCATCGCCCCCAGCTCGTTGCCGGTCTCGCGCCACTCGACACGCCGCACCTGTTGCGCAAGCCGCATTTCCTTCGACGAACGGCGCTCGCCGGTCAGCAGCGCACGCAGCCGCTGCCGCACACGCACACTGCGGCCGACATACAGCGGCGCGTCCTCCTCCCCGAACAGTGCGTACGCACCGCACCCGGCCGGCGCGGTATCGAGCCAGGCTTCGGTCAGGTCGCCGCCCAGACGGAAATGGCGCGTCGTGCGCGCGATCTGGTCGCGCAGTCGCTCGAGCGGCACGATGTCATGCAACTGGCGCCAGAACTGCCAGAGCAGGTCCGCATCGGCCAGCGCCCGGTGGCGCGCAGCCGGCACGAGACCGTGGCGTTCGATCAACGCGTCGAGGCCGTGCCGCGATTCACGCGGGAACAGCGCCCGCGACAGCCGCACGGTACACAGCACATCGGGATTGAATGCGAAGCCGGCGCGCTCGAATTCGGTTCGCAGGAAGCCGCGGTCGAAGCTCGCGTTGTGCGCGACGAAAAGCTTGCCGTCGAGCCGCTCGAACAACCCCGGCGCCAGCGACGCAAACGACGGTGCGTCGCGCACCATCTCGTCCGAAATGCCCGTCAGTTGCTGGATGAACGGCGGAATCGACTGCCCCGGATTGACGAGCGTCGTCCACGTCGACACGCCGAGCGGGCCGATTTCGACCACGCCGATTTCGGTGATGCGGTGTTCGGCGGGCGAGCCGCCAGTGGTTTCAAGGTCGACGAAAACGAGCGGTTGTTCGCTGGCGGGATCGGACGGACGGGGGGAATCGGACATGAAAAGACTGGAAATCGATGCTTTCGTGAGTATGCACCGGCATCCGGGTTCGCGGCCAGCCCGAACCGGCGTGTTCCGCCCCCGAAAAGCAAAAAGCCCCCGCAATGCGGGGGCCGGACGTGATCGGCAATGCGTGGCGCGTCAGACCGCCTGGATATTCGCTGCCTGCTTGCCTTTCGGCCCGACTTTGACGTCGAACGAAACGCGCTGGTTTTCCTTCAGCGTCTTGAAGCCGTCCATCTTGATTTCGGAAAAGTGTGCAAACAAATCTTCACCGCCATTGTCCGACGTAATAAAGCCGAAACCTTTAGCATCGTTAAACCATTTCACGATACCGGTATCCATGTCTTCGTTCCCCACTCGATTAGATCAAAAAAGCTATTTTTATAGCCGTTTCCCGAAATCCCGAAACATTGCGCCAGCACCTTTACCAGCACGCCGCCCGAGGACGGAGTGCTGACTTTATAAATTGGACAATCCGGGTGCGTCAAGGAAATTTTTGACGATCGTTTTATCAAAAAAGCGCTAATACCATTGGAATCGGTACACCATCGTCTTTTATTAATTGATTCGCATCAAAAACCTGTCAATATTACCGGGATCAGAGCCCAGATAATTTCACCCATGAAATTCCTACCGGGGACAAATCGACTCGGTAAAATCCTCGGGTTTTTTCCGGGTTGCGGAAATCCGGGGACATTGCGATGCTCACTTAACGCCGGAAGGAAGGAGAAGGTCATGTGGCTGGACGGAATCAAGCGCTTCGCGAGCCGGCTCGGACGCGTACGCCGCAAGTCCCGCGCCCTGGCCGAGTCCGCGCGCGAAGCGCCGTGCGACACCGAATTCGATACGACCTGGCACGGCGATCACTGGCAGAACCTGCTCGCATCGCCTCTCGATGCCCGTCACTACGTGATGGAAGACTGGACATACACGCCGCCCCCTAACGAAGCCAAAGAGGCCGCGCCTGCGGCCAAGCGCAAGCGGCGCTCGTACGCGCAATAGCGCACGGAAAGACCGGGCAAAAAAAAAGCGCGACTGGGAAGTCGCGCCGACAAAGGTTTGGAGATCTTTTCCGTCAACGAAAAAGTCTGCTTCGGAAAGCAGAGATCGCAGTATAGCGAGAGAACTACCTTTCATTATCCATGCTCCACACAAACCTCTATTGCCGATGTGTCAATAATCGGACCGCGACCATCCTCGCCTGCCACTGACCCTACTGACCGCCTGTCGCAATCGCGCAACGCCCGTTACGTAGTCCTGATCGCCATTTTTCTTCGCTGCACTGCCGCAAACCCTTGATGGGCAATCGTTTGCGACGATTCGCCAATCTTTGCGGATTCCAAAATACACTATTGCTTAAAGCGTACCCCTTCCCCGCTTCTCGCACTCCGTACACTGCAGATGGCTTTTTGATAAGCACACCGCCGCTCTGCCGGACCGGCCGCAGCGTCAAGCAAAACATGCCAGTCCGCAGCAGGTTCGATCGACATCATCCTGTTTGGAGACAGCTCCATGAAAAAAACGCTGATCGTCACCGCGTTGTCGGGTGTATTCGTTACCGCAGCACATGCTCAAAGCAGCGTTACGCTATACGGCCTGATCGACGCCGGCATCACCTATACCAACAACCAGGGTGGCCACAGCTCATGGTCGGAACGCAGCGGCCAGATCAACGGCAGCCGCTGGGGCCTGCGCGGCACGGAAGATCTCGGCGGCGGCCTGAAAGCGATCTTCGTGTTGGAAAACGGCTTCAACATCGCGAACGGCACGCTCGGCCAGAATGGCCGCGAATTCGGCCGCCAGGCGTTCGTCGGCCTGTCTCATGACCAGTTCGGCGCCGTCACCCTCGGTCGCCAATACGATAGCGTCGTCGACTACATCGGGCCGCTGTCGCTGACCGGTACGCAATTCGGCGGCACCCAGTTTGCCCACCCGTTCGATAACGACAACCTGAACAATTCGTTCCGGATCAATAACGCCGTCAAGTATACGAGCATCAATTACGGCGGCCTGAAGTTCGGCGCGTTGTACGGCTTCTCGAACAGCAACCAGTTCTCGAACAATCGCGCCTACAGCGCGGGCGTGTCGTACACCTACGCCGGCTTCAATATCGGCGCCGGCTACCTGCAGTTGAACAATGACATCACGGGCCTCACGTCGGCCGCGGTCACCAACAGCGGCGGCGCGGTGGCAGGCGACAACACGTTCGTCGGCAAGCGTCAGCGCGTGTTCGGCGGCGGCCTGAACTACACATTCGGCCCGGCAACGGCCGGCTTCGTGTTCACGCAATCGCGCGTGAACCGGGCCCTCGGCATCTCCGCGGGTGCCTCGGGCGTGTCGAGCGGTCTGGGTCTCGACGGCACGTTTGCCCGCTTCAACAACTACGAAGTGAACGCGCGCTACGCACTCACGCCGGCCTTGTCGCTGGCCGGGTCGTACACCTATACCGCCGGCTTCCTGGACGGCCGTCATCCGGGCTGGAACCAGTTCAACCTGCAGACCGACTATGCACTGTCCAAGCGGACCGACGTGTATGTGCAAGGCGTGTATCAGCGCGTCAGCACGGACGGCCTGGGCATCGGCGCCTATGTCAATGGCCTCGGTGGCGCTTCGTCGACCAACAAGCAGATCGCCGTGACCGCCGGCCTGCGGCACCGTTTCTAACCGGCGCTGCTTCGTCAGAAAAAAAGCGCCTCGCGAGGCGCTTTTTTTTCGGGACGCTGGTGTTCGCGGACCTCCGGTCGGGCGGAAGGCCAACGTGGCGGTTCACATTCGGCTGTCCGAGGCCGGATAACGAACATCGAGGACGTCGATCGGCTCGGGACCGAGCGGGGTCAGCAGCGTAACCGTATCGCCGATGCGCGCCTTCAACAGCGCCCTCGCAATCGGCGAGATCCAGCTGACACACCCATGATCGAGATCGACCTCGTCGATCCCGACGATCGTGATCGTGTGATCCTCGCCGTCCGGCGTCTCGTAATCGACCGTCGCGCCGAAAAACACCTGGTCGACATTCTCCTGCCGGCTCGCATCGACGACTTCGGCCAGATCGAGCCGCTTCGTCAGGAAGCGGATGCGGCGATCGATCTCGCGAAGCCGCCGCTTGCCGTAGATGTAGTCGCCGTTCTCCGACCGGTCGCCGTTCGACGCGGCCCAGGACACGAGCCGCACGACCTCGGGACGCTCGACGTCGATCAGGTTCAGCAGTTCGTCCCTCAGCCGCTTGTGGCCGGCCGGCGTAATGTAGTTCTTCGAGCCAGCCGGAATCGCGGGCTGGGCCTGGTCGAGCTCGTCGTCGTCGCCGTCCGACTCTTTGACAAACGCCTTGTTCATGATGCGGATTCAACATGGATGACTGATGCTCCAAGGGTACACGAAGGGCGCCCCGGCAAGGTCATGCACCTAATTTGCGAATAAGGCTTCCCTTTTTATACAACCCTGCTATAATTTCGCTTCTGCGTGCGGCTGTAGCTCAGTTGGATAGAGTACTTGGCTACGAACCAAGGGGTCGTGGGTTCGAATCCTGCCAGCCG
>NZ_CABVPW010000038.1:0-86326 GCF_902499025.1 Burkholderia lata | reverse complement strand
CTCCAGACTCCAGCACACCACCAGCCCTGCTTCCCTCTTCCGCGCCGCGTTTCCGTTAGCGCGAAAGAGGCGTGATTGTAGGCAGCTCCCGGCATTCGCGCAAGGGGTTTGAAGCAACTTTTTTACAAAAGCTGCAATTCGGCCGGCCTGCCACGCCTCGGCACGAGACCGCTTATGGTGCAAAGAACGGACTAGAATGTGAGGTTCTTCGCCTCTTTCTATATACGTCTTTAATATGCGCCAGCGAATCGCCAAACGCCTCCCCCCCGATGCCGACAAACTGGTCGGTCTGTCGCTTGCGCTCTTCGCCTCGGGCAGCCGCATCGAGGATCGCTTCTGGGAAGCGAAGCTCGACGCGCTGCTCGCCAAGATTGTCCGCAACGGCAACCAGACTACGCTCGACGCAGCGCTCGACCATCTTCAGCAGAATCATCCCGACGCCTATGGCGCGCTCGCCGACATGGCCGAGACGCACAGCGAATCGATGGTGATCGAGCACGACGGCCAACCGTACGATGCGCTGCTGGTCGCCGTCCCGGTCCTCGCATGGACGCGCTACATGATTCCGTCGGGCCCGCTCAAGGGTGACGTTGCCGATGCGCTGCGAACGCACCTGCAAGCCCACGTCCTTGCGAACGGCACCCTCGTCGGGCTTGCGCCGTTCCTCTACAGCATCGACCAGTTGCCGCGACATCACGTCGAAACCTACCGGCTGGCCCAGCAGCTCGCGCATGCGGCGATCAGCCAGCACACGCCCAAGCTCAGCTTCGGCGACCTGCCCGAAACGTCGCCGATCCTGGCCGACCCGCGCTTCCTGCTCGCCGTCGTCGCGGCCCCCGCCGGCGCACCGCTGTTCCGCTGGCAGGAAGAAGAAAACGGCAGCCGGATCGAACGTGGCCAGTGCCTCGAGCAATGGACGGCCCAGGGCGGCCCGAACCTGTCGATTGCCCTGCCCGGCTGCGAATTCGAATGCCTACTTCCGGACGCGTACTATTCGGCCTGCCGCGATGCGGACGAACGCGTGCGTCCGCACACGGTCAGAACGGCCATTCGTTATCTTTTCGACACACTTGGTGTAGCGCCGCAAGAGCTGCGCGCGGTGGTCGCCGGCTTCGGCGAACGCCGTATCGACGAGTACCGTGTCGGCTTCACGCGGCGTGCCAGCAACGACGTAATCTACGGCGTCGTGTGGCCGCTCTACGGCCGTGAAAACGGCGACATGTCGATCGACAGCGCGACGCTCGAGGGCGAAGCGCCGATCGAAGGACCGGTCGAGGAAATCGTGAGCCTGCTGAAGGAATGCGGCGTAACCGACGTCAGGCGGCACGCGGGCCGCTTCGAACCCGAATACTGCGATGACTGCGGCGTACCGCTCTACGCAGATCCGCTCGGCGAAATCGTCCACGCGGAAATGCCGGAAGACGCGTCACCCTCCCAGCCGCACTTCCACTGATCCCCACGGCAGTGCCCTGACGGGCACGCCCATTCGAAGCCGCTCACGGTTCCCGCCGGAGCGGCTTTTTACTTGTCCGACCTCCCGCCGCCCGAAATTTCATACTTTTCCTAAGCCTTTCAGCCAAGCAGACATCGTGTAAGGTCTTTGTCATTATCAGACCCAACGCATGCCAGACGGCAGATCAATGGCTCACATTACGGAGGTTGAATATGCGGTTCCTGATGCTCAATTCAGACGCCGAGCGGCGTGACGGACTGAAGGCCCTGTTGCGACAGATCGACCGTCACGCCAGCATCAACGATGCGCCCGACAGCTTCCAGGCGCGCAGGCTGTTGCGAAACCAGCGATTCGACCTCGTCGCGATCGACTGGCTCGACGTCGGCCGCCTCAGCGAGCTTCAGGCGCTCTGCAGCGCGTGCTCGCCGACACCCGTCGCCGTCCTGGTCGACGAAACATCGCCGGAAGCCATCAAACGCTTCTTCAACTACGGCGTCTCGGGTGTGATCCCGCATTCCACCCGGCCGCACCTGATCGTGCGTGCACTCGAGATCGTGCTGCTGGGCGGGCACTACATCCCGCCGATCGCGCTCCGCCTGCTGCCTTCCACCGCAGCGGCGCGCTACGATGCCCATTTCCAGACACTTGCCGGGTCGCTTCCCCGCCGGCCGCCGAACGGCCTCTTGTCGCCGCGGCAAGCGCAGATCATGCGCTTCGTCCACATGGGCAGCACCAACAAGATGATCGCCCGGACGCTCGGCATCAGCGAAGGCACCGTCAAGATCCACCTCGCCAGCATCTTCCAGCAGCTTGGTGCCGCCAACCGCGCCGCCGCGGTCGCGATCTACAACGGCTGGCTGTCGCCCCACCTCGAGGTGCTGCTGGCGAACCGCAGTCGCACACGCAAGCCGCCTATCGGCGAACACGGCCCGGTTCCGCTGCGTACGCAACGGAATGACCGCCCGTACCCGTTGCAGGCCTCGATCGACGGCGGACAGGACCTGCCGATCGCTGCCGAGCCGCCGGCGCGGTTCCGGCGCGAACGCTAGGCAAACAGTCTCGATATTGCGACGGTCGGCGTGTGCGGATTCCCACCTTTGATGCTCAACGAGTAATATGAACGCATGGGTTTTCTTTTCACACCGCTTCCGCTCTGGGTTGGCATCGGCGGCTGGATCGCCGCCGTGGCCCTGCTCGCGCTCGCGATCTGGAAGCATCCCTTCGTGCGCCTGCAGGACGCCACGCTCCAGCACGTGTGGCTCGCGCTCGTCACCGCCATTGCGGTCCTCTGGGCCTCGAATGCGTGGCTCGAAGATGGCATCGTCATGCATCTGCTCGGCGCGACGCTGCTCGTCACACTGTTCGACTGGACACTCGCCCTGATCGCGATGGGCGCCATCACGGCGGTCGCCGCGATCATGTTCGACGCGCCGTGGCAGGGCATTGGCCTGACCTATCTGGTCTACGGCGCGCTGCCGGTCGCCGTGTCGGCATTGCTGCAGCGCGCCGCGCTCGCATGGTTGCCGCACAATCTCGCGTCGTTCATCACCGGCCAGGGATTCCTGTCGCCGGCCATTGCGATCGTCGCGGTTGCCGCTGCCGCGGCCGGGGTCCAGCTCGCGCTCGCCGATGGCGTGCCCGTCGTGATCCCGGCCGGCTATCTGCTGAACACTGCGCTGCTCGCCCTCGGCGAAGCGTGGTTCACCGGCATGGCGACGGCACTCATCGCCGTCTACCGCCCCGCATGGGTCACGACCTTCGACGTCCGGCGCTATCGCCTCGGCGGCCCGCGCGCCTGAATTGCCCGCCTGCCGCGGCATCGTCATCATGTGCCGGCAGTACCTCGCGCGGTGCGGCAGAATGCGACATCTACTGCCGCACAACTTTTTTACGCTAAGATTGAACTCCGGTTCTTCATCGGGCATCTATACGTGCCCGATGTCTCATTCGCTCCTCACCAATAACCAGATGGACAGCTCTCCTGCGTCGCTCCGGATTTTCCGGGCGCTCGGCAAGCTGGCAGCCTGTATTGCGGGCCTGTCACTTGCGCTTCCGACACCGGCATTCGCCGACCTGCTCGACCAGCGCTCCGAACTGATCAACAAATTCGTCAACGAAATGCATGCCGATCCGCTCGCCGCCGATTGTGCGGCGCACGGCAGCTTCATCGCCAGCACGTCGTCGGCCTTCGATCGTGTCGACTTCGCGCCGAACGCCTTCGACAGCGGCAACGCGACGATCACGCCATGGAACGACTCGTTCGACCAGGGCAAGCAGCGCGTGAAGGTCGACAATATCGTCACCGTCGACGGGCTCGGCATCCACAGCGACGGCAGCGACCCGACACCGCTGAAATTCCGGTGCGGCTATGTCGGTCAGCAAATGCTCGCGTTCAGCTGGAACGATCCGGTTCCGCCGCTGAAGCCGCGCGCCGAGCGCTCCACGTCCTCGACGAAGAAATTCAAGGGCAAGTCGCACCACGGCAAGGGCAAGGCAAAGGCATCGGGCCGCACCGGCAGCAAGAAAGCCGTCGCAACGAAAAAGTCGAGCGGCCAGAAGAAGGTCGTGAAGAAGAAAACCGCGAAGAAGTCCTGATACGACGAAGCCGCGTCGACAAAAGCAAAAAAGCCGGGGCATCCTGAGATGCCCCGGCTTTTTTCATACGGCGACGCTACGCTTACGCGAACGTGTCGACGTGCACCAGGATCGCCGCCAGCATCGCCGCGCCAAGCGCCGCGCTTCGCTCGCCGTTCCAGCCGACTCGCTCGTCGGGCAGGTTCGCGTTGTCCTTGAACGGCATCTCGAGCGTCAGAGACAGGCAGCCGAACTGGTGGCCGATGTACTTCGACGCGAGCTTGAGCGCGTCCTCCTTGTACTTGCTCGCCGCATAGCCGTGTTCGGTCTGGAAGTCGGGGCTCGCGACCTTGAACGCTTCGATGAACGCGGTCTGCTCCTTGCCCTGCTGCTCGGTAAAGCTCGGCAGCATCTCCGACCCGGCAACGAACACGTACGGCAGATCCTCGTCACCGTGAATGTCGAAGAACATGTCGCAGCCGATCGCATGGATCGCATCGCGCACGGCCAGCACCTCGGGGCTGCGCTCGGCATCGGGCGCCATCCACTCGCGGTTCAGGTTCGCGCCAACCGCATTGGTACGCAGGTTGCCGTGCACGCTGCCGTCCGGGTTCATGTTCGGGACAATGTGGAACGTCACGCGATCGTAGAGCTTGCGTGCGACCGGATCGCCGGCCCAGTCGCCCCATCCGGCCAGCCGCTTGACGAGGCCTTCGACGAACCACTCGGCCATCGACTCGCCGGGATGCTGACGCGCGATGATCCACACCTTCTTCTTCGGCGCGCCGTCGGTGTCGGGCGTACCGAGCGTGAGCAGCGACATCGGGCGACCTTCGACCGTGCGGCCGAGCTCGACGACGCTCGCCTGCGGCAACTGCTGGACTGCGCCGAGAAACGCCGCGTGACGCTCTTCCGAGTACGGTTCGAAATATGCGTAGTAGATGCTGTCGAATTCCGGCGTATGGTCGATGGTCATCGTCTTGCCGTCGAACGTCGTCGGCACGCGGAACCAGTCGACGCGGTCATAGCTCGCCACCGCGCTGTAATTGCGCCAGCCCGACGGATACGCGCATTCGGCAGCATTCTCGAACGTCATCACGCAGCGCTCGCCGCGCGCGCCCGTCAAGCGGTAATAGAACCATTGCGCGAATTCCGAGCGGTTGTCGCCACGCACGCGCAGCCGAATCGCATCGGGGCTGTCGCACGACACGACGTCGATTGCGCCTGCGTCGAAATTGCTGGTGATCGAAAGGGCCATCTGTCTCTCCTTGGGCGACCGGAACAGGCGGTGTAGCGCTTGCCCGGCCTCATGCATGCGCCGGCCGTCTCGTGAACGGCCGGCAGGGTCACTCGCCGACTCGCCGGCGATATACGTAAGTCGAATCGTTCGACGCAGCCGCATCGAACGCATAGCCTTCCGTCGCGAAATCCTTCAGCGCCGTCGGGTCGGTAATACGGTTCTCGACGATAAAACGCGCCATCAGGCCGCGCGCACGCTTCGCATGGAAGCTGATGATCTTGTAGCGGCCGCCCTTCCAGTCCTCGAACACCGGGGTAATGACGGGCGCGGCCAGCAGTTTCGGCTTGACCGACTTGAAGTATTCGGTCGACGCGCAGTTGACCAGCACGCGCGCCGCGCCGCTGCGCGTTTCGAGCTGCTCGTTCAGCGCCCGCGTGATGCGGTCGCCCCAGAACGCGTACAGGTCCTTGCCGCGCGCGTTCGCGAAGCGCGTACCCATCTCGAGACGGTACGGCTGCAGCAGGTCGAGCGGGCGCAGCAGCCCGTACAGGCCCGACAGCACGCGCACGTGCTGCTGCGCATAGTCGAGATCGGCGGACGACAGCGATTTGGCGTCGAATCCCTCATATACGTCGCCGTTGAACGCGAGCACGGCCTGCTTCGCATTGGCCGGCGTAAAGGTCGGCGACCAGTCCGCGTAACGCTGGAAATTCAGGCGCGCGAGCGGATCGGAGATATCCATCAGCGTCGCGATGTCCTGCGGCGAAAGCTTGCGCAGGCCGTCGATCAGTTCCGACGCGTCATCGACGAATGCAGGCTTCGTGTAAGACTGGACGTGCGCGGGCGTATCGTAGTCGAGGGATTTGGCTGGGGAGAGAACGATTATCATAGAGGCTCGCTGGCACGCCGTGCCTTGCGGTCAGACGAAAACCACCGATTGTAACGAATGACCCGCTCTCTCGCCCCGCATGCCGCACATCGCGTCGTGCTCGACTCGAACGTCTGGATCGACATCCTCGTATTCGACGACCCTGCTACGCGCCCGATCCGTGCCGCGCTCGAACGTGGCACGCTTGCCGCCGTGATCGACGGTCGCTGCCTGACCGAACTCGAGTATGTACTCGACTATCCTCAGTTCCAGTCGCGCGCTGTCGACAAGGCGGCCGCGCTCGCAACCGTCGCCCGCCTCGCGAGCCTCGTCGAGCCGCCGGCCATCGACGCCGACGCGCCGCCACTGCCGAAGTGCAAGGACCGCGACGACCAGAAGTTTCTTGAACTCGCCCGCGCCGCGCAGGCCGAGTGGCTCGTGTCGAAAGACCGCGCGCTGCTGAAGCTCGCGAAGCGGACCGCACGCGACTTCGGCTTCCGGATCGCACAACCCGCGCCCTTTGCCGAGGCCTGCGCGCTCGACGCCACGCCTGCCTGACGCACGCACCCCCACCCGATTTCGACCGTATCGATGAACGCTCCTTCAGACATGCCAACGACTCCCGTTTTCCCCTCGCGCCTGCCGAACGTCGGCACGACGATCTTCACGGTCATGAGCGCGCTTGCCGCAGAAAAAGGCGCGGTGAACCTCGGTCAGGGCTTTCCGGATTTCGACTGCGATCCGCGCATCGTCGATGCGGTTGCCGGCGCGATGCGCAACGGGCACAACCAGTATCCGCCGATGGCCGGTGTCGCGCCGCTGCGCGACGCGATCGCGGACAAGATCGCGCAGGTCTACGGCCGGCGTTACGATCCGGCAACCGAAATCACCGTGACGGCCGGCGCGACGCAGGCGCTGCTGACGGCGATCCTGTGCACGGTGCATCCGGGTGACGAAGTAATCGTCGTCGAACCGACCTACGACAGCTACCTGCCGTCGATCGAACTCGCGGGCGGCAAGCCCGTGTTCGTCACGCTGGAGGCGCCCGACTACGCGATCCCGTTCGACCGTCTGGCGGCCGCGATCACGCCGAAAACACGCATGATCCTGATCAACACGCCGCACAACCCGACGGGTACCGTGTGGCGCGAGGCGGACATGCGCAAGCTCGAGGAGATCGTGCGCGGCACCAACGTGCTGATCCTGTCCGACGAGGTCTACGAGCACATGGTCTATGACGGCGCGCGCCACGAGAGCGTCGCACGCTATCCGGAACTCGCCGCGCGCAGCTTCATCGTGTCGAGCTTCGGCAAGACCTATCACGTGACGGGCTGGAAGGTCGGCTATGTCGCGGCGCCTGCCGCGCTGACCTCGGAATTCCGCAAGGTCCACCAGTTCAACGTATTCACGGTGAACACGCCGATGCAGATCGGGCTCGCCGACTACCTGCGCGACCCGGCGCCGTACCTGACGCTCGCCGACTTCTACCAGAAGAAGCGCGACTTCTTCCGGGCGGGCCTCGAGCGCACGCGCTTCAAGCTGCTGCCCTGCACGGGCACGTACTTCCAGTGCGTCGATTATTCGGCGATCAGCGACCTTCCGGAAGCGGAATTCTCGAAGTGGCTCACGTCGGAGATCGGCGTGGCCGCCATTCCGGTGTCGGCGTTCTATCACGAGCCGCACGAATCGGGCGTCGTCCGATTCTGCTTCGCGAAGCAGGAAAGCACGCTCGCGGCCGCGCTCGAACGACTCGCCCGCCTGTAAGGCCCGCACGGGCGGCCGTACGCCGCCCTGCGGGAACCGCGCTTACGAACGCGCGACGCTCGTCGCGTCGATATACGCCTTGCGCTCGGCCGCCACGCGCTGCGCGACAGGGCGCTCGCCCACCTGCTTCGCATGCGCCTTCCAGTCGATGCCGGCGTCGAGCAGGAAATCGCGTCCGAATATCGCCTTCGTCGCCATGCCGATGACCGGCAGATGGACCCAGGCGGCGATGTCTGCGAGTCCGAACGACTCGCCGAGCACATACGGAGAAAACTGCGTCATCTGCTTGAACGCATCGATCGCGCGCGGCAGGCGCTTCTCGACGTGGGCCTTCATCCCGTCGCTGACCTTGCCGCCGAAAAACGCTTCGGTATAGACCTCGCGCGCCGTCCATTCGAGATACAGCTCGAGTGTCTCGATCAGTTCGCGCACCTTCGCGCTCGCAAACGGGCTTGCCGGAAAAATGCCTTTCTCGGGATAGCGCGCCGCCAGGTACTCGATGATCACCTGCGACTCGAACAACGCGCCTTCTTCGGTCTTCAGAAACGGAATCTTGCCGAGCGGCGAATCGGCGAGCTGCGCCGGATCGCTGATCGGCAAACCGCACACCGACTCCTCGAACGGAATGTCGTGCTCGAGCAGGACGAACTTCACCTTGTTGTAATAGTTGGACAACGGAATACCGCACAGCTGTAGCATCGGAGTCTCCTTCCTTGCTGAAGCGCGGCCGCATCGATGCCGGCCGCATCGGGATTCATCGCGCTGAAAAGCACGTTCGTGCTAGTCTAAAGCAAGTTTTGCGTCCGTCACGACAACATTACATCCGCTACGGCATCGGCTGCATCAGCAAGCGCTACGCGCGCGGCGCCGCAGCCCCGCCATCCGATGGAGACACCCTCGCATGAGTGCTGAACTGCTGGCCTCGCGTCCGCCCGAGAGCGAATCGACGCTCGTCCTCACGCTATCCAATCCCGGCGCACGCAACGCGCTGCATCCGGACATGTACGCGGCCGGCATCGAAGCGCTCGCCACCGCCGAACGCGATCCAGGGATTCGCGCGGTCGTACTCACCGGCGCCGATCGCTTCTTCTGCGCGGGCGGCAACCTGAACCGGCTGCTCGACAACCGCTCGAAGGATCCGTCCTACCAGGCCGACAGCATCGATCAGCTCGCCGCATGGGTGACGGCGATTCACGCTTCGACGAAGCCGGTGATCGCAGCGGTCGAAGGCGCCGCGGCGGGCGCGGGCTTCTCGCTCGCGCTCGCGTGCGACCTGATCGTCGCCGCGCACGATGCGAAGTTCGTGATGTCGTACGCGCGTGTCGGCCTGACGCCCGACGGGGGCGGTTCGTGGTTCATCGCCCGCGCGCTGCCGCGCGCGATCGCGGCCGAGATCCTGTTCGAAGGCAAGCCTGTCGCAGCCGAACGTCTGCACACGCTCGGCGTCGTCAACCGGCTCGCCGTGCCCGGCGCGGCGCTGACCGACGCGCTCGCATGGGCCGATACGCTCGCCGGCATCTCGCCGAACGCGCTCACGCGCATCAAGTCGCTACTCGACGACGCGACGATGCAACCGCTCGACGCCCATCTCGGCACGGAGCGCGATCATTTCGTCGCGTCGCTGCATCATGCGGACGGGCTCGAAGGCATCACCGCGTTTCTCGAGAAGCGCCCACCGCGCTACAAGCGCTGAGCCGTCGAGCCGGCTTTCGAATTGACGCGTCGCCACGGCATCGCCCCGATGCTGCACGGCGACGCCCCCATCTCGGCGCTTCAGAACGACATGCGATCGCCCCCCGACGCCAGGTCGCTCAACACGCGCACGCACGCATCGGCACGCGCATTTCCGTCGCCAGCAGCCCATATCGATCCATGCTCTAATGACCGCCTGTCGCGGCGCTGCCGGCGCCGTTTTTCGCGCATGCAATCAAGGAGTTCACGATGATCGACGTCTATAGCTGGGCGACCCCGAACGGCCACAAGGTGCACATCATGCTCGAGGAAACCGGCCTCGCCTATCGTGCCCATCCGGTCGATATCGGCGCGGGCGACCAGTTCAAGCCGGAATTCCTGAAGATCAGCCCGAACAACAAGATCCCCGCGATCGTCGATCCGGATGGCCCCGGCGGCCAGCCGATCTCGCTGTTCGAATCGGGCGCGATCCTGATCTACCTCGCGGAGAAGACCGGCAAGTTCCTGCCGACCGATCCGGCTGCACGCTACGCGACGCTCGAATGGCTGATGTTCCAGATGGGCGGCGTCGGCCCGATGCTCGGGCAGGCGCACCATTTTCGCCTGTATGCGCCGGAGAAGATCGAATATGCGGTCAACCGCTACACGAACGAGGCGAAGCGCCTGTACAACGTGATGGACAAACGGCTCGGCGAATCCGAATATCTCGCGGGCGACGCGTACACGATCGCGGACATTGCGACGTTCCCGTGGACGCGCTCGTGGCAGAACCAGGGCATCGTGCTCGACGAATTGCCGAACGTGAAACGCTGGCAAGAGGCGATTGCCGCGCGGCCAGCCGTGCAGCGCGGCGTCGAAGTGCTCGCATCGATGCGCAAGGCGCTGCAGGACGACAAGGCACGCGAAGTGCTGTTCGGCGCGACGCAATACGCAAAGCACTGACACGCATGTGACGAGCGGAGCGGCATCCGTGGATGCCGCTCCGCTCGTCAGAAGTAATGCAGCGTGATGAATTCCGCCGCGCAGACAGGCAGCGGCGCGGCGGGATCCTCGACCTGCATCGTCACCGACCATGTCACCTGCACACCGCCTTTCGCGGCCTCGGCGGTTTCCTTGACCGCAAACAGCGCACGCACACGCGCACCGACCGGCACCGGCTTCAGGAACCGCACGCGGTTCAGTCCGTAGTTCACGCCCATCTTCTGCTCGAAACGCATCGCGTCGGCCATCAGCGCCGGAATCAGCGACAGCGTCAGGAACCCGTGCGCGATCGGGCCGCCGAACGGCGACTCGCGCCGCGCGCGCTCCGGATCGACGTGAATCCATTGATGATCGCCGGTCGCATCGGCAAAGCCATCGACACGACGCTGGTCGATCGCGATCCAGCCGCTCGCGAGCGGCTCTGCGCCGACACGCGCCTGCAGCGCCTGTGCCGATGCGATCAGCGGCAAGGTCACGTCGGTCATGCCTGCTTGCCTCCCGGATGGCGCAGCCCGAAGATCACCTTGGTATGGACGGTGATCACCGTCTCGCCGGCGCCGTTCACGCCGACCCACTCCGTCGACACGATGCCGCGGTCGGGCTTGCTCTCCGACACGCGCTTGTCGTGGACCTTCTGATACATCGTGATCGTGTCGCCGGCACGCACCGGCTTGAGCCAGCGAATCGAGTCGATGCCCGGCGAACCCATGCTGGTCGAGTCATGGCCGAGCTTCTTGATGAGCAGGCTCATGAACACCGAACACGTATGCCAGCCGCTCGCGACGAGCCCGCCGAAATGCGATGCCTTCCCGGCTTCTTCGTCGAGGTGGAACGGCTGCGGGTCGTAGCGTTGCGCGAACGCCTTGATGTCGTCGGGTTCGAACGTGTAGCGACCCACTTCGGTGGTGCTGCCGACCACCAGGTCTTCGTAACTGATGCCCACTAGGTGTCTCCTTGTCTGGCGCGCTCACGCGTCGCCGTCATGCTGCGTCGGTCTGCGCGAAATCGGGCAGCGCCGCGATGCGGGCAAGATGATGATCGGTATCGCCGAGCGTCGTCTCGATGATCGTCAGCCGCTTGAACAGGTGTGCAGCGGCGACCTCGTTGGTCACGCCCATGCCGCCATGCAGTTGAACGGCCTGCTGGCCGACGAAGCGAGCGGCGGCGCCGACACGCGCTTTCGCGGCCGACACGGCCTTGCGCCGCGCATCGGCATCGCCGCTCGCGTAGCGCACGGCTGCCAGGTAAGTCAACGAACGTGCCTGCTCGGCATGGATCAGCATGTCGACCATCCGGTGCTGCAGCGCCTGGAAACGCGCGATCGGCACGCCGAACTGCTCGCGCGTCTTCGTGTATTCGACCGTCGCGCGATTCAGTTCGTCGAGCGTACCGACCGCTTCCGCGCACAGCAGGAACGTCGCGTAATCGGCAACCTGCTCGAGGGCCGCGGCGTCGCGCGCACCGCCCGTCAGCAGTCGCGCCGGCGTTTCATTGAACCCGATCGTCGCGGCACGCTGTCCGTCGATCGTCCGGTAGTCGACCACCTTCGCGTTCGCGGCATCCCGTTCGACGACGAAGAGGCCAATGCCGCCGCCGTCGACGCGCGCGGGCACGATCCACGCATGCGCCTGTGCGCCGTGCTGAACGACCGACTTCGTGCCGGTCAGCCGGTACGTGCCGCCCTGCTCGCGCGCATGGGTGTCGAGTTCGAACAGGTCGTAGCGCGCGTGCGGTTCGTGGAACGCGACCGCCACACGCTTCTGCCCCTGCGCAACCGCCTCCAGCAACGCCGCGTCCTCACCGGCGCCGGAGCCGGCGATGCGCAAGGCTTCGACGCCCACCGCCGTTGCCCAGTACGGCTCGATCACGAGCGCGCGGCCAAGCTCCTGCATCACGACCAGCATGTCGACCGGGCCGCCGCCGAAGCCACCCTGTGCGTCCGGCACGGGCAGCGCGGTCAACCCCAGCTCGGCGAATGCGCTCCATTGCGTGTCCGACACGCCCGCGTCGCTGCGCACGATAGCCTGGCGCGCTTCGAAGCCGTATTGCTCGCCGAGATAACGGCGCAGCGCGTCGGCGAACTGCTGCTGCTCATCGGTAAAGCTGAAATCCATGGTTGTCTCCGTTCCCTGATCACAGCCCCAGAATCATCTGCGCGATGATGTTTTTCTGGATCTCGTTCGAACCGCCGTAGATCGATGTCTTCCGGTAATTGAAGTAATAGGCGGCAAGCGGTGCCGCATCGTCGTCGCCCGCGATGCTGTGCTCGCGCTGGCCGTCGAGGAACGGTACGTCGAACGGTGCGGCGAGCGGGCCGATCGCGTCGACCATCAGCTCGGTGAGCGCCTGCTGCACTTCCGTGCCCTTGATCTTCAGCATCGACGCCTCGGGGCCCGGCCCCTTGCCGCTCGTCTCGCGGCTGACGACGCGCAGCACCGTCACCTCGAGCGCCATCAGCTCGACCTCGAGCGCCGCGACCTTCGCGGCGAAAACCGGATCGGCGAGCAACGGCTTGCCGTTCTTGCGCTGGTTCGAGGCGACGCGCTTCAGGAACGCGAGCTCGCGCTTCGACGCGCCGACGCGCGCGATACCGGTGCGCTCGTGTCCAAGCAGGTATTTCGCGTAGGTCCAGCCGCGGTTCTCGTCGCCGACGAGATTCTCGACCGGCACCTTCACGTCCTCGAAGAACACCTCGTTGACCTCGTGGTCCTCGTCGAGCATGACGATCGGGCGCACCGTGATGCCGGGCGTCTTCATGTCGATCAGCAGGAACGAGATGCCCTCCTGCTTCTTCGCGACTGGATCGGTGCGTACGAGGCAGAACATCATGTCGGCGTACTGGCCGAGCGTCGTCCAGGTCTTCTGGCCATTGACGACGTAGTGGTCGCCATGGCGCTCGGCGCGCGTGCGCAGCGATGCAAGGTCGGATCCCGAACCCGGCTCCGAGTAGCCCTGGCACCACCAGTCCGAGCCGTCGAGAATGCGCGGCAGGTAATGACGTTTCTGCGCTTCGCTGCCGTATTTCATCAACACGGGCGCGACCATCGATACGCCGAACGGCAGCACGGTCGGCGCGCCGATCCGTGCGCACTCCTCGTCCCAGATGTGTCGTTGGGTCGCGTTCCAGCCCGGGCCGCCATATTCAACCGGCCATGCGGGCGCAGACCAGCCGCGCTGGCCGAGAATCCGGTGCCAGCTCGCGAAATCCTCGCGGTCGAGTCGTTTGTGATCGAGTACTTTGGCGCGCAGTGCGTGAGGCAGGTTGGCCTCAAGCCAGGCGCGGACGTCGACGCGGAACGCGTCGTCGGCGGGGGAATAATCCAGATCCATGCGCAGTGTCTCCTGTCCGCAGCCGTCCGGCCCGACAAGAACTCACTGCATACGTTATTGCAGCGGTTCTTTCAGCGCGGCAGGAATCGGCAGCGGCATCACGTCGATGCCTTCTTCGGCCAAGGATTGCACATCTTCGGGCGTCGTGACGCCACGGATGCTGCGTGCCGGCGCCTCGTTGTAATGGATGCGCCGCGCTTCCTCGGCGAAGCGCTCGCCCACATTCTCGGTTTTCTCCAGCACCTCGCGCAGCGCACGCATCACCTGTGCCTGCAGTGCACGCGGATCGGCCGGCTGTGCCTGCGTCGCGCCCGACAGGTTCAGGCGCGGCGCCGACGGCAGACGGTTGACCTCGGTCGTTCCGCACACCGGACATTCGACCAGCTTGCGGGACAACTGCGCTTCGAATTCATCGGCGGAAGCGAACCAGCCTTCGAACCGATGACCGTGCGGGCACTGTAAATCGAGGACCTTCATGCTGAATCAGGGCGTGTGACGAGTGTAGCGCAAAAAGCGGTTTTGTGAACGATCGTGCTAAATACCGATCGCGCGACGCGAAGGCGCCGCGTCACCGGATTGTAACGCGGCGCCCCACCCGCCGCTGACGCCGCGCTCAGGGCGTCAGAACCGGCCCGAGCGGCCACGTGCCGGACAGCACCTTGTCGAGCCACATCGTGCCGATGATCGTCTTTACGTCGGAGATCTGGCCCGTACGCACCCATTCCTGCAGATCGGCCTGCGTCGCGGTGAAGGTCTCGAGGAATTCGCCTTCATCGAGCTTGCGCTCGCCGGCCGTCAGCCCGCGCGCCAGGTACAGGTCGATGAATTCGGTCGAATAGGAAATGATCGGGTGAATCCGGGCCAGGAACACGTACTCGCGTGCCGTGTAACCCGTTTCCTCGCGCAGTTCGCGCACGGCGCACGCGAGCGCGCCTTCGTTCGGATCGAGCTTGCCGGCCGGGAACTCGGCCATCACCTTGCCGATCGGGTAGCGATACTGACTTTCCATCAGCACGCGGCCGTCGTCGAACAGCGGGATCACCATCACCGCGCCCGGGTGCTGGACGTATTCGCGTGTGGCCTTCTTGCCGTCCGGCAGACGGACGGTATCGCGCTTGAGCTTGAGGAACGAGCCTTCGAAAATCGCCTCGCTTTCGAGGCAGGTTTCGGTCAGTGCGGCGTCGTGATTGGGTAGGTCGGCCATCGGCGGCTCCGGGAATGAGCGCGACGGCCGGAGCCGTCAGCGTCGTTTGACGAGATACTGGAACGTGAAGCCGGGAAACGCGAACACGACGAAGAGACTGAACGTGATCGCGTAGAACTGCCAGCCCTGTTCGAAGCGGTTGCCGGCGCGCGACTCGAGCCAGAAGCCGAGCGCGCCAACGATGAAGTACAGCACGATCAGCTCGCCGATCCGCACCCACCCGCTCTTCTTCGCCGTGCCGAACGGCACGACGGCGAAGAGGCGTTGGTTGAGGAACGGCAGGTTGGCGCAGACGAGCGCCAACAGCACGATAAACCAGCCGGCTGCCGACATTACAGCGGCAGCGTGTGACGAATTGCCTGCAGGCAGGCCGTCAGCAGCGGGCTCGGGATCAGGCCGAGCACGACGACTGCCAGGCCGTTCAACACGAGAATCGTGCGCTTGCAGAAATCGCCCGTGATCGGCGTCGCATCCTGCGGAGCATCGAAGTACATCAGCTTCACGATGCGCAGGTAGTAGAACGCGCCGAACAGCGACGTGATCACGGCCAGCACGGCCAGCCACGTGAGGCCCGCGTTGACGGTCGCCTCGAGCACGGCGAGCTTCGCGTAGAAGCCGACGGTCGGCGGGATACCTGCCAGCGAGAACATCATGACCATCATCACGAACGCGAACACCGGGCTGCGCTTGTTGAGGCCCTTGAAGTCGTCGATCGTTTCGGCTTCGAAATCGCGGCGTGCAAGCAGCATCACCACGCCGAACGAGCCGAGCGTCGTGATCAGGTAGACGATCGCGTAGAACATCGCCGAGCTGTATGCGTTCGCCGGTGCCGCCGCGTCACCCTTCACGATGCCCGCGAGCAGACCGAGCAGCACGAAGCCCATGTTCGAGATCGCCGAATACGCGAGCATCCGCTTGATGTTGCGCTGGACGATACCGGTGATGTTACCGACGATCAGCGACAGCGCGGCGAGGATCACGAGCGCGGTCTGCCAGTTCTGTGCGAGCGGCAGCAGGCCCATCACCAGGAAGCGCAGGCCCCACGCGAACGCGGCAACCTTCGGGCCACCGCCGACGAACAGCGTCATCGCGGTCGGCGAGCCCTGGTAGACGTCCGGCACCCACATGTGGAACGGCACGGCGCCGAGCTTGAACGCGATACCGGCGACGATGAAGACCACGCCGAACATCAGCACGGCCGCGTCGGTGTTGCCGCCGACCGCCTTGTACACCTCGCCCAGCTCGAGCGAACCGGTCGCGCCGTAGAGCATCGAGATGCCGTACAGCACGAAGCCCGACGCGAGCGCGCCCAGCACGTAGTACTTCATCGCGGCTTCGCTCGACTGAGCGGCATCACGGCGCAGCGCGATGACCGCGTACAGCGACAGCGACATCAGTTCGAGACCGAGGTACAGCGTCAGGAAGTTGTTGCCCGACACCATGACCAGCTGGCCGAGCAGCGAGAACATGCCGAGCAGGAACACGTCGCCGCGGAACATGTCGCGATCTTCGAGGTACTTGCGCGAATAGACGAGCGAGACCGCGAAACCGAACGACACGACCGCCTTCATCATGCTCGCGAACGAGTCGACGACGATCATCTTCGAGAAGAAGTAGTACTGCTGCGGGTCGAGCGCCTGCACCGAGAACCACACGCCGGCGACGACCGACGATACGACCGCGATCAGATAGGTCAGGCGGCGGCCGGAAGCACCGGTAAAGGTGTCGTTCAGCCATGCGACGACGATGGCGGCCATCACCAGCGCGTCAGGCAACAGGACATTCATAGGAGCGTTCATGATCTTGAGTTCCTCCGCTCGCGATTACTGGGCCAGCGGCAGCTTCGACTGCGCGACATGGGAGAGGAGGTTTTCCACGGAAACGTGCATCACGTCGGTGAAAGGCTTCGGATACAGGCCCATCAGCATCGTGAACGCGGCGAGCACGGCCAACATCACGAATTCGCGACGGCCGATGTCCTTCAGCTTGGCAACGTGATCGTTCGCAACCGCGCCGAAGTACACGCGCTTGTACATCCACAGCGTGTAGGCAGCGCCGAGGATCAGCGTGAATGCCGCACCGAATGCGATCCAGAAGTTGTACTGGACGGCAGCGAGAATCACCATGAACTCGCCGACGAAACCCGACGTGCCCGGCAGGCCGCAGTTGGCCATCGAGAACAGCATCGCGAAGGCCGCGAACTTCGGCATCACGTTCACGACGCCGCCGTAATCGGCGATCTGGCGCGAGTGCACGCGGTCGTACAGCACGCCGATGCACAGGAACATCGCGCCCGACACGAAGCCGTGCGAAATCATCTGGATGATCGCGCCTTCAACGCCGAGCTGGTTGAAGATGAAGAAGCCGAGCGTGACGAAGCCCATGTGCGCGATCGACGAATACGCGACCAGCTTCTTCATGTCGGACTGCACCATCGCGACGAGGCCGATGTAGATCACCGCGATCAGCGACAGCGTGATCACGACGGGCGCCAGGAAGTGGCTCGCGTCAGGCGTGATCGGCAGCGAGAAGCGCAGGAAACCGTACGCGCCGAGCTTCAGCATGATCGCCGCCAGCACGACCGAGCCACCCGTCGGCGCTTCCACGTGCGCGTCCGGCAGCCAGGTGTGGACCGGCCACATCGGCACCTTCACCGCGAACGCGAGGAAGAAGGCAATGAACAGCAGTATCTGCGGCGTCATCGCGATCTTGGCGTTCTGCCACGTCGCGAGGTCGAACGAGTGCGTTTCCGTGTACAGGTAGATCAGCGCGACCAGCATCAGCAGCGAGCCGGCCAGCGTGTACAGGAAGAACTTGAATGCCGCATACACGCGGTTCGGGCCGCCCCACACGCCGATGATGATGTACATCGGGATCAGGGTGGCTTCGAAGAACACGTAGAACAGCAGGCCGTCGGCCGCCGAGAACACGCCGATCATGATCCCGGACAGGATCAGGAAGGCCGCGAGGTACTGCGCGACATTCTCGGTGATCACTTCCCATGCGGCGATCACGACGATCACCGTGATCAGCGCGGTCAGCACGACGAACCACATCGAGATGCCGTCGACGCCGAGGTGATACGCGATGTCGAAGCGTTCGATCCAGGTCGAGTTCTCGACGAACTGCAGCGCAGCCGTGCTCGAATCGAAGCCCGTGATCAGCGGGATCGTGACCGCGAGACCGAGCAGCGAACCGATCAGTGCGATCCAGCGGGCCGTCCCTGGATTTTTATCGTTACCCACCGCGAGCACGAGGAGGCCGAAAACAATCGGCAGCCAGATCGCGGTACTGAGAATCGGAAAAGCGTGCATTAAGTTGTCCCCCGCCTTATTTGCCGCCGAGCGTTACAAACAGGGTCAGGAGCCCCAGCATGCCGATGATCATGGCGAACGCGTAGTGATAGATGTAACCGGATTGGAGGAAGCGGATCACGCTGGCGAACCAGCCGATGAACCGGGCGCTGCCGTTGACGAGGCCGTCGATCACCACGACGTCACCTTCCTTCCACAGGCCGCGGCCGATCGCCACCGAACCTCGGGCGAACACCACTTCGTTGATCTTGTCCATGTAGTACTTGTTGTCCAGCAGCGTGTAGATCGGGCCGAACGCGCGGCGGATCGACGCCGGCAGTTCCGGACGCTTCAGGTACAGGAACCACGCGACAACGACACCGGCGAGCGCGAGCCAGACCGGCAGGCCCGAAATCGAGTGCAGACCCATGCTCCACCAGTTGGTGAATTCATGGCCCATTTCCTCGAGCGCCGGGTGGTTTTCGCCGATGAAGATCACCTTGTCGAACGCAACGCCGTGCTGGAAGAAATCGCCGAACAGCATCGGGGAGATCGCGAACGCACCGATGATCACCGACGGGATCGCCAGCAGGACCAGCGGCACCCACACGACCCACGGGGTCTCGTGCGGCTCGTGCGCGTGGTCGTCATGACCGTGGCCATGGCCGTGATCGTCGTGGCCGTGCGCGGCCGCCATGCCCATCGGCGATTCCGGATGCTTCGGCTTGCGGAAGCGCTCTTCGCCGTGGAACACCAGGAAGTACATGCGGAACGAGTACAGCGCCGTGACGAACACGCTCGCGACGACCGCGAAGTACGCGAAGCCCGAACCCGGCAGGTGCGACAGCTTCACCGCGTCGATGATCGAGTCCTTCGAATAGAAGCCCGAGAAGAACGGCGTACCGATCAGCGCGAGCGAACCGACGAGCGACGTGATCCACGTGATCGGCATGTACTTGCGCAGGCCGCCCATGTTGCGCATGTCCTGGTCGTGGTGCATGCCCATGATGACCGAGCCGGCACCGAGGAACAGCAGCGCCTTGAAGAACGCGTGCGTCATCAGGTGGAACACGGCGACCGGATAAGCGGACACGCCGAGCGCGACGGTCATGTAGCCGAGCTGCGACAGCGTCGAGTACGCAACCACGCGCTTGATGTCGTTCTGGACGATGCCGAGGAAGCCCATGAAGAGCGCCGTGATCGCACCGATCACCGTGATGAACGACAGCGCGGTGTCCGACAGCTCGAACAGCGGCGACATGCGCGACACCATGAAGATGCCGGCGGTCACCATCGTCGCCGCGTGAATCAGCGCAGAGATCGGGGTCGGGCCTTCCATCGAGTCCGGCAGCCACACGTGCAGCGGGAACTGTGCCGACTTACCCATCGCGCCGATGAACAGGCAGATACAGGCCACGGTCAGCAGGCCCCAGTCGGTACCCGGGAAGTGCAGGCTCGCCAGTTCCGCGCGTTTCGCGAACACTTCGCCGTAGTTCATCGAGCCGGCGAATGCGAGCAGCAGGCCGATGCCGAGCAGGAAGCCGAAGTCGCCCACGCGGTTCACGAGGAACGCCTTCATGTTCGCGTAGATCGCGCTCTCACGCGTGAAGTAGAAGCCGATCAGCAGGTACGACACCAGGCCCACCGCTTCCCAGCCGAAGAACAGCTGCAGGAAGTTGTTGCTCATCACGAGCATCAGCATCGAGAACGTGAACAGCGAGATGTACGAGAAGAAGCGCTGGTAGCCGTCTTCTTCCGCCATGTAGCCGATCGTGTACACGTGCACCATCAGCGAGACGAAGGTCACGACGACCATCATCATCGCGGTCAGCGAATCGACGAGGAAGCCGATTTCGAGCTTCAGCGAACCGACGTTCATCCATTCGTAGACGGTCGCGTTGAAGCTTGCGCCGCCCATCACGTCGAAGAAGACTTTCGCCGACAGGAGGAACGCGATCATTACGCCGAGGATCGTGATCCGGTGTGCGCCCTTGCGCCCGACTGCGTTCCCGAACAGCCCCGCAATCAGCGAGCCGGCCAGCGGAGCGAGCGGAATCGCCAGCAGCAGGTTTTCATTGAGTGTCGTTGACATAACAGCGTTGCCTGAAATTAACCTTTGAGCTGATCGAGATCCTCGACATTGATCGTGTCGAGCTTACGGAACAGGGTCACCAGAATCGCGAGGCCGATCGCGGCTTCCGCTGCGGCGACGGTCAGCACGAAGAACACGAAGATCTGGCCGTGCACATCGCCGAGGTAATGCGAAAACGCGACGAAGTTGGTGTTCACCGCCAGCAGCATCAGTTCGATCGACATCAGGATGATGATGACGTTGCGGCGGTTAAGGAAAATCCCGACGATCGCGATCGCAAAGAGGATCGCGCCGAGCACGAGGTAATGAGCAAGAGTCAGCATGTTTTCTTTTCCTCCGCTTAGCCGTTGGTGCCCGAACCGGCTTCGCTCTGCGCCGTTTCCGGCTGCGGCTTTTCCGCTTCCATCTTCACGAGGCGCACACGGTCGTTGCGGCGCACCTTGACCTGATCCGACACGCGCTGGCGCTTGCTGTCCTTGCCCTTGCGCTCGGTCAGCCCGATTGCGGCAATGATCGCGACCAGCAGCACGAGGCCGGCGATTTCAAACGCGAAGATGTAGTCGGTGTAGATCACCTTGCCGATCAGGCGCGTGTTCGACCAGTTGGCCATCTCGCCCGTCGCCATCGCGTGCACGGTCTGCGTGTCGCCGTAGCCGCGCCACAGGATCAGCGCGGTTTCGATCACGATGATCGCGCCGACCACGGTCGCCATCGGGACGAAGCGCTTGAAGTCGCGACGCAGGTAGTCGATGTTGATGTCCAGCATCATCACGACGAACAGGAACAGCACCATCACGGCGCCCACGTACACCAGCACCAGCAGGATCGCGAGGAACTCCGCTTCCAGCAGCATCCAGATCGCGGCGGCGTTGAAGAACGCCAGCACAAGGAAAAGCGCAGACGCCACCGGGTTGCGCGAAGTGATCACCTTCAGCCCTGATACCACCAGGAGCAGCGCGAAGATGTAGAACAGTACGGTCGTGAATTCCATGATTACCGGTTCATCGTTAGGCCATAGTCAGGCGCGGCTTGCGGGACGCTCTTGCGAGCCGCACCCGTCGCGGCGGCTCGGCCCGTGCTTCGGGCCGGCACTGCAAACACAATCAACGATACGGCGCGTCGGCAGCCTTCGCCGCGGCGATGTCCTTCTCGTAGCGATCGCCCACCGCGAGCAGCATTTCCTTCGTGAAATACAGGTCGCCGCGCTTTTCGCCGTGGTACTCGAGAATCTGCGTCTCGACGATCGAATCGACCGGGCAGCTCTCTTCGCAGAACCCGCAGAAGATGCACTTCGTCAGGTCGATGTCGTAGCGCGTCGTGCGGCGCGTGTTGTCCGCACGCGTTTCCGATTCGATCGTGATCGCCATTGCGGGGCACACGGCCTCGCACAGCTTGCACGCGATGCAGCGCTCTTCGCCGTTTTCGTAGCGGCGCAGTGCGTGCAGCCCGCGGAAACGCGGCGAGATCGGCGTCTTTTCTTCCGGGAACTGCACAGTGACCTTGCGCTTGAACGTGTAACGGCCGGTCAGCGCGAGCCCCTGCAGCAGCTCGGTCAGGAAGAAGGTCTTAAAGAAGTGTTGGATTGCGCTCATGATTTCGTCCGATTACTTCACCCAGATGTTGAGCGGCGACATCATCCAGAAGCCGACCACGACCACCCAGACCACCGTGACGGGCAGGAACACCTTCCAGCCCAAGCGCATGATCTGGTCGTAACGGAAACGCGGGAACGTCGCGCGAACCCAGATGAACACCGACAGCAGCGCGAATATCTTCAGCACCAGCCAGAAGATGCCCGGAATGAACGACAGGAATTCGAACGGTGCATCCCAGCCGCCGAGGAACAGCGTCGCAGTCAGCGCCGAGATCACGATCATGTTGATGTACTCGGCGAGGAAGAACAGCGCGAACGCCATACCCGAGTAATCGATCATGTGACCGGCAACGATTTCCGACTCCCCTTCCACCACGTCGAACGGGTGGCGGTTCGTTTCGGCGATGCCCGAGATGAAGTACACGACGAACGCCGGCAGCAGCGGCAGCCAGTTCCACGACAGGAAGTTCACGCCGTGGCCGGCGAAGAAGCCGTGCTGCTGCGAACCGACGATTTCCGACAGGTTCAGGCTGCCGGCCGTCATCAGCACCAGCACCAGCGCGAAGCCCATCGAGATTTCGTACGACACCATCTGTGCCGCGGCGCGCATCGCACCGAGGAACGCGTACTTCGAGTTCGATGCCCAGCCCGCGAGAATCACCGCGTACACGCCGATCGACGAGATCGCCATCGCGTACAGCAGACCCGCGTTCACGTTCGCGAGGACCGCTTCGGCCTGGAACGGGATCACGGCCCACACGGCGAACGCCGGCACGACGGTCATCACCGGCGCGATCAGGTACAGCCAGCGGCTGGCGGCGCTCGGCTGAATGACTTCCTTCAGCAGCAGCTTCAGCACGTCGGCGATCGGCTGCAGCAGGCCGCCGGGGCCGACGCGGTTCGGACCGAGACGCACGTGCATCCAGCCGATCAGCTTGCGTTCCCACAGAATCAGGTACGCGACGCACAGCAGGATGACGACGGAGACGACGAGGATGCGCACGACTGCCCACACCGTCGGCCACGCGAAGCCGAGAAGCTGGGACCCGCCCGCGTTGATCGTATCGAACAAGCTCATTTACGCCTTCTCCACCACCAGTTCACCGGACAGGCTGCCGAGCGCTGCGCCGGCAGGCGTTGCCGCCGACACACGAACGACGGTCTCCGCAAGATTCGCGTCGCGCACGGCCGGCAACTGCACCGCACGCTCGCCCTGGCGCACGCGCACCGCGTCGCCTTCCTTCAAGCCCAGCTTGTCGAACAGCGCGGCCGGCAGGGCTGCGGCATTCGCCGCCTTCGCAGCGGTCGTCAGGTGCAGCGCACCTGCGCGGCGCACGAGTGCGTCGGCGTGATAGATCGGCACATCGGCCAGGCGCTCGAAACCGCCGTTCGCGGCATTCGCCGCAACACGCACCGGTGCGACCGACGTCTGGTTCGACAGGCGGCCCGCGACACCGGCGTCGCCGAGCGCGGCGAGACGCACTTCTTCCGAGGTCTCGTATTCGAAGTTCGGCAGGCCGAGCAGGCTGCCGAGCACGCGCAGCACCTTCCAGCCCGGACGCGTATCGCCGAGCGGGCGCACCACGCCGTTGAAGCTCTGCACGGTGCCTTCCGCGTTCACGTACGTACCGGCCGTTTCCGTGAACGGCGCAACCGGCAGCAGCACGTCGGCGTAGTCGAGGCCATGCTTGAACGGCGACATCACGACGACCATCTCCGCCTGGTTCAGCGCGGCGAGTGCCTGCGCCGGATCGGCGGTGTCGAATTCCGGTTCGACGTTCAGCAGCACGTAGCCCTTGCGCGGCTGAGCGAACGCTTCGCGTGCGTTCAGGCCGCCTTCGCCCGGCAGTGCGCCGACGACGTGCGCGCCAACCGTGTTCGTCGCTTCCGTCAGGAAGCCGAACGTGGCGCCGGTGTTGTCGGCGATCCACTTCGCAACGGCGTGCAGCTTCGCGAATTCCGGATGGCGGACCGCGACGTTGCCGAGCAGCACCGCGCGGCGTTCGCCGTTCGCAAGCGACTGGGCGACAGCCTGTGCGGCCGGCGATGCCGTGACGCCCGCGAGCGTGTCGGGCAGCGCGACGCCGCGCAGTTGCGCGACGACCGCAGCGATACCGGCCAGCTGGTCGAGCCATGCCGACGGTGCAGCAACGATACGTTGCGCGGTCGGGATCAGTGCATCGTCACCGGTCGCGTGCAGGAAGTGCAGCTTCGCGCCGTTCTTCGCGGCCTGACGCAGGCGGGCGGCGAACAGCGGGTGGTCGCGGCGCAGGAACGAACCGACGACGAACGCGGCGTCCACGTTCGACAGATCGGCGATCGGCATGCCGAGCCACGGTGCGCCCTGGACCGGCGCCGAGAAATCCTGCTGACGCAGACGGAAGTCGACGTTCGGCGTCTTCAGTTCGTTGGCGAGCTGCTTCACGAGGAACAGCTCTTCAGCCGTGCTGTGCGCGCTCGCGAGCATCGCCAGCGCGTTCGCGCCGTGATCCGCGGCGATGCCCTTCAGGCCCTTCGCAACGTATTCGAGTGCGGTCTGCCAGTCGGTTTCGATCCACTGGCCGCCCTGCTTCAGCATCGGCTTCGTCAGGCGCTCTTCACTGTTGAGGCCTTCGTACGAGAAGCGGTCCTTGTCCGAGATCCAGCATTCGTTGATCGCTTCGTTCTCGAACGGCAGCACGCGCATCACGCGGTTGTTCTTCACCTGCACAACGAGGTTCGCGCCGACGGAATCGTGCGGGCTCACCGACTTGCGGCGCGACAGTTCCCACGTACGGGCGCTGTAGCGGAACGGCTTGCTGGTCAGCGCGCCGACCGGGCACAGGTCGATCATGTTGCCCGACATTTCGGAATCGACCGTCTTGCCGACGAACGTCGTGATTTCCGAGTGCTCGCCGCGGCCCAGCATGCCGAACTCCATCACGCCGGCGATTTCCTGGCCGAAGCGGACGCAGCGCGTGCAGTGGATGCAGCGCGACATTTCTTCCATCGAGATCAGCGGGCCCACGTTCTTGTGGAACACCACGCGCTTCTCTTCCGAGTAGCGCGACGACGACTTGCCGTAGCCGACCGCCAGATCCTGCAGCTGGCATTCGCCGCCCTGATCGCAGATCGGGCAGTCGAGCGGGTGGTTGATGAGGAGGAATTCCATCACCGACTGCTGCGCCTTCACGGCCTTGTCGGATTGCGTATGGACGATCATGCCGGCCGACACGGGGGTCGCGCAGGCAGGCACGGCCTTCGGCATCTTCTCGACTTCGACGAGACACATCCGGCAGTTGGCCGCAACCGACAGTTTCTTGTGATAGCAGAAGTGAGGAATGTACGTATCCGCCTTGTGCGCAGCCTGGATCACCATGCTGCCTTCGGGCACCTCGACCTTCTTGCCGTCTATTTCAAGTTCAACCATGATGGTGAATGGTCCTTAACCTATTTCCGCCCGTTCGCGCCTTCGCCCGACCGTGCGCTCAAATTCCGCAACCGGGTTCGCTTCAGGCTGCCGCCGCGTGCGCGTGGCCGCCGACCATGCAGTGCTTGTGCTCGACGTGGTACGCGAATTCGTCCCAGTAGTGCTTGAGCATCCCGCGTACCGGCATCGCCGCCGCATCGCCGAGTGCACAGATCGTGCGGCCCATGATGTTCTCGGCAACCGAGTTCAGCAGGTCCAGATCTTCCTGGCGCCCTTCGCCGTGCTCGATACGGTTCACGACGCGATACAGCCAGCCGGTGCCTTCACGGCACGGCGTGCACTGGCCGCACGATTCCTCGTAATAGAAGTACGACAGGCGCAGCAGCGAACGCACCATGCAGCGCGTCTCGTCCATCACGATCACCGCGCCGGAACCGAGCATCGAGCCCGCCTTCGCGATCGAATCGTAGTCGAGATCCGTCTGCATCATGATGTCGCCCGGGATCACCGGTGCCGACGAACCGCCCGGAATCACGGCCTTGATCTTCTTGCCGCCGCGCATCCCGCCGGCGAGCTCCATCAGCGTCGCGAACGGCGTGCCGAGCGGCACTTCGTAGTTGCCCGGACGCTCGACGTCGCCCGACACCGAGAAAATCTTCGTGCCGCCGTTGTTCGGCTTGCCGATCTCGAGGTAATTCTGCGGCCCGATGGACAGCAGGAACGGCACCGCGGCGAACGTCTCGGTGTTGTTGATCGTGGTGGGCTTGCCGTACACGCCGAAGCTCGCCGGGAACGGCGGCTTGAAGCGCGGCTGGCCCTTCTTGCCTTCGAGCGACTCGAGCAGCGCCGTTTCTTCGCCGCAGATGTACGCGCCGTAACCGTGGTGCGCGTGCAGCTGGAACGAGAATTCCGAGCCCATGATGTTGTCGCCGAGGAACCCTGCGGCGCGCGCTTCATCGAGCGCGGCTTCGAAGCGTCGATACACTTCGAAGATTTCGCCGTGGATGTAGTTGTAGCCGACGGTGATGCCCATCGCGTACGCGCCGATGGCCATGCCTTCGATCAGCGCGTGCGGGTTCCAGCGCAGGATGTCGCGATCCTTGAACGTGCCCGGCTCGCCTTCGTCCGAGTTGCAGACGAGGTACTTCTGCCCCGGGAACTGGCGCGGCATGAAGCTCCACTTCAGGCCGGTCGGGAAGCCCGCACCGCCACGGCCACGCAGGCCCGACGCCTTGACGTCGGCGATCACCTGCTCGGGCGGGATCTTTTCTTCGAGAATGCGGCGCAGCTGCTTGTAGCCGCCGCGCGCAACGTAATCTTCGAGATGCCAGTTCTCGCCGTTCAGACCAGCGAGGATCAGCGGTTTGATGTGACGGTCGTGGAGGGACGTCATTTCGAGAGCTCCTCAAGCAGCTGGTCGATCTTCTCGCGGCTCATGAAGCTGCACATTCTGTGATTGTTCACCAGCAGCACCGGCGCATCGCCGCACGAGCCCATGCATTCGCCTTCCTTCAGCGTGAACTTGCCGTCGGGCGTGGTCTCGCCGAAGCCGATGCCCAGCTTCTGTTTCAGGTAGTCGGCAGTTGCTTCCGCGCCACCGTCCGGGCCGAGCTGGCACGGCAGGTTCGTGCAGAGCGTGATCTTGTGCTTGCCGACCGGGTTGAGCTCGTACATCGTGTAGAACGTCGCGACTTCCTGCACGGCAACGGCCGGCATGCCGAGATAGTCCGCGACGAACTGCATCAGTTCGGGCGACAGCCAGCCGTGCTCTTCCTGAGCAACGGCCAACGCCGACATCACGGCGGACTGTTTCTGATCGGCGGGATACTTCGTCAACGCTCGATCGATTTCCTTCAGGCCTTCAGCTGAGATCATTTTCAGACACGACTCTTTCAATTCCTACCGAACGAACAACCTGCCGCACACTGGGGTGCATGGACGGCAGACCTGGCGCTCACTCTGTTGACAGCTTGCGAAGCCGCGCCGGTTCAGCGCGCCTTGCGTGTGACTTACTGCTCACCGCCCGCTCGCACGGGCGGCGCAACCATTAGCGATCGATTTCGCCGAACACGATGTCCTGCGTACCGATGATCGTGACGGCGTCGGCGATCATGTGACCGCGCGCCATTTCGTCGAGCGACGCCAGGTGAGCGAAACCCGGTGCGCGAATCTTGAGGCGATACGGCTTGTTCGCACCATCCGACACGAGGTAGATGCCGAACTCGCCCTTCGGATGCTCGACCGCCGCGTACGCTTCGCCTTCCGGCACATGGAAACCTTCGGTGAAGAGCTTGAAGTGGTGAATCAAGTCTTCCATGTTGGTCTTCATGCCGACGCGCGACGGCGGTGCAACCTTGTGATTGTCCGTCATCACCGGGCCCTGATTCTTGCGGAGCCACTCAATACACTGTTTCGCGATGCGGATCGACTGGCGCATTTCTTCGACGCGCACCAGATAGCGGTCGTAGCAATCGCCGTTCACGCCGACCGGCACGTCGAAATCCATGCGATCGTACACTTCGTACGGCTGCTTCTTGCGCAGGTCCCAGGCGATGCCCGAGCCGCGCAGCATCGGGCCCGTCAGGCCCATCTGCAGCGCACGTTCCGGGCTGACCACGCCGATCCCGACCAGACGCTGCTTCCAGATCCGGTTGTCGGTGAGCAGCGTTTCGTATTCGTCGACGCACTTCGGGAAGCGCGCGAAGAAATCGTCGATGAAGTCGAGCACCGAGCCGCTGCGCGCTTCGTTCATCTTCGCGAGCGCCTTCTCGTTGCGAATCTTCGACGCCTTGTATTGCGGCATTGCGTCAGGCAGGTCGCGATAGACGCCGCCCGGGCGGTAGTACGCTGCGTGCATCCGGGCACCGGACACCGCTTCGTACACGTCCATCAGGTCTTCGCGTTCGCGGAATGCGTACAGGAACACGGCCATCGCACCGACGTCGAGCGCGTGCGCGCCGATCCACATCAGGTGGTTCAGCACGCGCGTGATCTCGTCGAACAGCACGCGGATGTACTGCGCGCGCTCCGGCACTTCGATGCCGAGCAGCTTTTCGATCGCGAGCACGTAGCCGTGCTCGTTGACCATCATCGACACGTAGTCGAGACGGTCCATGTACGGCACGGACTGGATGAACGTTTTGGATTCCGCGAGCTTTTCCGTCGCGCGGTGCAGCAGGCCGATGTGCGGATCGGCACGCTGGATGACTTCGCCGTCGAGTTCGAGCACGAGGCGCAGCACGCCGTGCGCTGCCGGGTGCTGCGGACCGAAGTTGAGCGTGTAGTTCTTGATTTCTGCCATGACGCCCCCTTAATGTTTCAGACCGCCATAGCGATCCTCGCGGATCACGCGCGGCGTGATTTCGCGCGGCTCGATCGTCACCGGCTGGTACACGACCCGCTTCTCTTCCGGGTCGTAACGCATTTCGACATAGCCCGACACCGGGAAGTCCTTGCGGAACGGGTGACCGATGAAGCCGTAGTCGGTGAGGATGCGGCGCAGGTCGGGGTGGCCTTCGAACACGATGCCGTACAGGTCGAACGCTTCGCGCTCGTACCAGTTCGCGGAGGTCCAGATGTCGACCAGCGATGCGACGATCGGCAGATCGTCGTCCGGCGCGAATGCGCGCAGGCGCAGACGCCAGTTGTTCGTGACCGACAGCAGGTGCGACACGGCCGCGAAACGCGGGCCGTCGTAGGCGCCGTCGCCGAAGGTCTGGTAGTCGACGCCGCACAGGTCGATCAGTTGCTCGAAACGGAGCTTCGGATCGTCGCGCAGCATCTTTGCGACTTCGAGGTAATCGCTCGCCTTCACGACGAGCGTCAGTTCACCGATTGCTTCGGTGAGGCTCACCACGCGCGCGCCGAGCGCGGCTTCGAGGTTTGCCTTGAGGGTCTCGATTTTGCTTGCCATATTGAGGGGACGCTCGGGGCTTTATTGACGGGCGATGGTATTGGTGCGGCGGATCTTCGCCTGAAGCTGGATCACGCCGTAGACCAGCGCCTCGGCCGTGGGCGGACAGCCCGGCACGTAGACGTCGACCGGCACGATCCGGTCGCAGCCGCGGACCACCGAATACGAGTAGTGGTAGTAACCACCGCCGTTCGCGCACGATCCCATCGAGATCACCCAGCGCGGCTCGGCCATCTGGTCGTACACGCGACGCAGCGCGGGTGCCATCTTGTTGCAGAGCGTGCCAGCGACGATCATCACGTCCGACTGACGCGGGCTCGGGCGAAACACGACGCCGAACCGGTCCAGGTCGTAACGGGCCGCGCCCGCATGCATCATTTCGACGGCGCAACACGCGAGCCCGAACGTCATCGGCCACAGCGAGCCGGTACGCGTCCAGTTGATCAGCTTGTCAGCCGTCGTGGTGACAAACCCTTCCTTCAAGACCCCTTCGATACTCATTTGCTTTCCACTCCAGACGAGCGACCGAGCGTGGCCGCCCATGCAAACCGGCGATTAACCCATCACTCCCAGTCGAGCCCGCCTTTCTTCCAGATATAGGCAAAGCCCAGCAGGAATTCGAGCAGAAAAATCATCATTGCGATGAAACCCGGCCAGCCGATATCCCGGAGCGCGACGCCCCACGGAAACAGGAATGCGGTTTCGAGATCGAAGATGATGAACAGGATGGCGACGAGGTAGTACCGGACGTCGAATTTCATCCGGGCGTCTTCAAAGGCTTCGAAGCCGCACTCGTACGGTGCGTTCTTCTCGACGTCCGGCTTGTTGGGACCAAGGAGCTTGCCGATGCTGACCAGCGCTATACCTAAACCAGTGCCCACGAGGAGGAACAACAAGACGGGGTAATAGGCTGCGAGGTTCAAGGCAATCCTCTATCGGTTGGTTCTGAGCGTCCGGAGAATACCACTATCCGGCGGAAGGGATCATTTCGGAGTGCATGCGATCGCAAGACAACCGCAAGCACACTCCAGAAATGAAAAATGCCAGCCACTAGAAGCGGCTGGCATTGAGTAACTTTGGTGCCGACGGCGAGACTCGAACTCGCACAGCTTTCGCCACTACCCCCTCAAGATAGCGTGTCTACCAATTTCACCACGTCGGCACTGCATGCAACCGGGGTTGTAACTACTTGTTTCCCGCGAATCGCTTCAAGAATTAAATTCTAACCTGACTTCCAGAATTGTTCAACGCACAAACGCAAAAAATTTAACTTTTTATTTCGGGACGTCCTGGCCCGGCGCGCTTGCAGCCGAACCTGCCGCAGCGGATGCCGCGACAGCCGGCGCCGATGCTGCAGGCGCCGATGCCGGTGCGGTCGCAACCCCACCGAGCACACCTGCCGACGGCGTCGACTTGTACGAACCGAGATACGTCAGCGCGAGCGTCGCGACGAAGAAGATCGTTGCGAGAATGCCCGTCGTACGCGACAGAAAGTTCGCCGAGCCCGTTGCACCGAACAGGCTGCCCGACGCGCCGCTGCCGAACGCAGCGCCCATGTCGGCGCCCTTGCCGTGCTGCAACAGCACGAGACCAATCACACCAAGTGCAGACAGCACCTGCACCACAATAATCAGCGTCTTGAATAACAGCATCACACCCACCCGAATGGATCAGGCGACCGGACCGACCGGCCGCCGTCATGGTTCAATTCGATCGCGGACCGCTCAGCGCGCGGCCCGGCAGATCGCCAGGAAATCTTCCGCCTTCAGCGACGCGCCGCCGATCAGGCCACCGTCGATGTCCGGCTGCGCGAACAGTTCTTCCGCGTTGTCCGGCTTCACACTGCCGCCGTACAGCACGGACACGTCCGCCGCGCCCTTTGCCGCGAGACGCGTACGCAGGAAAGCGTGCACGTCCTGTGCCTGCGCCGACGTCGCGCTCTTGCCCGTGCCGATCGCCCAGACCGGCTCGTACGCGACGACGATCCGTGCAGCCTCGTCGGCCGTCAGCACGGCCAGCACTGCGTCGAGCTGCGCACCGACCACCTGCTCGGTCGCACCCGACTCGCGCTCGTCGAGCGTCTCTCCGACGCACACGACGGGCGTGAGCCCCGCGGCCAGCGCGCGCTGCGTCTTCGCCGCGACCGTCTCGTTGCGCTCGCCGTGATACGCGCGGCGCTCCGAGTGACCGACGATCGCATAGCGTGCGCCGAACTCCGCGACCATCGCGGCTGCCACTTCACCGGTGAACGCGCCCTGCTCGTGCGCCGACACGTCCTGCGCACCCCAGGCGACGCGGCCGCCGTCGAGCTGCGCCTGAACCTGCGCGAGATACGGGAACGGCACGCACACGCCGACCGACGTTTCGGCCGCCACCGCGCCCGCGCCCTGCACCACTTCGTTCAGCAACGCCTGGTTGCCGGCCAGCCGGCCGTGCATCTTCCAGTTGCCGATCACACGCTTAGTTCTCTGTTTCGACATCGTGTCTGTCTCGTCACCGCTTGGTCATTAACGCGCCGGAAACCGGCGGTCAGGTTTGATCTGGCGAAGCAAACCGGCGATTTTACTGCGCGCGGCTTGAACCGGTCAAACCGCGCATGTCAAGCCCGGCCACACGGGCCGTCACGCGTTCGTACCCCAATCGAGCACGATCTTGCCGGTGTGCTCGCTGCTTTCCATCAACGCATGCGCCTGCGCGGCTTCCGCGGCGGGCAATACGCGATAGATCACCGGCTTGACGCGACCGTCGGCAAGCAGCGGCCACACGCGCGCCTTCAGCTGCGCGGCGATCTGCGCCTTGAACTCGACCGGACGCGGGCGCAGCGTCGAACCCGTGATGGTCAGCCGGCGACGCAGGATCTCGCCCAGGTTGACGTCGGCCTTCGCGCCGCCGAGCAGCGCGATCAGCACGAGGCGGCCGCCATCCGCGAGCGCGGACAGTTCGCGCGGCACGTACGAGCCCGCCACCATGTCGAGGATCACGTCGACGCCGCGATCGTGCGTCAACGACTTCACGACCTCGACGAAGTCTTCCGTCTTGTAGTTGATCGCGCGTTCCGCGCCGAGCGCCTCGCACGCGCGGCACTTGTCGGCGGTGCCGGCTGTCGCGAACACGCGAAAGCCGAGCGCATGCGCGATCTGGATCGCCGTCACGCCGATGCCGCTCGAGCCGCCCTGCACGAGCAGCGTTTCCTGCTCGCCGCCCTCGCCCGCGCCGAGCTGCGCACGGTCGAACACGTTGCTCCACACGGTGAAAAACGTCTCGGGCAGCGATGCGGCCTCGATATCGGTGAATCCATCAGGCACCGGCAGGCATTGCAGCAGCGGTGCAACCGCATACTCGGCATAGCCGCCGCCCGCGAGCAGCGCGCATACGCGATCGCCGAGCTTCAGGCCGAACGGATTCAGCGCGGCGTCCGACAGATCGCCGCCGACGATCTCGCCCGCGACCTCGAGGCCCGGCAGATCCGACGCACCGGGCGGCGGCGCATAGGCGCCCTTGCGCTGGAACACGTCGGGCCGGTTCACGCCGGAAGCCGCCACCTTGATCAGCACTTCGCCGCGCTTCGGTTCGGGGCGCGGACGCTCCGCAAGCTTCAGCACGTCGGGGGCGCCGAATTCGGTGATTTCGATGGCTTTCATGGTGATGGTCGCTCCGGGATCGGGATCGGAATCGGATGGCGCGCCCGCACGCGGCACGGGCGCGCTGCCGGCGCTGCTGCGCCGCACAACGATGCTACAGAAAAAACGGCCGGCACGCTTTCGCACTGCCGGCCGTTGGTCCGCCTATCCGCTTACTGCTGCGGCGGCGTGTCCGACTGCGACCCCGCCGCTGCTTCATTCAGCAGCGCCTTCGCCGACAGACGCACGCGACCCTTTTCGTCCGTCTGGATGACCTTGACCTTCACTTGCTGGCCTTCCTTCAGGTAGTCGTTGATGTCCTTCACGCGCTCGTTGACGATTTCCGAGATGTGCAGCAGGCCATCCTTGCCCGGCAGCAGGTTCACGATCGCGCCGAAATCGAGCAGCTTCAGAACCGTGCCTTCGTACACCTGGCCGACTTCGATCTCGGCCGTGATTTGCTCGATGCGCTTCTTCGCTTCGGCCATGCCGTCGCTGTTCGTGCTCGCGATCGTCACGACGCCGTCGTCGGAGATGTCGATGGTCGTGCCGGTTTCTTCCGTCAGTGCGCGGATCACCGAACCACCCTTGCCGATCACGTCGCGGATCTTTTCCGGGTTGATCTTGATCGTGATCATGCGCGGTGCGAATTCCGACAGTTGCGTGTTCGCACCCGAAACCGCCGAAGTCATCTTGCCGAGGATGTGCATGCGGCCTTCCTTCGCCTGCGCGAGCGCGACCTGCATGATTTCCTTCGTGATGCCCTGGATCTTGATGTCCATCTGCAGCGCCGTCACGCCTTGCTCCGTGCCGGCCACCTTGAAGTCCATGTCGCCGAGGTGATCTTCGTCGCCGAGGATGTCGGTCAGCACCGCGAACTTGTTGCCTTCGAGGATCAGGCCCATCGCGATACCCGCGACGTGCGCCTTCATCGGCACGCCGGCGTCCATCAGCGCGAGGCAGCCGCCGCACACCGATGCCATCGACGACGAACCGTTCGATTCGGTGATTTCCGACACGACGCGGATCGAGTAGCCGAATTCGTCGGCGCTCGGCAGGCACTTGACCAGTGCACGCTTCGCGAGGCGGCCGTGGCCGATTTCGCGGCGCTTCGGCGAGCCGACGCGGCCCGTTTCGCCGGTCGCGAACGGGGGCATGTTGTAGTGGAGCATGAAGCGCTCGCGGTACTCGCCTTCGAGCGCGTCGATGATCTGCTCGTCACCCTTCGTGCCGAGCGTCGCGACGACCAGCGCCTGCGTCTCGCCGCGCGTGAACAGCGCCGAGCCGTGGGTACGCGGCAGCACGCCGGTACGGATCTCGATCGGGCGCACGGTGCGCGTGTCGCGGCCGTCGATGCGCGGCTCGCCGTTCAGGATCTGCGAGCGGACGATCTTGGCTTCGATGTCGAACAGCACGTTGCCGACCGTTGCCTTGTCGGCTGCGACCGTACCGCCTGCCTGCGCATCTTCCTCGAGCTTCGCCGAGGTTGCTGCGTAGACTTCCTTCAGCTTCGTCGAGCGCGCCTGCTTGTCGCGGAGCTGGTAAGCAGCGAGCAGGTCGTTCTGTGCCAGCTCGGTCACGCGCGCGATCAGCACTTCGTTCTTCGGTGCCGGCTGCCAGTCCCACTCGGGCTTGCCGCCTTCGCGCACCAGCTCGTGGATCGCGTCGATCGCGATCTGCATTTGTTCGTGGCCGAACACCACGGCGCCCAGCATCACGTCTTCCGACAGCTGATCGGCTTCCGATTCGACCATCAGCACGGCACGTTCCGTACCTGCGACGACGAGGTCGAGGCTCGACGCCTTGATCTGGTCACGCGTCGGGTTCAGCACGTACGCATTGTCGATGTAGGCCACGCGTGCGGCACCGACCGGGCCGTTGAACGGCAGGCCCGACACGGCGAGCGCAGCCGATGCGCCGATCAGCGCGGGGATGTCCGCCGGGATTTCCGGGTTCACGGACAGCACGTGGATCACGACCTGGACTTCGTTGTAGAAGCCTTCCGGGAACAGCGGGCGCAGCGGACGGTCGATCAGGCGCGACGTCAGCGTCTCGTGCTCCGACGGACGGCCTTCGCGACGGAAGAAGCCGCCCGGGATCTTGCCGGCCGAGTAGGTCTTCTCGAGGTAGTCGACGGTCAGCGGGAAGAAATCCTGGCCCGGCTTCGCCGACTTCGCGCCGACGACGGTTGCCAGCACGACGGTGTCTTCCACGTCGACGATCACCGCGCCGCTTGCCTGGCGAGCGACTTCACCGGTTTCGAGGCGCACCTTGTGCTGGCCCCACTGGAATTCCTTCACGACCTTGTTGAACATGGACATGGTTGCTCCTTTGAATTCATGCATTTCATTCGCCGCGCCGGCCATCCCGCGCGGCGGCGTCCCGACCGAATCACCCGGAGCAAGGTGTGTTTTTTATGCCATTCCAGCGCGGCGCTCGTGCAGCGACGCGCTGGAATGACACAAATCCTGCCCCGGTATCAGTCGTTGCGGCAGCCCCGCACAACCGTGCCGGACAGCCTGCGGTGCGTGTGACGCTACGCACCGCGCAAAAACAAAATGCCTGTATCAGCGGACTGACACAGGCATCTTGCTGGCGGCAATCGCCTCGATTACTTACGCAGACCCAGCTTCTCGATCAGCGCGCGGTAACGGTCGGCATCCTTGCCCTTGAGGTAGTCGAGCAGCTTGCGGCGGCGGCTCACCATGCGCAGCAGGCCGCGGCGGCTGTGGTGATCCTTCGCGTGGGTCTTGAAGTGACCCGTCAGTTCGACGATACGTGCGGTCAGCAGTGCGACCTGGACTTCGGGCGACCCCGTGTCGTTGGTAGCGCGGGCGAACTGAGCAACGACTTCCGACTTCTTGATATCTGCAACAGACATGTGATTTCCTTTCTAACTGAACAGGCGGACACGGAAGAATGGCCGTGCCGTGACTTACAACCGGCGCGCATTGTAGCACAACTCCGCGCCGTTCTTACCGCCTCCTGTCACGGGCGCGTCATCGAGCAGGCGGACGGCGTCTCCGTGCGCTGCGCCGGCACCGCGAGCACCGTCCGGAAGCCATAGCCCGAACCCTCGTTGTCGAAGCGCACGCCCGGCGTGCCAAGCTTGTCCATCTCCATCACGTAAAGGGGCTGGATCAATTGATGATCCTGCGCGCGCATCTTCGACGCGTGGAAGCCGTCGTCGAACGACAGGCCTTCGAGCGCGCGCGCGACCGCCACGGGATCGGCCGAACCCGCGCGGTTCATCGCGGCGGCCAGCATCTCGATCATCAGGCTCATCCGCCGTACCGGATAGTCGTCCTGCGCGGCCGGAAAACGGTTCCGGAACGCGCGGTAAAACGCATCGGATTTCGCGCCGCCCGCGTTCGGGTGCCAGTCCGCCACGGCCACGACCCGCCCGACACCGGCATCGCCGAGTGCGGCAGGCGCGCCGAGGCTGTTGCCGTAGAACGTATAGAACTTCGCGTTCAACCCCTGCTCGCGCGCCGCCTTCACGAGCAACGTGAGGTCGTTGCCCCAGTTGCCGGTCACGACGGCGTCGGCGCCGCTTGCGCGGATCTTCGCGATGTACGGCGAGAAATCCTTGATCCGGCCGATCGGATGGAATTCGTCGCCGGCGATCGCCACGTCCGGGCGCCGCGCGGCCAGCGCCTGCCGGGCGAGCGTGCTGACGTCGTGGCCGAAACTGTAGTCCTGGTTCAGCAGGTAGACCTTGTGCAGTGCGCGATCGCGCGCCATCACGTCCGCGAGCGCGGCCATCCGCATGCCCGCGTGCGCGTCGAAGCGGAAATGCCAGAAACTGCAGCGCGCGCCGGTCAGCGCCGGATCGTCGGCCGAATAGTTGAGGAACAGCATCCGGTTGTCCGGATCGCGCGCGTTCAGCTTGTCGAGCGCGGCGACGAGCGCGGCCGCGACAGCCGAGCTGTTGCCCTGCGCGACGAACCCGATATGGCGGTCTGCGGCCGCGCGCAACTGCACGAGCGCCTCCTCGGGACTGCCCTTGCTGTCGAGCACGACGAGTTCGAGCGGATGCGCACCGTCGCGCAGCTTCACGCCGCCCGCCGCGTTGACCTGTTCGACGCCGAAGCGCAGGTTGCGCTCGACCGCCGCGCCCGCATTCGCGAACGGGCCCGACATTCCTTCGATCAGCGCAATTCGTACCGGCTCGCCGCCGGCAAACGCGGACGACACCAGCATCCACCCCGCGCTCAACGCGAGCGCGCACCGCTTCCACCCCTGCATTGGCCACCTGCCCTTCAATCTGCCCGAGAAGCGCGGATCATAGGCTGGCGCCCCCGCCGCCCGCAAGCGCGACCGCGTCGGCGATCCGCACCGATTTTTTCCGCGCAATGCGCGGTCGCGCGCCGTCCGTGATAAAACGGGAATTGTTTCCGTGTTCTGGAGAATCCCCATGCGCATTCGCATTTCCGCGCGCCTGCCGGTGCTGGTCGCCAGCGCCGCCGCGCTGCTGGCCGGTTGCGCGCAACCGTGGCAGCAATACCAGGCCGGCCAGGACGAGTCGGCGATCGTCGCACGCATGGGCCCGCCGCGCGAGATCTACGACCTGCCCGGCGGCGGCAAGCGCCTGATGTGGCCGACCCAGCCGATGGGCGAAATCACCATCGCGGCCGATGTCGACGCGGCCCACAAGATCGTCAACGTGCGCCAGGTCCTGCAGCCGAGCGAGTTCTATCGCGCGGAGATCGGCAAGTGGACGAAGACCGATGTCCTCGTCAACTTCGGACGCCCCGTCGAGACGTCCTACTTCCCGCTGATGAAGCGCGAGGTGTGGACCTACCGGTATCTCGAGGACAACGTCTGGTACATGATGTACAGCTTCTACTTCGATCCGCAGGGCATCCTGCGCATCACGCAGAAAACGCCCGATCCGCTGCACGACCCCGACCGCCGCAACCTGTTCTGACCGATTACGCATTTACGCGCAATTTTCAGCATGGCCATTCACGAATCATTGCGCGAATGGCCATTTCCTTTTTTCCGCCCCGCTATTTAATTCGGCAAATACGACGGAAATCTTTTCCGATCGATGACATGCCGATGGCAATACGCTGACACCCCCGTCATGCGGGCCTTTGCGCGGAAACAGGCACGCGCCGCGCATGTCATGCGGCGAACTGGTGCATGCAATGCACTACGCCAAATCAATTTGAAACAAATTGTTTCAGCACCCCCGAAATGCTAGGGCATACCCCTAATATCAGTCGAAACCAAACCTTTCAATTTAGAAAGAATGCCATTGCGCCATTTCCGTCGATATTCGTTTGCCTTTATCACAAAGGAGTCCTCATGAATCGCCCCAAGAGCATGCTGGTTGCCAACATCGCCTGGGCCCGCGAAACGCGTGAACACACGCCCGGCTTCTTCGACGCACTCGCGCGCGGCCAGAACCCGCGCGTGCTGTGGATCGGCTGCGCCGACAGCCGCGTGCCGGCCGAAACCATCACCCACTGCGCGCCCGGCGAGCTGTTCGTCCATCGCAACATCGCGAACCTGTTCCATCCCGACGACGACAATTCCGCCAGCGTGCTCGAGTACGCGGTGCGCGTGCTGCAGGTCGACCACGTGATCGTGTGCGGGCACTACGGGTGCGGCGGCGTACGCGCGTCGCTGCTGCCGCCGCCGTCCGAGCTGCCGCACGTCGCGCGCCGCATCGCGCCGCTCTGCGCGCTCGCGCGGCGCCATCGCGACACGCTCGACGGGCTCGACGACACGGCCGCTGCCGACCGCCTCGCCGAACTCAACGTGCTCGAGCAGGTGCGGCTGCTGCGCGCGTCCCCGATCGTGCGGGGCCGCGAACGGCCGCCGCTCGTGCATGGCTGGATCTTTTCGCTCGCCGACGGCCGCCTGCAGGAACTCGATTCCGGCTACACCACGCCGCCCGTCGACGTCGAACCCGTGCAGGCCGTGACGGCCGACGCGCTCGGCTGACCTCCCCCAAGCCAATGAAATCGCCCCAACCATGAAACTGAACGAGCGCCTGTCCACCCTGCCGCGCGACATCGTCGCCGGCGTCGTCGTGTTTCTCGTCGCGCTGCCGCTGTGTCTCGGCATCGCCAATGCATCCGGCGTCGAACCGTTCGCCGGTCTCGTGTCCGGCATCGTCGGCGGGATCGTCGTCGCGCTGCTGAGCGGCTCGTCGCTGTCCGTCAGCGGGCCGGCCGCCGGCCTCGTCGTGATCGTCGTCGAAGGGATCGCCCAACTCGGCAGCTTTTCCGCGTTCCTGCTCGCAGTGCTGCTGTCCGGCGTACTGCAGTTCGGGTTCGGCATGCTGCGCGCCGGCCGCTTCGCCGCCTATGTGCCGTCCCCCGTCATCAAGGGCATGCTCGCCGCGATCGGCCTGCTGCTGATCGTGAAGCAGATTCCGTTCGCGTTCGGCATCGGCGGCTCGGCTGCGCAATCGTTTGCGAACTGGCCGGGCCTGCCGGTCGCGTGGGCCGCGACGGCCATCGCGCTCGCGTCGCTCGCGCTGCTGGTGGCGTGGGACACGCTCGCACTGCGCCGCTTCGCACTGGTGCGCTCGGTACCGGCCCCACTCGCCGTGGTCGTGCTCGGGATCGGCGCCACGCTCGTGCTGGGCGTCGTGGCACCGTCGGTTGCGCCGGGCGCCGCCCATCGCGTGACACTGCCCGAACTCGGATCGTTCGCGGCCTTCGCGGCGTCGCTCAAGCATGCGGAGCTCGGGCCGAACTTCGCGCAGCTCGTCAATCCGGACGTGTGGCGCGTCGCGATCACGCTCGCGGTCGTCGCAAGCCTCGAGACGCTGCTGAGCCTCGAAGCCGTCGAGCAGATCGACCCGAAGCGCCGGCCGACCCAGCCCGACCGTGAGCTCAAGGCCCAGGGCGTCGGCAATCTCGTCGCGGGTGCGGTCGGCGGACTGCCGATCACGTCGGTGATCGTGCGCAGCTCGGTGAACGTCAATGCGGGCGCGCAAAGCCGGATGTCGGCGATCGTCCACGGGATGCTGCTGCTCGCCAGCGTGTTCGCGCTCACCGGCCTGATCAACCTGATCCCGCTCGCGAGCCTGGCCGCGATCCTGATCCATACCGGCTTCAAGCTCGCGAAACCGGCACTGTTCCGCTCGGTGATGAAACAGGGCCCGGCCGCGTTCGTGCCGTTTGCCGCGACGATCGCTGGCGTGCTCGCGGTCGACCTGCTGTTCGGCATCGCGCTCGGCCTCGCGTGCAGCGTGCTGGCAGTCGCCGTCGCGAACCTGAAGAGCCCCGTCACGCTCGCGCAGCACGACGACCACTTCCTGCTGTCGTTCCGCAAGGACGTGTCGTTTCTCGGCAAGGTCCAGGTCAAGCACCACCTGCGGCACATTCCCGACCGGGCCGCAGTGATCATCGACGCGACGCGGGCCGACTACATCGATCACGACGTGCTCGAACTGCTCGACGCGTTCGTCGCCGATGCGCCGCGACGCGGCATCGCGGTCGAGTTCCGGCGGCGCAGCCCGGCGCCGCGCACGGCCACGCGCCGCTGGCTATTCCGCGCGCCGGCCGCCGAATGAACGGCGCATGAAAAACGCCCCGGCGGCGCAGGGCCGCACGGGGCGTTTCGGTGACGCGCGGTGCGCGGCGCTTATGAGCGCTGCGGATTGAGCTTGTCGTCCTTCGAATGCAGCTTGTTCAGTGCAGAAATGTAGGCCTTTGCAGACGCGGCGACGATGTCCGGATCGGTACCGACGCCGTTGACGATCCGCCCGCTCTTCGACAGCCGGACCGTCACTTCGCCCTGCGCCTGCGTGCCGGTCGTGATCGCGTTCACCGAGTACAGCAGCAGCTCGGAACCGCTGCCGACCTCGCTCTCGATCGCATTGAACGTCGCATCGACCGGACCGTTGCCGCGTGCCTCGCCGGTCACTTCCTTGCCTTCGACCCCGAACACGACCTTCGCGTGCGGCTGCTCGCCCGTTTCCGAGTGCTGCGACAGCGACACGAACTTGAAGTGCTCCTGCTCGTGCGCGAGCGCCGACTCCTCGGACACGATCGCGATGATGTCCTCGTCGAAGATCTCGGCCTTGCGGTCGGCCAGATCCTTGAAGCGCATGAACGCGGCATTCAGTTCGCTCTCGCTGTCGAGCGCCACGCCGAGTTCCTGCAGGCGCTGCTTGAACGCGTTACGGCCCGACAACTTGCCGAGCACGATCTTGTTCGCGGTCCAGCCCACGTCTTCCGCGCGCATGATCTCGTAGGTGTCGCGCGCCTTCAGCACGCCGTCCTGATGGATCCCCGATGCGTGCGCGAATGCGTTCGCGCCGACCACCGCCTTGTTCGGCTGCACGACGAAGCCGGTGATCTGCGACACGAGCTTCGACGTCGGCACGATCTGCGACGTGTCGATGCCGACGTCGAGACCGAAGTAGTCCTTGCGCGTCTTCACGGCCATCACGATTTCTTCGAGCGACGTGTTGCCCGCGCGCTCGCCGAGACCGTTGATCGTGCACTCGACCTGACGCGCGCCGCCGATCTTCACGCCGGCGAGCGAGTTCGCGACGGCCATCCCGAGGTCGTTATGGCAGTGCACCGAGAAGATCGCCTTGTCCGAGTTCGGAATGCGTTCACGCAGCGTCTTCACGAGGTTGCCGTACAGCTCCGGCACGCCGTAGCCGACCGTGTCGGCGATGTTGATCGTCGTCGCGCCTTCGGCGATCACGGCTTCCAGCACGCGGCACAGGAAATCCATGTCGGAGCGGCTGCCGTCTTCCGGCGAGAATTCGACGTTGTCGGTGAACTTGCGCGCGAAACGCACGGCGAGGCGTGCCTGCTCGAACACCTGGTCGGGCGTCATCCGCAGCTTCTTCTCCATGTGCAGCGGCGACGTCGCGATGAACGTGTGGATCCGGAAGCTCTCGGCCGGCTTCAGCGCGTCGGCCGCGCGCTGGATGTCCTTGTCGTTGGCGCGCGCCAGCGAGCAGATCGTGCTGTCCTTGATGAGACCGGCGATCGTGTGGATCGCGTCGAAATCGCCGTTCGAGCTGGCCGCGAAGCCGGCCTCGATCACGTCGACCTTCATCCGCTCGAGATGCTTCGCGATGCGGATTTTCTCTTCCTTCGTCATCGACGCGCCGGGCGATTGTTCGCCGTCACGCAACGTCGTATCGAAAATGATCAGCTTGTCTGTCATGGGGGGCTCCAGGGCTCTTTATACGGAAGTCAAACGTAACGAGATCGCGCCACCGCTGGCGACGCTCAACAACAGACGAGGCTTGACGGGGGGCGAGAACGGTCAGCGCGGCAGGCGCGCCAAAGCTAGCGCGCGTAGCGGCGCACCGGCTAGAAGGAGGGAGAGGCGGGAAAATGCAGTCATGCCGAAGACTATAGCGGCAATCCGTTGGGCGCGCAATCGGCCGGCACCCGGGGTTTCCGGCCGCACGAGTCGAATCAGGGACAAATGAAAACGGCGGCCCTGAGGCCGCCGTTTCCGGGTAAAAAACGCGTGTGCGTCAGTGATCGCGCTGCGACGAGCGCGCCGGATTCGCACGCCCGCGGATGGCCATGTAGCCCCAGAACACGTAGCCGGACAGCCCGTACAGCACGAACAGGCAGAACAGCATCAGCGGCGGGTCGGACGACACGAGCACGAACGCGACGACGACGAGCAGGATCGCCGCGAACGGCACGCGGTGCCGTACGTCGAGCGCCTTGCCGCTGTAGAACGGCGCGTTCGACACCATCGTCACGCCGGCGTAGATCGTCAGCACGAACGCGACCCACGGCAGCCAGCCGAGCTTCATCGGCACGCGGTTGTCGGTGGCAAGCCACACGAAGCCCGCGATCAGCGCGGCCGCGGCCGGGCTCGGCAGCCCCTGGAAGAAACGCTTGTCGACGACGCCGATGTTCGTATTGAAGCGCGCCAGGCGCAGCGCGGCGCCCGAGCAGTAGACGAACGCGGCGAGCCAGCCCCAGCGGCCGAGATCCTTCAGCACCCACTCGTACATCACGAGCGCGGGCGCGACGCCGAACGACACCATGTCCGACAGGCTGTCGAACTGCTCGCCGAACGCGCTCTGCGTATGCGTCATGCGTGCGACGCGCCCGTCCATCCCGTCGAGCACCATCGCGACGAAAATCGCGATCGCGGCGATCTCGAAGCGCACGTTCATCGCCTGCACGACCGCAAAGAAGCCGCAGAACAGCGCGGCGGTCGTGAATGCGTTCGGCAGCAGGTAGATGCCGCGCGTCTTCAGGAACCGCTGGCGCGCGGCGCGGCGGCTCTCGATGGGCACCGGATCCGATGCCATCCCCTTGTTGCGGCGGAACGGGCGTGGCGTCTGGCCGGCGCCATTGCGCGGCCGACGCGGTTTGAATGCGGCCATCGTGCGCCCCGCCGCTTACTGTTCGAGTTCGGCGAGGATCGTCGACGACGCGTAGACCTTCTCGCCGATCGACACCTTCGCGCGGCTGCCGAGCGGCAGGTACACGTCGACGCGCGAACCGAAGCGGATGAAACCATAGCGCTGGCCGCGCGACAGCGGCTCGCCGGCGCGCACGTAGCAGAGAATCCGGCGGGCAACGAGGCCGGCGATCTGCACGGCGGTCACGGTCTTGCCGCTCGCCGTCTGGATCACGACCGCATTGCGCTCGTTCTCGGTCGACGCCTTGTCGATCGCCGCGTTCAGGAACGCGCCCGGGAAGTATTCGACCTTGGAGATCGCGCCATCGACCGGCGAACGCTGCGAATGGACGTTGAAGACATTCATGAACACGCTGATCTTCAGCGCTTCGCGGTTCGCGTACGGGTCCTGCGTGGTCTCGACCGCGACGATGCGGCCGTCGGCCGGGCACAGTACCGCATTCGGCTGCGCCGGGATCGGGCGCTGCGGGTCGCGGAAGAACTGGACGACGAAGACGAGCAGCAGCCAGAACGGCCACGCGAAGCCGAAGCCCCCGACAGCATGGATCAACAGCGCGATGACGGCTGCAATCGCGATGAACGGCCAGCCTTCGCGCGCGATGATCGGATGAGGATAGTTCATGGATTCGTTCTGTGTTCGGTGAATTGCAAAGCCCGTAGGATAGCAAAAGCCGCCCGGGGCACTGCTGCCTTCGGGCGGCTTTTTGGTACCGGCCCTCTATTCGAGGGGCCGGAACAGCTCGCGATGCTTAGTTCTTCGTCTGGTCGACGAGCTTGTTCTTCGCGATCCACGGCATCATCGCGCGCAGCTTCGAGCCGACCTGCTCGATCTGGTGCTCGGCCGTCAGGCGGCGGCGCGACTGCAGCGTCGGCGCGCCTGCCTTGTTCTCGAGAATGAAGCTCTTCGCGTACTCGCCCGTCTGGATGTCGGTCAGGCACTGCTTCATCGCCTTCTTCGTCTCTTCCGTGACGATGCGCGGACCCGTCACGTACTCGCCGTACTCGGCGTTGTTCGAGATCGAGTAGTTCATGTTCGCGATGCCGCCTTCGTAGATCAGGTCGACGATCAGCTTCAGTTCGTGCAGGCACTCGAAGTACGCCATTTCCGGCGCGTAACCTGCTTCGACCAGCGTCTCGAAGCCAGCCTTGATCAGCTCGACGGTACCGCCGCACAGCACGGCCTGCTCGCCGAACAGGTCGGTTTCGGTTTCTTCACGGAAGTTGGTTTCGATGATGCCTGCACGGCCGCCGCCGTTCGCTGCCGCGTACGACAGCGCGATGTCGCGTGCCGCGCCCGACTTGTTCTGCGCAACCGCGATCAGGTGCGGCACGCCGCCACCTTGCGAGTACGTGCCGCGAACCGTGTGGCCCGGTGCCTTCGGCGCGATCATGATCACGTCGAGGTCGGCGCGCGGGATCACCGCACCGTAGTGGACGTTGAAGCCGTGCGCGAATGCCAGCGCTGCGCCCTGCTTGATGTTCGCGTGGACTTCCTTCGCGTACACGTCGGCGATCTGCTCGTCCGGCAGCAGCATCATCACGACGTCGGCGCTCTTCACCGCTTCCGCGACTTCCTTGACCGACAGGCCGGCGTTTTCGGCCTTGCTCCACGACGCGCCGCCCTTGCGCAGGCCGACCGTCACGTTCACGCCGCTGTCCTTCAGGTTCAGCGCGTGTGCATGGCCTTGCGAGCCGTAGCCGATGATCGTGACTTGCTTGCCCTTGATGAGGGAGAGGTCAGCGTCTTTGTCGTAGAAAACGTTCATGATGGTTCCTTCGCTAATTCAAAAATTCAACAATTCGTTCGGATGGAGTACTGCGGGCCGGGACATGACGGCGCACCCGGCGTGCCTGTCTGGCATCACACCTTCAGGATGCGCTCGCCGCGTCCGATGCCGGAGCTGCCGGTGCGCACGGTCTCTAGGATCGCGCCCGCGTCCAGCCCCTGGATGAATGCGTCGAGCTTGTCGCTCGCGCCCGTCAATTCGATCGTGTAGGTCTTTTCGGTCACGTCGATGATGCGGCCGCGGAAAATGTCCGCCATCCGCTTCATTTCTTCGCGCTCCTTGCCCACTGCACGTACCTTGATCAGCATCAGCTCGCGTTCGATGTGTGCACCGTCGGTCAGGTCCACCACTTTCACCACCTCGATCAGGCGGTTCAGATGCTTCGTGATCTGTTCGATCACGTCGTCGGAGCCAATGGAAACGATGGTGAGCCGCGACAGCGATTGGTCTTCGGTCGGCGCCACCGTCAAGGTTTCGATGTTGTAGCCGCGTGCGGAAAACAGACCGACCACGCGCGACAGCGCGCCCGGTTCGTTCTCCAGCAGGACGGAAATGATGTGTCTCATGTTCGCTTCTTCCAGAATGTGTCCGTGTCGATTCACTCGCGCCGCGCGCTGCCGCATGCCGCACCGCCCTTCGTGAAGGCGGCCGCATCGGGCTCAGGCGCGCGTCGCGCCGTTACAGATCTTCCGATCCGAGCAGCATCTCGGTGATGCCCTTGCCGGCCTGTACCATCGGCCAGACGTTTTCGGTCGGATCGGTCTGGAAGTCGAGAAACACGGTGCGGTCCTTCAGGCGCAGCGCTTCCTTCAGCGCCGGCTCCACATCCGAGGTCTTTTCGATCCGCATGCCGACATGGCCGTACGCTTCGGCGAGCTTCACGAAATCAGGCAGCGCATCCATGTACGAATGCGAATAGCGCTTGCTGTATTCGATCTGCTGCCACTGGCGAACCATGCCGAGATAGCGGTTGTTCAGCGAAATGATCTTCACGGGCGTGTCGTACTGCAGGCAGGTCGACAGTTCCTGGATGCACATCTGGATCGAGCCTTCGCCCGTGATGCACAGCACGTCGTCGTCCGGGTGCGCCATCTTGACGCCCATCGCTGCCGGCAGGCCGAAGCCCATCGTGCCGAGGCCGCCGGAGTTGATCCAGCGACGCGGCTTGTTGAAACGGTAGAACTGCGCGGCCCACATCTGGTGCTGGCCGACGTCCGAGCACACGAACGCATTGCCGTCCGTCAGCTCCCACGCCTTCTCCACCACGTACTGCGGCTTGATGATCTCGCTTTCGCGGTCGTACTTCAGGCAGTCCTTCGAGCGCCAGCCCTCGATGTCCTTCCACCATTGCGCGAGCGCCTCGGTGTCAGGGCCATGTTCGGCCGTCTGCAGCTGCTCGATCAGCTCCTTGAGCACTTCCTTCACGTCGCCGACGATCGGGATGTCGACCTTCACACGCTTCGAGATCGACGACGGGTCGATGTCGATGTGGATGATCTTGCGCGGACGCGACGCGAAGTGCGCCGGGTCGCCGATCACGCGGTCGTCGAAGCGGGCACCGATCGCGATCAGCACGTCGCAGTGCTGCATCGCCATGTTCGCTTCGTAGGTGCCGTGCATGCCGAGCATGCCGAGGAATTTCTTGTCCGACGCGCGATAGCCGCCCAGGCCCATCAGCGTGTTCGTGACCGGGTAGCCGAGGAGATCCGCGAACTGGTTCAGCTCACGCGACGCATCGGCGAGGATGATGCCGCCACCCGTGTAGATGTACGGACGCTTCGCCGTCAGCAGCAGCGACACGGCCTTGCGGATCTGGCCCGAATGGCCTTTCGTGACGGGGTTGTACGAACGCAGCGACACGCTCTTGACGGGCTCGTACTCGCACGGCGTCTTCGAGATGTCCTTCGGGATGTCGATCAGCACCGGGCCCGGACGGCCGGTACGGGCGATATAGAACGCCTTCTTGACGGTTTCCGCGAGGTCGCGCACGTCCTTCACGAGGAAGTTGTGCTTCACGCACGGACGCGTGATGCCGACGGTGTCGCACTCCTGGAATGCATCCTGGCCGATCGCGGCCGTGGGCACCTGGCCGCTGATCACGACCATCGGGATCGAATCCATGTACGCCGTGGCGATGCCGGTCACCGCGTTGGTGACACCGGGGCCCGACGTCACGAGGCAGACGCCGACATTGCCGGTGGAACGCGCATACGCATCGGCTGCGTGCACGGCCGCCTGTTCGTGGCGCACCAGCACGTGCTGAATCTTGTCCTGCTTGTAAAGCTCGTCGTAGATGTAGAGTACCGAGCCGCCGGGGTAGCCCCAGATGAATTCGACGTTTTCATCGGCCAGTGCCTTCATGAGCACGGTACCGCCGATGGAGTCGCTATCGGGAGGGGAAAGGGGTTCCGACGTGGAGAATTCCGCGCTGGGCATGTTCATTTTGACCTTTCGAATTTTCGGCAAAAAATTGATCGGGTGCTCTCTGCCGGGCTTGTGGCTCGGGTTCAAGCGGCGCGTCCAGTTTGAAGGGCAGGCTTCTTGGGCCAGCCTCAAATGAGACCATCACTTCATGTTGCGAATCATTGACGATAGCGGGTCGCGATTGGGTCGTCAAGCAAAATATCCCGCAGCGCATCATGGGCGCCGCTTGGCACCCCGCCGCCGCGGCTCGCGCGCAACGTGCGGCGCCCAACCCGGTGCCAAGTAGCGCGAAAATTTGATAGCATCCGCGGGTTTTACGAAATTTTTCGACCTTTTACACCACGCAGCGGTCCGCAGCGCATACCTTCACGGAATGGCATCAGACAAGGAACTCGCCGACTTTCTGGCGGGCGTCGAAAGGCGCGCGTTCAAGCAGGCTGCGTACGCCGTGCGTGACGACGATGCGTCGCTCGACATCGTGCAGGACGCGATGATCAAGCTTGCGGAGAAGTACGGCGACCGGCCGGCGGCCGAGCTGCCGCTGCTTTTTCAGCGAATCCTGCAGAACGCGATCCACGACTGGTTTCGCCGGCAGAAAGTCCGCAACACGTGGGTCACGCTCTTCTCGTCGCTGAACAACACCGACGACGACGACTTCGACCCGCTCGAAACACTCGAATCCGCGAACGACAATGTGGGCGTCGAGAGCAGCGAGCACCGCCTCGAACGAGAGCAGGTTCTGGCCCTGATCGACGAAGAAATCCAGAAACTTCCGGCGCGTCAACGGGAAGCGTTCCTGATGCGTTATTGGGAAGATATGGATGTCGCCGAGACTGCCGCCGCAATGGGGTGCTCCGAGGGCAGCGTGAAGACGCACTGCTCGCGGGCCACCCACACGCTGGCGCACGCGCTCAAGGCCAAAGGAATCACGCTATGAGCTCCGCTCCCGCAAATCGAGAACACGAATTCGCGCTGAAGGTGCGCCGCGCGCTGGACGAGTGTGCGGCCGACCTGCCTGCCGCGACCACCGACCGTCTGGCCGTCGCCCGCCGGGCTGCGCTCGCGCGCAAGAAGCCCGAACCCGCGACCGCGCCGGTGTTCGTGCCGGCCTTCGCCGGCGCGGCCGGTGCGTACGGGATGGCGCCCGCGAGCCGCCCGCAGGCGTCGTTCGCGCGCCGCCTGCTGCGCGCGTGGCCGCTGGCGCTGCTGCTCGCGGGGCTCGTCGGCATCGCCTACTGGGAAGACATGCAGCGCACCGCCGAACTCGCCGACATCGACGCGGCGATGCTCAGCGACGACCTGCCGCTCAACGCGTATCTCGATCACGGGTTCAACGCGTATCTGTCGCGCGCTCACTAACAGACAATAACGAGGGGATCGCACGGGTGAGTCAGAAGCGCGGCCTGGCCGTATTTTTCGGATGCGTAATCGCGATCGCCGTTTCCTACGTCGCCACTTACCCACGATTCCACCCGGCCCCCGCGACGACCACCGCCGCGGCCAGCAGCCCTGCCGCGCCCGCGTCGGCCGCGACCGGGCTGACCACCGAACTTCCCCCGCTGCCCCTGCCGCTGCCGGCCGCTACTGGCCCGCTGTCGTGGGCGCGCCTCACGCCGGCGCAGCACGCGGCACTCGCGCCGTTTGCCGACCAGTGGGACGGTTTCAGCGAAGCCCGCAAGCGTAAATGGCTGAAGATCGCGTCGCGTTTCGCGAAGTTGACACCCGATGACCAAAAGCGCCTGCAAGACCGGATGACCGAATGGGCGCGGATGACGCCCGAGCAGCGTCGCGTCGCGCGCGAGAACTACCAGAGTGCGAAGGAGCTTTCCGCGCAGGCGCGCGAGCGCGCCTGGAAGGCGTACCAGCAACTCCCCGAAGAGCAGAAGGAACGTCTCGCGGCCGCCGAGCGCCGCCGCCGGCCGAGCGTCGTCAGCGCGCCGCCGACCATCGCCGACCGTGACGTCCGCCGCCTCGTCAATTCGCACGAACACCCGGCAAGCGGTGCGGCCACTGCACCGGCGCCCGTCTCGGCCGCCGTCGCGCCGCCGGTGCCCGCATCGTCGACGGCCGGCACCGCATCCGCGCCGGCTGCCGTGGCGCCGGTGTCGCCCGCCGACGCACCCTCGCTGTTCAAGGGCTCCTGAGCGCCCGTGGCGAACGCCCACGCCCCCGAAACCCCGGCCGCAGCGCCGTCCGTGCGGCGGCGCCTCGCCGCGCTGCTCTACGAAGGCGTGCTGCTGTTCGGCGTGGTGTTCTTCGCCGGGCTCGCATTCAGCCTCGCGACGCAACAACGCAACGGCCTCGTCCATCACAACCTGCTCGCCGCCTGGATCGCGCTCGTGGTCGGCGCGTACTTCGTCTGGTTCTGGACGCATGGCGGCCAGACGCTGCCGATGAAGACCTGGCGGTTGCGGCTCGAATCGTCGAGCGGCCGGCCGCTGAGCGCGGGCCACGCGCTCGTCCGCTATGCGCTCGGCTGGCTGTGGTTCCTGCCGCCGCTCGCGCTGCACCCGCTCCTCGGCCTGTCGGTACCCGTCACGCTCGCGCTCACCGCCGCGTGGATCGTCGTGTGGGCCGGCGCCGCCCGGCTGCATGCCGGCCGCCAGTTTCCGCACGACCGGATCGCACGCACGCGCGTCGTCGCGATGCCGCGCTGACGCATCGCATTCACCTGACGAAAACACCCCGCAGAGGCGACGCCCGCCCGGCCCGACAGCCTTGCCGGACAACGCCCGTACGTTCCGTACGGCAGGTTGCACAACGTCCCGTGATTCACTGCTAAACACCCTACAGCGGTCGTAATAAGAACGTCTCGTGACTGTCACGGCACAGTCACGCCCGCATGGCGGAATGCCGGTAATGTCAACCGGCGCGAGTCATGCATGGGCCAGAAAACGTCCGCGACCTCCCTGTTCCGTCACCCCATCGGCGCCCGCGCCGCCACAGCTTTCCTGTCCGGTTCTGCCGCAACCGACGGGCTGGTGTCGCAAGACCCGCCTGCCGGGCATGCGACTCAGCATGACGACCCCGACTCGTCGGCACACCGCTATCGCACCATCTGGCTATCCGACATCCACCTCGGCTCGAGCGGTTGCCAGGCGCCGTACCTGCTCGACTTCCTGCGCCACAACGATTCGGAGTACCTGTACCTCGTCGGCGACATCATCGACGGCTGGCAGCTGAAGAAGGGCTGGTACTGGCCGCAGGCGCACAACGACGTCGTGCAGAAGATCCTGCGCAAGGCGCGCAAGGGAACGCAGGTCGTCTACATCCCCGGCAACCACGACGAAGGCGCGCGGCAGTTCTGCGATCTCGCGTTCGGCGACATCCAGGTGCGCGGCGAGGCGTTCCACACGACGCTCGCGGGCAAACGTTTGTGGATCGTGCACGGCGACCTGTTCGACGGCGTGATCCAGCACGCGAAATGGCTCGCGTACCTCGGCGACACGCTCTATACGCTGATCCTCGTGCTGAACCGCTGGTTCAACCGGATCCGCAGCCGGCTCGGCTTCCAGTACTGGTCGCTGTCGCAGTACCTGAAGCACCAGGTCAAGAACGCCGTCAACTTCATCTCGCAGTTCGAGACCGTGATGACCGACGAGGCGCGCCGCCGCGGCTGCGACGGCGTCGTGTGCGGGCATATCCACAAGGCGGAGATCCGCGACATCGACGGCGTGCTGTACTGCAACGACGGCGACTGGGTCGAAAGCCTGTCCGCGCTCGTCGAAACGATGGAAGGCGAACTGAAGATCGTCTACTGGACGGTGATGCGCACCGCACCGTCGGAGACCACGTCGCGCAAGGCCAAGGCCACTGCCTGACACACCCCTACTTACAGGACAAAGCCGCGATGAAGATCATGATCGTCACCGACGCGTGGGAACCGCAGGTCAACGGCGTCGTGCGCACGCTGAAGAGCACGTCGCGCGAACTCACCGACCTCGGCCACCGCGTCGAAATGTTGACGCCGCTGGAATTCCGCACGGTGCCCTGCCCGACCTACCCCGAGATCCGCCTGTCGATCCTGCCGTACCGCAAGCTGCGCGCGCGGATCGATGCGTTCGCACCCGACGCGCTGCACATCGCGACCGAAGGTCCGCTCGGCCTCGCCGCGCGGCGCTATGCGCGTTCGCGCAAGCTGCCGTACACGACCGCGTACCACACGCGCTTTCCGGAATACGTGCAGGCGCGCTTCGGCATTCCGCTCGCCGCGACCTACCGCTTCCTGCACTGGTTCCACGGCCCGTCGCTCGCGGTGATGGCGCCGACGCCGGTCGTCAAGCAGGACCTCGAGAAATTCGGCTTCACGAACGTCGTGCTGTGGACCCGCGGCGTCGATCTCGACGTGTTCCGGCCGATGGAATCGAAGGTGCTCAACACCGCCCGGCCGATCTTCCTGTACGTGGGCCGCGTCGCGATCGAGAAGAACGTCGAGGCGTTCCTGCGCCTCGACCTGCCCGGCTCGAAGTGGGTCGCGGGCGAAGGCCCCGCGCTCGCGGAGCTGAAGTCCCGCTATCCGGAAGCGAACTATCTCGGCGTGCTGTCACAGGCCGAGCTCGCGAAGGTGTATGCTGCGGCCGACGTGTTCGTGTTCCCGAGTCGCACCGACACGTTCGGCCTCGTGCTGCTCGAGGCGCTCGCCTGCGGCACGCCGGTGGCCGCGTATCCCGTGACGGGCCCGATCGACGTGCTTGGCGAAGGCGACGCCGGTGCAATGCACGAAGACCTGCAGGAAGCCTGCCTCGAGGCGCTGAAGATCGAACGCACGACTGCGCGCGAGTGGGCCGAACGCTTCTCGTGGCGCGCGGCATCCGAGCAGTTCGCGTCGCATCTGAAGCCGCTGCCGAAGACCGCGTACTCGCCAGCAGAAGGTGCCGCCGTTTGAAACGAGACCTGAACGACAAGACCCCGCCCCCCGACGCCACGCCGCAACGGCACCGCCCGTTCGACGAGGAAGAGCCGCACGCCGACGCGGACGTGCACCCGCACGAGCCGCTCGGCCCCGACGATCAGCTGACGCCGCTGCCGCCGAACCCGTACAAGCGCCACCGCGGCATCACGCGCGCCTGGTACGCCCTCAAGCATTCGCTGAACGGCTTTCGCGTCGCGATCCGCGAGGAGAGCGCGTTTCGCCAGGAACTCACGCTCGCCGCGCTGATGCTCCCGATCGGCGCGTTCGCGCCGGTGCCGGCCGCTTCGCGCGCACTGCTGATCGCGTCGGTGCTGCTCGTGCTGATCGTCGAGCTGCTGAATTCGAGCGTCGAGGCCGCGATCGACCGCATCTCGCTCGAGCGCCACGAACTCTCGAAGCGCGCGAAGGACCTCGGCAGCGCAGCCGTGACGGTCGCGTTGTTCGCATGCGTGACGACTTGGGGCTTCGTGCTCGGCCCGGTCGTCGCACGCTGGCTCGGGTTCTAGACGGCTGCCCTGCGAGCCCCCGGCGCACCGCCCGCGTGCGGCGCTGCACCATGCGCCGCGCGGGGCCGCGAACACGAAATGCCCCGATGTGGCGAAACCCCGGTTTATAATCGTCCGCTAGACATAGAACAGCAACCCGCGCCGGACGAATCACGCAGCATCGATTGCAGCGCCCGCCAGTCCGGCACACACAGGGCCGGACGACATGGAAGCGAAACCTCCCCGCCGCACCCGCGAACGGATTCTCGAGTTGTCGTTGAAACTCTTCAACGAGATCGGCGAGCCGAACGTCACGACCACGACGATCGCCGAGGAAATGGAAATCAGTCCAGGCAACCTGTACTACCATTTCCGCAACAAGGACGACATCATCAACAGCATCTTCGCGCAGTTCGAGCAGCAGATCGAACGGCGGCTGCGCTTTCCCGAAGATCACCGTCCGACGATCGACGAAACCTGGTCGTACCTGCAGTACATGGCCGATTTCATGTGGACCTACCGGTTCCTGTATCGCGACCTCAACGACCTGCTCGCCCGTAACCGCACGCTCGAGACGCACTTCAAGCAGATCATCAGCCACAAGGTGCGCTTCGCGCGCGAGATGTGCGAGCTGCTCGTGTCCGACACCGAGATGGTCGCGACGCCCGCCGAGATCGAAGTCATCGCCACCAACATGGCCGTCATTTCGACCTACTGGCTGTCGTATCAGTACGTGATGCATCCGCGCAAGTACAACGACCAGGACGCGATCCGCGAGGAACTGCACCAGGTCAGCATGCACGTGATCTCCGTGATGGCGCCGTACCTGCGCGGCCGTTCGCGCCAGCTGTTCGACGACCTGGTCTCCGGCAAGCTGCCGAAGCGCCAGTTCACCGACTACCTGCCGCCGCGCGACGGTTCGCCGCGCCCTGCCGGCAGCCCGGTCGTCGGTGGGCAAGCCCCCGCCAAGGATTCCAAGCAATGAAGGCAGTGTGTGTTTACTGCGGCTCGTCGTCCGGCGTGCGGCCCGTCTATGCCGACGCCGCGCGCGCATTCGGCCGCGCGCTCGTCGATGCGGGCCTCACGCTCGTCTACGGCGGCGGCCGGGTCGGCCTGATGGGCGTGATCGCCGACGAAGTGATGGCGGCCGGCGGCCGTGCGGTCGGCGTGATCCCCGAACTGCTCGTCGACAAGGAAGTCGGCCATACGGGGCTGTCGGAACTGCACGTCGTGCCCGACATGCACCACCGCAAGAAGATGATGGCCGACCTCTCCGACGCGTTCGTCGCGATGCCCGGCGGCGCCGGCACGCTCGAGGAGCTCTTCGAGGTCTATACGTGGGCGCAGCTCGGTTATCACCGCAAGCCCGTCGCGGTCTACAACATCGATTCGTTCTACGATCCGCTGATCGCGCTGCTGCGCCATACGGTCGACGAGGGCTTCATGCGTCCGGCCTATTTCGACGCGCTGTGCGTCGAGTCGGAACCCGTCGAACTGATCGAGCGGCTGCGTCGCTACCAGCCGCCCGCTCGCGACAAGTGGGCGCCCGACGCGGCCAAGTAACCGTCACCGGAACCCGCACGCGATGACCGCTCCGTCCGACCGCAAGGCCGTCCTCATCACCGGCGCGAGCCGTGGCATCGGCCGCGCGACCGCGGTGCTCGCGGCCGCGCGCGGCTGGGACGTCGGCATCAACTACGCACGCGACGCGGCGGCGGCCGAACTCACCGCGCAGGCCGTCCGCGACGCGGGCGGTCGTGCGTGCATCGTCGCGGGCGACGTCGCGAACGAAACCGACGTCGTCGCGATGTTCGACACCGTCACGGCCGCATTCGGCCGCCTCGACGCGCTCGTCAACAACGCGGGCATCGTCGCGCCGTCGATGCCGCTCGCCGACATGCCGGCCGACCGGCTGCGGCGGATGTTCGACACCAACGTGCTCGGCGCATACCTGTGCGCGCGCGAAGCCGCGCGCCGGCTGTCCACCGACCGTGGCGGCCGCGGCGGCGCGATCGTCAACGTATCGTCGATCGCGTCCCGGCTCGGCTCGCCGAACGAATACGTCGACTATGCGGGGTCGAAAGGTGCGGTCGACTCGCTGACGATCGGCCTGGCAAAGGAACTCGGCCCGCACGGCGTGCGCGTCAACGCGGTACGGCCCGGCCTGATCGAGACCGAAATTCATGCAAGCGGCGGCCAGCCGGGCCGAGCGGCCCGCCTCGGCGCATCGACGCCGCTCGGCCGCCCGGGCGAAGCGCAGGAGATCGCCGAAGCGATCCTCTGGCTGCTGGGCGACGCGGCGTCTTACACGACGGGCGCCCTGCTCGACGTCGGCGGCGGCCGGTAATTCCGCATCGCGGCGCGGCAAACACCGCCGTCCGAAACAATCCGTCGTCACCACACCACAAATCTCCACAATTCCGTGACACGAACGGTAATCCTCCGTAACAATTCCGTGTTCTACTAGCGGACATTCAGACAGGTGTCATAAACACCCGTCCGTTGGCCCTTGATGTGGCCCCAATCGGTCCTGCCCATGTCGCCGGACCCGCTCGACTCGACCCGAGATTCCTTCCATGCCTGGAACCGCAGCGCCCAGCCGGCGACGCACGTCTGTGCCCGCTCCGGCCCAGCACACCCATTCGACCGACGCCGCCGACCTCACTGCAACGCTCGACGCCGCCGGCACGCCCATCGCCGCCTCGACCGCCGCCACCAGCACGACGCGCGAACGCTCGCTCCTGCTCGGCTGGCGTGCGTGGCTGTTCGTCGCCGCGCTGATCTGCGCGTATACGCTGCCGGGCGTGCTCGGGCACGACCCGTGGAAGCAGGACGAAACCTACACGTTCGGCATCATCCAGCACATGCTCGAGACCGGCGACTTCGTCGTGCCGACCAATGCCGGCCTGCCGTTCATGGAAAAGCCGCCGCTATACGCGTGGGTGGCGACCAGCCTCGCATGGCTGCTGCAGCGCGTGATGCCGCTGCACGACGCGGCCCGGCTCGCGAGTGCGCTGTTCGCCGCACTTGCATTCGGCTTCATCGCACGCGCGGCGCGCGTCGCCAGCCGCGCGGACTCCTGGTTCGACCTGCGCGTGATCGGTCCCGTCGCGTTGAGCGCGGGCACGCTCGTCGTCATCAAGCATGTGCACGACATGATGACCGACGTCGCACTGTTCGCCGGCACGGCGATCGCCTTCTGCGGGCTGCTCGAACTCGTGATGCAGCACGTCGCGCGCGCGCAGCAGATGCGGCACGGGCTGCCGGTCCGGCCGTCGGGCCGCTGGGCCGCGCCGATCTTCGGCGCGGGCGTCGGCATCGCGCTGATGACGAAGGGGCTGTTCGTGCCGCTCGTGTTCGCGGCCACGCTCGTCGGCGCGCTGGTGCTCTATCCGGCCTGCCGCACCCGCTCGTTCGCGCGCTCGCTCGGTGTCGCCGCGCTCGTATTCGCGCCGTTCGCGCTCATCTGGCCGATCGCGCTGTTCCTGCGCTCCGAGACGCTGTTCATGACGTGGTTCTGGGATAACAATGTCGGCCGCTTCTTCGGCTTCTCCGTCCCCGAACTGGGCGCGGAAAACGACAAGCCGTTCTTCATCCTGCGCGCGTTCCTGCTCGTCGGCTTCCCGGTCGCGCCGCTCGCGATCGTCGCACTCGCGCGCGGTGTGTGGCGCGACTGGCGCACGCCGCGCGTCGCGCTGCCCGTGATGTTCGCGGGCGTCGGACTCGCCGTGCTGCAAGTGTCCGCGACGTCGCGCCAGCTCTACATCCTGCCGTTCTTCGCACCGCTCGCACTGGTCGCTGCGCAGGCCATCGAACGCCTGCCGCGCCGACTACATCTCGCGTGGGACTACCTGAGCCGCGTCCTGTTCGGCGCGACCATCGCACTCGCATGGGCAATCTGGGCGGTGATGGCCGATCCGGCCGCGTCGCGCAAGGATCTCGCGCTGCTCGGCCGCTGGCTGCCGCTCGACTGGACGATACCGATCGAACCCGCGCTCGTGATCGGTGCGCTCGCGCTGACGGTCGGCTGGCTGACACTGCTGCCGAAGCTGCGCGCGACAGGCCTCTGGCGCGGCGCGCTGTCGTGGGGCGCCGGCGCACTCGTCGCATGGGGGCTCATTTACACGCTGCTGCTGCCGTGGCTCGACGTCGCGAAAAGCTACCGCTCGGTGTTCGACGACCTGAACGCGCATCTCGCGCTCGAGTGGAACGACGGCGACTGCATGGCGAGCCTGCACGGGCTCGGCGAATCGGAAGCGCCGATGCTGTACTACTTCTCCGGCATCCAGCACACGCCGATTGCCGACGCAAAGACGACGCGCTGCACCTGGATGATCGTCCAGGGCGTACGGGCCGTCGATCCAGCGCCTGGCAACGAATGGAAACTGTTCTGGACGGGCGCACGCCCGGGCGACAACGAAGAACTGCTGCGCGTGTACGTGCGCACGCCTGAGCAGCACCTGCAGTAATGCGGGGCCGCACGGCGCGCCGCCGTGCTTGCCCTCATGCCAGACGTGAAGCGGTGAACACCACCGCCTGAGCAGCAAACCGCCGCCGGGACAGGTGCGCCACCGACCGGCGTCCCCGGCTGACACGGCACCCGCGCGACGCCGCGGGCCTCCCCCGCCCCTTGTCGCGCGAGACCGCCCGAATCCTCAGAACGACGAACCGGGCTCGCGAAGAAACGCCTTCTCCTCGTCGCTCGATGCCCGACCGAGAATCGCGTTCCGGTGCGGAAAGCGGCCGAAGCGCTCGACGACGGCCGCGTGCAGCAACGCGAAGCGGTGATAGCTCTCGCACCCCGCCTCGTCGCGAATGCCCGCGCACAGGCGCACGGCCTCGCGCTGGCTCTCGACCGACTCGTCGTGCTCGAACGGCAGATACGCAAACGCGCGGTGATGTCCGCTCGGCAACTGCGCATCCCAGCCGGCCGCGACGACGCGGCGCGCCAGCGCGAGCGCCTTCGGATCGGCGGCAAACGCGCGTGGCGTGCCGCGATGGATGTTGCGCGAGAACTGGTCGAGCACGACGATCAACGCAAGCGCGCCCGACGGCGAGCCTGCCCAGTGATCGCATGCGCCGTCGCACGCGGCGTCGAGCAAGGCACCGTAGCGCGTGCGCAGCACGTCGTCGAACGCCGCGCCGCCGTTGAACCAGACCTTGCGGTCCTGCCCGAATTCGGCCGAGCCCGGCTCGCCGAACCAGAAATCCAGAATGTCCCGCGCTTGCGGATCCAGCGCTGCCGCGCCCGCGCGGGTGGTGTCGATCGTCATGCAAACTCCAGTACGAGGCGCCGGGTGCGCGCGCTCTTTTTTTCCAGTTTCGCGATCCGCAGCTCGCCGATTTCGGACGTGTTGCGCACATGCGTGCCGCCGCACGGCTGCAGGTCGACCTGCTCGATGCGCAGCAGCCGCACGCGGCCAAGGCCCATCGGCGGCTTCACGCTCATCGTGCGCACGAGGTCCGGCCGCGCGGCCATCTCGTCGTCGGTGATCCATTCGGTCGTGACCGGGTGCGCGCCGACCACCAGGCCGGCGAGGCGTCGCTCGACGTCGTCGCGGTCGATCGCGTCGGACGTCGCGAAATCGAGCCGCACGTAGTCGGCCGTCACGCTGCAGCCGTCGACCGCATACGGCAGCACCGCGCACATCAGGTGCGCCGCGGTATGCAGCCGCATGTGGCGATAGCGGCGCAGCCAGTCGATCTCCGCGACCACGCGCGTGCCGGGCTCGAGCGCCGCAACACTCGCCTCCTGCCCCGGTGCGGGCACGTGCACGGCATCGTCGGGCGTCGCGCCGTCGAACTTGGCCTTGCGCGTATCGGCAATCGCGATCGTGCTGCCGTCGGGCAGCGTCAGCGTGCCGGTGTCGCCGGCCTGGCCGCCGCCGAGCGGATAGAACACGGTGCGGTCGAGCCGGATACCGTCGTCGCCGACGGCCAGCACGGCCGCGTCGCATTGCGTGAGGTACGCGTCTTCGCGAAACAGCGCTTGTGTCGTCATCGGGCGAGCCTCGTATCGATTGGGGGGAAGCGGCCAGTGTCGCGCCGCACGGCGCGTGCGCCCAGACGCAGATCGTCCCGCGCACGGGCGGCGGCGTACCGGTCGATCAACCGGGCCGGTTACGCATCCAGTCGGCCGTGTCGTAGAAGGAATGCATGAGCCGTTCGCGCAGCGGCTCGGGCAGCCCGATGTCGTCCATCGCCCACGCCATGCAGCGCAGCCACTGGTCGCGCTCGACCGACGCGATCGGGAACGGCAGGTGCCGCGCGCGCAACCGCGGATGGCCGAACCGGCTGATGTAGTGGTCGGGGCCGCCGAGCCACCCGCACAGGAACCAGAACAGCTTGTCGCGCGAACCGTCGAGCGAGGCCGGGTGCAGCGCGCGAATCTCCGCGAACTCGGGCTCGAGATCCATCAGGTCGTAAAAGCGGTCCATCATTTCGCGCACGCGGGCTTCGCCGCCCACGAGCTCGAACGCCGTCGGTTGCGACGGCGCATCATCATTCACATCGGTCATACGGATAGTCGGAAAACGGGATCTTCAGGGCTGCCGGCAACGCTCATGCGTCGCGCAGCGACTGCAGCGCGGGGCGCCGCAGCACATTATGCAGGCTCAGCCAGCCGGCCGCACCGGCGCACACGACGCCGGCCGCGATGCCGGCCGGCACGAGCCACGGATCGACCGCGAGCTGGAAGTCGAACACGCGCGACGCGAGCACCCAGCCGACCGCGATCGCGCCCGCCGACGCCAGCGCACCGGCCAGCGCGCCGACCACGACGAATTCCGCGCGCTGCACCGCGTTGACCTGCGCGCGCGACGCGCCGAGCGCGCGCAGCAGCGCGGCCTCGCGCACCCGCTCGTCGCGCGTGCCGGCGAGCGCCGTGTACAGCACGAGCACACCGGCCGCCAGCGTGAACACGAACAGGAACTGCACCGCGCCGACCACCTGCAGCATCATCCGTTGCAACTGCGCGAGGATCGGCGCGACGTCGATCGCGGTCAGGTTCGGGTAGCGCGCGATCAGCGGATCGAGCAGCGCGGCGTCCGATGCCGGCAAATGGAAGCTCGTCAGGTACACGGCCGGGAAATCCTTCAGCACCGGCGGCGGCATCAGCACGAAAAAATTGACGCGGAACGAGCCCCAGTCGAGCTTGCGCACGCTCGTGATCGGCGCGTCGACCGTCAGCCCCGTCACGTCGAAGCGCAGCACGTCGCCCGGCTTCACGTTCAGCGTCTTCGCGAGGCCGGCCTCGATCGAAATCTGCGGCGTTGCCGCGGTGCCGAACCAGTCGCCGTCGACAATCCGGTTGTCGGACGGCAGCTTGGTCGTATAGGACAGGTTGAACTCGCGATCGACGAGCCGGCGCGCCTCCTCGGACGGGTACGCGTCCGGATTCACCGGCTTGCCGTTGATCGCGACGAGGCGGCCGCGCACCATCGGCTCGGGCACCGCGTCGCGCACGCCGTGCGCGGCCAGATAGGCCGCGACGTCGGCGCGCTGGTCGGGCTGGATGTCGATCAGGAACTGGTTCGGCGCATCGGGCGGCGTCGACTGCCGCCAGCCCGCGACGAGGTCGTTGCGCGTGATCGCGATCAGCAGCAGGCACATCAGGCCGAGCGCGAGCGCGGTGATCTGCAGCGCGCTGGCCGTGCCGCGCCGGTGCAGCGACGCAAGCGCGTAACGCCAGCCGACACCCGCGGCCACACGTGCATTGCGCACCGCGCGCGCGGCGGCGAACAGCACGAGCCGGGCAATCAGCGAGAAACCGACCAGCGCGCCGGCGAAACCGCCCGCGACGATCAGCCCGAGCTTCAGGTTGCCGGCTGCCACGATCAGCAGCCCCGCGAACAGCACGACGCCGATCGCATACGCGGCCCACGCGGTGCGCGACGCGTCGCCCCACTCGCGCCGCAGCACGCGCACCGGCGGCACGCGCGTGAGCGGCACGAGCGGCGGCAGCGCGAAGCCAAGCAGCAGCACGAGCGCGGCACCCACGCCGATCAGCGCCGGCCACAGCGTGGGGGACGGCAACACCACGTCGATCAGGCCGCCGAGGGCCGCCAGCAACGCCCAGTGGCCGCCATAGCCGAGCACCGCGCCTGCGGTGCCGGACACGATCCCGATGCCGGCGAATTCGAGCGCGAACAGCGCGCCGAGCGTGCGGCGGCTCACGCCGAGGCAGCGCATCGTCGCGCAGCCGTCGAGGTGGCGCCGCATGTAGCGCTGCGCGGCCATCGCGATCGCGACCGCCGCGAGCAGCGCGGTCAGCAGTGCGACGAGCGTCAGGAAGTGGCGCGCGCGATCCAGCGTCTGCCGCACCTGCGGCTGGCCTTCCTGCAACGACTCGAGACCGACGCCGCGCAGTTTCCCGCCGTCGACGCGGGCGTGCGCATACGCTTCGAAGCGCGCGACGGCCTGCTGGTCGCCGGCGACCAGCAACCGGTACGTGACGCGGCTGCCATAGCCCGTGAGCCCCGTCGCGGCGAGCTCGTCCGCACGCATCATCAGCCGCGGCGAAAAATTGACGAACGAGAACCCGCGATCGAGTTCGCGGGAGATCGATGCGGCGACCTTGAACGTGCGCAGCCCGACGCGCACCGTATCGCCCGCCTTCAGGTGCAGCGCATCGAGCAGCGCCGGATCGGCCCACACGGTGCCGGGCGCGGGAATCGCGGCCGCCTTCTGCGCGGTGGCAGCGCCGGCCGGCAGGATCTCGAGCGCGCCGCGCAACGGATATCCGGGCGACACGGCCTTCACGGCCGCGAGGCGCGAGGGTGCCGCGTCGGTCGCCTGCCCGCCCGCGGCGGACGCGATCATGCTCGGGAAGATTGCCGTCGTCGCGGTACGCAGGCCGAACGCGCGGGCCTGCCGGTCGAACGACGGATCGACGGGGCGATCGGCTCGCACGACGAAATCGGCGCCGAGCATCTGGCGCGCGTCGCGCTCGAGCCCCTGGCGCAGCCGGTCGGCGAGGAAACCGACACTCGTCAGCGCCGCGACCGCGAGCACCAGTGCAAGGACGAGCAGCGTCAGCTCTCCCGCGCGCCAGTCGCGCGCGGTCATGCGCGCGGCCTGGCGGATCAGGTCGCGCAGGCCGAAGCGGCCGGCATGCGCGCGCACTTCATGGCCGGGTTGCCCGGCCGGCGGCCGTGCCGCGTATTGCCGCCCCTTCAATCGCGCTTCCCCCCGATCGAGTTGAGCCGCGACACCATGTGGTTCGCCATGCCGCGAAAGCCACCCGACACGCCGCGCCACAGGCGCGGGAGCGCCCATGCCGAAGCCGCGATGAACGCGGCGAGCAGCACGAGGAACGCGAGCGGAACGAAGAACGCGAGCACGAGCCCGCCGACCACGAGGCCATCCTCGGTCGATGAGGCGATCCAGTTCGAAATCGGTTCGGGAGACAGGTTGATCATCGCGCGCGTGCCGGCCTTTGCCACATGCGCGGCACCCGCCAGCGAGCCGCCGGCGAGCCCGGCGACCGCGAGCACGGTCGGATCGGCGTGGCCGAGCGCGCCGGCCGCGAGCACGGCACCGGCCGGGATGCGGATGAAGGTATGCACGGCATCCCACAGCGAGTCGAACGCGGGGATCTTGTCGGCAAGGAATTCGGTGACGGTGAGCACGGCCGCCGCGCCGATGACCCACGGCGACATCAGGACGGCCAGCGTGTCAGGCAGGTGGAGCCAGCCGAACCGCGCCAGCACGCCGGCGATCAGCACGGTCAGGTACAGGCGCAGGCCGCTCGCCCACGCGAGCCCCGCGCCGAGCGAAATGGCTTCGATCATGGCCCTCTCCTTGCACTTTCCGTGCGCTTTGCCGATTGATCGGATCGGGTCGGACAGACCGGCCGCGCGGCGCGTGGCGACCGGCACCGCGTGCTGCGAGAAGCACGACGGTATTCAGGCCCGAATGCGTTCCATTATAGACAGGCTATGCGGACGGCCGGCGCAATTCCGCGGCGCGGCACCCGGGTGACACGCGCCCGGGTGCCGTCGTCAGGCAGCCGACGACAGCTTGAGGCCGATCAGCCCTGCGACGATCAGCGCAGCGCTCGCGACGCGCGCGACGGTCAGCGCCTCGCCCATCATCACGATGCCGAACACGAACGCACCGACCGCGCCGATGCCCGTCCACACCGCGTACGCGGTGCCGAGCGGCAACTGGCGCATCGCGACCGCGAGCAGCCCGAAGCTGGCCAGCGCCGTCACGATCGTAAACACCGACGGACCGAGCTTCGTGAAGCCGTCCGACGATTTCATGCCGGCCGCCCAGGCCACTTCCAGCACACCGGCAATCAACAACAATACCCACGCCATCTCGACGTACTCCGTATCGGATGGGGCCGTCCCCGTTGAAGCGAATGACCCGGGGTCGTCCCCGGGCGGCGCCGAGTATAACAAGATGCTTACGGACGCGGCGTGTGGCCGGCGGCCGATCGGGGGCGGGATCGGCCGGGCCCGGTCAGTTCGATACGCGCTTCGGCGTGGCGCCGCCGACGCAGCGATCGTCGCGGTACAGCGCCCACTCTTCGCATACGCGGCCGTCCTTGAACACGCACATGCCGACCTGCCCGCTCGACAGGTTGCGGATCGTGTGGCGGCCGCCGAGCTTGGCGCAATTGACCGACGCGGGATTGGCCATCGCCTGCTGGGGCGATGACGGTTGCTGCCCGGGCGGCAGCGGTTGGGCGAACGCGCCAGACGCAGCAAGCGCCAGCGCACAGATGACGACCGGACGGACAGACATTGCACGCTCCTCGTTTTCGTTCGCGGAACGGTCAGGATAACGGGGAATGAGCGCCGGGTGTGCAACGCGCGCGCCGGCCGCGAGACTGTCGCGCCGACGCAACCCTGCCGGCGCGCAACGTCACGCGCACCTGCGCCGTTGCGGCCCGGCGTGGCCCGTCATGCGGCGCCGACGAGCCGGTAGCCGACGCCCGTCTCGGTGACGATGTATTCGGGCTGCGCCGGGTCGCGCTCGAGCTTCTGGCGCAGGTGCGCCATGTAGATGCGCAGGTAGTGGTGGCTTTCGACGTGCGACGGCCCCCACACGTCGCGCAGCAGCTGGCGGTGCGTGAGCACGCGCCCCGCGTGCCGCACGAGCGTCGCGAGCAGCCGGTACTCAAGCGGCGTCAGGTGCACGATCTCGTTGTCGCGCCACACCTGGCGCAGCGCGAGATCGACGATCACGGTGCCGAAGGTCACCTTCGGCGACTCGTTCGCACCGCCCTGGTTGCGCCGGCGCAGTTGCGCGCGGATCCGCGCGCGCAGCTCGGACACGCCGAACGGCTTGGTCAGGTAGTCGTCGGCGCCCGCGTCGAGCGCCGCGACCTTCTCTTCCTCCTGCGTGCGCGCGGACAGCACGATCACCGGCACCTCGGACCAGCCGCGCAGTTCGCGGATCACGTCGAGGCCGTCGGTATCGGGCAGGCCGAGGTCGACGATCACGAGATCGGGCTTGCGCGTCGCCGCGTCGATCAGCCCCTGCTTGCCCGTCTCGGCCTCGAACACCGCGATGTCCTCCTCCTCGAGCGCGGCGCGCACGAAACGGCGGATCTGCTTTTCGTCCTCGATCAGGACGACGGTCAGGCTGGGTTCACTCATGGTCTGGCAATGATTCGGATGGGGACGACGCACCCGGCACATCGGGTTCGTCGTCGGATACGGCGGGCGCGGCCGGCGGTGTCTCGACCGGTAGCGTGAACCAGAAACGCGCGCCCGTCACGTGGCCGTCGGGCGCGGTACGGTTGAGCGCGCCGATTTTACCGCCGTGCGCTTCGACGATCGCGCGGCAGATCGCGAGGCCGAGGCCGATGCCCGGCGTCGCCGACTCCTTCTCGCCGCGCGTGAACTTGTCGAAGATCCGCGTTTCCATGCCGGCCGGCAGGCCGGGACCGTAGTCGTCGACGAGCACGCGCACGAACGGCAGCCCGTCTTCGGTCACGCGCTCGGCGCCGATGTCGAGCGGCGTATCGGGCGGCGTGTACTTCGCGGCGTTCTCAAACAGGTTGGTGAACAGGCGCTCCATCAGCACCGCGTCCATCTGCAGGAGCGGCAGGTCGGCCGGCAGCACGACGCGTGCGGGATGGCGTGCAAGCACGCGCTTGCATGCGGCGAGCGCGGCGCCAACGGTCTCCTCGAGCAGCGACCACTGGCGCTTGAGCTGCAGGCTGCCGGCCTGCAGCCGCGCCATGTCGAGCAGGTTCGTGACGATGCCCGTCATCCGCAGCGCCTCGTCGTGGATCGCGTCGACGAGTTCGCCCTCGCGTTGCGCAAAGCGTTCGGCCGCCGCCGCGTCGCCGCCCTGCGCGGCCGCGCGCCCGTTCGCGAGCATCGACGAGAAGCCGACGATCGTCGTGAGCGGCGTGCGCAGGTCGTGCGAGATCGCCGACAGCAGCGAGTTGCGCAGCCGCTCGGACTCCATGTTGACGAGCGCGTCGCGCGCGATCTCGACGTAGTGCACGCGTTCGAGCGCGAGCGCGATCTGCGCGGCGAACGCGTCGAGCATCCGCTGCTGCTCCGGCACCTCGAGTTCGCGCGGCTCGCGCGATGCGACCGCCAGCACGCCACGCGTGCGCATCGGCGCCTTCAGCGGCAGGTACAGCGCAGCCGTCGCGGGCAAGGTATCCGTGCCGCGGCCGGCCGGCTTCTGCTGGTCGTACACCCACTGGCCGACGTCGCTGTCGAGATCGGCGCCCGTCAGCGTGACAGCCGCATCGGGCTCCTCGATCTTCTGCCGCACCTTGTCCACGCTGTCGGGCAGCAGGAACGCGACGCGCGCGCGGAACACCTCGCCCACGTGGCGGCTGCCGATCTCGACGATCTGTTCGGTCGTCAGCGCCGCGCCCAGCTCGCGCGCCATCGCGTAGATCGCGCCGGTGCGGCGCTCGCGGCGCTGCGCGACGCTCGCCTGGCGGGTCAGCGTCGACGTCAGGTGGCTGATCACGAGCGACGTCAGCAGCATCCCGAAGAAGGTCAGCAGGTATTGCGTGTCGCTGACCGAGAACGACATGCGCGGCGGCACGAAGAAGTAATCGAACGCGGCCACCGACAGGAACGACTGCAGCACGCCCGGGCCGCGCCCGAGCCGCACGGCCGAGAACACGACGCCGAGCAGGTACAGCATCACGAGGTTCGTGAGGTCGAGCCGCTCGGACACGAGGCTCGCGACGACCGTGATCGCCGCGCAGATCGCGGCCGCATACACGTAGTGCCGCGGCGGCGATCGATGCGTGCCGAACTGCGCGAACGCATCGCGCCAATCGCGCGCACGCGGGTCGAGCGGCGCGGCACGCGCCTCGTCGCTCGCGGACGCGCGGATCAGCATCAGGTCGACGTCGCCCGCACGTTCGGCAAGCTTCTCGCCGAACGGCCGCACGAAGCGGCGCACGAGCCCGACCTTCGGCGAGCCGCCCGCGACGACCTTCGATACGTTGCGCACCTTCGCATAGCCGATCAGCGCGGCGACCGCGTCGGCGCCGGCGAGCGTGGCCGTCTCCGCACCGAGTTCGGCCGCGAGCTTCAGCGCGTCGAGCGTGCGCTGGCGCTGCGCATCGGGCAGCCGCTGCAGGCGCGGCGTCTCCACGTAGACGGCGATCCAGTCGGCCTTCAGGCTCGCGGCGAGCCGCGCGGCCGCGCGCACCAGCGTCGGCGCCTCGGCGCCCGGGCCGACGCACACGAGCAGCCGCTCGCGCGCCTGCCAGATCCGCTGGATCGAGCGGTCGGCGCGGTATTCGCGCATCTGCGCGTCGACGCGATCGGCCGTGCGCCGCAGCGCCAGTTCGCGCAGCGCGATCAGGTTGCCCTTGCGGAAGAAGTTGCGTACCGCGCGCTCGGCCTGCTGCGCGAGATAGACCTTGCCGTCGCGCATCCGCTCGAGCAGCTCTTCGGCCGGCAGGTCGACGAGCGTCACTTCGTCGGCCGCGTCGAACACGCGGTCGGGCACGGTCTCCCATACGCGGATGCCGGTGATCGCGCCGACCACGTCGTTCAGGCTTTCGAGGTGCTGGACGTTGACGGTCGTATACACGTCGATGCCCGCGTCGAGCAGTTCGTACACATCCTGCCAGCGCTTCAGGTGCCGGGCGCCCTGCACGTTCGAATGCGCGAGTTCGTCAACGAGGATCAGTTGCGGCTGGCGCGCCAGCGCGCCGTCGAGATCGAATTCGGCGAGCGTGCGGCCGCGGTAGTCGATGCGCGCGAGCGGCAGCACGTCGAGGCCGTCGAGCAGCGCCGCGGTTTCGCTGCGGCCGTGGGTCTCGACGATGCCGACGACGACGTCGACGCCTTCCTGCAGGCGCTGGCGCGCGGCCTGCAGCATCGCGTAGGTCTTGCCGACACCGGCCGATGCGCCGAAGAAGATCTTGAGCTGGCCGCGCCGCTGTTTTTCTTCGTCGCGCTGCAGCTTGTCGAGGAGTTGGTCTGGATCTGGACGGTTCATGCGTCAGGAAGGCGGAGCGCCTGGATGCGCGCGAGTACGAGCATTGTTGTTCCAAATCGCCGCAAAAGGCAAAGACGGCGCATGCGCCGTCGGGAAAAAACGCGTCCGGCGCGGATCGGGCCGCGCCGAACGCCGGTTGCCGCGCCGAAAGCCCGGACGCGCGGTCAGTGCGCGGCCTGCGCCGCGTCGAGCGCGAGGTTCAGCTGCAGCACGTTCACGCGCGGTTCGCCGAGCACGCCGAACTGGCGGCCCTTCGTATTCGCGGCGACGAGCTGCGCGACCGCGTCGGGCGCCAGGTTGCGCGCCTTCGCGACGCGCTCGACCTGGTACGCGGCGGCGGCCGGCGTGATCTCCGGATCGAGGCCGCTGGCCGACGCCGTCACGAGGTCGACCGGCACGGGCTTCGACATGTCGGTGCCTGCGTCGTGCAGCGCGGCGATACGCCCCTTCACCTGGTCGGCGAGCGACGGGTTCAGCGGGCCCAGGTTCGAGCCGCCGGAGCCGGTCGCGTTGTACGGCATCGGCGACGTGGCCGACAGCCGGCCCCAGAAGTACTTCGGCGCATCGAACTGCTGGCCGATCAGCGCGGAGCCGACTGCCTTGCCGTCCTTCTCGATCAGGCTGCCGTTCGCCTGCGACGGGAACACGGCCTGGCCGAACACGGTCATCACGGCCGGGTAAGCGAGCCCCGTCACCGCGGTCAGCACGACAAAGATCACGACGAGCGGACGAATCAACGTTTTCATGATGTTTCCTTCAAATACGGCCGGCTCAGGCCCAGCCGAGTGCAGCGAGCGTCATGTCGATCAGCTTGATGAACGGGAACGGCAGCAGCACGCCGCCGAGGCCGTACACCAGCAGGTTGCGGCGCAGGAGCGACGCGGCACCGAGCGGCCGGTACGTGACGCCCTTCAGCGCCAGCGGAATCAGCGCGACGATGATCAGCGCGTTGAAGATCACCGCCGACAGGATCGCGGACGCCGGCGACGTCAGGTGCATGATGTCGAGCACGCGCAGTTGCGGGTACGTCGTCACGAACGCGGCCGGGATGATCGCGAAATACTTCGCGATGTCGTTCGCGATCGAGAACGTCGTCAGCGAACCGCGCGTCATCAGCATCTGCTTGCCGATCTCGACGATCTCGATCAGCTTCGTCGGGTTCGAGTCGAGGTCGACCATGTTGCCGGCTTCCTTCGCGGCCTGCGTGCCGGTGTTCATTGCCACGGCGACGTCGGCCTGCGCGAGCGCCGGCGCGTCGTTCGTGCCGTCGCCCGTCATCGCAACGAGACGCCCTGCCGCCTGGTGCTCGCGGATCGTCGCGAGCTTGGTTTCCGGCGTCGCTTCCGCGAGGAAATCGTCGACACCCGCTTCCGCCGCAATCGCCGCGGCCGTCAGCCGGTTGTCGCCCGTCACCATCACGGTCTTGATGCCCATCTTGCGCAGTTCCGCGAAGCGCTCCTTGATGCCGCCCTTCACGATGTCCTTCAGTTCGATCACGCCGAGCACGCGCGACGCCCCTTCATGCAGGTCGGCCACGACGAGCGGCGTGCTGCCGCGGCGCGCGACTTCGTCGACTGCGCGGCGCACTTCTTCCGGGAAGCGGCTGCCGTGCGTCTCGACGTAGTTGCGGATCGCGTCGGCCGCACCCTTGCGGATCTCGCGGCCCGGCAGGTCGACGCCGCTCATCCGCGTCTGCGCGGAGAAGCCGATGAACGTCGCGTGCAGCTGCCCCATATCGCGCTGGCGAATGTTGAAGCGCTCCTTCGCGAGCACGACGATGCTGCGGCCTTCCGGCGTTTCGTCGGCGAGCGACGACAGTTGCGCCGCATCGGCCAGCGCTTCCTCGGTCACGCCCGGCGCCGGCACGAACGTCGATGCCTGGCGGTTGCCCAGCGTGATCGTGCCGGTCTTGTCGAGCAGCAGCACGTCGACGTCGCCCGCGGCTTCCACCGCGCGGCCCGACGTCGCGATCACGTTAGCCTGCATCATCCGGCTCATCCCCGCCACGCCGATCGCGGACAACAGGCCGCCGATCGTCGTCGGGATCAGGCACACGAGCAGTGCAACCAAAGCGGTGATCGTCACGACGTGGCCGGCCTTCATCGCTTCCACCGAGAACATCGAGAACGGCAGCAGCGTCGCGGTCGCGAGCAGCATCACGATCGTCAGCGCGACGAGCAGGATCGTCAGCGCGATCTCGTTCGGCGTCTTCTTGCGCTTCGCGCCTTCGACCATCGCGATCATCCGGTCGAGGAACGCCTCGCCGGGGTTCGCGGTGACCTTGACGACGATCCAGTCCGACAGCACGCGCGTGCCGCCCGTCACCGACGAGAAGTCGCCGCCCGATTCGCGGATCACCGGCGCGGATTCACCGGTAATCGCCGATTCGTCGACCGACGCGACGCCATCGACCACCTCGCCGTCGGCCGGGATCACGTCGCCCGCTTCGACCAGCACGACGTCGCCCTTGCGCAGCTCGGTCGCGGTCGTGATGCGGATCGGCGACTTCGGATGCGGCTCGTTGAGCTTCTTCGCCATCACGTCTTTCTTCGCGCTGCGCAGCGAGGCCGCCTGCGCCTTCGAGCGCCCTTCGGCGAGCGCTTCGGCGAAGTTCGCGAACAGCACGGTGAACCACAGCCACAGTGCGATCGCGAGGATGAAGCCCGCGGGCGCCTCGGCCTGGCCGGCAAGCGCCGCGATCCACAGAATCGTGGTCAGGATGCTGCCGACGTACACGCAGAACATCACCGGATTGCGGAACTGCGTGCGCGGCGTGAGTTTCTTGAACGAGTCCACGATCGCCGGGCGCAGCAGCGCCGGATCGAACATGGACCGTGTTGCGGAATGTTGAGTCATTGCGATCTCTTCAATCTCTTCAGTCTTTTCAATGTGTCGCCATATGGGCGCGCATTACGCGCCCAGCCACATCATCAGGTGCTCGACGCCCGGGCCGAGCGCAAGCGCCGGCACGTAAGTCAGCGCGCCCACCAGCAGCACGGTGCCGAGCAGCAGCACGACGAACAGCGGACCGTGCGTCGGCAGCGTGCCGCTCGTCACCGCGATGCGCTTCTTCGCGGCCAGCGAGCCGGCAATCGCCAGCACCGGCACGATCGTGCCGAAGCGGCCGAACCACATCGCGATCGCGGTCATCCAGTTGTAGAACGGCGTACCGACCGTCAGGCCCGCGAACGCGCTGCCGTTGTTGTTGGCGGCCGAGCTGAACGCGTACAGGATTTCCGAGAAGCCGTGCGGCCCCGGGTTCGCGATGCCGGCCTTGCCTGCATCGGCGAGCACGGCGATCGACGTGCCGACCAGCACCAGCAGCGGCGTGAGCAGCACGACGATCGACACCATCTTCATCTCGTACGACTCGATCTTCTTGCCCACGTATTCCGGCGTGCGGCCGATCATCAGGCCGGCGACGAACACCGCGAGCAGTGCGAACACGAGCATCCCGTAGAGACCCGAGCCGACCCCGCCGTAGATCACTTCGCCCAGCTGCATCAGCAGCATCGGTACGAGGCCGCCGAGCGGCGTCAGCGAATCGTGCATCGTGTCGACCGCGCCGCACGACGCGGCCGTCGTCGCGACCGTGAAGATGCCGGTCTGCGCGATGCCGAAGCGCGTTTCCTTGCCTTCCATGTTGCCGCCAGACTGCAGCGCGCTCGCCGACTGGTCGACGTGCAGCGCGGCGAGCGTCGGGTTGCCGCCCTGCTCGGCGCTCACCTCGGCGCCGATCGCGATCACGAACGCGACCGTCATCGCCGCGAGCACCGCGATGCCCTGCCGGCGGTCGCCGATCATGCGGCCGAACACGAGCGCTAGCGCGGCCGGGATGATCAGGATCGCGAAGATCTGGATGAAGTTCGCGAACGGCGTCGGGTTCTCGTACGGGTGCGCGGAGTTCGCGTTGAAGAAGCCGCCACCGTTGGTGCCGAGCATCTTGATCGCTTCCTGCGACGCGACCGGGCCCATTGCGAGCGTCTGCTTCGTGAGCTGGGTCGGCACCGTCACCGGGTTGCCCTTGTCGTCCTTCACCGGATTGCCCTGCGCGTCCAGCTTCGGCGCCGCATAGGTGCTCGTCTGCAGCACCGGCACGTCCTCGTACGCCTTCATGTTCTGGATCACGCCCTGGCTCATCAGCAGCGCGGCGATGATCACCGACATCGGCACGAGCACGTACATCGTCACGCGCGTGAGGTCGACCCAGAAGTTGCCGATCGTCTGCGCGGTATGACGTGCGAAACCGCGGATCAGCGCGATCACCACGACGATGCCGGTTGCCGCCGACAGGAAGTTCTGCACGGTCAGGCCGAGCATCTGCGTCAGGTAGCTGACGGTCTGCTCCGGCGTGTAGTCCTGCCAGTTCGTGTTGGTGACGAAGCTGACGGCCGTGTTGAACGCACCGTCGACCGTCATCGCACCGAACTGCTGCGGGTTGCCGGGCAGGAAGCCCTGCAGGCGCAGCAGGCCGTAGAGGAACAGCGCGCCGAGCGCGTTGAACACGATCGTCGCGATCGCGTACTGCTTCCAGTTCATCTCGCTGCCGGCGTCGACGCCGGCGATGCGGTACAGCGCGCGCTCGAGCGGCCCGAACACGCGCACGACGCGCGAGCTGCCGTCCATCACCGCCGACAGGTAGCGCGCGACCGGAACGGCCGCCGCCAGCAGCACGACGATGAAGAGCAGCGTTTGTAAAAGATTGTTCGCGTTCATTCAATGTCCTCCGCGCGCAGCAGCGCAAAGACGAGATACGCGAACAGCAGGGCCGTCGAGGCGCCCGCCAGCCAAAGCATCCAGGTCATGCTCGCCCCCCGCGACCGTATTGCACGAGCTTGTCGCAACCGGCAATCAAACCGAGGATCAGCGCGGTGAAGAGCACCAGCACGCCGATGAAAACCCCATCCATTTTTCTGTTCTCCATCGTCGAAATCAGACGACTAGAACCTTATGGGAACGCACGTAAAGGACGGGTCAAAGGTATCGGGGCGCGTATAAAAAACGCGTAAACGTGGAATTCGGGGGAGGACGGCAGGAACCGGGAAGCGGGACGGACGGCGCCGCAGCGCCGCCTGGAACAGCGCGTGCCGGCGTGGCGCCGGCACGGGGGGACGGGTCAGGGAACGAGGATCGTCGAGCCGGTGGTCTTGCGCGCTTCGAGATCTTCGTGCGCGCGGCCGACTTCCGCGAGCGGGTAGCGCTGGTTGATGCTCGTCTTCACCTTGCCCGACAGCAGCACGTCGAACAGCTCGGCGGCGGCAGATTCGAGATCGGCGCGCTTCGCGATGTACGAGAACAGCGTGGGTCGCGTAAAGAACAGCGAGCCGCGCGACGAGAATTCCTTCGAGTCGATCAGCGGCAGCGGGCCCGACGCGTTGCCGAAGCTGACGAACAGCCCGAGCGGCGCGAGGCTGTCGAGCGAGCCGATGTAGGTGTCCTTGCCGATCGAGTCGTAGACGACCGGCACGCCGGCGCCGTTCGTGATCTCCTTCACGCGCTGCGTGAAGTTCTCGCGCGTGTAGACGATCGGATGGTCGCAGCCGTGCGCCTTCGCGAGCGCGGCTTTCTCGTCGGAGCCGACCGTCCCGATCACGGTCGCGCCGAGTGCCTTCGCCCACTGGCACACGAGCAGGCCGACGCCGCCGGCCGCCGCGTGGATCAGGATCGTGTCGCCGGCCTTCACCTGATACGTGCGGCGCAGCAGGTAATGCGCGGTCAGGCCCTGCAGCATCACCGACGCCGCGTCGTCGTAGCTGATGCCGTCCGGCAGCTTCACGAGCCGGTCGGCCGGCATCACGCGTTCCTGCGCGTACGCGCCCGGCGGCTGCCCGACGTATGCGACCCGGTCGCCCGCCTTGAGCGCGGTCACGCCTTCGCCGACGGCCGTCACCTCGCCCGCCGCCTCCATCCCGAGGCCGCCGGGCAGCGCTTGCGGGTACAGGCCGGTGCGGAAATAGACGTCGATGTAGTTGAGGCCGACCGCGTGCTGCCGGATGCGGACTTCACCCGCCTTCGGTTCGCCGACCTCGACATCGACCCACTTCATCACGTCCGGGCCGCCCGGCTGGTCGTATCGGATTGCTTTCGGCATCGTTTCGCTCCTCGTTTCTGATTCGGTCAGGGAAAAATCCGGGTCGCCGATACGCGAGCCGGCCGGTTCAGGCCGGAACCGGGCGGCAGGCGCGCGTCGCGACGCACGATTCTCGCCCGACGCCGCCAACCGTGCATGGCCCTGCCACCAACAGGGGCAATCGGGTGCGGACAGCGCCTAGCAAACGTCCTGCATGTTGCGCGCCAGATCGTCGAGCAGCATTCGCGCGGTTGCGACGTTGGTCGCGACCGGCACGTCGTGCACGTCGCACGCGCGCACGAGCGCGGTGATGTCGGGGTCGTGCGGCTGCGCGGTCATCGGGTCGCGCAGGAACACGACGATGTCGATGCGGCCGTCGGCCAGTTCGGCACCGATCTGCAGATCGCCGCCGAGCGGCCCCGACAGCTTGCGCTCGACCTCGAGCCCGTGCGCGTCCGCGATGCGGCCGCCCGTCGTGCCGGTCGCCACCAGCCGGCATTGCGCGAGCGTCGCGCGGAATTCGCCCGCGAGCGCGACGATCTCGTCCTTCTTCGCGTCGTGCGCAATCAATGCGATGCGGGGTTTGCTCATCTCCAGATCCTTCGTTTCAGGTTGTTGTCGTGAAAAGCGGTGCGCGCGTCAGAACGTGCCCGGATACGAGCCGCCGTCGAGCAGCCAGTTCTGCCCGGTGATGTAGCCGGCATGCACGCTGCACAGGAACGCGCACGCCGCGCCGAATTCCGCACGTGTGCCGAGACGGCCGGCCGGGATGTCCTTCGTGCGCCGCGCGCGCATCTCGTCGACGCTCACGCCCTGCGCCTTCGCCGACGCGGCAAGCGTGGTGGCGATCCGGTCGGTGTCGAACAGGCCCGGCAGCAGGTTGTTGATCGTCACGCCCTGCCCTGCGACCTTGCGCGACAGCCCCGCGACGAAGCCGGTCAGCCCCGAGCGAGCGCCGTTCGACAGCGCGAGCACGTCGATCGGCGCCTTCACGGCCGAGCTCGTGATGTTGACGATCCGGCCGAAGCCGCGCGCGGTCATCCCGTCGAGGGTCGCGCGGATCAGTTCGATCGGTGTCAGCATGTTCGATTCGAGCGCGCGAATCCAGTCGTCGTGCGAGAAGTCACGGAAATCGCCGGGCGGCGGGCCGCCGGCATTCGTCACGAGAATGTCCGGCTGCGGGCACGCGGCGAGCGCGGCTGCACGCCCGTCCGGCGTCGTGATGTCGCAGGCCACCGACGTAACCGACACGTTCGCGCCGGCGCGGATCTCCTCCGCGGTTTCCTCCAGCGTGTCGCGCGTGCGCGCGACGATCACGAGGTTCACGCCCTCGGCGGCCAGCGCTTCCGCGCAGCCGCGACCGAGCCCCTTGCTTGCCGCGCACACGAGCGCGGTTTTTCCTGCGATACCGAGATCCATCGTCGATTCCTTGGTGGCGACGCACGCCGGTGCGGCCCCGTCGCGCCGGCGCATGGACCACGGGCGGGCCAGGCAGGCGAACGGGCGGGCGCGGGCGCGCGGATTGTCGTGAGACGTCGATATTATCCGGATCATGCGGCGCGCCTTGGTAAAATTGCGGACATAAGCGCGCGGCCGGCTTGCGCCCGCCACCGCCCCCGATCCTCTTTTGCCGCCAAGGCGCCCCCGTCATGAAACAGGACAGCCGTTTCCCGAATCTCTTCATCACCGATCACCCGCTGATCCAGCACAAGCTCACGCACATGCGCGACAAGGACACGTCCACGCGCACGTTCCGCGAGCTGCTGCGCGAAATCACGCTGCTGATGGGCTACGAGATCACCCGCAACCTGCCGATCACGACCAAGCGGGTCGAAACCCCGCTCGTCGAGGTCGACGCGCCGGTGATCGCGGGCAAGAAACTGGCGATCGTGCCGGTGTTGCGCGCGGGCATCGGGATGTCGGACGGCCTGCTCGACCTGGTGCCGTCCGCGCGCGTCGGTCACATCGGCGTGTACCGCGCCGACGACCACCGCCCGGTCGAATACCTGGTGCGCCTGCCGGACCTGGAAGACCGCATCTTCATCCTGTGCGACCCGATGGTCGCGACCGGCTACTCGGCCGTGCACGCGGTCGACGTGCTGAAGCGCCGCAACGTGCCGGCCGCGAACATCATGTTCGTCGCGCTGGTCGCCGCGCCCGAGGGCGTGCAGGTGTTCCAGGACGCGCATCCGGACGTGAAGCTGTTCGTCGCGTCGCTCGATTCGCACCTGAACGAGCACGCGTACATCGTGCCGGGCCTCGGCGACGCGGGCGACCGCCTGTTCGGCACCAAGAACTGAGTCCCTGCACGGCTGCGCGGCGCGCGGCCCGGCTCGCGGCGGCCTGCCCGGCCGTTCGGCCATGCGCGGCGGCCCCGATCCGGCGGTCGCCGCGTGATAAAATCTCGTTCCACTCGACACGCGCGGCCCCGCGGCTTCATGCCCGCCGAAACGGCCGCCGATTCAACGACACATTGAAACAATCGCCCGCGCAGCGCGCCCGGGCACGGAGAAAGGTATGGCTGGTCATTCGAAATGGGCCAACATCAAGCACAAGAAGGCAGCGGCCGACGCGAAGCGCGGCAAGATCTGGACTCGCCTGATCAAGGAAATCCAGGTCGCGGCGCGCCTCGGCGGCGGTGACGTCAACTCGAACCCGCGCCTGCGTCTCGCGGTCGACAAGGCGGCCGACGCGAACATGCCGAAGGACAACGTCAAGCGCGCGATCGATCGCGGCGTCGGCGGCGCGGATGGCGCGAACTACGAGGAAATCCGCTACGAAGGCTACGGCATCAGCGGCGCGGCGATCATCGTCGACACGCTGACCGACAACCGCACCCGCACGGTCGCGGAAGTCCGCCACGCGTTCTCGAAGTTCGGCGGCAACATGGGCACCGACGGCTCGGTCGCGTTCATGTTCGATCACGTCGGCCAGTTCCTGTTCGCACCGGGCACGTCGGAAGACGCGCTGATGGAAGCCGCGCTCGAAGCCGGCGCGAACGACGTCAACACGAACGAAGACGGTTCGATCGAAGTGCTGTGCGACTGGCAGGCATTCTCGGCGGTGAAGGACGCGCTCGAAGCCGGCGGCTTCAAGGCCGAACTCGCCGAAGTGACGATGAAGCCGCAGAACGAAGTCGAATTCACCGGCGACGACGCAGCGAAGATGCAGAAGCTCCTGGACGCGCTCGAGAACCTCGACGACGTGCAGGACGTGTATACGAACGCCGTCATCGTCGAGGAATGAGGTGCCGGCCGCCGTGCTCCTGTCGCGGCGGCGGCCCGACCGAATCCGCGGCCGGCGCGCCTGAGCGTGCCGGCCGCCCTGTTTTCTAGTCTGCGGGGAATCCCATGAAACTACTCGTCGTCGGTTCCGGCGGCCGCGAACATGCGCTGGCGTGGAAGCTCGCGCAGTCGCCGCGCGTCCAGATGGTCTACGTCGCGCCCGGCAATGGCGGGACGGCGCAGGACGAGCGTCTGAAGAACGTCGACATCACGGCGCTCGACGAACTCGCCGATTTCGCGGAACGCGAAGGCGTCGCGTTCACGCTCGTCGGGCCGGAAGCGCCGCTCGCGGCCGGCATCGTCAACCTGTTCCGCGCACGCGGCCTGAAGGTCTTCGGCCCGACCCGCGAAGCCGCGCAGCTCGAGAGCTCGAAGGATTTCGCGAAGGCGTTCATGAAGCGCCACGGCATCCCGACCGCCGAGTACGAAACGTTCTCCGACGTGGTCGCCGCACACGCGTACATCGACGCGAAGGGTGCGCCGATCGTCGTGAAGGCCGACGGCCTCGCGGCCGGCAAGGGTGTCGTCGTCGCGATGACGCTGGAAGAAGCGCACGAAGCCGTCGACATGATGCTGTCGGGCAACAAGCTTGGAGACGCCGGCGCGCGCGTCGTGATCGAGGAATTCCTCGATGGCGAGGAAGCAAGCTTCATCGTGATGGTCGACGGCAAGCACGCGCTGGCGCTGGCTTCCAGCCAGGATCACAAGCGCCTGCTCGATGAGGATCGCGGCCCGAACACCGGCGGCATGGGTGCGTATTCGCCCGCGCCGATCGTCACGCCGCAGATGCACGCACGCGTGATGCGCGAGATCATCATGCCGACCGTGCGCGGGATGGAGAAGGACGGCATCCGCTTCACGGGCTTCCTGTATGCGGGCCTGATGATCGACAAGGAAGGCAATCCGCGCACGCTCGAGTTCAACTGCCGGATGGGCGACCCGGAAACGCAGCCGATCATGGCGCGCCTGAAGAGCGATTTCTCGAAGGTCGTCGAGCAGGCGATCGCGGGCACGCTCGATACGGTCGAGCTCGACTGGGATCGCCGCACCGCGCTTGGCGTCGTGCTGGCCGCGCACGGTTATCCGGACGCGCCGCGCAAGGGCGACCGCATCAACGGGATTCCGGCCGAGACCGAACAGGCCGTCACGTTCCATGCGGGCACGACGCTCGACGGCGACAAGCTGACGACGTCCGGCGGCCGCGTGCTGTGCGTGGTCGGCCTCGCCGATTCGGTGCGCGAAGCGCAGCAGCATGCATACGACACGATCAACCAGATCAATTTCGAAGGCATGCAGTACCGCCGCGACATCGGCTTCCGCGCGCTCAACCGCAAGAGCGCTTGACGTCGCAATTGCCGCCCCGCCCTCGCGCGGCGGCCCCTCTGCCGGGGTTCGATAGAATGCCCGGCAGAGGCCTTTTTTACGGCTCCCGCTTCAGGCGGGGGCACCCAGTCCAGACATGACCGATTCGACCTACGACGTAGCGCGCGTGCGCACGTACCTCCAGGGCCTGCAGACACGCATCGCCGACGCGCTCGGCGCGCTCGACGGCACGCCGCTCGCGACCGATGCGTGGCAGCGCGGGCCGGCCGAACGCCTGCGCGGCGGCGGCTGCACGCGGATTCTCGAAGGCGGCCGCGTGTTCGAACGCGCGGGGATCGGCTTTTCCGACGTCGCGGGCGATGCGCTGCCGCCGTCGGCGAGCGCGGCGCGCCCGCAGCTCGCGGGCCGCGGCTTCGAGGCGCTCGGCGTGTCGCTGGTGCTGCACCCGCGCAATCCGTACTGCCCGACCGTGCACATGAACGTGCGGATGCTGATCGCGACGAAGCCGGGCGAGGAGCCCGTGTTCTGGTTCGGCGGCGGCATGGATCTGACACCGGTTTACGGTTTCGAGGACGACGCCCGCCATTTCCACCAGACCTGCAAGGATGCGCTCGACCCGTTCGGCGTCGAGCTCTACCCGCGCTTCAAGAAATGGTGCGACGAGTATTTCTTCCTGAAGCACCGCAACGAGATGCGCGGCATCGGCGGGATCTTCTTCGACGATTTCTCGGAGCCCGGTTTCGAACGCTCGTTTGACATGATGCAAAGCGTCGGCGACGCGTTCCTGCAGGCCTACCTGCCGATCGTCGAGCGGCGCGCCGAGCTGCCGTACGGCGAGCGCGAGCGCGACTTCCAGGCGTACCGCCGCGGCCGCTACGTCGAATTCAACCTCGTGTTCGACCGCGGCACGCTGTTCGGCCTGCAAAGCGGCGGCCGGACCGAGTCGATCCTGATGTCGATGCCGCCGGTCGCGAACTGGCGCTATAACTGGCAACCCGAGCCGGGAACGCCTGAAGCGCGCCTGTACAGCGACTTCATCGTGCCGCGCGACTGGGTCTGACCCCTGCATCAAGCAAAGGACGCGTTTCTGGACACCTCCGCCCGCCCCGCCCCGCTGCCGCGTCGTATCGGCTTGCTGGGCGGCACTTTCGACCCGATCCACGACGGCCATCTCGCGCTCGCGCGCCGGTTCGCCGAGCTGCTCGGCCTGACCGAACTCGTGCTGCTGCCCGCCGGGCAGCCGTACCAGAAGCGCGACGTGTCGGCCGCCGAGCATCGGCTCGCGATGACACGCGCGGCCGCCGGCTCGCTGTCCGTGCCGGGTGTGACCGTGACCGTCGCCACCGACGAGATCGAGCACACCGGCCCGACCTACACGGTCGAGACGCTCGCGCGCTGGCGCGAGCGGATCGGCCCGGACGCGTCGCTGTCGCTACTGATCGGCGCCGATCAGCTGGTGCGCCTCGACACGTGGCGCGACTGGCGCAAGCTGTTCGACTACGCGCACATCTGCGTGTCGACGCGTCCGGGGTTCGACCTCGGCGCGGCGCCGCCGGAGGTCGCGCAGGAAATCGCCGCGCGGCAGGCCGGCGCCGACGTGCTGAAGGCCACGCCGGCAGGCCACCTGCTGATCGATACGACCCTTTCGTTCGACATTGCCGCGACCGACATCCGCGCCCACCTGCGCGAATGCATCGCGCGCCATGCGCAAATGCCCGACGCATCGGCCGAGCATGTGCCGGCCGCCGTATGGGCCTATATTCTTCAACATCGCCTCTACCATTCCTGAATCCATGGATATTCGCAAACTGCAGCGCGTGATCGTCGACGCCCTCGAAGACGTCAAGGCGCAAGACATCAAGGTGTTCAACACCAGCCACCTGACCGAACTGTTCGACCGCGTGGTCGTCGCTTCGGGCACCTCCAACCGCCAGACCAAGGCCCTCGCGTCGAGCGTGCGTGACAAGGTCAAGGAAGCCGGCGGCGACATCGTCAGCTCCGAGGGCGAAGACACCGGCGAATGGGTGCTCGTCGACTGCGGCGACGCGGTCGTGCACATCCTGCAACCGGCCCTGCGCCAGTACTACAACCTCGAGGAAATCTGGGGTGACAAGCCCGTGCGGATGAAGCTCGGCGGCGGCAAGGGGAACGGCTTCGCCACGGCCAGCGAAGGCGACGACGAAGAAGAGGAAGCCGCGCCCGCACGCCCGGCGCGCAAGACGGCCGCTCGCCGCCGTTGAGCCTCGGGTCGTTACGCATCTTCCGATGAAGCTTTTCATCCTTGCGGTCGGTCACAAGATGCCCGGCTGGATCGCGTCCGGCTTCGACGAATACACGAAGCGGATGCCGCCCGAGCTGCGCATCGAGTTGCGCGAGATCAAGCCCGAACTGCGTTCGGGCGGCCGCAGCGCCGAAAGCGTGATGGCGGCCGAGCGGCAGAAGATCGAGGCCGCGTTGCCGAAGGGCGCGCGCCTCGTCGCGCTCGACGAGCGCGGCCGCGACTGGACCACGATGCAGCTCGCGCAGGCGCTGCCCGGCTGGCAGCAGGACGGCCGCGACGTCGCGTTCGTGATCGGCGGTGCCGACGGGCTCGATCCGGAACTGAAAGCACGCGCCGACACGCTGCTGCGCATCTCGAGCATGACGCTGCCGCACGGGATGGTGCGCGTGCTGCTCGCCGAACAGCTTTACCGGGCGTGGAGCATCACGCAGAATCACCCCTACCACCGCGCATGACGTGTCGTCCTCGAGACGCGCGCCACGCGCGCACACCGAGATAACGACACCATGCCGTCCAGCACGTCCCCCGCGCTTTTCCCGACCCTTTACCTCGCTTCGCAAAGCCCGCGCCGCCAGGAGCTGCTGCAGCAGATCGGCGTAAGCTTCGAGCTGCTGCTGCCGCGCCCCGACGAGGACGCCGAAGCGCTCGAGGCCGAGCTGCCCGGCGAAGCCGCCGATGCGTACGTGCGGCGCGTGACCATCGCGAAGGCAGAAGCTGCGCGTGCGCGCCTCGTCGCGAGCGGCAAGCCGGCCTCGCCGGTGCTGGTCGCCGATACGACCGTCACGATCGACGGTGCGATCCTCGGCAAGCCGGTCGACGCCGACGACGCGCTCGCGATGCTGACGCGCCTCGCGGGCCGCGAGCACGCGGTGCTGACCGCCGTCGCCGTGATCGATGCCGACGGCGAACTGCTGCCGCCCGCGGTGTCGCGTTCGTCGGTGCGCTTTGCCGCCGCATCACGCGACGCGTATGCCCGCTACGTCGAATCGGGCGAGCCGTTCGGCAAGGCCGGCGCGTACGCGATCCAGGGGCGCGCGGCCGAGTTCATCGAGCGGATCGACGGTTCCCATTCAGGTATCATGGGTCTGCCCCTTTTTGAGACTGCCGCGCTGCTCCGCACCGCGCGCGTCGCCTTCTGAACCGCACCATGAACGAAGAAATCCTGATCAACCTCACGCCGCAGGAAACGCGGGTCGCACTCGTCCAGCAAGGCGCGGTGCAGGAGCTTCACGTCGAGCGCACGCTGTCGCGCGGGCGGGTCGGCAACATCTATCTCGGCAAGGTCGTGCGCGTGCTGCCCGGCATGCAGTCGGCGTTCATCGACATCGGCCTCGAACGTGCGGCATTCCTGCACGTCGCCGACATCTGGCATCCGCGCCTCGCGGGCGAGCCGCAGTCGGGCACGCCTCACCAGCCGATCGAGAAGATCGTGTTCGAGGGCCAGACGCTGATGGTCCAGGTGATCAAGGATCCGATCGGCACGAAGGGCGCGCGGCTGTCGACGCAGGTCAGCATTGCCGGCCGCACGCTCGTCTACCTGCCGCAGGAGCCGCATATCGGCATCTCGCAGAAGATCGAGAGCGAGGCCGAACGCGAGGCCGTGCGTGCGCGCCTGACCGCCGTGATCCCGCCGGACGAGAAAGGCGGCTACATCGTGCGCACGATCGCCGAGGATGCCACCTCCGACGAACTCGCGGGCGACGTCACGTACCTGCGCAAGACCTGGGCGACGATCGTCGCGCAAGCGCAGCGGCTGCCGGCGACGAGCCTGTTGTACCAGGATCTCGATCTCGCGCAGCGCGTGCTGCGCGATTTCGCGAACGACGACACGACGCGCATCCAGGTCGATTCGCGCGAGACGTACCAGCGCCTCTCGGAATTCGCGGGCGAGTTCACGCCGGCCGTGAGCCCGAAGCTGCACCACTACACCGGCGAGCGGCCGCTGTTCGACCTGTACAACATCGAGACGGAGATCCAGCGTGCGCTGTCGCGCCGCGTCGACCTGAAGTCGGGCGGCTACCTGATGATCGACCAGACCGAGGCGATGACGACGATCGACGTGAACACCGGCGGCTACGTCGGCGCACGCAACTTCGACGACACGATCTTCAAGACCAACCTCGAGGCCGCGCACACGATCGCGCGGCAGCTGCGGCTGCGCAACCTCGGCGGGATCATCATCATCGACTTCATCGACATGGAGAACGCCGAGCATCGCGACGCGGTGCTGTCCGAGCTGAAGAAGGCACTTTCGCGCGACCGCACGCGCGTGACGGTCAACGGCTTCTCGCAGCTTGGGCTCGTCGAGATGACGCGCAAGCGCACGCGCGAATCGCTTGCTCACGTGCTGTGCGAGCCGTGCCCGACCTGCCAGGGCAAGGGCCAGGTGAAGACGTCGCGCACCGTGTGCTACGACATCCTGCGCGAGATCCTGCGCGAGTCGCGGCAGTTCAACCCGCGCGAATTCCGCGTGATCGCCGCGCAGCAGGTAATCGATCTGTTCCTCGACGAGGAATCGCAGCATCTCGCGATGCTGATCGACTTCATCGGCAAGCCGGTGTCGCTGCAGGTCGAGTCGAACCTTAGCCAGGAGCAGTACGATATCGTGCTGATGTAACAGCCGTTCGAGTGCGGTTGCGCGAATCCTGCCCGGCGCGGTACGGTTTTCGCGCGGCCTGCCTGCATGCGTTGGCGAACGGCTATTCCTCGCGGGTTACTTCCCGTGCGAAGCGCTCGATCGCTTCGGTATCCCACCGGCCGAGACGCATTGCTTCCTCCAGCATGCCAAGCGTAAGCGGCACGCGTTCCGGATCACGATATTTCGACGAAAGCAGCCCCAGGAACGTTCGGACCATATCCAGCGTTTCCGGACCGATGTATCGCTGATACGGGAAACGCTCGACGTCGATCCCGAAGGTCTCGCCCCACTTGTCGATAAATTCGATCGCATCGATTCCCGTGATGCGGAGGTCTTCTTCCATCCGGCTTGAACGTGACAACTTCAACGGACCGCCAAAGAGCGGGCGCCCCAATTCCTCCCGCGCGAAAGTTTCGAGCCGATCCCATGCCGTGTCCGTCATATCAGAGCACCCTGTCTTCCGGTTTTGCAATGCTGTTGTAGACCTGCACCGTATTCCACATGACAACCGCCGCATCCGTGGCAAGCATGATGGTGCCGACAACCGGTACTGCACGCCCGACGAACGCACCGAGGTTACGAGTCATCGCGATTCGCACACCCCCTGCACCAGCGTTCGTGATGGTCGGCAACCGAATTCCGACGTTGAACGGCAGCGCTTTGCGAGCGGCAATCGACACAACGGATGTGCCGGCCACTGCGCCACGCAGCTTGCCGGGAATCGGCACATCGTTCTGTCCCAACAGGACGGCAGCCACAGCGCCAAGGTCGTGAAAGCCAAACCGTTTGCAAACCTGATTCACGGCAACCCAGAAAAACAGATCCCCAGGCGTGAGATCGACACGCCCCTCGTACGAATAGCGATTCGTCCGACATTCGGCCCTCGTTGTTGCTCGAATAGCCGCAGACCTTAGCAAAGACGAACACGCGCGCCATCCCTGTATCATTCGGTCATGCGTGCAATGGGCCCCTTGACGAGGCCACACGGCGAAAGGTGCATCGGGCAATTGTTTAAGAACAGTTTCCAGACGAGCCCCGCGATAACGACACATCGCGATGGCTCGATGCTCTACCCTTTCGCCGCCAGCCTCGGCCGTGCGGCACGTCGACATGGTGCCCGCGCCAGCCGGCGCGCTACCCTTTCTCACCTCTCATTCATTCACCACACACCATGAGCCAAGGCCACAACCGCCGCCAGCGCAAGAAACTCCACATCGGCGAATTCCAGGAACTCGCGTTCAACGCCACCGCGCATTACCGCAACGAAATGACCGACCTCGAGCGCGGCGAACTGATCGACGCGTTCATCGATTTCGTCGAAGCGAACGGGCTGCTGACCGTCGCGTCGGCAGACGAAGGCATCGGCGCTTACGTGATTTCCGGCGCGCCGCGCGGCACGACGACCGACGCCGATCGCGAACTCGTGCGCGGCTGGCTGGCCGCACGGCCGGAACTGTCCGACGTCAAAGTCAGCGAATTCACCGACGCGTGGTACCCGGAAGCCTGAGTTTCCGGCTTCACTGCCCTCGCTCAGCGCCCGCGCCTGCCCGCCATCACGGCGCGGCAGGCCGGCGCCACCCTGCTCCCTCCGCACCTCTTCCGCATCCCCTTCCGCCGTCACGCGACACCCGCGCCACCGGCACCGACTCACACGATTTTCGCCGCGTCGACAGTGATTACCCCGATTTCGGCAATGAATCGGACGCTTACTTCAATTTAACGTTGATTAAAGGACGTCTCCCGCCGACGCACCTACTCTGATCGCCAGGAATCCGATGTTTTCCGGCGCGATCGGCAAGCAAGACGAAAGAATGCAAACCGCTCACCCGACAGCTGTTCCGGATTCCGGTACGGGCGAAAACGCGACACGGCGACAAGTCAATCAGGGAGACAACCAACCATGCGCCAGCCGCTTCCCCCTCGCAGCGACGAATTGACGCATGCGAAGGCCGCCTGACCCACTCTTCAATGAATACGAGGACGACATGGATACGCCGACCACCTATCAGGAAGGACTCCGAATGATCATGATCGCGGCTGGCGTCGCAGCGCTGGTATCGCTGTCCGCGTGCGGCGGCTCCGGCTCGCTGAGCCAGGGCACCGGCGGCACCGGATCGGGTTCGGGCGACACGACGGCCACGACCGGCGGCACGGGCAGCGGCTCCGGCGGCACGCAGGCCAATTCGGTCGGCCAGACGACCGCCGCGTCGAGCAACGTGGTGACGGCCGCGGGCGGCACCGTGTCGGGCGTCGGCGCGACGATCGCCAGCCAGTCGCTGCCCGGCACGAACGCCGCGACCACGCAGGGGCTCGGCACCGTCGTACAGGATGCCGGCGCGGCCGTCACGACACTCGGCACCGGGCTCGGGTCGGGGCTCGGCCAGCTCGGCGCATCGTCGAACCCGGTCGGCACGACGGTCGCGAGCACCGGTGGCGTGGTCACGAACCTCGGCGACGCGGTCGCGGCAACCGGCGGCGTCGTGTCGAGTCTCGGCGGCAGCGGTTCCGCGCTGGCGCCGCTCGCGCCCGTCACGTCGCCTGTCGGCGGCGCAATCACGACGCTCGGCAACACGATCGCTGGCGGCGGCGCGACGCTCGGCACGCAGTTGTCGACCGGCCCCGTCGCGCAGGTCACGGGCGCCGCCAGTTCGGCAATCACGCCGATCACGACGCAGGTCGGGTCGGTCACGCAGACCGTCGCGTCGAGCACGCCGCTCGGCGCACCGCTGACGAATCTCGTGACGACGGTCGGCAACGGCGTCGCAAACGCCGGCACGACGATCGCTAAAACCGGCGGGAATCCGGTGACGACCGGCGTCGGCAACGTCGTGACCGCGACCGGCAACACGGTGGCCACTGCCGGCACGACACTGCTGGGCGGCGGTGGCGCCGCGACGAGTCCGCTCGCGCCGGTCACGGGGCTCTTGTCGACGGGCGCACTCGCCGGCGCAACGGGCGGCAGCAACCCGGCAGGTGCGCTCACGTCGGCGGTCGGCACCGTGACGGGAGCGGTGTCGGGCGCGGCCGGCGGCTCGCCCGTCGCAGGGCTGACGGGCGGCAGCGGCACCGGTACGCTCTCGAAGACGGGCGGCGGCGTGCTCGCACCGGTGACGACAACACTCGGCTCGCTGGTCAAGTAAGCAGCCGGCCGGCACGGCGCCCGTATCGTCGATGACGATCGGGCGCCTTGGCCTTGGCCTTGGCCTTGGCCTTGGCCTTGGCCTTGGCCTTGGCCTTGGCCTTGGCCTTGGCCTTGGCCTTGGCCTT
>NZ_CABVPW010000037.1:0-86486 GCF_902499025.1 Burkholderia lata | reverse complement strand
CACGCCGCGCCAGCGGTCGCGGCGCGCGCCGCCCTCGCTGCGGCGGGCGGCGGTGTCCCGCGGCCCCGTTGCCCGTGGATTCGCTTCGTTCACGTTCACATTCACATCCATGATCGCTTCCGGCAATTGAAACGCCGAACGGCCCCGCGCACGCCATGAAGGCGTGAGCGGGGCCGCGACGGCGCGTTCGGTCAGATAAACGGCGTCAACAACATGTCGATCAGCTTGATGCCGATGAACGGCGCGATGATCCCGCCCACGCCGTAGATCAGCAGGTTGCGCCCCAGCAGCTTCTCGGCCGGCTCCGCGCGATACTTCACGCCCTTCAGCGCGAGCGGAATCAGCGCGACGATGATCAGCGCATTGAAGATCACCGCCGACAGGATCGCCGATGTCGGGCTGTGCAGCCCCATCACGTTCAGCGCGCCAAGCGCCGGATACGTCGCGACGAACGCGGCCGGAATGATCGCGAAATACTTCGCGAGATCGTTGGCGACGCTGAACGTGGTCAGCGCACCGCGCGTCATGATCATCTGCTTGCCGACCTCGACCACCTGCATCAGCTTGGTCGGGTTGCTGTCGAGGTCGACCATGTTAGCCGCCTCCTTCGCCGCCTGCGTGCCGCTGTGCATCGCGACAGCTACGTCGGCCTGCGCGAGCGCGGGCGCGTCGTTGGTGCCGTCGCCGGTCATCGCGACGAGATGGCCCTTCGCCTGGTGCTCGCGGATCAGCCGCAGCTTGTCTTCGGGCGTCGCCTCCGCGAGGTAGTCGTCGACGCCGGCTTCCGCCGCGATCGCGGCCGCGGTGAGCCGGTTGTCGCCGGTGATCATCACGGTCTTCACGCCGACCTTGCGCAGCTCGGCGAAGCGCGCGGCGATCCCGTGCTTGACGATGTCCTTCAGCTCGATCGCGCCGAGCACGCGCGAGCCGTCGGCGACGACGAGCGGCGTGCCGCCGCGTCGCGCGATATCGTTGACCGCCGTCTCGACGGCTTGAGGAAACACCCCGCCGAGCGCATCGACGTGTGCGCGGATCGCCGACGCCGCGCCCTTGCGCACCTGACGTTCGCCGATATCGAGGCCGCTCATCCGCGTGCGTGCGCTGAACGGCACCGTGATGCTGCCGGCGCCCGCCACCACGTCCAGCGAGAAGCGCTGCTTCGCGAGCGCGACGATCGAGCGTCCCTCGGGCGTCTCGTCGGCGAGCGACGACAGTTGCGCGGCTTCGGCCAGCGCACGCTCGTCCACGCCCGGCGCCGGCCGGAACTGCACGGCCTCGCGGTTGCCGAGCGTGATCGTACCGGTCTTGTCGAGCAACAGCACGTCGACGTCGCCGGCCGCCTCGATCGCGCGGCCCGACGTCGCGAGCACGTTCGCCCGCATCATGCGGCTCATCCCGGCGATACCGATCGCCGACAGCAGCGCACCGATCGTCGTCGGGATCAGGCACACGAGCAGCGCGATCAGCACGGTCACGCTCACCGCCGTGCCCGACGCGTTCAGCAGCACGCTGAACTGCGAGAACGGCAGCAGCGTCACGCACACGAGCAGGAAGATGAGGGTCAGCGCGACGAGCAGGATCGTCAGCGCGACTTCATTCGGCGTCTTGCCGCGCTTCGCGCCTTCGACCATCGCGATCATCCGGTCGAGGAATGCCTCGCCCGGTTGCGCGGTGATCTTCACGATGATCCAGTCGGACAGCACGCGCGTGCCGCCCGTCACCGACGAAAAGTCGCCGCCCGACTCGCGGATCACCGGCGCGGATTCGCCGGTGATCGCCGATTCGTCGACCGACGCCACGCCGTCGATCACTTCGCCGTCGGCGGGAATCGTGTCGCCGGCTTCGACGAGCACGATGCTGCCGGCCGCGAGTTCGTCGCTCGGCACGCGATGGCTGGTGCTGCCGAACTGCTTCGGCTCGTCGAGCACCTTCGCATACACGCGCTTGCGCGCCGCGCGCAGCGCGTCGGCCTGGGCCTTGCCGCGCCCTTCGGCCAGCGCCTCGGCCGCGTTCGCGAACAGCACGGTGAACCACAGCCAGCACGCGACCGCGAAGATGAAGCCGGCCGGCGCGTCGCCCGTGCCGGTCAGCGCCTGCAGCCACAGCACGGTCGTGACGATGCTGCCGAGATACACGACGAACATCACCGGGTTCTTCAACTGCACGCGCGGCGCGAGCTTGCGGAATGCCTCGCGCAGCACGGCCGTCCAGCGCATCGGCGGCACGCCGCCGACCGGCATCGCCGCGGGGTTGATCGGGGTTTCGATATGGGACATGAGTGACTCCGTGGTTCCTGCTATTGCTTCGCGCCGGCCGCCTGGCCGACTGCGCGGTCCAGCGCCAGGTTCAGGTCGAGCACGCGCACGCGCGGTTCGCCGAGCACGCCGAGCTGGCGCGGCGCGGCGATCCGGTCGACCAGCGTCGTGACCTTCGCGACATCGACGCCGCGCGCCTGCGCCACCCGCGCCGCCTGCAGCCGTGCATTCGCGACCGAGATCTCGGGATCGAGCCCCGATGCCGATGCGGTCACCGCATCCGCCGGCACCGGCGTGCCGGCCGCGAGCGCGTTCTCCTGCCGGTACGCACGCACACGCTGCGCGATATCCGCGAGCAGCTTCTTGCTGGTGGCGCCCTGGTTGCTGGCGCCGCTGCCCGCCGCGTTGTACGGCTGGTCGACCGTCTTGGACGGATCGGCCGGATCGGTGCCGGTCGTCGCGCTCGGCCGACCATGGAAGTAGCCGGCGCGCGTGAAGTTCTGCCCGATCACCGCCGAGCCGACCGTCGTGCCGTTGCGCTGCACGAGACTGCCGCGCGCCTGCGACGGGAACAGCACGTTCGCGACGCCCGTGGTGAGCAGCGGATACGCGACACCCGTGACGAGCATGAACAGCACCGACGACGCGATCACGGGCCGCACGAGGCCGCGCGTCGCCGCGCCGAACGAAGAACCGGGTGCCGGCGCGGCGGCGGCCGCTGCCTGGCGATTGCCTTGAATCATGATGTTTTCCTCAGAACAGTTGGCCGCCCGACATCATCAGGTGCTCGACGACCGGGCCGAGCGCGAGCGCCGGCAGGAACGTGAGGCCACCGACGACCAGGATCACGAAGATCAGCAGGCCGGCGAACAGGCCCGTCGACGTCGACAGCGTGCCCGCGCTTTCCGGCACGCTCTTCTTCGCGGCGAGGCTGCCCGCGACCGCGAGCATCGGCAGCAGCGTCAGGTAGCGGCCGATCAGCATCGCGAAGCCGATCGTCGTGTTGAAGAACGGCGTGTTCGCGTTCAGGCCCGCGAACGCGGAGCCGTTGTTGGCCGTGCCCGACGTATAGGCGTACAGCACTTCGCTGAAGCCGTGCGGGCCGAGGTTCGCGAGGCTGTCCATCGTCGAATGCAGCATCGACGCCACCGCGGTGAAGCCGAGGATGCTGAACGGATGCGCGAGCACCGCGAGCATCACGAGCTTCATCTCGCGCGCCTCGATCTTCTTGCCGAGGAACTCCGGCGTGCGCCCGATCATCATGCCGACCAGGAACACCGTGAGGATCGCGAACGTGAACAGGTTGATCAGCCCGACGCCGTCGCCGCCGAACACGTTGTTCAGCATCATCTGCGCGATCGGCACGAGCCCGCCGAGCGGCGTCAGCGAGTCATGCATCGCGTCGACCGACCCGGTGGTCGCGGCCGTCGTGACGGTGGCGAACAGGCTCGTCTGCGCGATGCCGAAGCGCATCTCCTTGCCTTCCATGTTGCCGCCCGGCTGCGTGGCGCTCATCTGCTGGTCGACGCCGAGCCCGTTCACGAGCGGGTTGCCGTGCTGCTCGGCCGAATAGATCACGGCCAGGAAGCCGACGAACATCACGACGAACGCGGCGAGCAGCACCCAGCCCTGCCGGCGCCGGCTGATCATCGTGCCGAGCGTGTAGGTCAGCGCGGACGGAATCAGCAACATCGACAGCATGTGCAGCGTGTTGGTGAGCGGCGTCGGGTTCTCGAACGGATGCGCGGCGTTCATGCTGAAGAAGCCGCCGCCGTTCGTGCCGATGTGCTTGATCGATTCGAGGCTGGCAATGGGCCCCATCAGGATCTGCTGGCGCGCGCCTTCGAGCGTGGTCGCCCACGCCTCGGACGCGAGCGTCTGCGGCATGCCCTGCCACACGTACACGAGCGCCATCACGAAGCTGAGCGGCAGCAGCACGCGATAGGTCACGCGGGTGAAGTCGACCCAGTAGTTGCCGATGTCGGCCGCGCTCTTGCGGCTCAGCCCGCGGATGAAACCGCCCGCGGCTGCGACGCCGGTGGCCGCGCTGACCACCATCAGGAACGTGATGACGGCCATCTGCGAGAAGTTCGACAGGCTGCTCTCGCCCGCATACGCCTGCCAGTTCGTGTTCGTGATGAACGACGCGGCCGTGTTGAACGCGAGGTCGGGGCTTTGCGACGCGCGCTGCAGCGCGTCGAACGGCAGCGTGTCCTGGATGCGCAGCAGCAGATAGCCGAGCAGCATCATCCCGGCATTGCTGAGCAGCAGCACCATGCCGTAGCGCTGCCACGACATCGCTTCGTCGGGATTCACGCCGAGCAATGCATAGGTACGGCGTTCGACCCACGCGTGGCGCGGGCTCGTAAAGGCATGCGCGAGCCATTTCCCGACGACGGGCACCAGCGCCAGCATGATCGCGAGAACGATCGCGAATTGAATGAGATTGTTGAACATGTCGACGCTCGCTCAGATCCGGTCAAGGCTGGTGATGAAACCGGCCGTCAAGGCAAAGAACGCGAGCGCGAACAAGATGAAAAGAAAATCGCTCATGACATTCACCGATATTTTCGAATTCCTGTTGAATCGCGCCGATCAATACCGCTCGGGCTTGATCAAGGCGTGAAACAGATAGATAAAGAGCGCGAGCGACAACGCGCCGGTGATCCACAACATGGCTTTCCCCTTTTTTCATATGCGCGGCATCGCCGCGCGATCGTCGGCGTAGCGGGCCTTGCCGTGCCGGCGCAGGCCCGTGTGACGCCCCCATGCTCATCTGGCGAATGGGATGCGACAGTGTAGAAATCCGCGTATCAAAGCGGTGTTCAATTTCTTTACGCGGAATAAAAAAGCTGTAAAGACGAAAGCCGGTGGCGATGGCGTTTTTATGCGTTCTTTTCAGGGCCAATACGAGTCTATACACCATCTCGTCACCGCGATTCCTAGAATGGGCGACATGTCCAAGACGAGATCTCCGCGGTGCGGAGCACGATGCGACCCGGGGATGCCAGCATGAAACCGACCAGAACCGAATCCGCCGCTACACGCGATCTGCCGCCCGTTCGTTCACGGCGCCGGTACCCCGCCGACGCGCTCGTGCTGCTGTCGATCCGCGTCGAATCGGACAACCTCGCCGTCGTGCGGCGCCTGCTGCACCAGGCCGTCGGCGCCGCGCTCAATTTCTACACGGCCGCGATCGACAACCGCACCGGGCGCGCCTGCATCGAGCTCGAAGTCGCGCGGTCGCAGGCGTCGCCGGCGATCCTGTCGATCCTCCGCCTGCTGCCGGCCGCCGAATTCGGCACGATCCGCCTGCTGCAGCACTAGCCGGCCTCAGATGCGGCCGCGCGTGACACGCATCACGCGCCCGCTCCCCTTTTCATCGATTCGAACGCGCGTCTCCGATGCGAACGCGCGCGGCTCATCACGAGCCGCGCCGGTTCGCCGCCGGTGCGCGCGCCGGATCGTCGTTCCCGTCGCTACGGGCCTTTCCAGGAAGCACACTCCATGAAAAAAGCAGTTGCCGGTACCCTCTCCCTCGCGTTCCTCAGTGCCGCCGCGCATGCGCAAAGCAGCGTCACGCTCTACGGGATGCTCGATGCGGGTATCGTCTATACGAACAACCAGTCGGGTAAAAGCGCGTGGCAGCAAGGCAGCGGCCTGCTGTCGAACACGGTCTTCGGCCTGAGCGGCAACGAGGATCTCGGCGGCGGCCTGCATGCGCTGTTCCGCCTCGAGAACGGCTTCAACCTGAACAACGGCACGCAGTCCTACAAGAACACGATGTTCGGCCGCCGCGCGTACGTCGGCCTGCAGAGCGACCAATACGGCGCGCTGACGCTCGGCCGCCAGTACGATGCCGTGGTCGACTATCTCGGCCCGCTCGCGATGGCGAACAACGGCGACGGCAACAACCTCGCGTCGCACCCGTTCGACAACGACAACATCGACGATTCGTTCTACATCGACAACGCGGTGAAGTACACGAGCCCGACGCTCGCCGGCTGGCAGTTCGGCGGCCTGTACGGATTCAGCAACGCGGCCGGCGGCTTCGCGAACAACCGCGCGTACAGCGCGGGCGTGTCGTATGCGAACGGGCCGGTCAGCCTCGGCGCCGCGTACCTGCAGCTCAATCGCGGCGGGCTGACGGCCGGCGGTGCGCTGTCGACCAACGACGGGCCGAACTTCCCGGCCGTGCGCCAGCGCGTGATGGGCGCAGGCGGCAGCTATGCGTTCGACCGGCTCACGGTCGGCGCGCTGTGGACGCATTCGATGTTCGATGAAACGGCCGCATCGTCGCTGCCCGGCGCGCTGAACGCGCTGCGCTTCGACAACTTCGAGGTCAACGCGCGCTATGCGTTGACGCCGGCCGTCTCGTTCGCGGGCGCCTATACGTTCACCAACGGCCGCTACGACGACGCAACCGGCAGCCACCGGCCGAAATGGCATCAGGTGACGCTGATGGCCGACTATGCGCTGAGCAAGCGCACCGACGTGTACGCGGAAACCGTCTACCAGCACCAGTTCGGCGTGCCGGCGGGCGCGACGCTCGGGTTCGCGAACGTCACGGGGCTCGCGGCTTCGTCGAACAACACGCAGGTGGTCGGGACGGTCGGCATCCGGCATCGGTTCTGATCGCACGCCGGCCGCCGAAGGCCGGCCGCTCTGTGCAATCCCGCATGGACGCGCGCCGGCCGAACAGGGATCATTCGGGGAATCCGGGCCCGCGCGTCCGCGAAACCGGTACACTCGGCGCCGGGCGCGCGCCGGATCGGCATTCGGCGGCGGGCCGCTGCCGACTCTGGAATCGTGATCCCATGACCACACCGATCTATCAGGAAATCAAGGACTTCATCCTCGCGCGCATTCATGCCGGCGAATGGGCGGAAGGCGACCAGGTGCCGTCAGAGAACGAGCTCGCGCGCGAATTCAACGTCGCGCGGATGACCGTCAACCGTGCGCTGCGCGAGCTGACGGCCGAACAGGTGCTCACGCGCACGCGCGGCTCCGGCACGTATGTCGCGTCGCCGAAGTACGAATCGACGCTCGTCGCGATCCGCAGCATCTCGGACGAAGTCGCCGCGCGCGGCCACGGCTATCGCGCGCAAGTGCTGCAGGTCGGCGCGGCCGTCGCCGATGCGAAGCTCGCCGACGAGCTGCAGATCGACACGGGCAGCCCGATCTTCCATTCGCGCGTGCTGCATTTCGAGAACGACACGCCCGTGCAGCTCGAGGAACGCTGGGTCAATCCGGCCTGCGCACCCGAATACGCGTTGCAGGACTTCACGACGACGACGCCGAACCAGTACCTGACGCGCGTGGCGCCGCTGCAGCGCGTCGAATACCGGATCGAGGCCGCGATGCCCGACACCGAAACGCGCCGCCACCTGACGATGGACGACCGCGAGCCGTGCCTGCTGCTGCATCGGCGCACGTGGTCGCAGGGGATGGTCGCGTCGGTCGCCAACTTGTGGCACCCGGGCAGCCGTTACCGGTTCACCGGGCATTTCTGAGGTCGATGCGCGGGCTTACCGCGCGCCCGGCCGCCCCCACCGCTCGATCGCGCTGACGGCCCGCTTCAAGCCTTCTTCTTGTGCGATGCGCGCGCCGAGTCCCAGCGCGCGCGCTTTCGTTTCGCCCCGTTCTGCAAATACGATCGCCCGCGCAAGCGCGGCAGCGTCCACGCGCCGCCCCGCGACGGGTGCATCCGCCACGCCGAGCCTTTGCAGCCGGTTCGCCCAGAAGAACTGATCGCCCGCGAACGGCACGACGACCGACGCAATGCCGGCCCGCGCAGCCGAATGCGTAGTGCCCGATCCACCGTGATGGATCGCCATCGATACGCGCGGGAACAGCCAGTCATGCGGCGTATCGCCGATCACGTGAACGTGCGCGGGCAGCATCGACGCATCGATACCGCTCCAGCCCGGATAGAACAACGCGCGCCGGCCGGCGAGCGCATGCTTCAGCGCCTCGACCATCGCGGCGCGATCGAAGCCGGCCATGCTGCCGAAACCGATGTACACGGGCGGATCGCCCGCTTCGAGAAAAGCCGAGAGTTCCGGCGGTGGTTCCCATGCCCGCGCATCGATCCGCCACTGGCCGCATGCCTGCACATTCGACGGCCAGTCGCCAGGGCCGGACAGCAGCGCCGGCGACACGCCGTACAGCATCGGATGATCGGTCCACACATGCTTGCGCGGCGGCAACCCGCACACGCTCGCGCGCGCCGCATTCGTCGCCTTCTTGAACGCCTGCCACAGCAGCGCGTTCACGAACCGATGGCTCGCGCGGTTCAGCCAGTGCGGCAGCTTCCCCGGCGGCAGGAACGGCGACGCGAATGCAGCGGTGGGCGTGATCGGAATCATGCCGGTGCCGATTGCCGGCACGCCGCGAAACTCGGCAACCGACAAGCCGACGAACGATGCGAGCCCGGACACGAGGATCGCATCGGACCCGGCGGATGCATCCGCGATCTCCCGCATCCACGCGGCCGTGTTCGCATTGGCGATTTCCGCGAGCGCCTTCGACGTGTCGTTGAAACCGCCGCGCCCGCGCACCGCATCCGCCAATGCGCCATCCGGCGCAATCGCCCGGCGGATATCGCCGGACAACGACGCCGACGGCACGCCGAGCGACGTGGCCGCTCCGAGCGTCGCTGCGTCGGCCAGCAACCGGACATCGTGGCCGGCATCGATCAGCGCACGGGCGAGCGCCGCGAGCGGGCGCGTGTCGCCTTCGGTGCCGTAGGTGGCGATGACGAGCTTCATGCATGACTCCTCGTGCACGGCGGCAATGGGTGGATTCAAAAAAGTGCACGTCGTATACTAATGCAACTCGTGCACTTTCAGTCAATCCCTCGCCATGCCGACTTCGACCGACGATCCGGGCCGCCGCGCACGCAAGCGCATCCAGATGCTCGCGCATCTCGCCGCCACCGGCGCACGCCTGTTCGACGCACACGGCTACGAAGCCGTCACGATGGAACAGATCGCCGCGCAGGCCGATGTCGCGAAACGCACGCTGTACAACCACTTTGCAACGAAGGAAGCCGTGCTCGCGCACTGGCTGGAGGGTGAACTGGCACGCGATCTCGCGCATCTGCAGCGCGACGTCGCACGACGCAAGACCTTCGCGTCGCGCATCGGCTGCGTGCTCGATGCGTCAGCCGCGTGGTGCGAGCAGCATCCCGCGTACCTGCTCGCATATTTGCGCCATCGCTTCCTGAGCATCGGCACGGTGGAACCGGAAAGTAGTGGAGAGAGCGGCAGCGATATCGCGCTCGTGTGGCAGCAACTGATCGCAGCCGGGCAGCAATCCGGCGAACTGAACGGCACACTGCGCGCCGACCAGCTCGCGACATGGTTCCATCACCTGTATCTCGCGGCGATGCTGCGCTGGCTGACCGTGCCGGGGCTGTCGCTGAAACGGGAGTTCCACGCGGTCGCGAAACTGTTCGTCGAAGGCGCGGAAGCAAAAGGCTGAGCGGCGCCGGTGAGCGGTGGCCGGTGGCCGGTCAGGCACTCACCGGGTCACAAGCGCCCGAGCACGACCAGAAGCAGCGAGCGCCCGAAGCGGGCGACCGCCACTCCGCAGGCGAAGAACGCTCGCTTCATTTTTGCCGCGACGGTTTCGCGGCCGGCGCGGCAGCGCCGCCGCCCGACGGCCATTGCGTCTCGTCGAGCAGCCGGTCGAACAGCCGTGCGCGCTCGTCGGCCGACAGCGGGCACAGCCCGAACATCGCCGATAGCGCGAGCCCCCACGCCGCCTTCCAGCGCAGCAACGCAAGATCGGGATCGCCGGATTCGGCCGCGATGCGTTTTGCATTCTCGGCGTCGATATCCCGCACCTGCTGCAGCGGCGCGGGATCCTCGACCAGCGCCGCCATGATCGCGAGCGCCGCCGACGGCTGCTGGTCGATCACTTCGCGCATCGTCGCGATTTGCGCGGACAGCGTCGGCTGCGTCGCACCCGGATCGCGCGCGGCCAGATAGTCGCGCTGGAATCGTTGGTAGTAGTCCTGCTGATGTTCCATCAGCGCGTTCAGCACATCGCCTTTCGTGCGGAACTGATGCATCAGCCCGCCCTTGCTGATGCCGCTTTCGCGTGAAATCGCATCGAACGTGAGCTTGCCCGGGCCGTCGCGCTCGAGAATCGCGAGCGCCGCCTGGATCGCGGCAGTGCGCGTTCGCTCGGAACGCGTCGGGTTGTCCATGAACTGTCCCCGCTATGGAATCGTGCAATGCGACCGCGCCGAACCGGCACGATCGTATGAAGGAAGTGCGCGGAGTCTATCACAAACAAACCGCCTGGTCGGTTTACTTCCGGAAATGGCGGTGCTACGATCGGCTCCCGCATCGGCCCCGGCCGGATGCCGGACCGCACCGCGCATCGCGCGGCGCGATGCAAGCACCGCCTGTAGCCTGGCGGTCCGGTCGATGACCCCTGCCCGGTGGCTTGTCGCATCCGACATTCATGGGGTGACTGCGCCCTAAAAACAAACCGCCTGGTTGGTTTTTTTTCATAAACCCGAAGCGGCGATGCCGCCCTGTTTCACCACCCTTCGCCCGGCTCTACCGGTGCGAACCCCGACCCGGAGAGTCAGATGAACCCATTGTTCAAGTCCAGCCACCTGCTCAACGCCGCGCTCTGCGTCGCACTCGCCGGATGCGCCGGCGTCCAGCCCGCCCGCTACAGCAGCATCGAATCGTCGCCGTACCTGCGCAGCGATCCGCAGGACAAGTCCGGCCGCGTGCCGTACCGCTACGCGTTGCCGGCGGACTGGCACGCCTACCGGAAGCTGATCCTCGACCCGGTGGCCATCTACCGCGGCACCGACCACCAGTTCGGCGACCTGACCGACCAGGACAAGACGACGCTCGCCACATACATGGGCGACACGTTCGCGAAGAAGCTCGGCAAGCGCTTCGAGCTGACGAACACGCCGGGGCCCGGCACGCTGCGCGTGAAGCTGACGCTGACGGGCGCCGTGACGACCACGACATTTGCCGGCGCATTCGCGCACTTCGACCTCGCGGGCAACGTGTACAACGGCGTGCAGGCGATCCGCGGCCGCGAAGGCGCGTTCACGGGCTCGGTCATGTATGCGGTGGAGATCCGCGATGCCGCGACGAACCGGCTGATCAACGCGTACGTGACGAAGCAGTATCCGAATGCGATGAACATCGGCGCGAGTTTCGGCGCGCTCAGCGCGGCCAGGACGGGCCTCGACAAGGGCGCCGATGCACTCGTCGCGCAATTCGACTGAAACCCGCCGGCATACGTTGGCCCGTGTTGCGCGGATGCGTGCCGGCCCGCACGCGGGCGGCGCTCTTCTGGATCGTGCCGCTCGCGGCCGCTGCGTTCTGCATCGCATCGGGCATCGCGTCATTCGGCAGCCGCGGGCCGACGATCACGATCGCCTTCGCGACCGCCGACGGGCTGGCAGCCGGCCAGTCGACGCTGCGGCTGCGGAACGTCGAAATCGGCCGCGTCACCCGCGTGCGTGCGTTGCGCGGACAACCAGGCGTGGCGATCGATGTGCGACTGGACGCCGACGCGCAGGCACTGGCGATGGCGGACTCACGCTTCTGGATCGTGCGGCCGCGCATCGGGCCCGGTGGCCTCTCCGGTCTCGATACGGTGCTGTCCGGTTCGTACATCGCGGCCGCGCTCGGCCATTCGCGCGAACCGCGCACGACGTTCACCGGGCTCGATGCGCCCCCCGTCACCGAAGAAGGCGGCCGCCACTACACGTTGCGCGCGACATCGCTCGGCTCGGTCGCGATCGGCTCGCCCGTCTATCACCGGCGCGCCCGCGTCGGCCAGGTGACCGGCTATGCACTCGATGCCGACGGGCACGGCGTTTCGATCGACGTGTTCGTCGCCGCGCCGTTCGATCGGGCTGTCGACGTCGATGCGCGCTGGTGGCAGGCAAGCGGCCTCGGCCTGCGGCTCGGCGCGGGCGGCATGACGCTCGACACGCCATCGATTGCCGCACTGCTCGGCGGTGCACTCGCGTTCGCATCGCCGCCCGGGCGCGCACCGAGCGGCTCCGCACCGGACGGCGCACGCTTTCGCGTGGCCGATGATGAAATCGACGCGATGCGCACGCCGAACGCGCAGCCCGCACCCGTCGTGATGCGTTTCGATCGTTCGCTGCGCGGCCTCGAGGTCGGTGCGCCGGTGGATTTTCGCGGCATCGAACTCGGCAACGTCACGGCCGTCGGCACCGAATACGATCCAGCACGCGGCGACGTCACGATGCGCGTGACGATGGCGCTCTACCCCGATCGCCTCGGGCAGCGCTACCGCGACGTGCTCGGCAACGGCGAGTCAGAAGCCGGCAAGGCACTGCTGCGCACGCTCGTCGCGCGCGGCTTGCGCGGCCAGTTGCGTGTCGGCAATCCGATCGCGAACCGCTCCTATGTCGCGCTCGACATGTTCCCGAATGCCCCGCCCGCGTCGGTCGACACGAATCGCGAGCCGATCGCATTGCCGACCGTGCCCGGCACGCTCGACGTGCTGCGCGTACGGATGACCGATATCGCCGGCACGCTTTCCCGATTGCCGCTCGATCGCATCGGCACGGATCTGAACGCGGCACTCGTGAACACCGATGCACTGTTCAGGCAACTCGATACCGAACTCGCCCCGCATGCACGCGCCGCGCTGGGCACCGCGCGGCAATCGTTCACGGCCGCGCAGGCAATGCTCGCGCAACAAGGTGCGGATACATCGAACGTCCGCCGCACGCTGGCGCAATTCGCGCGAACTTCGAGCGCGCTGCGGGCGTTGGCCGGCGATCTGGAACAACATCCGGAATGGTTGCTGCCGGCTGCATCGCGCACCACGCAGCCGGCGAATGCGGCGCGATAGACGCGTGGCTCGCGCGGATGCATTTTTACGACGAACGCACGCATCGCATGCCAAATTTCCCGTGCAGCAGTATGCTGGTGTCGTACGGCTGCGCACGACGCTTCGGGTAATCCCTTCGTTTGCACGTTGTCGCGCCGCCGTCGCGACCGCAATCATGCGTTGCAAGGAGGGATTCGTGATGGCAACCACGCATCAGCACTTCCACCTCGAACTACGGCACGCCACCGCGCCGACCTATTTCATCAGCTACCTGTTTCCCGCCTTGCTGTTCGTTTACGAACTGCTGCGCGTCGGCCAATGGATCCGCGATCACGGGATGCAATTCGCCGCGTTCAAGCAGATGGGTTACGAGTATCTGCTGATGCTGCTGTTCGTCGGGCTGCAGATCGTCGTCGAGGCGCTCTTCCTGCTCGGCGCCGCGATGCGTCGCGACAATCGCGACTTCGAGCACCGGCTGCCGAACGTGATACTCGGTATCGGCTGCTCGATCGCACTGCTCGCGATCGACCTCGCGATCCAGCTCGCGTTCTGACGGCCGGCGGGTGTACGCCCGCCGGTGGCAGCAGCGCTCAGGCGGGCGCGTCGCGCAGGAACGTCGCAACAGCGGCCAGCACGTCGCCGGTCCGCTCGCGGTGCGGCATGTGTCCGCATTGGCCGAGCAGCAGATACGACGCCGGCCCCGCGACGCGCGCGGCGATCCGCTTCGGATGCACGTCGGATCCGTATTCGTCGTCTTCGCCGTGAATCGCGAGCGTCGCGCATTGCACGCGCGGCAAATCGTCGTCGAGATTCCAGTCGCGAAACGCCGGCGACAGCCACGTGTCGACCCACGCGCGCAGCACCCATTCGGCCTTGTCGCCGTGATAGCGCGCGAGCCGGTCGAGCTGGCCGGGCTCGTCGAACTGCTGCCCCGCGTCGCGAATGCCGGCCAGCGTGCGATCCTCGACGAACGCCTGCGCGGCAATCGTCACGAGCGCACGGCAACGTTCCGGATGCGCGGCGGCACAGCCTATTGCCATCCCGCCGCCGACGCTGTGCCCGAGCGCGACGAACGCGTCGACATCGAGTTGTTCAAGCAATGCCGCGAACGCATGATCGGCCTCGTCGCGCACGAACGTCGTGCCGAGTTTCCCCGGATGGCGATCGGAGCGACCGAAGCCGAGGCGATCGTATGCAATCACGTCGCGCTGCGTGGCGCTCGCGAGCTGCGCGGGGAAGTCGCGCCACAGTTCGACGCAGCCGAGCGAATCGTGCAGCAGCACGATCGGTGCGGCCGGTTCAGGTGCGACCGGCTCAGGTGCGCCTGCATTCAACGCACCCGCCGCCTGTTGCGCCGCCCCACCGCGCCAGCGTTTCGCAAAGAGGCGCCCTTGCGGCGTCTCGACGGTGGTCTCCTCGATCGGGGTATCGGTCATGTGTCTGTCGTCTGCATGAAAGCGGCCGCCCGTCGGCGGCCACACGGGATCCCGCGATGTTGGCCCGCGCCCGCACGCAGCGTCAAGCAAGCCCCCACCGCTCGCGCGTTCATTCGGGTTGCGGCGGCAGATACTCCATCTGCGCCTCGTCGTACAGCCGGTAGATCAGCGCCTGCATCGCGCGGAGGTCCTCCGATTCGTCGAGCATCCGCATGCTCATGATGATCGGCGACACGAGGTTCGGATCGTCGAGCGGCTTGTAGCTGATGTCGTCGCGCTTCAGCCCGTACACGCTGTGCGGCACGACCGACACGCCCTCGCCCATCGCGACGAGACCGAGCGCGATCTGCAGTTCGCGCGTCTCGTAGATCTTGCGCGGCTGCAACGCGCGATCGTGAAAAGCCGCGAGCACCTGGTCCGCATAGCTCGGGCGCGGCGCCTTCGGAAAGATGATCAGCGTGTCGTTCACGAGATCGTGCAGCGACAGCACGGGCTTCGCGCTGTCGAGCGGATGGCCGACCGGCAGCGCGACGATCATCCGCTCCTCGCGCAGCACGACGCGCCGCACGCTCGGATCCTCGTGGCGGATGCGCCCGAACCCGACGTCGATGCGCCCTTCCTTCAGCGCCTTGATCTGGTCCATCGTCGACATCTCGTGCAGGCTCAGCTCGACGGCCGGATACTCGCTGCGAAAGCGCCGGATGATCTTCGGCAGCATCCCGTACAGCGTCGAGCCGACGAAGCCGACCGACATGCTGCGCTCGATCTTGCCGACCCGTTTCGTCATCGATTCGAGCTCGGTCGTCTGCGCGAGCAGCTGCACCGCGTGCGAATAGAAGAAGCGCCCCGCGTCGGTCAGCTTCAGCGGCCGCGCGTTGCGCTCGAACAGCGGCACGCCGAGCGCTTCCTCGAGCTGCTGGATCTGCCGGCTCAGCGGCGGCTGCGCGATATGCAGCCGTTCGGCCGCCCGCGTGAAATTCCGCTCTTCGGCAACCGCGACGAAGTAGCGGAGGTGTCTCAACTCCATGTTCGATGCCTCCCGGACAGCGATCCGGCGTTCAACCCGGGCCGGATGATGTCGTCACGATACCGCAGGCGGCGGAAACCGCCACGCGCACGGCCCCGCGCCGCCCAAAGCAAAACGGGAAGCCCGCGAGCTTCCCGTTGTTTCATCGACGCCGCGGCACGGCGGCGTCACGACCGCCCGTCACACCTCGGTCGCATAGAGCGCGTCGCGCTGCGCGTCGCTCAGCGAATCGAGCGGCACGTCCGGCAGCTGGTAGCAGATCATCGTGCCGTACAGCTCCGCGAGGCAATTGCTGCCGGCGTCGAGCGCGTAGCCGTCCTCGCCGTCCGGCGCCGGCGGATACACTTCGCGCCACGCGTTGATCGCGGCTTCGAGTCGCACGATGGAAACGGGTCCGGCCTTCCGCTCGGCGGGTGATGCGCTCATGGATTCCTCTGGGTTGCGCGCTCCGCGGGCCGTATCGACCCGGATGGAACGATGAAAACGCCGGACATGTCGCCGGCCGCCGCACCTCGCGCGCGCCGGATGCCGATCCGCGCGGCGCGCGTCGCGCCGGCCGGGCCGTGGCCCGGTAGGGTCGGGCAATATAACCGGCTTTGACCCCGTGCAGGCAAAAGCCGGGCAAAAAAAACGGGAAGCGCAAGGCTTCCCGTTTCATCGCACGTCGCGCGGCCGCCGGCCGCGCCCGCGTCAGCCCGCGGTTTCGCGGTTCGCCACCGGCTGCCGCTGCGCGCCGCGGCTCGCAGCGATCCACGGCGCGATTTCCATGTCTTCGTAGCGCACGAAGCGGCTCTTCTTCAGGAACCGGAAGCCGAGCCACACGACGAGGAACAGCGGAATGCCGACATAGGTCGCGGCGACGCCGGCCCAGTCGATCCGGTTCGCGAGGAACGCCTGATAGTCCTGGCCGAGCGCGATCACGAGACACAGCACGAACGCGAACAGCGGGCCGAACGGGAACCACTTCGAGTGATACGGCAACTGGTCGAGCGAGTAGCCCTGCTTCACGTAGCCCTTGCGGAACCGGTAGTGGCTGACCGCGATGCCGAGCCACGCGATGAAGCCCGTCATCCCCGACGTGTTCAGCAGCCACAGGTACACGGTCTTGTCGCCGTACAGCGACGTGAAGAAGCACAAGGCGCCGACGGCCGTCGTCGCATACAGCGCGTTGCGCGGCACGCCGCCGCGCGACAGCTTCGCGAAGATCTTCGGCGCACGGCCTTCGGTGGCGAGGTTGTAGAGCATCCGCGTGGACGCATACATGCCCGAGTTGCCGGCCGACAGCACGGCCGTCAGGATCACCGCGTTCATCACGCCAGCGGCAAATGCGAGGCCCGCGTGGCGGAACACGAGCGTGAACGGGCTCACGCCGATGTCGGTCACGTCCGTCTTCAGCAGGTTCGGGTCGGTATAGGGAATCAGCACGCCGATCACGAAGATCGCGAACACGTAGAACAGCAGGATCCGCCAGAACACCTGGCGCACCGCGCGCGGGATCGTCGTGCGCGGGTTTTCCGATTCGCCGGCCGCGACACCGATCAGCTCGGTGCCCTGGAACGAGAAGCCGGCGATCATCGCGACGCCCATCAACGCCGGCAGGCCGCCCGCGAACGGCGCGTCGCCGATCGTCAGGTTGCCCCAGCCGTTGCTCGGCGCGCCCTTCAGAATGCCGAAGATCATCAGCAGGCCGACGCCGATGAACGCGACCACGGTGACGACCTTGATCAGCGCGAACCAGTATTCGGCTTCGCCGAAGCCGCGCACGGTCAGCGCATTGAGCAGGAACATCACCCCGAGGAACGCCGCGCTCCACCACACGCCCGGCACGTCCGGAAACCAGTAATGCATCACGAGCTGCGCGGCGACGAGCTCCACCGCGATCGTCACGGCCCAGTTGTACCAGTAGTTCCAGCCGAGCGCGAAGCCGAAGCCTTCGTCCACGTATTTCGCGCCGTAGGTCGCGAACGAGCCCGACACCGGCATGAACGCGGCCATTTCGCCGAGGCTCGTCATCAGGAAGTAGACCATCAGGCCGATCGCCATGTACGCGACCATCGCGCCGCCGGGGCCGGCCTGCGAGATCGACGCGCCGGACGCGACGAACAGGCCCGTGCCGATCGAGCCGCCGATGGCGATCATCGTCAGGTGGCGCGCCTTCAGCGCGCGATGAAGCTTGGGTGGGTTCGCTGGCGAACCGGATGGGTCGGAATTCGGAATTGCGGACATAAACGAGACGAACGTTGAGCGGGCCGGCATCCGTAGCCGGCGCATGCGGAATCGGAGCGCGGTGCGCGTCCTGCGATGCATTCGATGCGGCCCCGATACGCGTTGCGCGGCGGGCGCCTGCGGCGAAGCGCGGATTCTACCTGATTCGTCACGGGGTCAGCTCGGGTGGCGCCGCCCGCCGCCGCCGCCGAGATTTCGCAGAATCAAGGCGTTGACCGCGTCGGAGCGGGCCGTGGCCGCTGGCCGGCGTAAAAACCCCATGCGCCAGGGGGTATCCGGTGTTCCGATCCGCCGCGCGTTTCCCAACTGTCCCGTCGCAATCCTCCCGAAATCGCGCCGGCAGACATAATCGGCGGGTAATCACCGGATTATTCAGACAATACAACCGATATCGACGATTGATTCAAATCAAATCACCCGCGCGAAAAGCAGTAATGATGCGTAACAATTTGGAATCGCCGTATCCGCATGCATGTTTTGCATGCGCACGCGAATGTCAGGAATTCGCGAGATAATGCGCCCCGATTCAAAATAAACAGCGTACGGAATCGCCAACGACGCGAAAATCCGCCGCCCGCCCCCCTCGAGGATGAAGTCATTCACGCTGCCCGCCGCGCTGCGCCGCCATACCGCGTCGATCGTGGCACGCATTCTGTCGCCCCGCGGCGTACTCGTTGCGGGGATCGTGCTGCTGATGTTCAGCTGGGGGCTTTCCACGTCGCTTTTAATCGAGGCGCGGCGCGATGCATATGACCACGCGGTCGAAAATGCACGCAACCTGATGCTGCTGATCGAACGCGATATCGCGCGCAATATCGAACTCTACGATTTGTCGCTGCAGAACGTCGTCGACGGCGTGGCCGACCCGGAACTGATGACCTTGCCGCCGCGCCAGCGCCACCGGCTGCTGTTCGACCGCGCGGCGACCGGCGAGTATCTCGGGTCGATCTTCGTGATGGACGCGCACGGCAATATCGTGATCGATTCGAGCGCGTCGCCCGCGCGGCAAGGCAATTTCGCCGACCGCGACTATTTCGCCGTGCATCGCGACGGTCTCGCGCAGGGCCTCTACATCAGCAAGCCGTATGCGGCCCGGCTGCGCGGCGGCGCATTGACGATCGCGCTCAGCCGCCGGATCAACCGGCCGGACGGCACCTTCGCCGGCATCGGCGTCGGCACGCTCAGCATCGACTACTTCCGCGCACTGCTCGACGGCCTCGCGGTCGGCAGGCACGGCAGCGCGGCGATCGTCGAGGACAACGGCACGCTCGTGTCGCGCCTGCCGTACGACCCGCACGTGGTCGGCCTCGACCTGCACGACTCGCCGCTGTTCATCGAGTCGCAGCGCACCCGCGACGGCGCGCTGACCGGGGTCGGCGCGATCGACGGCATCCGGCGCATCTATGTTTACAAGCATCTGGCCGGCCTGCCGCTGATCGTCGACGTCGCGCCCGCCGAAATCGACATCTACGCGTCGTGGCACCACCGCGCGGTCTGGACCGTCGTGCTGATGTGCCTGTTCACCGGATTCATCGCGTGGGGGTCGCTGGCGCTGTCGCGCGAACTGAAGCGCCGGCAGGTCGCCGAATCGAAGCTGTACCGGCTCGCGCACACCGATGCGCTCACGGGCCTCGACAACCGCGGCACGTTCGACACGGTGCTCGCGAAGGAAGCGCAGCGTGCGTCGCGCAGCGGCCGCCCGTTGTCGGTGCTGTTCGTCGACGTCGACCACTTCAAGGCGTTCAACGACTTCTACGGCCACCCGGCCGGCGACGACGTGCTGCGGCGCGTCGCGCAAACCGCGTCGCGCTGCCTGCGCCGCGACAGCGATCACGTCGCGCGCTACGGCGGCGAGGAATTCGTCGTCACGCTGCCCGACACCGATGCGCAAGGCGCGCTGACCGTCGCCGAGGGCATCCGGCGCGCGATCGCGGCGCTCGGCATCGTGCACGCGAAAAGCCCGTACGGGCGCGTCACGGCGAGCATCGGCGCGGCGACCTCCACCGACGGCCGCGTGAACGCCACGACGCTGCTGCGGCGGGCCGACGAGGCGCTGTACCGCGCGAAGTCCGGCGGCCGCAACCGTGTGCTGGAGGCGCAGCCGAGCACCGCCGACGCATGACGTCACCATGACGTGAAGCGTGAAGCCGCGCGGCGGCCGGCCGGGCCGGATGACTGCGCCATGGACAGTCCTCCCGCGTTCGGCTAGCGTTACATCTGCTGCGCATGCGGCGCGGCGCCGGCCCGCGCAGGCCGCCGTGCGCGTTCCGGCCACTCCAGTTCCGCCATGACCACCCCGCTCCCTGCCCGGCTGCCGCCGCTCCTGCGCAACGCGCTCCGCCCGCTGCTCGACCCGTACCGCCGCTACCGGCACGCGAAGCTGATCCATGCGGCGCGCGTCTCGCTCGCGATTCTCGTGTCGATTGCGCTGTCCACCGGCCTGAACGTGCCGCACGGCGAGTGGTCGACGATTACCGTGCTGATCGTCGTCGGCGGGCTGCAGCACCACGGCAACATCCGCAAGAAGGCGGCCGAGCGCGCGCTCGGCACGTCGATCGGCGCGCTCGCGGGGCTCGGGCTGATCCTGCTGTATTCGTTCTTGCACGCACCGCTCGCGATCTACCTGCTGATGGCGCTCGCGTGCGGCTTCTGCGCGTATCACGCGATCGGCAAGGCCGGCTATATCGCGCTGCTGTCGGCGATCACGATGGTGATCGTCGCCGGGCACGGCGACAACGAGATCGTCGACGGCCTGTGGCGCGCGGTGAACGTGCTGACCGGCATCGCGATCGCGCTGGCGTTTTCGTTCGCGCTGCCGCTGTATGCCACCTATTCGTGGCGCTACAAGCTCGCCGACGCGCTGCGCGCGTGCGCGGCCGTGCATGCGCGGCTCGCGGGCGACCGCCCGATCAGCGACGACGCGCACCTGAAGGAAATGGCCGCGCTGAGCGCGCTGCTCGTACAGTTGCGCTCGCTGATGCCGTCGGTGTCGAAGGAATGCGAGACGTCGATGCCGCAGCTCGAGGCGATCCAGCGCAGCCTGCGCCTGTGCATCGGCTATCTGGAGATCCTGTCGAGCGCGGTGCCGGCCTGCGACGACGTCGTGACCCGCGAATACATGCGCGTCGACATGAAGGCCGCGAACCGGCGCATCCGCGACACGCTGGTCGGCGCCAGCCGCGCGCTCAAGTTCGGCACGCCGAGCCGGCTCTCGCCGCGCCGCCGGCCGGTCGACCCGCCGCACGACGCACCGCCGCCGCAGCTGTCCGGCTACGTGTCGATCACGGCCAAGCTGGCCGGGGAAGTCGACCAGTTGCGCGAGAAGCTGCTCGACACCGCGCAGTCGTGGAACATCTGACCGTCGCGGGCATCGGAGTTTCGCGCACCTTTCTTTCATATGTCTTTCGGTGCGGCGCACCGGCATCCTGACGGCGGCAGCCCCGCCCGTCGGCCGATCCGGCCCTGGAAACACGGCTTGCGGCCGGGCTCGTCGATGCCTGTTTCTGCCGCGATTTCGCGCCGCGTTGCGCGAAGTTCTCCACCCGGTTAACCGCGCGCCAAGCCCGCCGCGACAGGCCCGACGACGGTTCCGCACGAAAATCAGCCCTTGCCCCAACCTCCCGGACAGCCGATACTCGCATATTCCGCGAAATACGATCCCACCGGCTTCAATCCACGGTTATTCCTATGAGCACGATTCTCGAAAGCCTCCCGACCGGCCAGAAGGTCGGTATCGCCTTCTCCGGCGGCCTGGACACCAGCGCTGCACTGCACTGGATGAAACTCAAGGGCGCCGTCCCGTACGCATACACGGCGAACCTCGGCCAGCCCGACGAAGACGATTACGACGCGATCCCGAAACGCGCGATCGAATACGGCGCAGCCGGCGCCCGCCTGATCGACTGCCGCGCGCAGCTCGTCGCCGAAGGCATCGCGGCGCTGCAAAGCGGCGCGTTCCACATCACGACCGCCGGCGTCACGTACTTCAATACCACGCCGATCGGCCGCGCCGTGACGGGCACGATGCTCGTCGCCGCGATGAAGGAAGACGGCGTCAACATCTGGGGCGACGGCAGCACGTACAAGGGCAACGACATCGAGCGCTTCTACCGCTACGGCCTGCTCGTGAACCCGGATCTGAAGATCTACAAGCCGTGGCTCGACCAGACGTTCATCGACGAGCTCGGCGGCCGTGCCGAAATGTCCGAATTCATGAACCAGGCCGGTTTCGCGTACAAGATGTCGGCCGAGAAGGCCTACTCGACCGATTCGAACCTGCTCGGCGCGACGCACGAAGCGAAGGATCTCGAAAGCCTCGAAAGCGGCATCAAGATCGTGAACCCGATCATGGGCGTCGCGTTCTGGCGCGACGACGTGAAGATCGCCGCGGAAGAAGTGACGGTGCGCTTCGAAGCCGGCCAGCCGGTCGCGCTGAACGGCGTCGAGTTCACCGATCCGGTCGAGCTGCTGCTGGAAGCGAACCGCATCGGCGGCCGCCATGGTCTCGGCATGAGCGACCAGATCGAGAACCGCATCATCGAAGCGAAGAGCCGCGGCATCTATGAAGCCCCGGGCCTCGCGCTGCTGTACATCGCGTACGAACGTCTCGTCACCGGCATCCACAACGAAGACACGATCGAGCAGTACCGCGAGAACGGCCGCCGCCTCGGCCGCCTGCTGTACCAGGGCCGCTGGTTCGACCCGCAGGCGATCATGCTGCGCGAAACGGCACAACGCTGGGTCGCACGCGCGATCACCGGCGAAGTGAAGATCGAACTGCGCCGCGGCAACGACTACTCGATCCTGAGCACGAAGTCGCCGAACCTCACGTACCAGCCGGAACGCCTGTCGATGGAGAAGGTGGCGTCGACGTTCTCGCCGCGCGACCGGATCGGCCAGTTGACGATGCGCAACCTCGACATCACCGATACGCGCGACAAGCTGCGCGTGTACTCGCAAGTCGGGCTGCTGACGCCGGGCGAGACGTCGGCGCTGCCGCAGATCAAGGGCGACGACAAGTAAGTCGCTACGCTCGACGCCGTATCGCATCGCTGGATGCGGTACGGTCGGGCGGGCTGCGTGGGCGCATCCTCTTCGCGCACGCAGCCTGCCGCTCCCGCCGCCTCTCCCCTGCCTTTCCGCTTTCCCCTCCGCAATCGCATCGCCCCGCGTGACGCACCAACGGCACTGCATCGCCGCGCCAGTCATGGCAAGCTGCGAGTCTTCCGATTCCAGCGCCGACTCATGACCGCCCTTACCGTCATCCACCTGAACGGCCCGATCAACAGCGGCAAGACGACGATCGGTCTCGCGCTCGCACGCGTGCTGCCCGACGCGCGCTTCATCGACGGCGACGATCACGACGCGCCCGAAGACGCGCCGTTCGACGTGCAGTGGGCAATCGCACTGGAACGTCTCGTCACGCAGATCGCGAATGCGCACGAGCGTCATCTGGTCATCGCCTATCCGATCGGTGAAACGGAATTCGAGCGGCTGCGCGCCGCCTGCGATGCGCGCGGCGCGCGGTTGTTCGTCGTGACGCTCGCGCCGCCCGAAGCGGTCGCGTCGTCGAATCGCGGCTCGCGCGCGCTGACGGACTGGGAGCGCAGCCGGATCGCCGAGATGTATCGCGAAGGCTATGCGTCACGGCCGTTCAGCCAGATGGTGCTCGATACGTCCGATGCGACACCCGACGCATGTGCGGCACGTATCGCGCAGCACGTCGCGGCGACGGCGTCGTAACCGCCCCCCCCTGCCCGCGCCCTTCACGCCAGCACGCGGATACCTCGCAGCAGTCGGTGACAAATGACTTCACCGGCATGAATTGGAAAACGTTTACTCTTCCGATGCTTCTTGTTAGCATCGTCCTCGATCGGTATGACCCGCGTCACGGAAAGCCGATTGCAAGCCTCGAAGATTCCAAAATTTCCCGCAATATTCAGCATCACTGTTCCAGCCGTCGAGCCGTACCTGCTTTCTGTATTTTGGAGTGCTTTCTACGGGCAGCCGATCTCGTTTAGACGATCTCACGCCCACTTAGGAAAACGTTATCCACAACGTGGCACGCAGCCACGGACCATCAGAGAGAGACACCATGAAGAACAGGATCATCCCGTGCATCGTCGCCGTTCTGTCCGTTGCGTGCCTGTCCGCGTGCGGCGGTGACGATCCGGCCAGCCCGGCCGCCGCTGCCCGCCAGCAGGCCACCGCGATGGCGCTCAGCCCGTCGAACCCGCCCGGCTCGAACTTCAACCTTGCGCCGTTCACGCTGCAGTTGCCGACCGGCTCGTCCGGCAAGGTCGACACCGTGAGCGGTTCGTCGCTCGCGGGCGGCTACGTGAACCCGACGTATTTCTACACGGACGCCAACGACGGATCGATGGTGATGATGGACCCGACGCAGGGCTGGACGACGTCCGGCTCGCTGCATCCGCGCACCGAGCTGCGCGAGAGCGCGATCTGGCCGACCTCCGGCACGAACCGGCTGAATGCGACGGTGGCCGTCACGCAGGTGCCCGGTCACACGACGATCGGCCAGATCTTCCAGGGCACGGGCCCGAGCAAGCCGCTGTGCGAGTTGCAGTTCACGTCCGGCGGCGTCGTGCAGTTGCTGCTCGAGAGCACCAACCAGGGCGGCAAGTCGACGACCACGCCGATCACGACGGTCGGGGTCGGCAAGCAGTTCAGCTATGCGCTGAGCCTGAGCGGGACGACGATCACGGTCACCGCGAACGGCACGACCAGGACCTTCACGATGGATTCGAGCTTCGACGGCGAGCGCTTCTACTTCAAGGCCGGCGACTACGACCAGACGGCCGTGTCCGGCACGCCGCTGACGACGCCCGGCACGATCGTGAAGTTCTATGCGCTGACGCTCACGCACAGCTGATCGCGCGTCTCGATGCATGAAGCCGGGCAGGCTCGCGCTGCGTGCCTGCCCGGCGTTCCGGCGCTCACGCGGCGCTTACGAGTGATGCCGCACACCCGGCACGACGGCTTCCCGCGCGCCCTTGCGGCTCAACATCAGCGTGACGACCGCCGACACCGCGAGCGTGCCCGCCACCACGTAGAGCCCCGCCGCGTACCCGCCGGTCACGTGCTTCAACCAGCCGATCGCGAACGGCCCGACGAACCCGCCGAGATTGCCGATCGAGTTGATCATCGCGATGCCCGCCGCCGCGCCGGCGCCGGACAGGAACGTGCTCGGCATCGCCCACAACGGCGCCTTCGCGGCGCTGACCCCGATGTTGACGACGACCAGCGCGAGCACGGTCAGCAACGCGGTGCTCGCCTGCCCCGCGAACACGAAGCCGATGCACGCGAGCACGCACGGAATCACGACGTGCCACGTGCGCTCGCCGGTGCGATCCGAGTGCCGCGCCCACACGATCATCGCGACGACGGCGGCGATGCTCGGGATGCCGGTGAGCAAGCCCGTCTGTAGCGCGGTGAAACCGAACTGCCTGACCATCAGCGGCGCCCACAGGCCGAGCGTGTACAGCCCCGCCGACGTGCCGAAGTAAATCAGCGCGAGCGCCAGCACGCGCGGATCGCGCAGCGCCTGCCACGCGCCGGCCGTATGCCCGGCATGCGTGTGACGCGCGTCGGCTTCGGCTTTCAGCTTCGCGACCAGCCAGTCGCGCTCGTCCGTGCGCAGCCACGCCGCCTTCGACGGCGAATCGGTCAGGCACCTGAGCACGACGAAGCCGAGCACGACTGCCGGCAGCGCTTCGATGATGTACAGCATCTGCCAGTCGGCGAGCCCGAACATCGGCGGCATCTGCATGATCGCGCCCGACAGCGGCGAGCCGATCGCGGTCGAGATCGGCGCGGCCGCCATGAACCACGCGGCGGCCACCGCACGCTGCTTCGCGGGAAACCACAGGCTCAGGTACAGGATGATGCCGGGGAAGAACCCGGCTTCGGCCATGCCGAGCAGGAAGCGCAGCACGTAGAAGCTCGTCGGCCCGGCCGCGAACGCGGACACGGCCGACACGATCCCCCACGTGATCATCACGCGCGCGATCCAGATGCGCGCGCCGACGCGATGAAGAATCAGGTTGGACGGCACCTCGAACAGGAAGTAGCCGATGAAGAACAGGCCGCCGCCGAACCCGAACGCGGTCGGCGACAGGCCGATCGCCTTGTTCATCGTCATCGCGGCAAAGCCGACGTTGACGCGATCGAGAAAGCTGACGAAGTAAAGCAGCATCACGAACGGAATGATGCGCCACATCAGTTTCCGCGCGACGCGGGTTTCCAGATCCGCTTGCATGTGTCTCCTCCTTCGAGGTCGAGCCGTCGAGTCGTGCTCGGTGTATGAATGCTCGCCGGCGCCGCCGCGAGGCGGGCGGGCCGGCGCCCGGCTCGCGTCGGATGCGCGAGTCACGGGCAGGAAAATGCGGGGGGACGATGAACGGGCGACGGCCGGTTACCGGGAGCACACGCGCCGCCGCCAGCGGCTAGCCGCTATGTCGCGGCCCGCCGGCACATCGCCACGCTTGTCATCAGGCTGCGACCGCCGCGTTCGCGACGCGCTCGCACACGGCCGCCGTCACCTGCGCGGTCGTCGCGCTGCCGCCCAGATCGCGCGTATGCAGCGACGGGTCGGCCGTCACCGCCTCGATCGCCTGCATCACGCGCGCGGCGGCTTCCGTTTCGCCGAGGTGCTCGAGCAGCATCACGACCGACCAGAACGTGCCGACCGGATTCGCGAGCCCCTTGCCCATGATGTCGAACGCGGAGCCGTGGATCGGCTCGAACATCGACGGATAGCGGCGCTCGGGATCGATGTTGCCGGTCGGCGCGATGCCGAGGCTGCCGGCGAGCGCGGCCGCGAGATCGCTGAGGATGTCCGCGTGCAGGTTGGTCGCGACGATCGTGTCGAGCGACGCCGGCCGGTTGACCATGCGCGCGGTCGCCGCATCGACGAGTTCCTTGTCCCACGTGACGTCGGGGAATTCCTGCGCAATCTGCTTCGCGATCTCGTCCCACATCACCATCGCGTGCCGCTGCGCGTTGCTCTTCGTGATCACGGTCAGCAGCTTGCGCGGGCGCGACTGCGCGAGCCGGAACGCGAAGCGCATGATGCGTTCGACGCCGGCACGCGTGAGGATCGACACGTCGGTCGCGGCCTCGATCGGATGGCCCTGGTGCACGCGGCCGCCGACGCCCGCATATTCGCCTTCGGAGTTCTCGCGGACGATCACCCAGTTCAGGTCGTCCGGCCCGCAGCGCTTCAGCGGCGCGTCGATGCCGGGCAGGATGCGCGTCGGGCGCACGTTCGCATACTGGTCGAAGCCCTGGCAGATCTTCAGGCGCAGCCCCCACAGCGTCACGTGATCGGGCACGTCGGGGTCGCCTGCCGAGCCGAACAGGATCGCGTCCTTGCCGCGCAGCGCGTCGAGGCCGTCGGCCGGCATCATCGCGCCATGCTGGCGGTAGTAATCGGCGCCCCAGTCGAAATCCTCGAACTCGAACCCGAAGCGGTCGCTGCCGCGGGCCAGCGCTTCCAGCACCTGCTTGCCGGCCGGCACCACTTCCTTGCCGATGCCGTCGCCGGGAATCGTTGCGATACGGTAGGTCTTCATGCGCACATCCTCGATTGATCGTAAGCGTGAAGGCACTTTACCGAACCAGAAGTGCGGGAACCGGTGCTAGACTCAAAGCATCTTTAACTTCAATTCATGAATCCCGTCATGGCGGATACCGTCCAGCCGGCCGATCTCGGCTTCTTCTCGACGCTCGCCGCGTCGGGCAGCCTGAGCGCGGCCGCGCGCGAACTCGGGTTGACCGCGGCGGCCGTCAGCAAGCGGCTCACGCAGATGGAGCGGCGCGCGGGCGTGACGCTCGTGAACCGCACGACGCGGCGGATGATGCTGACGCCCGAAGGCGACGTGTATCTCGACTACGCGCGCCGGATCCTCGACCAGATGGACGAACTCGGCGAATTGCTCGGCAGCGCGAAGCAGCGCCCGAAGGGGCTGCTGCGCGTGAACGCGACGCTGGGCTTCGGGCGCAACCAGGTCGGCCCCGCGATCTCGCGCTTCGTCGCGCGCTATCCCGAGGTGTCGGTGCAGCTGCAGTTGTCGGTGATGCCACCGCCGCTCACCGACGACGCGTTCGACGTGTGCATCCGCTTCGGCGAGCCGCCCGATACGCGTGTCGTCGCGCGGCGGCTCGCGCCGAATCGCCGGCTGCTGTGCGCGGCGCCCAAGTATCTCGCGCAGCACGGCACACCCGGCACGCCGCACGACCTGACGCGGCACAACTGCATCGGCATCCGGCAAGGGGACGAGGGTTACGGGATTTGGCGGCTGACGAGCGGGCGCGGCACGGCGCGCCATACGGAGGCCGTGCGGATCAACGGCAACCTGACGACGAACGATGGCGAGATCGCCGTGAAGTGGGCGCTCGACGGGCACGGAATCCTGATGCGCGCGGAATGGGATCTGCGCGACTATCTCGCCGACGGCCGCCTGGTCGTCGTGCTGCCCGACTACGAGACGCCGAGCGCCGATATCTATGCGGTGTATGCGCAGCGTCACCAGATGTCGGCGCGCATTCGGGCGTTCGTGGATTTTCTGGCGGACGAGCTGGGGCGGTTGAAGGACGCGTAGCGCGCGTCGGTCGCCCTTTATGCCGCCGCGCTTCGAACGGCGGGCTCAGTTCAGCGCGGCCGGTTCGAGATCCTCAGCGGCCTTGGCGGACATCGCGCGCATCCCGTCGCGCACGGCCAGCGGATCAACGCCGTTTTCCACTGCAAGCGCGGCACGCACCTCCGGCGTCCGCCATCCCGGCGCGCTGGCCGCTGCAACCAGCCCCTCATGCTCGTGCGCGGCCTGCACGAAACGCTCGCCAATCCAGTCGACGAACGCGCGCACCCCGGGCGACACATGCGGGCGCTTCACATAGACAGCCGACACCGCGATCGCGTCGGGCCGCCAGTGCGGCAGCACCTCCCGCAACCGCCCCGCATCGATCAGCGGCTGCGCGGCGACGCGCGGCGGCTGGATCAGCCCGAGGCCATGCACGCCGCACGCCAGGTACGCCGGCTCGTCGTCCACGCTGACGATTCCGTCGAGCCGCACCTTGCGCACCGCGCCATCGGCGAGAAAATCGAGTTCGGCCGTGCGCTGGCCCGGCACGGACGACAGGCTGACCGCGCGATGCACGCCCAGATCTTCGAGCATGCGCGGTACACCATGGCGGTCGAGATACGCGGGGCTCGCGCAGGTCACGCGCTCGAGCATGCCGAGCCGGCGTGCGACGAGCGACGAATCGGGCAGTTCGCCGAGCCGGACGCTGCAGTCGATCGCATCGCCGACGCGATCGGCCGCGCGCCCGGAGACGCCCAACGTCAGCACCAGGTCGGGATGCCGCGCATGAAACTCGCCGAGCGCCGGCAGCACGATCGCGTCCGCGACCGCCGCCGGCAGCTCGACGCGCAGCGGCCCGCTCGGATGCAGCGCGGCGCCGCGGATGCTGGCTTCGAGCTCGTCGACGTCCGCCGTGATGCGCACGCAGCGCCGGTAATACGCGTCGCCTTCGGGCGTTGCCCGCAGCGCGCGCGTCGAGCGCACCAGCAAAGGCATGCCGAGCGCCGTTTCGAGCTCCTGCACCGTCCGCGTCGCGGTGGCGCGCGAAATGCCGAGCGCCTGCGCCGCACGCGTAAAGCTGTTCATTTCGACGATGCGCGTGAAGATGCGCATCGCGCGGATCGGATTGTCCACCGGACACCCCTGCATGTTTGCCGCATGCCGCGGCGCGCTTGCGCGCCGTGCATGCGTATCGAGGAACGCCGCGCCGCCGGCGCGGCAGGGACGGTTCAGCCGTTCGCCGCCACGGCGCCGCGCGTCGGTTCGTCGAGCAGCCGCTGCGCCAGCGCGAGCGCGTCGTCGCGGGTGGCTGCCGCGTTCAGCGGATAGCCCCACACCTTCTCGAACGCGCCCGAGAATGCGTTGAGCGCCACGCGCCGTGCCGCGTCGGGCTCGATCGCGATCATCGCGGGGATCCATTCGCGCGACTGCGCGCGGTTGGCCTTGCTCCACTTCGCGAGCTGCTTGCGCAGTTCGTGATCGTCCTCGCCGCGATCGTCGCCGGACGGCGCATCGTCGGTCAGAAGAACGAACGGTTCACGACGCGCCAGCAACGCGTCGAGTTCGGCAATCAGGCGGGCGGGATCGGTGTGCGTCGAACCGGTGTAACGCAACCAGACAAACGGGAATTCAGTCGTGGTGATTTGCATGTCAGCCTCCAAATGAGAACGATTCTCATTTTAAGGATCGAGGCCTGCGGCGTCATTTATTGTTCCGGCCAACTGCTTGCCCAATCCGGCCAAATGCGCACGGGTGGCGCCGGCCGCACCGGTCAGCGTTGCCGGTCGGTCAGGAATTGCGTCGGCGACTTGCCGGTCGCCTTGCGGAACATCGTCACGAAGCTGCTCGCGCTCTCGTAGCCGAGATCGATCGCGATCTGGTGCACGCGGCGGCCGGTCGTCAGCATGCGCAGCGACAGCGCGACGTGCAGCCGCCGGCGCCAGTCGCCGAGGCTCATCCCGAGCTCCTTCGCCGCGAGCCGCGTCAGGCTGCGCTCGCTGATACCCACGCGCCGCGCGAGTTCGGCCAGCGGCGACTTGTCGGCCGGATCGTCGAGCAGATGGTCGATCAGCTTGCGCAGCCGGCGATCGGCCGGCATCGGCAGGTACAGATCCTCGACCGGCGCCGCGACGAGTTCGTCGAGCAGCGTCGCCATCAGCCGGCCCTGCGGCCCGTCGATGTCGTACAGGTTCGGAAAGCTCGCCGCCTTCAGCAGCAGCTCGCGCAGCAGCGGCGACACCGACAGCGTGCAGCAGCGCGCGGGCAGGTCGAGCGCGACGTCGGGTTCGACCAGCACCGCGTAGAACGTCGCGCCGGCCGAGCCGCGTGCCGCATGCGCGACGTCGCCCGGAATCCACACCGTGCATTGCGGCGGCGCGCTCCACACGCCGCCGTCGATCTCGCAGTAGATGACGCCGCTCAGCGTGTAGAGCAGCTGCGCCTGCGGATGGCTGTGCCGCTCGAGCCGCCACTCGGGCTCGACGACCGAGCCGCCGAACACGACGAGCGGACGCGGTACGTGGAAGAGTTCGTCATCCGCTGCGGGATCGGTGGTCGGTGGAAGCTCGCGCATGAAACGATGGACGATGGAGGAAGCCGGACGCGCTGCCCGCGCGCCCTTTCGTGCTTATACCAGAAAGGCGCCGGCGCGGCCCTGCCGCCGGGCGGCCGCACGAGCCCATCTGCAGCCGCGCGCCGAAGCGAATACAATGCCCCGATCCCCTCGCCGCTGCGCCCACCTGCCGGAGCCGCCATGTTCGACCTGACCACGCTGACCACCTTCACGGCCGTCGTTCTGGGCCTGTTCCTGATTCCCGGCCCCGCCGTGCTGCTCGTGCTGAGCCGCACCGTGCAGGGCGGCCGCAAGACCGGCATCCTGACCGGCCTCGGCGTCGCCAGCGGCGACTTCGTTCATACGCTGTTCGCGGCGGTCGGCCTGTCGGCACTGCTGATGACGTCGGCACTCGCATTCAACGTCGTGAAGGTGGTCGGCGCCGCGTACCTGATCTACCTCGGCGTGCGCGCGCTGATCGAGAAGCCGTCCGATCCGTCGCTGCCGAGCGTGTCGCCCGTCACGCCGCTCAAGGCGTACCTGCAGGCGATTCCCGCCGAAGTGCTGAATCCGAAGACCGCGCTGTTCTTCCTCGCGTTCATGCCGCAGTTCGTGCATCCGGAACGCGGCTCGACGTTCGTGCAGTTCGCGGTGCTCGGGCTGATCTTCGTCGTGCTCAGCTCGCTCTACACGACGCTGATCGCGTGCTCGATCCGCCCGCTCGGCCGCATCGTGAAGCGGCTCACGTGGCTCACGCGCTGGCAAGGCAAGATCATCGGCTCGATCTTCATCGCGCTCGGGCTGCGCGTGGCGGTGCAGCAGCGCTAGGCGCACCGACGGGCCGCGCGGCCCCGGCGAGCGCAGGCAAACCGAACAACGACACGACAACAACCGGTAGCGACGCTCCGATACATGGCCGACTCCCCTCGCGCGCCGCGCAAACGCACTGTCCGGCGCATCGCCTGGCCGCTCGCCATCGTCGCGGTATTTACCTTGGCGACAGGCTGGCTGCTGACGCCCCGCGATCCGCGGCCGCCCGAGGTGCTGGCACCGCCCGGCACATCGCACGTGACCATCGCGCTCAGCGATCTCTACATGCCGTTCCTCACGCCGGAAGAAAACGCCGACCTGCGCAACCGGCTGCCCGACCACGTCGATATCGTCGCGCACTACACGCACACGACCACGTCCTACAGCCTGCTGTCGTGCAGTTACGGCCTCGGCTGCCTACCCGGTGGGCAATGGGACCAGCGTATCGACGACGCGATGCGCCCCCTTCCCGCCCGCGTCACGCCGCGCGGCGGCCCCGACACGCAACGCACGATCAGCTTCGACCTGCCGCACCGGCTCGACGGCGGCTATTCGATCGTCTCGTTTCACTTGACGCTATCGGCGGACGCACTGACACGCCAGCCGGGCTACCACGCGCTGCTCGCGAAAGCCCATCAGGCCGACACCGGAATGTCCCGCGACGTCGAGTCGAACCTCGATTACGCGGTCCGCTTCGACGACCAGGATGCCGCCCGCGAGCCGCGAGTCCTGCAGGACTGCCTGCAGACGATCCTGCCGAGCGGCGTGCCCTCGATCGGCATCCCGATCGTCGTCACGATAACGACGGGATCGCCGCACGTATCGCTGACCGGCAGTACGCGCTGCGCGCTGTCGGACGCCGCGGCCGACGCCCTTCGCGCGGTCGACGTGATCCCTGGCGTCAGCGTGCCGGCCGCACCGGGCCGGTTGCCGCCCGGCCGAATTGCCGGCGCGCAGGTCGGGCTCGACCTCGATCACCGGGACGGCGCCACGCTGCTGTGGGGCCAGATCGTGCCGACTGCCGCGATGCCACGCTGGTATCAGCGCAACGACGAAGGCGCCGATGCGTACCTGATCGAATTCGGCCCGTACCGCCAGCTCGAGATCCGCATGCGCTTCGACAACGCGCATCCGGTCAAGGGCATGCTGCCGATCCGCACCGAACGCTGGACGTTTTTCGACAACGCGCTCGTCGGCTACACGGCCGACATCGACTATGTCATGGACACCGAAAGCGGCACGGTCGTGTTCAATACGCACTGGGACCAGTATTTCCACGACGGCAAGACCGTATTCACGCAGACGACGAGCCGACCATGCGACAACGCCGTCATCTGCGGTGACGACATCGCCCGCAATCCGGAAGCGCAGGCCGCCAGCCCCGAGGTGCGGGCGGCCGGGCGCGATGCACTCGCCGAGATCAGGGGCTGGATGGCAAGGCCCTACGACGCGCTGCAGGCCGAAGCGCGTTCATACCTGCAAATCCGCTCGTCGTTGAAGCCCGTCGCCAATCGCTGACGCCACCCATGCCCGCAGACGCAGACATCCTCTACACCGACCCGCGGCTCGTCGCGATCTACGACCTGTTCAACGCGGGCGACCAGGATTTCGCGTTCTACGCCTCCGTGATCGGCGCCGCGCGGCAACGCATCCTCGATCTCGGCTGCGGCACCGGCACGTTCGCGCGCCGGCTCGCGGCGGCCGGGCATGACGTCGTCGCGATCGATCCCGCGCCGGCGATGATCGAATACGCGCGACGCCAGCCCGGCACCGACACCGTGCACTGGCTCGCGTGCGGGCTCGACGGGCTGCCGCGTGGCGCACCGCCATTCGATGCGGTCGTAATGACCGGGCACGCGTTCCAGTGCCTGCTGACCGACACCGAAATCGACGCGACGCTGCGCGGCGTGCGACGCGTGCTCGCCGACGGCGGCCGCTTCTTGTTCGACGCCCGCAATCCGCGCATCGCGCCGTGGCGTGCGTGGACACAGGCGCATTCGGCACGCAGCGTCGAGTCGCGCGAAACGGGCATCGTCGATCTTCATCATGCGGTGCGCTCCGTAGACGGCGCGATCGTCACGTTCGACACGCACTACCGTTTCCGCCGCGACGATACGGTGCTGACGAACACGAGCCGGCTACGTTTCATCGCGCAACCCGAACTGCGGGCGCGCGTGATCGCAGCCGGGTTCTCGTCGGCCGACTGGTACGGCGACTGGCAGCACGCGCCGTTCGACGACGCGACCAGCGCGGAGATCATCGCGATCTGCCGCGCGTGAGCGCGCGTCCGTTCTTCGACCGCGTCAGCCCGCCACGGGCAGCGTGTCCACCGCATACGCATGCCGCAGCGTGCGGCCCAGCACCGGATCCTCCAGCTCGACCTCGAACCGCTCGGCCGGCCGGATACCGCCGATCGCCGCGAGCGTGCCACACAGCATCGCGGTACCGTCGACGAAGCGGCCGTCATGGCGCGCGAACTGCGCGAGCAGGTCGTCCGGCGCACGCATCGCGGTCACCTTGCCTTCCTGGTACAGCACGCGCTCGCCGTCGATCGTCGCGTAGGCGCGCAGCACGAGCCGATCCCAGTGCCCAGCCACGTCGTCGAATTTCCACAGCGTGTTCGCACACGGCTTGCCGCACATCTGCTTCGACACGGTGATCCCGTAGGTCTCGACTTCACGATCGGTGTGGTCGGACGCGATGCCGACGAAGGTCTCGCCGCCGTCGCGCACCAGCACGAATTCCGCTTCGCCGCTGCTCTGCCCGCCCGATACCTGGATCGCGGGCGACGGATCGAGACGATCGGCCGCGACGCGGTAGAACACGGGCGTCGTCGCAGGGCGCTTGACGCCGAGTTCCTCCAGCTCGCGGATGTGCTTCTCCATGGCGACCGTGTCGCGGCCGGTCCAGCCCGCGATCACGAGCGTGTCGATCGCGATCGCGCGCTCGGTGCGGCCGTCGCGACCGTCGATCGCGAACGTGATGGTTTTCATCGAATGCTCCTCGTGGCCGGCAGCGCACGCGCTGCGTGCAGCCGCCCGCCGTGTGTCGGTGATCGGCCGTGCTTATGCCGGGTCGTAGTAGTGAATTTCCAGCAGCACGCAGCCGCCGTTCGACTTGAACGGGCCGTGCCATGCACCGGGCGGGCGGACTGCATACGTGTAGCCCTTGAACGGCGTGCCGCCGTTGCCGTGCTCGTCGTTGCCGACGGTCAGGTCGCCCTCGACGAGAAACACCTCCTCCCAATAGTCGTGGACGAACGGCTTCTTCGTGTGCAGCCCGGCCGGCAGGCGCAGCAGGCGCGTGCGGCTGCCGCGCTTGCGCTCGGTGTCGAGCGCGCCGGACAGGATCAGTTCCTGCGCGCCGGACGCCGGGTCATAGCCTTCCGGCAGCCGCCAGTCGCGCTGCATGTCCAGCGTATGGAATTCGTCGTGAAGCTTGTTGATGGCCATCTGTCTCTCCTGTGGCGATAGCGGGTAAGTCGAGCACGACGCGACGCGTCAAGCAGCACGCGGCGTCGACAGTTCCTGGTTAAGCGAATAGCTGCCGAGCATCGAATCGACGAGATGCGATGCGCGCTGCCAGTCGTACGTGCGATACGCATGCCCCTTCGTGACGAACGACGCGCCGGCGTAGAACAACTCGTACTGGTTGTGGCGCGATGCGAATTCGGAGCCGACCGCGTCCCACGCGAGCTTGAAGAACTTCACGCGCTCCTCGGACGAGCACACGGGCGACTTCTGCGTCTTCTCGATGATGCGCAGCAGGTCGGGGTTCTCGAAATCGCGCACGCTCGACGGCAGCATGATCATTCCGCCGCCGGCAAGCTCGCGCAGCGTGTTGAGCACCTTCGAATAGAGTTGCTGCGTGACGACTTGCGAGCCGTACAGCATGTTGCGGTCGGGCACGTAGAAGCCGTTGACGACGGTGCCCTTCGCTTCCATCCCGTAGACCCACGCCTCGACCATCGACGCTTCGGCCGCGAGCTGGCCCAGCGTTTCGCGCACCTGCGGGAACGCATTCGTGCCGTTGACCTCGGAGATCTTCAGCCCGAGCCCGACGAGGAAGCGCAGCTTCGTCATCAGCCGCACCTGGCATTGGTAGTTCTGGTACACGTGGGCGGGGGTCGCGTGGAACTGCTTCGCGCACATCGCCGTATTGCCGGCGACGAAGATCCGCTCCCACGGCACCTTCACGTCGTCGAAATACAGCACCGCGTCGTTCTCGTCGAAGCGGCTCGACAGCGGGTTGTCGAACACCGACGTCGCGTTCTCCTCGTACGACTTGCGCGACAGGATCTTCATGCCCTTCGCGTTCATCGGCACCGCGAACGACAGCGCGTACATCTCGTCGCCTTCGCGCAACGGCTGGATGCAGCTGCAGAACACCTCGTTCGCCATGATCCCGCTCGTCGCGAGCATCTTCGCGCCGCGCACCGTGATGCCTTCGGCATCCTGATCGACGATGCCGACCGCGAGATACTTGTCCTCCTGCTCGTGTGCGGACTTCGACTGGTTCGCCTGCGGATTCACGATCACGTAGGTCAGGAACAGGTCGTTGTCGCGTGCATGGCGGTAGTAGTCGCGCAGCGCGCCCGCACGGGCCGGATCGTATTGCTCGAACACGTCGGCACCCATATACATGCCGGACAGGCACGATGCGACGTGATCCGGCGAGCGGCCCATGAAGCCGTAATGCAGCTCCGACCATGCTTCCAGCGCGGCGCGGCGTTCGACGAGTTCGTCGTAGGACGTCGGCAGCTGCCAGATCCGGCTGACGCGATTGCCCGAGTCGGACGACACGAACGTCATCTTCTCGACGTTCTCGTCGCGCGCCTGGTAGTCGTACAGGCTCGCGTAGCTGCGGATCGAATTGCGGAATGCCGCGTGCGCGGTCACGTCGCCGACCGGCTGGCCGTTCAGGTAGACCTGCCGCCCGTCGCGCAGCGACGCGATGTGCTGAGTCCCGTTCTTGATCATGATGTCCTCCAGGGTGGAATGAAGCGTGGGTTACATTCAGGCAGACGGCGCGTGCATGCCGTCGAGCGAGCGGTAGCGGCCGCCGAAGAAGATCAGCGGGCGCCCTTCCGAGCGCGCGCAATGCCGCGTCACGCGGCCGACGAAGATCACGTGATCGCCGCCGTCGTACTGCGCATAGGGTTCGCATTCGAACGTCGCGAGCGCGTCGGGCAGCAGCACCGCGCCGTCGTCATCGACCGCGTCGGCACGCCAGCCCCACTTGTCGCCGTTCGCTTTCGCGAAGCAGTTCGACAGGTGCTGCTGCGTCTCGTCGAGCACGTTCACCGCATAGCCGCCCGCGCCGGCCAGGTCGCCGAGGCTCAGGCTGCGACGGTCGACCGAGAACAGGATCAGCGGCGGGTCCAGCGACACCGAATTGAACGACGCCACCGTGATGCCGATCGGCATCCCCTCCTTGCGCGGGGCGGTAATCACCGCGACGCCCGTCGCGAACATCGACAGCGCAGTGCGAAAGCGCCGCTGCTCGTCGGCACCCGTACCGGTTCCGGCATGGTTCTCGCTCATCTCGTCCTCCTTGGGTTGCATCGCCGGATTCCGCAGTGGAATCCGGACCAACAAAGCACCGTTATTTAGCTTTGTTATTTAGCTTTTATTAAATGCAAACACAAAGGCGGGTTCAAGCTGTCGTAAACCCTGACCTTGAAAGCTTTGTTTAAAAGACAACCCTACTGTCGGGATGGGTGTTGCGCGGCGCCCGCGAATGTCCACGTACACTGCGGCTACCCTGTTCCGCGGCGCTTTCGGGCACCGCGGGAGACCTCGCTTTCCGGAGCCGCTTCGATGCAATCCCGTCCGATCTACATGGACTACAGCGCGACGACGCCCGTCGATCCGCGCGTGGTCGACAAAATGGTGCCGTTCCTGCACGAGCAGTTCGGCAACCCGGCTTCGCGCAGCCACAGCTACGGCTGGGATGCCGAGCAGGCCGTCGAGGAAGCGCGCGCGCACGTCGCCGCGCTGCTCGGCGCCGATCCGCGCGAAATCGTGTGGACCTCCGGCGCGACCGAGGGCAACAACCTCGCGATCAAGGGCGCCGCGCACTTCTACCAGGGCAAGGGCAAGCATCTCGTCACGGTGAAGACCGAACACAAGGCCGTGCTCGATACGTGCCGCGAACTCGAACGCCAGGGCTTCGACGTCACGTACCTCGACGTGCGTGAAGACGGCCTGCTCGATCTCGATACCCTGCGGCAGGCGCTGCGTGCCGACACGATCCTGGTGTCGGTGATGCTCGCGAACAATGAAACGGGCGTGATCCAGCCGGTGGCCGAGATTGGCGCGCTGTGTCGCGCGCGCGGCATCGTGTTCCACTGCGACGCGGTGCAGGCAGCCGGCAAGATTCCGGTCGACGTGAATGCGTTGAACGTCGACCTGCTGACGGTGACCGCGCACAAGGTCTACGGCCCGAAGGGAATCGGCGCGCTGTACGTGCGCCGCAAGCCGCGCGTGCGGATCGAAGCGCAGATGCACGGCGGCGGCCACGAGCGCGGCATGCGCTCGGGCACGCTGCCGACGCACCAGATCGTCGGGATGGGCGAGGCGTTCCGGCTCGCGAAGGAAGAGATGGGGGAAGAAAGCCGCCGCGTCGGCGCGTTGCGCGACCGGCTGCTGGCCGGCCTGTCGACGCTCGACGAGGTTTACGTGAACGGCGATCTCGCTCGCCGGATTCCGCACAACCTGAACGTCAGCTTCAATTTCGTCGAAGGCGAATCGCTGATCATGGGGATCAAGGGCGTCGCGGTATCGTCAGGCTCCGCGTGCACGTCGGCATCGCTGGAGCCGTCGTACGTGCTGCGCGCGCTGGGCCGCAGCGACGAGCTCGCGCACAGCTCGATCCGCTTCACGCTCGGCCGCTTCACGACCGAAGCCGAAGTCGACAGCGTGATCGCGCAGGTGCGCGACACGGTCGGCAAGCTGCGTGAGCTGAGCCCGCTGTGGGACATGCATCTCGAAGGGGTCGACCTGAATACGATCGAGTGGGCCGCGCACTGAGCGCAACCGCAGCGTCAGGCCCGCCGGCGATCGCTGGCAGGCCCGCGGCGGGTACGCGTCAGCCTTTTTCCTGGCGTGCGATCAGGTGCGCGAGATCGAGCGTCGCGCGGTCGCCGTTGGTGACGAGGCGGTCGACCACCGAGCAGAGTGCCTTGAATTCGGTCTTCGTCACGCCCTCGAACAGCACGTTGTTGATGCGCTGCTGCGTATCGGCGAACGCCTTCAGCAGCTTCGAGCCGGCCGGCGTGACCGTGAGCCGCATCTTGCGTTTGTCGTCGGGGTCCGAGCGTTTGTCGATCAGGCCGAGCTTCTTCAGCTTGCCGGTCTCGATCGTGACGAATGCGCCGCTGAGGTGCAGGTGATCGGCGAGGCGGTTGACGGTCACGACGTCGTCGTGCGACAGATGCGAGACCGAGACGAGCAGCGAGTACTGGATGCCGGTGAGGCCGATCAGCGAACCGAAGCCGTCGCGCACCGACAGCAGGCGGGCCGCGAAAGGCAGCAGCCCGTTGATCAGGTGACGGAATTCCGTGTCCGTGCCGTCGATCAGGCAGGCCGGGTTGGTAATGGTCAGAACGGACTCCTCTTGCTGCTTGGCCATGACTTCGACGCTCCGTACGGTCATGCGAATTTAGCTTTGAAACGAAATTATACGGCAAAGGCACATATGCCCCGGGCCCGGCCCGGCCGATGCATGTGGCCCGATTTCCCGATACAGGAGTCTTGTCCATGCCCTTCCCACTTCATCCCGCGTCGGTCCGTGCGCTGCTCGAATGCTATCTGCGCGCGAAGGACCTGAACCGGCCCGCGCTGATCGCCGACTGCTTCGCGGCCGATGCCGAGCTGAGCTTTTCGCTCGCGAACGACGACATCGACTTTCCGCCGCGCGTGTCGGGCGCGACCGCGATTGCGCGCACGCTGGTCGAGGAATTCGGCGAGCGTTTCGAGCGATGCCGGACCTATTACGTTTGCACGGAACCCGAAGTCGACCCGCACGGCGTCAGCGGGATGTCGTGGCTCGTCGTGATGCGGCAGAAGGACAACGGCGCGTTGCGGATCGGGCATGGCACGTACCGCTGGCAGTTCGCGGGCAACGACGAAGGCGAAGACGTCGCGCGGATTGCCGCGCTGCATATTCATATCGCACGGATGGATACGATCGACGATCCGAAGTCGGCGAAACTCGATGCGCTGCATGCGGCGTTCGGATATCCGTGGCTGCCGGCGCACGCGTTCGCGCGCGGGCTCGCGGATGTGGCGGCAGCGCAGCCGGACTGGGCATTCCTGGCGCCGTTCCGGCAGGCAGCCGCGGCCGGTTGAAGCACGGCCGGCCGCGCAAGCGCGTCACGGCGCGGGCGCTAACCGTCGCGCCCGGCGAGAAGCTGCGCGGCCGTCATCACGCGCGGATCGTCGCTCGTCAGATCCTCGCCGTAGTAGGCAATCGTCGCGCGATCGTCGAGCACTAGCGGAATCGCGACCCGCCCGCACAACGTCCGCTCGACCGCTTCGCCGAACGTGAATCCGCACAGATACACGCCATCGACCACGCAATTGGTCGCGAACACACGCCCCTGCGCATCGACATAAAACTCGACGTAGCCGAGATCGTCCTCGGCAATACCGATCATCGTCGTCCCGAGCGCCTGTTCCCACGCGGCAATCTGGCGATCGTTGCGCGCCAGCGCATGAAACGCGAGCCCCATCCGCGCGCAGGTTTCCCCGCGGCGATCGGCGCGATCCGTTCCCACGATCAACCCGTCGAACGCGCGCAGAATCGCATTGCCCGGATGGTCGTCAGCGCGTGACGACACGCGGCCATCGGCATCGCCGCGCCAACCGGCTGCGACGAACAACGGCCTGACCGTCGACGGAATCTCGATCACGACAACACTCCTGTAGTTTTCACACGCGATACCGCACGCACGACGCCTTGACGGCATGACGCGCACGGGCCCATCACTGCACCCCGTCGAGCGCCTGCCGCACGCCTTCCCAATCCAGCCCGAACCGCGCGAGATACTTGCGCAGCCGGTCCGCATCGTTCGGTTGCTTCTTGCTCTGCCGCGATACCGCGAACAGCGTGCGTCCAGCTTCCGACAGGCTAGCCGATACGCGGCACACGTCGAGCACGCGTTCGAGCTGCGCACGATCGAACAGGTCGAGTTCCGCCGCACGTGCGCCGAACACCGCATCGACGCAAGCATCGGACGCACCCGCGCCGCCCGGGCCCGGCGACGACCACGTGCGCGTCAGCCGTTCGACTTCCTGCTCGGCGAGCGCCTCGGTGATCCGCCCCGCATCGGCGAGCGTCGCCATCCGCGTGACCGACGCGGACAGCTCGCGGAAGTTGCCGGCCCACGCCGCGCGCGCCGATGCGGCGAACGCGAGATAGCGCCGCTTCGCCTCGACGTTGAACCGCACCTGCTCGCCCTGCTCGCGGCCGAAACGGTCGAGCTCGAATTCGAGGTTCGGTTCGATGTCCTCGCGGCGCTCGGCCAGCCCCGGCAATTCGTATGTCCACAGGTTGATCCGCGCGTAGAGATCCTCGCGGAACGTGCCGGCCGCCACCATCTGCCGCAGGTCGCGGTGCGTGCCCGCGATCAGCTCGAAATCGCTGGTCGCCTCGACGTCCGCGCCGACCGGCAGGAAACGCTTCTCCTCGATCGCCTTCAGCAGCATCGCCTGTTCGTCGAGCCCGAGTTCGCCGATCTCGTCGAGAAACAGCAGGCCGCCGTCCGCCGCGCGCAGCAGCCCGGCCCGCGCCGACTGCGCGCCGGTGAACGCGCCCTTCACGTGACCGAACAGCGTCGACATCGCCGCGTCGCCGCGCAGCGTCGCGCAGTTGATCTCGATGAACGGCCCCGCGAGCCGATGGCGGCCGCGCTTCAGCTCGTACACGCGCTTCGCGAGAAACGACTTGCCGGCGCCCGTCGGCCCGACCAGCAGCATCGGCGCGCGCGAACGCACGGCCACGCGCTCCAGTTGCTCGATCAGCGCGTTGAAGCGCGCGTTGCGGGTCGCAATGCCGGCCTTCAGGAACGACACCGTTTCGTCGCGCTCGCGCGTGAAGCGCTGCGCGATCCGGTTGTAGCGCGACAGGTCGAGATCGATCACCGATATCGTGCCCGGTCCGCTCGGCCCCTCGTCGGTCTGCTGCGGCGGCCCCGTCTGCACGAGACGCGCGGGCAGGTAGCGCGCCTCCGCCAGCAGGAACCAGCAGATCTGCGCGACGTGCGTGCCGGTCGTGATGTGGATCAGGTAATCCTCGTGCTCGAGGTCGAACGGATACGCACGCGCGTAGTCATGCAGCGTCGCATAGACCTCCTCGAAATCCCACGGGTCGTGGAGCGTGACCGGCGTGAGCCGCACGTCGGTCTGCGGCGACAGTCGCGCGAGATCGTCCCGCACCTTGTTGGCGAGACGCGTGTAGTCCAGCGAATGCAGCAGTTCGAGCCGGTCGATCGGCAGCTCGGGCTGCTCGCACAGCGAAATCGTCGGCCGCCATTTGCGGTAACGGCGCGGCGCGCGGCCGCCCTGGTCGAGCACGGTGCCGAGAAAGCCGATGGCGACAGTCTTTCGCATGTTTATCTCATGGGATAAGAAGCGATCCGATTGTATCGGATTTTCACGATGACGCGATGCGGGAAGCATCGGCACCCAACCACCCAAGTCAAATAAATTCTCTTTATTTTCAATCGCTTAAAAAATATTCAACTCCCAAACGCGCCCGCTGGCACGCTCCTCGCTAAATAGAAAGCGCCGGATGTCCCGCTGGCCCGCGAGCCAGGGTTCACAAAGCCCTGCTGGTGCGCCGCCGCCGAACCTCGTTCGTCGCGGCAGCGCATGCCGCCATGGACAGATGAAGGCAAAGGGGCGCGCGCCAGGCTGCCTCGTCCGGGTTCGAATCCCGGGGCGCCCACTGTTCGGAAGCTCATTCAGGTCGAGCAGCCGGCGAAAGCCGGCCGGTGGCGGGTTCGAATCCCGTCCGAACGCTGTCCGTAACGACAGCCTTGTAATGAAAGCAGTACCCGCCGGTGCGGGCCGCAAGGCCCGCCGCGCGTCGGACCGGTTGCGGTTCCGCGCGATCGGCCGGGCGGCCGCACGGCCCGCGCGAAGGCGCACGACGACGCAATGCAGGACGCGTCACCGTGCCCTTCGACGCCGGGCCAGCGCGCCGCCCGCCCGGTTGCGTCGCCCCGCGATCCGCACGATGCGCGTCACCCGGCGGCCATTGAAGAAAAGGACAAGAATATGTGGAAGCGACATGTAGTGAAAAAGAACGAACGCGCGCTGCTGATGAGCGAGGGCGATTTCGTGAAGGTGCTGGAACCGGGCGTGTTCAAGGCCTTCGATCCGTTCAAGCGCCTGTCGGTGCAGACCGCGCGTCTCGACGCGCCGCTCGCCGACGCGGCACTGGCCGACTACCTGCGTCACGACGCGCAGGATGTGCTCGCGCAATACTTCGTCGCGATGGATCTCGCCGACGATGAAGCGGGTCTGCGCTACGAAGACGACGTGCTCGTCGAGATCCTGGCGCCGGGCACGCGCCGGCTGTACTGGCGCGGCCTGACCACGCACCGCCTCGAACGCGTCGATCTCGCGCAAAACAGCATGCTGCCGGCCGCGCTCGTGAAGCGCATCGCGCAGCCGGCGCTGCGTGCGCGCGGTGTGGCAGGCCTGACGGGCGTGCTGCTGGCGCAGGTACCGGCGTACCACGTCGGCGTGCTGAAGATCGACGGCAAGATCGAGCGGTTGCTGGACGCAGGAGTAGCGGCGTTCTGGCGCTTCAACCGCGACGTCGCGGTCGAACTCGTCGACCTGCGCGTGCAGGCGATCGAAGTCGGCGGGCAGGAAATCCTGACGCGCGACAAGGTCGCGCTGCGGCTGAACCTGTCGGCGACGTGGTGCTATGCGGACGTGCTGCACGCGTTCGGCCAGCTGCAGAAGCCGGTCGAGCACCTGTATCGCGAGTTGCAGTTCGCACTGCGCTCGGCCGTCGGCACGCGCTCGCTCGACGAACTGCTGGAGGACAAGCAGTCGATCGACGACGTCGTGATCGCGCAGGTGCGCGCCCGCCTCGGCCATTCCGGCGTGGAAGTGCGCAGCGTCGGCGTGAAGGATATCGTGCTGCCGGGCGACATGAAGACGATCCTCGCGCAGGTGGTCGAAGCGGAGAAATCCGCGCAGGCGAACGTGATTCGCCGCCGCGAGGAAACGGCGGCCACGCGTTCGCTGCTGAACACCGCGAAGGTGATGGAAGAAAACCCGACCGCGCTGCGGCTCAAGGAGCTGGAAACGCTCGAGCGCGTCGCGGAACGGATCGACCGCATCTCGGTGTTCGGCGGTCTCGACCAGGTGCTGAACGGACTCGTCAGCATCAAGGGTGCGTAATGCATCAAACGGCGCGGCACACGTGTGCCGCGCCGGACGAACGAATGAATCAGGTGAAGCAAATGACAGACATGGATTACCAGGTGATGGAACTGGCCAACGGCAAGCCGGTGAAGATGTGGACGCAAGGCGTCGCCGTCGAAGACGAAGCACGCGCGCAACTGCGCAACACCGCGCAGTTGCCGTTCATCTTCAGCCACGTCGCGGTGATGCCGGACGTCCACCTCGGCAAGGGATCGACGATCGGCAGCGTGATCCCGACGAAGGGCGCGATTATTCCGGCCGCGGTCGGCGTCGACATCGGCTGCGGAATGATGGCCGCGCGCACGACGCTGACGGCGTCCGACCTGCCGGATTCGCTGGCGGGGCTGCGCAGTGCGATCGAACGCGCGGTGCCGCACGGCCGTGCGCCGGGCCGCCGCGATCCGGGCGCGTGGGGCGACCGCACGCCGGCCGCCGTGACCGAATCGTGGAAGTCGCTGCAACCGGGCTTCCAGCGGATCGTCGACAAGTATCCGAAGCTGGAAAAGACGAACCACTACGCGCATCTCGGCACGCTCGGCACCGGCAATCACTTCATCGAAGTGTGCGTCGACGAAGCGGACCACGTGTGGTTCATGCTGCACAGCGGCTCTCGCGGCGTCGGCAACGCGATCGGCAGCCTGTTCATCGAACTCGCGCAGGCCGACATGCGGCAGCACATCGCGAACCTGCCGGATCGCAACCTCGCGTATTTCACCGAAGGCAGCCGGCACTTCGACGATTACGTCGAAGCGGTCGGCTGGGCGCAGGACTACGCACGGCGCAACCGGCAGGCCATGATGGATGCGGTGATCGGCGCGGCGCGCGGCGTGATCGCGAAGCCGTTCTCGGTCGACGAACACGCGGTGAACTGCCACCACAACTACGTGCAGCGCGAACGCCACTTCGGCGAAGACGTGCTCGTGACGCGCAAGGGCGCGGTATCCGCGCAGAAGGGGCAACTCGGGATCATTCCGGGCTCGATGGGAGCGAAGAGCTTCATCGTGCGCGGGCTCGGCAACCCGGACAGCTTCTGCTCGTGCAGCCACGGTGCGGGCCGGACGATGAGCCGCACCGAAGCGAAGCGCCGCTTTACCGTTGACGACCAGGTGAAGGCGACGCAGGGTGTCGAATGCCGGAAGGACGCGGGCGTCGTCGACGAAATCCCGATGGCCTACAAGGACATCGACGCGGTGATGGCGGCCCAGCGCAGCCTCGTCGAAGTGGTGCATACGCTGCGGCAGGTGGTGTGCGTGAAAGGATAGCGCGGTGCGCGGCCGATGGCCGGCGGCCGCGCACAACGAAAAGGAAGGGACAACAATGAAAACCGACCAGGCGATAACGACCGTGCGCAACGCGCATCCGGTCGACACGGCGGTGCGGGCGCGCGTGATGGCGGAGCTTGCGGAAGTCGAGCGCCGCCACGACGTGAGCGTGCTGTTCGCGTGCGAATCGGGCAGCCGCGGTCGTGAATCACGGCATCGCTCGTTCTCCCAGGTTCGACTACACGAGGGTGCAATACGGATTGCCCCATTCCTGCATGGGAAACATGCACCCTCAGTCGACTTGCGCGACGACGGCAGGTGAAGTCTCGCGGAGGCCGGTGCGAATCACATCGACAAGGCGTTTGATGTCGTCCGCGGTGTTGAACATGGCCAGCGACACGCGGATGCCACCGCGCTCCGGCGAAACCCGCACATCGTTACGTGCAAAATAGCCGGCCCATTTCTCCACCGGCAGATCGAGCACGTAGATGTGATTGCGCTGGCCACGCTCGCGCGGGCCCACAACACTGACGCCGAGCTCATCCAGCCTGGTCAGCAGCGTATCGCCGAGCTCGTTCACGTGCTTCTGAATCTCCAGCACGCCGACGCTCTCGATCAGCTTGATTGCCGCGTCCAGCGCATGCAGATCCGGAAGGTTGACGTTGCCGATTTCGAAACGCAGCGCATCCTTTCGAACGGCCATGTCGTCCGGACGGGCAATGTAGTCCGCCGGCGGGTTCAACATGCTCGACATCGCGAGGTAAGCCGGACGCAGCTCATCGAGGCCGTCTGCCACGTACAGCACCCCCAGACCTTGCGGTACCAGCAGCCCCTTGTGGGTTCCTGCAGCAAGCACCGAAATGTTCAACGCCTTGACGTCGAGCGGAATCACGCCGACCGACTGCATTGCATCGACGACCAGGTAGATGCCGCGTTCCTTGCACAGCTTGCCGATGCTCGCCAGGTCGTGCACCTGGCCGGCGTGGAAGGTCACGTGCGACAGCGTAACGACCTTCGTCCGTTCATCGATGAACGGCTCGAACGTCCTTGCCGTCGCGATCTCGTTATCCTTCAGCGGAGCGAAGCGAACCTCCACGCCCTTGCGCTGCAGGTTCAGCCACGCGTACGCGTTGTTCGGATGATCGCCTTCGATCAGCACGACGTTGTCGCCCGCTTCCAGCGGCACCGCGTTCGCCGCGATGTTCAGGCCTTCCGAGGTGTTCTTCGTGAACGCGATTTCCGATGGCGCCGCATTGAAGAATCGCGCGACGCTCGCGCGCGTTGCTTCGACACGACGCACCCAGACAGGTTTCGGACCGGCCATCTCGCTGCCTTCGGTCAGGAAGGAATACAGCGCGTCACGCACCGGCAGGCACAACGGCGTCTGGTGGGCCGAATCGAGGTAGAGCTGCCGCTTGGTGACAGGAAACTGTTCGCGAACGGATGCAAGCTTTTCGGTGGCAATCATTTTCATTCTCGCTTCAAGGAATATTGGAACGTAGCCTCAACAAAGGCGTTGGGTCGATTTCAGAAGACGGTCGGAAGCACGATCCCCGGCGGGCGCTTCGGTCAAACGTGGGCCGGGCCGCCGTGGTCGTGAATTTCACGCATTGCCGCGGCCTCCCGTTCGCGCTGCGCTTCGCGCTTCGCTTCGAATTTAGCGATGACGGCACATGCGATGCTGTTGCCAACCACGTTCGTCACGGTACGGCCCATGTCGATGAAGGTGTCCGCGGCCAGCAACAGCGCGATGCCGTCTGCCGGGATGCCGAAGAGCGGCAGGGTCGCGGCCACGACAACGATCGATGCGCGCGGAACACCCGCAATACCCTTGCTCGACACCAGCATCACCAGCAGCATGCCGAGTTGCTGCTCGAACGACATGTGGATGCCATAGACCTGCAGAAGGAACACGGAGGCGAACGCCTGATACATCATCGAGCCATCGGCGTTGAATGAGTACGCCAGCGGCAACACGAAAGACGTAATCCGGTTGGAGATGCCGAACTTCTCCAGTTGTTCGAGCATTTTCGGGAAGGTTGCCTCGCTGCTCGAAGTCGAGAACGCGATAAGCATCGGCTCCTTCACGATGCCGAGGAGGCGGAAGACCGTCTTGCCCAGAAACACAAAGCCGATCGCCACCAGACACGCGCAGAGCAGGAGCATCCCCGAGTACACGCCACCGATGAACCTCCCGTAGGTTCCGAGGACGCCCAAACCCTGCACCGTCACAACCGACGCAACTGCGGCGAACACGCCAACCGGCGCGAACCCCATCACAAAACCGGTCACTCGCAACATCACCTTGAATGCACCCTCGATGGCGTGGTTCAAACGCCGGATGGCCGGTTCCTTGTCGCCGTATGCCGAAACGGCAAATCCGAAGAACAGTGCGAACACCAGAATTGCGACTACGTCGTTCTGCGACATCGCATTGAAGATGCTCTGAGGCACGATATGCGCGATGAAGTTCTTCAAACTGAATGCAGCGGTGCTCACCTCGCCGGCAGAACCCGTGTGTGGCGGCGTGACGCCAATGCCGAGTCCCATTTGATTGGACAGCGCGAGCCCGAGGACCAGCGAAAGAATGGACGCCGCAACGAACCAGAGCATCGCGCGAATTCCTACGCGCCCCACGTCTCCCGGGTGTTCGCAATGGCTCATGCCTGCAACGACGCCGGTGAACACCAGCGGGGCAATAATCATCTTGATCAGCCGCAGGAAGATGTCCGTCAGCATCGACAGGTATCCGGCGATCTGCTTGTTGAGCTCGGCGGACCCCGTGGTGCCGTGAATGACTGCACCCATCACCACGCCGGCGACGAGTGCAATCAGAATCCACGTAGAAAGTCGAATGCGCTTCATGGTTGTCTCCTTCCAGGAACTACCAGTCGGACTTATCAAGAGTCCTGATTAATGCAACACTTTTTAATCACGCACGCAGGTGACGCGCGTGATGCTCGAGATGCGAAGCGATGAAGGTCGATATGAAAAAGTAGCTGTGGTCGTATCCGGGCCACCGGCGGAGTCGTAGCTCGACATCGCCTCGAGCGGCCGCCTCGACCAAAAGGTCCGGCCTCAATTGAGATTCGAGGAATTCGTCGGCTTCGCCCTGGTCGACCAGGATTTCCGGACCGCTCCAGCCCCTCTCCGCAATGAGCTGCGTCGCGTCATACTTTTCCCACTGCCCCCGGTCATCACCCAGGTATCCAGTCAACGCCTTCTCGCCCCAAGGACATTGGGCAGGCGCGCAAATCGGCGAAAAGGCTGAAATCGTCCGGAACAGCGACGGATTGCGCAGGCCGATCGTCAATGCACCGTGGCCGCCCATCGAGTGCCCGGAAATACCGAAGCGCTTCGCGTCGACCGGGAATTCCGACGCAACCCGTTCGCGTAGTTCGTCCACGATGTACGAATACATACGGTAGTGCTGCGACCACGGCTCCCGAGTCGCATCGACATAGAAGCCGGCACCTTGGCCGAAGTCATACGCATCATCGTTCGGAACGCCGGCGCCACGAGGGCTCGTGTCCGGGGCGATGACTGCGATACCGAGCGCGCTGGCCGCGCGCTGCGCGCCCGCCTTGGTGATGAAGTTTTGTTCGGTGCAGGTAAGGCCGGAAAGCCAGAACACGGCGGGAACGTGCCGGGTGACGGCTGCCGGCGGCAGATAGACCGCGAAGCGTGCATCGGACTTCAAAGCTTCCGACTTGTATGAATAGACGCGCTGACTGCCGTCAAAGCAGCGACTGCTCGAGATGAGATCAAGACTCATACCGACTCCGCGTGGGCTTGCGCCCGTCCCTTCAGTGCAACTGCTGTTCGGACGTCCATGCAATCCTCTGTAGTAGAAGCGAAACCATCGATCAACCCAGCAACATCACCGTCTTGTTCCAATTTTTGGTTCTCAAAATCCCACTGTCAAGGATTCATCTTTGCAGCATTCGCTGAGTACTTGATGCTGAATTGGCGCCTCTCCTTTACCGTGCAAGCCTAAGCGAGGACTCGCGCTGTTTTGTGCAGCGATCCTCGCTAGGGATAGTCCCTACGACAAACCCCATTTAATGGAACCATGAAGTGCCTTTTTACGGGAAATGGCGAGTACACTATCTCCACCATGCAGGCTGAGCGATTTGTAACTTCACCATGAGAGACATTGCGATGACGCAGACCGATAGCAACCGCATCGAGCACGACCTGCTCGGGGACCGCGAGGTACCCAACAACGCGCTTTATGGCGTTCATACCCTTCGGGCGCTCGAGAATTTCCCGATCAGCGGCATCCCCATCAGCCAATACAGCCGGCTCGTTCGCGCGCTCGCGGAAATCAAGCTGGCAGCCGTGCAGACCAATGCGGAACTGGGCCTCATCGACCCGGAGCGAACGAAGGCGATCGCGTCGGCCTGCACGGAAATCATCGCCGGCAAGCATCACGAGCACTTTGTCGTCGACGTCATCCAAGGGGGCGCCGGCACGTCGAGCAACATGAATGCAAACGAGGTCGTCGCAAACCGAGCCCTCGAGATCCTCGGCGCCGAACGGGGCGACTATCACCGCCTCCATCCCAACGAGCATGTGAACATCGGTCAGAGCACCAACGACGTGTACCCGTCCGCCATCAAGCTCGCGCTGCAGTTCTACATCGACGAACTGCTCGTTGCCATGGCTTACCTCCGCGCAGCTTTCGAGGCAAAAGCCGAGGAATTCGCCGGCGTGCTGAAGATGGGGCGCACGCAGTTGCAGGATGCGGTCCCGATGACGCTCGGGCAGGAATTCAGCACCTACGCCGTCATGCTTCAGGAAGACGAGGCCCGCCTGGCAGAGGCGCGTCTGCTGCTACTCGAAATCAATCTGGGCGCTACTGCGATCGGCACCGGCATTACCGCGCATCCCGACTATGCTGCCGGTGTCTGCCGACACTTGCGGGAGAACACCGGCTACGCTTTCCTCACTGCCGGGAACCTCGTTGAAGCGACTCAGGACTGCGGCGCTTTCGTCCAGGTTTCGGGCGTCCTCAAGCGCATCGCCGTGAAGCTCTCCAAAACATGTAACGACCTGCGCCTGCTTTCGTCGGGCCCGCGCTGCGGCCTGGGAGAAATTCAGCTTCCTCCGATGCAGGCCGGTTCCAGCATCATGCCGGGCAAGGTCAACCCGGTGATCCCGGAAGTCGTGAACCAAATTGCGTTCGAGGTTATCGGCAACGACTTGACCGTCACGATGGCGGCCGAAGCCGGGCAGCTTCAGCTCAACGCCTTCGAACCCATCATTGCGTTCAGCCTCTTCAAGAGCATTCAGCATCTCGCCGCCGGCTGCAAAACGCTGGCCGACCGATGCGTACGCGGCATCGTGGCAAATCATGAGCAATTGCGCGCCAGCGTCGAACGGTCAATCGGTGTGGTGACTGCGCTCAACCCGTACATCGGCTACGCGAATGCGACGAAAATCGCGCGCGAAGCGCTCGAAACCGGAGCCCGAGTCTACGACCTCGTTTTGGCGAGCGGCCTTCTGTCGAAAGCGGACCTCGACCGCATCCTGGACCCGCTGGCGCTCACCGTTCCCGAAAACCAACCCCGTTCATATTTGCTGACGCCTGAAATACCGGTCAGTTGCGAGCCGAGCGAGGGTGCGGTGACGCCTGCTCCGAAGGCCGCTCACTAATTCGCAAAGATGCCTGGGCGCCCTTCGGGGCGCTCTGCCCCCTAAATATTTCGGGTATCCTTGTGCGATCACATCCCGTACATATCGCCTGCCGCAGGCACCTCGGCTTGTCTGCAGAACGCGAAACTACGAAAGTCATGCACAAGGTCGACATCACGATTCCCGACGTACCCGAGCCAGAGGTTTCTCCAACCGAGCGCGCGTTTCACATCATCGAGATGACGGCTCAGCTCGGCCGGGTGACGACTTCGGATATCGTGACCGCGCTGGGCATTCCCAAGACGACCGCACACCGGCTGGTCAGCAATCTCGAAGACTTCGGATTTCTTGAGCACGGGATGGAACGCGGGCGATATCAGGTCGGCCCACGCTTGCTTGAACTCGCGACCAACATCCTGGCAGCATCCACCTCCAACGGGCCGATCCATGCGCTCCTGATGGAACTGTCGCGCCGCACTGCAGAGACCGTCAGTCTGGGCGTGATGCGGGGTTCCGAAGTGGTGTACATCGACAGTGCCATTGGCAATTCGCCGCTCACCCTGAACTTCCAGAAAGGGCATCGAGCGCCCGCGCACTGCACATCCAGCGGTCGGGTTTTTCTCGCAAACATGGAGAAAAAGCAGCTCGACGCCTACATGCTGAGCGGACCCTGGGAGCCCATAACGGCGTACACCATCGTGGACCCCGATCGGCTTCGGCTCGAGATCGAGCAGGTCCGCAAGCAGGGGTATGCGACGAACGACTCCGAGTTCGCAATCGGTGTAGTCGGCGCCGCTGTTCCGATCGCCAGCCCCAACGGTCGCATCATTGCGTGCCTGAGCATTTCGGCGCCGAAGGCACGCAAGTCGCTCGAGGAAATCACGCTTCTCGTGCCGATGATGCAAGCCGCGGCGCTTCGCATCACCAAGATTCTCAGTACGGTCGGCTCGGAAGATGTCGACGACGAGCCTGAAGTCAAGACGCCTCGGCGCAAGCGCTCCTAACGCGCCAACGGCGACCTGAGCAGTCGCCCTTCCAACCTCCTCGAACAGCCTGGCCTCGATCGGTTAGGCCGCCTCTCGCCTCTGCCGGGAAGTGGCCTTCGACCGTGCGTGCCGCATCACGACCGCGCAACCTGCTGTTCCCAAGCCGCGCGACGAGCTGCTCCATCGCGCCCCCTCCCGCGAAAGAACGGTTGGCGGTTCCACGACGACCGCAGAGGGCCAAGCACGGGGGTACCGTTGAATCAGTCGAGATGTATCGCAACAGACTGCGCGCGCTCGTCCTGACCGACGCGAATCACATCATTCGAACCCGAACGTCGTGGTGGCTCAAAGCCTGCAGCGCCTGCCGCACCGGGAAAATACCTATTAAATCTCATTTTATGGAACTTGGTAGTTCCGTTTTTTGGATGTATTCTACCAATCGGAGACGGAAACGCCGGTTCTCGGCGTCGGGCATTCCGGTAAGCGACAGGGGCAGACGTGACGGCCGATCCGGTACCGCCGCAAGCCCTCACTTGTCGAACCTCAAGTCCCCCGGCGCATCGCCTCGACGATTGATGAGGCCGTTTCCCTCGCTTGTTCCCACGTCGCTAGTCGAGTCAGACCATGCTCGACGCGTCATCGCTATTGAGGTCTTTATGAAATCACGAGCCGCAGTCGCATTCGCACCTGGCAAGCCTCTCGAGATCGTCGAGATTGACGTTGAACCGCCCCGCAAAGGAGAGGTGCTCGTCAAGATCACTCACACGGGCGTCTGCCATACCGACGCTTTCACGCTGTCGGGCGACGACCCGGAAGGGCTGTTTCCGGCCGTGCTGGGCCATGAAGGCGCCGGCATCGTCGTCGAGGTAGGTGAAGGGGTGACGAGCGTGAAACCGGGCGACCACGTGATCCCGCTCTATACGGCCGAATGCGGCGAGTGCCTGTTCTGCAAGAGCGGCAAGACCAACCTGTGCGTGTCCGTGCGCGCCACTCAAGGCAAAGGGGTCATGCCCGACGGCACCACGCGCTTCAGCTACAACGGACAACCCATCTATCACTACATGGGATGCTCGACGTTCTCCGAGTACACCGTCGTTGCCGAAGTCTCGCTCGCAAAGATCGACCCGAATGCGAATCCGGAGCAAGTTTGCCTCCTGGGTTGCGGCGTGACCACCGGCCTGGGTGCAGTCAAGAACACGGCGAAGGTGCAGCCTGGGGACAGCGTGGCGGTATTCGGGCTCGGCGGCATTGGCCTCGCCGTCATTCAAGGCGCGAAGCTCGCCGAGGCCGGTCGCATCATCGCGATCGACACCAACCCGGGGAAATTCGAACTGGCACGCGTGTTCGGCGCCACCGACTGCGTGAACCCGAAGGACTTCGACAAACCGATTCAGCAGGTCATCGTCGACATGACCGGCTGGGGCGTCGACCACAGCTTCGAATGCATCGGCAACACCCAGGTGATGCGCGCCGCGCTCGAATGCGCCCATCGCGGCTGGGGACAATCGGTTGTCATCGGCGTGGCCGGCGCCGGGCAGGAAATCTCGACGCGTCCGTTCCAGCTCGTCACCGGCCGACGCTGGCTCGGTACGGCGTTCGGTGGCGTCAAGGGCCGCTCGGAACTGCCGGGCATGGTCGAGGATGCGATGAACGGCAAGATCCAGCTTGCGCCGTTCGTGACGCACACGAAACCGCTCGCCGAGATCAACGAAGCATTCGACCTGATGCACGAAGGGAAGTCGATTCGAACCGTCGTTCACTACTGAACCACCGAAAAGGAGCATGACCATGTCCGTCGCCATTCACCCCACTGTCGATCACGGCATTCAAAAGGGCGCCGATCAGTTCGCGGGCGGCACGCTGCGCTGCCTGTGCACGCAGGATCCAGTCGAGGTTCGGATCGATGCCCAGGTCGCATTCAATCACGCGTGCGGCTGCACGAAGTGCTGGAAGCCGGCCGGTGCGCTGTTTTCCGTCGTGGGTGTCGTGCCGCGCGACAAGGTCACCGTGACCGCGCACGGCGAGAAACTGCACGTCGTGGACGATAAGGCATTGATCCAGCGCCATGCCTGCTCCACCTGCGGCACGCATCTGTTCGGGCGTATCGAAAATGCCGACCATGCGTTCTACGGCCTGGATTTCATCCATACCGAGCTGTCGCAGGATGCCGGCTGGGACGGGCCGGGTTTCGCCGCCTTCGTGTCGTCGATCATCGAAAGCGGCACTCCGCCGTCGTCGATGGCGGACGTGCGCGAAACGCTGCGCAGCAAGGGCCTGGAACCCTATGACTGCCTGAGTCCGGCATTGATGGACGCGCTGGCGACGCACACGGCCAAGGCCAAAGGCACGTACCGGGACGCGTGAGTTCAGTGCCACAGCCGAGCGCGGCAGCAGGTTGTCGCGCACGGTATGCTTCGGGCGCCGGCAACTGTCGGTGCCCGGGCCCGCCCTCTACCGCTGCCCGGTCTGTCGACACGACAGACCGTTACCCCCCCTCGCTCCGTCAACACTGTTCAGCACGACGGAAGACATCGATCCCGAATCAACGATCCGGCAACGGCCTGTCCAACGATCAATGGCCACGCCTGTATCGACGCGCCGATGCGGCAGCCAGCCCGCGCTGACGCATCACGTCACGCGCCGACGATCGAGATCGAGAACCCGTCCCAGCCCTTCTGCCCGACCGTCTGCACGGCGGTCGTCGTGAGGTTCGGAGCGGCCACGAGACGCGCGAACCCGTCGCGCACACCGACCACGTCAGGCTCGCGATTGTCCGGATCGGCCACGCGCCCGCCGCGCACGACGTTGTCGACGACGATCACCGTGCCGGGCCGCGACAGCTTCAGCGCCGCGTCGAGATAGACCGGGTTGTTGTCCTTGTCGGCATCGATGAAGATGAAATCGAACGGCGCTTCGCCCGCGTCGACGAGCCGCGCGAGGCTGTCCTTCGCGCTGCCGACCACCACCGTCACGACTTCCGCGAACCCGGCATGCGCGATGTTCCGCGTCGCGACCTTCGCATGCTCGGGGTTCAGTTCGAGCGTCACGAGCGTGCCGCCCGGCGGCAACGCGCGCGCGAGCCAGATCGTGCTGTAGCCGCCGAGCGTGCCGACCTCGAGAATCCGCCGTGCGCCGCGGATCGTCGCGAGCAGTTGCAGCAGCTTGCCCTGGTTCGGCGCGACGTTGATCGCGGGCAGCCCGGCCGCGTCGCTCGCCGCCAGCGCGGCGTCGAGCGCGTCGTCGGACGGCACGAGCGTCGCGGAGAAATACGCATCCACCTGGTTCCAGTGATCCTGGTTCATCGTGTACCCCTCGTTTGCGGAAAGGGCATTTTATGCGTCGCGCCGCCATAAGCAACAAACCATTCGTTCTAAGGGTAGCCGCGCACGTGCTCCTATAATCGCCCGACCACCACAACAACAGACGGAGCACCCATGACCGATCAGGCCGCATCGAACTGGCGCCTCGAAACCATCGCCGTGCACGGCGGATATCGTCCCGACCCGACCACGCGCGCGGTCGCCGTACCGATCTACCAGACCGTTGCGTACGCATTCGACGACACGCAGCACGGCGCCGACCTGTTCGACCTGAAGGTCCAGGGCAACATCTACACGCGGATCATGAACCCGACGACGGACGTGCTCGAGCAGCGGATCGCCGCGCTCGAGGGCGGCATCGGCGCGCTGGCACTTGCATCGGGGCAATCCGCGGTCACGTACGCGATCCAGACGATCGCCGAAGCCGGCGACAACATCGTGTCTGCGAGTTCGCTGTATGGCGGCACCTACAACCTGTTCGCGCATACGCTGCCGCAATACGGGATCACGACGCGCTTCGCCGATCCGCGCGACCCCGCATCGTTCGAGCCGCTGATCGACGCGCGCACGAAGGCGATCTTCGCGGAATCGGTCGGCAACCCGCTCGGCAACGTCACCGACATCGCCGCGCTCGCGGAAGTCGCGCATCGCCACGGGATCCCGCTGATCGTCGACAACACGGTGCCGTCGCCGTACCTGCTGCGCCCGTTCGAGCACGGCGCGGACATCGTCGTGCATTCGCTGACGAAGTATCTCGGCGGCCACGGCACGAGCCTCGGCGGTGCGATCGTCGATTCGGGCAAGTTCCCGTGGGCCGAGCACGCGGACCGCTTCAAGCGGCTGAACGAGCCCGACGTCAGCTATCACGGCGTCGTCTACACGGAAGCGTTCGGGCCGGCCGCCTATATCGGCCGGGCGCGCGTGGTACCGCTGCGCAACATGGGCGCGGCCATCTCGCCGTTCAATGCCTTCCAGATCCTGCAGGGCATCGAAACGCTGGCGCTGCGCGTCGAGCGGATCAGCGACAACGCGCTGAAGATCGCGCAGCACCTCGCGCGTCACGAGCACGTCGAGTGGGTGAACTATGCCGGCCTGCCCGATCACCCGGACCATCCGCTCGTCGCGCGCTACCTGTCGGGCCGCGCGCCGGGCATCCTGACGTTCGGCGTGAAGGGCGGACGTGACGGCGGTGCGAAGTTCCAGGACGCACTGAAGCTGTTCACGCGGCTCGTCAACATCGGCGACACGAAATCGCTCGCGACGCACCCGGCATCGACGACGCACCGGCAACTGTCGCCGGCCGAACTCGCGAAGGCCGGCGTGAAGGAAGAAACGGTGCGGCTGTCGATCGGCATCGAGCATATCGACGACCTGCTCGCCGATCTCGACCAGGCGCTCGCGCACCTGTGACGGAAACGGGCGCGCCGGCTTGCTGGTGCGCCCCGCCTCGAATGGGTTGACCTTGAAGCGGCTTCAAGGTGTTCAATCCCCGGTTGATGCCGGGGCAACGCCCGGCGTGTACGAACGTACAATGCAGCGGGCGGCACGATGCCGAGCCCGCCGCGGTACGCCAACCGTCCGAGAGGCCTCATGACACCGACCGCGAAGCTTGCGCTGCTCACGTTACCGCCCGTGCTGGCGGCCTGCTTCGGTGCCCTCGCGGCCGCCTGGCGCGCACCCGGCCCGAAAACGTCCAGCGTCATCCAGCATTTCACCGGCGGCATCGTGTTCGCGGCCGCCGCGCTCGAGCTGCTGCCGCAGGACCGCGCGCATGCGCTGTTTCCGGTCGTCGTCGGCTTCGTGCTCGGCATCGCGCTGATGCTCGCGATCCGCGCGCTGTCGGGCGCGATCGAGACGCGCTTCGAAGAAGCGCGGCTGCCCATGAGCCTCATCATCGTCACCGCGATCGATCTCGTCATCGACGGCCTCGTGCTCGGCATCGCGTTCTCGGCAAGCGACGAAAGCGGCATCATCCTGACCGTCGCGCTGACGCTCGAAGTGCTGTTCCTCGCGCTGTCGGTCAGCGCGGCGCTCGCGGCCGCCGGCATCGGCCGCCTGCTGTCGATCGTCGTACCGGTCGGGCTCGCGGCACTGCTGAGCCTCGCGGCCGTGGCCGGCAATGCGGCGTTCGCCGGACTTCCGCCCACTCTCTACGCGGCGCTGCTCGGGCTGGGCACCGTCGCGCTGCTGTACCTCGTCACCGAAGAATTGCTGGTCGAAGCGCACGAGGTCCCTGAAACGCCATTCGCGACGGCCGCATTCTTCATCGGCTTCATCGTGTTCTTCCTGCTCGAAGGATCGGTGAAGGCCGGATAAGCCGGGCGCCGCCGCGCACCGGCTACCACGTGGTCGCGCCCGTCGGATACGTATCGACGATGCGCGTGCCGTTCACAGGCGTCACGCCCTCGTTGCGCAGCGCGGCCCACAGATCGATCGCATGTTCGCGCGACTTGCGGCTGCCGTCGTCGGTCAGCACGTTCAGCACGATCACTTCATCGCCTGTCGACAGTTGCAGCTGCTCCTTCAGCTTGCGCGACTGATGCGACGCGGTGCGGACGTCACCAAGCAGGATCCGCTTCTGCGCGGCAGTCGATCCGCCGCCCACATCGGCCGGCACGAACGTCAGCCGGCCGTTGTCGACTTCGCATTGCCCGCGCGTGAACGTCGCGCTCCACTCGCCGGCCGGCACGGCCGCGAACTCGCAGCGCATCCGCTCGTTCGCGCGCCGGCCGACGTCATGGGCCGACGCGTGCGACAACGCACGCTCCGGCCAGCCGGCCGCCATCGCGGCCGTCGACACCAGGCACGCCGCGAGCACGATTCCTTTCGCGAAATTGCGCATGGCACTCTCCTCTTCGTGTGGGGTGCGGCCGGCAGGCACCGCGCCGGTCGGCCGCGAAAGAACGATCAACGCACCGCAAAGCGGTTGTCGTGCGCATCGACCAGCGGCGCCGCCTCGCCGCGATGCACCGTCGCGCGATGGATTTCCTGGTTGCGCGCGACGGTGGCCGGGCTCGCCGGGTAGTCGTGATTCGGGCTCGGGATCACGCCGTCGTGCCGCGCCCGCACCAGCTCCTGACGGACTTCCTGCCGGGTCTTCTGCTGCGCGGCCACGGCCTGCGAAAAGGCCGCCATCGACAGTGCGGCAGCGGCGATGACGATCATCGGTCGCGGAATGTTCATGTTGTTCGCTCCTTGCTGGAAATCCGTGACAGGAGCGTTTACTTTGAGCCGACAGCGGTGCGGAATCGTGATCGCAGCATGACGGTTTCGTCACCGCTTCGACATGCACTGCATCGCACTGCGAATGAAAAATCGCCACGCGTTTCTGCGCTCATGACGCGGCGATGACATTTTTCTCATTTGTCCCTCACCTTCACGATCCGAACGCTTTCCAGAATCGGCAGCGCCATTGCGACATTCCGCGCCCGCCGGCACGACGCGCGGCGCCGAATCGACCGATGCACGAAACGATCATCTTGAACCTCAGGGGCACACCATGAAAACTCCCGTTCGGCTCGCCGTGATGTCGGGTGCACTGCTCGCGACCGCTCACTCGGCACATGCGTCGGAAGTCACGTTATACGGCCTGTTCGATACATCGCTGACGTACGTCTGGAACGCCAACGCGGACGGCAGGAACCTCGTCGGCCTCGGCAACGGCAACCTGCTCGGCAACCGCTTCGGCGTGAAGGGCGCGGAAGACCTGGGCGGCGGATTGAAAGCGATCTTCACGCTGGAAAACGGCTTCAATCCGAACACCGGCGCGCTTGGGCAGGGCAACCGGATGTTCGGCCGGCAGGCATTCGTCGGCCTCGAAAGCGCGCGCTGGGGCACGCTGACGCTCGGCCGCCAATACGACGCGCTCGCGGATGTCGCGTGGCCGGTCACTGGCGACTTCTACTTCGGCAGCGTCTATGCGACACCCGGCGACGTCGACAACTACGACACGTCGTCGCGCACCGACAACGCGGTGAAGTACACGTCGCCCGTGATCAACGGACTCCAGTTCGTCGGTATGTATGCGCTCGGCGGCGTGGCAGGCAAGAGCGGCGCCGGGCAAACCTGGTCGGCCGGCCTGTCGTACAGCAACGGCCCGGTCGACGTGGCGGGCGGCTACTACTACGCAGCCAATCGCTCGTCGCTCGCCAACGGCATCCGCACCGGCTGGAACGGCACCTCCGACGGCACGTTCGACGGGTCGCTGGTCAATGGCGGCTACATCTCGGCAAAATCGATCGGCATCGCGCGCGGCGCGCTGCGCTACAACTTCGCACCATTCGCGATCGGCATCGACTACAGCAACGCGCTGTACAAGGCCGATGCGATGTCCGCATTTCGCAGCACGCAGAAGTACGACACCGCGCGCGGTTTCTTCAACTATCAGGCGACGCCCAGCCTGCTCATCGGCGTCGGCTACAGCTACACGCGTGCCGGCGGCGATACGAGCGCGACCTACCATCAAGTGTCCGCCGGTGCCGACTACGTGCTGTCGAAGCGCACCGATCTCTACGCGGTCGGTGCGTGGCAACGCGCGAATGGCGAACAGCGCACACTCGACGGCGGCACGCAAACGGCACAGGCGTCGATCGGCTCCTATGGCTATGGCGGCACGCGCACGCAGGGCATCGTCAATCTCGGGTTGCGCCACCGGTTCTGATCGCGGCGGCCCTACGCGCGTCGCATGACGAAAATTTCATGTTCCGATCAGGTTCGCGAAGCGTCGTATCGCTACGATCGGAAACGTGACGGGCAGCGCCCGTTCCAGACCACGCAAGCGGGTCGCTGCCGCACGGCACGTCACGCGTTAGGCCCGGACACGTCGAGTGCCGGGCTTCTTTTTTTGGTTGCGCGCCAATGATCAGGGCGTTGAATTGCGCTGTGGAAACAGGCAGTTGTGCGTTTTCACGTACAGGTTCGGATTGCCGCAGCGATGCCCGGCATAGTCGATCTGCTCGCCGGGCATGAGGTCGGCCGGCACCGGATTTTTCGCGGCGGCCGGTGCCGCCAGCTCGGTTGGCGTTGTGCCGGAACGTGTCGATGCGCAGCCTGCGAACAACGGGACGATCAGGACTGCGATCAAGGTTAGGCGAATGGCGGGACGATGCACTTTTCAAGTCCGGTGTGAAAGTCAGAACAGAGCCGCCCGCTTTCCATACAGCTGTCGCGAACGGCGCGAATGCCGCCGGCCACGTCGACCCTCGGCAGTCTTCATGTTCCGCTTCCCGCTCATCGCGCTCATGACGCGAACATGACGATTACGTCACGTCGGTCGCGCCCGAACGGCGCCTCTCCTCATCACGCAATCTGACGCATTTTTCATCTCGCGATCACGATCACGCACGGCTGCTTTCGCATACTGGGTCCATGGTTCGCCACCCGGCGGCCCTGATCAAGGAGAGCACTCGATGAAAACGGCAAAACTCGCAGCACTGTTCGTCACCGCCACGCTGTCGCTCGGCATGGCCACGCAGGGCGCATTCGCGCAGACGCAAACGCAAGGCAAGACCCGTGCGCAGGTCGTCAATGAACTGAAGCAGGCGCAGCACGACGGCGTCGTGCCGGTGAGCAAGACGCAGTACCCGCCGACCGGCGAGCTCGTCGCGCGCAACAAGGAGCTTCACGGGATTTCGGTGCATGGCGGCGAGAAGAAGCCGCAGACCGACAACCACGACAACCTGACCGCGCAGAAATGACGCTCGGTCATGCGACCGCGGGCAGCGCGCCGCGCGCGGCCGCCTTCCGGCGGACGCACGGGCGGGCCCGCCGGCGGTGTCAGGTATGGATGGCCGCCGGCCGTTTCAGCTCGGCCGGCCGTCGCGGAAAGCGCAGCCAGAACGTCGTGCGGCGGCCCGGGTCGCTGTCGACGCCGCATTCGCCGCCGTGGTTGTCCATGATCGACCGGACGATCGCGAGGCCGAGTCCCGTCCCCGACGCCGAGTTGTGCCGCGACGGATCGACGCGATAGAAGCGCTCGAAGATCTTTCCGACATGCCGGGCCTCGATACCGGGCCCCGTATCCGACACGGCAATCGTCGTCGCACCACCCTGCTCCACGCAATCGATCGTCACGACGCTGCCGCGCGGCGCGTACCTCAGCGCGTTGGACAGCAGGTTGCTCAGCGCACGCTGGTACAGCGTCAGATCCGCATCGACCCACGCATGGCCGTCGACCTTCACCGTCACGCCGGCATCCTCCGCCAGCGGCTCGTAGTAGCCGGCGACGCGCCCCGCCTCTTCCGACGCATCCAGGCGCCGCACACTGATCGACGTGCCGGCCTGTTCCGAACGCGCGAGAAACAGCATGTCCTCGATCATCCGGGACAACCGCTGGTATTCGTCGATGCTCGACTCGATCACGTTTCGGTATTCATCCGCGCTGCGCGGCTGCGACAGCACGACCTGCGCGGCCGCCTGCAGGTTCGTGAGCGGCGTGCGCATGTCGTGCGCGAGATTCGACGAAAACTGGCTCAGCCGCGTGAACGATTCGTTCAACCGCTCGAGCATGCCGTTGAACGCGTGCTCGAGTTCCTTCAATTCGCCGGCCGTATCGAGTTCCGGCAGCGGATGGGCGAGCCGGCTCGTCGACATCTGCTCGGCACGCGCCGCGAATCGCCGCAGCGGGCTCAGCCCGAGCGCCGCAATGCCATACGCAATCGCGGCCGCGAGCACGACACCGAACACCTCGATCACGACGATCGTATAGGCGTGCGTGCGTAGCAGCAGCACGTCCGCGCTGCGGTCGTACTGCACCACGACGCGCACCACGGGCGCGCCGGCACCGGCAAGCGACACGGCCGTCACGAGATACTGCTGCCGCGCGCCGGGCGGCGCGACGCCAACCGGCACGCGCGCTGCATCCAGCGACATCAGCGGCGCCACCGGACGAAAACCGGGCGTGCCGATCAGGCGCGTACCCGTGGCATCGAAGATCGCCAGATCCATGTTCGGATGGCCATGCAACTGGTCGATCCAGATGTCGGTATTGCGCGCGACTTCGGCCGTCGAACGTGCTTCGGCCAGGTGCGCGCCCAACGCGGCGGAAATGCCGGCCATCTGCTCGGCCGCCGTCGCTTCGACGCGGTTGCTCAGCGCCTCGTACAGCGCAACGCCGCTCGACGCGAGAATCACCGACGTCGACAGGATGATCAGCGCGGTCAGGCGTCCGCGCAGCGTGCGCGGCAGCAGGCGCGCGATCATGCCGCGCTGCCGCCGCGCGCCTCGAGCACGTAGCCCATTCCGCGCACCGTGTGGATCAGCTTCGGGTCGTACGCGTCGTCGATCTTCGAGCGCAAGCGCCGGATCGCCGAATCGACGACGTTCGTGTCGCTGTTGAAGTTCATGTCCCAGACCTGCGACGCGATCGTCGCGCGCGGCAGGATCTCGCCCTCGCGTCGCATCAGCAGCCACAGCAATGCGAATTCCTTCGCGGTCAGCAGGATCGTGTCGCCCTGCCGCGTGGCCTTGCGGCGCGTCAGGTCGAGTTCGAGATCGGCCACGCGCAGCGTGTTCGAATCGCGCGGCTGGCCGCGCCGCAGGATCGACTTGATGCGCGCGGTCAGCTCGACGAAATCGAACGGCTTCGCGAGATAGTCGTCGGCGCCGAGCTCGAGCCCCTTCACGCGATCGCCGACGTCGTCGCGCGCGGTCAGGAACAGCACGGGCGTCGACTTGCTGCGCCGCAGGTTCTGCAGCAGCGTCCAGCCGTCCTGCCCGGGCAGCATCACGTCGAGCACGAGCAGGTCGTATTCCTCGGTCTCGGCCTGGTGCTGGCCCGTGATGCCGTCCTCGACCCAGTCGACGACATAGCCGGCTTCCGTCAGCCCCTTGCGCAGGTATGCGCCCGTCTTCGGTTCATCTTCGACAATCAGAATTCGCATCACGCATTACCCTTGAAGAAACCCAGCCGGCGCAGCACGCCCGAGCCGAAGCCGCCGCGCAACGCCGCACGCCACGACACCGCATGGCTGACACGGTACAGCACGGGCAGCACCAGCAGCGTCAGCGCCGTGGACGACAGGATACCGCCGATCACGACCGTCGCGAGCGGGCGCTGCACCTCGGCGCCGGTGCCGGTCGCGAACGCCATCGGCAGGAAGCCGAGCGACGCGACGAGCGCGGTCATCAGCACCGGCCGCAGCCGCGTGAGCGCGCCGTCGTGCACCGCGGCCTCGAGCGGCATCCCTTCGTCGCGCAGGTTGCGGATGAACGAGATCATCACGAGCCCGTTGAGCACGGCCACGCCGGACAGCGCGATGAAGCCGACCGCCGCCGTGATCGACAGCGGAATCCCGCGCAGCCACAGCGACACGACGCCACCGCTCAGCGCGAACGGAATGCCGGTGAACACGAGCAGCCCGTCCTTCACGTTGTTGAACATCACGAAGAGCAGCACGAACACCATGAACAGCGCGAGCGGCACGACGAGCTTCAGGCGCTCGCTCGCGCTCTGCAGCTGCTCGAACTGCCCGCCCCACGACACCCAGTAGCCGGCCGGCACGCGCACGTCCTGCTGCAGCTGCTCGCGTGCGTCGGCGACGAACGAGCCAACGTCGCGGCCGCGCACGTTCGCGCTGACGACCACCCGCCGCTTGCCGTCCTCGCGGCTGATCTGGTTCGGGCCCGGCGTGACGTCGATCGTCGCGAGCTCGGCGAGCGGCACGTACGGCGCCGCCGCGAGCGGCGCGCTGGCGCCGGCCGCCGGTGCGGGCAGCGCGATCGGCAGCCGCTTGATCGCCTCGATGTCCGAGCGCAGCTCGTCGGGCAGCCGCACGACGATGTCGAAGCGGCGGTCGCCCTGGAACAGCGTGCCGGCCTTCTGCCCGCCGACGGCCGCGGCCACCGAGTCCTGCAGGTCGGCGACGCTCACGCCGTAGCGCGCGAGCTTGTCGCGGTCGAGGTTGACGGTCAGCACGGGCAGGCCGGTGGTCTGCTCGACTTTCACTTCGGACGCGCCCGGTACCTTCTGCAGCGCGGCCGCGATCTGCTCGCCGGTCTGGTTCAGCACGGCCATGTCGTCGCCGAAGATCTTCACGGCGACGTCGCTGCGCACGCCGGAAATCAGTTCGTTGAAGCGCAGCTGGATCGGCTGCGAGAATTCGTAGGCGTTGCCCGGCAGCTCGGCGAGCGCTTCCTCGATCTCGCGCACGAGCTGGTCGCGCGGCTTCTTCGGGTCGGGCCACTTCTCGGCCGGCTTCAGCATGATGTAGCCGTCCGACAGGTTCGGCGGCATCGGGTCGGCCGCGATCTCGGCCGTGCCGGTGCGCGCGAACACGCGCTCGATCTCGGGAAAGCGCGCCTTCAGCGTCTTCTCGATCGACTTCTGCATCTCGACCGACTGCGACAGGCTCGTCCCGGGGATCCGCAACGCGGACACGGCCAGGTCGCCTTCGTTGAGGCTCGGGATGAACTCGCTGCCGAGCCGCGTGGCGAGCCCGAGCGTGACCAGCACGATCGCGCCCGCGCCGATCATCACGCGCGCCGGGCGCGTCATGAACGCGGCGAGCACCGGTTCGTACGCGCGCCGCGCCCAGCCCATCAGCCGGTTCTCCTTCTCCTCGACGCGCTCGCCGATGAACAGCGCGACGGCCGCCGGAATGAACGTGACGGTCAGCACCATCGCGGCCGCGAGCGCCATCACGACGGTAATGGCCATCGGATGGAACATCTTGCCTTCCACGCCGGTCAGCGCAAAGATCGGCAGGTACACGACCATGATGATCAGTTGCCCGAAGATCAGCGCGCGGCGTGCCTCCTGCGACGCGCCGAACACCTCCGCGAAACGCTCGTCGCGCGTGAGCGGCCGGCCGGCGGCGGCCTGCGCATGCGCGAGCCGCCTCACGCAGTTCTCGACGATCACCACCGCGCCGTCGACGATGATCCCGAAGTCGAGCGCGCCGAGGCTCATCAGGTTCGCGCTCACCTTCGCGTTCACCATCCCGGTGAAGGTCATCAGCATCGACAGCGGGATCACGAGCGCGGTGATCAGCGCCGCGCGCATGTTGCCGAGGAACAGGAACAGCACGGCGATCACGAGGATCGCGCCTTCGAGCAGGTTCTTCTTCACCGTCGCGACGGCCTTCTCGACGAGCACGGTGCGGTCGTACACGGGAATCGCCTTCACGCCTGAAGGCAGCGTGCGGTTCACGTCGTCCATCTTCGCGGCGACGGCCTTCGCGACCGTGCGGCTGTTCTCGCCCATCAGCATGAAGACCGTGCCGAGCACGACCTCCTCGCCGTCCGAGGTCGCCGCGCCGGTGCGCAGCTCGCGGCCGATGTCGACCAGCCCGACGTCCTTCATCCGAACCGGCACGCCGCCGACGTTGGTCAGCACGATGTTGGCAATGTCGTCGACGGTGCGCGCCTGGCCCGGCACGCGCACCAGATACTGCTCGCCGCGTTTCTCGATGTAGCCGGCGCCGACGTTGTCGTTGTTGCGCTCCAGCGCGCGCACGACGTCGGCGAGCGTCAGCCCGTACGACATCAGCTTTGCCGGGTTCGGCGCGACGCGGTATTCCTTCACGTAGCCGCCGATCGAGTTCACCTCGGTCACGCCGCGCACGTTCCGGAGCTGCGGTCTGACGACCCAGTCCTGCAGTTCGCGCAGGTCGGCCGCCGTGTAGCGCGTGCCGTCGGGCTTGCGCGCGTTGGCGTCGGCTTCGACGGTCCACAGGTAGATCTCGCCGAGGCCCGTCGAGGTCGGCCCCATCGCGGGCGCGATGCCGGCGGGCAGCTTGTCCTTCGCTTCCTGGATGCGCTCGTTGACGAGTTGTCGCGCGAAGTAGATGTCGGTGCCGTCCTTGAAGATCACGGTGACCTGCGACAGCCCGTAGCGCGAGATCGAGCGCGTCTGCTCGAGGCCCGGCAGGCCGGCCATCACCGTCTCGACCGGATAGGTGATGCGCTGCTCGGCCTCGAGCGGCGAATAGCCGGGCGCGGACGTGTTGATCTGGACCTGCACGTTGGTGATGTCGGGCACCGCGTCGATCGGCAGCTTCTGGTAGCTGAACACGCCCAGCGCGGCCACGGCCGCGATCGCCAGCATCACGAGCCAGCGATGCGCAATCGCAAAGCGGATCAGGCGCTCAAACATGACGGGATTCCTTGAAACGGGGCACGGTCACCCTCGACGGACGGGCCGCCCGGCCGGTCACGCGGCGGGCCGGAAAGCGGGCCGCATAGCGGGCCGCGAGGCGTGCAACGGCACACACGTAGCGCTCATTCATGTTCCGCGCTCCCCTTGCCGAGTTCGGCCTTCAGCACGAAGCTGTTCGACGCCGCGTATTCCTGGCCCGGCTTGAGGCCCTTCAGCACTTCGGTCGCCCGTTCGTCGCGCCGCCCCGTCTCGACGGCCTGGGCGACGAAGCCCTTCGGCGAGCGCACGAAGACGGACGGTGCGCCGTCGACGTCCTGCAGCGCGTCGCTCGCGACCGCGAGCGGCACGCCCTGCTTGCCCGCGTCGACCGACACGTTCACGAACATCCCGGGCCGCCACACGCCGTCCGGGTTCGGCAGCACGACGCGCGCCGGCGCGGTGCGCGTCTGTTCGCCGAGCAGCGACCCCACGTACGCGATCGGGCCGCTCGAACGCGAATCGAACGCGGTCGCAATGACCGTCGCGTCGCGGCCGACGCGCACGTCGTTCAACCGCTGCGCCGGCACGGCCATCTCCGCCCATACCGTCGACAGGTCGGAGATCACGAACATGCTGGCATCGGCGGCAATCGCTTCGCCGGGCGTCGCATGCTTCTCGACGATCGTGCCGGCGAACGGCGCGCGCAGTTCGTAGCGGTTCAGCGCACCCGCGCCGACCGGTGCGTTCAGCGCAGCCAGCTTCTGCCGCGCGTTCTGCACGGCGATCTCGGCTTCACGCAACTGCACCTGCGCCTGCTGGTAGTCCTGCTCGGCCGAAATGCGCTCCTTCCACAGCGTGCGCTCGCGCTCGTAGGTCGCGCGCGCACCCGACAACCGGCGCTCGGCCGTCAGCAGCTCGCTGCGCCGGTCGGCAAGATCGGTGCTCGCGATCACGGCCAGCACCTGCCCCTTCGCGACGTTTTGCCCGAGCGACACCGACACCTGCTCGACGATACCGGCCACGCGCGGCACCACGTGCGCGGTGCGATCCTCGTTGAACTTGATCTCGCCCGGCAACTGGAACGGCGTCGCGATCTGCGCGGGGCCGGCCTTCGCCAGCGCGATCTTCGAGGTCGCGAGCTGCGCATCGGTCAGCGCGATCGCGCCGTCGGCGCGGGCGAACGGGAACGACGCGGCTTCGTTGCCCGCCTTCACGTCGATCGTCGCGTCGAACACGTGCGGCTTGCCGATCGACTGCGCGGACACGAACTTCTGGCCGGCCGCGTCGAAACGCAGCGGTTCGTGCGTGCGGTCGTAGCGAACCAGCGTGCCGGACACGGTGACGCCCTTGTCGGCCGGCTTGCCGTCGACGAACGGATAGACGACCAGGCGCGCATCGCCGGGCTTTTCCGTCATCACGATTTCGACGGACAGCTTGCCGCGCTTGAGCACGACACCGCCGCGCTCACCGGTGGCGTCGGCGGAAGAAGCGGCCGCGGACGCCGCCGATGCGGACGCGCCGTTGCCGCCGCTGTTGCGCGTGACACCGAGTGCGCCGATGACGATCCCGGCACTGCCGAGCACGACCGCCGCGATGATCAGGATTCTGCTGCGTGACATGGTGATCCTTCAGGTAAAAGAGGCGTCCGTTGCGCTATTGCGCGACCGATGCAACCGGCGCGAGCGGCGTACCGACGAGCCGTCCGATGTCGGCGCGGGCCGTATGCGCATCGGCGAGCGCGCGCACGTATTGCGACTGGCCCTGGAACAACGTGCGCTGCGCGTCGAGCACGTCGAGGAAGCTGAACTTCCCGAGTTCGTAGCCGCGCGACATCGCGTCGAGCGCGAGGCGCGCGGCCGGCAGGATGTCGGCCTTCAGCCGTTGCGCTTCCTGTGCGGCGGCTTCGAAATTCGCGTATGCCTGCGTGAGGTCCAGCCGCAGGCGCGTGCGTTCGCGATCGAGATCGGCATTCGCGCGCGTGGCCTTGTGCGTCGCCTCGAGCAGCGCGCCCTTGTTCGTGTTGAACAGCGGAATCGGGATCGACACGCCGACCACCGCCTGGTTGTCCGGCACGCCGCCCGTGGTCACGCGCTTCACGCCTGCGCTGATCGTCACGTCCGGAATGCGCCGCGCGCGTTCGAGCGACACGGCCGCGTTCGAGCGCAGCATCTCGGCGCGCGCGATCCGGGCGAGTGGAGAATCGTCGAGCTGCGCGGTCAGCGCGGGCAGCGACTCGACCGGCGGCACGGCTTCGAGGTCGCCCTGCACGGCAAGCCCGCCGTCGCGTGCTTCGCCCATCACCGCGTTCAGCTTCTCGCGCGCGACCTCGACACGGCCGCGTGCGGTCACGACTTCGATCTGCACGCCGGCCGCCGCCACGTGCGCCTTGGTCGCCTCGACCGGCGACACCTTGCCGGCCTGTGCGCGGCGGTTCGCGAGATCCGCGGAGCGTGCGGCGATCGCGGCCGATTCCTCGGTCACCTGAAGCTGGCGCTGCGCGGCGAGCAGCCCGTAGAACGCGGCGATCACGTCGGCACGCACGACGGCGCCCTGCTCGTCGAGCGATGCATTGGCCGCTTCCCTGCCGTACGACGCGACATCGAGCCGCGCGCTGCGCTTGCCGCCGAGTTCGATCGTCTGGTTGATCAGCGCGGTCGATGTGCGTTCGGCGCGGCGAAACCCTTCCTGCAGGAACGACACTTCGGGATTGGGGCGCGCACCGGCCTGCAGCAGCGCGCCGGCCGACGCATCGACGTCCGCGCGCGCGCCGCGCAGCGCCGGATTGTTCCGGGCCGCGACCGATAGCGCATCGGCAAGCGTCAACGAGGTGGAAGGGGGAGCGTCGGGTGGCGGTGCGCCGATCGGCGCGGCGCTGCCGGCGGCAGCGGGCGCCGGCCCCGGCGACAGCGACGGCTGCGCATGAGCCGTCGCGGCCATCGCGAAGACGATGGCCACGGCGAGGTTGAGCTTGAGCATGTTCGGTTCTGCGGTAACGGTTCGCGACCGATGCTACGGTTCGGCCGCAGTGCGAACATGAGGCGAAGATGATATTTCCGTCATGTTGGGCGCGGCCGCGCGCACGCGTGCGGCGCCCTGCGGGAGTCGTGTCCCGCTTCGGCAATCAGGAGGATTCGATGAACGTACTGCGCGACGGCCGCACGGAAGATAGGGAGTACGGGGAATCGGCACACGTGCGCGGCGATTCCCCGCAGGCGAATCAGGCAGTTCCCTGCTTCGCCCGCCGACGCTGCACGAGCCAATCAAGCAGTTGCCGCCCGTCGCGCTCGCCGAACCAGCGCGCATGACCGATCAGGTAGCCGTCGTACGCGATGTCGACGATGGCCGGTGCATCGATGATGCAGCCGAAATAAGCGACTTCCGACAGCGCGAACTCCGTATGCACGATCGGCAGCAACGCGACCAGCGCCGCATAGGCTTCGTCGCCCAGCGGTTCGACCGATTCGTACCCGTCGAGAAGCGCGTCGATCTGCGCGTACTCGACGCGGCGCGCATCGGCCGGCGCCATCCAGTCGACCGTATTGCGCTCGATCGCGAGCGCGAGGTCCATCACCGCGCAGGTGCGATCCGACAGCCCGAAATCCAGCACGGTCCGCACCTGCGCGCCGGGCCCCGCGTCGGTCCACAGCAGGTTCGACGCATGCCAGTCGCCGTGCGTCCACAGCGGCGGCAGCGCGGGCAGCAACGGCACGAGGCGCGCGTGATACGGGCCGATCGCGTCGGCCACGTCGCCGCGCCAGTCGCGCGCGCCGAGCGCGCGCACGAGCAGCGGCTGCGCGTCGACCCAGCGTTCGAGCGCGCCCGCCAGATCGGTGGACGACAGCACGCGAAAACTCGACAGCAGCGTGCGCACCGGCCGGGCCGGCGCATCGTAACCGGCCGACGCACGATGCAGCTCGGCCAGTGCGCGGCCGGCCGCGTATGCATGCGACGGATGCGTGAACGGCTGCCACGACATCACGCCGCGATACGGGTCGACGCCGGGCGCCCGCACGTGCACTTCGTAGGTCCAGTCGCCGGACGCGAACGCGGTCGCGCCGTCGCGATCCGCGAGAATGTCCGCCACGGGTATGCCGCGCTCGCGCAGATGCGCGATGAAGCGATGCTCCTCCTCGAGCCCTTCGACATCGCGCAGGCTCACGTGATGACGCTTGACGAACAATCCGCGTCCGTCCGTCATCTGCACCAGGACGGCCGCCGCGAACTGCCGCGGGCTGTGCCACGTCAGCCGCGCCGGCTCGCCGGCGCCGTCGATCCGGGCGAGCACCGCCGCCACCTCGTCGTGCGTCATCAGCGGCCAGTCGCGTTCGGCCTGCTCGCCGTCGACACCGAATTGCGGAGGCGCGACGTCACGCGACAGGGATCCGTCCGGCTCGAGTGGGAATGACATGAACGACGTTGCTCCGTAGTTGAATCCGAATCGGCGCGTGAATCAGCGCGCGCCACCGCCTGTTGCCAGCGCACCGCCGGCCGCCGCGCGCAGCGCCGCGGCCGTCCGGCTCCAGTCGCGCCAGCCGACGACGGCCAGCCCGATGAACAGCGCATAGAGTCCGGCCGTCAGATACAGTTCCTTGAACACGAACATGCCGACGTACACGACGTTCACGACGATCCACAGCCCCCACGACGCAATGTAGCGCCGCGCGGTCCAGTATTGCGCGACAAGGCTGAACGCGGTCAGCGACGCATCGACGAACGGCAGTGCCGCATCGGTCCAGCGCGCCATCATGCCGCCGAGCAGCGCGCTGCCGACGACGGCCGCGATCAGGTCGGGCAGCATCTGCATCGGCCGCACGCCGGTGACGGGCGCGACGTCGCCCGCAGGCGCCGCGCTGCCATCGGCCTCACTCGCACGCTGCGCGAGCCAGCGTTGCCAGCCGTACACCTGCAGCAGCGCGAACGCGCCTTGCAGCAGCATGTCCGAATACAGCTTCGCGTCGAAGAAGATCCAGCCGTACAGCGCGACCGACACGAGCCCGACCGGCCAGCACAGCATGCGCCGCTTCGCGGTCAGCCAGATCGCGAGCGCGCTGACGATCACGCCGGCGATTTCGAGTGGGGACATCGTCTGTGCTCTCCAGGTTAGCTGCCGGGGCCGCGCATCACGCGGCCGGTTCCGGACGGTCAGAAATCATAGGTCAACGACACGCGCGCGGTGCGCGGCGCACCCGGGAACAGGTACGCATCGCCCTGCTGCTCGCCCGCGTCGCGCCAGTAGAACTTGTTGAACAGGTTGTCCACCGACACGCGCAACACCGTGCGATGGCCGCCGATCTTCGTCGTATAGCGCGCGCCGAGATTGAACACGAACCACGACGGCACGCGCGCGGTGCCTTCTTCGTTCGCGTTGCGGGCCGCGCTGTACTCGACGCCGCCCAGCACGTTCAGCCCCGCGACGCCCGGCACCGCGTAGTCCGCATACAGCGTCGCGCGCAGCGCCGGTACGTTGATGATCTGGTGCCCTTCGTACGCCGGCGACCCCGAATCGTACGCGCGCGCGCGAATCGCCGCGACGCTGGCCGTCAGCCCCAGGCGCTCGGTCACGCGCCCGGCTGCGCCCAGCTCGATCCCCTGGTGCCGCTGCGTGCCGCGCTGCACGAACGTGTAGCTCGTGCCCGATGCGTCCGGGTCGGCGAACTGGAACGGCTTGCTGATCGAGAACACGGCGGCCGTGAGGCTCAGCCGGTCGAGCCAGTCGTATTTCGCGCCGACCTCGATCTGGTGCGACTCGACGGGCGGCAGGAACGCATACGCGTTGGTCGCCCGCACGGGCGCCTGGTCGCCGAGCGACAGCGCCTTGCTGTACGACGCATACAGCGACAGCACGTTCACCGGCTTGTAGACGAGCGCCACCTGCGGCAGGAACACCGAGCGATCGGTATGCGTCGTGTCGCCGTCGAGGCTGCTCCAGCTGCGCTGGCGCAGCAGCACTTCCTTGCCGCCCGCGAGCACCTGCCAGTGTTCGCCGATGCTGATGCGGTCGAGCCCGAACACGCCGTATTGCCACGCATCGAGGCGCGGATACGACGGGCCGGGCGAATTCGGCGACGGCGAGAACGTCGTGTCGGGCCCGTAGATGTTCTCGCTGCCCACATAGTCGTACACGGCGTCGGCCATGCTCACGACGCGGCGCTGCACGCTCACGCCGAGCGTCAGCTCGTGCCGCAGCGGCCCCGTCGCGAACTTGCCCGTCGTGACCGCGCGCAGGTCGTCGTTGCGCCGGTATTCGCCGGGGCTGCGGAAGTCGTACACGTCGTAGTCGCCGTTCGCGCCGAAGAAGAACGGCGACGTCGCGCCGGCCGTACAACTCGCCGCGTACGAGCAGCCGTATGCGAACGCGCTGTTGTCGTCGATCATCGTGCGGCTGCGGCCGGCGGCGATGTAGACCTTCCAGTCGTCGTTGAACTGGTAGTCGAAGCGCGCGTTCAGGTTCAGCGCGTCGGTCGTCACCGGTTTTGCCCACGGCTGCGTGCCGAGCGCCTTCGACGTCGTCTTGATCGACGGCGCGACGGTGCCGCCAAGCAACTGGTAGCCGGGTGCGGAACGCTGGATCCACTGCTGGAATTCGGCATTGAGCTGCAGGCTCGCGCGCGGGCTGATGTCCCAGTCGGCGGCGATCGAGCCGAACGTGCGCCGCCCGTTCGTGCCGTCGATGTACGAGTGCATGTTCTCCTTCGCGGCATTGATCCGGAAGCCGAACTGATTGTCGGGGCCGAAGCGGCGGCCGAGATCGACGGCCGCCGACGTCGAGCCGCGGCTGTCGACGCCACCCGTCACGCTCGCGACGTTCGCCGAGCGCTTCGTCACGAAGTTGATCACGCCACCGGGCGCGACGACGCCGCTGTCGATGCCCGCGAGCCCCTTCAGGATCTCGACACGCTCCTTGTTCTCGAGCGGCACGTTCTGCTCGCCGGACACCGTCAGACCGTCGATCCGGATCGCGCTCGCGAGATCGACCGGGAAGCCGCGGATCGCAAAGCCTTCGAAATAACCGACCGGCGCATAGTCGTTGACGACCGACGCGTCGTTGCGTACGACGTCGCTCAACCGCTTCGCCTGCTGGTCGTCGAGCTGGGCGCGCGTGACGACGCTCACCGACGCCGGCGTATCGCGCAGCGGCGTGTCGTCGAGCCCCGCAACCGACGCGTTGCGTACGCGCAGCGCGTTGCCGCGCTCGCCGCTCACCGTGATCGTCGGCAGCGTCGCGCTGCCGGCTGCCTCCGTGTCCGGCGCCGGCGTGTCGCCCTGCGCCGCGGCGGCCTGTGCCGCGAAAAGCGTGATGCCGAGACCGACGCCAAGCCCGACCTTCGCGCGCCGCCGCCGTGCGGGCGACGCTGTTGTTCTATTCACCGTCATTGTTCTGGATGGAAAACTCGCCACTCGACCCTGTCGAAACCCGTTACGAAGCTGCGAAGCGTGCCCGCGACCGCATGTCACCTCCGCCGGACGCATGCGCCAGCGCGACATTCATCAGACGAACCGGACGATCTGGCACGCAAGCGGGCCGCTCGGTCGGGAAGACGCAGGATGGGACATCGGATTCAGGTGACGCACCGGGCACCGACGCGACTGCCGACTGGTTCGTCGGAGGGGTGTCGGGCAGCCGGCGGCATCGCGCGGTCTTGTCATGCGAGGGGACGCTTCGAACGCCCCGGTGCGGGCGCGACGCATTTGCGCGCACCGTTCGATGGAACCGCGGCGTGCCCGTCGCGCGCGACATCGCGGCGCGGCGCGCATTTTACCCCGGGCGGGGCGGGTCGCCCTGGAATCGGGCGAAACAGGACGCGGCGAAGGCGGGAATGGGGACAGCGCGATTCGTGCGGTACGACAACGGTGCCGACTTGCGCGTGACTGGCGTCGTGCGCGGCCGCCTCAATCACCGGCGCGGTTGCGCGCCGGACAGACGGCCGGAAACCGGAGCGGGAACGTTCTCCCGCTCGCGATTCGGCGGCCGGTTGCTCAGAACCCCTGCATCGTCACGGTCGGATCGACGACCAGGTGCACGACGCCGTAGATGACCGCGCCGACGAGCACCGCGAGGATGATCGCCACGAACGGCAGCATCGTGAAGTTGGCGTTCGCGAGATCGGTCGCGTGCGCCTTGCTGTTGCGTACGCCGAAGAAACTCCACAGAACCAGTTTGATCATGCCGAGCAGTTTCATGATTGCGCTCCTTTCATCTATCGGTTGACGCCATCGTCGATCCGACCGGCATCCGAAAAAAGAAGCAGTTGTGTGCGCTTTTCGCGCAGCAGGCCATCTGCGGCGGCATGTCGCATGGGTGCGTCAGCGGTCGAGCACGAGCGGTTCCGACCCTTGTGCGGGCCGCGCGACGCACAGCAGCGCGCAGCCCCGTTCGACCGGCGCATCGGGCGCCTGCTCGTAGTCGACCGCGCCGGACAGCACGCGCGTCGCGCACGTGCCGCACGACCCGGAGCGGCATTCGGACGGCACGTCCACGCGCTGCCCTTCCGCGAATTCGAGCAAGCTGCCGTCGGCGGGCGTCCACGCGGCTTCGCGGCCCGTGCGCCGGAATACGACCGGCACGGTCTCGACCGGCGTTCCGGTCGTGCGGGTCGCGCTGCGCGTCACGCTCGACGGCCCGAACGCCTCGAAACGGATCCGTTCGTCCGGTACGTTCAGCGCGCGCAGCCCGTCGTACAGGTCGCGCATGAACGCCGACGGCCCGCACAGGTAGAAGTCGTAATCGTCGAACGAAAGGATCCGCTTCAGTTGCGTAATGTCGATGCGGCCGGCTTGTGCTGCCGAGCCTTCGTGAGGATGACTGTCGAACCAGTGAAGCGACAACCGTTCGTCATCGGCCGCGATGCGTGCCAGCTCCGTCGCGAACGGCCGGTCGGCCGCTTCGCGCGCACCGTGTACGAACACCACGCGGCGCGACGGTTGAGCGTCGGCCAGTGCACGGCGCAGCATCGCGATCATCGGCGTGATGCCGATGCCGGCCGACACGAGCACGGCCGGGCGCGGACTCGCAAGATCGAACGAGAAGCGGCCGCGCGGCATCTGCGCGTCGAGCGTCATGCCCGCCTGCGCGTGATCGTGCAGCCACGCCGAAACGCGCCCTTCGCGCTTCACGGTGATCCGGTAATGCCCACCGCCCGGCGCATCGGAGAGCGTGTAGCTGCGAATCGCAGGCGAATCGCTGCCCGGCAGCGCGACGCGCAACGTCAGGTGCTGCCCGGCTTCGTAGGCGGGCAATGCGCCGCCGTCCACCGGTTCGAAATGGAACGAGCGGATCGCGCGCGCTTCGTCGACGATCTTTGCGATGCGCAGCGGCCGCCATGCGGGTGCCGATGTCGATGCGGTCGCCGATACCGATTCAGGTGCGGATGGGGACGGCACCACCGCCGCGCTTGCGCCCACACCCGAAACCGCAACCGCCGCCATCGCCGCGAACTGCGGCGCGCGCTCGACCGCCGACCACCGGAACGGCAGCACCGCGCGCATGCGCCGCACTTCCCGCACATGGAACCGCACGACCCGCTGCGCACCGTCGAACGACGCGACGAGCGGCCCGTCCCACACGATCTCGGCACGCGCGGCGACATACAGCAGGTCGCCGTTGTCGAAATCGACGAACAGCAGCCCCGCACGCGGATCGTGCTGCAGGTTGCCGAGTGTGTTGAAGAAGCGGTTGCCGCTGAAATCCGGCGTCGTCAGCGTGCGCGCATCGTCGACGCGCACGAAGCCCGGCATCCCCCCGCGATGCGACACGTCCGCGCCGCGTGCGGCGCCCGCGTCCGCCGACATGTTGGCGCTCGCGACGAAGAACGTATCGGCCTGCGCAAGTAGCGCACGATCGGCGTCGTTCAACGCGTCCGACACGTCAGGCCCCGTCGATGCATCGACTTCCCGTGCGACGAACGTCGGCTTGCGGCCCTGGATGTACTTCGCGCAGTTGCCGAAGCTCTGCTCGACCGCGATCGTCAGCGCGTCGCCGTCGATCGCGCGCACGACGCCGTTGACGCGATTGCGCCGCCGCGTATCAAATTCGATGCCGAGCCCGCCGAGCGGCGCGCCCGGCTGCCATGCGCCGGCCAGCGGATCGCCCGGCAGCGCGCGCGCCGCGATACGCAGCGTGCGCGCATCCGGCGACGTCACGAACCCCGGCGTGCCGGCCCGCAGCGTCGCCCACGGCTGGCCGTGCGCATCGACGCCGCCGAGCACGAAGAACGGCAGTTGCGCGAAAAACGTCCGGTGCTGGTCCGGCATGAAGCGCCGGATCCCGCGCCGGCCGGCCGAACCCGCAGCCTCCGTCACCCCGGCGCGCCGCTGCACGGCGAGCTCGCCCGCGTGAAACGGCGCGGTGTCGAGTTCCCAGCCCGGCACGACGGCGGTCGGAACAGTCGGGGCATTCATCGCGTTCTCCCTGGGCAGGCTCGGCTTCGGTGGACGTTACGCGGCGAGCAGGCCCGCGCGCGTCGTCGGCATCGCGACGAAGCCCGGCAGCGCCTCGATGCGCGCCAGCCACGCACGCACGTGCGGATACGGTTCGAGCGACACGCCACCCTCCGGCGCGTGCGCGATGTACGAGTACGCGGCGATATCGGCGATCGTCGGCTGCGCGCCGGCCGCGAACGGCTTGCCGGCCAGCTCGCGGTCGATCACGTCGAGCACCTTCTCGGCCGTGCGCTTGGCGGCCTCCTGATCGAGCTTCGCGCCGAACACGGTCACGAGCCGCGCGGCGGCCGGCCCCGATGCGATCGGCCCGGCCGCATACGACAGCCAGCGTTGCACGACCGCCGCGCCGACCGGGTCGTCGGGCAGCCAGTGTGCATCGCCGTAGCGCTTCGCGAGATACACGAGGATGGCATTCGAATCGGCAATCACCGTGCCGGCATCGTCGATCACGGGCACCTGCCCGAGCGGATTGAGCGCGAGGAACGCCGGTTCGCGCTGCGCGCCGGCCGCGAGATCGACGTCGACGGTTTCGGACGGGAGGCCGAGCAGCGACAGGAACAGCCGGACGCGATGGGCGTGCCCCGAGAGCAGGAACGAATAGACGCGAATCGGTGCGACGGGCTTGTTGGCGGCAGACATGGAAACTCTCCGGAATCTCGCGCCGCCGGGGATCGGCGACGAACCACTGCAGCGTAACGCTCGCCGTTCGTCACCAGAAGACGGATAATCGCGGAAACATTATCCGCTTTCATAGGACAATCGACGATGGCCGACCTGCGCGACGTGAACCTGAACCGGCTGGCGATCTTCGTCGCGGTGGTCGACACCGGCTCGCTGACGGCCGCGGCCGAGCGGCTCGGCCTCGCGAAGACGGTCGTCAGCACGCACATGCAGCGCCTCGAATCCGAGGTCGGCGCGAACCTGCTGGTGCGCACGACGCGGCGGCTGAGCGTGACCGACGCGGGGCGCGCGTTCTATGACGCATGCCGCGACATCGTGCGCGCCGCCGAAACCGCGCTCGACGCGGTGTCGTCCGACACGGGGCCGCTGCGCGGCACGCTGCGCGTGAGCGTGCCGATCGACTATGGGGCGCTGGTCGTCGCGCCTGCCGTGGTCGACTTGCGCGACCGGCACCCGGGGCTCGACGTCGAACTGGTCGCGAACGACCGCGTGGTCGATCTCGTCGCGGACAACCTCGACGTCGCGATCCGCATCGGCCGCCTCGCGGATTCGAACTATCGCGCGGTGCAGCTCGGCACATACGAGAAATGGCTGGTCGCGAGCCCCGCGTTCGTTGCGCGCCACGGGCGGCCGCAAGATCCGGACGCGATCTCCGCGCTGCCGTTCGTGATGCTGTCGACGCTGCCGCACCCGCATACGGTCGAGCTTGAAGACGCGAACGGCGCCACGGCTTCCGTGCGCTGTGTCGCGCCGGTCGTGTCGAACACCGCGACCACGTGCCGCGCGATCGTGCTCGCGGGTGGCGGCTTCGGGCTGCTGACGGATTTCTCGACTGCCGACGACGTCGCGGCCGGCCGGCTCGTGCGACTGCTGCCCGCGTGGCGCTCGGCGCCCGCCGGAATTCACGCGGTGTATCCGTCGACGCGGCTGCCTTCGCCGAAAGTACGGGCGTTTGTCGATGCGATGAAGGCGAGGATCGGGGAGACGGCGGGGGCGCGGGTGAGCGCGACGCGAGCGAAACCCGCAAGCAACTGATTCCGGATCGCCGGCCCCGTCCGGCATGACCGCCTGCGATCCAGGCGCATTGGCTCACCTCCAATATGCTTTCTCCGGGCTTTCTCATTCAAAGCGAATACGCCCTTTATTATTTCCAAAAAACAGGCATTTCCTTTCCCGTTTTTCTACTAATCTTATTTCCGGTAATACGCTGATTTGCGTTTACCGAAACGTTTCAATTCTCCACTTTGTTCCATCAAGGAGTCTGAAATGCAAACCGCCGCAATTTCATGGGGAACCACGCCGTCGATCCGCGTCTACACGGCCAACGGCAACAAGATCACCGAACGCTGCTACGACGGCCAGAACTGGTACACGGGCGCGTTCAACCAGGCAGGCGACAACGTGTCCGCCACGTGCTGGCTGGCTGGAAGCGCAATCCACATCCGCGTGTATGCAACCAGCGGCGGCTCGACGACCGAGTGGTGCTGGGATGGCGACGGCTGGACCCGGGGCGGCTATACGGGTTTGTAATCGAACGTGCCTGGGGCGCGAGGGGGTTTCGCGCCACGATCGGCGCAACGCGAACCAGATTTCGCTTTGCGCCGCTTTTTAATTCGCCCAACGTTGTTTTTATCAATCTACAGCCATATGGAATCGGAATAAAAATAATGACAGTTTACTGACATTGGCTTTTCATTCCGAAATATCGCCGATTTTTTATTTATGTAAAAGGCGATTAAATAGAGCAGGAAAGCAGCACAGCGCCCGGTGCGCCGTGCAGCTAATGCTTTATTTTCATTTTCAACCGGCCATGCGAAAGCGCAATGCCTACCCGTTACCCGATCTCCCGCAACGTCCCCAGCAGCACCTTCCTGCAACTCGCGACCATCTGCGCCTCCGGATCGCGATAGTCGGTGAGCAGCCACGCGGCGCCGACGTTCGTCATCGCGCCGACGAGCGCGAGCCCGATCAGCCGCTGCTCGGTACGCTCCGCGGGCGTCGCCGCTTCACGCGGCGCGCCGATCGCCATGATCAGCTTGCCGAAGTCGATCAGCATGCGCTGGTAGGTCATGTCGGTATCCGCGCTCACGCCCATCACCTCGAGCAGCAGCACGCGCGCCGCGCACGGGTCGCGCAGGAACGCGAAGAACGCGGCGAGCCCCGCATCGACGCTCTCGCGCAAGTCGCCGCCGCGCTCGGCCACCGCCCGCGCGACCGCTTCGTGCAACTGCTGCGCATGATGCAGGTAGGTGCAGCGCAGCAAATCCTCGGTGCTCTCGAACGCCGCATAAAAATAGCGATCGTTCAGCTTCGCTTCCTGGCAGATCGACCGCACGGTCGCCTTGCGGAACCCGACCGTGCCGAATACGCGCGTCGCCGCGCGGATCAGTGCGTCGCGCCGCTCCGCGGCCCGCACCTCGGGCGCCACGCCGCCATACGACCGGCCCCTTTTTTTCGTTTCGAGTGCTTTCTCCATTCCGCTATTTGACATCAGGACACCCGAAAACTAAAGTGGTGACGACAAACACCACATTAGACACGCCGCCGGCGCAGTGCAAGCGGAACAGGAGGAGCACGGATGAACGGGTTTTCCGGCAAGGTCGCCGCGATCACGGGCGCCGGTTCGGGCATGGGGCGCAGCCTCGCGGTCGAGCTCGCGCGGCGCGGCTGCGAGGTGGCGCTCGCCGACGTCAACGAAACCGGGCTCGCCGGCACGGCCGCCGCCTGCGCGCAGCACGGTGTGCGCGTGAGCACGCGGCGGCTCGACGTGTCCGACCGCGATGCGGTATTCGCGTGGGCCGATTTCGTGCGCGCCGAACACGGCAAGGTCAACCTGGTCTTCAACAACGCGGGCGTGTCGCTGGCCGCCAGCGCCGAGACCGCGCGCATCGCCGATCTCGAATGGATCGTCGGCATCAACTTCTGGGGCGTCGTGCACGGCACGCAGGCGTTCCTGCCGCATCTACGCGCGTCGGGCGACGGGCACGTCGTCAACACGTCGAGCCTGTTCGGCCTCGTCGCGATGCCGACCCAAAGCGCGTACAACGCGACCAAGTTCGCAGTGCGCGGCTTCACCGAGGCGCTGCGGATGGAGCTCGAACTCGACGGCGCGCCGGTGAGCGCGACCTGCGTGCATCCGGGCGGCGTCGCGACGAACATCGTCGACGCGGGCCGCGTCGATACCAGTATTCATTCCCTCACCGGGCAGGACGAAGCGACCCATCGCCGCCAGGCGAACCGCCTGATCCACGCAACGACGGCCGACGATGCCGCTCGGCAAATCCTCGCGGGCGTCGAGCGCAATGCGCGCCGCGTGCTCGTCGGCGCCGACGCGCGCCGGCTCGACCGGATCGCACGCCTGCTCGGCGCCGGTTACCAGTGGCTGATGCTGCGCCACGTGCGCCGCGCCCGCGCCCGCAACCTCGAACGCGCGCACGCCCCGGCCGCGCTCCCCACCACGCCGACCAAGGACCTCGCATGACCTCGACGACGACCGACCGGCGCGACGCGCCGCCCGCCCCCGGCGCCCGTGGCGACAGTTACGACCTCGACGTGCTGATCGTCGGCGCCGGCCTGTCCGGCATCGGCGCCGCGTATCACCTGAAGCAGCGCTGCCCGTATGCGAGCGTGGCGATCGTCGAGGCGCGCGACGCGATCGGCGGCACCTGGGACCTGTTCCGCTATCCGGGCGTCCGTTCGGATTCCGACATGTTCACGCTCGGCTACAGCTTCCGGCCGTGGCACAGCGACAAGGCGATCTCGGACGGCCAGACGATCCTCGACTACATCCGCGACACCGCGCGCGCCTACGGCATCGACAAGACGATCCGCTACGGCCAGAAGGTGGTCGCGGCCGACTGGGACTCGAACCGCGCGCGCTGGACGGTGCGCATCGAGCGCACGCGGGACGGCGCGACCGACACGCTCGTCTACACCTGCCGCTTCCTGTTCATGTGCAGCGGCTACTACGACTATGACGCCGGCTACCTGCCCGACTGGGCCGGCATGGACACGTTCGAAGGCAAGCTCGTGCATCCGCAGCACTGGCCGAAGGACCTGTCGTACGCGAACCGGCGCGTCGTCGTGATCGGCAGCGGTGCGACGGCCGTCACGCTCGTGCCGTCGATGGCGGCCGACGCGCAGCACGTGACGATGCTGCAGCGCTCGCCGACCTACATCGTGTCGCTGCCCGCGCGCGACAAGATCGCGAACGCGTTGCGCCGCGTGCTGCCGTCGCGGCTCGCGCACCGGCTCGTGCGCGTGAAGAACGTACTGCTGACGATGTACCTGTACAACGTGTCGCGCCGCAAGCCCGACCGGACGAAGCAGTTCATCATCCGCGCGGCCAGCAAGCAGGTCGGCCCCGGCTTCGACGTCGCGAAGCACCTGACGCCGCGCTACATGCCGTGGGACCAGCGCGTGTGCCTCGTGCCGAACGGCGACCTGTTCAAGTCGATCCGCTCGGGCCGCGCGTCGATCGTCACCGACGAGATCGAGCGCTTCACGCCGACCGGCCTCAAGCTGAAGAGCGGCCAGCAGCTCGACGCGGACGTGATCGTCACCGCGACCGGGCTGAAGGTGAAGATGCTCGGCGGCGCGCGCGTCACGGTCGACGGCCGCGCGGTCGACCTGCCGGACACCGTGTCGTACAAGGGGATGATGTACAGCGACGTGCCGAACCTCGCGTCGTCGTTCGGCTACACGAATGCGTCGTGGACGCTGAAGGCCGAGCTGATCGCGCGCTACGTGTGCCGGCTGCTCAACCACATGCGCGCGAATGGCTACGACACGTGCGTGCCGCGGCTCGGCACCGGCGATCCCGGCAACGTGCCGGCCGTCAACCTGAGCTCGGGCTATATCCAGCGTGCGGCCGGCATCCTGCCGAAGCAGGGGCATAGCAAGCCGTGGAAGTTCCACCAGAACTACGTGCTCGATCTCGCATCGCTGAAGTTCAGCGGACTCGCCGATTCGGCGATGCAGTTCGAACGCCGCGCGAAAGCCGGCCCGGCCGCCACGACGCCGGTTGCCGAACCCGCACTCGAAACCCGCTGAGGCCGACATGACCCATACGCTCCATCTGATCCAGAACGTGCTGCTCGGCGTCGTCGCGGCGCTCGCCGCGCTCGCGCTGTTTACCGGTTACGTGGCCCGCCGCGTGACGCGCGCGTTTCCGCCCGAAGGCCGCTTCGTCGACATCGGCGGCGACCGCATCCACTACGTCGAATACGGCAACGGCCCGCCGATCGTGTTCGTCCACGGGCTCGCGGGGCAACTGCGCAATTTCGCGTACCTGCCGCTCGCGCGGCTCGCGCAGCAGCATCGCGTGATCATCATCGACCGGCCGGGCGCCGGCCGCTCGCTCCGCGGCGCGGGTTCGCAGGCGAACGTGTTCGCGCAGGCCCGCACGGTCGCCGCGTTCATCGACGCGCTGCGGCTCGACAAGCCGGTGCTCGTCGGTCACTCGCTCGGCGGCGCGATCGCGCTCGCGGTCGGCCTCAATCATGCGGACCGCGTAAGCCGGCTCGCGCTGATTGCGCCGCTGTCGCACGAGCAGAGCGAGCCGCCGGCACCGTTCAAGCCGCTGATGCTGCCGTCGCCGCTGGTGCGTCGCTTCGTGTCGTGGACCTTTGCGATTCCGCTGACGATCCTGACCGGCCGCAAGGCCGTGCGCCAGGTGTTCGCGCCGGAAGACGTGCCGCGCGACTTCCCGGTCAAGGGCGGCGGGCTGCTCGGGATGCGCCCGCACGTGTTCTACGCGACCGCGACCGACCTGCTGTCGGCCCCCGTCGACCTGCCCGCGATGGAGCGCCGCTATCCGGATCTCGCGCTGCCGGTCGACGTGCTGTACGGCCGCGCCGATCCGATCCTGAACTGGCGCGAGCACGGCAAAGCGCTCGCGAAGAAATCGGCACGCGTGCGGCTGAAGGTCGTCGAGGGCGGGCACATGCTGCCGGTCACGATTCCGGAAGCCACCGCCGACTGGTTGCTCGAAGTCGCGGCCGCACCGGTCCATGCTGCCGTGCAAGCGGCGCGGGTCGAGCACCAGGCCGGCGCTTGACGAAGCAAAGCCTGATTCCGTGCCGCGCGGTTGGCGCCGGCGGCGGAATCAGGCTTCGTCGTCGGGCACCGACAGCCCGAGATCCGAGATCACCTCCCGCGCGCTGCGGAACGCCTCGACCGCAGCCGGCGCGCCCGCATACAGCGCGCTGTGCAGCAGCACCTCGCGGATCTCGACGAGGCTCGCGCCGTTGTTGAGCGCGCCGCGAATGTGACCCTTCAGTTCCGTGCTGCGGCCCAGCGCCGCCAGCATCGCGCACGTGCACAGGCTGCGCGTCTTCAGGTCGATCCCGCCCCGCTGCCACGTGCTGCCCCACGCGTGCTCGTTCAGCCAGTCCTGCAGCGGGCGCGAAAAACCGTCGAGGTCGCGCATCGCGCGCTCGACGAACGCGTCGCCCATCACGTCGATGCGTCGCGCCTTGCCGTATTCCCTGTCCTGTTCGCTCATGTCGGTGTCCTGTGTGGAGTCGTGGCCGCTTCGGCGTCGTCGGCAGCCGGGGATGTCGCGCCATGTTCATCGGGCCGGCGCATTTCGTCAAAGATGCGGCCCTCGGTTCGAGGGCGCCCGCGTCACGCGATATCGAACGCTACGTAACATCGCGCCGCGCGTTACGGCGGCTTTCGGGAACATCACCACCACCGCGGTAACGCACCGTGCGTACCCGTCGCGAGAAAGCGCCGTTACTCCGTTTAAATCGCGCGTATATCCCCGATTCCTGCAATAAAGCGCGACACCGTTTCGGGAAAGCTGTCGTGGCGCGGAATTTGCAGTGGAGGCTTGGACACACTTCCAATGTCGAGGCCAACATGCACAAACTCTTCAAGAAGACGACGGTAACGATGGCCGTCTCGTCGCTGCTCGCGCTATATGGTTGCGGCTCGGTCGATGGACCGACGACGCCGCCGACGATCAAGCCGAGCACGTCCGGGACGGGCGGCAGCTCGGGGACTTCGGGGACGTCGGGTTCTTCCGGGACGTCGGGTTCTTCTGGTACCTCGGGTTCTTCCGGGACGTCGGGTACCACTTCGGGCACTTCCGGTACCTCGGGCACCTTCGGTACGTCAGGCACTTCCGGCACGTCGGGTACTTCCGGTACCTCAGGCACTTCCGGTACCTCGGGCACTTCCGGTACCTCAGGCACTTCCGGTACCTCGGGCACTTCCGGTACGTCGGGTACCTCCGGTACGTCAGGCACTTCCGGTACCTCGGGCACCTCCGGTACGTCAGGCACTTCCGGTACCTCGGGCACCTCCGGTACGTCAGGCACTTCCGGCACGTCGGGCACTTCGGGTACCTCGGGCACTTCCGGTACGTCGGGTACTTCCGGTACGTCGGGTACCTCCGGTACGTCCGGCACTTCCGGCACGTCGGGCACTTCCGGCACCTCGGGCACTTCCGGCACGTCGGGTACCTCCGGCACGTCGGGCACCTCCGGTACGTCGGGCACCTCCGGCACGTCGGGCACTTCCGGCACGTCGGGTACCTCCGGCACGTCGGGCACCTCCGGCACCTCGGGTACCTCCGGCACGTCGGGCACTTCCGGCACGTCCGGTACGTCGGGCACCTCCGGTACGTCGGGCACTTCCGGCACGTCCGGTACGTCGGGCACCTCCGGTACGTCCGGCACCTCCGGCACCGGCGTCACCCCCCTCGGCAATGTCCTCCAGAAATCCGGCAACCTCGTGACCGCAGTCGGCACGACGGTCGCGAACGGCGGCGCGCAGATCGGCGGCGTGCAGATCCCCGGCACGAACCCGACGACAGCCACCAGCGTCGGCAACGCAGTGACGAGCCTCGGCAATGGCGTGCAGGCGCTCGGCAACGGCGTCGCGGCCGGCCTCGGCTCGATCGGCGTATCGGCGAACCCGCTCGGACCGACGCTGACGTCGACCACCGGCCTGCTGACCGGCACCGGCGGCGCGGTCAACAACCTCGGCAACGCCGTGAAGAGCCTCGGCTCGGGCCCGCTGTCGCCGCTGTCGCCGGTCACGACGCTCGTCGGCGATGTCGTCAACACCGTCGGCGGCGCCGTCAATTCGACCGCGTCGGGCCTCAACACGGCACTGAACAGCTCGCCGGTCCAGCAGCTCGAGACGCAGCTCGGCAAGGTGATCAACCCGATCACGAACACGCTGACCGGCGGTGTCACGACGCCGGGCGCCACGCAGACGCTCGGTGGCGTGACGCTGCTCGGCACGCCGCTCAACGGCCTGCTGAGCGCGCTCGGCAACGGCCTCGCCAGCGCCGGCACGAAGGTCGGCGGCGCAACCGACAACCCGGTCGGCGGCGCGCTCGGCGGCGTCGTGGCGCAGCTCGGCAACACGGTGACGTCCACCGGCGGCCTCGTCCACGACAACAACGCCGGCAGCTCCAGCAGCGGCACGGGCGGCAGCAACCCGCTCGCCCCGATCACGGGCCTGCTCGGCACGCTGACGGGCGGCCTGGGCGGCGGCAGCTCGAGCGGTTCGGGCGGCATCATCGGCGCGAGCAGCGGCGGCCCGCTCGGACCGGTCACGGGCCTGCTCGGCTCGCTGACGGGTGCGCTCGGCGGCCTCGGTTCGAGCGGCACCAGCGGCACCGGCGGAACGAGTGGCACGGGCGGCACCAGCGGCACCGGTGGCACCGGCGGCGCGGGTATCGGCGGCCTGCTGGCGCCGGTCACCAACCTCGTCAACTCGCTGACGCCGCTCGGTGCCAGCCTCACCGGCACGGTCACGACGCCGGGCGGCAACGTGACGGGCACGCTCGGCGGCCTGCTGTCGAGCGGCCCGGTCGGCACGGTGGCGGGTGCGCTGACGACGCCGGCCGGCGCCGCGGGCGCC
>NZ_CABVPW010000036.1:0-87580 GCF_902499025.1 Burkholderia lata | reverse complement strand
AATAGATGTACTACGCTGTCTCAGGGTGGGTCAGATTTAGATGAAATCGGTGGGTTAAGACTCGGTGGAAATCAACAAAGCTGAGACTGACCGTGAGCGGTACGACTTCAAGGAAAAGATGGCTGCTGCGGTTAAACAACTCATCGAAGTGAAGTTTCTGACCGCCGGCGGCATCACGAAGAAGCAGGACGGCAGGGCTGGAACAGAGCGGGTCTGGGTGAAGCGTACCGGCTGGAAAGAAGCGTAAGCGAGCAAGCAGTGAAGAGACGGCCCCTTTCGAGGGGTCGTTTTTCATTTTGAGCCCGGAAAACCCGGACGCGCCTTTGCTCGGAATTTTTGCGCCTTTGCCCGGAATAAACGCGCTTTTGACCGGAAAAATCAGCCGGAGGCCTAAGACAAAACGCGCTTTTGACCGGAGAGAATTCTCGGAAACCCTTGTGAAATAAGGCTTTCCGGGCGTCCATTAAATATACTTCTCCTAGAGAAAACTTCACCTGTCCAAGCCTAAGCCTTCCCAGAACCCCTTGATGATAGAGCCTTGACAGAAGGAGCCTCACTCGAGAGGACTGTTTTTTTCCGAGGTAGACGGCTGCCTGAAAAGACAATGCCCTGGGAGGAAGACTGTAGCTGGGAAAAGACATGTGTTGGCCAGCGGTTGCTGTCGCAACCCGCTTTTGCTCAAGGAGGACTGCCTCCTGACCATTGGTCAGCAAAAGGGCGGCCCCAGCCGCCACCTTTGGCTGTCAATCGACAGCAAGGCTTTTTCATCAGGAGTGGGTTGCGCAGCAACCCGCTGGCGGGCAAGCCCGCGCAGCGGGCTCAAGTCTTTCTCCCCGAAAAGTCTTTCTCCGTATTTGTGGGTTTGTGTTTTATCGAATAAAGGCCAAAACATTCTTTCCCTATACATAGAGTAATCAAATGGATTACCGACAACAACTGGAGACTTGTAATGGCACGCAAACAAAATATTGAGCTTATTCCTGAAACGCCCGCATATGCGTTTTACCGCGATACAGCCCTTCCGTTATTCAACAAAATCGACCTTTTTCTTTTTTCGGTCACTTCTAGACAGCAAGACGGTAGTTTTACATATCTGAGCTCTGAACTGCCGCAAGTCGTTGAATGGCTCCGTCAACTGCAAGAGCTCGGTCATTCGCTAATTGAGCGCGCTATCGCTGCTGATGGCCAATATGACCCTGTCGGCCTTCTGCTTATCGACAAGCGCACTCGATTCTACATGTCTCGTTTGAAGCGCCTTGTACGCGGTACTGCTCGTTATTTCTACATCGACTGACCGCCCAGCCCCTTATTCAGGGGCTTTTTCACATTGAAATAGGTGGTGCCGGACACCTGATGACCCCCGGCATAGGAACACATTAAACGTAGCACCTCCAGGCCATTTCTGTTAGCGCAGCAGAGAAAAAGCGCGGCAACTGGAGATAGCAGTGAAACGCGCATACCTAACAACAAAGCGCCTCGATTTGGCCAATGAGGGCTACCTTGGCAGCCTTCCCATCGTTGAAGAAGACTGGTCGTTGGCAGAGCACGTCGCCCGTGCTCGTATGTGCGCCACTGGTCGACGTGGCAGACAAGTACCCCGGGACCCAGAAGCGCAGTACTGGCTAGAGCTGAAAGGCGCGATAGCAGAGGTAGTGGTCAACGGGTACATGTTCGACTTACTCGGCGCAGGACTCTATCGTGACGATGAGCTGGGCATCTCGCCCCTGGTGCACATCAAAAACGATGACAGCCCAGACCTAACTCTCGAAACGGCCACTTTCGACATTAAAGGCAGCTCTGCATTAATTCCGGGACGCAGCATTCGAAACGACAGGTATGTAACGATTAGCCAGTCCAAATTCCGCAGCTACACGTCAAAGAAATATTCAGGCCTCATTCTCGGAAAGTCCTACACCGAAGTTTTAGACGTTTTCCACTACAAAATCGCGAGCGTTGCCGACTGGGAAATTGGGCAGGCAATCAACAATCGCACGAGCGACTACTACAAAATCACAATACCCGATTTTGAGCCGCACGAAAAAGCCGCCTAACCCTGAACCCGCCGAGGCGGGTTTGTGCTTTTCTGTTTCAGCCCACTCCAGAGAGATTGCCCCCTTCGCTATACAAGGCAACTTGCTAACCACTGGAGAAACCGATGGAAACTGAAATTAACACTGAGCTGCCACCGCTCGCTATCCGACAAGTCGCGGATGCGCTGGTCAAACTCTATAGCACTGAAAACGACAGCCTCTTTTCAATCACTGTCCGAGACGAAACTGTCTCAGTTCTGTATAAAAAGACGCCGCCCGGCCGACTGCGTTATACCGTCTACAACGGCGACACCTCATTTTTCAATAAATTGTCGCCAGATGAATTCTATAACGTCGAACGCGCTGTATATGAGTGTCTGCGCGATGCTGATTATCGAGAAAAGCCGTTCTAATTAAAAAGCCCCTCAATCGAGGGGCTTGAGTTATTCTTCATTCGTCGGGTCTTCATCGTCCGACAATTCCGGCAGAACCAGATGCGAAGCATCGTGACCTTCTTTTTCCATTAACGCTTTAGTTTCAGCAGACAGCGGAGCAGCGCCTGCAAGCTCCAATATGAACTGCGAAAGCCTGTTCGTTGCATGCCGAAGCGGCGCAAACTCGCTTTGAATATATCGCAGGGTAATTTGCTGCCGCGTAATAACCCTTTTCTCTGCGTCAACACCCCATTTGTGAGTCATTAGCGCACCGATTTTCTTCAGTTCGTTTCCCATCACGATATTCGCAAACGAGCTGAACGACCGTCGCAAATCGTGCGGCGCAAGCCGATGCTCGAAACCTTCCGAGCACTTTTCGACTGTCCCACGCATAGACGACAAATACGGGAACTTGGTCCCTTCTGAACGTGCGGGGAAAATCCATTCAGAATCTCGCATCGGGTCATCGTACCTGGCCCGCAGAATATCGAGGACCGCATCGCTGAGCGGAACGACACCCTGGAATCCCTTCCAGCCCGGCTGGCCCTTCTGCACAAAATAGGCTCCAAGCTCAAAATCAAGCTGCGACCAGCGCATCATTCGCACGGCAGAGCTGCGGAATCCGGTCAACAGTGTCACAGTGGTCACGTGCCTACCGGGCTGGCGGATATTCTCCAATCGACCCCAGAAAGTGGGCAAATCCATCACCTTTACTGCGACCATTCTCGCCTCGGTCTTTTTAATAACGCGGCTTTTGGTGACTTTGGTTATCGGGTTAATGTCCAGCTCGTCACGCATAAACAGATAGTCATAAACTCCTGAAATAAAATTCTTTATTTGATTTGCGCGAGTCGGCGTAAATTTTTGCAACAAATCCGACCATTTACCGGCTTTCGTGTCGCGTAAAGGCCAATCTCCTGCCAGTGCTTTGATGTTGTTATATGAACGCGTATGGGTGGCCTTAGTCGCTGCAGCCAGTTCTTCAGAACCCTTTGTACGCCGGTTCTCAAGAAATTCCTCGAAAACATCATTCAGCGTGAGGTTCTTCCGTTTAAGGTCGGCTAGCTGATTTTTACTGAGCTTTGCGTTTTTCTTATCTTCTTTAAATCGTGCACGCGCCTGCACTAGGTTGAACACAGTCACTCCGTCTGCATCGTCTGACAGGTCAACCGGCAGCGGCTTGACCCTGACTTGCTTGCCGTCGGCGTCGCGAGGCCGGTAATGCCATACAGCTTTGAGAAGCGGTGACACGCGCAAGCCTAACCCCTTGTATTCGGAGTTGGCGTCACTGTAGTTGCCCGGTGTGTTGACCAACGTAGTCAAGATGCTGTTCTTGTCGAAGTTGCGCCGCTCTGCCTCCTTGCGCGTCTTCTTTTCAGTGGTCTCGTCAGTCGTCAGCGTGGAATCCATGTGCTTCCCGGGCTAGATGTGAGTCAAAATCCTTTGCCTCAATTTTGCCTCATTTTTTAGCCTTTTTGCCTTCTATTGAGACAAAATTCGACCTAGACGCAGGGGTAAACGTGAGCCAAAACAGAATAATACGTTTAAATTCAAATACTTGTATAAATATTTATTTTAACGCGAGGGCCTCAAAATCCCCCGCCGCAAGGCGTGCCGGTTCGATTCCGGCCCTGGGCACCATGACATAGTTCCGGGAAATTCCCGGAAGTCCCAAAACCCGCGACAGCACAAGGCTTCGCGGGTTTTTTCATTCCGGCAAAGTGCCGTGTGGTGCGTAGACAGCCGGGGGCAAGCGGGGGCAACATTGGGGGCAACCCATCCGAAATTGCCTTACCTGTCAGGAGTTGCCCCCGTGCCATTAACCGATACAGCCATCCGGAACGCCAAGCCTGCCGACAAGCCCGTGCGCCTGTTCGACGGAGGCGGCCTCTATCTGGAAATCGCCCCGAGCGGGGGCAAGTGGTGGCGCCTCAAATACCGGTTTGGGGGCAAGGAAAAACGCTACTCGCTCGGCGTCTACCCGGAAGTTACATTGGCGACCGCACGGAAGAAGCGCGACGAAGCCCGTGAAAAGCTCGCTGCCGGCATCGATCCGGGTGAAGCGAAGAAGGCAGAAAAAAGAGCCAGCCTGCTCGCGGCCGCCAATTCGTTTGAGGTTGTCGCTCGCGGCTGGATGGACGAGCGCAAGACGACTGTAGAGCCAGCGCAGCATGACAAGACGCTCGCCCGCATGGAGAACGATGTATTCCCATGGCTCGGCAAGCGCCCTATCGCTGAAATCGACGCCCCGGAGATACTGGTTGTACTGAAGCGCGTAGACGGGCGCGGAGCGAGATTTACCGCCCATCGCATCCGCAGCGAGATAAGCCGGGTATTCCGCTACGGCATCAAAGAGGGGCACTGCAAGACCGATCCAGCTCGTGATTTGGTAGATGCCATTCCGCCCGCCCAGACAACGCACTTTGCCTCGATCACCGAGCCCGAGAAAGTTGGCGAGATGCTTCGCGCGTTCGACGGCTTCACGGGTACATTCCCGGTTCTCTGCGCGCTCAGACTAGCCCCGATGCTGTTCGTCCGCCCCGGCGAATTACGCAAGGCGCAGTGGTCACAATTCGAGCTCGACAGGGGCGAGTGGCGCTATTTCGTCAACAAAACGAAAACGGATCACCTTGTTCCGCTGGCTACACAGGCGGTTGCGATTCTGCGCGAGCTTCACGCCCTGACTGGCGAAGGCGTCTACGTGTTCCCCGGTGCTCGCGACCGAAATCGGCCGATGAGCGAGGCCGCTATCAATGCAGCCCTTCGTCGGCTTGGCTACGACACCCGTACCGAGATTACCGGACACGGCTTCCGGGCAATGGCACGGACGATCCTGCATGAAGAGTTGGAGGAAAAGCCGGAAGTGATCGAGCACCAACTAGCGCATACCGTCCCTGACAGCCTTGGGCGGGCGTACAACCGAACAAAATTCATCAAGGCCCGACGTTCGATGATGCAACAGTGGGCGGACTACCTCGACAAGCTCAAAGCAGGGGCGGAAATCATTCCGATCGCGGCGGCAAGATAGATCCGTGCCGCCACGCGTATGACCCCCTTGCTGCGCACCTCCCACCGATTTCTCAGAGTTGGCATCGCACTGCCGGCTCCCTGCAATTTGGTATGAATATGACCCCCCTTGGCGGATCGGGGATAGAGAAAAGACGCGGGTGTGAGCCCCCGCGTCTTTGCCCTAGACGCAGGGTCCCCCGCTTTCCGGCCACCCCGACACTTGCAGCCGACGCAACAATACCCGAACGGGGCGCATCGCGGACACCCCCCTCAAAAACACGTTGTCAACACCCTTCGAATCCCGGAGAGCCACGCCCCGTCTGGATTTGCGATCGACACAGACGGTCAACTCCTGTCCGCTCAATGCAAAAAGAGTTGGAGAGTTGGAGATAAACGTCTGAATCGGCCGAAAAGCCTTGTGGGATAAGGCTCCGCGTGTCTCCAAACGATTTGGAGAACGCTGGAGATACTGGAGATAAACGAGCCCGGATTGTTGCATCCTCGGCAAGAGTCTCGGCAACCGCCCGCCCAGTTCCGTCTGGCACGTATCGTCCAAAGTGACTTTGACGCACGGGCAAAAAATGGCGCGCAAAGGGACGCCCGCCACCGCCCTCCCGGACGGCGGCGGCGTCTTTCACAGTTCGAGCGTGAAGATCGACGGCAGCACACGGTAGACCATGGCCGGGCCATGTCCCGGAATGTGCTCACGTCGGTACGGATAGCCGTCGGTGCGGGGCCTCAGCACACCGCGCTTTATCAGGGCGTTCGCGACCATCTTGTGATCGAAGCCGGCGCACACATCCTTACGGAACACGGTCGACTCGATCAGATATTCCGTCTCGACGCACTCCGCATCTTCGGCGCTCATCTTGTCGCCGAACTCCGCGTAATAGGCTTGATTCGACTCAATCGCGATGCTGCTCTTGTCCTGTTTCACGAGTCGTTTCCAGCCCGCTCGATGCGGCGCGTTCGGCCGATGGTCGTCCTGCGCCCGGTTCATCCACACGAAACGGTTGTCGCCGTGTGCGACGAGGAAGTGCAGCACCTGCCGCACGGCTTCCGCCTCGTCCGAGTTGCCCGTGCCGCCGCGCAGTTCGAGCCAGCCTTCGAAGCAGCGACGTGCAGCCTCGACCGCTTCGCCCTGCGGCCAGCCGGTCAGGCCGTGCGCCGTCGCCAGCTCGCCGGCCACCGCGACGAGGCAGAACCGCTTAGCCACGCGTGCAACCTGCGAATGCGAGCCGTCCGGCACCCATTGACCGACCAGCTCGTCGACGCGCATGCGCAGATGCTCGGCCAGCTCGCCGGCCTGAGACGACGCCCACTCGATGAACGCGGGGCCTGCCGTGCCGTAGTGCATGCCGGCGTGCCGTTCTAGATGCTCGATCAGCGCGGCCGGCGTCGGGAAGCCGTGCAGCTTCTCGACGACGCCCATTTCGCCGACCTCGGCCGGGATGGCGGGCAAACGCACCTCGATACCGCCTTTCATGGGCTTGTTGCCCTCGGCCATCAGCGCGGACACGCTCTTTTCGCCGTTCGACAGGAACAGCAGCCGCCACGTGAGAACCGGCTTTGCCGAACCGCTGCGCGACGCGCGGGCCTTGCCCGACTCGTTCGCGAGCATGTAAATCACATCGCCGACCAAACGCGGCTCGACCTGCCCGATTTCGTCGAGGATCAGCAGCGCGTCGCTATGCTGCGTGGCGACCGCTTCGAGCGCGTTGTCGGTCGCCTTCCAGCTCCGCACGTAGTCCGGCGAGCCGAACACGGACGCGGCGATGACGCCGCCCGTCGACTTGCCCTTGGACGTCGTGCCGAGCAAGTGGAAGCCGCCCGACTGAAGCCCGGAGAAGTGCAGCAACGGACCAGCGAAGGCGGTAGCGACGCAGAACAGCAGCCGGCTATTGCCGACGCAGTAGGCCGCGACCTCTCGTTGCCAATCGTCCAGCGTGCCGCGCTCCTTGAACTGGCTCTGGATCGGCGTATCGGCCTGATAGATCAACGCCTCTTTGCCGGTGCCGATGACGCGATCGGGCAGCACGAACGCGCCGTGATGCCAGCCGACGCGCGGCACGCAGCGCACGCGCTCGTCCGGCTGCGCCATCTGCACATAGTTCGCGATCTGCGTGCGGGCGATCTGCGTGACGCCGAGCTTCACGCCCATATCGAGCAGCATGCGGCGCAGCTCCGTACCGTCGCCGGCAAAGAGGCCGGCCGGCACCGCCCAACGTTTCAGGATGCCGTCGCGATCCGTGAATTCGAGCAGGTAGCCCCACTCGCTGTTCATCTCGTTCCGGGTCTCCGCGATTATGTCGATACGCGTGCTGACCCAATGCGGCGGCAGCGGATCACCTAGATTGTTGAAGCCGTGAAACCACACGCCCTTATCGTCGACGACGAACCGCGACTTACCGTCCTGCGCGTGGGCCGTTTTCGGACGCTTGTCGGGCTTCGCGGCGGCTGGAGCGGCCTTGGGCTTGCCCGCATCCGGCGAGCCAATCGGCGCGAGCGCAACGCGCACGGCGGCGGCCACCGCATCCGGACCGACGTGCGCAGCCAGGTCGTTGAAGTCGGTGCCGGCCGCCGGGCGGTTCGGGCCGAAGTCGGGCACGGCCACGATGCCGGCGACGGCCTCGGCCGCCGCGCGGGCCTTCGTCACGCCCGGATTGCCTTTCGTCGTGTGGTCGTCATCTGCACATACGACGATGCGGGCGTCCGGATACTGGCCGCGCAACGCCGTCGCCACGGCGCGCAGGTTGCCGGCGTCGAACGCGACGGCGGCCGGATAGCCCGTCGCGGCCGCGAGCGTCGCGCATGTCGCGTAACCCTCGCCGATCAGTACCGTCGACGGCGCGGAAGATAGCGGGCCTCCGATCAACGAGAAGCAGCCTGCCTTGCGGCCGTTCGGCAGATAGCGTTTCTGGCCGTCCGTCAGGACGAACTCCAGCGTCCACAGCTTGCCGTCCGCGTCACGGGCCGGGATGATCAGTGCGCCATCGCATGCGGCCGTGCCGATGCACAAGCCGCCGCGATAGACGCGCAGCGCGTCGACCGGGATGCGCTTGCGAACGAGGTAGGGATGATCGGCCGGGGCAGGCTCGGCCGCCGACCAGATCGATTCGGCGAGCGCCGACGCGGCTTGCTGTTTCTCGGTCAGCTCGGCCAGCTCGGCCGCTTCGCGGGCCGCACGCTCGGCTTTCTGTCGCTCGCGCTCCGCTGGATCAATCGGTTTGGCTCGATGCGCGCGCGGATCGAAGCCGCCTTGTTTGGCAAGGTGAAACAGCGTGTTGATGGTGATCTTGCCGCCCTTGAACGACTTCCACACATCGCGCGCGTCCTTGCCGTTGTAGTTCTGCGCGCCTTGGCTCCATTCGTTCCAGAGGGCGAAGCCCTCCTCGTCAAACTCGGCCTTGAGCGCCATCCCCACCTGACGCCACGTATCGCGGTCGTCGGGCGGGACATAGCCGAGCGCGACTCTCGCCCGCTCGAATTCGGACATGGGTGCGTTACTCATAGGTTCCCACTGGACGCGCGTCGGTCGGCTGCCGATTAGTAGTCCATATCGGGTAAGCAGCTACCCGACGCGCGAAGAATTGAATGATGCGGCGATGCCTATCGGCGGGGCGTCAGCCTGCCGCGCGAGGCACCGACAGAACCGCTCCGCCGGCCGTGACGTCGTTGCTGTAGACGTAGCGGCCGAGCCGCGACTCGCCGAGTGCGTCGTTGGCGGCCTCCAGCGCCGCGCCGATCGACGGCAGGGACGCACGGAACAGGCTCAGCACAAGCCAGTAGTCGTCATCGGACATGGCCTTGTCGGTCGCCCAATGCAGGCTGTCCAGCAGCTCCATCGCATCGCTGATCCGCGTACCGATGCGGGTGGGATCGGGGCGGTTCACCTCGGCCACGAAGTGCGACGCGAGCGGTTGCACGGCATTTTTGTTCGTCTTTGCCATGACCGCCCCTCAGTGCGTCGTGCGCGGTTCGCGCGTGACCAGACCGAGCGCCGCGAACAGATGCTGCTGCACGCGCCCCATCAGACCGGCCGCGAACGCTTGCCGGCTGATCGTCACGCGGTGCGCGTCGACGTCGCCCGCGTCCTGCATGGCCGCTTCCATCCCGCGCGCGAACGCAGCGGCTTGATGGGCCGCGTAATCGTGCAGCCGCACGTCGCCTTTCAGGTCGAGCCATGCATCGGCGCAGATCGCGCCAAGGTCGACGGCGAATTGCAGCTCGATCGGAGCTCCGGTATCGAGCGGCGGTGCGTTGTCGAATCCATTGATGACCGCGGTTCGGATGCGTTGATCAGTCATGGCACGCCTCCGGTTGCGCGGTACGGCGCATTTCGGCCGAATACCGGCTCGCGACGCTTTGCCCCATGTCGACGAGCGCGCGCTCGTAGGTGCCCTCCGCAAGATGCGAACGGACCGCATCGAACAGGGCTTCGAGCTGGGCGAACTGATGGGCCGCACACATGGCGATCATCGTGACTTCGTTCGGCAGGCGGTATTTAGACATGGCGCACCTCCAGAATCGATGCGAGGAGTTGCCCGACGTCGATCGTGCAATCCAGCTCCGCTTCGCCGCGAATCGGCGTGAGGTTCCAGTCATAGACGGCCGCGTGCGTGAAGTCGCCAGACCGGCGACCGCAGACGCTACGCCCCGAGACGGGACCGCCCAAGATCCGCACGCGCCAATCGTGATCGGGCGTCGGGCGAGCCGATGCCACCTCAACGAGCATGCCGATGCGTGCGCGAGCATCGCATTTCGTGACGATCGCCAGATCGCCAATCTTGCAGCGCAGCTCAGCCATGACGCACCTCCGCACGGACGAGCGCCGCGATTGCAGCCAGTGCCGCACCGGTCGCGTCGAGCGCGTCTTGATACGTGCTGGCGGTTGCCGCATCGCGCAGCGCTGCGCGGACGATGGATTGAATGAGGTGAGATTGCTGCCCGGTACGGGCGTGCGAGGGCTGGCGCATTGGGTGCGACCTCCTTTTGCTGGGTTCGGAACCCGGCCCCCGCTGTCAAACGGGGTGGCCGGGCACATGGCGGGGTTGACAGACCGGCGCAAAAGGGAACCGGCGTGCGCGAACGCACCCCCACCAAGGCCCGACCATAGAAGGCGCAAGGTGTACGGACGCAAAAAAACCGCACAGCGGCGGTTGTCCGCCTTTTGCAATTTCCGGCTGTCACCCCGGGCCGCTGTTGTCTCAGCGACGCGCACAGGATACCGCGCGATGCTGGACGACGCAAATCGCGGCGCCCCTCGCCGTGTATTGCCTAGTGCAAAGCGACTTTGGGCGAGCATCAGGCGGCCTCCCCCTTGAGCACGGCGGTCGCCAGCTTGAGCTGTTCGATATCCAGTCGTGAGCTGCCCTGCGCCAGTGATTGGCCGAGCGTGACGCCTCGCAGCAGGGCGCTAACTTGCAAACGGCGCGTCCCGTCCGTGCACTGCGCATCGATGTCGTTGTAAAGCGCACGATAGGCTTTCCGCAGCTGTCGATACTGTCGACGACGATAGTTCGCCGAATCCTGTTCAGCAGCGGCGATCGCCTGGACGAACTTCTCGCAGGCGGTGCCAAGTTGCTTTGTCGTCAGACGCGGCGCTTCGAGCGCGAGCGTCGAGGCGAGCATGACGGCGATCGCGACGAGCTTGCCGGCGTCGTCGCCACGATTCCAGAAGCAGCCCTCGATGTCATCGAGGATTCCTGCGAGCTTGCGGAGTCGGGCGTCGCGGCAACGCACGAACGCGGCGTCGCGGGCCGTGACGGCCGCACCCATCGCCCGACCATACGGGCCGCCGCGATCGATCATAAGGGACGGCGCGCTCATGCCTGCCCCCGTGTGGACTGACGGGATTCGAGCCATTGCTGGACGTCGGTCGCGCGCCAGCCGACGCTCCTGGCCCCTAACTGGACCGGCGCTGGAAACTTGCCTTCACGAATCCAGCGATACAGCGTTGTTTTCTTGACGCCGACACAATCCAGCACACCAATAAGTCGAAGAATCTTAAGAGCCATTTTCTGTTCAGAAATGGCCTGTTCCGCAAAAGAGAGGAAAGCGGCAGTAATAAACCGCGCCGCACTATCAAAGTACGGGCGCAATGAAGTTCGCGGGAGACGTACAAAGTAACTTTGCAAAGTTACTTTGCACGGCCGGCCGCGCGCGGTATCATTCCTCCTAACAAGAGCTATGCGTTTCCTAGGCGCGGTGGCTCTTGTGGTTCCTCCAATTATGGAACAGGCAGCCAAGCCAAAAAATCGCCGGTGGGATGTGTTGGTAGCACACCCCCGGCACCCTCTCGTCAGCTCGACGAAATATGCTCAACGATTGAGCATTCCCCGCCTTTTTCCCTTGCATCGCCCACAGATTCATAGAGCCGTGTTCGATTAGGTGCCAACAAGTACCGCAATTATATCGAAAGGTCTGCCCCCATAAAAGATTTGTCTCGGATTATCTAAGACCGCAATACATGGTGTCACTGTTCGGCCAAGGGGCTGCGCTTTTTGTCGTCCGCTGAGCCAGGACGTTGAGTGACGGCTTTCCTCAAAGCTCAGCGGCTGCAACGGATCGATCCGCGCCGGTCGTGCATCACAGGGCGGCGGTCAGCCGCGTTCGGCCATGAAGCGACGTTCGTTCTCCCACTTATCGAAACGTTCGAACGGTCGCTTTCCCTGGTAACCGACGTAAGTTCAGGCCGATAGATGTTGCATTATCCACGGTGTCGCGCCGCATCAATCGCCCGCTCCATTGCTGCGAAGATGTTTTCTTCAAAGCCGTCTGGAAGGGTGAGCACAAGCTGTAAGTGATGGGTTTCATCTTTAGAATTTTGCTTAATGACATTTTCAATAAATTCTGGAATCCTCCGCGCTTGTTCGAATAAATCGCTCGCGACACCACTGAGCAATCCGTGTACCTCGGTGAAAGGCTCGTCAACTCGCGAGAAGCGCACTTGCTCTTCCCACGCAAGAGTACTAGCGCATACCTCGGCGAAAAGTCGACATACCGTAACGATTTCAGTATCAGAACCAGCAACGCCTAAATCTCCCCATGCGTGAGTGAACTCCGAATTTGCCAACGCAGAGAATGCTGTGATGATTTGCATGATTGCGTGCATACGGTCAGATAGCCATGGAACGAATTCGGATGGATCAATGCGCATCACGGGCTTAACGTATAGCCCTCGCTGGAGAGCTGACCACCGTTGAAAAATGGGAGCCATCTCATAACGCAGCATTTCGACCGTCAGGCGAAATTCCCACGACTCTCCTTTTTCGAGAATAATTCGCTCAGCCAGATAGCTCAATCGCCCGAATTCTTCCAGATGCCGTTTCTCGTATCGCTGCCTAGCTTCAGCACCTGTTTTTCCCACCTGCTCCGCAATCCGACGCTCGTGCGCTCGCTGCCATTCAAAGAGAAGGCCAGCTGGGTACCTATTCGGATCGTCATCGACCATCTTATGACAATTGCCACACAGCCAGATCGCGTTCGTAATGGCACTACGTTCCGTCGACGTCATACACGGTTCGTAGCGAGCCGAACCAGGGTTGGCACCGTAGATGTGCGCAGCTTCACCTACGTTTACAGCATCATTCGGGTCGGCAGTGGGGCCACTCGTGATTGCCCCGCAGTCCGGATTAGAACAGCGATTCGCTGCTCGCTTTACTAGTATTGCGATTACCGGCTGTTTGAATCTATCCTCAATCGGCATTTACGCATCCCCTATGGTTATGTTGTTCGATCTAAGCCCGTTTTGGCCTATATTCTCGCAGCAATCCATTGACAACGAGGTATGGCAGATATGCATCGGCGGTGATCGTGAGCAGCTCACCTACATCCGAAAAGGCCAGCAATGTGCCGCATGGACGACCGTTTAATACCCCAAAGCTGGCGTGCAGTTGATGGCCAGTTCAACGACGGCTTGAATCCGCAGTCGATCTGCGCCGGTCGCGCGTCGCAGGGCGGTGGCCGGCCGCGTTCGGCCATAACGCGACTTCCGTTTATTGCATCGCCATGACATTCGGGTGGCAGTCCGACTTCACAAGCGGTCAATCGAACACCGAGAGTCCGCATCGTATCGTCCGCGTTCCAAAACTCTCGTTCATTTTCTCTATGGATCATGGGTAAGGTCAGAAATAGAACAAGGGGCACATGGCTCCTTGTTTTACTCAGTCCTAGCAGGCTCCCCAATGCTCTTTAACAATGCGTTGTATTGACCTGGATCGGCAGTGTAAATTTTATCCAATACAAAATTGGCCACCTTGGCGATCTCTGGAATCTCTACAGGCTTGAACCCTCTGTCCGGAATTGACTCAAGATGTGAGAATTCGTTATTAAGGCGGTTAACCAATGCGATTGCGGCTACGTCTTCATCGCCGAAGAACTTTTTGATGCGCTCAAATGCATCATTCTTGTCGTCGTGATACGGAAACTTAAAGAACAGAAATGCCTCCAAAAATTTTCGAAGATTGTTTCCAAATCCGTAAAATGGCTCATACTCCCCTTGAGCCACATGTTGATTTCTACACTTGTAAATTTGATGGAATAGGTAATTAAATTCGGTGATGTAGTCTTTTAAGTAGGACGGCATGAGTACAATATTGCTATTGGCGCCGTTACGCTCCACCATGAAATGTTCATTATCATCCATACTTCTTGGCCTTTCATCCCCCACTTGTATTTTCTTCTTGGGAATAGAAAGTCGCTTGAGATACTTCAAGAAGTCAAGGTTGTGGGTGGAGATGAAGAGCTGATGATATCGATAGCCGTTTGATTTGTCGGCATTTTTGATAGGCTTGGCAATCAGACTCTCGATGAGACTGAACATGAAGAAGATATGATTTCCATCCAAGCTGGAAATCGGGTCATCAATATAAATAATGAGATCTTTGCCCTTGTTATTAGACTCTTCCAGTTTGGCCATGAAGTAGCAGAATGCAATGAGACTGCATTCGCCTTCACTCAAGTTGAACGCCGACTTACCATCGCGCATGACCTCGAAGCGAACGGCACTCTTCTCGGTATTTTCCTTGGCTTCAAGTTTGATTCCGTCGTGGCCGAAGAAGTGATTGAGCAGGGCATTGACCCTCTCTGCCCCCTTGCGCTCGTCCTGCTGCTGCCCCTGCAGGCTCGTGATCTCGGATTCCAGCGCGGTGATCTCGTCTTGCGCGTAGCTGTGGGCGGTATTGGCGTTGTCCGCTTCGGTTTTCAGTTCCGTGATACGGATCTGCTCCATATCGTATTTGATGTCCGTAATGAACGACGCCACATCAGTAAGCCGTAATGCTTCGCGCGCAGATTCCTTATCTTTGTCTAGAGAACTACCTTTGCTGTTGCTCTTGGTGATTAAGGCATTGATATCGTCAACATACCCTTGAATTTCTGCAGAGTTGTGCATAAAGGGGGGCATTACAACCGGCTGGAAGGGGCTGTTTTTCCGGGTCTTTAGTGCGACTCGAAGTGATCCCAGATCTTGCCTGTAGATCCTCAGACACTCTTCCAGTAATTTCTTTTTTGTTTCAAACGAGACTTTCTCCTCTGCGTAGAACTTATCCCCCGTCAAAGTCACAAATCCTGGAATTCGATTAATCTCAGAATCAACCAAACTCACACACGCGTCGAGATCAGATTCAAGGTCAGAAGATTCTTGATTGAAGTGAGAGTCCAGCGCTTGCCAAATATCGTGCGGCAGACTTTGACGGCAAAAAGCACACGTGTCACGTTTTTCTTTGTGCAGAGGAATACCCTGTTTTACCCATAATTGAAGAGCACTATCATGAAGGAGTTCTTGTATAGCTTGGCTTGGTTTGATCTGCTTACCTAGCAGTTCGTTCGCCACGTTCGCGATTGTCTCGATCTTTAAGGTGATGGAAACCGACTCCGTAATATCGGGCAGGACTTCTTGTTTTGTCAGGTTGACTTTGGTAGCCTGCTCGTCTGTAGTCAGAGCGACGAAGCCTTCCTTTTTAACCAAGATGATGTCTTTCTTAATGTTATCAATGTTGTAGACAGCGGGGCCGTAAGTGCGATTCTGCTTGATCTTATCGTTGGCATGAGAACGTAATTTCCCCTCCAGAGAATCAAATGCGATCTTGTGATTATTCTTCGTTCTATCTCGCTCTTTGCGCTTCTCGTCCAATTCGTAGCGAAGACCGGCCTTTTCATCAACACTACCTAGCTTAAGTGAAATTGAAGCTATGGCATCTTCAATTTCTTTGTTCTTCTCGCCTACGATAGCGAACGTCTTTATTTCACCATCTTTCGTTTGATTGACCAGAAAATTGAGATTTTCACTAACGAAATCACGGTTGTAGACCCGAACATCGTAGGCGTGGGCGCCGATAGTAAGCTGGCTGACATCTCCCTTGTCGCCATGCACCGTAAACTCGGAGTTTGTGTAATTCGGTGGGAGGCACCCTGTTTCTAAAGCACGAAAGATTCGGGAAAGCGTTGTCTTCCCAGAATAGTTACGGCCATACAGAATGTTCAGCCGTTTGAATTCCTGCGGATTTTTTCCTCCGTCCCGGATACTCTTTTTCCAGTCCAAGCCGGAAAAGCTGCCGAATCTAGTTATGTCGATTCCGTTGATCATCCCGTATGCCCCTTTATATTGTTCGTCTTGTTATTTGGCAGTCTACGCCTGGGCGAGATGTTCTTCCAGTCGCGGTCGCAACGTATGTCGTGCTGACTTGTAGCTGTCGTTAGCGGATGGTCACGCTTACTTACAGCTAAGACCGACACCCCGTCGCTGCGATATCCCGCCGAGCGACCGCTGTACCGCGGAACTCGCCGTTTGGGCCGCGACCGGCTGACCAGCAGCATTGGGTCGGTTGTTGTCGTTCGAATAGTGGCACCTTCTGGTCTGTCCCAGCGACCGACCAGAAGACAATCGGCCTCCAATCAAATGCGCCTGTCCAAAACCGATCCCTTTCGGACAACCCCTTTCCACCCTGTCCAAAAATAAGGGTTGAAGTATTTTGGACAGGCGTCTATATTCGGACATCTATTTCGTACAGATTGAGTGCCCGATATGTCCCGAACCTTCGCTTATGCCCGCGTCAGCACGTCCGACCAGACCACCGCGAACCAGTTACGCGAGATCGAGGCGGCCGGCTTCTCCGTCGACAAGCGCCGCGTCGTATCGGAAAGCATCTCAGGGAGCGTGAGCGCCGATCAGCGGCCGGGCTTCGCAAAGTTACTTGACCGGATGGAAGAAGGCGATGTGCTGATCGTGACGAAGCTCGATCGGCTCGGCCGCAATGCAATGGACGTGCGGGCCACGGTCGAGGGTTTGGCCGAGCGCGGTATCCGGGTTCATTGTCTCGCCTTGGGCGGCGTCGATCTGACGAGTGCGGCCGGCCGGATGACGATGCAGGTGTTGAACGCGGTGGCCGAGTTCGAACGCGATCTGCTGATCGAACGAACGCATGCCGGCATCGCTCGCGCTAAAGCAGAAGGCAAGGCGATGGGACGGCCGTCCGCCCTGTCGGACCAACAGCGGGCGGAGGTGCTGCGCGAGCTGGACGCGGGGGCGAGCGTGGCCGCGCTCGCCCGACAATTCGGCACGAGCCGCCAGACAATCATGCGGGTACGCGACGCGGCGTAACGCCTCTCCTACCAAATTCACTTTTCACGGGCCGCAAGGCCCGTTTCTGTTTCTGCGCGCGGAGGAGTGGCGGCACGGGAGATTCTTTGCGCGCAGCGTCCCAGACGGCGGGGCAATTCCCGAGCTGGTCGACGTGGCTCGATGCATTCGACGCTTATCTCCAAACTTATCTCCAGAAAAATAGGTGTCTTGGAGATACACTTGGAGATGACCAAAGCCCCGCCAGATAAGGCAGACAAGCCGAGTTGAGCCGTTATCTCCAACTCTCCAGAAAATTTCGCGTCTGGCGAGGCAAGAATGGACCTTGATCTCTTCGTATAGTGGCTGCGCCGGCAGCGCGGGGGCAACTCCGGGGGCAACTCCACAACGCCCTCCAAGCAATCCCCTTACAATACGGGCCTCACAACGAATAATTTCATTCCGGCCCTGGCACCAGCATTCTCGCAGCGTGATGCGCTGCACCTCTCGAAACCCGCGCAAGCTCGCCGCTTCGCGGGTTTTTTGTTTTTGCCGTAGTGCGCACCGCAACGCGCCCCCCGCGCAGCAGTCCAAGCATCATGAGGATGCGCGACACGGAGGCACGCCATGTCCATGCGCACGATTTCATCCCTGCTCTGCCGCCGCGCGCTCGCCGTGGCGCTGTCGCTCATGCTGGCAGGATGCGACGTCCTGACCGCGCCGCCGGTACCTGACTGGCCCGGCCCGCACGCGCCCTACCCGTTCCCGGACAGCATTCCGCATCGCACCGAATGAACGGACGGAGCGACCGCCCCGTCGGCACGTCGACCCCAGCTCAGGCTCAGGCCATCAACGCCCGCACGAAGTCGAGAAACACGCGCAACTTCGCGGAAACGAGATTGGACGCGTGGTGATACGCGTACAGCGGAAACGTCTCGTCCGCCCACTCCGGCAGCAGCAGCACCAGCCGCCCGTCGGCGAGGATGTCGCGCGCATAGAGTTCCAGCAGCTGCGCGATCCCCGCGCCGCCCAGGCACGCGCCGAGCAGCATGCCCGTATCGTTGACCATCAGCCGGCCGGCGGCATCGAACGGCACCACCTCCTTGCCGCGATGGAATTCCCATTCGAACGGCCGCCCCGTCACCGGATCGCGGATCAGCACGCAGCGATGCCCGCTCGCGAGATCCCGCGGGTGCTGCGGTTCGCCATGACGCGCGACATACGCTGCCGACGCGCAGGTGAGCACACGCGTTTCCAGCAGCAACCGCGCACGGTATGACGACGGCTCCGGAATGCCGAACCGCACCGCCACGTCGAACCCGTCGGCGACGAGGTCGCCCATCCGGTCGCGCACGCTGATCTCGACGGACAGGTCGGGAAAGCGCTCGAGAAACTCCGCCATCTTCGGCGCCAGCACGTAGTGGCCGAAGGTCGCGTCGACGTTGACGCGCAGCCGCCCCCTGACACGCGCCTTCGACTGGCCGGCGTCGAGCGCCGCGTCCTCGATGCCGGCCAGCAGCGGCGCGACCGCTTCATAGAAGCGCCGCCCTTCGTCGGTCAGCGTGATCGCGCGCGCCGTGCGGTTGAAGATCCGGATGCCGACGCGCTCTTCCAGCCGGGCGACGGCACGGCTCACCGCCGGCTGCGTCAATCCCATCGCCTCGCCGGCGCGCGCAAAAGTGCCGGCCTCGATCACCGCCGAGAGCACGCCGATCCCGCTCAAAAGCCTGCTGTCGAATGCCATGAGACATACTTTCAGTCATTCTTGATCTGATCATTATTCATTATTTTTATTGATCGAGGAAGCCTACATTAGTCCTGTCGCCGGATCGCACGGCACTCACGAACCAAGGAGCAGGACATGAGCACATCGGAACAGGTCGCCCTCGTCACGGGCTCGTCGCGCGGCATCGGCGCGGAAATCGCCCGCCGTCTCGCCCGCGACGGTTTCAGGGTCGTCGTGAACTATGCCGGCGGCGCCGGCCCGGCCCGGGAAGTGGTCGACTCGATCGTCGCCGACGGCGGCGCGGCCGTCGCGGTACAGGCGGACGTTGCCGATCCGGCGGCGGTGGCCGCGTTGTTCGACGCAGCCGAGCAGGCATTCGGCCGGATCGACGTGGTCGTCAACAGCGCGGGCGTGATGAAGCTCGCGCCCCTTGCCGAATTCGACGACGCAGCGTTCGACCAGACCGTCGCGATCAACCTGAAGGGGGCATTCAACGTCAGTCGCGAGGCGGCGAAGCGCGTGCGCGACGGCGGCCGCATCGTCAACCTGACGTCGAGCGTGATCGGCATGCGCCTGCCGACCTACGGCGTGTACATCGCGACCAAGGCGGCCGTCGAGGGCATGAGCCAGGTGCTCGCGCAGGAGATGCGCGGCCGCGGCATCAGCGTGAACGCCGTCGCGCCGGGGCCGGTCGCGACCGAGCTGTTCCTGCACGGCAAGAGCGCCGAACTCGTCGACCGGATGGCGAAGATGAACCCGCTGGAGCGCCTCGGCCAGCCCGCGGACATCGCGAGCGTCGTTGCATTCCTCGCCGGCCCCGACGGCGCGTGGGTCAACGGCCAGGTCCTGCGTGCCAACGGCGGCATGTGCTGACCGGCCGCCTGCCACGCCCCCCTCTTACCGGAGATCGATCATGAAGGAAGTCATTCTCGTCACGGGTGCGTCCAGCGGCTTCGGCCTGCTGACGGCCCAGGCGCTCGCCCGCGCCGGTCATACCGTCTACGCATCGATGCGCGAAAGCGCCGGTCGCAACGCGCCGCGCGTCGCCGCCATCGCCGCCTACGCGCAGGAGCACGGCGTCGACCTGCGCACCGTCGAGCTCGACGTCGGCGACGACACGTCAGTCGGTGCCGCCGTCGATCGCGTGATCGCGGACAACGGCCGCCTCGACGTCGTCGTCCACAATGCCGGCCACATGGTGTTCGGCCCGGCCGAAGCGTTCACGCCCGAGCAGATCGCGCAGCTCTACGACGTCAACGTCGTGTCGACCCAGCGCGTCAACCGCGCGGCGCTGCCGCACCTGCGCCGCCAGGGCCGCGGTCTGCTCGTCTGGGTGTCGTCGTCGTCCGCGCGCGGCGGTACGCCGCCGTTCCTCGCCCCCTACTTCGCCGCGAAGGCCGCGATGGATTCGCTTGCGGTGTCCTATGCGGCCGAACTGACCCGCTGGGGGATCGAGACGTCGATCGTCGTTCCGGGCGCCTTCACGCAGGGCACCAATCACTTCGCTCATGCCGGCAAGCCGGCCGACGCGATCGTTCAGGCCGCCTACGACGACGGCCCCTACGCCGGCGTCGCCGAGCAGGCGCTCAAGGGCCTCGCCGCGCTCGAACCGGCGGACGCCGATGCCGGCACCGTCGCGACGGCGATTGCCGACATCGTCGCCGCACCCGCCGGCAAGCGCCCGTACCGCGTGTTCGTCGATCCGTCGCAGGACGGCGCGGAGGAAGTGTTCCGCGTCGGCGATCGCATCCGCCGCGAGATGTTCAGGAACATCGGCCTCGCCGACCTGCTCGCGGCCCGTGTCGGCGGCTGATCGACCGTGCGCCGGCCGCGCCGGCGCGCATCAGCCTGCCTCGCAGAACCCGAGGATCGCGTCGGCGACCGTCGCCGGCGCCTCGCGCTGCGGAAAGTGGCCGACGCCGTCCAGCACCTGCCGCGCATAGCGCCCCGCAAAGAACCGCTCGCGCCCGGCCGAACCATCCGGATGATTGCAGGTGTCCGCGCCGCCGTGCAGCACGAGCGTCGGCAGCGCCAGCACCGGCGCGGGATTCAGCCGCGCATCGTCGTCGGCATAGGCCGGCGTGCCCGCTGCGAATCCCCAACGATGCCGGTACGAATGCAGCACGACGTCGATCCAGTCGGGCCCGTCGAACGCAGCCGCCGCCGCGTCGAAATCGCTGTCGCGATACCAGCCCGGCGGCGACCACGTGTCCCACATCAAGCGCGCAAACGCGCGGCGATCGTCGCGGAGGGCCCGCTCCCCGCGCGGTGTCGCCATGAACCAGTGATACCAGTAGTTGCGCGCCTGCTGCAGCGACAACGGCTGTCCCGGATCGTTGGTGCCGTACCCGACCGACAGCATCACGAGATGCGATGCGGCGCCGTCGCGCAACCCGCACGCGTTCGCGGCCGCCCGCGCACCCCAGTCGTGCCCGACCAGCACGGGCCGCTCGATGCCGAGCACATCGACGAAGTCGAGCAGGTCACGCCCGAGCGCCGCAAGCTGGCCGCTGCGCGGCACGGATGCATCGCGAAATCGCGTCGGTGCGAAACCGCGCAGCGCGGGCGCGAGCACGCGGTAGCCGCGTGCGGCGAGCGCCGCCGCCACGGGCTCCCAGCCAACCGGGCTGTCCGGCCAGCCGTGCAGCAGCACGGCCACGCGCTCGCCGCGCGGGTTCCATTCGAGATAGGCAATGTCGAGCGACGCGGTCGTCGCATGCGCATAGGTCGTCATCGTGCACTCCGTTGGGTCGATCCGAGTGCACGATGGTAGGCCGGCATTTCATCACGATTCACGGAGTATCATTGTTCATTCTTCGAGTATCGCGTTGAATTGATCCATGGAACCGCTGACCGATCCCGCGTCGACCTCGCTCGACATCACGCTGCTGCGCACCTTCCTCGAAGTCGTCGACAGCCGCGGGTTCGCGCCGGCCGCGGAACGGCTCGCGCTGACGCCGTCCGCCGTCAGCGGCCACATCAAGCGGCTCGAACAGGCGGCCGGCACGGTTCTGCTCGCGCGCACGACCCGCCGCATCGCGCTCACGCCAGCCGGCGACACGCTGTACGCATACGCACGCAACATCGTCGACATGGAGCGCGAAGTGCGCGCGAGGCTGCGCGGCGCGCCGGCGCACGGGCCGCTGCGGGTCGGTGCGTCGGAGGATTTCGCGGGTGCGTGGCTGCCGCACGTGCTGCGCACGTTTCGCGATCGCCACCCGCGCACGTCGATCGAGCTGAAGGTCGGGATCACCGCATCGCTGCTGCGCGAGCAGACGCTCGGCCGGCTCGACGTCGTGTTCGGCAAGCAATGCAGGCAGGTCGACACGCCGGGCGAACTGCTGTGGGAAGAACCGCTCGTGTGGGCGTTTGCGTCGGATCGCACGCTCGACGCCGACGGCGACGTGCCGCTCGCGCTGTTTCCGCAGCCGTGCGTCTATCGGGAAGCTGCCGTCGCGGCACTCGCCGCCGCGCTGCGGCCGTTTCGCGTGCTGTTCGAGAGCAGCAGCATGGCCGGCTGCGTGTCGGCGGCGCTCGCGGGCTTCGCGGTCACCGCACTGGCGCGCAGCCAGTTACGCGAAGGCCTGCGCGAATGCGGGCCGCAAGACAGCCTGCCGGCGCTACCGGCCGCGCGCTTCTACGCGTTCGCGGCGAAACCGGACGGCGCCGGCGCGGCGTTGATCGATGCGGTGCGGGAAACCGGGCGCAGCCGGCAGTTCTCGGCGCTGCCCGGCTGAAACAGGCACGACGGCACGTGACGCAAACCGGCCGTGCCGGTCAGTCGCCCTCCGCGCCCTCCCCGCCCCTCGTCAGCGCGCTCGCCATCAGTTCCCCGAACCATTCGATGAACGCATTGAGCCGCCGCGACCGATGGCGCCGGTGCGGGTACACGGCCGACACGTCCATCGGCGCGGCGCGGTGGCCGGGCATCACGTCGACGAGTGCGCCGCTGTCGAGCAGATGCGCGACGTCGAAGCGCGGAATCTGGATCAGCCCCATCCCGGCGATGCAGCTGGCGATATAGGTTTCGGCGTTGTTGACGATCACGCGGCTCGGCAGCGTGAGTGTGTGCCGCTGGCCGTCCGCGCAGTATTCCCAGTCGAGCTCGCGCCCGGTCGTCGGCGACGCATAGCCGATCGCCCAGTGTCCGTGCGCGAGCGCATCCGGATGCTCGGGCACGCCGCATTCGCGCAGGTAGCCGGGGCTCGCGCAGTTGATCAGCGTGAACTGCCCGAGCGGCCGCACGACGAGGCTGCTGTCCGCAAGCCGGCCGACGCGGATCGCGCAATCGACGCCCTCCTGCACCAGGTCGATCGAACGATCGGTCGAGCCGAGCGACAATTGCAGCTTCGGATAGCGGTGAAACAGCGATGGCAGCGCGGGCGCCACCATGCGGCGCGCGATCCGGCTCGACACATCGACGTTCAGCCGGCCGATCACGTCGCGGTCGCGACGGCGGAACAGGCGGTCGAGCTCGTCGGCCTCCGCGAGCAGGCGCCGGCCGCGTTCGAGCAAGATTACGCCGTCGGCAGTCAGCTGCACCTGGCGTGTCGTGCGGTGCAAGAGACGCGTGCCGAGCCCCGTCTCCAGTTGCTGAACAGCCGCCGACACGGTCGCGCGCGGCACGTCGAGCGCATGCGCGGCCTTGATGAAGCTGCCCATCTCGGCAACCTGCAGGAAGATTCTGACCTGATCCAGCTTGTCCATCGGCGGGGAACGTAGGTTCGGACGATTATTACCGCCGGCCGTCGCGCGTCGCGGCAAGGTCCGGCGGCACAGGGAAAACGGGCGCGCAGCCGCGAGGCCGCGCGCTCGTCCATTGTCCACGCAAACGCGCCATTGCGGTGCGCTGCGCGGCCCGTTGCCGGGTCGGTTACTTGGTCGTATAGCCGCCGTTGATCAGGATTGTCTGGCCCGTGATCCACCAGCCGTCGGTGACCAGATGGCGGATGAACGGCACGACGTCCTCGATGTCGGTCAGGCCCGTCTTGCTGAACGGCGACAGCGCGGCCGCCGTCTTGTGATACGCGACCGCATCGGCGCCCTCGGCCGGGTAGAAGAACGGCGTGTCCATCGGGCCCGGCCCGACGGCCGTCACCGAGATCCCGCGCGCACCGTACTCCTTCGACGCCGCGCGCGTGAAATGCTCGACCGGCGCCTTCGACCCTTCGTACGCCGCATAGAACGGCGTGAACGCGCCGAGCAGCGACGTCACGAGCGTGACGAGCTTGCCGTGATCCTCGAGGTGCCGCCCTGCTTCCTTGATGAAGAAGAACGCCGACTTGCTGTTGACCGCGAACATCTCGTCGTACTCGGCCTCGCTGATCTCGGTGAACGGCTTCTTCAGCACCTTGCCGACCGTGTTGATCGCGATGTCGATCTTGCCGAAGCGCTGCTTCGCGTCGTCGAACAGTTTCTCGACCGCGGCGGCCGTCGTCAGGTCGCCCTGGAACGTGGCAGCTTCCGCGCCGGCCGCCCGCACCGCGGCGGCCGTCTCCTCGGCCTGCGCCTGCGATGCGGCGCTGTTGTAGTGAATCGCCACGGCCTTCGCGCCGTGGCTCGCCAGATCCCGCGCGATCAGGCCGCCGAGATTCTTTGCGCCGCCTGCGATCAGGACGACCTTGTCTGCGAGTGTATGAGTTGCCACGGTTGACTCCTTATCTCGTTGAACGAAGCTAGGAGTGTAGGCATGCGCGACGCGCCGGTCAGCCGGCCGCGGCTGGATGGATTATCCAGAAAAACGTTCCAATCGAGGCGCGACAGTGCAGCCTGCCGCACCGACAACAGCACCAAAATCTGCGCTCGATTGCTTGCGCCTGCCGGCCGGCTCAGCGCGCGTACAGCGCCGCGTCGATCTTGCCGAGCAGCCACTGCATGCCGGCCAGATGCTGCTGATCGTGGCTGCACAGATAGTGGACGAGCCCGCGCACGGTCAACGAACCGTAGCCGTCGAACTCCCCGGTGCGCGCGAACTGCTCGGGCGTCAGGCGCGACACGAGGTCCAGCGTCTCGCGCCGCGCTTCGCGGATCGCCGCGAGCACGTCGGACGCATACGCGTCGTTGTAGCGGCGCTCGATCGCGAGCGCGTCGCCATCGATCGACACGAGCAGCGGCCGGTCTTCGTCGAGCATCCGCCGCAGCCGCACGTGATAGCCGTCGATCTCGATGTCGCGCACGTGGCAGAGCTGTCCGAGCGGCGAGAAGTGCTCGCTCGGGATCCCGGCCCAGTCATCGGGCGTCCAGCGCGCATAGCCGTCGGGGACGGCCGCGAAATGGGCTTCGAGCAGACGGGGGAAATCGGCGAGTGCGTCGAGCGTCGTCGGATTCATGCGGGACTCCCTGTGGGATAGGGGCGACGGCAGCCCTGGCACGGGCCTGCCGCCGTCGTTGCGTCACTTCACGCTGAAGCCGTATGCGCCCTGCGTGCGATGCCCGTCGGTCGCGACGGCCACCCATTTCACCGTAAAGGCGCCCGTGCCGACCGCCGTGAGCGGCACCGTCATCCGCTTGCGGTTCGACCCGTCGATGCGCGCGCGGCCGTCCGACACCGTCTTGCCGTCGCCGTCGACGACGACGATCGAGCTGAACGCCGGCTCCAGCGGCTCGGTGAAGTCGATCGTGACGGCGGCCGGTGCGGCAGCTACCGCCGCGCCCGCCGCGGGGTCGCTCTTCGCGAGATGCGCGTGCGCGAACGCGGTCGACGAGACGGTGGCGGCAAGGATGACGGCGGCGGCCTTGCGACCAAACGGGAACGAAGCGAAAGGCATGGACTTTCCGTGAAGAATGAACGGGCGCCGCACCCCGCGCGGCGTACCGGCAGCTTACCAGCGCATGCGCGTTCATGCCGGTCGTGCGCCGCCACTTGATAGAATGCGCGCGCTATGGATCTCGAAAGCATTCTCTACACCCAGGGCTTCGGCTCGCGCCGCCAGTGTCGCGGCCTGATCGAAGCGGGCCGCGTCGCGGTGGCGGGCGCCCGTGCGACCGACCCCGACGCCGCGTTCGATACCGACGGCCTCGTGTTCTCGGTCGACGATACGACGTGGCCATTCCACGCGCACGCGTATCTCGCGCTCAACAAGCCGGCCGGCTACGAGTGTTCGCGCGATCCGCAACACCATGCGAGCGTGTTCAGCCTGCTGCCCGCGCCGCTCGTCGCGCGCGGCGTGCAGTGCGTCGGACGCCTCGACCAGGACACGACGGGCTTGCTGCTGCTGTCCGACGACGGCCAGTTCGTGCATGCGTACACGTCGCCGAAGCGCAAGGTGCCGAAGACCTACGTGGCGACCGTGCGCCACCCGCTCGACGACACGCAGCTGAACGCGCTGCGCACCGGCGTGCAGCTCCACGGCGAGCCGAAGCCGATCGCCGCGGTCGCGGCCGACGCGCGCGAACCGCACGCACTCGCGCTGACCGTCCTCGAAGGCAAGTATCACCAGGTCAAGCGCATGGTCGCGGCGGCGAGCAATCGCGTCGAAGCGCTGCATCGCGAAAGCATCGGCGGCTTCGCGCTGCCGGCCGACCTCGCGCCCGGCGCGTGGTGCTGGCTCGATGACGCCGACCTTTCAGCGCTACGCAATCCCGTCAAAACCCTGTAAGGGAAAATCCGCACGACCGTTCGACGTCCGGCCGCATCTCGGCCGCATGTTCCCCCGCTATACTGAAATCACAAGCTGTAAGAGAACAGCGATGCAGGGGAGACATCATGAACAACCATACTTTTGAACTGTCGTACGTGATGATCGCGTTCGCGATCGTCGGGGTCATCGTGATCGGCGGCCTGCTGGCCGCGATGCACCGGAAGCACAAATATCATCCGAACCTGATTGGCGCGCTGATCGGCGCGTTGCTGTGCTTCCTGCTGATCGAGGCGTTACCGGCGCTCACCTGATGCGCTGCCCGGCGCGAGCGTTTGAAGGAAATCGTCTACGGTCGGATACCGCAACGTCACGCACAATTCGGCCTTGAGCCGTGCGTTGGACAGGCGCCGCGACTCGCGCATGAACGACAGCAGTGTCGGTTCGAGCTGACGCTCGGCGTCCGCGCGGCTGACGCGTGGCGGCCTCGGCAGGCCGAGCACCTGCGCGACCCGGTCGAAATACTCCCCCATCCGCAGTTCGCTGTCGTCCGACGCGTGCACCGCGCGCGCCGGCTTGCCGCGTTCGGCCGCACGGCGCAGGATCGCCGCGAGATCGTCCGCGTGAATGTGGTTCGTGTAGACGTCGTCGGCCGGCTCGAGTGCCGGCGTGCCGCGCTCGAGCCGCGCGACCGGCAGACGGTTCGCCGCGTAGATGCCGGGAATGCGCACGATGCGCGCGGACAGCACGCCGCGCACCGTCGCCGCACGCAGCTGCCGCTCGGCCGACACGCGCCGGAACGCGCGCGGATTCGCCGGACGCAGCGGATGCGTTTCGTCGATGCGCGCTCCACCGCAATCGCCGTATACGCCCGTCGTACTGGCGTACACGAGCCTCGGCGCACGAAGGCCGTCGGGTACAATACGCGCTGCCCGAACGGGCGCGCCGGCCTGTCGGGCAGCGGTGCGCAGCGTTCGGAGCCGGCCGACCGCCGGTGCCGGCGGCACCGGTGGCCGTCGTGCAGGCACGGTCGTTGCGGCAATCAGCGCACGCGTGCGCCGGTCGTCGCGGCCGTCGGACTGCGGCGGCGCGAGATGCAGGATCGTGCGGGCCAGGCCCGCGAGGCGGCCGAGCGTCGCCCGGCGATCGAGGTCGCCGACGATCGGTGTCACGCCTGCGGCGCGCAGTTCGTCGCGGCGGGCCGGGTGGCTCGTCAGCGCGAAGATCCGCAGGTTGCGGCGCGTGTCGCGCCATTGCGCGACGCAGCGCATGCCGACGTCGCCGCAGCCGACGATCAGTGCGCGCGGCCGGCGCAGGATTCGAGTCGCGATCATGTTGGTTGCGAAATCAGTAGCCACCGTTGCGCGACGCGCAACGGGCTTGCATTGTAGCTGCCGTGCTCGACATGCACGGTCCCCACATTTTGTTCTAGTTTGGTTCTATGGCATTCAACGTCACTCTCAAGCAAAGCGGCCGGCAATTCCAGGTCGAGTCGGACGAAACCGTGCTGGCGGCTGCGCTGCGCCAGAACGTCCATCTGCCGTACGGCTGCAAGAACGGCGCGTGCGGCTCCTGCAAGGGCCAGATCGTGTCGGGCCAGATCGAACAGGGCCCGCACGCCGCGTCGGCGCTGTCCAACGACGAGCGCACGCGCGGCCTCGCGCTGCTGTGCTGCTCGAAGGCGCAGTGCGATCTCGAAATCGACGTGCGTGAAATCGCCGGCGTCGACGGCGTGCAGGTCAAGAAGCTGCCCTGCCGGATCGCCGCGCTCGAACGCAAGGCCGACGACGTCATGGTCGTGAAGCTGCAGTTGCCCGCCAACGAACGCCTGCAGTATCTCGCGGGCCAGTACGTCGAGTTCATCCTGAAGGACGGCTCGCGCCGCAGCTACTCGATGGCGAACGCGCCGCACGAGGAAGGCCCGATCGAGCTGCACATCCGCCACATGCCGGGCGGCAAGTTCACCGACCACGTGTTCGGCGCGATGAAGGAACGCGACATCCTGCGCTTCGAAGGCCCGCTCGGCACGTTCTTCCTGCGTGAAGACTCCGACAAGCCGATCGTGCTGCTCGCATCGGGCACGGGCTTCGCGCCGATCAAGGCGATCATCGAGCACGTGAAGCACACGGGCATCACGCGCCCGATGACGCTCTACTGGGGCGCGCGCCGCAAGAAGGACATCTACCTCGACGAGCTCGCCGAGCAGTGGGCACGCGAGATCCCGAACTTCAAGTACGTGCCGGTGCTCTCCGAGCCGGACGCCGGCGACCAGTGGACGGGCCGCACGGGCTTCGTCCATCGCGCGGTGATCGAGGACCTGCCCGATCTGTCGGGCCACCAGGTGTACGCGTGCGGCGCGCCGGTGATGGTCGAATCCGCGCAGCGCGACTTCACGCAGCACCACGCGCTGCCGGCCGACGAGTTCTACGCGGACTCGTTCACGAGCGCCGCCGATCTCGCGCATCCGGTCTAAGGCCCGCGCACCCGCGTACCGCACTGCGCACCGCGATGTCACATCCGTGGCATCGCGGCGGTTTACAGTGTGGCGCGGGATGCCTTATGCTTGCGCACATGAACTGCTTCCTGTCCGCCCTTCGACGTCGCCGCTCGCCGCTCCGCCCGGATGCCGCAGGCTCGTCACGGACTCGCGCGTAACCCCCACACTGCTTCACCGGTTACGCACAAGCTGTTCGACCCACCAGCCACGGCCTTCCGTGGCTTTTTTATTGCCTGTTTCCCTTTCAACGTCCGCTGGAGTCTGCTGCCATGCCCCTGAACGATTATCCGATCGACTCGCTGATGTACATCACGAACCGCCCCGACATCGTGTTTACGCACGGCAAGGGTTCGTGGCTCTACGATCACACGGGCAAGCGCTATCTGGACTTCATCCAGGGCTGGGCCGTCAACAGTCTCGGCCATTGCAACGAAGGCATCGTCGAAGCGTTGAAGACGCAGGCCGAAAAGCTGCTGAACCCGTCGCCCGCGTTCTACAACGAACCGATGGCGAAGCTCGCGGGCCTGCTCACGCAGCACAGCGTGTTCGACAAGGTGTTCTTCACGAACAGCGGCGCGGAAGCGAACGAAGGCGCGATCAAGCTCGCGCGCAAGTGGGGCCGCAAGTTCAAGAACGGCGCGTACGAGATCATCACGTTCGACCACAGCTTCCACGGCCGCACGCTCGCGACGATGTCGGCCAGCGGCAAGCCGGGCTGGGACACGATCTACGCGCCGCAGGTGCCGGGCTTCCCGAAGGCCGAGCTGAACGACATCAACTCGGTCGAGAAGCTGATCACCGACAAGACCGTCGCGGTGATGCTCGAGCCGATCCAGGGCGAAGGCGGCGTGATTCCGGCCACGCGTGAGTTCATGCAGGCGCTGCGCGCGCTGACGAAGCAGCACAACCTGCTGCTGATCGTCGACGAAGTGCAGAGCGGCTGCGGCCGCGCGGGCACGCTGTTCGCGTACGAGCTGTCCGGCATCGAGCCGGACGTCATGACGCTCGCGAAGGGCATCGGCGGCGGCGCCCCGCTCGGCGCGCTGCTGTCGAAGGCCGAAGTCGCGGTGTTCGAGGCCGGCGACCAGGGCGGCACGTACAACGGCAACCCGCTGATGACCGCGGTCGGTTATTCGGTGATCTCGCAGCTCGTCGCGCCGGGCTTCCTCGAAGGCGTGCGTGAGCGCAGCGAGTACCTGAAGCGCAAGCTGCTCGAGCTGTCGGAAGAGCGCGGCTTCGAAGGCGAACGCGGCGAAGGCCTGCTGCGCGCGCTGCTGCTCGGCAAGGACATCGGCCCGCAGATCGTCGAGAAGGCGCGCGACATGCAGCCCGACGGCCTGCTGCTGAACGCCGCGCGGCCGAACCTGCTGCGCTTCATGCCCGCACTGAACGTGACGACCGGGGAAATCGACCAGATGATGGCGATGCTGCGGTCGATTCTCGACACGCTCTAAGGAGACCGCAGCGATGGATGCCGCCGCCGATGCCGTTGCAATCCGCCCGTTCGAACGCGCCGACACCGATGCCGTCCTCACGGTTTGGCGCGACGCGTTCCCGCAGTACGAAGACGCGGACGCGCCGCCGCACCGCGATCCGCTTCGATCGATCGAGCTGAAGCTCGCGACGCAGCCGGAACTGTTCTTCGTCGCGACCAGCGGTGCACGCGTGGTCGGCACGCTGATGGCGGGTTTCGACGGGCATCGCGGCTGGCTCTACTCGTTCGGCGTATCGAACGACGCACGCCGGCTCGGCATCGGCCGCGCGCTGATCGCGCATGCGGAACGCGCGCTCGCCGCGCGCGGCTGCCTGAAGATCAACCTGCAGGTGCTGCCCGGCAACGACGACGCGTGCCGCTTCTACGCGGCGCTCGGCTATCGCGTCGAAGAACGCATCTCGTTCGGCAAGACGCTGCCGGCCGCGTGAAGCAAAGGCCGGCAGTCCGCCACTTCAGCGCGTGATCGGCCCCGCGCCCGGCAGCGGATTGCCGAGCGCGTCGGTCGGCACGGCCTGCTGCTCGAACGCGGCGAAATACGCGGCCCACTGCGTGTCGCTCACGCGCACGATCAGCGCGCCGTCCTGCCAGATGTCGTTGTGATCGTTGTGGTCGTCGCCCGCGCGGTGCAGGTAGTTCGAGCCGGTCGAACCCTGGTTCATGTGCGTGTCGTGGATGCCGTTGCCTTCCGAATACGAGCGACCGAACACGACGACGTCGAGGCCCTGCGACTGCGCGGCGTTCACGAGCCGCAGCAGCGACGGGATCGGCTCCTGATTCTCGGTGCCGTCCATCACGGCACTCGGGCGCCATGCGCCCGTTTCGTTCAGGATGTCGCTGCGCATGTAGTCGAGCGCGGGCAAGGCTGCCTGCCCCGTCAGGTCCGTGTAGCCTTCGGCCGCGGCCGCGAGCGTCCCCGTGATCGGATGGTGGAAATCGTAGACGAGCTTGTAGTTCAGCAAGTCGTCCGCGTCGTTGGTGCCGACGTTGATCGCGACGTCCCAGTCGCCTCCCGGCAACGCCAGCGTCAGGTGGATGTGATACTGGATCTCGCTGCCGTGCGGCGAGCCTTTCAGCTGCGCCACCGATGTCACCTTCGCCTTCACGAAACCGTAGTCCAGACTCATGCGTGCTCTCCGTGTCCCGATGGGCCGCCGATGCTACACGGCCCATGTGTCGGTTTGCAGGCGACCGGCAACGAGCGGCCGCCCCCATCGCTCCCGCACCGCGTGCGCGGCGCAACAGTCGAATGGAGTCACGTCAGCACGCACAAGTTCGACCCGAATCGCATGGCACGAAAAAAAAGGCTGTCACGGCATCCCGTGACAGCCTTTCGAAAGCCCGTGTGCGACGCGTCCGGCGTATGCCGTCGCGCGCCACCGGGCCCGCTCATTCACTCACTCATTCACCCAGGTACGCGGCACGCACCTTCGGATCGTCGAGCATCTGCTTCGCATCGCCTTCCATCGTGACCGTGCCCGAATCCATCACGTAGCCACGGTCGGCCGCCTGCAGCGCGAGGCGCGCGTTCTGCTCGACGAGCAGCACCGTGATGCCCTCCTTCGAGATTTCGCGCACCACTTCGAAGATCTTCTCGACCATGATCGGCGACAGGCCCATCGACGGCTCGTCGAGCAGCAGCAGCTTCGGCTTCGAGAGGATCGCGCGCGACATCGCCAGCATCTGCTGTTCGCCGCCCGACAGCGTGCCCGCGAGCTGCGTCGCACGCTCCTTCAGGCGCGGGAAGAAACCGAACATGCGATCGACGTCCTTCTTGATCTGCTCGGTGTCGTTGCGCAGGTACGCGCCCATCTGCATGTTCTCGATGATCGACATCCGCGCGAAGATCCCGCGGCCTTCCGGCACCATCGCGAGGCCGCGCTTGAGCAGTTCGTGCGTCGGCATGCCCTTGATCGACTTGCCGTCGTACTCGATGTCGCCTGCCGAATACGCCTTGAGACCCGTGATCGCCTTCATCGTCGTGGTCTTGCCCGCGCCGTTCGCGCCGATCAGCGTCACGAGCTCGCCCTGGCGGACTTCCATGTCAACGCCCTTGACGGCCTGGATGCCGCCGTAGTTGACCTGCAAGCCCTTGATTTTCAACATTGCCGCTGCCATCAGTGCACCCCTGCGCCGAGATATGCCTCAATCACCTTCGGATTCTTCTGCACGTCCTGCGGCAGACCCTCGGCGATCACCTTGCCGTAATCGAGCACCGTCATCCGGTTGCACAGCCCCATCACGAGCTTCACGTCGTGCTCGATCAGGAGAATCGTGCGGCCGTCCGAGCGGATCTTGTCGAGCAGGCGCGTGAGTTCGACCTTCTCGGTCGCGTTCATCCCGGCCGCCGGCTCGTCGAGCGCGAGCAGCTTCGGGTCGGTGGCCAGCGCACGCGCGATCTCGAGACGGCGCTGGTGGCCGTACGACAGGTTGCGCGACGTGTAATCGGCGTACTGAAGCACGCCGACGTATTCGAGCAGCTCGATCGCACGCTCCTTGATCTCGCGCTCTTCCTGCCGTTCGGCCGGCGTCTGGAACACCGCGCCGAGCAGCCCGTGCTTGGTGCGCACGTGGCGGCCCACCATCACGTTCTCGAGGGCCGTCATCCCGCCGAACAGGCGGATGTTCTGGAACGTGCGCGCGATTCCCGTCTTCGCGACCTGATGCACCGCGGTCGGCTTGTATTCCGTGCCGTCGAGCTTGAACTCGCCGGAGTCCGGCGTGTAGAGGCCCGTGATCACGTTGAAGAACGTCGTCTTGCCGGCGCCGTTCGGGCCGATCAGCCCGTAGATCTCGCCTTCCTTGATCTGCAGGCCGACGTCGGACAGCGCCTGCAGGCCGCCGAAGCGCTTGTTCACGCCCTGCACGGACAGTCGGATTTGTTTGTCGCTCATGTGTGTATCCCCTTGTCCGTAGGTTAAGCGCGCACCGGCTTCTTGCTGGCGCGCTTCGCCAGTTTCGCGATCTTGTCCTCATGCTTCGGCGCGGGCCACAGGCCTTCCGAGCGGTACAGCATGATGACGACCATCGCGAGGCCGTACAGCGCCTGACGGATCACTTCCGTATCGACGATGTCATGACCGAACAGCGCGTGCTGCAGCGGGCTCATCGTCGAGCGCAGGAATTCCGGGAAGATCGCGAGCAGCACCGCACCCAGGATCACGCCCGGGATGTGGCCCATGCCGCCGAGCACCACGCACGCGAGCACGACGATCGATTCCCAGAACGTGAACGATTCCGGCGACACGAAGCCCTGGAACGAACCGAACATCGCGCCCGACAGGCCGCCGAACGACGCGCCCATCGCGAATGCGAGCAGCTTCACGTTACGGGTGTTGATGCCCATCGCCTTCGCCGCGATCTCGTCTTCGCGGATCGCCGCCCATGCGCGGCCGATACGCGAGTGCTGCAGGCGCGTACACACCCAGATCACCAGCAGCGAGCACAGCACGAACAGGTAGTAGTACATGTAGACCGACGGCAGCTGGATCCCGAACAGCGAGTGCGTCTGCGCGAGGCTGAAGTCGCCGACGTGCACCGGGTCGATCCCCGTGATCCCCTTCGGGCCGTTGGTGATGTTCACCGGACGGTCGAGGTTGTTCATGAAGATCCGGACGATTTCACCGAAGCCGAGCGTCACGATCGCCAGGTAGTCGCCGCGCAGGCGCAGCGTCGGCGCACCGAGCAGGATCCCGAAGGTCGCCGCGAGCGCCATCGCGATCGGCACGATGATGAAGAACGGAATGTGCAGCCCGTTCGGTGCCAGCGCCGCGATCCACTCGAACTGCGAGGTCAGGTGCGGTGAGCTCAACAACGCCGCCGTGTACGCGCCCACCGCGTAGAACGCGATATAGCCGAGGTCGAGCAGGCCGGCGAAGCCGACCACGACGTTCAGGCCCAGCGCGAGCATCACGTACAGCATCGCGAAGTCGAGCACGCGGACCCAGTAGTTGCCGCCGGCCGAGCCGATGATGATCGGCGCGGCGATCACGAAGACCGCAGTCAGGAGGCCGATGATGACGGTCTTCGCGGTGTTGCGCTCTTCGACGAGCGACGTCGAGGATTCGATCGGTTGAATGGATGTCATGTTGTTTGCTCCCTTCAGTTACGCGCGATCCGCGACACGTTCGCCCAGCAGGCCGGACGGACGGAACACCAGCACGATGATCAGCACGATGAAGGCGAACACGTCCTGGTAGTTACTGCCGAACACACCACCCGTGAGGTTGCCGATGTAGCCGGCCCCGAGCTGCTCGATCAGGCCGAGCAGCACGCCGCCGACCATCGCGCCGCCGAGGTTGCCGATCCCGCCCAGCACCGCGGCCGTGAATGCCTTCATGCCGGGGATGAAGCCCATGTAGAAGTGCACGTTGCCGTATTCGGACGCAATCATCACGCCGGCCAGCGCGGCGAGCGCGGAGCCGATCATGAACGTCGCGGAGATCACGAAGTTCGGGTTCACGCCCATCAGGCTCGCGGTGTTCGGGCTTTCGGCGATCGCGCGCATTGCACGGCCGAGCTTGGTCTTGTGCACGAGCAGCAGCAGGCCGGCCATCACGATGAACGCCACCGCGATGATCACGATTTCAGTCACCGAGATCACGGCGCCGGGCGTCGTGTCGGTTGCCTTGATCACGTTGATCGGATCGGTCGGCAGCAATTGCGGGAACGGCAGCGGGTTGCGCGACCAGATGATCATCGCGGCGGTCTGCAGCAGGATCGACACGCCGATCGCGGTGATCAGCGGGGCGAGGCGCGGTGCGCGACGCAGCGGCCGGTATGCGACCCGTTCGATCGTGAAGCCGACGAACGCACAGACGACCGCGGCAATGCCCAGGCCGATCGTCAGCGTCGCAACGTTGCCGAGTCCGGGGAAATGGTTCTGCAGCACGGTGATGGCCGACAGGGCGACCATCGCGCCGATCATCAGCACGTCGCCATGCGCGAAGTTGATGATGCCGAGAATGCCGTACACCATCGTGTAGCCCAACGCGATGATGGCGTAGACACTGCCGAGCACCAGCCCGTTGAGAACCTGCTGGACGAAAATATCCATTTAAAGCTCCTTGGCCCGTGCTGCCGGAGGACGTTGCGCCCCGCGGGTAAGCGAGGAATCGCGCCTTCTCGGCGACACTGCGGGTACTAGTCGATACCGGTAAGGGTGGATCGTCCCGGCGCGCGCCGCCCGGCCTGTACGGCCGGACTTGCCGCCGGAGCGGATACAAAAACGGCACCGCACTGTTCCGGTGCCGTCATGAGTCCCGTCGCTAAATCGTCACGACATCGAGGACGGTGTTCGTGGCCTCCTTGAAGTCGTAGGGCAGCATGCCGAGACGGCCATCGTCCGGTTGCCCGGCATCCGTGCCTTTTTCCGTCCGGTGCGAGGCAAGCCCCGCACCCGGGCGGATCGGATTCCGTGCCGCGGCGCCTCGCAAGGCGCCGCGAACGACGCAGCCGACATTCGTCAGGACTGCGTCGGAATCCATCGTACGAACCAGACCGCGCGCCGCGACACCATTACTCGCGGCAACGCGCTGTTTCGTCGAATCGAAATGAAAGGGGACCGGCGACATCGGCACGCTGCCCGCATCGCCGGGCACCATGGCCGGCCTGCGTCGATCGGCGCGCACGGTCGCTGTCACGCCACGACCGGCGGCTTGCGGTGTTGCAACCTGCGTGCCCGCTGCCCGGCCGTTCGCCAGGCCAAGCGCGTTGATTTCCTCGATCGCCAAACGTGCCCCGTTTTCCTTGTCCTTGCCCAATTGCGCGATGCGGCACGCGAACGGTGCCGCACGACCGGTTCCGGCGACGCGCACGCCGCTGGCCGGCGGTGCCGCGAACACCGCAGCCTCCCTCCCCGCCTCGTCGTCGCTCTTTTTGCTGCAGCCGGCAAGCATTGCAACCGGTGCGGCGACGGACACGGCGTAAGCCAACTTCACATGCATTGAGTGGTCTCCCGCGCCTTGCCAAAATCCGATTTCAAAGCCATTCAGGCCTGAAAACGGGCGCATTGTAACTCCATTTATAGGACGCCAATAATCCTGATTCGATGGGGTTTTCCTGCATTGCAACCAATTTTGAGAGACGCTTGGATGCGAACAGAGCAACCCGGTTGCACCATTAATCCGAATAATGGTTGCGATTGCAGTTTCGACAGGCAAAAAAAAGCGCGCCGTAAGGCGCGCTTCGGTGTTCCGCAGGTGCGATGCGGCAATCAGGCAGCGGGCGGCAGGTTCAACCCGCGCGGCAGCGGAAACGACACGTTTTCCTCGATACCGTCGAGCGCGCGCACATTGCGCACACCGAGCTCGCGCAGTCGCGCGATCACGGCCTGGGCGAGCACTTCGGGCGCCGACGCGCCGGCCGTCACGCCGATGCGGCGCTTGCCTGCGACCCATGCCGGATCGATCTGGTCGGGCGCATCGACCATGTACGCGTCCACGCCGCGCTTCTCGGCCACTTCGCGCAGACGGCTCGAATTCGAGCTGTTCGGGCTGCCGACGACGATCACGACGTCGCACTGCGGCGCCATGAACTTCACCGCATCCTGGCGGTTCTGCGTCGCGTAGCAGATGTCCTGCTTCTTCGGCTCGCGGATCTTCGGATACTTGGCCTTCAGCGCGCCGATGATCTCGGCTGCGTCGTCGACGGACAGCGTCGTCTGCGTGACGAGCGCGATGCGCTCGGGATCGGCGAGCTCGAGCTTCTGTACGTCCTCGACGCTCTCGACGAGATGCATGCCGCGCTCGACCTGCCCCATCGTGCCTTCGACTTCCGGATGGCCCTTGTGCCCGATCATGACGATGTCGACGCCGTCCTGGCGCATCTTCGCCACCTCGACGTGCACCTTCGTGACGAGCGGGCAAGTCGCGTCGTAAATCCGCAACCCGCGCACGTCGGCTTCGTCGCGCACGGCCTTCGACACACCGTGCGCACTGAAGATCACGGTATTGCCGGCCGGCACTTCCTCGAGTTCCTCGACGAAGATCGCGCCTTTCTTCTTCAGATCCTCGACCACGTACTTGTTGTGGACGATCTCGTGACGAACGTAGATCGGCGCACCGTGCATCGCGATGGCGCGCTCGACGATCTCGATCGCGCGATCGACGCCCGCGCAGAAACCGCGCGGCTGGGCCAGCAGGATTTCGGCATCGGCTGCGACGGTCTGCCCGGACAGCGTATCGGTGGTGCTCATGATTACAGGATTCCGATGATTTTCACTTCGAACGTGAGCGCTTGGCCCGCGAGCGGATGATTGAAGTCGAACAGTGCCGAGGTTTCGCTGACTTCCTTCAGCACCCCGGCATATCGGCCGCCGTCCGGCGCGTTGAACTCGATCAGTTCGCCCGGCGTGAAATCGTCGCCGACCATCCCGTTCTCGCGCAGCGTCGACAGCGTCACGCGCTGGAGCATGTCGGGATTGCGGGGGCCGAACCCTTGTTCGGGGGCTAGCTGAAAAGTCGAGTGGTCGCCGACCCTGAGCCCGAGCAGAATCTGTTCCAGCGACGGCGCCAGTTGCCCCGCGCCCAGCAGCAGCGTGGCCGGTTTGTCGGTGAAGGTGTTGACGATGTCGGCGCCGTCGGCCAGTGCCAGCCGGTAATGCAACGTGACGTGGGAACCGGGCTTCACTTCGGATAGATCGATGAGGCTCATGAATTACTCGTTCAGTCGGCGCCCGATACGGCCGAAAGGCCCGGCGCAAAGCCAATATTGTAAGTCACCTGAGCGCGCAAGGCGGAAAGTGCGACGACGTCGCGCACACCGCCCGCCGCCAATGGAGTTTCAAGCATGCTGTCATCCTGCCCGGCACTGCCCCTGCCGCACGTCGAATGCCGCGACGCCGCCGACCTGCCCGCCGCCCCACCCGGCCGCGTGCTCCCGATCCGCCGGCGCAAGCGCCGTCCTGGCGACTGGCGGCCCGAGCGGCCGCGCGAGCGATTGCTGGAGCGCGGGCCGGCCGCACTGACCGACGACGAACTGATCGCACTGCTGCTCGGCACGGGCAAGCCCGGGCACGATGTATTCGTCACCGCTCGCGCACTGGTCAAGCAGTTCAAGACGCTGCGCGGACTGCTCGAGGCAACCGCCGACGATTTCGAGGCGCACCCCGGCATCGGCCCTGCGCGTTCCGCACGGCTGGTTGCGGTCATCGAGATCGCGCGGCGCGTGCTGAAGGAGAAAGCGCGCGAAAAGAAGCAGATCGATTCGCCCGGCGCGGTCGAGGATTATCTGCGGCTGAAGATCGGGGCGTACCCCTATGAAGTGTTCGCCGCGGTATACCTCGACGCGCGCAACGGCCTGATCGAAACGGAGGAAATCACACGCGGCTCGCTGACGCGCATGGCCGTCTACCCGCGCGAAATCGTGCGCCGCGCGATGGTGCACAACGCCGCGGCGCTGATCGTCGCGCACAACCATCCGTCGGGCGCGGTGCAGCCGAGCGCGGAAGATCGCCGCCTGACCCGCGTGCTGCACGACGCGCTCGCGCTCGTCGACGTGAGGCTGCTCGATCACGTCGTCATCGGCACCAGTGATACTTTTTCGTTCGCACGGGCCGGCTGGCTGTAGACTGTGCGGTTGCGGCCCGCCCGAGGGCGCCGCAACGGCGATGCGAAATTAGGTTTGATTTTCCTGAGATTTTTCTGCTAGAATCGCCGTCTGTATTTTTTCCAACCACAGTTCTAGCCATCGAAGGGCCTTGTCTGTAAGGGCTTCGGCGTTCTGAGTGCAGCCATGGATCACGTGGCGGTGCGATGGAACCTTCACCGGCGATCGAACCCCGAATTTAGCGTATTAGGAGTGCTCTCATGGCACGCGTATGCCAAGTAACTGGGAAAGCGCCGATGAGCGGCAACAACGTTTCCCACGCCAACAACAAGACGAAGCGTCGCTTCCTGCCGAACCTGCAAAACCGCCGGTTCTGGGTGGAGAGCGAAAACCGCTGGGTGCGCCTGCGCGTCTCGAACGCCGGCCTGCGCCTGATCGACAAGAACGGCATCGATTCCGTGCTCGCTGACCTGCGCGCACGCGGCGAAGCCTAAGCCCAAGGAGCACAATCATGGCAAAAGGCGCACGCGACAAGATCAAGCTTGAGTCGACCGCTGGTACGGGTCACTTCTACACGACCACGAAGAACAAGCGCAACATGCCGGAAAAGATGGCGATCAAGAAGTTCGATCCCGTCGTCCGCAAGCATGTGGAATACAAAGAAACCAAGATCAAGTAATCTCCGGTTTCTGCCAGCCTGACGGCGACCGAAAAGCCCCGCACATGCGGGGCTTTTTGTTTTGCGCGCACGCTCCGACGCGACGCGGTATGCTCTCCTCTTTCCGCGGCCACGGCCGCCGGAACGCACAAGATCAAAAGCGTAACGATGGAGATGCAGCATGAAATTCGACGTGGCGATCGTCGGCAGCGGCCTGGCAGGGCTGTCGGTCGCACTCAACCTGGCCAGCACGCGACGCGTCGCGCTGATCGCGAAACGGTCGATGATGGAGGGCGCGAGCGATAACGCGCAAGGCGGCATCGCCGCCGTCCTCGATTCGGCGGACAGCATCGAGAACCACGTCGACGACACGCTGGTCGCCGGTGGCGGCTTGTGCGACGAAGGCGCGACGCGCTACATCGTCGAGCACGGCCGCGAAGCGATCGAATGGCTGATCTCGCAGGGCGTGCCGTTCACGAAGGACGACGCAGCCGAGCTCGGCTTCCACCTCACGCGCGAAGGCGGCCACAGCCATCGCCGGATCATCCACGCGGCCGACGCGACCGGCCATGCGGTGCTCGCGACGCTGTCGGCACGCGCGCGCCAGCATCCGAACATCACGTTCTTCGAAAATCACCACGCGATCGACCTGATCACGTCGGACCGGCTCGGCCTGCCCGGCCGCCGCTGTCACGGTCTGTATGCGCTCGACGTCGACAACGACCGCACGATCACGATCGAGGCGCCGCATACGGTGCTCGCAACCGGCGGCGCCGGCAAGGTGTACCTGTACACGACGAACCCCGACACCGCGACCGGCGACGGCATCGCGATGGCGTGGCGCGCGGGGTGCCGCGTGTCGAACATGGAATTCATCCAGTTCCACCCGACCTGCCTGTTCCATCCGTATGCGAAGTCGTTCCTGATTTCGGAAGCCGTGCGCGGCGAAGGCGGCCTGCTGAAGCTGCCGGACGGCACGCGCTTCATGCCCGCGCACGATCCGCGCGCCGAACTCGCGCCGCGCGACATCGTCGCGCGCGCGATCGACTTCGAGATCAAGAAGCGCGGGATCGACTGCGTGTATCTCGACATCAGCCACCAGCCGGAAGCGTTCCTGCGCGAACACTTCCCGACGATCCACGCGCGCTGCCTCGAATTCGGCATCGACATCGCCAAAGAGCCGATTCCCGTCGTGCCGGCCGCGCACTACACGTGCGGCGGCGTCGTCACCGACCTCGCCGGACGCACCGATCTCGCGGGCCTGTATGCGGTCGGCGAAACGTCGTACACCGGGCTCCACGGCGCGAACCGGCTCGCGAGCAACTCGCTGCTCGAATGTCTCGTGATCGGCCGCGCGGCGGCCGAGGCGATCGAGGCAGCCGGCTTCGACGCCGAAACGCCGGGCACGCTGCCTGCGTGGGACGAAAGCCGCGTGTCGGATGCGGATGAAGAAGTCGTCGTTGCGCACAACTGGGACGAATTGCGCCGCCTGATGTGGAACTACGTCGGCATCGTGCGTACCGACAAGCGCCTCGAGCGCGCGAAGCACCGGCTGTCGCTACTGCGCGACGAGATCCAGGAGTACTACGCGAACTTCCGCGTGACGCGCGACCTGCTCGAACTGCGCAACCTCGTCGACGTGGCAACGCTGATCGTGAAGAGCGCGCACTCGCGCCGCGAAAGCCGCGGGCTGCACTACAGCCGCGACTGGCCGAACTCGCTGCCGAAGGCGCTGCCGAGCGTGCTCACGCCGCGCGCGCGTCGCTGAGCGACACGCCCTTCCCGGCTGCCGCCGCACAAGAAAAAAGCCGTTGGCGTTTGCGCGCCAACGGCTTTTTTTTGTGATCAACGGCGTTCGGTCAGTCGACGATCCGCATCGAATAATCCGTCGCGCGCACGTCCTTCGTCAGCGCGCCGATCGAGATACGGTCGACACCCGTTTCCGCGAACGCACGCACCGTATCGAAATTGACGCCGCCCGACACTTCCAGCACGGCCTTGCCGTTCGCCACGCGCACCGCTTCACGCATCATGTCGAGCGTGAAGTTGTCGAGCAGCACCGACTGCGCACGATGCGCGAGCGCCGTATCGAGTTGCGCAAGCGTTTCGACTTCGACCTGCACGGGCACGCCCGACTCCAGCGCGAACGCCGCGTCGAGCGCCTCGCCGACACCGCCTGCCGCCGCGATGTGGTTCTCCTTGATCAGGATGCCGTCATACAGCGCGAGACGCTGGTTCTCGCCGCCGCCGACGCGCACCGCGTACTTCTGCGCGAGCCGCAGGCCCGGCAGTGTCTTGCGCGTATCGAGGATCTTCGTGCGCGTGCCTTCGACACGATCGACGTAACGGCGCGTCGCGGTCGCGACGCCCGACAGCAGCTGCAGGAAGTTCAGCCCGTTGCGCTCGGCCGTCAGCAGCGCGCGCGCCGGACCTTCGAGTTCGCAGACGGTCGAATCGGGCGCCATGCGGTCGCCTTCGCGATAGCGCCATTGCACGACGATCGCCGGATCGATCCGGGCGATCACCGCCTCGAACCACGGCACGCCGCACAGCACGGCTTCCTCGCGCACGATGATGCGTGCACGGCGACGGCCGCCGGCCGGTACGAGCCGCCCGGTCTGGTCGCCGGTGCCGACGTCTTCCGCGATCGCATCGGCCACGTTGCGCGCGATCGCGTCGTCGAATGCCGCGCCGTATTGCTCGCGGACGATGTTGAACAGCGGGGATACTGAGGAGCTCGCGCCGCCTTCCGCCGGGCCGTCCCCAAGGAAGGTGGCAGCCCCCTCGGGGGGCACCGAACGAATGTGAGCGTGGGGGCTATTCATCATGCAGCCCCCACGTTCGCAAACAATTGCTGGTCGCGCTGCAGATCGCCGCTCGCCTGTACGCGCTTCTTGTGCGCGGCGGCGAAATCGAGCATCCGGTCGATCGGCAGGCGTGCACGCTCGCCGATCGCGGGATCGACGAAGATCTCGTTGTGACCGCGCTCGAGCACGTCGGCGAGGTTCGCGAGGCCGTTCATCGCCATCCACGGGCAGTGTGCGCAGCTCTTGCAGGTCGCGCTGTTGCCGGCCGTCGGCGCCGCGATGAAGGTCTTGCCGGGTGCCGCCAGCTGCATCTTGTGCAGGATGCCGAGATCGGTCGCGACGATGAAGTGCGTCGCGTCGAGCTTGACCGCCGCGTCGATCAGTTGCGTGGTCGAGCCGACCACATCGGCCTGCGCAACGACGTTTTCCGGCGATTCCGGGTGGACGAGCACCTTCGCGTCCGGATACTCGGCGCGCAGCAGGTCGAGCTCGATGCCCTTGAATTCGTCGTGAACGAGGCACGAGCCTTGCCACAGCAGCATGTCCGCACCGGTTTTCTTCTGGATGTAGCTGCCGAGATGGCGATCCGGTGCCCAGATGATCTTCTCGCCGCGTGCATGCAGGTCGGCCACGATCTCGAGGCCGATCGACGACGTGACCATCCAGTCCGCGCGCGCCTTCACGGCCGCGCTGGTGTTCGCGTAGACGACGACGGTGCGATCGGGATGCGCATCGCAGAACGCCGAGAATTCGTCGACGGGGCAGCCGAGGTCGAGCGAACAGGTCGCGTCGAGGTCGGGCATCAGGATTCGCTTGTTCGGGCTCAGGATCTTCGCGGTTTCGCCCATGAAGCGCACGCCGGCGACGACCAGCGTCTGCGCGTCGTGGTCACGGCCGAAGCGGGCCATTTCGAGCGAATCGGCGACGCAACCGCCGGTTTCGTCGGCGAGCTCCTGCAACTCGGCATCGACGTAGTAGTGTGCGACCAGTACGGCTTTTTCACGCACGAGCAATGCCTTGATGCGCTCCTTCAGCGCGACCCGCTCTTCGGCGGACGGTGCATCGGGCACCTTGGCCCAAGCCTGCCCCACGCCGCACACGGTCCCTGCTGCAACGGGCCGGTCGTACTCGACGGGTTTGATCGTCGATTGCATCTCCATATCTCCTGTCGGTGGGAGTTAGTGCTTTAGCACTTACTCCTACCCCATGCTTCGCGGTCGATCCGAGTTAGCGCTTTAGCGCTTACTCCGATCCCATCCCCTGATCTCGCCCCGGAACAACACTTCCACGCTGCCCCAAGCCTCATACCAATCCAGCCCTGCCGATCACCCTTCAAAAACCGGCGGACCAAATAAAAAACCCCGCCAACGCGGGGTTTTTGACGTCCTTAGATTCTAATCGATTTCGAATCAGGCGTAGCGGCGCAGGCGCGTCGCGAATTCCTGCAGCGCCTTGATGCCGCTTTGTTCTGCGCGATGGCACCAATCCTGCAATTGCGCGAGAAGCTGTTCGCGCGATGCGGTCGAACGATCCCAGATCGCGGCGAGATCCTGGCGCAGCTGGAAGTAGGTTTGCAGCTTCTGGCTGTTCGCGAAGATTTCCGGCAGCAGCTTCTTCTGCGGCTCGTCGAGGCCGTCGGCATCCTTGTGGAACCACTTGCGCGCGCCGCGCATCATCTGGTACTTCTCGCCGCCGATTTCCTTCAGGTGCGCGAGCTCCTGACGGTACGCACGCTTCACGGCCTTGCCGTAGCGCGCCATCACTTCGTAGCGGTTCGACAGCACGGCCTGCAGCGTTTCCTGGTCGAGCACCGTCTTCGGCTTGTTCAGGCGCGGCGTCGGCGCGACCTTCTTCACCTTCGCGAGACCGAACGCCGACATGATGCGGATGTACATCCAGCCGATGTCGAACTCGTACCACTTGTTCGACAGCTTCGCCGACGTCGCGAACGTGTGGTGGTTGTTGTGCAGCTCTTCGCCGCCGATCACGATGCCCCACGGGAACAGGTTCGTGCTCGCGTCGGCCGAGTTGAAGTTGCGATAGCCCCAGAAGTGACCGAAGCCGTTCACGACGCCAGCCGCCCAGAACGGAATCCAGACCATCTGCACGGCCCACACGGTGAGACCGATCACGCCGAACAGCGCGACGTCGATCACCATCATCAGGCTGATGCCGAGAATCGGGTACTTCGAATAGACATTGCGCTCGACCCAGTCGTTCGGCGTGCCGTGGCCGAACTTGCGCATCGTCTCTTCGTTCTTCGCTTCCGCGCGATACAGTTCCGCACCTTCGAGGAACACCTTCCAGATGCCGCGCGTCTGCGGGCTGTGCGGATCTTCCTCGGTCTCGCACTTCGCGTGGTGCTTGCGGTGAATCGCGGCCCACTGGCCGGTCAGCATGCCGGTCGTCATCCACAGCCAGAGGCGGAAGAAGTGGCTCGCGATCGGATGCAGCTCAAGCGCGCGGTGCGCCTGGCAGCGATGCAGGTAGACCGTCACGCCGATGATCGTGACGTGCGTGACGGCAAGCGCGAACAGCGCGACCTGCCACCACGAAAAATGCAGGAGCCCGTGGGAAAGAAAATCGAGCAGGGAATTCAACAAGGCAGTTACCTGTGATGAGAGCGACGCCGGCCCGCGCCAAGCGTCAGAAAAATGAAAGCATACCGCGTGTAGACCAGAATTTTACTTCAACCGTTCCAAGTCTTTGTAAAAAATGAATATTTTCTTGCCCTGACGCAACAAACGGAGTCCATGGGCGGACTTGGAAACGCCCGCGATCCGGTTCCGACCGCGGGGTCGATACGATTGGCGGCCGGCGCGCGCTACGCAGCCGGTCCGTGCCCGTCCGCCGCGCCGTTGCCGGCTGCCTCGCCGGCGGCGGGAAAGCCGTCCGGTAACCCGACGACGCGCACTTCGCGTTGCGGGAACGGAATCGAAATCCCGTGCTCGCTGAACAGCCGCCAGATGTTGCGATTCACGGTCGAACGCACGCCGGACGTGCCTTTCGCCGAATCCTCGATCCAGAAACCGAGCTCCAGGTCGATCCCGTCCGCACCGAAGCTCACCAGATACGGGGTCGGAGCAGGTTCTTCCAGCACACGCGGCACGCCCTTCGCGGCATCGGCGAGCAGCGCGAGCGCGTGCTCGACATCGCTCGTGTACGCGACCTGCACCGCGACCTTCGCGTAACCGCGCGTCAGGTACGACGACTGGTTCTGCACGACGTCGGTGATCAGCTTCTCGTTCGGGATCAGCGTCTCGTTGCCGTCGAGGCCGCGCACGACCGTGTAGCGCGTGCGGATCTGCGTGACGATGCCCTGCAGCCCGCCGACGCTGATCGCGTCGCCGAGCCGCAGCGAGCGGTCGAGCAGGATGATGAAGCCCGACACGTAGTTGCTGGCGATCTTCTGCAGCCCGAAACCGAGGCCGACACCCACCGCGCCGCCGAACACGCCGAGCACCGTCACGTCGATGCCGACCAGCGACAGCCCGATCAGGATCGCCGCGAACACGAGCAGCGCGCGGCCGACCCGCGACAGCACGACCTTCAGGTTCGCGTCGAGCGTGCTCGCGCGCGTGAGGCGATCCTCGAGCACCGAGCCGAGCCACATCGCGACCATCAACGTCACGCAGACCCACAACGCGCCCGAAATCACCGACAGCAGCGTGAGGTGCGCATTGGCGACACGGAACTGCACGCTGTCGAGCCAGCCGAGCACGTCGCGCTGGATGCCGAGCACGGTCAGCACCATCGCGGCCCACACGACGGTCGACACGATCTTTTCGACGATCGACAACCACGCATGCGTGTGGCCGTCGCGTGCGAACACGCGCCGCGCGAAGAAGAACAGCACGTAGATCAGCCCGATGCCGAACAGCGGTACGAGCGCGAGCGACAGCAGCGACGTCGACATGAACGGGTCGAACGCGAGCTGCGCGCCGCCCACGAACACGCTGCCGAACAGCGGGAACAGCGCACGCTTCAGGCTTTGCGCGCCCGCACCGGGCGCACGTCCGGCCGCCCGGCGGCGCGCGTCGATCCGGCCGTGCACGAAGCGCGCGGCCACCCACGCGAAGCACAGCGCGCCGATGAGGATCGCCGCCTGCCAGATCATCACCGGCTGGTGGAAATCGCGGATGACCGACGCCAGCCGGTGCGACAGCAGACGGCTCTGCAGATTCTCCATCGTCCGTCCGGCCCGCCGTTACTGCGCAGCGCGCCGTTCGAGCACCGCGGCGAAGAAGCCGTCGGTCGCGTGACGATGCGGCCACAGCGACAGGTAGTCGCCCGTCTCGAGCTCGATGCGCTGGTCATCCAGCACCTTCTGCGCCGGCACCAGCACGAACTCGGGATGGTCGGCCAGGAACTGTTCGACGATGCGTTCGTTCTCCGCGTCGAGCACGCTGCAGGTCGCGTAGACGAGCCGGCCGCCCTTCTTCACCAGGCGTGCGGCACTCGCGAGGATCGACGCCTGCTTTGGCGTCAGCTCGTCGATCGCGGTGCGCGTCTGGCGCCACTTCAGGTCCGGGTTGCGGCGCAGCGTGCCGAGGCCGCTGCACGGTGCATCGACCAGCACGCGGTCGATCTTGCCGGCGAGCCGCTTGATCTTCGCGTCATGCTCGCTGTCGATCAGCACGGGGTTCACGTTCGACAGCCCGCTGCGCGCGAGGCGCGGCTTCAGCTTCGCCAAGCGCTTTTCCGACACGTCGAACGCATAGAGGCGCCCGGTCGAGCGCATCATCGCGCCCAGCGCGAGCGTCTTGCCGCCCGCGCCCGCGCAGAAATCGACGACCATCTCGCCGCGGCGCGGTGCGACCAGCGAGCACAGCAGCTGGCTGCCTTCGTCCTGCACCTCGATCGCACCTTCCTCGAACAGCCGCAGGCGCGTCAGCGCCGGCTTGCCGACCACGCGCACGCCGAACGGCGAAAACGGCGTCGCGCCCGCATCGATGCCTTCCGCGCGCAACCCGTCGATGACCTGATCACGGCTGGCCTTCTGCACATTGGCACGCAGGTCGAGCGGCGCCGGGTAGTTCAGCGCAGCGGCGAGCTGCGCGAGCTCGTCGGCATCGAAACGGGCCGACAACGCCTGGTGGATCCAGTCGGGCAGGTTCGTGCGAATGCGCACCGGCAGGCTCGCCGGGTCGATCTTCGACACGTGCTCGAGCCACGCGGACTCGGTGTCGGACAGGAACGGCTTCAGCGCGTTGCGGCCGGCCGTCTGCATCAGGCCGAGCAGCGTGAGGCGCCGTGCGGGCGTGCCCGTGCCGCTCTCGGCGAGGTGCGAAAACTCCATCTTCCGGCGCAGCACCGCGAACACGGCCTCGGCGATCACGCCGCGCTCGGCATGCCCGAGCTTCGGGTGCGCGCGGAAGAACCGGCTCGTCGTCGCGTCGGCGGGGCCGGCGAACTTCAGCACCTCGGCCAGCAAAGTCTCGGTCTGGCCGATCAGGAATCCGTGCAGTTTCATACGCCCTCACTCGTTTCGGTATGCGGTTGATCCGCGAAAATCCAGCGCGCCTCTTCCGGCGCCACCACTGCACGGCCGTTCTCGAGGCGCAAACGGCCTTCGATGAACCAGCGCACCGCGCGCGGATACAGCACATGCTCGACCGTCAGCACGCGCTGTGCGAGCGCGGCCGCGTCGTCGCCCGCGCGCACGGGCACCGCGCCCTGCGCGACGATCGCGCCGCTGTCGAGCTCGGGAATCACGAAATGCACGCTTGCGCCATGCAGCGCGACCCCCGCGTCGAGCGCCTGCTGATGCGTGTGGATGCCCTTGAAGCTCGGCAGCAGCGACGGATGGATGTTCAGCAGCCGGCCTTCGTATCGTCTGACGAAAGCCGGCGTGAGAATGCGCATGAAGCCGGCAAGGACCACGAGATCGGGCGCGAATCGGTCGATCTCGGCGGCGAGCGCCGCGTCGAAGCTGTCGCGGCCGTCGAACGACCGGTGGTCGACCACCGCCGTCGCCACCCCGTGCGACGCGGCAAAAGCCAGCCCGGCCGCATCGGGCCGGTTGGCGATCACGGCGGCAATCTCGGCCGGCCAGCGTTCCTGCGCGCACGCGCGGACGATGGCCTCCATGTTGCTGCCGCGACCGGAAATCAGGATCACGAGTTTTTTCATCCGCGAATTTTACCATTCGCCCCCGCGTTTCCCCCCTTCTCGGCCGCCGACCCGCCCGAACGTTTATAATCTTCTGCTTTGCGGCATCCCACCGCCCATTCCCCGACGCTGCATCCGCTATCGTGAAAGTCTTCCGCGGCCTGCCCAACGCCGAGAGCCGCGCCCCGTGCGCGCTGACGATCGGCAACTTCGACGGTGTCCATCGCGGCCACCAGGCCCTGCTCGCGCGCGTGCGCGCGGCAGCGGACGCGCGCGGCCTGCCCGTGTGCGTGATGACGTTCGAGCCGCACCCGCGTGAATTCTTCAACCCGGCCGGCGCGCCGCCGCGCATCGCGATGCTGCGCGACAAGCTCGAGGCGCTGCGCGATCACGGCGTCGACCGCGTGGTCGTCGAGCACTTCAACCACACGTTCGCGAGCCAGTCGCCGCAGGCGTTCGTCGAACGCACGCTGGTGAACGGGCTGCACACGCGCTGGATGATGGTCGGCGACGATTTCTGCTACGGCGCGAAACGCGCGGGCACCTTCGACACGCTTAAGGCAGCCGGCGCCCAGTACGGCTTCGAGGTCGAGCAGATGGGCACGGTGGCCGGCAGCGACGGCACGCGCATCTCGAGCTCGGGCGTGCGCGCCGCGCTCGCGGCCGGCGATCTCGATGCGGCCGCGCAGGCGCTCGGCCACGGCTATGCGATCAGCGGCCACGTCGCGCACGGGCTGAAGCTCGGCCGCGACCTCGGCTTCCCGACGCTGAACCTGCCGATCGCACACAAGCGGCCGGCGCTCGCGGGCATCTTCGTCGTGCAGGTGCACGGCCTCGGCCCCGCCCCGCTGCCGGGCGTCGCCAGCCTCGGCCTGCGCCCGACCGTCGACGATTCGGGCCGCGTGCTGCTCGAAGTCCACCTGCTCGACTGGCACGGCGATGCATACGGCAAGCTCATCCGCGTCGAATTCCTGAAGAAGCTGCGCGACGAGGCGAAATTCGACGATCTCGAGGCGCTGTCGCGCGCGATCGCACTGGACGTCGCGAATGCGCGCGCGTACTTCATCGAGCGCGACCGTGCGCCGGGCAGCCGCGCCACGGGCTTCTCGACGTCGGCCACCGACCGAATTAGCTGATCCGGACGGCGGCGCCCCGCGCCGCACCCTCGCGCCGCTCACTCGCGCGCACACCCGATTCACGACGCTCGCGCGTCCCCCGAGATTTAAGATAGCGATCCCATCATGAGCAACAAGAAAGCCGATTCGAAACCGCAGGCCAAGTATCCGGTCAACCTGCTCGACACGCCGTTCCCGATGCGCGGCGACCTGCCCAAGCGCGAGCCGCAGTGGGTCAAGGAATGGGAAGAGCGCGGGCTCTACGAGAAGATCCGCGCGGCCAGTGCCGGCCGTCCGAAGTTCATCCTGCACGATGGCCCGCCGTATGCGAACGGTGACATCCACCTCGGCCACGCCGTCAACAAGATCCTGAAGGACATCGTCGTCAAGTCGCGCAACATGGCCGGCTTCGATGCACCGTACGTGCCGGGCTGGGATTGCCACGGGATGCCGATCGAGATCCAGATCGAGAAGCAGTTCGGCAAGTCGCTGCCGGCGGCCGAAGTGATGAGCAAGGCGCGCGCATACGCGACCGAGCAGATCGAGAAGCAGAAGGTCGGCTTCAAGCGTCTGGGCGTGCTCGGCGACTGGGCCAACCCGTACAAGACGATGAACTTCGTCAACGAGGCGGAAGAGATCCGCGCGCTCGGCAAGATCATCGAGAAGGGCTACGTGTATCGCGGGCTGAAGCCGGTGAACTGGTGCTTCGACTGCGGCTCGGCGCTCGCGGAAGCGGAAGTCGAGTACAAGGACCGCACCGACCCGACGATCGACGTGATGTTCGCGTTCGCGGAACCGGAAAAGACCGCGCAGGCGTTCGGCCTGTCGGCCCTGCCGCGCGCCGAAGGCGGCATCGTGATCTGGACCACCACGCCGTGGACGATCCCGGCGAACCAGGCGCTGAACCTCCATCCGGAAATCGTCTACGCGCTGGTCGACACCGAGCGCGGGCTGCTGATCATCGCGGAAGAGCGCGTCGCCGCGTGCATGGCCGACTTCAAGCTGACCGGCACGGTCGTTGCGACCGCGCCGGGCGTGAAGCTCGCGGGCCTGCGCTTCCACCACCCGCTCGCGTCGGCTCACCCCGGCTACAAGCGTACCGCGCCCGTCTACCTCGGCGACTACGTGACGACCGACACGGGTACCGGCGTCGTGCACTCGTCGCCCGCGTACGGTATCGAGGATTTCGTGTCCTGCAAGGCGCACGGGATGACCGACTCGGACTTCATCAACCCGGTGATGGGCGACGGCCGCTATATCGAATCGCTGCCGCTGTTCGGCGGCCTGTCGATCTGGGACGCGAACCCGAAGATCGTCGACGCGCTGAACGCGGCCGGCTCGCTGCTGCGCAGCGAGAAGTACACGCACAGCTACATGCACTGCTGGCGCCACAAGACGGCGATCATCTACCGCGCGACGTCGCAGTGGTTCGCCGGCATGGACGTGACGCCGCGCGACAACGGCAAGACGCTGCGCGAAACGGCGCTCGAAGGCATCGACGCGACCGCGTTCTACCCGTCGTGGGGCAAGCAGCGCCTGTTCAGCATGATCGCGAACCGTCCCGACTGGACGCTGTCGCGCCAGCGCCAGTGGGGCGTGCCGATGGCGTTCTTCGTGCACAAGGAGACCGGCGAGCTGCACCCGCGCACGCTCGAGCTGCTCGAGGAAGTCGCGAAGCGCGTCGAGCAGTCGGGCATCGAAGCATGGCAGACGCTCGACCCGCGCGAGCTGATCGGCGACGACGCGAACCTGTACGAAAAGAACCGCGACACGCTCGACGTGTGGTTCGATTCGGGCACGACGCACTGGCACGTGCTGCGCGGCTCGCACAAGGATCAGCTGCAGTTCCCGGCCGACCTCTACCTCGAAGGCTCGGACCAGCACCGCGGCTGGTTCCACTCGTCGCTGCTCACGGCGTCGATGATCGACGGCCGTGCGCCGTACAAGGGCCTGCTCACGCACGGCTTCACGGTCGACGGCGAAGGCCGCAAGATGAGCAAGTCGCTCGGCAACGGCATCGACCCGCATGAAGTCGCGAACCGCCTCGGCGCGGAAATCATCCGCCTGTGGATCGCCTCGACCGACTATTCGGGCGAGCTCGCGATCTCCGAGGAAATCCTGAAGCGCGTGACCGAAGGCTATCGCCGCATCCGCAACACGCTGCGCTTCCTGCTCGCGAACCTGTCGGACTTCGACTTTGCACAGCACGCGGTGCCGGTCGACGAATGGCTCGAGATCGACCGCTATGCGGTCGCGTTCTCGCAGCAACTGCAGACGGAGCTGCTCGGCCACTACGAGAAGTACGAGTTCCACCCGGTCGTCGCGAAGCTGCAGACGTACTGCTCGGAAGATCTCGGCGGCTTCTACCTCGACGTGCTGAAGGACCGCCTCTACACGAGCGCGGCCGATTCGCGCGCCCGCCGCTCCGCGCAAACGGCGCTGTACCACCTGACGCACGGCCTGCTGCGCGTGCTCGCACCGTTCCTGTCGTTCACGGCGGAAGAAGCGTGGAAGGTGTTCCAGCCGGCCAGCGACACGATCTTCACGGAAACCTACTACGCGTATCCGGAAGTCGCCGGCTCCGCCGCGCTGATCGAGAAGTGGGCGCTGCTGCGCGATGTGCGCGGCAACGTGACGAAGGCGCTCGAGGAAGCACGCACCGCGAACCGCATCGGTTCGTCGCTGCAGGCCGAAGTCGCCGTGCACGCGAGCGGCGCACGCTACGACGCGCTCACGAGCCTCGGCGAGGATCTCAAGTTCGTGCTGATCACGTCGGCTGCGACGGTCGTCAAGGTCGACGACGAAGCGCAGGAAAGCGTCGACGTGGCCGCGTCGAAGTACCAGAAGTGCGAACGCTGCTGGCACTACCGCGAAGATGTCGGCGCGCATGCCGATCATCCGACGCTGTGCGGCCGCTGCTTCTCCAACCTGTTCGAAAACGGCGAAATCCGGAGCGCTGCTTAACTATGGCGAAAACCCTGTCGAAACCGGCCAGCGGCGCGCTTGCGCCCTGGCTCGGCATTTCGCTGATCGTGATCCTGTTCGACCAGCTGTCGAAGATCTCGATCCTGAAAACGTTCGTGTACGGCGCGCAGCACGAGCTGACGTCGTTCTTCAACCTCGTGCTGGTGTACAACCGCGGCGCCGCGTTCGGCTTCCTGTCGACCGCGGGCGGCTGGCAGCGCTGGGCGTTCACCGCGCTCGGCATCGCCGCGACGCTCGTGATCTGCTTCCTGTTGAAGCGTCACGGCCAGCAGCGGCTGTTCAGCCTGTCGCTCGCGCTGATCCTCGGCGGCGCACTCGGCAACGTGATCGACCGGCTCGTCTACGGCCACGTGATCGACTTCCTCGACTTCCATCTCGGCGCCTGGCACTTCCCGGCGTTCAACCTCGCCGATTCCGCGATCACGATCGGCGCGGTGCTGCTGATCTACGACGAACTGCGTCGCGTGCGCGGCTCACGCTAAGCGCGCATACTCGGCGTCGACGGCCGGCTTCGCGCCGGCCGTTCCGTTTGACCCTTGGAGGCCTGAGTTGGCACACGCAGAACTCGCAGGAAAACACCTCGTTCTCGGCCTGACGGGCGGCATCGCCTGCTACAAGATCGCCGAGCTCACGCGGCTGCTCGTGAAGGCCGGCGCGACCGTGCAGGTCGCGATGACCGACGCCGCTACCCAGTTCATCACGCCCGTCACGATGCAGGCGCTGTCGGGCCGCCCCGTCTACACGAGCCAGTGGGACGCGCGCGTCGACAACAACATGGCGCACATCGACCTGTCGCGCGAAGCCGATGCGATCGTGATCGCGCCCGCGTCGACGGATTTCCTCGCGAAGCTCGCGCACGGGTTCGCGGACGACCTGCTGTCGACGCTGTGCGTCGCGCGCGATTGCCCGCTGCTCGTCGTTCCCGCCATGAACCGCCAGATGTGGCAAAACCCGGCCACGCAACGCAACGCCGCGCAACTGCGCGCGGACGGCGTGTCGGTGCTCGGCCCGGATTCGGGTGCGCAGGCGTGCGGCGAAGTCGGCGACGGCCGCATGCTCGAGCCCGAGGCGATCTATGAAGCGATCGTCGCGCACTTCGCGCCGAAGGTGCTCGCGCACCGGCGCGTGCTGATCACGGCCGGCCCGACGTTCGAACCGCTCGACCCGGTGCGCGGCCTCACGAACCGCTCGAGCGGCAAGATGGGCTTCGCGCTCGCGCGCGCCGCGCAGCAGGCCGGCGCCGACGTGCATCTCGTCGCGGGGCCGGTCGCGCTCGACACGCCGTGGGGTGTCTACCGCCAGGACGTGCAGACGGCCCAGCAGATGTACGACGCGGTCATGCATGCCGTCGCCGATGCCGACATCTTCATCGCGGTGGCCGCGGTCGCCGACTGGCGCGTTGCGCAGCCGTCCGAGCACAAGATGAAGAAGACGGCCGACCACAAAGTGCCCGCGCTCGCGTTCGTCGAGAACCCCGACATCCTCGCGTCGGTCGCGGCGCTGCCCGATCCGCCGTTTTGCGTCGGGTTCGCGGCCGAAAGCGGCGATCTCGACGTGCACGGCGACGAGAAGCGCAAGCGCAAGAACGTGCCGCTGCTGGTCGGCAACCTCGGCCCGCTGACGTTCGGTCGCGACGACAACGAAGTCGTGCTGTTCGAGGCCGCCGGCCTCACGCGCCTGCCGCGCGCACCGAAGGACGAACTCGCGCACACGCTCGTCGCGGAAATCGCGAAGCGCCTGCCCGACAACCGCCTGATCTGATCTCCCGCGCGGCGGCCGTTGCCGCTGCGCCCTTCCCGACCCATCCGACGACCGCATGAAACTCGACCTGAAGATTCTCGACGCGCGCATGCGCGACTACCTGCCCGCCTACGCGACCACCGGCAGCGCGGGCCTCGACCTGCGTGCGTGCCTCGACGCACCGGTCACGCTGCAGCCGGGCGAAACGACGCTCGTGCCGACCGGCCTTGCGATCCATGTTGCCGATCCCGGCTACGCGGCGCTGATCCTGCCGCGCTCGGGCCTCGGCCACAAGCACGGCATCGTGCTCGGCAACCTCGTCGGCCTGATCGACTCCGACTACCAGGGCCAGCTGATGATCTCGACGTGGAACCGCGGCCAGGCCGAGTTCGTGCTGAACCCGTTCGAACGGCTCGCCCAGCTCGTGATCGTGCCGGTCGTGCAGGCGCAGTTCAATATCGTCGATGACTTCGCGGAAAGCGATCGTGGCGAGGGCGGCTTCGGCAGCACCGGCCGTCACTGAACGACGCAACAAGAAAAGGGGCCTCGCGGCCCCTTTTTCTTTTCCATTGCCGTCATTCCTGGACGGTTTGCGCGATCCGCGCGGGTGTCAGGTCGCGCTGCCGCGATTGAGCCGCGATCGCATAGATCACCATCGCGACCAGCACGCCGAGCAGCACGGCCGATGAACCGATCGTGCCGAGCGCAAGGCCGCCCTTCGCAACCGGCTTCGTCAGCAGGTCGCCGACCGTCGCGCCAAACGGACGCGTGAGCACGAACGCAGCCCAGAACAGGAACACGCCCGAGATCCGCGTGAAATAGTGCGCGAGCACGATCACCGCGAGCAACCCGCCAATCAGCAGCGCGCCGCCACCGAAGCCGAGCCCCGAGCTGTCCGCGAGGAAGTCGCCGAGCGCGGTGCCGAGCGTGTTGGAGAACAGGATCGCGATCCAGTACAGCAGTTCGACCTTGCGCGTGCGGATCAGGTCGACCGACAGCGATTCGCCGCTGAGGCGCCACACGGCGAAGATGGCCAGCAGGATCGCGACGAGGATCGACGAGCCGGCCGCATAGCCGAGGCCGAGCGTGCGGTCCATGAAGTCCGACATCGTCGTGCCGGCCGTGCTCGTCGCGACGATCACGGCCCAGTAGATCGCCGGTCGATAGCGTGTCGTCCTGAGCTGCGCGCCCAGCGTGACGAGAAAGAAGCCGAACAGCAGAATGGAGCTCACCGCGTAGCCGACGTTCAGCGTCATCGACAGCAGGTCGCCGCCGGTTTCGCCGAGCGTCGTCGCGCAGATCTTCATGATCCAGAACGCGAGCGTGATTTCGGGAAGTTTGTTCATTCGAACCCCTTTTTGCAGGAAGGCGGCAGGCCGGCGCGGGCCGGCCTGTCTTGCAGACAGGATCGAATGTAGTCGCCGCGGGCTTAACGGAACCTTAGCGAACGGGGAATCGGCGCGGGCGGCCGCGCCGTGACCCTCAACGCGCGTGCTGGTGCCGGTAATGCAGCGCGTACGCGAGCGTGAGCAGCACGACGAAGACGACGCCGACCACCATCGTCATCCGGAATTCGCGCGTGAACGCGGTCGTGAACAGGATCGCCGCGACGAGCCCCGCGCCGAGCAGGCTGCCGAACGGGTGCCCCCACATCCGGAACGCGAGCGCGGGGCCGCGATACTGCGCACGGAAGCGCAGGTGCGTGACGAAGATCATCATCCACGTGAACAACGCGCCGAACATCGCGATCGCCATCATCACGGTGAACGCCGTGTCGGGCGCCAGCGCGACCAGCACGGCCGCCACCGCGACACCGCTCGTCGAGATCCACAGCGCCGCGCGCGGCACGCCGTTGGCGCCAAGCCGGCCGAACACCGCTGGCGCGAGCCGTGCGCGCGACAGGCTGAACATCATCCGCGTCGTCACGTAGAGCTGGCTGTTCATCGCCGACAATGCCGCGATCAGCAGCACGAAGTTGATCACGCCTGCCGCGTACGGCACGTGCGTCGCGGCCATCACCTTCACGAACGGGCTTTCGTCGGTGCCGGCCTGCGTCCAAGGCACGATCGCGAGCATCAGCGATAGCGTCAGCAGATAGAACAGCACGAGCCGGAATACGGTCGAGCGGAACGCGCGCGTGACCGCGTGCTGCGGATCGCGTGCCTCGCCGGCCGCGATCGCGACGGCTTCGATGCTCATGTAGCTGAAGATCGCGACGATCACCGCGACCCAGGTGCCCCACGGCCCCTTCGGCATGAAGCCGCCGTGCGCGGTGTAGTTCGCAAAGCCGATGCCCGATGCGGCCGGCGCCGACCACACGAGATACGCACCGAGCACGATGAACACGACGATCGCCGCGATCTTCAGCAGCGAGAATGCGTATTCGATCGTGCCGTACAGCGTGACGCTCGCGAGGTTGACCGCGATCAGCAGCGCGGAGAAGCCGATCACCCAGTACCAGCCGGGCACGGCCGGGAACCAGTACTTCATGAACACGGCGATCGCGCTGATCTCGGTGCCGATCGCGAACACGACCGCGAACCAGTACGCATAGCGCACCAGGAAGCCCGCGAGCGGACCGACATAGTGCTCGGCATACGCGCCGAACGAGCCGGCCGTCGGATGCGCGACCGTCATTTCCGCGAGCGCGCCCATCAGCAGCAGCGCGATCAGCGCACCGATCGCATACGAAACCAGCACGCTCGGGCCGGCGAGCCCGATCGCGAACCCGCTGCCGAGGAACAACCCCGTGCCGATCGCGCCACCGATCGCGATCATCGCCATCTGCCCTGACGTCAGCGCATGGCGCAAACCCTGTTCGCGCGCGACGATGTCGTCGAACGTCCGTTGTTGTTGTGTCACTGCGTTGCCACTCCCCTGCACCACCAACGCGCCGCCGGCGCCAGATAAAACGAAACGGCGCGGAAGACATCCCGCGCCGTTCGCATGAACTACCCGATTATCGCTTACTCGACTTCGACCGCCTCTTCGTTCGGCTTGTGCGGCGGATTCGCCAGCTTGTCGAACGACAGCTGCACCTTGTCGTTTTCGTCGACATCGACCGTCACGTGACCGCCGTTGACGAGCTTGCCGAACAGCAACTCGTCGGCCAGCGCGCGCCGGATCGTGTCCTGGATCAGCCGCTGCATCGGCCGCGCACCCATCAGCGGGTCGAAGCCGTGCTTCGCGAGATGCTTGCGCAACGCGTCGGTGAAGAGCGCGTCGACCTTCTTCTCGTGCAGCTGTTCCTCGAGCTGGATCAGGAACTTGTCGACCACGCGCATGATGATTTCCTCATCGAGCGAGCGGAAGCTGATGATCGAATCCAGGCGGTTGCGGAACTCCGGCGTGAACAGGCGCTTGATATCGGTCATCTCGTCGCCCGTCTCGCGGCGCGTCGTGAAGCCGATGGTCGCCTTCTGCATCGACTCGGCGCCCGCGTTCGTCGTCATGATGATGATGACGTTGCGGAAATCCGCCTTGCGGCCGTTGTTGTCCGTCAGCGTGCCGTGGTCCATCACCTGCAGCAGCACGTTGAAGATGTCCGGATGCGCCTTCTCGATTTCGTCGAGCAGCAGCACGCAGTGCGGCTTCTTCGTGACGGCTTCGGTCAAGAGGCCGCCCTGGTCGAACCCGACGTAGCCCGGCGGCGCGCCGATCAGGCGGCTCACCGCGTGACGCTCCATGTATTCCGACATGTCGAAGCGGATCAGCTCGATGCCGAGCGTGAACGCGAGCTGGCGCGCCACTTCGGTCTTGCCGACACCCGTCGGGCCGGAGAACAGGAACGCGCCGATCGGCTTGTCCATCTTGCCGAGGCCCGCGCGCGCCATCTTGATCGAGGCCGCGAGCGCATCGATCGCCGGATCCTGGCCGAACACGACGCTCTTCAGGTCGCGGTCGAGCGTCTGCAGCTTGCTGCGATCGTCCTGCGACACGCTCTGCGGCGGCACACGCGCGATCTTCGAGATGATTTCCTCGATCTCGCTCTTGCCGATCGTCTTCTTCTGCTTCGACTTCGGCAGGATACGCTGGGCGGCGCCCGCTTCGTCGATCACGTCGATCGCCTTGTCCGGCAGATGGCGGTCGGTAATGAAGCGCGCCGACAGTTCGGCCGCGGCCGACAGCGCACCCGACGAATACTTGACGCCGTGATGCTCCTCGAAGCGCGACTTCAGCCCGCGCAGGATCGCGACCGTCTGCTCGACGGTCGGCTCCGTCACGTCGACCTTCTGGAAGCGCCGCGACAGCGCCGCATCCTTCTCGAAGATGCCGCGATACTCGGTGAACGTGGTCGCGCCGATGCACTTCAGCACGCCCGACGACAGCGCCGGCTTCAGCAGGTTCGACGCATCGAGCGTGCCGCCCGACGCGGCACCCGCACCGATCAGCGTATGGATCTCGTCGATGAACAGGATCGCGTGCGGACGCTCCTTCAGCACCGTCTTCAGACGCTGCTCGAAATCGCCGCGGTACTTGGTGCCCGCGAGCAGCGCGCCCATGTCGAGCGAGTAGACCTGCGCGTTCGCGAGAATGTCCGGCACTTCGCCGCGCGTGATGCGATAGGCGAGCCCTTCCGCGATCGCGGTCTTGCCGACGCCGGCTTCGCCGACGAGCAGCGGATTGTTCTTGCGGCGACGGCACAGCACCTGGACCACGCGCTCGACCTCGGGCTCGCGACCGATCAGCGGATCGATCCGGCCGTCCTTCGCCATCTGGTTCAGGTTCTGCGTGAATTGCGCGAGCGGCGTTTCCTTCTGCGCATTCGCGTCTTCACTTTCCGCATTCGCGTCGGCCGACTTCGCGGCTTCGCCGTTGTTCGTCTTCGCGATGCCGTGCGAAATGAAGTTCACGACGTCGAGGCGCGTGACGCCCTGCTGCTGCAGGTAGTACACGGCATGCGAATCCTTCTCGCCGAAGATCGCGACCAGCACGTTCGCGCCGGTCACTTCCTTCTTGCCGTTCGACGTCGACTGGACGTGCATGATCGCGCGCTGGATCACGCGCTGGAAACCGAGCGTCGGCTGGGTATCGACATCGTCGGTACCCGGGACGGTAGGTGTGTTGTCGTGGATGAAATTGCGCAGGTTCTGACGCAAGTCCTCGATGTTTGCCGCGCACGCGCGCAACACCTCGGCTGCCGTCGGATTATCCAGCAGGGCCAGCAGCAAATGCTCGACCGTAATGAACTCATGGCGCGCCTGGCGTGCTTCCATGAACGCCATGTGCAGGCTGACTTCCAATTCCTGGGCAATCATGCTTCCTCCATCACGCACTGCAGCGGATGCCCGGCCTGCCGCGCATGGGTAACGACTTGCTCAACCTTGGTCGACGCGATGTCCCGCGTATAGACCCCACAAACCCCTCGCCCTTCGCGATGGACCTTCAGCATGATCTGCGTGGCCGTCTCGCGATCCTTCTTGAAATACTCCTGGACCACCATCACGACGAATTCCATCGGCGTGAAGTCGTCGTTCAGCAGCACCACCTTGTACATCGAAGGCGGCTTGAGCTTCTGCTGCTTGCGTTCCAGGACGGTGCTGTCCTGCTTGTCCGGGATAATCGCCATACACCCATTCTAAACAACTCGGACAGGCCCGCAATCCTGCCATTACCCGACCGACCGGCCGGCGCCCTCCCCGGAATCCCGGAACACGCGATCTTCTTCGTGCCATACGAAAGCCGGCTGCGGTGCCGGCTTTCACGCGTGGCGCGGAACACGAACCGTCAGGGGGAACTGCACCGGAACGTCGTGTCCGCATCCAGTATCCCACAAGCCGGGACGACTCGAACGCGTGTCACTCGAGCCTGGTATATGAGCCGATTATGCGGCTTTTCAAGAGCTCGCGCTCGGCCGCGTGCTGCCAAGCAAAGCCGGAAAAACCCTGAAAATGGGTTCTTTACAACGTCCCTCTAAACGTCTAAAAATTCCACTTGACACTCCAATAAAGAGCGCCAACAATCAAGCTGGCACTTTTTTCAATTTGCCGGTTGGCAAAATGAAAGAGGCCGAAGGTGAGCTTGTGAGGGGGGAACGGCTGTATTTTCCGGTCGTTTAGCTTTTCGAGCGTGCTCGTGGTAAGTAGCAGCGACTGTGTGACAGGGGAAGTAGGAAATGGCAACTGGTATCGTTAAGTGGTTCAACGACGCGAAGGGCTTCGGTTTCATCACTCCCGATGAGGGCGGTGAGGATCTGTTTGCGCACTTCTCGGCTATCACCATGAATGGCTTCAAGACGCTGAAGGAAGGCCAGAAGGTGAGCTTTGACGTCGTTCAAGGACCGAAGGGCAAGCAAGCGTCGAACATCCAGGCCGCTTAAAGGCATCGGATTTCGAATGAAGAAACCCGGCGCATTGCGCCGGGTTTCTTTTTTTGAGGCCGGCCAATCGATAATCGATTGGCCGGCCTTTTCGTTCAATCCCGATAATTGAACACGAATTGTCTTGTCACGCACACAGATCGGATACTCATCCGGCACGTGAAACATAATCGCCACTTCGTTACACGACCTTCAGCGTGCCCATCATGCCGAGATCCTCGTGTTCGAGAATGTGGCAATGAAACATGCGCTCGCCGGGCATGTCTTGCGTGACAAGAATCGTCACGGTCTCGCCGCTGCGAACATTCACGGTATCACGCCACGCGCGGAACGGTTCGCTCGTGCGCGCACCCTGCGACGCGCGCTCGATCACCTGGAACTGCGTGCCGTGAAGATGGAACGGGTGATCCATGTCGGTGGCGTTGCGGATCTCCCAGCGCTCGATGTCGCCGCGGCGGCTCGTCAGCGTCGCACGGTGCGCGGCGTAGGTCTCGCCGTTGATCGTGAAGCGCATGCCCGCCGGCCGGCCGTGCGCCCCGCCCTTCATCATCGCGTCCATGTCCATCTCTTCGCCAAACGCGACCTCCTTGTGCGCGACCGGCTCGCCCAGTGGCGGAATCGCGCGCAGGGTCGCCGGCAGCACACGGGCGGCGGCCGGTGCGAACGCGACGTCAGCCAGAGCCAGCGCCGGATCGGGTGGCAGACTGCCGTGCCCGTCATCGTGCGACATCGACATCTTGCGGCGATCGTATTCGGCCGCCTGCAACACCGCATGCGACGCCTGATCGCCGGCCCGCACCAGCAGCTCGGCGCGTTCGCCCGGCGCGATCAGCAGCGACGTGACGCGGCGCGCCGCACCGAACAGCCCGCCATCGGTGCCCGCATGCTCGAACGCGCGGCCGTCGTCGAACGCGACGCGCAGATAGCGCGCGCTGCACGCGTTCCACACGCGCCAGCGCTCGTCGCCCGCGACGTCGATCCGTGGCCGGCGCGCACCGTTGACCAGCACGAACTGGCCCTCGCGGCCGTTCATCCAGTCCATTATGTCGTTCGGCGCAATCGTGCCGTCGCGCGCAAGCTTCAGGTCCGACACGAACAGGTTGCGTTCGGGCCAGCCCGCCAGCGGATCGTCCGCGGCGCGCACGACAAACGGGCCGGCCAGCCCGCGGAAGACCTGCTCGGCCGTCATCATGTGCGGATGCGGGTGGTACCAGTATGTGCCGGCACTCCCCTTCGGCAGCGTGAAGCGGTACACGCGCGACCCGCCGGGCGCGACCGGATCGGACGGATTGCCGTCCTGGTCGGGCGGCACGGGCAGGCCGTGCCAGTGGATCGTCGATGGCTGCGGCAGCTTGTTCACGAACTTGATCTCGACCGTGTCGCCCTCGTGCACGTCGATCAGCGGACCGACGACGGGGCCCTGCGTGCCCGCGCCGAACTGCCAGAACGTGGTCGGCCGCGCGCCGTGCAGCATCGGGCGTGCCACCGGCTGCGCCACCAGCGTGGCCCGGAACGTACCGGGATCGCGGCTTTCGTTCGCGAGCGTGCGCAGCGGCGCGAGCGGTGCGCCGGCCGGCAGCGCGTCGGCGGCCGCGAGCGCGGCCGGTGCGGACTTGCCGTGCTGCCCGTGCCCCGCCATCCCTGACATGCCCGACATGCCGGGCATGTCGTCCATCGAATCCATGCCGGCCATGCCAGCGTGACCGGCATGCTGCGCCCACGCGGCGCGCGCGAACAGCGACGCGGCCGCGGCACCGATGGCGCGCGACAGGAAGGTTCTCCGTATCATCAATCGTTCCTCGTTATCCATGCTGCGTCGCGCAGCCACCGCGACGCCCGCGCCGGCCGGCTGGAGCGCCGGTGCGCGACGCAAATCCTGATGCCCGCGTCATCATAACCGCAGGCCCATATCGAAAAGCGCCACCGCCGGCCGGGCGGCGATAGGCCGCAGGGTGCGACGACATCACGCCGGATCCGGCACGCACCGATCGGGCGATGCATGGCCCTTCACTCGCGGCCGAAGCATCACTCCCCCCTGCCACTCGTCACGTCCAGGCGATCGCCTGGCGCCTGCCATTCAGCCCCACCGCGACGCCAGTCGCGCCACCGATCCGCAAACCCGCCAATATTTCACGATGCGGAACAAGTCTCTGCGTTGTAAAAATTCGTGGTGCAGGGCACAAATTTGCCGTTTCGCGATGCCAAAAAACGTTCCGCAATACAAAATGAACAAAATAATTATTTGTTTTTAAAAGGGAATTTTTGTTTAGTGAAGCCGTTCTACATGCACCATCCGACCGGGTCGCGGACGTAGACTTTGTTCCATGCACTGACGCTTCGCCACACGGTCGATACGGAACCCGGCGCAAGCAGCCAGTCGGGCCACCGCCGGTCGAACCGGCAAGCGGCACAACAGAATCGCTTGTGATCAGAAAGGGAGAACGGAAATGAAGGGATTTCGCTTTGGTTCAGCGCTCGGGTCGTTCTACATCCTGCCGGGCAACGGTGGCTGGGAAGCGACGTTCGGCAACGCCCTGCTCGGCGCGTTTTCGTGCCCTGAAGTGGCAGCCGACCACATCTCCCGCGGCGACTGCGAGCAACTGTCCGAACTGGACACGGCGACGCTCGAAGTGCCGCACGAAATCGCCGAATGGGAAATCGTTCACGTCTGAATGGCAAGCCAGCAACGAAAAACGCCCCGGGCGTCCGGGGCGTTTTTCTTTTGCAACGGGCGGCAGGCAGGCATGCCCGCCGCGCCGGCACTCGCAACGACTCGCGCGTTTGCGCGACCCGCGTCAGGCGACCGCGTCGACGATGCCGTTCAGCGTCGCGCTCGGGCGCATTGCCTGGCTCGTCAGATCGACGTTCGGACGGTAGTAGCCGCCGATCGCCTGCGCCTTGCCCTGCGCGGCCGCCAGTTCTTCCAGGATGCGCGCTTCGCTGTCGGACAGCGCCTTCGCCACGCCTTCGAACTGCGCCTTCAGCGCTGCATCCTCGGTCTGCTCGGCGAGCGCCTGCGCCCAGTACAGGCACAGATAGAAGTGACTGCCGCGGTTGTCGAGGCCGCCGACCTTGCGCGCCGGCGACTTGTTCTCGTCCAGGAACTTGCCGGTCGCCTGGTCGAGCGTCTTCGCGAGCACGAGCGCCTTCGGGTTCTGGTAGGCGTTGCCGAGGTGTTCGAGCGACGCGGCCAGCGCGAGGAATTCGCCGAGCGAATCCCAGCGCAGGAAGCCTTCCTCGACGAACTGCTGCACGTGCTTCGGCGCCGAACCGCCCGCACCCGTTTCGAACATCCCGCCGCCGGCCATCAGCGGCACGATCGACAGCATCTTCGCGCTGGTGCCGAGTTCCATGATCGGGAACAGGTCGGTCAGGTAATCGCGCAGCACGTTGCCGGTAACCGAGATCGTGTCCTTGCCCGCGCGGATGCGCTCGAGCGAGAAACGCGTCGCGTCGACCGGCGTCATCACGCGGATGTCGAGGCCGTTCGTGTCGTGATCCTTCAGGTAACGCTCGACCTTCGCGATGATCTGCGCGTCGTGTGCGCGAGCCGGATCGAGCCAGAACACGGCCGGTGCGCCGGTCGCACGCGCGCGGTTGACCGCGAGCTTGACCCAGTCCTGTACCGGCGCGTCCTTCGTCTGGCACATGCGCCAGATGTCGCCCGCTTCCACTGCATGCTCGAGCACCACGTTGCCCGCTTCGTCGGTGACGCGCACGACGCCGTCCGCCGGGATCTGGAACGTCTTGTCGTGCGAACCGTATTCTTCAGCCGCCTGCGCCATCAGGCCGACGTTCGGCACGCTGCCCATCGTGACCGGATCGAACGCGCCATGCTGCTTGCAGTCCTCGATCACGGCCTGGTAGACACCGGCGTAGCAACGATCCGGAATCACGGCCTTCGCGTCGTACAGCTGGCCGTCCGGGCCCCACATGCCGCCCGAATCGCGGATCATCGCCGGCATCGATGCGTCGACGATCACGTCGCTCGGCACGTGCAGGTTCGTGATGCCCTTGTCCGAGTTGACCATCGCGAGGCGCGGACGCACTGCGTATTCGGCCTTGACGTCGGCTTCGATCGCTTCGCGCGTGTCGGCCGGCAGGTCCTTCAGGCGCGCGTACAGGTCGCCGATGCCGTTGTTCGGGTTGAAGCCGACCTGCGCCAGCACGTCCGCGTGCTTCGCGAGCGCGTCGCGGTAGAACACCGACACGAAGTGACCGAACAGGATCGGGTCCGAGACCTTCATCATGGTCGCCTTCAGGTGCACCGAGAACAGCACGTCCTGCGCCTTCGCGTCGGCGATCTGCGCGTCGATGAAGCTGCGCAGCGCGTTGCGGCTCATCACCGAAGCGTCGATCACTTCACCGGCCTTCACGGCCGTCTTTTCCTTCAGCACCTTCTTCGCGCCGTCGGCCGTCGTGAGTTCGATCTTCACGCTGCCGGCATCGGCGATCAGCGCCGACTTCTCGCTGCCGTAGAAGTCGCCTTCGCTCATGTGCGCGACGTGCGCCTTCGACGTGGCCTTCCACGCGCCCATCTTGTGCGGATGCTTGCGTGCGTAGTTCTTGACCGACAGCGGCGCGCGGCGGTCGGAGTTGCCTTCGCGCAGCACCGGGTTCACCGCGCTGCCCTTGATCTTGTCGTAGCGGGCCTTGATCGCCTTCTCTTCGTCCGTCGACGGATCTTCCGGATAGGCCGGCAGCTTGTAGCCCTGCGCCTGCAGTTCGGCGATCGCGGCCTTCAGCTGCGGCACCGATGCGCTGATGTTCGGCAGCTTGATGATGTTCGCTTCCGGCTTCAGCGTGAGCTGGCCCAGTTCGGCCAGATCGTCGGAACCCTTCTGCTCGGGCGGCAGGACGTCTGCGAATGCCGCGACGATGCGGCCGGCGAGCGAGATGTCGCGCGTTTCGACGGCGACGCCGGACGAGCGCGTGAAGGCCTTGACGATCGGCAGCAGCGAATAGGTTGCGAGCGCGGGCGCTTCGTCAGTGAGGGTGTAGATGATCTTGGGCGAAGTGGACATGGTCGATGCGTTGCTACGTGAGAATTTGGACTGGGAGCGCCGGCGGGTAACCGGCGGGGAGCGACCGGGTCGGTCGCGAAAGGGGCACGCCGGCTCAGCCGGGCGGTGGTGTTGCGAGGGCCGTCATGTTCTACCTTGCAGGGCCTTCGGCCCGCATGCCGGACCGCCCTGCCAACAAACCTGCCATCCACGAAATGCTCCGGCGCCGGCAGTAGGCGCCGGGGCGGCCGGACATGCGCCGGCCCACCCCGGAAGGGGACTTACATGTTCTCGATCAGCACTTCACCGAAGCCCGAGCACGACACCTGCGTCGCACCTTCCATCAGGCGCGCGAAGTCGTACGTGACGCGCTTCTGCAGGATCGACTTCTCCATCGCGGCGATGATCGTGTCGGCTGCTTCCGTCCAGCCGAGGTGGCGCAGCATCATTTCCGCCGACAGGATCTCGGAACCGGGGTTCACGTAATCCTTGCCTGCGTACTTCGGTGCGGTGCCGTGCGTCGCTTCGAACATCGCGACCGAATCCGACAGGTTCGCACCCGGCGCGATCCCGATGCCGCCGACCTGCGCGGCCAGCGCGTCGGAGATGTAGTCGCCGTTCAGGTTCAGCGTGGCGATCACGTCGTATTCGGCCGGGCGCAGCAGGATCTGCTGCAGGAACGCATCGGCGATCGAATCCTTGATCACGATCTCGTTGCCCGTCTTCGGGTTCTTCACGCGCATCCACGGGCCGCCGTCGATCAGCTCGCCGCCGAATTCCTTCTGTGCAAGCGCGTAGCCGGCGTCACGGAACAGGCCTTCCGTGAACTTCATGATGTTGCCCTTGTGCACCAGCGTGACCGACTTGCGATCGTTGTCGATCGCATACTGGATCGCCTTGCGCACGAGACGCTCGGTGCCCTCGGTCGACACGGGCTTGACGCCGATCCCCGAGGTTTCCGGGAAGCGGATCTTCTTCACGCCCATCTCGTCCTGCAGGAACTTGATCACCTTCTTCGCCTGCTCGGAGCCCGCGGCCCATTCGATGCCCGCGTAGATGTCTTCCGAGTTCTCGCGGAAGATCACCATGTCGATCTTTTGCGGCTCGCGCACCGGCGACGGCACGCCCTTGAAGTACTGCACCGGGCGCAGGCACACATACAGGTCGAGTTCCTGGCGCAGCGCCACGTTCAGCGAACGGATGCCGCCGCCGACCGGGGTCGTGAGCGGCCCCTTGATCGACACCACGTATTCCTTGAGCACCTGCAGCGTTTCGTCCGGGAGCCACACGTCCGGACCGTAAACCTTCGTCGCCTTCTCGCCCGCGAAGATCTCCATCCAGTGGATCTTGCGCTTGCCCTTGTAGGCATGCGCGACCGCCGCGTCGACGACCTTGATCATGACCGGCGTGATATCGAAGCCCGTACCGTCACCTTCGATATAGGGAATGATCGGCTGATCGGAAACGTTGAGCGAGAAGTCCTTGTTGACGGTGATCTTGTCACCGCCTTCCGGAACCTTGATGTGCTGATACGGCATGATCGACTCCAGTGACGTGGCTGAGCAGGTGATGCTGGTCGAAGCTGCGCGCGCGGCGGGGGCGCGGCATGGCCACCCCGTGACGGCAACAGCGAGCCGCTATTCTAGCGCCCCAACCGGGCACTTCGGCATGAAGCGCGGCACTGCGTATCAAGACCCCACTTATGTCTTATATAAGACAGAGGACTTGCCGTTCCGTATTATGCATTAAGATTCCGCCATTTGCCATAGACCGCCCGCCCCCGCTTCCCGCGGCAGGCCGCGCGGGCGCCCCGTCATGAACCTGATCGCCCTCAACAAACCGTTCGGCACGATTTGCCAGTTTTCCGCACACGAGACGCGCCCGTCGCTCGGCGACTGGGTAAAAACGCCCGGCGTCTACGCGGCCGGCCGGCTGGACGCGGACAGCGAGGGGTTGCTGCTGCTCACCGACGACGGCGCGCTGCAGGCGCGCATCGCCGAGCCGCGCCACAAGCTCGTCAAGCGCTACTGGGCGCAGGTCGAAGGCGCGCCGGGCCCCGCCGACCTGAAGGCGCTCGCGCGCGGCGTCGACCTCGGCGACTATGTGACGCGTCCATGCCGCGCCGAATTCATCGAACCGCCCGACACGCTGTGGCCGCGCAATCCGCCGATCCGCTACCGGGCTGCGATCCCGACGACGTGGATCGAACTCGCGATCACCGAAGGCAAGAACCGGCAGGTGCGCCGGATGACGGCGGCCGTCGGCTTCCCGACGTTGCGCCTGGTGCGCGTCGGCATCGGCTCACTGGATGTATTCGCGCTCGGCATTGCACCGGGAGAAACAATCGCACTGCCGCCGCGCGCACCGTGGGACGGTTTCGCGCCCGCCGGATGACGAATTCGGGACGCGCGAATTTTTCGTCATCTTTTTCGTCAACCGCCTGCGAAGATCGCGCGTTAAACCACGCAGATGCCAACCTTAGCTATCCGGCATTGGCAGCTGAACCCGTGTTTGCGTCACGAAAGCGACGTTTTTATCGAATACGATTCGGCGCCCGCAGCGCAATGAGAAATTTCTCGAAGCGTCTGTCAACCGAAAGGTGGATGGCACCGTTAGACGACATGACTCCTATTGCCGGGTCATTTGGTTAATTAACTAAAGCTGAGGAACACAACATGAACAAACTGATCGCCGCTCTGGTCGCTGGCCTCTTCGCAACGGCTGCTTTCGCACAAGCATCGGCTCCGGAAGCTGCTCCGGCTGCTGCTGAAGCTGCTTCGGCACCGGCTAAGCACGCTGCTAAGAAGCACCACGCAGCTAAGAAGCACCACAAGGCATCGAAGAAGGCTGCAGCAAGCGACGCAGCAGCACCGGCAGCTGCTTCGAACTAAGTAAGCTGGCTGTAATAACGCAGTCAAGAACACGCAGTCTTGCCGTTCTTACGGCGTTGAAAGGCAGATCACCGCAAGGCGATCTGCCTTTTTCTTTTTTGTGCCCGTCAGCACGCATCGCGTACCATGCGGGTCTTGTTTTCCAGATAGGAGCCTTGCTGTGCAATTCTCCCTGCGCTCGTCGCTCGGCCGCCTTGCGCGCGCCGCCGTGTTTCCCGCCGCGCTCGCCGTCATGGCGTTCGGCATGCAGGCCGCCAGCGCGCAAGTGCCGCCCGGCGCCAAGCAGCCGAGCGAATTCCCGCGCGTGAAGCTGCGCGCCGGCATGTACGTGATCGACGCGGCCGTCGCCGCGAACGACCCCGACCGCGAACAGGGGCTGATGTACCGTTCGCAGCTCGCCCCGAACGAAGGCATGCTGTTCGTGTTCAACGAGAACGCGGTGCACTGCTTCTGGATGAAGAACACGCTGATCCCGCTGTCGATCGCGTTCATCCGCGCGGACGGCACGATCACCGACATCGACGAGATGAAGGCCGAGACGACCGACAACCACTGCCCGCGCAACAACGGCGTCTATGCACTCGAGATGAGCAAGGGCTGGTTCGCGGCGAAGGGCATCAAGCCCGGCATGAAGCTCGAAGGCCTGCCGCAGGCCCAGTAACGGCCATCGCCGCGGCGTCGCGCCGCGCACCGACCGAAGCCGGCCGCCCGTTGCGCGCCGGCTTTTTTTTCGCCCGCCGGCGATGGCGCCCGACTTGATTCCACCGGTGCCGGCCGCATCTGCAAAAGCCACGCGCAAGCGCTATGCTTTAAGTCTCGCTTGTCCAGTTCGGGCCGGCACTGTCGGCCCGCTTATATCCGAACCTAAGGAGGTTCACGTGCCCCGCAAAACCCCCATCGAGCGCTATCGCAATATCGGGATCAGCGCTCACATCGATGCCGGCAAAACCACGACGACCGAGCGCATCCTGTTTTACACCGGCGTGAGCCACAAGATCGGTGAAGTGCACGACGGCGCGGCCACGATGGACTGGATGGAGCAGGAGCAGGAACGCGGCATCACGATCACGTCGGCTGCTACCACGGCCTTCTGGAAGGGTATGGCCGGCAACTATCCGGAGCACCGGATCAACATCATCGACACGCCCGGGCACGTCGACTTCACGATTGAAGTCGAGCGCTCGATGCGCGTGCTCGACGGCGCATGCATGGTCTACGACTCGGTCGGCGGCGTGCAGCCGCAGTCCGAAACCGTCTGGCGCCAGGCCAACAAGTACAAGGTGCCGCGCATCGCGTTCGTCAACAAGATGGACCGCATCGGCGCCGACTTCTTCCGCGTGCAGCGGCAGATCGGCGAGCGCCTGAAAGGCGTCGCCGTGCCGATCCAGATTCCGATCGGCGCGGAAGATCATTTCCAGGGCGTCGTCGATCTCGTGAAGATGAAGGCGATCGTGTGGGACGACGAAAGCCAGGGCGTGAAGTTCACGTACGAGGACATCCCGGCGAACCTCGTCGAGCTCGCGCACGAATGGCGCGAGAAGATGGTCGAAGCCGCGGCGGAAGCGAGCGAGGAACTGCTCGAGAAGTACCTGCACGACCATGAGTCGCTGACCGAGGACGAGATCAAGGCCGCGCTGCGCAAGCGCACGATCGCGAACGAGATCGTGCCGATGCTGTGCGGCAGCGCGTTCAAGAACAAGGGCGTGCAGGCGATGCTCGACGCGGTGATCGACTACCTGCCGTCGCCTGCCGACGTGCCCGCGATTCTCGGCCATGACCTGCACGACAAGGAAGCGGAACGTCATCCGAACGACGAGGATCCGTTCTCGTCGCTCGCGTTCAAGATCATGACCGATCCGTTCGTCGGCCAGCTGATCTTCTTCCGCGTGTATTCGGGTGTGGTCGAATCCGGCGACACGGTGCTCAACGCGACCAAGGACAAGAAGGAGCGGCTCGGCCGGATCCTCCAGATGCACGCGAACGAGCGCAAGGAAATCAAGGAAGTGCGCGCGGGCGACATCGCGGCGGCCGTCGGCCTGAAGGAAGCGACCACCGGTGACACGCTGTGCGATCCGGCTCACCCGATCGTGCTCGAACGCATGATTTTCCCGGAGCCGGTGATTTCGCAGGCCGTCGAACCAAAGACGAAGGCCGACCAGGAAAAGATGGGCCTGGCGCTCAACCGTCTCGCTCAGGAAGATCCGTCGTTCCGCGTGCAGACCGACGAAGAATCCGGGCAAACGATCATTTCGGGGATGGGCGAGCTTCACCTCGAAATTCTGGTCGACCGGATGAAGCGTGAATTCGGCGTGGAAGCGACGGTCGGGAAGCCGCAGGTCGCGTATCGCGAGACGGTGCGCACGCCGGCGAAGGACGTCGAAGGCAAGTTCGTCAAGCAGTCGGGCGGGCGTGGCCAGTACGGGCATGCGGTGATCACGCTCGAACCGAACCCCGGCAAGGGCTACGAGTTCGTCGACGCGATCAAGGGCGGCGTGATTCCGCGCGAATACATTCCGTCGGTCGACAAGGGCATCCAGGAAACGCTGAAGAGCGGTGTACTGGCGGGCTATCCGGTCGTCGACGTGAAGGTCACGCTGACGTTCGGTTCGTACCACGACGTCGACTCGAACGAAAACGCGTTCCGGATGGCCGGCTCGATGGCGTTCAAGGAAGCGATGCGCCGCGCGAAGCCCGTGCTGCTCGAACCGATGATGGCCGTCGAGGTGGAAACGCCCGAAGACTTCATGGGTAACGTGATGGGCGACCTGTCGAGCCGGCGCGGCATCGTGCAGGGGATGGAAGACATCGCGGGTGGCGGCGGCAAGCTCGTGCGCGCCGAAGTGCCGCTCGCGGAAATGTTCGGCTATTCGACGTCGCTGCGTTCGGCCACGCAGGGCCGCGCGACCTACACGATGGAGTTCAAGCAGTACGCGGAAACGCCGGCCAACGTATCGGAAGGCGTGATCAGCGCGAAAGTGAAGTAAGTACGAGGCGCTCGCGCGCTGCCGCATGCAGGCAAGGCCCGTCCGGTTCCGGACGGGCCTTTTTTCATTCGCGCGCACCGTGCGCGCGGCCTATTTTGATCGTCACGCCCGGCATTTTTTTCGCGTGCCACAATGCATCGCGATTCGTCAGATGGAATGATCCCGATGCCGCCCACCCCCGCCCTGCGCCGCCTGCTGATCCTCTATGCCGGCCTGATCGCCGCGAACGCCGCCGTCTGGCTGTGGGCGCTCGCCGTGTTGCGCGATCATCCGCTGCTGCTCGGCACCGCGGCAATCGCTTACGGGCTCGGGCTGCGTCATGCGGTCGACGCCGATCACATCGCCGCGATCGATGTCGCGACGCGCAAGCTGATGCAGGAAGGCCAGCGTCCGGTGAGCGTCGGGCTGTTCTTCTCGCTCGGCCATTCGACGATCGTGATCGCCGCGACGCTCGGCATCGCGCTGACCGCGTTCGCGCTGCGCGACCGGTTCGATGCATTCCGCGAGATCGGCGGCACGATCGGCACGGCGGTGTCGGCCACCTTCCTGCTCGTGCTCGCGTGCGTGAACCTGGTGATCCTGCGCGACGTGTGGCGGCGCTATCGCGGCACGCGCGGGCACGCGCACGATGCCGTGCATGTGCACCGTCCTGCCGGGCTCGTGTCGCGGCTGCTGCGGCCGCTGTTCCGGTTCGTGTCGAAGAGCTGGCACATGTATCCGGTCGGCGTGCTGTTCGGGCTGGGTTTCGATACTGCAACCGAAATCGGCCTGCTCGCGATCGCCGCCGCGCAGGCGAGCCAGGGGCTGCCGATCTATACGGTGATGCTGTTTCCAGCGCTTTTCACCGCCGGCATGACGCTGATCGACTCGACCGACAACGTGCTGATGATTCACGCGTACGGGTGGGCGATGGACGATCCGCAGCGCAAGCTGCTCTACAACGCGAGCATCACGTTCGTGTCGGCGGCCGTCGCGCTGGCGATCGGCGGGATCGAGGCAGCCGGCCTGCTGGCCGACAAGCTGTCGCTGACGGGTCCCGTGCGCGATGCGCTCGACGCGGTCGGCGAACGCTTCGGCTCGATCGGTTACGGCATCGTCGCAATGTTCCTCGTCTGCTGGATTGCGTCGATCCTGTTCCATCGCTGGCAACGCGCGGCCGACGCGCCGGCGCGCTGAACATAGCTCAGACGTTTCATTCCGGAAACAAAACGCCCCCCAAAGACGTTGCATGCACCGTCGCGCGATCGCTTGCGCCTTGCGCGACGAGCGCTAGCGGCCGGTGGCACGAATCTCGCAGATAGGGATTCGCACGGCGGGCCCGCATGCCGTTCCGCGATCGCGGCTGGCGTCCAGCGCCCGCCCGAAAGCGATCGGCTGCCGACAGGACTACGAACCTTTACCGGCCCCCTGCACCACACGTAGATCGCCGCGCGGCGACGAGGCATCGCGCGCATGGGGAGGCCATGATGCTCAAGACGAAACAACCGTTCCGTACGCCGGGACGGCGCTATCGCGCAACCTTGTTCGCCGCAGCCGCGTTCGCGTGCTGCTGCTCCTATGCCGTCGCACAAGACGCGACACCGGACGCCGCGGCCGATGCAGTGGCCAACGCGGACGCCATCATGACACTGGTCGACGACGCATCGCCGTGCGCAGCCAATCCGGCTGCGTGCGCGGTGCACGTCTTCGCCGGTGGGCATGTCGGCGGTAATGGCGCGGGCACGAACGGCAATGGCAGTGGCAGTGGCAGTGGCAGCGGCGGCAGCCCCGGTGGCGGAAATGGCAATGGCGGCGGCAGCGGCAACAACGGGAACGGTACCGTCGGACCTGCTGGCGTCGGCGGAACGACAAGCGGAACATCCGGCGGCACGAGTGGCTCAGGCGGCTCGGGTCGCGGAGGGAATGCGTCTGGCAGCGGGGGGTCGGGTGGTGGTACTTCCGGTGGCGGTACTTCAGGCGGCGGTACTTCAGGCGGCGGCACTTCCGGTGGCGGTACTTCAGGCGGCGGTACTTCAGGCGGCGGCACTTCTGGTGGCGGTACTTCAGGCGGTGGCACTTCCGGTGGCGGTACTTCCGGTGGCGGCACTTCCGGCGGCGGCACTTCCGGTGGCGGTAGTTCCGGTGGCGGTACTTCAGGCGGCGGTACTTCCGGCGGCGGTACTTCAGGCGGCGGTACTTCAGGCGGTGGCACTTCCGGTGGCGGTACTTCCGGTGGCGGTACTTCAGGCGGTGGCACTTCCGGTGGCGGTACTTCCGGTGGCGGTACTTCCGGCGGCGGCACTTCCGGTGGCGGTACTTCCGGCGGCGGCACTTCCGGTGGCGGTACTTCCGGTGGCGGAGGTCATGGCGGACACGGTGGCCATGGTGGTGGTGACGGCGACGGCGGTGGTCACGGCAACGGCGGCCATGGCGACGGTGATGGCGGTGGTCACGGCAATGGTGGCCATGGCGATGGTGACGGCGGCGGCCACGGCAACGGCGGCCATGGCGACGGTGATGGCGGCGGGCACGGCAACGGTGGCCATGGCGATGGTGACGGCGGCGGGCACGGCAACGGCGGCCATGGCGACGGTGATGGCGGTGGCCACGGCAACGGTGGCCACGGCAATGGTGACGGCGGCGGGCACGGCAACGGTGGCCATGGCGATGGTGACGGCGGTGGGCACGGCAATGGTGGCCATGGCGATGGTGACGGCGGTGGGCACGGCAGTGGTGGCCATGGCAATGGTGACGGCGGCGGCCACAGCAACGGTGGCCATGGCGATGGTGACGGCGGCGGGCACGGCAACGGTGGCCATGGCGATGGTGACGGCAGCGGGCACGGCAATGGTGGCCATGGCGATGGTGACGGCGGCGGGCACGGCAACGGTGGCCATGGCGATGGTGACGGCGGCGGCCACGGCAATGGTGGTGGCCACGGCGACGGTGACGGCGGCGGCCACGGCAACGGTGGTGGCCACGGCGACGGTGACGGCGGCGGCCACGGCAACGGTGGTGGCCATGGCGACGGTGACGGCGGCGGCCACGGCAACGGTGGTGGCCGCGGCAATGGCAACGGCGGCCAGGGCAACGGTGGCCACGGCAACGGCGGTGGCAACGGCAATGGCAATGGCAATGGCAGTGGCGGCGCCGGCAATGGCGGGGCCAACGGTGTCGGCAACGGCCATGGCACCGGGACCGGCAATGGCGGCGGTCACGGCAACAGCGGATCGTCCGGAGGCAACCACTGACCTGCCGCGTTGCCCGGCCGGGTGTCGTCAGAGCATCTCGAGCGCGCGCTTGCTGCGTGGCGGACGGAAGTAGGCGTCAAGCTGCGCGCGCTCGTCATCGCTGAACATGAAATCGAGCGCGGCCCGGTTGTCGCGCACGTGTTCGAGCCGCGACGCCTTCGGGATCGCGAAAACGCCCGGCTGCGCGAGCACCCATGCGAGCGCGACGCGCATCACCGACACCCCGCGCTGCCGCGCAATCTCGTCGAGCGGCGAATGTTTCGGCAGCCGCCCGTGATCGACCGGACTGTAGGCCATCGCCGGCATCCGGTGCTCGGCGAGCCACGGCAGCAGGTCGAACTCCGGGCCGCGCCGCGCAATGTTGTAAAGGATCTGGTTGGTCGCGCACGCTTCGCCACCGGCTTCATCGACGAGTTCGGCCATGTCGGCCGTATCGAAGTTGCTGACGCCCCAGTGACGGATCTTGCCCGCGCGCCGCAGCGCCTCGAAGCCTTCGACCGTCTCCTCGAGCGGCACCGAGCCGCGCCAGTGCAGCAGGTACAGGTCGAGGCGATCGGTACGCAGGCGCTTGAGGCTCGCGTCGCACGCGGCGACGACACCGCGCCGGCTCGCATGGTGCGGATAGACCTTGCTGACGAGGAACACGTCGTCGCGCAGGCCCGTGAGCGCCTCGCCGACCAGTTCCTCGGTCGCGCCGTCGCCGTACATCTCGGCCGTATCGACCAGCGTCATCCCGAGCGCGACGCCTTCGCGCAGCGCGGCGATCTCGTCCGCGCGCCGGGCGGGCCGCTCGCCCATTTCCCACGTGCCCTGGCCAAGCTTCGGAATCGTCTCGCCGTCCGGCAGGACGACCGTGGCGATCGTGTCTGTCATGCGTTCCTCGTTGCGGATTCGTGGCCGCGCACCGCGGCCCAGCCATGGAATACGACGCATCAGTGTAGTCAATCGGCGCGCGATTCACCTATTGCACGGCAAAAACCGGCTATAACGGCGCCACGTGATGACTTAGAATGGCCGCAATCAGATCGATACCCACTCCATGAAGGCATCCACGGACGACCGCTGGCAGGACCTGCGCCCCGACCCCGACAACGACACGCCGCTCTACCTGCAGCTCGCCCGCAAGCTCGGCGATGCGATCCACGACAACCGCTGGACGGCCGGCGAGGCATTGCCCTCCGAGCGCGTGCTGTCCGATGCGCTCGGCGTCTCGCGCATCACCGCGCGCAAGGCGATCGCGCTGCTCGTCGAGCAAGGCCTGATTCGCCGCACGCAGGGCGCCGGCAACTTCATCCAGCCACGCTATGAAGATCCGCTGTCGCGGCTGTCGAGCTTCAGCGAAATGCTCGAACGGCGCGGCTTCAAGCCGAGCTCGCAATGGCTCGCGCGCGAGATCCAGCCGGCGAACCGCGACGAAGTGATCCAGCTCGGGCTGTCGCCGGCCGCATCGGTCACGCGCCTGAAGCGCCTGCGCCTCGCCGACGGCATCGTGATGGCCGTCGAGAATTCGACGTTTCCCGCGACGCTGATCCCCGATCCGCAGGCGATCGGCGGCTCGCTGTACAGCTATCTCGAAGCACGCGGCACGCCGATCGTGCGCGCGCTGCAGCATTTCCGCGCGGTCAACGCGACTGACGAGATTGCCGAGCAGATGGGCATCGCGCCGCACGACGCGCTGCTGCTGATCACACGAATCGGCTATACATCCGACCAGCGCGCGATCGAACTGACCGATACCTACTGCCGCAACGACTACTACGACTTCGTCGTCGAGCTGCGCAAGTAACACCCGCCACGCCGCCGGCGCTCACAGCCAGCGCGCATCGTCGGTGCCGAGCGGCACGGGCGGGCGCGTCAATGAAGGTGGTGTCGCCGACAACCGCTCGGCCGGCCGCACCGCGTCGAGCGTGCCGAACGGCGACGCAATGCGCTCGATCCGGTCTCTCACGTCAGGGCGCGCGAAATCGGGCGCCTGCAGGCCGTCCGGCACGATACCGAACGACTGCAGCCAGCGTCCCGTCTGCGCGAGCGACAGCCGCACGTGCCAGCTTCCCCCCTCTCGCGCCCGGCGCACGAGCGCGATCATCGCACCGAACGCCGCGAGATAGCCGGTTGCGTGATCGAGCGCCTGGCACGGCAGGTGGCGAGGCCCGTCCGCGTGCGCGGCCTGCTGCTCCTGCCACGCGATCCCGCTCGCCGACTGCACGAGGCTGTCGAAGCCACGCCGCTGCGCCCATGGCCCCGCGTGCCCGTACGCGGATATCGATACGTACACGATGCCGGGCCGCCGCGCCGCCAGCGCGTCCGGCGCGAAGCCGCGCGCCGCGAGCGCGCCGGGCCGGTACGACTGCAGGAACACATCCGCGTCGCGTGCGAGCGCGTGCAGCGTATCGATACCCGCCGCGTCCCGCAGGTCGATCCACGTCGAACGCTTGCCGCGCCCGTTGTCGATCACGAGCGGCGCAATGTTCGGCAGGTGCGGGCCGTTGACGAGCAGTGTCTGTGCGCCGTGCGACGCCAGCGTGCGGCCCGCGACCGGCCCCGCGATGATGCGCGTGAGATCGAGCACGCGCACACCGGCGAGCGGCTGGCTGGCTTCGCCGCGGCCGATCGGCTCGACCGGCGCGTCGCCGATCCGCTCGATCTCGAACAGCGGCAGCGATGCAATCGCGCGCGCCTGCTCGAGCGACGCCCACTCGTCAGGTGTTCTGATCAATGCGGCGCACAGTCCGGCCTCGGCCAGTGCGGTATCGAGCGCGGCGCCGTCCCGCGTGCGGATCGCCGCCGCAACGTCGTCCCGCTGCGCGCCGCAGCCGAGTACGTCGAGAATCCCGATCAGGTGATGCGGGAAGTTCGCGTGCAACTGGATCCAGCGTCCGTCGCCCGTCTCGAAGAAACCCGTCACCGGATGACGCAACTCCGGCGGCGGACCATCGTCCACGCGCAGGTAGCGCTCGCTGCGGAACGCGATGAGCGCGTCGCGCACCGACACGTCGACGGATTGCGCGATGCCCGTGCGAAGTCGATGGCATTCGGCCGCCGCAAGCCCGGCTGCCGCTACCGTCGCCGCGGCCAGCGTGCCGACCCGGAACGTCGACGGCAGTGTCGGATCCTGCCCTGTCACGGTCGCACGGGCCAGCGCGTCGAGGTCGCCGTGTGCGAGCCGCCACAGATGCGTCAACGCGAGTTCGGGTGTCATGGCGGAATGGGCGGTGGGGAGACAAGATCGAGTCTAGAAGTCGCGGCAGTCGCGAGCAATCCTGATTGCGCGAGCCAGCGCCTCACGCACGGTCGAAGCGCCGGTGCGTCTCCTGCGCCCCCGCCGGAGCGGCCAGCACCCCATCCCCGGCGCGCTGAGAGCCTGCCGGCATCGCCGGTGCCGGCGGGCTCCCTCCATGCGCCCGTGAACCGCAGCCTGCTGCACTCGCTGCCGCGTTGCACAACCGGGCGCCGCTGCCGGCAAGCGGCCAAAGTGCGTCGGCTCGCCCGCCGCCGTGCCGACGCGAAACGCTTGGGCGGCATCGCCGAACGGTCGCTCGATCAACGCGTATCGGAGCCCGGCTCGCCGATCACGCAGATCGCCGATAACCGCACGGCTGGCCGGATCGCGCATGCGCTCGAACGATGCGCGGTCAGAACGCCGATCCAGCCCCGAGCGTGCTAAGTCGGCAGCGACGCGGGCGCGTGACGCCGGCCGTCACGCCACGCGGCGAGCGGCCGCCACCACGCCTGCGCGGCGCGTCTGGCCGCCACCTCGACAGGACCGAACGCAAACGTCGCACTGTGCGACTCCGCGCTGACCCATACGCGCATGCCGGGCATCAGCATCAGCGAATCCCCGACGCCGAGCCAGTGATCGTCGTGCCGCCCCTCGATCGTCACCCAGACCTCGCCGTCGGCTACCTCCAGCGAGGTGCGATCGACGATCCGCCACCGACCGGCCGGCTCGTCGCCGTCGATCACATAAAGTCGCAGTTCGCGCATGGCAGCCTCCTGGTCGCACGGGTCCGATGGCATCAGTATTTCGGACAGTGGCAGCACACGGACAGATACGGCTGCAGACACTTTCGGCTGAACTGTACTGGTCACTCGACGAGGACGGGCACCCGCCGGCCGGACTTCGCGGCGCCCTTGCGCGGAACCTGCACAGCGCGATGGCTTTCCCTACAATGTCGGCTGTCCCGCGCCATCATCCCGCCCCCAATGTTCCAGCGCCCGCCTGCCGCCGCCCCCGGCGAAAAGAACCTCACCGTGATGCTGTGGCTCGTCGCAACGGGCTTCTTCATGCAGACGCTCGATTCGACGATCGTCAACACGGCGCTGCCGTCGATGGCCGCGAGCCTCGGCGAATCGCCGCTGCGCATGCAGTCGGTCGTGATCGCGTACTCGCTGACGATGGCGGTGATGATCCCCGTGTCGGGCTGGCTCGCCGATACCTTCGGCACGCGGCGGGTGTTCTTCAGCGCGATCCTGGTGTTCTCGCTCGGCTCGCTGCTGTGCGCAAACGCGCATACGCTGACGCAGCTCGTCGCGTTCCGCGTCGTGCAGGGCGTCGGCGGCGCAATGCTGCTGCCGGTCGGGCGGCTCGCGGTGCTGCGCACGTTCCCGGCCGAACGCTACCTGCCCGCGCTGTCGTTCGTCGCGATTCCCGGCCTGATCGGCCCGCTGATCGGGCCAACGCTCGGCGGCTGGCTCGTGAAGATCGCGTCGTGGCACTGGATCTTCCTGATCAACGTGCCGGTCGGCGTCGCGGGCTGCATCGCGACCTTCTACTCGATGCCCGATTCACGCAACCCGGCCGTCGGCCGCTTCGACCTGAAGGGCTATCTGCTGCTGACGATCGGCATGGTCGCGATCTCGCTGTCGCTCGACGGCCTCGCCGATCTCGGGATGCAGCACGCGGCCGTGCTCGTGCTGCTGATCCTGAGCCTCGCGTGCTTCGTCGCATACGGGCTGTATGCGGTGCGTGCGCCGCAACCGATCTTCTCGCTCGAGCTGTTCCGGATCCACACGTTCAGCGTCGGGCTGCTCGGCAACCTGTTCGCGCGGATCGGCAGCGGCGCGATGCCGTACCTGATCCCGCTGCTGCTGCAGGTGAGCCTCGGCTACTCGGCGTTCGAGGCCGGGCTGATGATGCTGCCGGTGGCGGCGGCCGGGATGTTCTCGAAGCGGATCATCACGCGCCTGATCACGCGGCACGGCTACCGCAAGGTGCTGCTGGCGAACACGATCATGGTCGGCGTGATGATGGCGAGCTTCGCGCTGATGCACGACACGGTGCCCGTCTGGGTAAAGGTCGTGCACCTCGCGCTGTTCGGCGGCTTCAACTCGATGCAGTTCACCGCAATGAACACGCTGACGCTGAAGGATCTCGGCACGGGCGGCGCGAGCAGCGGCAACAGCCTGTTCTCGCTCGTGCAGATGCTGTCGATGAGCCTCGGCGTCACGGTCGCGGGCGCGCTGCTCGCGACGTTCACCGGTATGCTGCGCACCGTGACGCCGAGCAATACGCTGCCGGCGTTCCATGCGACGTTCATCTGTGTCGGCATCATCACGGCAGCTTCCGCATGGATCTTCGCGCAGCTCGCGCCCGAGATCCGCAGCACCGCGCGCAAGACCGACCCGTCCGAGCGCGCCTGACGCACAAGCCTGACGCACAACACGCAGCACGCGCCGAACCGGGTCGGCACGCACCATTACGGTGCAGCGCGGCCCCGCGATGCGCATTTGAAACGCCTGCAATACCCGGCGGCCCGACCGCGACGCGCCGCCGCACGGGGTACGATGCCGTGCACGCTTCTTGCTCGCCTATTCTCTAGGTAAACTGGCAGTCTTCCTTCGGCCGACATCATGAGCATGATCGAAATCGATCCCCCCGGCTTTCAGCCGCCCCGCCCCGTCGCCGGCGACGACGGGAACCGGCGCACCGTGCTGTACGGCGGCTACACCGTGTTCAGCGTGTTCCAGCCCGTTTTCTCGGTGTCGCACCGCCGCGCGATCGGCTATCACGCGTCGCTGCGCGCGCACGACGAGGAAAGCCGCCAGGTGGCGTCGCACGAGGTGTTCACGCAGGCGGCGCGGCGCGGCGACCTGCTCGAGCTCGGCCGGCTCGCCGAATCGCTGCATCTCGGCAACTTCCATGCGTTCGACAGCCATGACGAATGGCTCTTCCTGAGCCTGCATCCGGCCGCGTTGATGGACACCGTCTACAGCGACGCGATGCTCGCGAACCTGAAGGCGCTCGGGCTGCCGCCGCACCGCGTGGTGCTCGAGGTGCCCGAGCAGGCGGGCGGCGAGACGCCGCGCTACGCGGCGATCGTCGACGGGCTGCGCAAGGCCGGCTTCCTGATCGCACTCGTCGGGTTCGGCGCGAAACATTCGAACATCGACCGCGTGTGGCACCTGCATCCCGACATCGTCACGCTCGACCGCGGCATCCTCGCGCAGGCGAGCGAGCACTCGCATCTCGAACGCGTGCTGCCGGGGCTCGTGTCGCTGCTGCACGAATCCGGGCAGCTCGTGCTGATGGGCGGGCTCGCGACCGAGCGCGACGCGCTGATCGCGCTCGAGTGCGACGTCGATTTCGTGCAGGGCCAGTACTTCGCCGGGCCGAGCGTCGAACCGGTGCAGCCGCAGGCTGCCGCGGGCTGCATGGATACGCTGTCGGCCGCGTTGCGGCTGCGCGTCGCGGAACGCGAGCGCACGCAGGCGGAACGGCTCGCGCCGTACGTCACGGCGCTCGAGGAAGCGAGCCGCAAGCTCGGCGCGGGCGAACCGCTCACCGACGCGGCAGCGGTGGTACTCGGGCTGCCCGAGACCGCGCGCTGCTTCCTGCTCGACGCATCGGGGCGGCAGATCGGCGACAACGTGCTCGCACGCGGCAGCGTATCGCAGCGCGCCAAGCGTTTCCGGCCGCTGCTGCATTCCGAAGGCGCGAGCTGGGAGCGTCGCCCGTACTTCATCGACGCGATGCGCGCGCCGGGCCGCGTGCACCTGACGCCGCCCTACCTGTCGATCAACGAGGCGCACCTGTGCGTGACCGCGTCGATCGCCGCGCCGGTCGCGACCGGCATGCAGGTGCTCTGCGTCGACATCAACTGGGAAGCGGCACTCAACCGCGAGTGAACGCGCCGCCGCACCGGCCTTCTCATGCGGCAGCGGCGGTCTTGCGTACGATCAGCCGGTGTACGCGCTTGCCGGACGACGCGCTGACGACCTCGTGCTCGTCGATCACCAGCGTACCGGCGCCGAGCGCCGCCCGCATCCGCGCCGAATCGAGCGGCGTGTAGAGGCGGCCGCGCTCGTCGCGCAATGCCCCGTTTCCGGCCACCCGCCAGCTCATGTACAACGTGCCGCCCGGCATCAGCAGCTCGGCCAACCGTGTGGCTGCGGCCGCCGCTTCCGCCTGTTCGAGATGCATGACGACCGTTTCGCACAGTACGTTGCGAAACGCGCCGGACGGCACGCCGGCCAGCGCCGGCAGCGCGGCCAGCTCGAAGGTGAGGTCCGGATGGCGGCGCCGCGCCTCGTCGAGCAGCGCGGCGCTCGCGTCGTAGCCGCGCACGTCGAAGCCGCGCGACGCGAGCCAGGCCGTATCGCGCCCGGCTCCGCAGCCGACATCCGCGGTCGGTCCCGGCGAGAAATGCTGCTCCAGCAGCGCGTACATGTCGTCGGGCGCAGCCTGGTCGAGCCAGTCCTGCGCGTATTGCGCGGCATGGGCGTCGTACGCATCGAGAGTCGGGCGATCCACCATGGTGACAGCTCCGCAAAGGCGTCGTATGACGCACCCCGCATCTTAGCCGTTGAACACCCCGTGCGGCATCACGCACGCTCGCACCGTGCGACGGGTTGCGCGGCCTACGCGGCCCGCACGTCGCCCGCGCGCAGCGCCTGCGCGGTCAGCTCGGCCCACAGCGCCTCGCCGCGCCAGGCAGGGCGCACCGCTGCACGTTCCGCATCGTGCACGAGCGCACACAGTCGCGCATTGACGGGCGCCTGCGCGCCGAAGTGCGCGGCCAGCTTCACGACCTCGCCGTTGATCCACTCGACTTCCGTTGCCCGCCCCGCCGCAAGATCGTCGGACATCGACGAGCGCGCGAGCGGGTCGATCGCGAGCATCCTGCCGCCGAGCACGCGAAAAGCGGCATCGGGCAGGTCGAGCACGGCCGGGATCCACGTGGCCGGCAATGGCGTCAACCGCGCGGGCCGGATCGCGGCCCGCGCCAGCCAGTGCAACGCTTCGCGCTGGGCGAGCGCGACGCAGCGCCGGTACGCGCGTTGCGCGAGTTCGTCGCGCAGCGGCAGGTTCGCGAGCGCGTTGACCGCGTTGTTCAGGTTGAGCAGCAGCTTTGCCCACTGCACGGCCCGCATGTCGCGATGCAACGCGAGCGGCAGCCCGGCGCGCACGAATGCACCGGTGAACGGCTGCAGCGCGGGGGACGCATCGGCCGCGAGCGCGCCGGCCGAGCCCTGGTGAAACGCACCGGGCGCGCGCTCGATCACGTTGAACGGCACCATGCCGGCCAGCACGGTTGCGCCCGGCAGCGCTTCGCGCAGCACGTCGGCGTTGTGCAAGCCATTCTGGAAGCTGATCACGATCGTGCCGGGCCGCAGCACGCCGGCAAGCTGCGCCGCAGCCTCATGCGTCGCGGCCGATTTCACCGCCACGAGCACGAGCCGCGCGGCCGCCGCAGCCGCCGGATCGGTCGAGAACGCGACATCGGCCGGCGCAAGCGTCGCGCGATAGCCGCGCTGGTCGGTCAGCGTCAACCCGTGCCGATGAAGCGCGTCGCCGATCCGTGCGCGGCCGACGAGCGTCACATCCGCACCGGCCGCCGCGAGCCGTCCACCGAGATAGCAGCCGACGGCGCCCGCGCCGAACACGCAGACCGATGCGTCAGACATGCGAATGCGCGCCACCGTGCACGGGGCCGGCCCGCCGCTCGACTTCACGGCGCACGTCGCCGCGCAACCCCGCGAAGAACGCGACCTCGGCGACGACGAACAGCGGCCCGACCATCAGGCCGACCAGATCGTCGACGAACGCGGGCTTGCGCCCCTCGAACCAGTGCCCGACGAACTGCACGATCCAGCCGACCACGAACGCGCCGATGCCGATCGCGAGCCATTGCGCGGTCGGCAGCAACGCAAGCGCTTGCGCGGCCCACAGGCCGAGCGCGAACAGCGCGGTCATCACGATCCCGAACCGCAGGTCGAGGCGCAGGTAGAACACCGCGAACGCGACGGCCAGCAGCAGCGCCGGCGACAGCGCAATGCCGCCCAGCATCCCGAGCGCCGGCCGCGACAGCAGCACCTCGGCCGCGAACACGATCATCGGAATGCCGACCAGATGCGTCGCGATGTTGCGCGCGTCGCGGTGGTAGGCCGCATACTGGGAAAGATGGTCTTCGAGCGTCTTCATCGCGTCTCCTGGTCGGTGGTTGAGCGCTATGATGCGCGTCACGCCCGAGAACCTCTGTCAGCTACCCGACATCGCGTGCCCATGCCCTCTTCGCTCGCCCCGTACCTGCCGCAGATCGAAGCGAACCCGTGGTTCGCCGCGCTGCCGCCCGCGTTGCGCGCGGATCTGCTCGGCCGCGCGGCGCTGCGCCGGCTGCCGGCCGGCCATGCGCTGTTCCGGCGCGGCGACCCGCCGTGCGGGCTGTACGCGGTACTGGCCGGTTCACTCACGATAGGTGCGGTCGACCCACAGGGCAAGGAAGCGCTGCTGACGGTCGCCGAGCCCGTCACCTGGTTCGGCGAAATCGCGCTGTTCGACGGCCAGCCGCGCACGCACGACGCGATCGCACTCGACGACGCGCTGCTGCTGCACATCCCGCAGACCGCGCTGCTCGCGATCCTCGACGCGACGCCGCAATACTGGCGGCAATTCGCGCTGCTGATGGCGCAGAAACTGCGCCTGAGCTTCCTGACCGTCGAATCGATGAGCGTGATGCCGGCCGCGCAGCGGCTCGCCGCCCGCCTGCTGATGATCGCCGACGGCTACGGCGGGATCAGCGCCGGCCGCACCCGCATCCGGCTGTCGCAGGAAAAGCTCGCGGCCATGCTGTCGCTGACGCGGCAGACCACCAACCAGTTGCTGAAGGCGCTGCAGGCCGACAGCGTCGTGCGGCTGCACGTCGGCGAAATCGAACTTGTCGACGTCGATGCGCTGCGGCGCGCGAGCGGATTGCCCGACGGCATCCGCTGAGCCCCGGCACGACCGCCCCGCGGCCTCCCCGCCGTCGCTGCGTTGCGCTATCGTGGCGGCACGTCCGTCCATCCGCCCGCACTGCCTTGAGCACGTCGACCGCCTCCGCTCCCTCCCGCCATCCGTGGCCGGTATTCGTCGCGTTCCTGCGGCTCGGCCTGACATCGTTCGGCGGCCCGGTCGCGCATCTCGGCTACTTCCGCACCGAATTCGTCACGCGGCGCGGCTGGCTCACCGAGCGCACGTATGCGGATCTCGTCGGGCTGTGCCAGTTCCTGCCGGGGCCCGCGAGCAGCCAGGTCGGGATGGCGATCGGCCTCGCGCGCGCCGGCTACGCAGGCATGTTCGCGGCGTGGCTCGGCTTTACGCTGCCGTCTGCGTTGCTGATGATGCTGTTCGCGCTCGGCGTGCACGCGACGGGCACGCCGATCGAAGCCGGCGCGCTTCACGGGCTGCGCATCGTGTCGGTCGCCGTGATCGCGCAAGCCGTGTGGGGCATGGCACGCACGCTGTGCCCGGATGCGCGCCGCGTCACGCTGATGGCCGCGGCCGCTTGCGTCGCACTGCTCGCGCCGGCCGCGTGGACGCAGGTTGCGGTGATCGTCGCGGCCGGGTTGGCCGGCCTCGTGCTGCTGCCGCAGCCGCCGCGTGGCGCACACGATCCGTTGCCGCTGCACGTGTCGCCCCGCGCGGGCGTGCTGTGGCTCGTGCTGTTCGCGGCGCTCCTCGTCGTACTGCCGTTCGCGGCCCGCGCGCTGCGCTCCGACACGCTTGCCGTGGTCGACGCATTCTTCCGCACGGGTGCGCTCGTGTTCGGCGGCGGGCACGTCGTGCTGCCGCTGCTGCAGGCGGCCGTCGTCGCGCCCGGCTGGGTCGGCGATGCGGCGTTCCTGGCCGGATATGGCGTCGCGCAAGCCGTGCCGGGGCCGCTGTTCACGTTCTCGGCGTTCCTCGGCGCGTCGCTGCGCCACGCGCCGAACGGCTGGCTCGGCGGCGCGATCGCCCTGGTGTCGATCTTCGCGCCGTCGTTCCTGCTGGTGGCCGGCACCGCGCCGTTCTGGGAGCGCCTGCGCCGCAGCACGCGGATGCAGGCTGCGCTCGCGGGCGTGAACGCGGCCGTCGTCGGGCTGCTGCTCGCCGCGCTCTATCACCCGGTCTGGACCGACACGATCGCGGCACCGCGCGACCTGGCCGCCGCGCTCGTCGCATTCGTCGCGCTGGTGTTCTGGCGCGTGCCGCCGTGGGCCGTCGTGATCGCGAGCGCGGCGCTAGGCTGGGGGCTCGGCGTCCTGGCCTGACCGGGCACGCGCGGCCGCTCCACGTCGACAGAAAACAAAAAAGCCCTCGAAACGAGGGCTTTTTTTGCTGGGTGCCGCGCGCCGTCGCGGCGCGCAGGCGCCGGACCTTACGCGAAGTTCTTCGCTGCGAAGTCCCAGTTCACGATGTTCCAGAACGCTTCGACGAACTTCGGACGTGCGTTGCGGTAGTCGATGTAGTACGCGTGTTCCCACACGTCGATCGTCAGCAGTGCCTTGTCGGCGGTCGTCAGCGGCGTTGCGGCGTTGCTCGTCGACACGATGTCGAGCGAACCGTCAGCCTTCTTCACGAGCCATGCCCAGCCCGAGCCGAACGTGCCGACTGCGGCCTTCGTGAACGCTTCCTTGAATGCGTCGTACGAACCCCACTTCGCGTTGATCGCATCGCCCAGCGCGCCCGTCGGTGCGCCGCCGCCGTTCGGCGACAGGCTGTTCCAGAAGAACGTGTGGTTCCAGATTTGCGCGGCGTTGTTGAAGATGCCGCCCGACGACTTCTTCACGATCTCTTCCAGCGACAGGTTTTCGAATTCCGTGCCCGGGATCAGATTGTTCAGGTTCGTCACATAAGCCTGATGGTGCTTGCCGTAGTGGTACTGGATCGTCTCGAGCGAGATGGTCGGCGCGAGTGCGTCTTCAGCGTACGGGAGCGGCGGGAGCGTATGAGCCATGGCGATTCCTTCGTTGAGTATGTAGGGAGGCTGTGTTGGATGCTGCCGAGCGTCCGATTGTAGGCGAGGACGAATAACCCCGCAAACTCACGGGCCATTTATCCGCGGTATGCGGAAAAGCGATGTTGACGCAACGTCCGGCAGGACGACCCGGCGTTGCGCAGCATCCGTTCCTGCGCGCGATTTGCCCGTTACGCGCCCTGCGCTGCGCTCGCGCCGGTTACGTCAGATCGTATCGGTCAGGCGCGGCTGCACGTCGGCGAGCGACACGTCGGCCGAGCCTTCCGCGAGATGCACGGTCAGGCGGCGCTGCGGCTTCAGCGCGTTCGGCGTGCGCACCGCGCGGCCCGTCTGTGCATCGATCAGCGCCGCATAGCCGCGCTCGAGCGTGCGCTGCGGGCTCAGCACCTCGAGCCTTGCCGCACAGGCTGACACGCGAGCCGTGTCGCGTTCGTGACGGCGCTGCAACGCCAGTGCAAGACGCTGCGACAGCCCCGCGAGCGCCTGGCGCGCCTGCGACGGATCGGGCCGCGCGCGCTGCCAGCGCAGCTGCGCGAGGGCGAAACGCGCACGCGCGTCGCGCACCGGCCGCGACGCCGCCGATGCAAGCCGCACCGCGAGCTGCTCGACGTGCGTGCGCTGGCGCTGCAGCCGCTCGGCCGGGCTCACCA
>NZ_CABVPW010000035.1:0-100507 GCF_902499025.1 Burkholderia lata | reverse complement strand
CGGCCGGCTTCCGTCGGCCGGTAGCGCACCTCGGGCGCGAGCAGCCGCCCCCAGCGCCCGGCATCGCGCAGCGCCTGCGGCAGCGCCGGCAGCGCGACCTCGCCACGCCCGCGCTGGTAGTAGTCGGCGGCGAACGACACGAGCGCGAGCCAGTCCGGCGACAACGGCGGCAGGTCGGCGCAGATCGCGTCGACTGCGCGCAGCCGGGAGGGCGGCACATCGGTGTGAGTCGTCACTTCGCAAACGAGCCCGACGGCCTGCCGCTTGCCGAACGGCACCTGCACGAGCGTGCCGGGCACGGGCGCCGGTTGCGCGTCGCAGCGGTAGTCGAACAGGGTGGCAAGCGGATGGTCGAGCGCGACGCGCAGATAGGTGCCGCTCATCACCGCGCTCCGGCGGCTGCATGCGCCGCATGGGTACGGACGGCCGATATCCGCGCCCGCATCGGGGCAGCGGACTTAAAGTAAAACTTCAGATTCGGCGCTAAGTTTTGGATTCGCATTAGGAATCGCCGTATACCCTGCCCAGCCTGTGGATAACTTTGTTGAGAACTCGCCGCTCACTGGCCGCAACGCGCGCAGGGCCGCGCTTTGCGCTGATTTTCGCCGCTTGTAGCGGTGCCCCGCGGAGCCTTATTCCATAAGGCTGCTATTCAAATTACCGAACCATAGCGAGACAAATTGACCGATACAGGGCTCTACCGCGCTGCAACGAGGAAAATGTGTATAAGTCAAGTCTTGACAAGCACTGAATCGGCAACCGGTGCGGGGTTGCGCCCTGTTTAGTGCCAACAACGAAACGCTGTCACACCGCAGTGCAGCATGACAGCGCTTGCGTTCAGCCGGCGGCTCCGCTACGGATCGCGCGGCTGTGGCTATGCACTTCGTCGACGAGTTCGGCGACGTGATCGGGCGACGTGAATTGCGAAATGCCGTGCCCGAGGTTGAACACATGGCCCGGATGGTTGCCATAGCTGTCGAGCACCGCGCGCGCCTGCTCGCGCACCGCGGCCGGCGGTGCAAACAGGATCGTCGGGTCGAGGTTGCCCTGCAGCGCGACCTTGCCCGCGACGCGCTCGCGCGCGTTGCCGAGGTTGACCGTCCAGTCGAGCCCGACCGCATCGACGCCGGTCGCCGCGATCTCCTCGAGCCACAGCCCGCCGCCCTTCGTGAACGTGATCACCGGCACGCGCTCGCCGTCGTGCTCGCGCTTGAGCTGCGAGACGACGCGGCGGATGTAGTCCAGCGAGAAGCGCTGGTATGCGCCGTCCGCCAGCGCGCCGCCCCACGTATCGAAGATCATCACGGCCTGGGCGCCCGCTTCGATCTGCGCGTTCAGGTACGCGGCCACCGCCTGCGCGTTCACGTCGAGGATCCGGTGCATCAGGTCGGGGCGCGAATACGCCATCGACTTCACCGTGCGGAAATCGTCCGATCCGCCGCCTTCGACCATGTAGCACGCGAGCGTCCACGGGCTGCCCGAAAAACCGATCAGCGGCACGCGCTGACGGCCCTGGCTGTCGGTGAGCGCGCGGCGAATCTCGCGCACGGCGCCCGTCACGTAGCCGAGCGTCTCCTCGATGTCCGGCACCGCGAGCTTCGCGACGTCGGCCTCGGTACGCACCGGATGCGCAAACTTCGGCCCTTCGCCGACCTGGAAGTCGAGACCGAGCCCCATTGCGTCGGGAATCGTCAGGATGTCCGAGAACAGGATCGCGGCGTCGAGCGGAAAGCGCTCGAGCGGCTGCAGCGTCACTTCGGTCGCGTAGTCGGGATTCTTCGCGAGACCGAGGAAGCTGCCGGCGCGCGCGCGCGTCGCGTTGTATTCGGGCAGGTAGCGACCGGCCTGGCGCATCAGCCAGATCGGCGTGTAGTCGGTCGGCTCGCGCAGAAGCGCACGCAGGAAGGTGTCGTTGAGCAGGTTATGGGCCACGGTAGGAGCGACGATGCGAAGGCAAAGCGGCATTTTACCGGACAGCCGCCATCGGGCTGCGTATGCCGACGCGATGGCGGCCATATGACGCGCGCGATGGCTCCGTTATGATCGGACGCTCATATCGAACGAAACGAAGGAGGAGACCGATGAAGACACTCGCCACGCTCGCCGCGGCCGCGTTGCTTTGCTGCGCCGCCGCGCACGCGCAGACCGGCGCGGGTGCCGCTGCCGCAGCTCCAGGCGCCGGCTCGCGGCTCGACGACGTGCTCGCGCGCGGCACGCTGCGCGTGTGCACGACGGGCGACTACAAGCCGTATTCGTACTACCGCGCGGACGGCCGCTTCGAGGGCATCGACATCGACATGGCCGAATCGCTCGCGAAGTCGCTCGGCGTGAAGACCGACTTCGTGAAGACGAGCTGGCCGAACCTGACCGCCGATTTCGTCGCGAAATGCGACATTGCGGTGGGTGGCGTCTCGACGACGCTCGAGCGCCAGAAGCGCGTGTTCTTCACGCAGCCGTACGTGGTGGACGGCAAGACGCCGATCGTGCGCTGCGCGGACGCCGACAAATACCAGACCGTCGCGCAGATCGACCGGCCGGAAACGCGCGTGATCGTGAACCCGGGCGGCACCAACGAGCGTTTCGCGAAGCAGTATTTCACGCACGCGAACCTCACCGTCTATCCGGACAACGTAACGATCTTCAAGCAGATCCTCGCGGGCAAGGCGGACGTGATGGTGACGGATGCGTCCGAGACGCTGCTGCAGCAAAAGCTGAATCCGGGCCTGTGCTCGGTGCATCCGGACAAGCCGTTCCAGTTCGGCGAGAAGGCGTACATGGTGCCGCGCGGCGACGTCGTGTTCCAGCAGTACGTCGACCAGTGGCTGCATCTCGCGCTGTCGAGCGGCGAATACCAGGCGATTTCGGACAAATGGCTGAAGTAAGCGGGCCCGGACGCGGCGGCCGATAGCGGGCACCGACCCCGCAGCCGCAGCCCGCGAAAACCGCTGCGCGGCGGCGGCCGAAGCACCGCCGTTACACTTCGACGCCGCATGCCGGCACCCGCAAAATCGGCCCGAAGCCACCGAATTGGCCGAACGGCCGACTTCCGCGCATGCCAATCACGTTTCAAAATCTTTCTGACGAATGAATCGTCATGCGCGGTATCGGCCGAATGGCGCATTTTCTCGCGTGCAAACCGGCAATTCGTCGAGCCTGATACGCATGAAAAACGCATCGTGCGCATGCGCTGAAAACGCTGCGGAAAATATGAGTAAAAATGACCTTTTTCGGGCCCTCAAAAACAGCAAAAAATCCCGGAAAGCCTTATCTGGCGGGCGTTACAACCTGAAACACTTTGTTACCGCGAGGGGTCATTAATTCGCCCACAATGGCCTCAACGGTTTCAACACGGATGCGGTCTCGTGTGCCAAGTGTGAGCGGACGCGAAGCGCTGCGAGCCAGTCGGTCACGTACCGAAGCCCTTCCGAGGGGCATCCCTGTTGGAGTCGTTTCCGGCCCCCCGCCGGACTCGGTTTCATCTTTGGTCTCCTCGCGCTAACCCCGTAGCGTGTGGTTTTTAGCGGGCTAATAAGCCCGCTTTTTTTCGTCCATCGAAAGCGTAACGGCCCGCAGGCCGCCACGTCTTTTCCCGCCTCCATGCCGCGCTATGCGGTCTTCTGCACGTCGAGCGTCAGCTCCTCGATCATCCGGTCGCGCATCACGAACTTCTGCACCTTGCCCGTCACCGTCATCGGCAGCTCGTCGACGAAGCGGATGTAGCGCGGGATCTTGTAGTGCGCGATCTGCCCGTTGCAGAACGCCCGCACGTCGTCCTCGGTCATCTGCTCGTCCGCGCGCAACACGATCCACGCGCACAGCTCCTCGCCGTACTTCGCATCGGGCACGCCGAATACCTGCGCGCTCTGGATCTTCGGATGCCGAAACAGGAACTCCTCGATTTCGCGCGGATAGACGTTCTCGCCGCCGCGAATCACCATGTCCTTCAGCCGGCCGACGATGTTGCAGTAACCGTCCGCATCGAGCGTCGCGAGGTCGCCCGTATGCATCCAGCCGTCCACCAGCACCTCGCGCGTCTTCGCGTCGTCGTCCCAGTAGCCGAGCATCACCGAATAGCCCTTCGTGCACAGCTCGCCCGTCGAGCCGACCGGCACGATGCCGCCGCTCGGATCGACGACCTTCACTTCCAGATGCGGCTGGATGCGCCCGACCGTCGTCGTGCGTTTCTCGAGCGGATCATCGGTCGAGCTCTGGAACGACACCGGGCTCGTCTCCGTCATCCCGTATGCGATCGTGATCTCCGACAGGTGCATCTGCGACACGACGCGCTTCATCGTCTCGATCGGGCACGGCGAGCCGGCCATGATCCCGGTGCGCAGCGTCGACAGGTCGAAGTTCGGAAACTCGGGGTGATCGAGCTCGGCGATGAACATCGTCGGCACGCCGTGCAGCGCGGTGCAGCGCTCGTCGGCCACCGCCGCGAGCGTCGCGACCGGATCGAATGCCTCACCAGGAAACACCATCGCCGCGCCCTTCGACACGCACGCGAGCACCGCGAGCACCATCCCGAAGCAGTGATACAGCGGCACCGGGATGCACAGCGTGTCCTGCTCGGTGAAACGCATCGCCGTCGCGATCGAGCGCCCGTTGTTGACGACGTTGCGGTGCGTGAGCGTCGCGCCCTTCGGGCTGCCCGTCGTGCCGCTCGTGAACTGGATGTTGATCGGCTCGTTGGCCGCGAGCGTCGCGCCGATCGCATCGAGCAATGCGGGATCGACGGCCTCGCATCCGCGTGCCATCAGGTCCGTGAAGCGGAACATGCCGGCCGGTGCGACGTCGCCCATCGACACGACCGTGCGCAGGCTCGGCACGCGCGCCGCGTGCAGGTCGCCCGGCGTCGCGGTCGCGAGCTCCGGCGCGATGGTCTGCAGCATCTCGACGTACGCGGACGTCTTGAAGCGCTCGGCGGCGATCACGGCCTTGCAGCCGACCTTGTTCAGCGCGTATTCGAGTTCCGACAGCCGGTAGGCCGGATTGATGTTGACGAGCACCGCGCCGATCCGCGCGGTCGCGAACTGCGTGAGCAGCCATTCGCTGCGGTTCGGCGACCAGATGCCGACGCGATCGCCCTTCACGATGCCGAGCGATGCCAGGCCCGCCGCCAGCACGTCGACCTCGTTCGCGAACTCGCGCCAGGTCCAGCGCACCTGCTGTTCGCGGAACACGACGGCCGGACGATCGGGAAAGCGGCCGGCCGTGTCGAGCAGGAACCGGCCGATCGTCGCTTCAGAGAGCGGCACGTCGGTCGTGCCGCGCACGTAAGACAAGCCGTTTTCGGGCGCGATCAGCGCGCCCACGCCAAGGTCTGCTGCCATGAATGTCTCCGTCCTTTTTGTCTGATCGGCCTGCGCGCTTCCGGTGCCCGCCTCCGCCGCGCAATCGCGACGGACGGCCTCAACGCGGATGATGACGCGCGCGGCTGACGACACTCTGACATCAAATCGCGGCGGACGGATGAAATAGCACGACCGGACGGAATGATCCGACCCGTAAAAACAGACGAAAACGACGGACGAAAAAAAAGCAGCCCGAAGGCTGCTTTCTTTCGCGGGATACGCGGCGCGGCTTAATGCCGGCTGCGGATCTTCGCCAGACGCTGGATCGCCTCGAGCTGCGCCATCGCGGTCGCGAGCTCGGATTGCGCCTTCGCGAGGTCGAGGTCCGACTTCGCGTTCTGCAGCGTTTCCTCGGCACGCTTGCGTGCTTCCTCGGCTTTCGCCGCGTCGAGGTCCTTGCCGCGGATCGCGGTATCGGCGAGCACCGTCACGGCGCCCGGCTGCACTTCGAGAATGCCGCCTGCGACGAACACGAATTCGTCGTTGCCGCCCTCGACTTCGATGCGCACCGCACCCGGACGAATCCGCGTGATCAGCGGCGTGTGGCCCGGCAGAATGCCCAGCTCACCCGTTTCGCCCGGCAGCGCGACGAATTTCGCCTCGCCCGAGAAGATCTGCTCTTCCGCGCTGACGACGTCTACTTTGATGGTTGCCATATGGACTCCTGTCGGCGAGAGCGAACGCCTTGCGGCGCCTGCTCTCGTCCCATGCACGGCGGATTGAGCGTATTGCGGTCGGCGCGACCGGCCTGACTGTCGATCAATGAAGACCGACACCCCGACCCGCACGCGCCGTGCGACTCACTCGAATCCTTACGAGATCTTCTTGGCCTTTTCGAAGGCTTCGTCGATCGTGCCGACCATGTAGAACGCCTGTTCCGGCAGGTGGTCGCACTCGCCGTCGACGATCATCTTGAAGCCGCGGATCGTTTCCTTCAGCGGCACGTACTTGCCCGGCGAGCCCGTGAACACTTCAGCAACGTGGAACGGCTGCGACAGGAAACGCTGGATCTTACGAGCGCGCGCGACCGACAGCTTGTCTTCCGGCGACAGTTCGTCCATACCCAGAATCGCGATGATGTCGCGCAGTTCCTTGTAGCGCTGCAGCGTCTGCTGAACGCGACGGGTGATCGAGTAGTGCTCTTCACCGATCACGTTCGGGTCGATCTGGCGCGACGTCGAGTCGAGCGGGTCGACCGCCGGGTAGATACCCAGCGAAGCGATGTCACGCGACAGAACGACGGTTGCGTCCAGGTGGCCGAAGGTCGTAGCCGGCGACGGGTCGGTCAAGTCATCCGCAGGGACGTACACGGCCTGAACCGACGTAATCGAGCCCTTCTTGGTCGACGTGATGCGCTCTTGCAGCTTGCCCATTTCTTCAGCCAGCGTCGGCTGATAGCCCACTGCCGACGGCATACGGCCGAGCAGTGCCGACACTTCGGTACCGGCCAGCGTGAAACGGTAGATGTTGTCGACGAAGAACAGCACGTCGAGGCCTTCGTCACGGAAGTGCTCGGCCATCGTCAGGCCGGTCAGCGCAACGCGCAGACGGTTGCCCGGCGGCTCGTTCATCTGGCCGTACACCAGCGCGACCTTGTCGAGAACGTTCGAGTCCTTCATTTCGTGGTAGAAGTCGTTCCCTTCACGGGTACGCTCGCCCACGCCCGCGAACACGGAGTAACCGCCGTGTTCCTTCGCGATGTTGTTGATGAGCTCCATCATGTTGACGGTCTTGCCCACGCCAGCACCGCCGAACAGGCCAACCTTGCCGCCCTTTGCGAACGGGCAGATCAGGTCGATGACCTTGATACCCGTTTCGAGCAGTTCGGTCGACGGCGACAGTTCGTCGAACGCCGGAGCCTTCTGGTGGATCGAACGCGTCGTTGCGCTTTCGATCGGGCCAGCTTCGTCGATCGGACGGCCGAGCACGTCCATGATACGGCCGAGGGTCGGCTTGCCGACCGGCACCGAGATCGGCTTTGCCGTGTTCTTCACGGTCAGGCCGCGGCGCAGGCCGTCGGATGCACCCAGACAAATGGTACGGACCACGCCGTCGCCCAGCTGCTGCTGGACTTCGAGCGTCAGTTCCGAGCCATCGAGAATGAGCGCGTCGTAGATCTTCGGCATGCTGTCGCGCGGGAATTCCACGTCGATAACGGCGCCGATGCACTGTACGATCTTGCCTTCTACCAAAGCAGCAGTACTCATCGCTTTTCCTTTAAATACCTGATTCTTTACTCGCGCAAAGGCGCAGTTGTCGTCCCGGGCGCGCGCTTAAACAGCGGCTGCGCCGCCGACGATCTCCGACAGTTCTTTCGTGATCGCGGCCTGACGGCTCTTGTTGTACACGAGCTGCAGTTCGCTGATCACCGTCTTCGCGTTGTCGGACGCGGCCTTCATCGCGACCATGCGCGCCGATTGCTCGGACGCCATGTTTTCCGCGACGGCCTGGTACACCAGCGCCTCGACGTAACGCACGAGCAGTTCGTCGACGACTGCCTGCGCGTCCGGCTCGTAGATGTAGTCCCACGACGTGGCCGGCGTACCGTCATCGGCTTCGAAGTGTTCCGACGACAGCGGCAGCAACTGCTCGATCACGGCTTCCTGCTTCATCGTGTTGACGAAGCGCGTGTAAGCGATATAAACCGCCGACAGCTTGCCTTCCGAATACAGATCGAGCTGCGTCTTCACGGCGCCGATCAGCTTGTCCAGATGCGGGGTGTCGCCGAGGTGCACGACCTGCGACATCACCTTCGCACCGAAGCGGTTCAGGAACCCGAGGCCCTTGCTACCGATCGCGGTAGCTTCGACCTTCTGGCCCTTCTCTTCCAGCTCCTTGAACTTCTGCACCGTCGCACGCAGCACGTTGGTGTTCAGACCACCGCACAGACCCTTGTCCGTCGTGACGAGGATGATGCCGGCCGTCTTCGCGCCTTCGTTCGCCACCATGAACGGGTGGCGGTACTCCGGGTTCGCGCGGCTCATGTGCGCGGCGATGGCACGGACCTTGTCCGCATACGGACGAGCGGCGCGCATGCGTTCCTGCGCGCGACGCATCTTCGATGCGGCCACCATCTCCATCGCCTTCGTGATCTTGCGCGTGTTCTGCACGCTCTTGATCTTGCCGCGAATTTCCTTCATTCCAGCCATAGCTTGCTCCTTGACCGAAGCGGCGCGGGCGCATCAGCACCCGCGCGGCCTCAGTGTGTCACTCGCGGATCAATAGGCACCGGACTTCTTGAAGGATTCGATCGCCGAGCGCAGTGCGCCTTCGTCGTCCTTCGAGAGATCCTTGGTGTCTTCGATGCGCTTGATGAGGTCAGCGTTGCTGGTCTTCAGGCTTTCGCGCAGGCCCTTCTCGAACGACAGCACTTGCTTGACGTCGAGGTCGTCGAGGTAGCCGTTGTTCGCGGCGTACAGCGACACGGCCAGTTCCCACACCTGCAGCGGCTGGTACTGCGGCTGCTTCAGCAGTTCCGTCACGCGGCGGCCGCGCTCGAGCTGCTTGCGGGTCGCTTCGTCGAGGTCCGATGCGAACTGGGCGAATGCCGCCAGTTCACGATACTGCGCGAGGTCGGTACGGATACCGCCCGACAGCTTCTTCACGACCTTCGTCTGAGCGGCGCCACCGACGCGCGACACCGACACGCCGGCGTTGATTGCCGGGCGGATGCCTGCGTTGAACAGGTCGGTTTCCAGGAAGATCTGGCCGTCGGTAATCGAGATCACGTTCGTCGGAACGAACGCGGTCACGTCGCCAGCCTGCGTTTCGATGACCGGCAGTGCCGTCAGCGAGCCGCTCTTGCCCTTCACTTCGCCGTTCGTGAACTTCTCGACGTACTCTTCCGACACGCGAGCCGCACGCTCGAGCAGACGCGAGTGGAGATAGAACACGTCGCCCGGGTAGGCTTCACGGCCCGGCGGGCGGCGCAGCAGCAGCGAGATCTGACGGTATGCCCAGGCTTGCTTGGTCAAGTCGTCATAAATGATCAGCGCGTCCTGGCCGCGGTCGCGGAAGTATTCGCCCATCGTGCAGCCGGCGTACGGTGCGAGGTACTGCATCGCTGCCGAATCCGAAGCCGAAGCGGCGACGACGATCGTGTATTCCATCGCGCCCGTTTCTTCGAGCTTGCGAACCACGTTCATGATCGACGAAGCCTTCTGGCCGATCGCGACGTAGATACAGATCAGGTCCTTGCCCTTCTGGTTGATGATCGCGTCGAGCGCCACTGCGGTCTTGCCGCACTGACGGTCGCCGATGATCAGCTCACGCTGGCCACGGCCGATCGGCACCATTGCGTCGATCGACTTGATGCCCGTCTGCACCGGCTGCGACACCGACTTACGCCAGATCACGCCCGGGGCGATCTTTTCGATCGCGTCGGTCAGCTTGGCGTTGACCGGGCCCTTGCCGTCGATCGGGTTGCCGAGCGCATCGACCACACGGCCGACGAGTTCCGGACCAACCGGGACTTCCAGAATGCGGCCCGTCGTCTTGACGATGTCGCCTTCCGAGATGTGTTCGTATTCGCCGAGAATCACCGCGCCGACCGAGTCGCGCTCGAGGTTCAGCGCGAGGCCGAACGTGTTGCCCGGAAATTCGAGCATTTCGCCCTGCATCACGTCCGACAGGCCGTGGATACGCACGATACCGTCGGTCACGGAGATCACGGTGCCCTGGTTGCGAACGTCTGCGCTCGCTTCAAGGCCCTGGATCCGGCTCTTGATCAGCTCGCTGATCTCAGAGGGATTGAGTTGCATTATTCGCTCCTGATAGTCAATTCTGTTGCGTGCCGGCGTGGCGCTCAGGCGGTCAACGCAGCCTGCATCGATGCGAGGCGCGCGCGAACCGAGGTGTCGAGCACTTCGTCGCCGACCGTCACGCGCACGCCGCCAATCAGCGACGAATCGACTGCGACCGTCGGTTTCAGCTTGCGCTTGAACTTGCGTTCGAGGCCCGAGACGAGACTCTCGAGATCCGTGCCGTTCAGCGGGAACGCGCTCACGATCTCGGCGTCGGCTGCACCTTCACGTTCGTTCTTGAGCGCCTCGAACTGCTCTGCGATTTCCGGCAGCAGCGCGATGCGATGATTGTCGACCAGCATCTGCACGAAGTTCTTCGCTTCGGCGCCAGCACCGAGCGGCGACTTCACCGCAGCAAGCAGCAACTCGGCTACTTGCGTGCGCGTCACCTTCGGGCTCGACGCGACCGACAGCACTTCCGGCAGACGCGCAACCTGGGCCAGCTCTTGCACGAGCGTGGACCAGGCGGCGATGTCACCGCCCTCGGCCACGCGGAACAGCGCTTCTGCGTAAGGGCGGGCGATGGTTGCAAGTTCGGCCATGATCAGAGCTCGGCTTTCAGTTGATTCAGCAGTTGGGCGTGGGCCGTTTGATCGACTTCGCGCTTCAGGATCTGCTCGGCGCCCTTCACGGCCAGCGTAGCGACTTCGCCACGCAGCGCTTCGCGCGCCTTCACGATTTGCTGTTCTGCTTCCGCCTTCGCCTGGGCGATGATGCGGGCGGCTTCAGCCTGGGCGTTGGACTTGATTTCCTCGGCGACCGCCTGGGCACGCTTTTCAGCGTCGGCGATGCGCTGCTGGCCGTCATTGCGGGCCTGCGCGAGTTCCTGGTCCACGCGCTTGTGCGCTGCGTCGAGTTCTGCCTTGCCCTTCTCGGCGGCGGCGAGGCCGTCGGCGATCTTCTTCGAACGTTCGTCGAGGGCGTTGATCAACGGCGGCCACACGAATTTCATCGTGAACCACGCGAGGACCAGGAACACGACCATTTGCGCAAACAGAGTTGCGTTGAGATTCACGGTGTTTCCTTATCTGCTATTCCGGAAAAATGAAACGGTAAGGCGCTCATCGAGTTGCATTCGATCAGCGCCCCAAGTCTCCGTTCCGCCCTGCGCCGGCTTGCGCCGGACGCATGTTTCCGAGAAACCTTAGCCTGCGACGAGCTTCGACAGGAGCGGGTTCGCGAACGCGAACAGCATTGCAACACCCACGCCGATCAGGAATGCCGCGTCGATCAGACCAGCCAGCAGGAACATCTTCGTTTGCAGCGGGTTGATGAGTTCCGGCTGACGTGCGCAGGCTTCGATGTACTTACCACCCATCAGCGCGATACCGATACAGGCGCCGATTGCACCCAGGCCGATGATGATGCCGATACCGATGGCGGTCAGACCCTGGATGTTGGCGATGTAAGCTTGCATGATCACTCCTTTGTGAAAAGACTTGGAACTGAGATTTAAAAAACTAAAACGGAAACTCTTTCTTGCACGCCGCGCTTAGTGCTTGTCGTGCGCCTGGCCGAGATACACCAGCGTCAGCATCATGAAAATGAATGCCTGCAACAGAACAATCAGGATGTGGAAGATTGCCCAGACGCTGCCCGCGATCACGTGGCCAACGAAGCCGAGGAACGTTGCGTCGCCACCGAAGCTCCACATGCTGCCGAGCAGGGCGATCAACAGGAACAACAGCTCACCCGCGTACATGTTGCCGAACAGCCGCATACCGAGGGAGACGGTCTTCGCGAGATATTCGACGATGTTGAGCGCGAGGTTCGGGATCCACAGCAGCGGGTGGGCGCCAAACGGTGCCGACAGCAGCTCATGCACAAAGCCGCCCGCGCCCTTGATCTTGATGCTGTAGTAGATCATCAGGACGAACACGCCGAGCGCGATGCCGAGCGTGCCGTTCAGGTCGGCCGTCGGGACGATGCGATGGTGGGAAATTACGTTCGACAGACCGAGCAGCTCGATGACGCGGCCCGGCAGGTCGACCGGCAGGAAGTCGAGGGAGTTCATCAGCGCGACCCACACGAACACGGTGAGCGCGAGCGGAGCGATGAAGGTACGATTGCCGTGAACGATGGCCTTCGATTGGTCTTCGACCATCTCGACGAGCATCTCGATGGCGCACTGGAAACGGCCCGGCACGCCCGACGTCGCCTTGCGGGCGGCCAGACGCAGCACGAGGATCGTCACGATGCCGCAAACGATCGACCAGAACAGCGTGTCGAGATTCCAGACGTGGATGTCGAAAATCGACGTCTGATGCGAGGTGGAGAAATTCTGCAAGTGGTGCGCAATGTACTCGGACGGATCCGGACCACGCGTGCCTTCGCTAGCTGCCATATCGTTAATGCCACCCAAATTGTCGAAAATCGTTTTGCCAGTTCCGCAACACGCTATTGCGGGAACGGGCCGGTGCGGTTCGTTGTCGAAACCGCACGCTGCTTGTTCCTTACCGCCAGGCCAGCGCGATCCAGTACGTCTTCAGCACGACGAGGTACGTGACGAGGAACGGCACCCAGTGCACGCCGGCCCAGCCGAACGCCACTGCTGCGAACATCCCGATCGTCAGGCCGAGCTTCAGGGCTTCGCCCATCACCCAGCTCATCACGGTGGCCGAGCCACCTGCCTTCAGTCGTGCCACGAACAACGCACTGGGCACCCAGCCAATCGCTCCGCCCAGAAACGCGGATTGCGCAGCGGCGCCCGGCGACTTCGAAAACAGCCACCACGCCAGCGTTGCAACCAGGGACAGAACCACTTGCGCGAATACCACCTTATAGGGGGTCACGCGCGAGGGCTTGCTCACGTTCGGGCCGAACAGCTTCTCGGCTTCTGCCCGTGTGAGCGGAACGATGTTGTTATCTTGCTGCTCGGCATCCCAGTCATCATCGAATTCGCGCCGCTCGCCGGCCGCCGAAGCGGTGCGTTGCGTGCGCTGATCATCGTGCCTGTCGTCCGGCGCCTGACCCGCCATCGCAATCTTCCGCAAAATCCTTGAACCCGACCCCAAGCTTTCTGAAAGCTTTCAGGGGTGCCTAGCTAACAAATCCGGGCGATTGTAAGCGATAGTTGCAAGTGATTCAAGGCTTTAGACGCAACAAAAACCTGCGTAAAACGACGCCTCATCATGTGAAAAAAGCCGCGATTCGACGAGGTACGATGACAGTTGTAAGGTCGCTTTCTTGCACCGGTATTTCTTGCTCGAAAAAATCCGGCGATGAGGGAATGGCGAGGAAACGATGCCCGGCGCGGGCGCGGGCGGAGCAGCACGATCGCCACCTGAAATCCAGGCTGCGACACGGCCCCGGCTCGCGCCCGGCATGAGGCGCCGGACAAGCGAAGCACCATGACCGCCAGGCCGCACCGGATGCCCGGGATTCGAACCGACGCCGCCGCATCGAAACATCCAATCAGTTGTCATGCCACCACAGTCGATCGACTGTGAATTGCCGCACTTATCAACAGTCCGCAATCAGCACGAATGCTGTGCGCCCTCCTCGCGCCCCGAATGACACACCTGTGCCACGCGCACCCGCATCACTCAACCGTGAACGAGCAGCCACGCGCCGAGTGCGGCGCTCACGAGCGCGAACGGAATCGAGACCAGGTGGAACGGCAGCCACATGCGCGGCTCCTTCGCGAGACGCACCGCGATCAGGTTCGCCAGCGAGCCGATCGCGAAACCGAACCCGCCGACCGAGACACCGAACGCGAGCGCGCGCCAGTCATGGGTGAACTCCGACAGCAGGATCGCGGCCGGCACGTTGCTGATGCCCTGCGACAGCACGGCACCGGCCGCGAAGACGCGCAGCGGTGAATCGAGACGCGCATGCGCAATCGCGTCATGGATGACGGGCAGCGCAGCCGCGCTGCGCAGCACGACGAACATCAGCACGAAGATCAGCAGCAGCAGCCAGTCGATCTTCAGGACTGCGTCACGTTTTACGACGAGCAGCATGATCGCGACGGCAACCAGGCCCGGCAACGGATGGTGCGCATCGGCGAGCAGCACGAATGCCGCGAACAGCACCGCCGCGATCAGCGCGTGCATGCGTTGGACGGGAATGGCGACGACGTCGCCGGACAGGTCGAGCGGCTTCGCGCGAAACGCGCATGCGGTCACCACGAGCAGCAGCGCCATCAGCGCGATCGCGAGCGGCCCGAGCGTGACCACGAAGCGGCCGAACGACACGCCGCTCAATTGCCACAGGAAGAGATTCTGGGGATTGCCGAGCGGCGTCGCGACGGACCCCGCATTGACGGCCAGCGCGACGACGATCACGAGCCGCCGGAACGGCAGCGGCGTCAGCGCACGCAGCGACACCATCAACGGCACGACGACGAACAGCGCGACGTCGTTGGTGAGCCACATCGACAGCAACGCGGCGAACCCAACGAGCAGCAGCGCGAGCCCGCGTTCCGAATGCACGTGATGCACGATGCGGTGCGCGAGCCACATCAGGCAGCCGGACAACTCGAGCGCCTTGGTCAGCATCAGCAGGCCCGCGAGCGTCGCGACCGTCTGCCAGTCGACGCGCTCGGCCAATACGGAAAATGGTTGCGGACGCACCCATTGCAGCACAATCAGGCCAAGCGCAAGCACCGATAGCACGGGCTCCTGCGCAAGCCAACCCAACCACCGGCGCAGTGCCGGTGTGTTCGTCTCCCCCATGCGCCGCCCTTTACTCTTCGGTTGCGACGTTGCCGCGCAGTCGCACGAGAATGCCTTCGAGTGCGTCGAGGTTGCCGAAGTCGATCGTCACCTGCCCTCGCCCGCGGCGGCCGAGCTTGATCTTCACGGTCGACGCGAGCAGGTCAGACAACTCCTCCTCGAGACGGCGCGTATCGCGGCCGCCGTCGTCCTTCGCGCGCGCCTTCACCGCCGGCGCTTCCTTCGTCGTATGCGTGACGAGCTTCTCGGTCTCGCGCACCGACATGCGCTTGTTGACGACCTGATGCGCGAGCGTGATCTGCGTGGCCGCATCGACGGCGAGCAGCGCACGCGCATGCCCCATGTCGAGATCGCCAGCCAGCAGCATCGTCTGCACCGGCGAAGCCAGGTTCAGCAGGCGCAACAGGTTCGACACCGCGCTGCGCGAACGGCCGACCGATTCGGCCGCCTGTTCGTGCGTGAAACCGAACTCGTCGAGCAAGCGCTGGATACCGTGCGCTTCTTCAAGCGGGTTCAGATCCTCGCGCTGGATGTTCTCGATCAGCGCCATTGCCGCGGCGGCCTGATCGGACACATCCTTCACGAGCACCGGCACTTCATCGAGACCGGCCAGGCGCGCCGCGCGGAAACGGCGCTCACCCGCGATGATCTCGTATTTATCTGATGAAATGGGCCGTACCAGGATCGGCTGCATCACGCCCTGTGCGCGAATGCTTGCCGCGAGCTCCTGCAGGCTGCCTTCGTCCATCCGCGTCCGCGGCTGGTACTTGCCGGCCTGCAGCTTGCCGAGCGCGAGCGTGTTCGGTGCCCCTTCGATCTTCACCGCTTCGGTGATATCGGCACTGCCGCCGAGCAGCGCTTCGAGGCCACGTCCCAAGCCCTTCTTCTTTGGTACCGCGTTCATGTCTTTCTTCCTCGCTTCGCTCATGTCCGGATCACGACACCTCGAACGCGCGAACGCGGTCGATCATCTCGGCACCGAACTGGAGATACGCTTGCGCACCGCGCGAGCTGCGGTCGAACACGACGCCCGGCAGCCCGTAACTCGGCGCTTCCGCCAGGCGCACGTTACGCGGAATCACCGCGTCGAACACCTTGTCGCCGAAGTGCGCTTTCAGTTGATCGGAGACTTGCTGCTGCAGCGTGATGCGCGGATCGAACATCACGCGCAGCAAGCCGATGATCTTCAGGTCGCGGTTCATGTTCGCGTGAACCTGCTTGATCGTGTTGACGAGGTCCGACAACCCCTCCAGCGCGAAGTACTCGCACTGCATCGGGATCACGACACCATGCGCCGCACACAGCCCGTTCAGCGTCAGCAGCGACAACGTCGGCGGGCAATCGATCAGCACGAAGTCGTAGTCGTCGGCCACGTGCTCGAGCGCAGCCTTCAGCCGGCGCTCGCGGTTGTCGATGCTGATCAGTTCGATCTCGGCACCGGACAGCTCGCGGTTCGCGGGCAGCACGTCGTAGGTAACGCCGTCCGGGCGGATACGCGCATCGGTCACCGATACGCCGTCGACCAGCACTTCGTACACGGTCGCTTCGCAGGCAGCCTTGTCGATCCCGCTACCCATCGTCGCGTTGCCCTGCGGGTCGAGATCGATCAGCAGGACTCGTTGCTCCTGCGCTGCAAGGCTTGCGGCGAGATTGACCGATGTCGTCGTCTTGCCGACGCCCCCCTTCTGGTTCGCAACGCAGAAGATCTTTGCCATCGTTGGTGTGTTCCCTTTACCTTCAAACAAACGGCGCGCTACTGCGCGCCTTCCCTTCAATTCGCCTCGTCGACGGCTACTTCGATCAGATGCCGTTCGGCATCGAGCATCGGTACCGCCAGCCGTATCGTCTGCTTGACGCGGCTGCCTTCCGGCAACCGTGCAATCTCGTCGTCCGGGTGAACACCCTTCATTGCCCAGATCGATCCGCCCGGCGCGACCAGATGTCGAGCAAGTTTAACGAAGTCGGACAGATCCGCGAAAGCGCGGGATACGATCATGTCGAATTTTTCCGGCACTTCGACACCCGGCTGCAGCGATTCGACCCGGCCGGTGACCACCGACAGGTTCGCGAGCTTCAGCTCCGCGCGCATCTGAGTCTGGAATGCAGACTTCTTCTGCACGATATCGTTCAGCGTGACCTGCCAATCCGGCTCGACGATCGCCAGCACGATACCCGGCAACCCACCACCCGAACCGACGTCGAGCACGCGGGCCGATGTACGGCCACGCAGATGCGGGACGATGGAAAGCGAATCGAGGATGTGCTGGATCAGCATCTGCTTCGGGTCACGGATCGCGGTCAGGTTGTAGACCGCGTTCCACTTGCCGAGCAGCGCGACGTAGTCGAGCAGCTGGTTGAGTTGTGCATCCGTCAGGGTGAGGTCGAGCGCCGTCGTGCCTTCGACGAGCATCTGTTCCAGTACATCCCGATTAACCGCCGGCGCGCGACGCGCCGTCATTGTTGCGTCGGGACGGTGCCGTCCCCCTGCTCCGTTGCCGCTTCGGCAGTGCCATTACGGCGACCCAGGCCGCGGCGCTTCAGGTGCACCATCAGCAGCGAGATCGCTGCCGGCGTGACACCCGAGATGCGCGATGCCTGCCCGATCGTCTCCGGCCGGAACTCGTTGAGCTTCTGGCTCACCTCGAACGACAGGCCACGGACTTCGCGGTAATCGATACCGTCCGGCAGGCGCGTATTCTCGTTCGCGTCGTTGCGTTCGATCTCCGATGCCTGGCGCTCGATATAGCCCTGATACTTGATGCCAATCTCGACCTGCTCCTTGATCTGCTCGAGCAGCACCGGATCGTCGGCCAGCGGCTCCGCGGGGCCGCATTCGCCGCCCTTCAGCCCACACACGCCGTCGTAGCTGATACCCGGACGGCGCAGCAGCTCGGCGAGGCTGTATTCATGGTCGATCGCCTTGCCGAGGAGCGCGGTCGCCTCTTCCGGCGGCAACGTCTTCGGCGTGACCCACGTCGACTTCAGGCGTTCGGTTTCACGTGAAACAGCGTCGCGCTTCCGGCTGAATGCGTCCCAGCGCGCGTCGTCGACGAGCCCCAGTTCGCGGCCCATCTCGGTCAGGCGCATGTCGGCATTGTCTTCACGCAGGCTCAAGCGATACTCGGCACGGCTCGTGAACATCCGGTACGGCTCGGCCACGCCACGCGTCACGAGATCGTCGACCAGCACGCCAAGGTAGGCCTGGTCGCGGCGCGGGCACCATGCGTCCTTCTCCTGCACGTAGCGGCCCGCATTGAGGCCGGCCAGCAGACCCTGCGCGGCCGCTTCTTCATAGCCGGTCGTGCCGTTGATCTGGCCCGCAAAGAACAGCCCGTTGATCGCCTTCGTCTCGAGCGACGCCTTCAGCGCGCGCGGGTCGAAGTAGTCGTACTCGATCGCATAGCCGGGGCGCAGGATATGCGCGTTCTCGAGGCCGCGCATCGAGTGCACGAGCTCGAGCTGGACGTCGAACGGCAGGCTCGTCGAGATCCCGTTCGGGTAGAACTCGTTGGTCGTCAGCCCTTCCGGCTCCAGGAAGATCTGGTGCGATTCCTTCGACGCGAACCGGTGAATCTTGTCCTCGATCGACGGGCAATAGCGCGGCCCGACGCCCTCGATCACGCCTGTATACATAGGCGAACGGTCGAGGCCGCCACGAATGATGTCGTGCGTGCGCTCGTTCGTGTGCGTGACCCAGCACGGCAGCTGCCGCGGATGCTGTTCCGCGCGGCCCAGGAACGAGAAGACGGGGACCGGATCGAGATCGCCCGGCTGTTCGGTCAGCTGCGAGAAATCGATCGAACGGCCGTCGATACGCGGCGGCGTACCGGTCTTCAGGCGGCCCTGCGGCAGCTTCAGCTCCTTCAGGCGCGACGACAGCGACACGGCCGCCGGATCGCCCGCGCGGCCGCCCGTGTAGTTGTTCAGGCCGACGTGGATCTTGCCGTCGAGGAACGTACCGGCGGTCAGCACGACCGCGCGGGCGCGGAAGCGGATGCCGATCTGCGTGACGGCGCCCACCACACGGTCGCCTTCGACCATCAGGTCGTCGACAGCCTGCTGGAACAGCCAGAGGTTCGGCTGGTTCTCGAGCCGATGGCGGATCGCGGCCTTGTACAGGATGCGGTCGGCCTGCGCACGCGTCGCGCGCACCGCCGGACCCTTCGACGAATTGAGGATCCGGAACTGAATACCGCTCTCGTCCGTCGCGGCTGCCATTGCGCCGCCCAGCGCATCGACCTCCTTGACCAGATGGCCCTTGCCAATACCGCCGATCGACGGATTGCAGCTCATCTGCCCAAGCGTTTCGATGTTATGGGTCAGCAGCAGTGTCTTCGCGCCCATGCGGGCGGACGCCAGCGCGGCTTCCGTGCCGGCATGACCGCCACCGACGACGATGACGTCAAATTCTGTGGGAAAAAGCATGGTGGATTCCGTCCGCAGGACTGCGCACGAACCTATCTGAGAAATGTATGGGCCGAATTATAGCGGGTTCGCTTTTCACCCGAATGCCGTCCGATTGGTAGGGTCTGTGCATTTCGACGATTTTTCAGCGATGCGCCGATGAATCTGTGGCTCAGCGCCTGCTCCGGCAATGCTTTCGGGCCGTCCGCCGCACATCGTTGTGCCTGTGCAAAGAACCGCCTGCCCGGATGCTTCACGTGGAACACGCCCCTATTCGACGCCTGTGACCCACGCAATCACCCTGGCGAAACACCCTGTGCAACTGCACCCGCCCTCTCCCCACAGAACTTCCGCTTGTTGGTCCGGCACTTATCCCCTGTGACTCGGCACATCGTCGGTCTGTGGAGCGAGCAGCAGCCAACTCCGAACGACACACCGGATCGCCGCCTGCGCTGTGGATACCTCACCCGCCGCCACTGCACAGAGCTTTTGACTGTTCCTCCGGTACTTATCCCCTGGTTGTTCACCGTCGATGCATCGGAGTCAGATCTCAATCCAAAAACAAAAACGGCGTGTTTCACGTGAAACACGCCGTCCGTTTCCCACCAACCGCGCCACCGATCAAGCCGTTTTCTTAGCCAACCCGAGGTACGTTTCGATCACACGCGGGTTCTGCGCGAGTTCGGCTGCGGGCCCTTCCAGCGCAAACTCGCCTGTCTCCAGTACATAGCCATAGTCGGAGATCTGCAGCGCAGCCCGCGCATTCTGCTCGATCAGCAGCGTCGCCACGCCCGTACCGCGCAACGCGCTGATGATATGAAAGATCTCCTTCACGATCAGCGGCGCCAGCCCGAGACTCGGCTCGTCGAGCATCAGCAAGTCGGGCTTGCCCATCAGTGCGCGGCCGACCGCGAGCATCTGCCGCTCGCCGCCGGATAGCGTGCCGGCCGCCTGCTTGCGCCGCTCCTTCAGCCGCGGAAACAGCACAAACACGTGATCGAGCTGGTCGAGGAAGTTCGCTTCACCGGCCTGCTTGCGCCGATACGCGCCCAGCACGAGGTTGTCCTCAACCGTCATCGTGCTGAACAGCTCCCGCTTTTCCGGCACGAGACACATCCCGCGCGCGACGCGCTGCTCGACCGGCAATGCACCGACGTCGTGACCGCGATACACGACCGCACCCGACGCATGCCCGGTCACCGGCAACGCGCCCATGATCGCGTTCAGCAGCGTCGATTTGCCGGCCCCGTTCGGGCCGATCACGCTGACGATCTGCCCCGCTCCGACCTTGATCGCCGCGCCGTGCAGCGCCTCCACCTTCCCGTACCGGACGGCCAGCCCGCGCACTTCGAGAATCGGCATCGTCGTGTCCGTCATCACTCCACCCCGCCCAGATATGCTTCGAGCACCGCCGGATCCTGCTGCACGTCCTGCGGCAGCCCTTCCGCGATCCGCGTGCCGAACTCCATCACCACCAGCCGGTCGGTGAGATTCATCACGAAATCCATGTCGTGTTCCACGAGCAACACGCTCATGCCTTCCGCCTTCAACCGCCGCAGCAGGTCGGCGAGTTGCTGCTTCTCCTGGTAACGCAGCCCGGCGGCCGGCTCGTCGAGCAGCAGCAGCGTCGGGTCGCAGCACAGCGCCCGCGCAATTTCGAGAATCCGCTGCTGGCCCAGCGCGAGGCTGCCCGCTTCGTCGTACATGTGCTTTTCGAGTCCGACGCGGCGAATCTGGCGTGCGGCCTCGGCCAGCAACTGCGCTTCCTCATGGGCATTGAGCCGGGCGACGCTGCGCCACACACCCGTGCGGCCGCGCAGGTGCGCACCGATCGCGACGTTCTCGAGCACCGTCATCGCCGGCAACAGCTTCACGTGCTGGAACGTCCGGCCGATGCCGCGACGGACGATCTGGCGCGATGTGAGCCCGTCGATGCGCTCGCCACGGAACGTGATCGTGCCGCCCGTCGGCTTCAGCACGCCCGTCACCAGGTTGAACGTGGTCGACTTGCCGGCGCCGTTCGGGCCGATCAGCCCGATGATCTGCCCCGCTTTCACGTCGAAGCTGACATCGTTGACGGCCACGAGCCCGCCGAACTGCTTGCGTGCGTTGTCGACGACGAGCAGCGGCTCGCCGGCCGCCGGTTTCGCGCGCTGTGGCAGCGGATCGGCGTGCTCGGGCACATGCGCGCGCGGCCCGCGCGGGAACAGCCTGGCAACGAACGGCCACACGCCCTGGCGCGCGTACTGCAGCAGCAGCACCATCAGCACGCCGAACACGATGATCTCGAAGTTGCCCTCCGAGCCGAGCAGCTTCGGCAGCAGCGTCTGCAGGTAGTCCTGCAGCACGGTCAGGATCGCTGCGCCGAGCACCGCGCCCCACACGTGCGACACGCCGCCGACCACCGCCATGAACAGGAACTCGATCCCGTGGTTCAGCCCGAACGGCGTCGGGTTCACCGCGCGTTGCAGGTGCGCGTACAGGAAGCCCGACACGGCCGCCAGCACCGCTGCATAGACGAAGATCACGACGCGCATCCACGCGGTGTTCACGCCCATTGCCTCGGCCATCACACCGCCGCCGCGCAGCGCGCGGATCGCGCGACCCGGGCGGCTGTTCAGCAGGTTCTGCACCGACACGATCGCGGCCAGCACGACGGCCCAGATCAGGAAGTACAGGCTGCGGCCGCTTTCGAGCTCGATGCCGAACAGGTTCAGCGCCGGAATCCCGTTGATCCCGTCGTACTTGCCGAGCAGTTCGAGGTTGCCGAACAGGTAGAACAGCGCGAGGCCCCATGCGATCGTGCCGAGCGGCAGGAAGTGGCCGGACAGCCGCATCGTGACCGCGCCAAGCACGAGCGCGACGAGCGCCGTCAGCACGACGCCGACGATCAGCGCGAGCCACGGCGATACGCCATAGCGCGTCGTCAGGAGCGCGGTTGCATACGCGCCGATGCCGACGAACGCGGCCTGCCCGAAGCTCGTCATCCCGCCGACGCCCGTCAGCAGCACGAGCCCGATCGCGACGATCGCGTAGAGGCCGATGTAGTTCAGCAGCGTGATCCAGTATTCCGGCACCTGCAGCGCACCGGGCAGCACCGGCAGCGCGAACAGCACCACGAGAAACACCCAGAAGGTCTTGTTGCGTACCATCGTCTTCATCGTGTCACTCCTCTTCCTCTTCCACGTGCGGCGTGGCGAAGCTCCGCCACAGCAGCACCGGAATGATCAGCGTGAACACGATCACCTCCTTGTAGGCGCTCGCCCAGAACGACGAATACGACTCGAGCACGCCGACGAGCAGCGAGCCGGCGGCCGCGAGCGGATAGCTGACGAGCCCGCCGATGATCGCGCCGACGAAACCCTTCAGGCCGATCAGGAAGCCCGAGTCGTAGTAGATCGTCGTCAGCGGGCCGACGAGGATCCCGGACAGCACGCCGAGCCCCGCCGCGAACGTGAACGCGAGCCGCCCTGCCTCGGTCGTGCCGATGCCGACGAGCCTGGCGCCGAGCCGGTTCACCGACGTCGCGCGCAGCGCCTTGCCGGCGATCGTGCGGCCGAAGTACACGTAGAGCGCGCCGATCAGCACGAGCGCCGTCACGACGACCAGAATGCTCTGCACCGACACGGTCATGCTGCCGATCGACAGCGACGCATCCGAGAAGCCGTTGGTGCGCGAACCTTCCGCGCCGAACATCACGAGCCCGAGGCCGACCATCGCGAAATGGACGGCGACCGACACGATCAGCAGCAGCAGCGTCGTGCCTTCGGCGATCGGCTGGTACACGAGCCGGTAGATGAACGGACCCATCGGCACGACGATCGCGAGCGTCAGCGCGATCTGCGCGAGCATCGGCAGCGGCTGCGCAGCAAAGCTGCGCGTGATCGCGAACACCGCGAGCGGCAGCAGGACGTAGCGGCTGCCGAGCGTCGCGAGCGTGCGGCCGAGCTGATGGCGTCGTTCGCGATGCCGGATCAGGCCGCCGACTTCGAGCAGGAAGCACGCGATGCCCATCACGAACAGCAGCCAGCAGGTGGCGGGAAATTTCTGCGCCTGCAACGCGGCAAGCGTCAGCGCACCGTAGGCGACGAATTCGCCCTGGGGAATGAAGATCACCCGCGTGACGGAAAACACCAGCACGAGCGCCAGCGACAGCAATGCATAAATGGCGCCGGTCGTGATGCCGTCTTGCGCGAGGATCGCTGCAATCGAGAGATCCATACGTTTCGTGTATCGAGAATGCTGCGGAGAAACGAAAGACGGGAACGGCCGGGGCGCATGGACGGCACGATCGGCGCGTCAGGCGCCACGCGGCGGGCCCGGTGGTTCCATACGGCATGGGCACGGGCGCGGCCCGTCGGGCCGGCACCCTGCCGACGGCATGCACGGCGCCATTCGCGCCGCGCATGCCGGTTTCACGTGATGCTTACTCGGCCTGCAGCTTCCACTTGCCGTCGACGATCTGCACCATCACGCGCGCACGCGTGTCGAAGCCGTTGTGGTCGGTCGGCGTCATGTTGATCACGCCGTGCGACACGGGCAGGTCCTTCACGTTCTCGATCGACGCGCGCAGCGCCTCGCGGAACGCCTCGGTGCCGGGCTGGCCCTTCTTCAGCGCGTCCGGAATCGCACGCTGCAGCAGCAGCCCCGCGTCCCACGCGTGGCCGCCGAACGTCGCCAGCGAGCCCGCGCCGTACGCCTTCTCGTACGCGGCCTTGTAGCCGAGCGCCGGCTTCTTCACCGGGTTCGAATCGGGCAGCTGGTCGGTCACGAGCACCGGGCCGGCCGGCAGGATCTCGCCTTCGCAGTCCTTGCCGCACACGCGCAGGAAGTCGTTGTTCGCGACGCCGTGCGTCTGGTACACCTTGCCCTTGTAGCCCCGCTCCTTCAGCGTCTTCGCCGGCAGCGCCGCCGGCGTACCCGAGCCGGCGATCAGCACCGCATCGGGATTCGAGCCCATCAGCTTCAGCACCTGCCCCATCACCGACGCGTCGGTGCGGTTGTAGCGTTCGTTCGACACGACCTTCAGGCCGTTCTTCGCGGCCGCCGCGTTGAACGTGTTGTACCAGCTGTCGCCGTACGCATCGGCGAAGCCGATGAAGCCGACCGTCTTCACGCCGTGCTTCGCCATGTAGCCGGCGATCGCGTCGGCCATCAGCTGGTCGTTCTGCGGCACCTTGAACATCCATGCGCGCTTCGCATCCATCGGCGCGATGATCTGGGCGCTCGCCGCGAGCGAGATCGTCGGCGTCTTGCCTTGCGAGACCGGGTCGAGCATCGCGAGCGAGTTCGGCGTGACGGACGAACCGATGATCGCGTCGACGTGGTCCTCGTCGATCAGCTTGCGCACGTTCTGCACCGCGCGGCTCGTATCGGATGCGTCGTCGAGCACGATGTACTGCACGCTCTTGCCCGCGATTTCCTTCGGCAGCAGCGCGATCGTGTTCTTTTCCGGAATCCCGAGCGACGCGGCCGGCCCGGTGGCCGACAGCGTCACGCCGATCTTCACCTGCGCCGACGCCGTTGCCGCCGCGCACACGAGGCCCGCGGCGAGCACGGCCTCCATCCATCGATTCATCTTCATTTACGTTGTCTCCAAACGCTGCTCGAAAAAGCCACGGGTCGCTCGGGCGGCTCCCGGTCCCCAAAACAAGTTAATAATTTAACTATCTCGCCTTGCCACGCCTACGCTCGTTTTCCCGTGAAACACCGCACCCGCGACGGCGCCCGGACGGCACCGCGCGCGGACGCACCGGCTGTCGGTCGAAACGGTCGTTCGACCGTCACGATGCGCAGCAGCGGTGTCGTCAGGATGAAGAAAGCGGAGAAATAAGCGGAGAAATAAGCGGAGAAATGCGGAATCGTGCGGGCAATCGATGCATGCGCAACGATCAAGGAAAGGCACGTCGATCCGGCCCGATACGGCCAGGCCCGCGAGCGGCGCACGATCGGGAAGCCGGCCGCTCATGCGCATGCAGATCTGAAACCCGATACGGATGCGCACGCAACGACCGGCGATGGCACCGGAACGTGCCTACAGGCCGCAGGACGGCTCGGGAAGGCCTCGGCAACAACAGGGCCACCCCACGACGAACGAACGGCACCAGCCGCCCTTCCTGCCCCGAACCATCGTCCTGCGCTGCTCATCCAACCGTACTCCCTCTTCTGCATTCTGCTTGTAGGAGAACTGCCGACCGATTTTCCCGACCGCGCGGTCGGCGAAAGCCGAGTGTAACGGACGCGTTTTGCGCACGCCAACCGGGTTAGCCCGAACGGCCAGCGCACGGCTGAGCGTCGTCTGCGAACGAATGAATGATGGGAAACGGGAAAACGGAGGGACGCGGCGAAGCGCGGAAGAATCGCGGAAGAAACGCGGTGCGAACGCAAACGCGGGATACGGCCACTGAGCAGGCCGATGCACCACCGGCGAAAATCCGTGCACGCAAATGAAAAAGCGCTGTTGGATTCCGTCCAACAGCGCTTTGGGGTCCGGGCACTTTGTGCCTCGATTGTCTCCTCGTTCTCCACCTGCAAATTCGTTTCGCGGTGCATCAGAACTGAGACGAAGATTAAATTACCTTTCACACTGCGACAACTTAGCATTTACCCCTATGGTGCATCGCCGCACGAAAATGGGGCAGCAGCCAGCCGCGCGGCGCCGGCCCGAGCCCGGTGACGCGCCCTTCCGGAGCACACCGGATGGTGCTTCGCATCAACCCGCCATGACGCGCGCCGCAAGCATTCAGGACGCCCTGAGCGGCTTGATCCGCGCGACCATCTCGCCGACGATGCCACGCCGGAACGCGAGCACGCACGCGATGAAGATCAGCCCCGTGACGATCGTCGCCGATTCGCCGAGCGAATGGAACCACGCGACGCCCGTCGTCGATGCGAGCCATTCGCCGATGTCGCCGAGCCGGTCTTCCAGTGCAACGATCAGCGCCGCGCCCAGCAGCGGCCCGAACAGCGTGCCCATCCCGCCGACGAGCGTCATCAGCACGACGAGGCCCGACATCGTCCAGTACGCGTCCGACAGCGTCTCGAAGCCGAGCACGAGCACCTTCAGCGAACCGGCCAGCCCCGCGATACCCGCGGACAGGATGAACGCGAGCAGCTTGAAGCGGTCGGTGTCGTAGCCGAGCGAGATCGCGCGCGCTTCGTTCTCCTTGATCGCGACGAGCACCTGGCCGAACGGCGAATGCACGACTCGCACGATGAACGCGCACGCGGCCACGACGACCGCCAGCACGACGTAGTACAGCGCGACGTCGTTCGACAGGTCGAGCAGCCCGAACAGGTGGCCGCGCGGCACGCCCTGCAGTCCGTCCTCTCCGTGCGTGAACGGTGCCTGCAGGTAGATGAAGTAGACCATCTGCGCGAACGCGAGCGTGATCATCGCGAAGTAGATGCCCTGCCGCCGGATCGCGAACAGCCCCACGACGAGCCCGAGCAGCGTCGCGGCCACGGTACCGGCGAGCACGCCGAGCTCCGGCGTGAAACCGAGCGTCTGCATCGAATAGCCGGTCGCATAGCCGGCGGTCGCGAGAAACATCGCATGACCGAACGACAGCAGCCCCGTATAGCCGATCAGCAGGTTGAACGCGGCCGCGAACAGCGCGAACGTCAGCACCTTCATCACGAACACCGGGTACGCGCCGATGAACGGCGCGGCGAGCAGTGCGGCGAGCAGCACGCCGTAAAGCACTTTTCTCTGCATCATTTTTCCTTGCCGAAGAGGCCCGCCGGGCGGAACAGCAGCACGATCGCCATGATCACGAACACGACGGTGGCCGATGCTTCGGGATAGAACACGCGCGTGAAGCCTTCGATCACGCCGAGCAGCAGGCCCGTGACGATCGAGCCGAGGATCGAGCCCATCCCGCCGATCACGACCACCGCGAACACGGTGATGATCATCGGCTGGCCCATCAGCGGCGACACCTGGATCACCGGCGCGGCCAGCACGCCCGCGAACGCGGCGAGCGCGACGCCGAAGCCGTAGGTGAGCGTGATCATCATCGGCACGTTCACGCCGAACGCCTCGACGAGCTTCGGGTTCTCGGTGCCCGCGCGCAGGTAGGCGCCGAGACGCGTCTTCTCGATCACGAACCACGTCACGAGACACACCGCGAGCGACGCGACGACCACCCACGCGCGGTAGTTCGGCAGGAACATGAAGCCGAGGTTGGTCGCGCCGGACAGCTGCGACGGCACGTCGTACGGCTGGCCCGACGAGCCGTAGATCGACCGGAACACGCCTTCGACGACCAGCGTGAGCCCGAACGTGAGCAGCAGCCCGTACAGGTGATCGAGCTTGTACAGCCAGCGCAGCATCGAGCGCTCGATCACGATCCCGAACGCGCCGACCACCAGCGGCGCGATCACGAGCATCGCCCAGTACGGCAGCCCGAAATACGACAGGCCCATCCACGCGAGCATCGCGCCCAGCATGAACAACGCGCCGTGCGCGAAGTTGATCACGTTGAGCAGCCCGAAGATCACCGCGAGCCCGAGGCTCAGGATCGCGTAGAACGAGCCGTTGACGAGCCCGAGCAGCAACTGGCTCAGCATCGCCGGCAACGGAATGCCAAAGATTTCCATCGACTTAGCCGTCAGAATGAGTTTCGTTGCGCACGCAACCTTCGTGCGTCGCGTACGCGGGCGGCGCAGCGGGCACATCGCTGCAGCCGCCACCGAGCGGCGCGCCCGCGCGCGCCGCTACGCCCTGCTTACTTCCACAGCGCGCAGCGCGATTCCTGCTTGGTCGCGAACGCCTGCTCGCCCGGAATCGTCGCGAGCACCTTGTAGTAATCCCACGGCTCCTTCGATTCCGACGGCTTCTTCACTTCCATCAGGTACATGTCGTGGATCATGCTGCCGTCCGTGCGGATGTAGCCCTTCGCGTAGAAGTCGTTGATCTTGATCTTCTTCAGCTCGGCCATCACCTTGTCGGAGTCGGTCGTGCCTGCGGCCTGCACCGCCTTCAGGTAGGTCGTCACCGACGAGTAGTCGGCCGCCTGCAGGCTCGACGGCATCTTCTTCATCTTGCCGAAGTAGCGCTGCGCCCACTGGCGCGACGCCGCGTCGCGATTCCAGTACCAGCTGTCGGTCAGCACGAGGCCCTGCGTCGTCTCGAGGCCGAGGCTGTGCACGTCGTCGATGAACATCAGCAGCGCAGCGAGCTTCATCGTCTTCGTGATGCCGAATTCCTTCGCGGCCTTGATCGCGTTGATCGTGTCGCCGCCGGCGTTCGCGAGGCCGAGGATCTGCGCCTTCGACGATTGCGCCTGCAGCAGGAACGACGAGAAATCCGACGCCGACAGCGGATGGCGCACCGCACCGAGCACCTGGCCGCCGTTCGCCTTCACGACATCCGACGTGTTCTTCTCGAGCGCCTTGCCGAACGCATAGTCGGCGGTCAGGAAGAACCACGTCTTGCCGCCCTGCTTCACCACCGCCGAACCGGTGCCCTTCGCGAGCGCCATCGTGTCGTATGCGTAGTGGACCGTGTACGGCGTGCACTGCTCGTTGGTGAGCGTGTCGGCGCCCGCGCCGATGTTGATGTAGACCTTCTTCTTCTCGGCCGCGACCTGGTTCATCGACAGCGCGGTGGCGGAGTTCGTGCCGCCGACCAGCAGGTCGAGCCCGCCGCGGTCCATCCATTCGCGCGCCTTCGACGCGGCGATGTCGGCCTTGTTCTGGTGATCGGCATAGACGACCTCGATCGGCTTGCCCAGTACCTTGCCGCCGAAGTCGGCCACTGCCATGCGGATCGCCTCGAGGCCGCCCTGCCCGTCGATATCCGCGTAAAGCCCTGACATGTCGGTGATGAAGCCGATCTTCACGGTATCCGCGGCCTGCGCGGCGCCGGCGGTGAACGCGGCAGTCGCGAGTGCGAGACAGGCGTGTGCGAGGGTCTTCATTTTCATTGACGTCTCCTGTTGTTCTGATGCGTTGTGGTTGTTCGAGGGCCGCCACGGCTAGCGGCAAGGGAAACGGGGCGGCGTCACACCCCGAGCAGGTCGTGCAGGGTCGGCATCTTGCTTTCCAGTTCGGCCGCCTGGAAATGTTCGACGATGCTGCCGTGCTCCATCACGTAGAACCGGTCGGCGAGCGGCGCGGCGAAGCGGAAATTCTGTTCGACCATCACGATCGTGTAGCCGCGCGCCTTCAGCGCGACGATCATCCGCGCCAGCGCCTGCACGATCACCGGTGCGAGGCCTTCGGAAATCTCGTCGAGCAGCAGCAGGTTCGCGCCGGTGCGCAGGATCCGCGCGACCGCGAGCATCTGCTGCTCGCCGCCGGACAGCCGCGTGCCCTGGCTCTGCCGGCGCGACGCGAGGTTCGGGAACATCGCGTAGATCTCGTCGATCGGCATCGCGTGCTCGCGCGGCCCGATCAGCGGCGGCAACATCAGGTTCTCCTCGCACGACAGGCTCGAGAAAATCCCGCGCTCCTCCGGGCAGTAACCGATGCCGTAATGCGCGATGCGGTGCGTCGCCAGGCCGATCGTCTCGTTGCCCGCGACCTTGATCGACCCGCTGCGACGCCCCGTGAGGCCCATGATCGCGCGCAACGTCGTCGTGCGGCCCGCGCCGTTGCGGCCGAGCAGCGTGACGACCTCGCCGCGATGCACCGTCAGGTCGACACCGTGCAATATGTGGGATTCCCCGTACCAGGCCTCCAGGCCCGTGATCTCCAGCGCGGGCGTACCGCTTTCGACGCCGCTCAATTCGCGTTCCTCCCGTTCGCTGTGCTTCATGCGTGCGCCCCCGCGAGCGCCGCGTCGGCACTGCCCATGTAGGCCTCGATGACGAGCGGATTCTTCGACACTTCCGCATACGAGCCTTCGGCCAGCACCTCGCCGCGTTGCAGCACGGTGATCGTGTCGGAGATGCCCGCGATCACGTTCATGTTGTGCTCGACCATCAGGATCGTGCGGCCGCTCGCGACCTTCTTGATCAGTGCGGTCACGCGATCGACGTCCTCGTGGCCCATCCCCTGCGTGGGCTCGTCGAGCAGCATCAGTTCGGGCTCCATCGCGAGCGTGGTCGCGATTTCCAGCGCGCGCTTGCGGCCGTACGCGAGTTCGACGGTCGGCACCTGCGCGAAATCGGTGAGTCCGACCTGCGTGAGCAGGTCCATCGCGCGATCGTCGAGCCGCTTCAGCGTGCGTTCGCTGCGCCAGAAATGGAATTCGGTGCCGAGCGCGCGCTGCAGGCCGATGCGCACGTTCTGCAGCGCGGTCAGGTGCGGGAAGACCGCCGAGATCTGGAACGAGCGGATGATGCCGCGCCGCGCAACCTGCGCGGGCCGCTCGTCGGTGATGTCGATGCCGTTGAAGACGATCTGGCCGGCCGTCGGCGTCAGGAACTTGGTGAGGAGGTTGAAACAGGTGGTCTTGCCCGCGCCGTTCGGTCCGATCAACGCATGGATCGCACCGCGACGCACACGCAGGTTCACGCCGTTGACGGCCGTGAAACCCCTGAATTCCTTGGTCAGTCCGCGTGTTTCCAGAATCGTGTCGCCGAGAATCATGTTCCCTTCCGTACGAAGTCAGGCGAAGCACCGGGAAGATTCGCGCGAAGCGGCCGCGAAACAGGTCAGCGGATAAGCAGGCTGCCCCGGGCGCCGTGTTACGCCTCGAGGGTGGTCTCCCGCGCCGACGCGTATGCACACTGCGCCACATTGTCTCGCCGTTGGTGCAGTGCAATCATCGGGATTTGCACTTATAGGGCTGGCCGCCATGTCGCACGCGGCTGTGCACGGTTTTTCACGCCGTTTTTTTGACACGTGCATCATCGTCCGTTGCCCTCCGCACGGGCCGGCAGGCACGCAACAAAAAAGCCGTGCGGCTGCACGGCTTGCATGGATCTCGTCGGCTAACCGATGCAATCGGCGCCATCGGCACCGGTTCTGCAACGGCAGCTTGTTTCGCATAGCGAATCAGCGGACGTCATCATGACGGCCCGCTGTCGTGCGCGTCAGCGCTCCGTCACGCGGCTGTCACCGCGGCCTCCGTGCGCACCGTCGTCGCTTCGCGCGCCGCGCGGCGATCGGCACGGATCATGTCGCTCGCGCGCTCGGCGATCATCAGCGTCGGCGAATTGGTGTTGCCCGATGTAATGCACGGCATCACCGATGCATCGACGATCCGCAGCCCGGCGATGCCGCGCACGCGCAGCCGGCTGTCGACCACCGCGCGCTCATCGTCGGCACGCCCCATCCGGCAGGTGCCGACCGGATGGAAGATCGTCGTGCCGACGGCGCCGGCCGCCTCGATCAGCTCCGCTTCGCTCCGGTACTGCAGGCCCGGCAGGATTTCCTCGGGACGATAGCGTGCGAGCGCCGGCGCGGACGCGATCCGGCGCGTGAGCCGCAGCGCGTTCGCGGCGACGTGGCGATCGTGGTCGGTCGACAGGTAGTTCGGCGCGATCGCGGGTGCCGCGCCCGGATCGGCGCTCGCAATATGCACGCTGCCGCGCGACGTCGGCCGCAGATGGCACACGGACGCCGTAAATGCGTTGAAGCTGTGCAGCGGCTCGCCGAAGCGTTCGAGCGACAGCGGCTGCACGTGGTATTCGAGATCGGGGCGCGTGAGCGCCGGATCGTCCGGATCGGATTTCGCGAACGCGCCGAGCTGCGACGGCGCCATCGACATCGGCCCGCGCTGCAGCAACGCATATTCGGCGCCGATCATCAGCTTGCCCCACCAGTGCGCGGACAGCGTGTTGAGCGTGCGCACGCCTTCGACGCGAAATGCCATCCGCAATTGCAGGTGATCCTGCAGGTTTTCGCCGACGCCCGGCAGATCCTGCACGACGTCGATGCCGAGCGCCTGCAGCCGCCGGCCGTCGCCGATACCCGACAGTTCGAGCAGTTGCGGCGAATTCACGGCGCCGGACGTCAGCAGCACCTCCGAGCGCGCCCGCGCGACGTAATCGGTGCCGCCGCCGTGGTATTCGACGCCCACCGCGCGCCGCCCGTCGAAGATCACGCGCTGCGCCTGCGCGCCGGTGATCACGGTCAGGTTCGGGCGTGCCATCGCGGGCCGCAGGAATGCCTTCGACGTATTCCAGCGCACGCCGCGCTTCTGGTTCACCTCGAAATAGCCGACCCCGGAATTGTCGCCGCGGTTGAAATCGTCGGTTGCCGGGATGCCCGTCTGCTGCGCGGCCTGCGCGAACGATTCGAGGATCTCCCAGCGCAGCCGCTGCTTCTCGACGCGCCAGTAACCGCCCGCGCCGTGCGCGTCGCTCTCGCCCGCATGATGATCCTCGCTGCGCTTGAAGATCGGCAGCACGCTGTCCCACGACCAGCCGGCGTCGCCGGTTTCCTGCGCCCAGCTGTCGTAATCCTCGCGCTGGCCGCGCATGTAGATCATCCCGTTGATCGACGAGCAGCCGCCGAGCACGCGGCCGCGCGGATACGACAGCGCACGGCCGTTGAGCGCCGCTTCGGGCTGCGTCTTGTACAGCCAGTCGGTGCGCGGGTTGCCGATGCAATACAGATAGCCGACCGGGATATGGATCCAGTGATAGTCGTCCTTGCCGCCCGCCTCGAGCAGCAGTACGCGGATGTCGGGATCCTCGGTCAGACGGTTCGCGAGCACGCAGCCCGCGGTGCCCGCGCCGACGATCACGTAATCGAATTCGCCTTCTAGCGTGCGTTGGGTAGTCACGTTTTGTCTCCTGTCACGCGGCGCAACGCCGCGCGTCATTTCCAGCATAGTGCGTCGCGGGCCGCGCTTGCGGCCCCACGCGCCACGACCGATGAAGCGTACTCCGGCCGCCGGCCGCCGATCCAATGAGTTATGCTGAACTGCGTTATAAGCTGCGCTCATATCACGACGATGGATCTCACCCTGCTCCGCGCGTTCGCGACGGTCGCGCGCGAAGGCAACCTGACGCGCGCCGCCGTGCAGCTGCACCTGACGCAGCCGGCCGTCAGCCTGCAGATCAAGCATCTGCAGGAAACGCTCGGCGTCACGCTGTTTACGCGCACGTCGCGCGGCCTCGCGCTCACACGCGACGGCCAGACGCTGCTGCCGCATGCGGAACGCGCGCTCGCCGCCGCCGCCGACGTGCAGCGCGCCGCTGCTGCGCTGCGGCACGAGGTGCGCGGCCGGCTGCGGATCGGCACGATCCTCGATCCGGGCTTCCTGCGGCTCGGCGGCTTCCTGCGCGCGCTGGTCGAAACCCATCCGCAGATCGAGACGGCATTGCGGCACGGCATGTCGGGCTGGGTGATCGAACAGGTGCGCACGCAGGCGCTCGACGTCGGCTATTACATCGGCCGGCCGGGCGAGGACGATCCGCTCGACGGCGCACTGTTCCACACCGTCACGCTCACGCATTTCCAGTACCGCGTGCTTGCGCCGGCCGGCTGGAAGGAGCGCGTGCAGCGCGCACACGACTGGCGCTCGCTTGCCACGCTGCCGTGGATCTGGACACCGCCGGCGTCCGCGCACCACCGGCTGCTGTCGCGGCGCTTCGCCGATGCCGGCGCGCAACCACTCAAGGTGGCCGAAGTCGACCAGGAGCAGTCGATGCTCGATCTCGTCAAATCGGGGATCGGGTTGACGCTCGCGCGCGACTCGACCGCGCTGGCCGAAGCGCACGCGCATGCGCTCACGATCGTCGAGCCGGTGACGGTGCCGACCGAGCTGACGTTCGTGACGCTCGCCGAGCGGTGCGACGAACCGGCGATCGCGGCGGCGCTGCGGCTGATCGAAGCGCAGTGGGCGATATGAGTGCCGCTGATAGCGCCGCGGCTAGCGGCGTACCGGGCATCGGTGCCTGACACGTCGCCGGTCGGCAGCCGGCGGCCGTGCGGGCCATCGCGTGTGCGCGAACGGTGAAATCACGGGGCCGAACGCCCGGCCGCGTCGTGTCGCCGCGTCTCGCCGCTCGTCACGCCACCTTCGCGGGCTTTTTGCTAGATTGTGCGTTCGCACACCGCGAGACCCCGATTGAAGGAGACCCGCATGGCCCGCAACATCGAGATCAAAGCCCGCGCCCGCGAATTCGACCAGCTGCGCGAACGGGCGGCCAGGCTCGCGACCGAGGCACCGCTGTTCTATCGCCAGCAGGATTTCTTCTATGACGTGCCGCGCGGCCGGCTGAAGCTGCGCCGCTTCGAGGACGGCACGCCGGCCGAACTGATCTTCTACCAGCGCGACGACCGCGACGGCCCGAAGGCGTCGTACTACACGCGCAGCCCGGTGACGAACCCCGACGCGATGCACGCGCTGCTCGCCACCGCGCTGACCACGCGCGGCATCGTGACGAAGGAACGGCACGTGTACCTCGTGGGCCGCACGCGCATCCACCTCGACCGCGTCGACGGCCTCGGTGACTTCATCGAACTGGAAGTCGTGCTCGGCCCCGACGACGACGAAGCCGGCGGCGAAGCCGAAGCGCACGACGTGTTCGCGAAGCTCGGCGTGTCGCAGGACGATCTCGTCGCGGTCGCGTACGTCGACCTGCTGAACGCCGACACGCCGCACGAAACGGCCTGATCCGGCGCTGCCCTGAGGCGGCGCATCCCGCGCCGCCTTCGACCCTGCCGCCGCCTGGTTGCCGCCCTATCGCTGCATCAGGCGGCGCCGGGCGCCAAGTGCGCGAGCGGCAGCGCACCGTTGCGCTTGAAGGTCGTCAGCACGATGTTCGAGCGCACGCTGTCGACGCCCGGCACGCGCATCAGCTTCTTCATCACGAACTGCGACAGCGCGTTCAGGTCGGGTGCGACGATCCGCAGCAGGTAGTCCGCGTCGCCCACCACCGCATGGCATTCGAGCACTTCGGGCAATACGTCGATCTGCTGCTGGAACTGCTCGATGATGGAATCGCCGTGGTGCTTGAGCTTCAGGCTCGTGAACGCGGTGACGCCGAGCCCGAGCTTTTCGGGGCGCAGCATCACGCGGTAGCCTTCGATCACGCCGGCCGCCTCGAGCCGCTGCAGCCGCCGGCCGATCTGCGACGGCGACAGCGGCACCTCCTCGCCGAGCTGCTGATGCGTTGCACGGCCGAAGCGCTGCAGCACGTCCAGCAGCGCGAGATCGAAGTGATCGAGTTCCAGCATGAGCATGCTCCGCATTAATTCGTGATTTGATGCGTGATTATCGCATCATCAAGCGAATCAACGCCAATATTGCGCCCATTCCGCGCGCAGCCCGCTCTACACTTGCATGGTTCCCAACCGCCACGTGCAGAGCCAGATCATGTCCACCGTCGTCACCGCGAAACTGCAGGAGCAGTTCGATGCGGGCCTCGAAACCCGCGCCGATTTCACCATCGACCAGCCGCTCGCGCGTTACGGCCAGGTCGACCACGCGGTGTGGAAACAGCTCTATGCACGCCAGTCGGCACTGCTGCGCGGCCGCGCGTGCGACGCGTTCGTCGCGGGGCTCGGGAAGATCGACCTGCCGGCCGATCGCGTGCCGTCGTTCGCCGACGTGAACCGCCAGTTGAAGCCGGCGACGGGCTGGGAGATCGTCGCGGTGCCGGGCCTCGTGCCCGACCGCGTGTTCTTCGAGCATCTCGCGAACCGGCGCTTCCCGGTCACCTGGTGGATGCGCCGCCCCGACCAGCTCGACTACCTGCAGGAACCCGACTGCTTCCACGACCTGTTCGGCCACGTGCCGTTGCTGATCGACCCGGTGTTTGCCGACTACATGCAGGCGTACGGCCGCACCGCACTCGCGGTCGCCGACGACGAAGCCGCGCTGGCGCGCCTCGCGCGGCTCTACTGGTATACGGTGGAATTCGGGCTGATCCGCGACCCGCGCGGCACGAACGGGCTGTCGATCTACGGCGCCGGGATCGTGTCGAGCAAGGGCGAAAGCCTGTACAGCCTCGAAAGCGCGGCGCCGAACCGGCTCGGTTTCGACCTCGAGCGTGTGATGCGCACGAAGTACCGGATCGACACGTTCCAGAAGACCTACTTCGTGATCGACGATTTCGCGCAACTGTTCGCGCTCGCCGACGTCGACGGCCGTGCGCTGGCCGACCGGCTGGCGGCGCTGCCCGAGTTCGCGGCCGGCGCGGTGCTCGATACCGATCGCGTGCTGCATCGCGGCACGGGCGAAGGCTGGCCCGACGACGCCGACGCGTGACGTTCGAGGGTGCCGGAACGGACCACGGCCGGCCTCCCGATCGTCTTCCCCGGATGGCCGTCCCCGGATGCCCGTCGCCGGATGGCCTTCCCACAACTATGAAACAATGACCGGTGCCGGCTTCGCCGCGCGGCGCAGCCGCGCGCGGGCGCCGTTACCGACCGAGAGGTGCAAGATGATCCACAAGCTCACATCAGAAGAACGCAAGACCCGGCTCGAAGGCCTGCCGCTCTGGACGGCCGTACCGGGCCGCGACGCGATCCAGCGCAGCCTGCGCTTCGCCGATTTCAACGAAGCGTTCGGCTTCATGACGCGCGTCGCGATCAAGGCGCAGGAAATGAACCACCATCCGGAATGGTTCAACGTGTACAACCGCGTCGACATCACGCTGTCGACCCACGATGCCGACGGCCTGACCGAACGCGACATCGAACTGGCGCTGTTCATCGACCGTGCCGGCGCGCACGCGCAACCGGCCGCCTGAGGCCTTCCTCTACCGCCGCGCATCTTTCGATGCGCGGCGCGTCAACTTTTCATTTCGATGAACGTTTTCTAGGATGTAGTCAGCGGAAGCCTTCAGCTTTCCAAGCCATCCTTAAGGCGCACGTAAGTCTCGTAGGCTTTCCGTGCCTTGGGGTCCAAACCTTCCAGTTGCAGCGCGCTTTCGCGCTGTACAATCAGCAGCGCATACGGCTTGGAAAGCGCGCTGGCCTCTTCGCAGAGTTTGAGTTCGTCGCCGCTCGACGGCGAGCGGGCGCGCCAGAAATTGATCGCGGCTTCTAGGTCGTTGATCGAAATATCGGACATGTTTGGATTTAATCGTTCGCTGGCCGCCATGCTTGATGTCAGGTGTTGCGGCGCCCCTGTGGAAACGGCGTCGTGCTGTCCGCGTGCCTGAACCGCCAACCCATTGTACTTGAGCGAACTTCATGCGACTCCTTCTGATTGAAGACGACCGCCCCATCGCACGCGGTATCCAGAGCAGCCTCGAGCAGGCTGGCTTCACCGTCGACATGGTGCATGACGGCATCTTTGCCGAACAGGCGCTGGCACAGAACCGCCACGAACTCGTGATCCTCGACCTCGGCCTGCCGGGCATCGACGGGATGACGCTGCTCACGCGCTTCCGCCAGACCAACCGCCACACGCCCGTCATCGTGCTGACCGCACGCGACGAGCTGAACGACCGGATCCAGGGCCTGAACTCGGGTGCCGACGACTACATGCTCAAGCCGTTCGAGCCGGCCGAACTCGAAGCGCGCATCCGCGCGGTGATGCGCCGCAGCGGCCCGCACAGCGACATGCCGCGTCCGGAAGTGTCGCTCGGCGGCGTCCGCCTGTCGGGCGTCGACCGCCGCATCTTCAACGACGACAAGCCGCTCGAACTGTCGCCGCGTGAATTCGCGGTGCTCGAGATGCTGCTGCTGCGTCACGGCCGCGTCGTCAGCAAGGCCCAGCTGCAGGATCACCTCACGCACTTCGGCGGCGATCTCGGCGACACCGCGATCGAAGTCTACGTGCACCGCGTGCGCAAGAAACTCGAGCAGTGCCGTGTCGAAATCGTCACGGTGCGCGGCTTCGGCTACCTGCTGCAGGAAATCCGCCAGACGGCGAGCGTCTGAGCGGCACCGCACGCCGGGCGGCCACGTGCCGCCCGCGTGTGCGCGCTGCTCCGCGTGGCCGCCCGGCGCACGACCGCGCCGCTCCCCGTGAGCGGCGCTTATCCATTTGCCCGTCGAAATGTCTCCTGATCCGGCTGTCACCACCAGCCTGCGCCGCTCGCTGCTTCGGCGCCTCGCCGCCCCGCTGTCGATGCTCGCGCTGATGAGCGGCCTGATCGCCTACTGGCTTGCGTGGCAATACACGCAGCACGTGATCGATCGCTCGCTCGCCGATCTCGCGACCGCCATCTCCAAACAGATCCAGATTGCCGGCCCCGACGCGCCGTTCACGGTGCCGCCGCTCGCGCAGGCGATGTTCTCCGATCCCGCCGAAGCGCTGATCTACCGGATCAGCGACGGCGAACAGGAACTCGCCGGCGATCCGAAGCTGCCGCTGCAGGGCATCAACGTGCGCCGCATGCATCACGCGTACGTGTTCGAGGCCGAATACGACAACCGCGCGGTGCGGGTTGCGCAGGTGCGGGTCGACGACGTCGACGGCGGCAAGCCGATGGTCGTCGAGGTCGCGCAGCCGGTGCGGCACCGCTACCGGATCGCGGCCGAATTCCTCGTTGCGATCATGATGCCGCTGCTGCTGCTGCTGCTCGCGGGCTGGGGCATCGTGTGGCGCGTCGTGAACCAGCAGCTCGGCCCGCTCACGCACCTGGCCGATTCGCTGAACCGGCAAACCCACACGTCGCTGGAACCGGTCGACGAAACCGAGGTGCCGCTGGAAATCCGGCCGCTGACGAGCGCGATGAACGCACTGCTCGGCCGCCTGAAGACTGCCCTCGACGCGCAGCGCAAGTTCATCGCCGATGCCGCGCACCAGTTGCGCACGCCGCTGACGGCCGTGAAGCTGCACGCGGAGCAGGCAGCCGTGGCGCGCGACCCGCACCAGACCTTCGCCGCGGTGCGCGAGCTGCGCGCGGCCGCCGACCGCGCGGTACGGCTGTCCAACCAGCTGCTGTCGCTCGCCCGCGCGGAACCGGGCGAACAGGCCGCGCGGTTCGTCAACGTCGACCTCGCGGCGATGGCATTCGAGACGGGTGCCGAATGGGTGCCGCGCGCGCTTGCGTCGCACGTCGACCTCGGTTTCCAGCGCACCGACGATCCGGGTGACGACGAGAAACTGGTCGTGCGCGGCAACCCCGTGCTGTTGCGCGAAGTGATCGCGAACCTGCTCGACAACGCGCTGAAGTACGTGCCGCTCGCACGGCCGGACGGTGCACGGATCACGGTGAATGTCGCGCGCGGCGCACTCGAGGACGGCCAGCCGGCCGCCGAGATCGTCGTCGAGGACAACGGCCCCGGCGTGCCCGCCAACCAGCAGGCCGACCTGTTCAAGCGCTTCTTCCGCGGCGACGCGCAAAGCGGCAACGGCGTCGAGACGGGCGCCGGGCTCGGCCTCGCGATCGTGCACGACATCATCGCGATGCACGGCGGCACCGTCTCGTACGAGGATGCATCGGAAGGCGGCTCGCGCTTCGTGGTGCGGGTGCCGCTGACCACGCACATCGAGAAGCCGGCCAGCGAAACGCCGGCTGCCGCGCCGACGCACTGAGCGATTCGCGGCGGGCGGCCGCTGGTCGGGCCGCACGCCGGATGAGGGAGGCGGAAAGCACGGCTGCGCGATGCGCGGAGCCATCCGCCGAAACGGCAGGGGCAGCGGCAGCGCACGATGCGCCGCCGCCTGCGTCACTTCCTGCTTTTCTTGTCCTTCGATCGGGACTCGGACTTGCCGTCCTTCTTGTCCTTCTTCTTTTTCTTCTTCCCGCCGTCGTCGGACGTCGCGAGCAGCGTGCCGCGGCACGACGCCGCGCCACAATGGCACGCGTATTCGCGCTTGAGCGTCTTCGTCAGCTTCGCATCGATCACGAGGCCGTAGTCGTAGAACAGCTCCTCTTCCGGCCCGATGTCGCGCAGCGCGTGGATGAACACGCGGCCTTTGACTTCCTCGGCTTCGCAGTTCGGCGCGCACGAGTGGTTGATCCAGCGCGCGCTGTTACCGTCGATCTTGCCGTCGATCACCCCGCCCTCGTCCAGTGCGAAGTAGAACGTATGGTTCGGTTCGGCCGGGTCGTGCGGGTGACGACGCAGCGCTTCCTTCCACGAAATTCGCTCGCCCTTGTATTCCACTACGCGCTCGCCGGCCTTGATCGGCGCCACGGCGAACACGCCCTTGCCGTGTACTCCCGAGCGGCGCACCGCGATCCTGCGTGAACTCATCGAACGAATCCTTGTGAAGACGACTTGAATGGAAGACGGCCGCGGTCACGGCCTGGCGTCGCGCAAAACGAAAACGCGGCACCGGTTGGTGCCGCGTCGGGGCATGCGGCGAATCACCCGCATCCTACACGTTCACGATTGCTTCGTTCAACATCACGCGCAATATTGCACGCCTGACGCTCAACGCTGGCCGAATGCGATGTCGCCGAACAACGCCTTGTGCTCGCGCGGCTGCGAGCGCCAGTATTGCGGCGGCGCCGTCACCTGCGCACCGAGCTCGGCCGCCGCATGCCACGGCCAGCGCGGGTCGTACAGCATCGCGCGCGCCATTGCGATGAAATCGGCATCGCCGGCCTCGATGAGCCGGTTCGCATGCGCGGGCTCGTTGATCAGGCCGACGGCAATCGTCGGCATGCCGACCGCGCGCTTCACGGCCTGCGCGAACGGCACCTGGTAGCCTGGCGACAACGGAATCTTCTGCAGCGGCGACACGCCGCCGGACGACACGTCGATCCAGTCGCAGCCGCGGCGCTTCAGTTCGTGCGCGAACGCGATCGTATCGTCGAGCTCCCAGCCGCCTTCGACCCAGTCGGTCGCGGACACGCGCACGCCGACCGGCCGGTCTTCCGGAAACGCCGCGCGCACGGTCTCGAAGATCTCGAGCGGAAAACGCATGCGGTTTTCGAGCGAGCCTCCGTATTCGTCGGTGCGCTGGTTCGCGAGCGGCGACAGGAACTGGTGCAGCAGATAGCCGTGTGCCGCGTGCACTTCGATCGCGTCGATGCCGAGCCGCGCGGCACGCTTCGCCGACGCCGCGAACGCGTCGCGGATCCGGTTCAGGCCCGCGGCATCGAGTGCGAGCGGCGGCGTCTCGTCGTCCTTGTGCGGCACGGCCGACGGTGCATGCGGCAACCAGCCGCCGTCGGCGACGGACACGAGCTGGCCGCCCTGCCACGGCACGTTGCTCGACGCCTTGCGCCCCGCATGCGACAGCTGCATCGCGATGCGGACCGGCGAATGCTTGCGGATCGCGGCCAGCACCGGCTTCAGCGCGGCTTCGGTCACGTCGTCCCAGAGGCCGAGGTCGCCATGCGTGATGCGCCCGTCGGGTTCCACCGCGGTTGCCTCGATGCAGAGCAGCCCGGCGCCCGACAGCGCGAGATGGCCGAGGTGAATCATGTGCCAGTCGGTCGCCTCGCCGCGTTCGGCCGAGTACTGGCACATCGGGGAGATCACGATCCGGTTCGGAAGGGTCACGCCGCGCAGCGTGAACGGGGAAAACAGCGCAGTCATGGAGGCCGCTCGCCAGGAAGGGAAAGAGCGAACGAGCGTAGCACGCAGGCGGCAAGCGTGCTGGCAGTGCACGCGGCAGTAAGCGGATGGTCAGGTACGGCCCGCGGCCGGTTGCCGGCAACGCGGGAAAGGCGGCAAATACCGCGCGTACGGCGATGCGCCGGCCTGCAACGGATGCAGGCCGGGCAACACCTTCGCCGCTTGCGGCGTCAGAGTCCGACGCTGTCGAGCCACTCCGCGAACATGCGTCGCGCGGCCGCCTCGAGCGCGGGGCCATGCTGCGCGGTATCGGCGCGCAGCTGGTGCGCGTCGATGCCGGGCGTCGCCGCGATCTCGCCGGCGTTCGCGATCAGCCACGGTTCGAAACGGTCGGTGCGGATTTCCGGATGGCACTGCAGCGCCAGCACATGCTGGCCCCATGCGAATGCCTGGTGACGGCAGGCCGGCGTCGACGCGAGATGCATCGCACCGCCCGGCAGGTCGAACGTGTCGCCATGCCAGTGCAGCATCGACGTCGCCGCAGCGTCGAGATGACGCAGCGGCGACGCGCGGCCGGCATCGGTGAGCGTCAGCGGCGCCCAGCCGAGTTCGTGCTGCGCAGCCGGATAGACGCGCGCACCGAGCGCCCGGGCGATGAACTGCGCACCGAGGCAGATGCCGAGGATCGGCAGGCCCGCATCGATGCGCTTGCGCACCAGTGCCGCGAGCGGCGCGATCGTCGGATACTGCGCATCGTCGTACACGCTGATCGGCCCGCCGAGCACGACGAGCAGCGAAGGCTCGAGCACGTCGAGCACCTCGACCCGAGACGACCCGACGTCGACGTAGCGCACCCGCCGACCCCGTTCGCCGAGCACCTGCTCGAAGCTCCCGAGATCCTCGAAATGCACGTGGCGGATCGCCACGACTTCAGCGTTCATCATCGGCCTCCCGGTCGATCGACGGACGTCAGCCGGCGAAAATCTTCCAGGTCTTCTTCTGCGTCGCCGCGTCGGCCTCTTCCTGCACCGAGCAGTCGAGACGCAGATCGCTGTCGGACATCGAGATGTCGAGCGCCGCGCAGTGATGCACGGTCTTTTTCGACAGCTTGCCCGGCTGGAAGTGGGCGCACGTCACGCACATGCGCTGCGGCGGCGTCGCACCGGCCACCTGCAGTTCGCGCAGCGTCTTCAGCAGCGCGCGGTACAGTGCGCCCTGCTCGTCCGCGCCGAGCTTGCCGACCGCTTTCGTCAGGAATTCAGGCCATTGCAGCGCCTTCTTCGCGGCCGTACGGCCACGGGCCGACAGGCGCACGGCCAGCGCGCGGCCGTCGTCCAGCGCACGGCGCTTCTCGACGAGACCCTTCGTCTCGAGCGTGCTGACGGCATCGCTCGTGGTCGCAGCGGTCAGCTGCGTCTCGCGCGCGATCTCGCCGAGCCGCATCGGGCCCTTGCGCTGCAGCAGCAGCACGAGAATCTCGCCCTGCGTCGGCGTGAGGCCTGCGCCTTCCGCCCAATCCCATGCCTGGCTTCGCATGGCCGTACTCAACCGCAGCAGGCTGTGGGTCACACGTCCCGAAGCCTGATTCCCGTAAACGCCTTCGCTCATAGTCTTTTCGCTTTGCCGCCGCCCGGTTTGCCGAGCGGCCGTAGTGTGGAGATCGAATGTCTATCTCAAAACAGACACGCTCTTGCGAGTGTGTCAGCACGGCCGTCGCGAGGGCACACGCGGCGGTCGCGTTCGCGGCGACCGGTAAGACACGCATCGTTCCGGTGTCCGCAAAGCCGACATTCTAAGCGAGAGCGGAAAATCGCACAGCTAAGTTATCCCCTTCATTCTGTGGAAAATCGCTGGATAACCAAAATTTTTCGTTGTGCCTGCAATGCCGAACGCCCATGGAACGGTGCGTAAGGACATTTTCCTGTTCGGATCGGCCATCGGTCCGACCATAGTGATCCACCGGGTTATCCCGCGCACAGATCGTTGACTTTGCAGCGGAATATCAGGTTATCCACAGATTTTCAGGACAACCGGCAACGATTTCGGCGGCAATCGGGGCCGCCGGTCGTTCAGTGAATCGCGACTCGGTCGACCCCGTAATCTGCAAAACATTTTTTCACTCGCGCCAACGTAAGCACTGCTGGCGGACCGTCTCATTGAGCGATTTTTCCTGTTTGAAAACGGTTCTCAACCACGACGCGTCGTTCACGCGCGCCTTGGCCAGTGCGCCGATCTCGTCGAGTGCCGCGCGCGAACCGAGCGCGGCCGCATGCGGCGCGATCCGGTCGAGCGTATCGAGGATGTCTTCGGCGATCGTGCGGCGCTCACCCGTCTGAGGATTCACGCAGGTGCCCTCGAGCCCGAAGCGGCACGCCTCGAAACGGTTGAACGTGTAGACGAGGTAGTCGTCCTCCGACAGCTTCAGCGGCCGGTCGGTCAGCAGGTAGCGCGCGAGCGTCTGGATGTAGCAGGCGATCGCAGCCGCGCGGTCGACCGACAGCGGCGTGTCCATCACGCGCACCTCGATCGTCCCGTAGCCGGGCTTCGGGCGGATGTCCCAGTAGAAGTCCTTCATCGAGTTGACGACGCCGGTGTTCACCATCTTCATGAAGTACTCCTCGAAGCTGTCCCAGGTCAGCACGAACGGCGCGCGGCCCGACAGCGGGAACGCGAACACCGAATTCAGGCGTGCCGAATGGAAGCCCGTGTCGACGTTCTGCACGAACGGCGACGACGCCGACAGCGCGATGAAGTGCGGAATGAAGCGCGACATCGAGTGCAGCAGGAACAGCGCGCTGTCGGGATCGGGGCAGCCGATGTGCACGTGCTGGCCGAACACCGTGAACTGCTTCGCGAGATAACCGTACAGCTCGGAGATGTACTGGAAGCGCGGCGCATCGTAGATCTGCCGGTCGCTCCATTGCTGGAACGCATGCGTGCCGCCGCCGGCCAGCCCGACGTTGAGCTGGTCGGCCGCCTTCACGAGCACGTCGCGGATCGCGTGCAACTCGGTGACCGCCTGTTCGTGCGAATGGCAGATGCCGGTCGACAGCTCGATCATGCTCTCGGTGATTTCCGGCGTGATGTTGCCCGGAAAGGTCTCGCCCTGGATCAGGCGCATCAGGTCGGAGGCCGCTTTGGTCAGGTCGTAGTTGTGCGTGTTGACGACCTGGATCTCCAGTTCGACGCCGAACGTAAACGGCTCGGAATTGACGAAGGTTTCGAGTGCCATGGCAGGTTCCGGAATCAGTTGCTGTCGCTGCGTTCACCGACCGCCGACAGGCAGCGGTAGACGATGAACGGGCTGACGAGCTGCAGGATCACGATCGTGCACATCACGATCGCGCGCAGGTGCGGGTCGAAATTCGGATAGAGCTGGTAGGTGTCGTCGACGAGCAGGTACGACAGCGCGGACATCGGCGTGAGCGCGATGCCGAGCGCGACGCCCTGTTTCATCCCGATGCCGCTCGGCTTCGCGAACGCGACGACGCCGGCCAGTTTCGCGACGAGCCGCGTGACGATCAGTACGATCGCGAGCAGCCCGCCGAGCGCGATGTCGCCCCACGTGAACGACGTGAGCGTGAGCACGAACAGGATCACCGTCAGCAGCCAGCCGGCCGTGCCGAAATGCTCGGGCCACAGTTGCGGGCGAGCCTCGAGATTCTTCACGATGATGCCGGCGAGCAGCAGCGTGAGCAGCGTCGACAGCTTCAGCGCCTGGGCGACGGCGATCGCGAGCATCACGAGCCCGAACAGCGCGACGAACGAATGCTCGTCGCGCATCGTCGCGGTCATGTGGCGGAACAGGTAGTTGCACGAACGCGCGACGAGATACGCGACGATGAACGACCCGGCGATCAGGTAGAGCGGCTGCAGGATCGTCGCGAAAACGTTGCCGTACGCTTCCTGATGGAGCCAGCTCGTCACGAGCTTGGTCAGCACGATCGCATAGACGCTGTTGAGCGCGGTGAGCGTGATGAGGCGTTGCGACACCTGCCCTTCCGCGCGCAGTTCGGTCTTCAGCTGGATCACCATCGACGGCGACGTCGCGATCGCGATCGCCGACAGCACGAGCGCGACCATCCCCGACACGCCGAGCGCGAGCATCACGAACAGCACCAGCACGAACGTCAGCGTGGCTTCGGCGAGGCTCGACGCGACGAGCCACGGGTTACGCCGGATCCAGCGCAGGTCGAGACGGCTGCCGAGCTCGAACAGCAACAGGCCGAGCGCGACGTCGATCAGCAACCGGGAGGTTTCGTCGGTGCTTGCATCGATCACGCCGAATCCGAACGACCCGGCCATGAGACCGATCACCGCATAACCGGTGATGCGAGGCAGACGCCATGCGCGATAGCAAAGCTCGCCACACAGGCCGGCCGCGAACAGCGCGAGCCCGGCCCAGAACACGGCATCCGGCGTGAGCGGCCAGTTGGGCAGGAATGAGAACGCCGACTTCATCGTGGTGACTTCTCCTTTGGAAGCGACCGCCAGCGACACGGGTTCAAGCGTCAGAAATGGATGCGCGCCGGCTGGGTATCGCCCCGAATGTGATTGTTGTGTCGACGACGGCGGGACATGGGATCCGCCTTTTCCGCCACAGGGCGGAAAGTCGTTCAGGTTGCCGATCTGGATTGTCGGCCTGGTGTGTGAACGGACTGCGCAGTCTCGAAGATTCAGATTCGAAATCGTGCCGACCGTTCCATTGAAGCATGTCCGGCGCCTGGCCGGATGAACGCGAAGGAAACCGATTGTGCCACAGCTTTTTCGGTCTGGAACCCATTGAATCGACTCGCGGCGCTGTGCGGCACCACAGGTCTTTGGTTTCAAAGGTTTACTTGTATATATACATAGTAGAAGTTAACAAAGGACGCACAGTTCTGTGGATAACTTCGGTTTACGTCGACAGATCAAGGTGTTGGAGAGCCCATAACCCGTTGTACAGACTGTTCGTGCACAGAGGTTTGAGTTGAGCAACTTTCGGGCCGTCTCACAGCTGTGCCGAGTTGCCCAGTTTACGTCCACTGTGATTGCACACGAAGTGCGCACGGATTCCGCGCGGTTATCCACAGTGTCGAGTGGATAACCTTGCGCGAAAAAGTCGGGAAACTGTGAGCGGCTCGGGTGAGCGGTCAGCCGGCCTGGCCGACGCGACGCGCGCGCAACGCGCGGATCAGGAAGCGTGCGGGGTCGACGGCATCGGCGAGTTCGCGCTCGAGCGGCCATGGCTCGCCTTCGAGTTGCGACGCGATCAGTTCGGCGCCGAGTGCCGCCCATACAAGGCCCCGCGAGCCGAAACCGAATGCGCCGTAGAGTCCGGGCATGCGCGGCAGGTCGCGTGCCTGCGCACCGCTCAGCGCGCGGGCATTGGCGACGGCGCCCGCTTCGTCCGCGAGCGGGCCGAGCAGCGGCAGGCGGTCGCCGACGACCCAGCGGAACGCAACGCGGCCACGTAGCGTGTCGGGATCCGGCAGGTCGCCGATCAGGCCCGGCAGCAGATGCCGCACGCGCTCGACGTTTTCGAGATGGCCGGCCGTACGCATCGCGGGATCGACGTCGTCGGGTTCGAACGTCGCACCGATCAGCAGCGTGCCGTCGTCGAGCGGCACCGCGTAACCGTCGCCGATCGTCGGGCACGGCAACGGTGCCGTGCTGCCCGGTGGCAGCAACGTGAGCTGGCCACGCACCGGCTGCAGTGCGACATGCTGCAGCCCGGCGAGACGCGCGGCATCGCCGGCATTCGCGAGCACGACGACGGGCGCCTCGGCCAGCGTGTCGCCCGCATCGTCGAGCGCATGCCATGCGTCGCTCCGCCGTTCGAGTCGGGCCACGCCGGTGGAGGCGAGCAAGCGCACGCGCTCGCCGGCCGCCGCGTATTGGGCCGCGCAAAGGCCGGCCGGCCAGACGGCGCCGCCGTGCGGAAACAGCAGGCCACCCTGCGCGACCGGCAGGCTCAGATGCGCGCGCGCGGCATCGGTGTCGAGCAGTGAGACATAGTCGGACGGCGCACCGAACGCGTCGAATGCATCGCGCATCCGTTCGAAGTCGTCGGCCGATTCCGCGAGATGGATCATCCCGTGCGTGCTGCGCGCGAATGCGTGGCCTGCACGTTCGAGTGCGCGCCAGCGTGCGATCGCGTGCAGGAAGCCGCCACGCGTGAGCCGGCTCGCGATGTTGTCGTCGCGTGTCATCAGCGGATGGAATACGCCGGCCGGATTGCCCGACGCTTCGCTCGCGATCCGGTCATGCCGCTCGATCAACGTGACTTCCCAGCCGCGCGAGGCCAGGCGTTCGACGACCGCGCAGCCTGCGAGGCCCGCGCCGATCACGATTGCACGGCGCGCAGCAACGGGCAATGCGAGCGGCGGCTCGTGCCGGCGCGCGCGCCAGCGCGGCGCATATTCACCGACGATCAGATCGTCGACCTCGCGATACGTGAAACCCGATTTGCCGAGTGCATGTTTCAACCCATCGGAATTCGTATGCGCTGCGAACGTTGCGTGTTCGCCGGCGATTTTCGACAGCGCGCGGACCACGTCGGCCGATCGGAGATCCGCGTCGCTCGATGACGCGAAGCCGTCGAGACAGAACGCGTCGGCGCGCGCGACGATCTTTCCCAGCATGTCGATCGCGTCGCCGGACGCGAGCGTGAGCACCACGCGCCCTTCGTCGAATTCGAGCCGGTGCAGACCCGGTACAAGCATCGGCCACGCGTCGGCAAGCGCATCGACGTCTGCCGATATGGTTGTGTCCGCAACGATATGTGAAGCTGCGCGACGCAGGTCTTCGCGCGAGAACGGATGCGGTTCGACTGCGACAAAATGCAGCCGCTCGCAGCGCGCGGGATCGTCGCGCCATGCGGCCCAGGCCGCGAGGAAACTGCCGCCCGCGCCGAATCCGGTCGCCACGATCGTGAACGTGCGGCGGCCCTGCCAGCGCGCCGGCAGCCCGTTGCCCGCGACGAACACGCGATGTGCGAGCGCACCTGACGCGCCGCGATGGAGATCGCCGAACTCGGGCGAGACGAGCGTGCCGTCGTCGCGAAGCGCGAGCGAGGCGGGAACAAGTCGGTCGGTCATGCGAAACAAAAAACGTGGCAGCCAAGCCTGGCAAGGGATTGCGCGGGGCCGTCCGACCGGTCGTTGGAAAAAGCCAACGGGGCGGACCGCGCTGCGTATCCTGTCCGGGTGGCGCTGGTCAAAAAACGGGCAGTCAGTGATTCATTCGGCGAAATACCGATGAAAATCTTTGAAACCCTTGTCGTTATTGGGTTTGCGCTGCGCTATCATAGCAACGCCGTACCGCGGGGTGGCCACCGGCAAGCCGGAGGGCGCGTCGCGCGGGCCAGGATTCGGCGCTGTGTCGTCGGAGTCTGACTCTCGACGGCACGGTTCGCGCACGTATAATCGGCGCGTTCGCGCTGTTCGTGTCAACCTAACCTGATAAAGGAACCTTAATGAACAAACAGGAACTGATCGACGCCGTCGCCGCCCAAACGGGCGCCAGCAAGGCTCAAACCGGCGAAACGCTGGACACGCTGCTCGAAGTCATCAAGAAGGCCGTGTCGAAGGGTGATGCGGTTCAGCTGATCGGCTTCGGCAGCTTCGGTTCGGGCAAGCGCGCAGCACGTACGGGCCGCAACCCGAAGACGGGCGAAACCATCAAGATCCCGGCAGCCAAGACGGTCAAGTTCACGGCTGGCAAGGCGTTCAAGGACGCCGTCAACAAGCGTTAAACCAGCGCCTGTTCCAAGAAAAACCCGCCTTTCGGCGGGTTTTTTGTTGGGCGCGCGCAGCATTTTCGCCACAGTCCGCGCCCCTCTTGCAAGATTTAACGGTTGTTTTTACAACGCGTTACGCGTGCACGATCTGCGTGTCGCCGTGATCGTCGTCGTCGTGCGAATCGACGTCCCACGCCGGGAATGGATCGTCGAACGCGTGCCATCCCGCCGCGCCGAGCGCGAATTCCGCATCGGTCAGCAGGCACGCATCGAGCTTCGCGCGCCATGCATCCGCGTCGAGCGCGATGCCGATCAGCACGAGTTCCTGCCGGCGATCACCCACTGCGCGATCGTCGATATCGCCGTGCCATTCGGCGCGGATTTCACCGAGCAGCTCGTCGTCGTCCGGCCATTCCGCGCGATCCTGCGCCGCCCACCAGAGACCCGCCGGGCCATGCCGGCATACGCCGCCCGCCTGCGACAGCGAACCCGCGATGTCGTTGCGCGTCGCGAGCCAGAAGAAGCCCTTGCTGCGCAGCACGCCCGGCCACTCCTGATGCAGCAGCGCCCAGAGTCGCGCCGGATGAAACGGCCGGCGTGCGCGGTAAACAAAATTGCCGATCCCGAATTCGTCGGCTTCGCCGTGCACGTGCGCATGATGTTCGTCATGGCAGTCGGGGTCGTCGCAATGCGTGTGATCGTGATCGAGCGACGCGAGCCAGCCCGGTGCGTTCGCGGCCTCGTCGAAATCGAAGCGGCCCGTGTTCAGCACTTCGTCGAGCGGCACGTTGCCGAACGTCGACACGACCTGGTGCGCGCGCGGATTGAGTCGCGCGAGGATGTGCTGCAGGCGAGCAAGATCGTCCGCGGCGACGAGGTCGGCCTTGTTGATCACCAGCACGTCGCAGAACTCGATCTGCTCGATCAGCAGTTCGACGAGCGTGCGGTCGTCCTCTTCCGACGCGGCGATGCCGCGCGTCGCGAGTGCATCGTCCGAGCCGTAGTCGCGCAGGAAGTTGTACGCGTCGACCACGGTGACGAGCGTGTCGAGCCGCGCGATTTTCGACAGCGACGTGCCGTCGTCGTCGACGAACGTGAAGGTTTCGGCGATCGGCATCGGCTCCGCGATGCCGGTCGATTCGATCATGATCGCGTCGAAGCGGCCTTCGGATGCGAGCGTCCGGATCTCGACGAGCAGGTCGTCGCGCAGCGTGCAGCAGATGCAGCCGTTCGACATCTCGACGAGGCGTTCCTCGACGTGCGACAGCGCCTGAGCATCGCGCACGAGCGATGCGTCGATGTTGACCGCCGCGAGATCGTTGACGATCACGGCGACTTTCAGGCCCGCGCGGTTCGCGAGGATGTGATTGAGCAGCGTGGTCTTGCCGGCGCCGAGGAAGCCGGACAGCACGGTGACGGGCAACGGCTGGTTCATTGCCGGATTCATAGCGATATGCACCAACGGAAAAATTGAAAAAGCGGCCGCGGTGCCCTTCCGGGGCGCGATCCGCCCGCGGACGGGCGAAATTGCGGCGTGAGCCCGCATTGTGCATCAAACGCGCGCCGGCCGGCCGGTACCGCGTCAGGCCGCGCCGCGGCGCCGTGTCATTGCGCGGGCGGCAGCAGCTTCCACTGCGTCAGGATCGCGGCGATCTGCCGCGCGTACTTGTCGCGCAGCGACGGGGTTTCCGAATGATAGGCACCGACCGCCTGCCACGTGTTGCCGTAGCGGTTCATCTTCTGCTTGAGATGCCACGCGGCGATATAGACGTTCTTGCACGGTTCCATCAGCGTATCGCGGCCAATGCCGTAGCGCGACAGCGTCGGCAGATGGATCGAATTGATCTGCATCAGGCCGTAGTCGACCGAACCGTTCGTGTTCTTGTTCAGCGCACCGGGCCGGTTGCGCGATTCCTGCCACGCGATCGCGCGCAGGATCAGCGGATTGACCTGCTGATATTTAGCCGCCTCGTCGAAACAGTCCGCGCGAGCATTCGCGCTGGCGAAACACGCGCCGGCGGCGATCAACGCGATCGAAACGATCCGTCTGTTCATGGTGCGGAATCGACAAGAAAAATGCGTGAGGGTCGGGAAAACCCGTGCCTGTTATTCGTGCGACAAGAATCGTGCCGCCCGTATCATACCGACAGTCCGTTAGCTTGCGACATACAGGAATACGGCAGCCCGGTTATACCGCATTTCCGTGTCGGTTCATCGGGAAACGGGGGCGATGGCCGGCATGCCGAGAATAGCGTTAAAGCTTACATATTGCATACGGCTCGCCCGATACATGTCGTATGTGAGACAGTCCTCGGATCAATGTGATATTTCGGACATGAAAAACTGCTAATGTCGCCTCTTTCGGACTTGGATCCCAGCACTACCGCCGGAAGTGGCCTGAGCCGGCATCGACCCATTCATCCATGACAAGAAATCGCTTCGTTATGCGGCGTGTCGCCACGACCTTGATCGTCGCCGGCATCATCGTCTCGCAGGCCGCCTACGCTCAGGTCACGCTCAACTTCGTGAACGCGGATATCGACCAGGTCGCCAAGGCGATCGGCGCCGCAACCGGCAAGACCATCATCGTCGACCCTCGTGTGAAGGGGCAGCTCAATCTCGTGGCCGAACGGCCAGTGCCGGAAGACCAGGCACTGAAGACGCTGCAGTCGGCGCTGCGCATGCAGGGCTTCGCGCTCGTGCAGGATCACGGCGTGCTGAAGGTCGTGCCCGAGGCCGACGCGAAGCTGCAGGGCGTGCCGACCTACGTCGGCAATACGCCGCAGGCGCGCGGCGACCAGGTGATCACGCAGGTGTTCGAACTGCACAACGAATCGGCGAACAACCTGCTGCCCGTGCTGCGGCCGCTGATCTCGCCGAACAACACGGTCACCGCCTACCCGGCGAACAACACGATCGTCGTGACCGACTACGCGGACAACGTGCGGCGCATCGCGCAGATCATCGCGGGCGTCGACAGCGCCGCGGGCGCGCAGGTGCAGGTCGTGCCGCTGCGCAACGCGAACGCGATCGACCTCGCCGCGCAGCTGCAGAAAATGCTCGACCCGGGCGCGATCGGCAACAGCGACGCAACGCTGAAGGTGTCGGTCACGGCCGACCCGCGCACCAACTCGCTGCTGCTGCGCGCATCGAGCGCGTCGCGCCTCGCGGCCGCCAAGCGGCTCGTGCAGCAGCTCGACGCGCCGAGCGGGGTACCCGGCAACATGCACGTCGTGGCGCTGCGCAACGCCGATGCAGTGAAGCTCGCGAAGACGCTGCGCGGGATGCTCGGCAAGGGTAGCGGCAGCGACAGCGGCTCGTCGGCGTCGTCCAACGATGCGAACAGCTTCAACCAGAACGGCGGCTCGTCGTCGAGCGGCAACTTCTCGACCGGCACGTCCGGCACCCCGCCGCTGCCGTCGGGCGGCCTCGGCGGCTCGTCGTCCTCGTCGTCGTACGGCGGCTCGTCCAGCGGTGGCGGGCTCGGCACCGCTGGCCTGCTCGGCGGCGACAAGGACAAGGGCGACGACAACCAGCCGGGCGGAATGATCCAGGCCGATGCGGCAACCAACTCGCTGATCATCACCGCGTCCGAACCGGTCTACCGGAACCTGCGCTCGGTGATCGACCAGCTCGACGCGCGGCGTGCGCAGGTCTACATCGAAGCGCTGATCGTCGAACTGAACTCGACGACGCAGGGCAACCTCGGCATCCAGTGGCAGGTGGCGAGCGGCCAGTTTCTCGGCGGCACGAACCTGGCGGCCACGGCCGGCAGTGTCGCGGGCAACAGCATCATCAACCTGACGACCGGCGGCACGGCCGCCACCACCGGGCTGGCCGCCAATATCGCGGGGCTGAACCAGGGCCTCAACATCGGCTGGCTGCACAACATGTTCGGCGTGCAGGGGCTCGGTGCGCTGCTGCAGTATTTCGCGGGCGTGAGCGACGCGAACGTGCTGTCGACACCGAACCTGATCACGCTCGACAACGAGGAAGCGAAGATCGTCGTCGGCGAGAACGTGCCGATCGCGACCGGTTCGTACTCGAACCTGACGAGCGGCAATACGAACAGTGCGTTCAATACCTACGATCGCCGCGACGTCGGCCTGACGCTGCACGTGAAGCCGCAGATTACGGAAGGCGGAATCCTCAAGCTGCAGCTCTACACCGAGGATTCGGCCGTCGTTACGAGCACGACGGCCGCGCAGACCGGGCCGACCTTCACGAAGCGCTCGATCCAGTCGACGATCCTCGCGGACAACGGCGAAATCATCGTGCTCGGCGGCCTGATGCAGGACAACTACGCCGTGTCGAACAGCAAGGTGCCGCTGCTGGGCGACATCCCGTGGATCGGCCAGCTGTTCCGCTCGGAATCGAAGCAGCGCCAGAAAACCAACCTGATGGTGTTTCTGCGCCCGGTGATCATTTCCGATCGCAGTACCGCGCAGGAAGTCACGGCGAACCGCTACGACTACATCCAGGGTGTGACGGGCGCGTACAAGTCGGACAACAACGTGATCCGCGACAAGGACGATCCGGTCGTCCCGCCGATGCCGCTGGGCCCGAGCCAGGGCGGCACGCCGGCCGGTAACCTGTTCGATCTCGACAAGATGCGTCGCCAGCAGCTGCAGCGCCAGGTGGCGCCGGCGCCGGCCCAGCCGTTGCCGGAGGCGACGCCCGCGCAGCCGCAGAGCGTGCCGCAGCAGGCGGTGCCGCAACAGCCGCTGACGGCCACGCCGGGAGCGTCGCAGTGAGCGACGTGCTCGCGTCTCCTTCCCACGACGGCGCGCCGGGCGAACGGCAGCCGCCGTCGCCGCTCGCCGCGCGCCTGTTGCCGTACGGCTTCGCGAAGAGCGGCCAGGTGCTGATCGCGCACCAGCTCGACGACACGCTCGAGGTGTGGATCAGCGAACGCACGAGCGACGCCGCGCTCGCGGAGATCGCACGCAACTTCGGCTCGATCTCCGTGCATCGCGTGCCGGCCGACGAGCTCGTGCAGGCGATCAACCATGCGTACGCGCGCCAGGACGGCAGCGCCGCGCAGGTGGTCGGCGAGGTCGAAGGCGAAGTCGACCTGTCGCGGCTGATGCAGGACATCCCCGAAGTCGAGGATCTGCTCGAATCGGAAGACGATGCGCCGATCATCCGGATGATCAACGCGCTGCTCACGCAAGCGGCGCGCGAACAGGCATCGGACATCCACATCGAGCCGTTCGAGAACGCATCGGTCGTGCGCTTTCGCGTCGACGGCACGCTGCGCGACGTCGTGCGGCCGAAGAAGGCGCTGCACGGCGCGCTGATCTCGCGGATCAAGATCATGGCGCAGCTCGACATCGCGGAGAAGCGCCTGCCGCAGGACGGCCGCATCACGCTGCGCGTCGGCGGCCGGCCGGTCGACGTGCGGGTGTCGACGCTGCCGACCGGGCACGGCGAGCGGGCGGTGCTGCGTCTGCTGGAAAAGGATGCGGCGCGCCTGAACCTCGAAGCGCTAGGGATGGGCCGCGACACGCTCGCACAATTCGACAAGCTGATCGCGCGTCCGCACGGCATCGTGCTCGTCACGGGCCCGACCGGTTCGGGCAAGACGACCACGCTGTATGCGTCGATGTCGCGGCTCGAGACCGCGACGACCAACATCATGACCGTCGAGGACCCGATCGAATACGACCTCGGCGGCATCGGCCAGACGCAGGTGAACGAGCGGATCGGGATGACCTTTGCCCGTGCGCTGCGCTCGATCCTGCGCCAGGATCCGGACGTGATCATGATCGGCGAAATCCGCGACCTCGAAACCGCGCAGATCGCGGTGCAGGCTTCGCTGACGGGCCACCTCGTGCTCGCGACGCTGCACACGAACGATGCGGCCTCGGCCGTCACGCGTCTGACCGACATGGGCGTCGAGCCCTACCTGCTCGCGTCGTCGCTGCTCGGCGTGCTCGCGCAGCGGCTCGTGCGGCAGCTCTGCCCCGTCTGCAAGGAAGAGCGCCAGGAAGAAGGCCGCACCGTGTGGCATCCGGTCGGCTGCGACAAGTGCGGGCATTCGGGTTACGCGGGCCGGCGCGGCGTATACGAACTGCTGCTGGTCGACGAGTCGATCCGCTCGCTGATCCACCGCAACGCGGCCGACGCGGAGATTCTCGCCGCCGGCCGGGCGGAAGGGATGCGCACGCTGCGCGACGACGCCGAGCGATGGCTCGCGTCGGGCGCGACGTCGCTCGAGGAAGTGCTGCGCGTGACAGGAGGCGCATAGCGCGATGCCGGCATTCCGTTTCGAAGCAATCGATTCGGCGGGACGCGCGCAGAAAGGCGTCATCGATGCCGACAGCGCACGTGCCGCGCGCGGCCAGCTGCGCACGCAGGGGCTCACGCCGCTCGTCGTCGAACCGGCCGCCAGCGCGACGCGCGGCGCGCGGTCGCAGCGGCTCGCGTTCGGCCGCAAGCTGTCGCAGCGTGAACAGGCGATCCTCACGCGCCAGCTTGCGAGCCTGTTAATCGCGGGGCTGCCGCTCGACGAGGCGCTCGGCGTGCTGACCGAGCAGGCCGAGCGCGACTACATTCGCGAACTGATGGCCGCGATCCGCGCCGAGGTGCTCGGCGGCCATTCGCTCGCGAATGCGCTGGGCCAGCATCCGCGCGACTTCCCGGAAATCTACCGTGCGCTCGTCGCGGCGGGCGAGCACACCGGCAAGCTCGGCATCGTGCTGTCGCGCCTCGCCGACTACATCGAGCAGAGCAACGCGCTGAAGCAGAAGATCCTGCTGGCGTTCACGTATCCGGGGATCGTCACGCTGATCGCATTCGGCATCGTCACGTTCCTGCTGAGCTATGTCGTGCCGCAGGTCGTCAACGTGTTCGCGAGCACGAAGCAGCAGTTGCCGGTGCTGACGATCGTGATGATGGCGCTGTCGGATTTCGTGCGGCACTGGTGGTGGGCGATCCTGATCGCGGTCGTGCTGATCGTGTGGTTCGTGAAGGCGACGCTGTCGCGTGATGGGCCGCGCCTCGCGTTCGACCGCTGGGTGCTCACCGCACCGCTCGCGGGCAAGCTCGTGCGCGGCTACAACACGGTGCGCTTTGCGAGCACGCTCGGCATCCTCACCGCGGCGGGCGTGCCGATCCTGCGCGCGTTGCAGGCGGCCGGCGAAACGCTGTCGAACCGCGCGATGCGCGCGAACATCGACGACGCGATCGTGCGCGTGCGCGAAGGCTCCGCGCTGTCGCGCGCGCTGAACAACGTGAAGACGTTTCCGCCGGTGCTCGTGCACCTGATCCGTTCCGGTGAAGCGACGGGCGACGTGACGACGATGCTGGATCGCGCGGCCGAAGGCGAAGCGCGCGAGCTCGAGCGTCGCACGATGTTCCTGACGAGCCTGCTCGAGCCGCTGCTGATCCTGGCGATGGGCGGCATCGTGCTCGTGATCGTGCTGGCCGTGATGCTGCCGATCATCGAGCTGAACAACATGGTGCAGTGACGGCCTGACCGTTGGTCGGGCCGTCGCCTTCTGCTTCAGCGCACGTAGATCGCCGGGGACGGCGTGTTGGCGGGAAGCTGGACTTCGGTGCGGGCGCCGTTGCGCTCGACGATGATCGAGCGGGGGCGGACTTCGGCGAGCTTCGCGCCGGACGTGACGTCCGCGCCGAGCGACACGGCGCGCGGCGGTTCACCGCCGACACCGACGATCGCGGCGCCGCCGTGGTCGAGCGCGAGGATGCCGAACAGGTGGATGTCCTGCACGGGATTCTTGTCGAGCTGACCGCCGAAGAGCGCCGCGGCGTCCTCGGTGCGGATCGGCAGCCGCGCGGCGGCGGCGGGCAGCGGCGCTTCACGGGCTGACAGCGTGACGACCCAGTAGGTGGCCGTCGCGCACAAACCCGCGAAGAGGGCTAGGGAGAGGATCCGGATCGAGAGCGCGTTCATGCGCGCTATTGTACGGATGTATGTGAAATTTGCGTTGGGTGAAAGCCCTCGGCAATGCGCGCCTTACAATGCGTGCTCCGCGCCCGCGGGTTCGGAAGGTTGCCGACAGGCAATCGTCCGGTGCGCCGGGTGCGTCACCCGACCAACGACATTTTTTGGAAAGAGGTAGTCAGTCATGCAAACGTGGATCACTCGCCGCAACGCGGCCGTGCGTCGTCAGCGCGGTTTCACGCTGATCGAGATCATGGTGGTGGTCGCGATCCTCGGGATCCTGGCGGCGCTGATCGTGCCGAAGATCATGAGCCGCCCGGACGAGGCACGCCGCATCGCCGCGAAGCAGGATATCGGCACGATCATGCAGGCGCTCAAGCTGTACCGGCTCGACAACGGCCGCTACCCGACTCAGGAGCAGGGTCTGAACGCGTTGATCCAGAAGCCGTCCACCGATCCGATCCCGAACAACTGGAAGGACGGCGGTTATCTCGAACGCCTGCCGAACGATCCGTGGGGCAACGGCTACAAGTACCTGAACCCGGGCGTGCACGGCGAGATCGACGTGTTCAGCTACGGCGCCGACGGCAAGGAAGGCGGCGAAGGCAACGATTCCGACATCGGTTCGTGGCAATAAGCCTTCACTGACCGACCCGACGCTTCGTTCCCGTTCTTCATGCTCGCCATTCGCACGACCTCCCGCTGCGGCCGCGATCGCCGTGCGCGTCGCGGCGCGGCTTCGTCCGTACCGGCGCGTGCCGACGGCGGGCAGGCGTCATACGTGGCGCGGCGTCATCGCGCACGCGGCTTCACGCTGCTCGAGATGCTGGTCGTGCTCGTGATCGCGGGGCTGCTCGTGTCGCTCGCGTCGCTGTCGCTCACGCGCAATCCGCGCACCGACCTGCGCGAGGAAGCGCAGCGCATCGCGCTGCTGTTCGAGACCGCCGGCGACGAAGCGCAGGTACGTGCCCGGCCGATCGCGTGGCAGCCGACCGCACACGGCTTCCGTTTCGACGTGAGCTCGCCCGACGGCTGGCGCACGCTGCGCGACGACCTGCTGCGCCCGCGTGACTGGGACGGTGGCGTCACGGGCGCCGACATCGACTATCCGGGGTCCGACACGCATGCGAACCGCGTCGTGTTCGGCACCGAGAGCATCGACACGCCGGTGCGCGTGACGCTGCATTCTGCCGTCGGCAGCGCGACTATCGTCGGCACCGGCAACGGCCGCTACGAGGTGCAATGACGATGCGTCGTCGCCTGCCCTTCCCCGTTGCTTCATCGCGCCGCCCTTCCTCGAGGGGGCTTTCTTCGGCCCACCCCTGGAGTACCTCCTCCGGCGCGCGCGGTTTCACGATGATCGAAGTGCTGGTCGCGCTCGCGATCATCGCGGTCGCGCTCGCCGCGTCGATCCGCGCGGTCGGCACGATGGCGAACAACGCGTCCGATCTTCATCACCGGCTGCTCGCCGGCTGGAGCGCCGACAACGCGCTCGCGCAGATGCGCCTCACGCATGCGTGGCCGGAGATCGGCGAACAGAGTTTCGACTGCTCGCAAGGAAACGTGCAGCTCGTCTGCACGCAACGCGTGAGCACCACGCCCAACCCGGTGTTCCGGCGCGTCCGGATTTCGGTGAGCATGCCCGGGCACACCGGCGTGCTCGCACAGATGGTGACGGTGGTCGCGAATGAAACCAGCCGTCCGCTCTGACGCGCCGATGCGCCGCCCGCTCGCCCGCCCCGCCCGCGGCTTCACGCTGATCGAGCTGATGATCGCGATCGCGATCCTCGCGGTGGTCGCGATCCTCGCGTGGCGCGGGCTCGACCAGATCATGCGCGGACGCGACAAGGTTGCGGCCGCGATGGAAGACGAGCGCGTGTTCGCGCAAATGTTCGACCAGATGCGCATCGACGCGCGGCTCGCCGCGACCGACGACGAGGCCGGCCAGCCGGCGATCGGCGTCGCCGGCAATACGCTGCAGATCGTCCGCGAACTCGAAGTGCCGGGCGCTGCGCCGCGACTGCAGGTGGTCCGCTACCGGATCGCCGGCGGGCGCGTCGTGCGCTATGCGTCGCCGCCGATCGACGACGCGAACCGGTTGCGCAGCGTGCTGAAGGACAGCAGCGTCGAAGGCTGGAGCTGGGTCGCGCTGATGGGCGGCGTCGGCGCGATCGACGCGAAGCTGTACGTGCCGCGCGTGGGCTGGACCACCAACCTGCAGACGGCCAACGACGCGCTCGCGCAGAACAACGATGCGCTCAAGGTGCCGCAGCTCGGCAACGCGCCGCCTGCGCGCGCGGTGACGGGGCTGCAGGTCAGCATCGGCGCGACGTCGCTGCGCGTGCCCGTCACGCGCATCTTCCTCGTCGGGGAATGACGATGCGCGCGCGCCCTCACCGCTCATTGCTTGCCGCGCGTGCCGCCGGTTGCGCACGGGCACGCGGCCGCCAGCGCGGCGCGGCGATCATCACCGCGCTGCTCGTCGTCGCGCTGTCGGCGATCCTCGTCTCGGGGATGCTGTGGCGCCAGCAGGTGCAGATCCGCCGCATCGAGAACCAGCGCGTGCTCGCGCAGGCGCAGTGGGTCGCGCGCGGCGCGCTCGACTGGACGCGGATGATCCTGCGCTCCGAAGGCGACACGGCGCCCGGCATCACGTATCTGGGCGGCATCTGGGGTGTACCGATCGCGAAGACGAAGCTGTCGGACTTCCTCGGCCGGATCGGCGCGCCCAACGACAATGGCAGCGAAGACACCTATATCTCCGGCTCGATCGAGGACGCGCAGGCGAAGTTCAACCTGCGCAACCTCGTGGCGTCGCCGGCGCCCGGCGTGCTGCAGTTGAATGTCACGCAGGTCCAGGCGTTCCAGCGCCTGCTGACGACGCTCGGCTACGACGGCGCGTTCGCGAAGCGCATCGCGCTGCAGGTGCGCGCGAGCCTGCTGAATTCGGCGACGCGTTTCCAGATGCCGACGCTGCCGGGTGGTGGCACGGCGCCGCCGATCACCGCGCCGGTGACGACCGATCAACAGGGCGGCGGCGGCTTCACCGACGATCCCGGCATGACGGGCGGCGACCGCGGGCCGGCGCCGCTGATGATGACGGGCGTCGACAGCCTGCTCGATGTCGACGGCGTGACGCCCGAGATGGTCGCGCGGCTGCGCCCGTTCGTCACCGTGTTGCCGACCACGACGCCCGTGAACATGAACACCGCGCCGGCCGAGGTGATCGCGGCGCTGATGCCGGGGATGAGCGTGTCGTCCGCGCAGGCGCTCGTGTCGCGCCGCGAGACCGTGTTTTTCCGCAACGTCGGCGACGTGCAGCTCGCGCTGCGCGGCGCCGGTGCGCCGAACGTGACGCTCGACTCGAGCGTCATCGACGTCAATTCGAGCTATTTCATCGTGCATGGCCGGATTCAGCACGAACGCGCGGAGGTCGATCGCACCTCGCTCGTGTATCGTGATCCGACCACGCACTCGACACGGGTCGTGCGCATCCGCGACCAGCTATAACGACGCCAATCGGGAGAGGAGCTCTTGTGAGCACGTTGATTGTTTCTTTGCCGCCGCGCGAGCCTGCCGTGCCGTTGCAGGAATGGCAGTGGCCCGAGCTGCCGTTCACGCTCGTCGACAAGGCCGGCCATGTGCAGCGCGCCGGCCGCGCCGCGCTCGCGCTGCTGCCGCGCGCGAATGCGACGGTGCTGATCGTCGCCGCGCGCGACGTGCTGCTGCTGGCCGCGACCGTGCCGCCGTTGAAGGGACCGAAGCTGCGCCAGGCGCTGCCCAACATCGTCGAGGATCAGCTGATCCAGGATCCGCTCGGCTGCCATATCGCGCTCGATCCGGATGCGCTGCCCGACGGGCGCCGCGTGCTGGCCGTCGTCGATCGCGCGTGGTTCCGCACGATCTGCGAAGCGTTTACGGCGGCCGGCCACCGGCACCTGAGCGCGGTGCCCGCGACCCGCTGCCTGCCGGCGCCGCACGTCGCCGCCGCGCCGGCCGACAGCGAAGTCGATGCCGCCGCGGTTGCCGCGGACGCCGTCGACGTGCCGCCGGCCCGTCCGGCAACCGTGGCCGCGGTGCTCGGGCTTGCGACGTCGGTCGAATCGGTGCTCGTCGAGGCCGGCGCGCAGCCGGCTGCGACCGGTGCACCGCGCCTCGAACTCGCGGTCGCACGCGGTGCGCTCGGCGAAGGCTTCGCGGCGCCCGCGTCGCGCGCGGCCGGCACGCTGGCCGCGCTGGCGGGTGGCGGCGACGTCGAACTGTACGAACTCGGCGAGCCGGGCGCGGAGCCACGGCTCGCGTCGGTCGGCCGCGCCGACGGCCCGCTGCTGCCGGGCGCCGTGCCGCTGTCGTTCGACGCGTTCGCGCGACGCGCACTGACCGAGAAGTTCGACCTGTGCCAGTTCGAATTCGAATCGCAGCCGTGGCGCTTCGACCGCGCGACGGTGAAGCGCCTGCGCGTGCCGCTCGCCCTCGTCGCGGCGACGCTCGGCGTGGCGGTGATCGGGATGAACCTGCACTGGTGGAAGCTGTCGCGCGAGCGCGATGCGCTGTCCGCGCAGATCACCGAGACGCTGCTGTCCGCGTTCCCGAAGACGACGACGGTGCTCGATCCGCCCGCGCAGATGCAGCGCCAGCTCGACCAGTTGCGCCTGGCAGCCGGCGAGCTGTCGCCGAACGATTTCCTCGCGCTGTCGAGCGGGCTGTCGCGGTCGATGGGCGCGCTGCCGCTGAACGGCATCGCGTCGCTCGACTACCACGACCGGAAGCTCGACGTCGGCTTCAAGCCGGAGGTCAAGGTCGATCCCGATTTCACGCAGCGCCTCGCGCGTAACGGACTGTCCGGCGAAGTCGACAGCAACACGGGCAAATGGACGATCCGGAGCCGCTCATGAAGACGGAACAACTGAACCAGACGCTGGCCCAGTTCTGGGGCGAGCGTTCGCCGCGTGAAAAGACGCTGCTCGGCTGGGGGGGCACCGTGCTGGCGGTCGCGATCGCGTATTCGGTGCTGTGGTCGCCCGCGCAGGAAGGCCGCGCGCGGATCCAGCGCGAGCTGCCGACGATGCGCCGCGAGCTGGCGCAGATGACCGCGCAGGCGAACGAGGCGAAGTCGCTGACGGCCGCCGCGCAGGGCGTGGCACCGACCGGCCTCGCGCTGAAGGACGCGCTGACCGCATCGCTGTCCGATCACGGGATGCAGGGTGCGCAGGTGCAGATCGTCGGCAACGGCGTGCAGGTCCAGATGAAGAACGTGTCGTTCCCGGCGTGGACGCAGTGGCTCGACGATGCGCGCCGGCAGTTCAAGGTGCAGGTCGGCGAAGCGCATGCCACCGCGCTGAAGGACGACGGGCAGGTCGACCTGACGGCCGTGATGCAACCGTCTACGCAGAAATGACGCCGTTGGACGACGCAAGTGGCGGTCGGCCGATGAGGCCGGGAATCAAGCGGCTCGCCACCGCATTGCCGTGGGTACTGGCGGGCGGACTGGCGACGGCGGTGACGCTCGTCGCGCTCGCGCCGGCCGCGTGGATCGCGCCGCAGTTCGCGCGCGCGACCGGCGGGCATGTGAATCTCGTCGATCCCGACGGGTCGCTGTGGCACGGTTCGGGCACGCTGATGCTCGCGCCGGGGGCCGATCAGACCGCGGCGACGCTGCTGCCGGGCCGGGTCGAATGGACCACGCGCTTCTGGCCGCTGCTGACCGGGCGCGTGCAGATGCGCATGCGGCAGACCGAGGCGATGCCCGATGCGGTCACGCTCGATGCGACGTGGCGCGGCGCGGTGCTGTCGGCGGGCACGATGGCCGTGCCCGCGTCGCTGCTCGCCGGGCTCGGCACGCCGTTCAACACGCTCGACCTGCAGGGCGACGTGCGGCTCGGCTGGAGCGACTGGCGCCTGATCGGCAACAACGCGTTCGGCCAGCTGACGGTGACGATCGACTCGATGAGTTCGCGCGTATCGCGCGTGAAGCCGCTCGGTTCGTACCGCGCAGTGCTGCAGGCAAAGGGGGCCGGCGCCGATCTCGACCTGTCGACGACGCAGGGCCCGCTGTTCCTCGACGGCCACGGCACCTTCGGCCCGGGCCAGGGATCGTTCCGCGGCACCGCGCATTCGGCGCCCGAGCAGCAGGCGAACCTCGCGGGGCTGTTGAACCTGCTCGGCCACCCGATCGGGAACAACGAGGTGTCGCTGATCTTCGGCGACGCGCAGCGCTGACGCGCGCGTCGCCCTTTCCTTCCTACTTCTGCGCGAGCGGCGCGGCGACCGACGGTGCGGTGGCCGCGGGCGCGGCCGCACCGGACGCCGGCACGGGTGCAGGTGCCGCCATGTCGCCGTTCTCGCGCGTCATCTCTGCGACGTTCCAGCCGCCGCCGAGCGCCTTCACGAGCCCGACCGACGACGTCATCCGCTGCCCGGCGATCGTCGCGAGCTTCTGCTGCGCGGTGAACGCGGTGGTCTGCGCGGTCAGCACGTTCAGGTAGGCGACCGTGCCGGCCTTGTACTGGTTCGTGACGATCGCGAGCGAATGCAGGGCGCTGTCGACCGCCTGCCGCTGCACGTCGATTTCCTGCGCGAGGATGCGCTGCGACGCGAGGTTGTCCTCGACATCCTGGAACGCGGTGAGCACCGCGAGGCGGTACGCGGCGACGTCCTGGTCGTAGGTCGCGCGCGCGGCGTCGGTCTGCGCGGCGCGCAGCCCGGCGTCGAACAGCGTGGCCGCGAGCTGCGGGCCGACCGTCCAGAAGCGCGCCGGCAGCGTGAACAGCTGCGACCACACCGAGCTCTGGAAGCCGCCGGTGGCCGACAGCGTGAGGGTCGGGAAGAACGCGGAGATCGCAACGCCGATCTGCTCGTTCGCGGCCGCCGCACGGCGCTCGGCCGCGGCGACGTCGGGCCGGCGCTCGAGGATCGCGGACGGCACGTCGACCGGCGTGATCGGCGGCTCGGCCGTGAGCGGATTCGGCGGCAACGAGAAGGTGGACGCCGGTTCGCCGATCAGCGTCGCGATCGCATGCTCGTACTGCGCGCGGGCCACGCCATTGTCGATCGACGCGGCCTGCGCGCTCTGCAGCTGCGTCTGCGCCTGGATCACGTCCGCGCGTGCGGCGACGCCCTGCGCGTACTGGTTCTGCGTGAGTTTCAGCGACTGTTCGTACGACTTCACGGTGTCGTCGAGCAGCTTCTGCAGCGCATCGGACGTGCGCAGCTGGAAGTAGGTTTGCGCGAGCAGCGCTTGCTGCGACAGCCGCGCGTTCGCGAGATCGGCTGCGGCGGCCGCTTCGCCGGCGCGCTGCGCGCTGACGGTACGGCTCACCTTGCCCCACAGGTCGGGTTCCCAGCTCGCGTCGAGGCCGACGCTGTAGCTGTTGCTGATCGACGAACTGCTGCTGAAACTCGACGAACCCGACGACACCGACGTGCGCGGCGTGCGGGCGCGCGAGCCCGACGCGGTCAGCCCGACGGTCGGGAAATACGCGGCGCGCGCTTCGGTGACGAGCGCGCGCGCCTGCCGGTAAGCCGCCGCCGATTGCGCGATGGTCTGGTTCGACGCGTTGAGCCTGCCGATCAGCGCATCGAGCTGCGGATCGTTGTAGACCGTCCACCACGCGCCGCGGTCGGTGCGGTCGGCGGGCTGCGCGACTTTCCAGCCGGCCGGCGCTTCCTTGTATGCGGCGGGGATCGACGTGTCGGGCCGGTGATAGTCGGGCCCGACGGCGCAGCCGGCGAGCAGCACGGCCGTCGCGACGGCGACGGCGGCGCTCAGCGGGCGAAGGGCGCGCGGGAGGGAGGCGTACGGCATGGTGATTTTCCTGTCTGGGCGGGACATCCGGCGAGCGGTGTCGCGCGATGCGGTCGTCGTGCCGCTGGCGGACAAATGGTAACTGACGGCGGGAAAGCTGCGCAGCCCCAAGGGTACGGTGCGCGGGGACAGGAATGTGTTACCGGCGCGCGTGGCCGGTTTACCGGCCATTACGGCTCGCTGACGGGAAGACGGGCGTGCGCCGCCGGCCGTGCGGGGGCGCGGCCGGCGCTCGGTCGGAACAGTCAGGAAGGCGGGAGAAGCGCGATGTCAGTGGCAGCGCGCGGGCAGCGAGAGCGGTTCGGCGGCGGACCGCCATGTCGACGGCTCCGTCGCGGCCGGCTGGCCCGTGCGGCGAGCGCCGTCTTTCGCGTTGCGCTGCCGGCGATGATCGAACCATGCGAACCCGAGCGCCGCGAGCGAGCCGCCCGGGACCACCAGCATCGTCACGTACAGCGCGATCTTCCAGCCGCGGTGCGGCCCGGAAAACGCATGATGAGCGGTATCGGTCAGGTTGCGGCGCAGCGCGCCGGCGGCATTTTTCAGGAACAGCATCGCGAACATCCTCGGGGTGCCCGCAGCGCGGGCGCATCGGTCAGAACATCGTCTCCGGCAGTGCAACATGCACGTCGTAACTGGTTGCCTCAAATAATATTGACTAAGCAATCAATTTTCAAGATACTGGGCGCGTTTAAATCCGAAACGCACTATTGCTGCGCGCGCAATCGCATGACCGGCCGCCTCTACGATCCCGAGAACATCGCGCTGGAAACGAGCCTCGGCTATTACCTGTCGAAGGCGAAGCAGGCGCTCGTCGAGCGGATGGACCGTGCGCTCGAGCCGCTCGACCTCACCGCGCAGCAGATCGGCGTGATCCTGCTGCTGTCGCGCGGCTATGCGCGCACGCCGTTCGAGCTGTCCCGCAAGATGTCGTACGACAGCGGTTCGATGACACGGATGCTCGACCGGCTCGAACGCAAGGGGCTGGTCGCCCGCTCGCGCAGCGAGCAGGACCGCCGGATGATCGAGCTGACGCTGACCGAACGTGGCGCCGAAGCCGCCCGGGCGCTGCCGTCGCTGATCGCGAACGCGCTCAACGCGCAGCTCGACGGTTTCTCGGCTGACGAGCTCGTGACGCTCACCGGCCTGCTGCAGCGCTTCATCGCCAACGGGCCCGGCTCGACCGGTTGCCCGAAACCCGACGACGAAGCGGACAGCTGATGTGCGCGGAGGCCCCATGTCTAGGTTAAGCATTCGCTTATTTATCTGTCTGGGCAGAAGATGACAGGGCACGTGCTCCCCTTTTTCCCTTATCCGATCCACCCGGCCGGGCTGCGCTGCGGCGCACACCCGTGCGTTGTGCCGGCGCGTCGCGCGCGCCGCGTCTAGGAGATTCCGATGTCCGCCACCACGGCATCCGCCGCCGAACCCGCCGCTTCGCCCGCGCCGCTGTCCGGCGGCGCACTCGCGCTGCTCACCGTCGGGCTCGCGCTCGGCACCTTCATGGAAGTGCTCGACACGTCGATCGCGAACGTCGCGGTGCCGACCATTTCCGGCAGCCTCGGCGTCGCGACGAGCGAAGGCACCTGGGTGATCTCGTCGTACTCGGTGGCTTCCGCGATCGCGGTGCCGCTCACCGGCTGGCTCGCGCGGCGGGTCGGCGAGGTGCGCCTGTTCACGCTGTCGGTGCTCGCGTTCACGGTCGCGTCGGCGCTGTGCGGCCTCGCGACCAACTTCGAGACGCTGATCGCGTTCCGGCTGCTGCAGGGCCTCGTGTCGGGGCCGATGGTGCCGCTGTCGCAGACGATCCTGATGCGCAGCTACCCGCCCGCGAAGCGCGGGCTCGCGCTCGGGCTGTGGGCGATGACGGTGATCGTCGCGCCGATCTTCGGCCCGTTGCTGGGCGGCTGGATCAGCGACAACTACACGTGGCCGTGGATCTTCTACATCAACCTGCCGATCGGCATCTTCTCGGCGACCTGCGCGTATTTCCTGCTGCGCGGCCGCGAAACGAAGACGTCGAAGCAGCGGATCGACGCGATCGGCCTCGCGCTGCTCGTGATCGGCGTGTCGTGCCTGCAGATGATGCTCGACCTCGGCAAGGACCGCGACTGGTTCAACTCGACGTTCATCGTCGCGCTGGCGCTGATCGCGGTCGTGTCGCTCGCGTTCATGCTCGTGTGGGAGGCGACCGAGAAGGAGCCGGTGGTCGACCTGTCGCTCTTCAAGGACCGCAACTTCGCGCTCGGCGCGATGATCATCTCGTTCGGCTTCATGGCGTTCTTCGGCTCGGTCGTGATCTTCCCGCTGTGGCTGCAGACGGTGATGGGCTACACGGCCGGCAAGGCCGGCCTCGCGACCGCGCCGGTCGGGCTGCTCGCGCTCGTGCTGTCGCCGCTGATCGGCCGCAACATGCACCGGCTCGACCTGCGGATGGTCGCGAGCTTCGCGTTCATCGTGTTCGCCGGCGTGTCGATCTGGAACTCGACGTTCACGCTCGACGTGCCGTTCAACCACGTGATCCTGCCGCGGCTCGTGCAGGGGATCGGCGTGGCGTGCTTCTTCGTGCCGATGACGACGATCACGCTGTCGAGCATCCCCGACGAGCGGCTCGCGAGCGCGTCGGGGCTGTCGAACTTCCTGCGCACGCTGTCCGGCGCGATCGGCACCGCGGCCAGCTCGACGTTCTGGGAGAACGACGCGATCTACCACCATGCGCGGCTGTCGGAATCGGTGAGCGTGTATGCGCAGAGCACGACCGACTACCAGGGCGCGCTGTCGCAGCTCGGTATCGTCGGCCAGACGGCCAATGCGCAGCTCAACCAGCTCGTCACGCAGCAGGGCTTCATGATGGCGACCAACGACTTCTTCCTGCTGTCGGCGTTCATGTTCGGCGCGCTCGCGTTGCTCGTGTGGGTCACGAAGCCGAGGAAGGGGGCGGGGCCGGCGATGGGGCATTGACGGAGCGGCGGGCGGCCGTTGCGCCCGCCTCGTTCGTTTTACCGCCCGTCCCGGCGGGCGTCACTCCCGCGCCCGCAACCCGCCGAACGCCAGGTCGTCGCCGGGCGCGATCGGCAGCGTCGCCCGCGCCACTTCAAGCCACGCGCGCGCCGCGTGCGACAGATACCCCTTCTTCAGCCAGCCGAGCGCGATCGCCCACGTGATCTCCGGCTCGACGATCGGCCGGCACGTGAACTGGCCCGCGTCGAGCCGACGGCAATACGGCTCGGGCAGCAGCGCGATGCCGACCCCCGCATGCACGAGCGCGGCCATGAAATCCCAGTGGCCGCTGCGGCTCACGATCGACGGCGTGAAGCCGACCTTCCGGCACGCGTCGAGCACCGCGTCGTGCAGCGCGAGGCTTTCCGCGTAGAACACGAACGACTCGCGCGCGAGATCCGCGAGCGGCACGGCCGCGTGATCCTCCCAGCGCGACTCGCGCGGCGCGACGAGCCACAGCGGCGCGCGCACCATCGGCAGCCGCTCGAAGGTGCCGGGGTCGACCGGCTCCAGCAGCCCGCCCAGCTCCAGCTCACCCGACGTCAGCGCGGCCTCGATCATCCGCGCGCCCTGCTCGAACAGCTTCAGCTCGATGTTCGGATAGCGCTGCTTGTATGCGGCGATGATCGGCGTGAACAGCGAGCCGCCGAGCGGCGGGATCCCGATCGTCAGCTCGCCGCGCCCGAGCGTGCCGAGATCGTTCAGCTCCGACTGCAGTTGCGCCTGTGCGGCGAGCACGTCCTGGCCGCGCTGGAACACGATCCGCCCCGCGTCGGTCAGCACCATCTGCCGGCCGTCGCGCAGCAGCAGCGGCGAACCGATCTCGTCCTCCAGCGCCTTCACCATCTTGCTGATGGTCGGCTGGGTCACGAACAGCTTGTCGGCGGCCGCCGTGAAGCTCTGCTGGCGAACCACCTCGACGAAGTACCGCAGCGCGCGCAATTCCATCGATGTCTCCCCAAAATGGTGCGGCGATCAAAGGTGAATTCCGAATTGGAATGACAAGGATAGAGACAAGTCATTTTATTTATGGTTAGGGGAAACCCTATACTCCCACCATCAACGGAATATCTGTAGGGAGCCTGCCATGACCAAGCCGACCGCCGCACTCGCCGCCCGCCCCGCCGCTTCGGGCAGCATGGCGCACACGGGCCGGATCGCGCTGCAGGCCGCCGCGCTCGGCGTGCTGTGGATGGCGGTCGACTGGGCCGTGCGCAAGGTCGGGCTGCCGATCCCGTCCGGCGTGATCGGCCTCGCGGTGCTCCTCGTGCTGCTGTTCTCGGGCCGTGTCGCGCCCGCGTGGGTGAAGGACGGCGCGAACTGGCTGCTGTCCGACATGCTGCTGTTCTTCGTGCCGGCCGCCGTCGCGGCCGTGCAGTACGGCGGGCTGTTCCGCGAGGACGGCTGGCGCATCGCGCTGGTGATGCTCGCCGGCACCGCGTTCGTGATGGTCGCGGTGGCCGTCGCGGTCGACCTCGCCGCGAAGCTCGAGCGCCGGCTCGCCGCGCAGCGCGTATTCGCCGAACGCCGCCGCACGCGCCTGAGCGCCGCGTCCGCCCACTGAGCCGGAGCCTGCCATGCTTGCCGCATTGTCGAACCTGTCCGCCGACCAGGCGAACACCGCGATCTCGTTCGGCTGCTTCGTGCTGACGGTCGTGCTGTATTTCGCGTCGAAGCGGCTCTACGCGTACAAGAAGACGCTGCTGTTCTCGCCGCTCGTGTTCGTGCCGGGCGTGCTGGTGCTGCTCGTCCTGCTGACCGGCATCCCGTATTCGGTCTACTTCCGCGACACGCGCTGGCTGATGTGGCTGCTCGGCCCGGCGACGATCGCGTTCGCGGTGCCGATCTACGACTATCGCGACCTGATCCGCCGCCACTGGCTGTCGCTGTCGGTCGGCGTGGCAGTCGGGATCGCCGCAGGCGTGTGCGGGTCGCTGCTGCTCGCGAAGCTGCTGCACCTGTCGCCCGAGCTGCAGCGCTCGCTGATGACGCGCTCGGTGTCGACGCCGTTCGCGCTCGCCGTGTCGGACAAGATCCACGCACCGAAGGATCTCACCGCCCTCTTCGTGATCGCGACCGGCATCTGCGGGATGCTGCTCGGCGAGCTGGTGCTCGCGCTGGTGCCGATGCGCACGCGGCTCGCGCGCGGTGCGCTGTTCGGCGCGGCCGCCCACGGCGTGGGTACCGCGAAGGCACGCGAGATCGGCAGTGAGGAAGGCGTCGTGTCGAGCCTGACGATGATGATCGCCGGCGTCGCGATGGTGCTGATCGCGCCGCTCCTGACGCTGCTGCCGATCTGACCGGGCGGCCGGCGCCCGGCCAAACGCCGGCCCGGCGCGACCGTGCCCGCCGCCATCGGCGCGGCAGGCTCCGTGCGGCGGGAACGGCGCCTTCTCCCGGCCACGCACGCTTTGGCCGCCAGTCCGGTGGCCCTTTCCGCCCCCACTTACCCTGCATCCGGCCGACACCCGGCCGACAATCGGCTGAGATAGCCGCAAATCCCCCCTCTTTTCCGCCCATCGGGCTCGGCCCGGATGCCGAACAATGCATGCTACGAGACATCACGCACGCATTCACATGGCCTCCACGACCGCAAACCCGACCGCCGACAAGCCGACTTCGTCCGGCAAGTTCAAGCGCATCGCGCTCATCGCCGTCATCGCGCTGGGCGCGGCAGCTGCCGCAGCCGGCGGCATGTACGTGTTCCTGAGCAAGGAAGGCGTCGGCCATGCGAGCACGCCCGCCGAGCCGGCGCCGCTTGCCGCGCCGGTGTTCTTCCCGCTCGACCCGCTGACCGTGAACCTGCAGTCCGACGACGGCGCGCAGCACTACCTGCGCGTCGGCCTGTCGCTGAAGCTCACCGACCCGAAGGCGCAGGAGCAACTGACCGCGCGGATGCCGGAGATCCGTAGCCGGATCCTGCTCGCGCTGTCGAACAAGCATCCCGAGGATCTCGCGACGCCGGACGGCAAACGTTCGCTCGCGAAGGAACTGCGGGACCTGATCGAGCAGCCGACGCAGCCGGGCAACCAGCGCGCGAAGGTCGACGACGTGCTGTTCACCGAGTTCGTCGTCCAGTAACGCGGCCGCGAAAGGAGCGCGTATGGGTCACCAGGAGTTCATGTCCCAGGAGGAGGTCGATGCCCTCCTCAAGGGCGTCACGGGCGAAGCCGATGCAGTCGACGAGCAGCGCGACACATCGGGCGTCCGCCCCTACAACATTGCGACGCAGGAGCGGATCGTCCGCGGCCGGATGCCCGGCCTCGAGATCATCAACGACCGCTTCGCGCGCCTGCTGCGGATCGGCATCTTCAACTTCATGCGGCGCACGGCGGAAATCTCCGTCAGCCAGGTGAAGGTGCAGAAGTACAGCGAGTTCACCCGCAACCTGCCGATCCCGACGAACCTGAACCTGGTGCACGTGAAGCCGCTGCGCGGCACGTCGCTGTTCGTGTTCGACCCGAACCTCGTGTTCTTCGTCGTCGACAACCTGTTCGGCGGCGACGGGCGCTTTCACACGCGCGTCGAGGGCCGCGATTTCACGGCCACCGAGCAGCGGATCATCGGCAAGCTGCTGAACCTCGTGTTCGAGCACTACACGACCGCGTGGAAGAGCGTGCGGCCGCTGCAGTTCGAATTCGTGCGCTCGGAAATGCACACGCAGTTCGCGAACGTCGCGACGCCGAACGAGATCGTCATCGTCACGCAGTTCTCGATCGAGTTCGGGCCGACGGGCGGCACGCTGCACATCTGCATGCCGTACTCGATGATCGAGCCGATCCGCGACGTGCTCAGTTCGCCGATCCAGGGCGAGGCGCTCGAAGTCGACCGCCGCTGGGTGCGCGTGCTGTCGCAGCAGGTGCAGGCCGCCGAGGTCGAGCTGACCGCGAACCTCGCCGAGATCTCGTCGAACTTCGAGAAGATCCTGAACCTGCGCGCGGGCGACGTGCTGCCGCTGGAAATCGAGGACACGATCACCGCGAGGGTCGACGGCGTGCCGGTGATGGAATGCGGCTACGGAATTTTCAATGGTCAATATGCGTTGCGCGTGCAGAAGATGATCAGCGCGGGCGACTCGATGAAGGAAGGTGGATATGAGTGAGCTGAACCAGACGCCCGAGGACGACGCACAAGCGATGGCCGACGCGGCCCTCGCGGCCTCGGCCGCCGCCGCGCAGGCGGCACCGGCCGCGGCGGAAGAAGATCCGGGCATGGACGACTGGGCGGCCGCGCTCGCCGAGCAGAACCAGCAGCCGGTGCAGGCGGGCGCGACGGGCGCCGGCGTGTTCCAGCCGCTGTCGAAGGCCGCCGCAAGCTCGACGCACAACGACATCGAGATGATCCTCGACATCCCGGTCAAGATGACCGTGGAGCTCGGCCGCACGAAGATCGCGATCCGCAACCTGCTGCAGCTCGCGCAGGGTTCGGTCGTCGAGCTGGACGGCATGGCCGGCGAACCGATGGACGTGCTCGTGAACGGCTGCCTGATCGCGCAGGGCGAGGTCGTGGTCGTCAACGACAAGTTCGGCATCCGCCTGACCGACATCATCACGCCGGCCGAACGCATCCGGAAACTGAACCGGTGAACGCAGCAAAGCCCGGCCGCCGCGTGCGCGTCGCAAGCGTGGCAGCGGCTGCCGCGGCCATGGCGGCGTCGCTTGCCTGCGCGCCGGCCGGCGCCGCCGACATGAACGCGGTGAACAACGCCGGGGCGATCGCATCGAGCGTGATGGTCGGTTCGGCCGCACCGTCGCTCGGCTTCGGCGCGGTGCTGCAGACGCTGGTCGGGCTCGCGGTCGTGATCGGTCTCGTGTTCGCGTGCGCATGGCTCGCGCGCCGCTTCGGCTTCCAGCATGCACGCCGCGGCGGCCCGCTGAAGGTCGTGTCGAGCGTCGCGGTCGGTGCCAAGGAAAGCGCGACGATCGTCGAGATCGGCGACACCTGGCTCGTGCTCGGCGTCGCGCCGGGCAACGTGCGCTTGCTGCATACGCTGCCGGCCGGTTCGGCAGCGGCCACCGCGACCGTGGCATCGACCTCGGCCGACGCGCCCGCCGGCGCCGCAGCGTCCGAAGGCGGCCTGCCCGGCACGTTCGGCTCGCGGTTTCGCGACGCGCTCGCGGGCGAAGCCGCGAAGCGCCTCGGTCGCGGCAAGGACCGCTGACATGGCGCCGCGCCCTCTTTCCGACCCCGCATTCCGATGAAACACGCATTCCTGCATCGCGCGGCGCGCTTCGCGCCCGTGCTGATCCTCTGCCTCGCGCCTGCGCTCGCTTATGCGCAGGCGAACGGCCTGCCCGCGTTCAACGCGAGCCCGGGCCCGCACGGCGGCACCACGTATTCGCTGAGCGTGCAGACGATGCTGCTGCTCACGATGCTGTCGTTCCTGCCGGCGATGCTGCTGATGATGACGAGCTTCACGCGCATCATCATCGTGCTGTCGCTGCTGCGCCAGGCGCTCGGCACCGCGACGACGCCGCCGAACCAGGTGCTCGTCGGCCTCGCGATGTTCCTCACCTTCTTCGTGATGTCGCCGGTGCTCGACCGCGCGTACAACGACGGCTACAAGCCGTTCTCCGACGGCTCGATGCCGATGGAGCAGGCGGTGCAGCGCGGCGTCGCGCCGTTCAAGACCTTCATGCTGAAGCAGACCCGCGAGACCGATCTCGCGCTGTTCGCGAAGATCTCGAAGGCCGCGCCGATGCAGGGGCCTGAAGACGTGCCGCTGTCGCTGCTGGTGCCCGCGTTCGTCACGAGCGAGCTGAAGACCGGCTTCCAGATCGGCTTCACGGTCTTCATCCCGTTCCTGATCATCGACATGGTCGTCGCGAGCGTGCTGATGTCGATGGGGATGATGATGGTGTCGCCGTCCACCGTGTCGCTGCCGTTCAAGCTGATGCTGTTCGTGCTGGTCGACGGCTGGCAGCTGCTGATCGGCTCGCTCGCGCAGAGCTTTACGTAAGCGGCGGAGGAACCGCACGATGACGCCCGAACAAGTGATGACCCTGGCGCACCAGGCGATGATGGTCGGCCTGCTGCTGGCCGCCCCGCTGCTGCTGGTCGCGCTCGCGGTCGGCCTCGTCGTGAGCCTGTTCCAGGCCGCGACGCAGATCAACGAGGCGACGCTGTCGTTCATCCCGAAGCTGCTCGCGGTCGCCGCGACGCTCGTGATCGCCGGCCCGTGGATGCTGACGACGATGCTCGACTACCTGCGGCAGACGCTGCTGCACGTCGCGACGCTCGGCGTCGGCTGAGCCTCACGCACCACCCGGCGGCGATGTTCTCGGTTACCTACGCGCAGCTCAACGGCTGGCTCACGGCGTTCCTGTGGCCGTTCGTGCGGATGCTCGCGCTCGTCGCGACCGCGCCCGTCGTGGGCCACGCGGCGGTGCCCGTGCGCGTGAAGATCGGCCTCGCCGCGTTCATGGCGCTGGTCGTCGCGCCTACGCTCGGCGCGATGCCGGACGTCACCGTGTTCTCCGCGCAGGGCATCTGGATCCTCGTCACGCAGTTCCTGATCGGTGCCGCGATGGGCTTCACGATGCAGATCGTGTTCGCGGCCGTCGAGGCGGCCGGCGACTTCATCGGGCTGTCGATGGGGCTCGGCTTCGCCACCTTCTTCGATCCGCACACGAGCGGCGCGACGCCCGTGATGGGCCGCTTCCTGAACGCGGTCGCGATGCTCGCGTTCCTCGCGGTGGACGGCCACCTGCAGGTGTTCGCCGCGCTCACCGCGTCGTTCCAGTCGCTGCCGGTGTCGGCCGACCTGCTGCACGCGCCCGGCTGGCGCACGCTCGCCGGGTTCGGCGCGGCCGTGTTCGAGATGGGGCTGCTGCTCGCGCTGCCGGTGGTCGCGGCGCTCTTGATCGCGAACCTCGCGCTCGGCATCCTGAACCGCGCGGCGCCGCAGATCGGCGTGTTCCAGATCGGCTTTCCCGTCACGATGCTCGTCGGGCTGTTGCTCGTGCAACTGATGATCCCGAACCTCGTGCCGTTCGTGTCGCACCTGTTCGACATGGGGCTCGACGCGATGGGCCGCGTGCTGACCGGCTGGCGCTGAGCGCATCCCGCCCCCGTCCCCCGCCTGTTCCGGCCCTCCGTTGCTGGAAAACCCCTAAAGGAATCGCCCGCCCGCGAAAGGTAGCGGAAGGTTTCGCCTCCCTATACTCGTCGTGACGATGCAGCAAGCATCGCGCCATACGAATACAACGAACGGAGACGACCCGATGCGACCCATCCTGCGCACCCTCGCCGTTGCAGCCAGCCTGAGCTGCGCGCTTGCCGCTCACCCCGCTTTCGCCGACGACGGCGGCAAGATCACGATCATGGTCGGCGGGATCGCGAAGCTCATCTACCTGCCCGCGCGGCTCACGCAGGAACTCGGCTACTTCAAGGCCGAAGGGCTCGACGTCGAGCTGCTGTCGCAGCCGGCCGGCGTCGACGCGGAAAACGAGCTGCTCGCGGGCGCCGTGCAGGGCGTGGTCGGCTTCTACGACCACACGATCGACCTGCAGAGCAAGGGCAAGGACGTGAAGGCGATCGCCGTGTTCGGCCAGGTGCCGGGTGAAGTCGAGATGGTATCGACCAAGGCCGCGCCGACCTTCAAGTCGATGGCCGACGCGAAGGGCAAGACGCTCGGCGTGACGGGCCTCGGTTCGTCGACCAGCTTCCTCACGCAATACCTCGCGCTGCAGCACGGCGTGCCGTCGACGCAGTACACGATGCTGCCGGTCGGCGCCGACGCGAGCTTCATCGCCGCGATCAAGCAGGGCCGCATCGACGCCGGGATGACGACCGAGCCGACCGTGTCCGCGCTCGAGAAGATGGGCGACGCGAAGGTGCTGGTCGACATGCGCACCGTCGAAGGCACGCGCGCAGCGCTCGGCGGCACCTACCCGGCCGCGAGCCTGTACGTGCAGTCGGCGTGGGCCGATTCGCACAAGGATCAGGCGGTCAAGCTCGCACACGCGTTCGCGAAGACGATGCAGTTCATCCACACCCACAGCGCCGACGAAATCGCCGCGAAGATGCCGGCCGACTACCAGAAGGACAAGGCGCTGTACGTGACCGCGCTGAAGGCGTCGCTGCCGATGTACACGGCCGACGGCAAGATGCCGGCGGACGGCCCGGCGACCGTGCTGAAGGTGCTGTCGGCGTTCAACCCGTCGGTGAAGGGCAAGCATATCGACCTGGCGCGCACCTTCACGAACGATTTCGTGAACGCGAAGTAAGCGAACCCGGTAGCGGCGCAGGCGGCGGCGATCCCGCCGCCGTGCGTTCCCCGTTCCGGCCCGGTTGACCGGCCCGGCGTCGCCACGATGCGACGCCCTCCTCACCCGCAGGACGAATGCGATGAACCAGGCAGTCTCCCCGAGCACACCGGCGATCGAGTTTCGCAACGTGTCGTGCCGCTTCATTTCGCCGGAAGGCAAGGCCACCGTCGCGTTGCGCGACTTCAGCATGAGCGTCGCGCGCGGCGAGTTCATCGCGATCGTCGGGCCGACCGGCTGCGGCAAGTCGACGACGCTGAACCTGATCACCGGGCTGCTCAAGCCCGTGTCGGGCGAGGTGCGCGTGATGGGCCGCCCGGTCGACGGGATCGATCCGCGTATCGGCTTCGTGTTCCAGGCCGACGCCGTGTTCCCGTGGCGCAACGTGATCGACAACGTCGCGGCGGGCCCGCTGTTTCGCGGCCGCTCGAAGGACGCCGCGTACGCGCAGGCCGAGGAATGGATCCGCAAGGTCGGCCTCGACAAGTTCACGAAGCACTACCCGCACCAGCTTTCCGGCGGGATGAGGAAGCGCGTCGCGCTCGCGCAGACCTTCATCAACCAGCCGGAAATCCTGCTGATGGACGAGCCGTTCTCCGCGCTCGACATGCAGACGCGCACGCTGATGCAGGACGAGCTGCTGCAGCTCTGGTCGGCGAACAAAGGGTCGGTCGTGTTCGTTACGCACGATCTCGAGGAGGCGATCGCGCTTGCCGACCGCGTGTTCGTGCTGACCGCGCGGCCCGCTACGCTCAAGCGCGTGTACGAGATCGACCTGCCGCGCCCGCGCGTCACGTCGGAGATCCGCTACGACACGCGCTTCATCGAAATTTCCAAGGACATCTGGCACGACCTGCGCGAAGAAGTGCAGATCGGCTGACGCATACGCTCAAGGCAAGGACAGCAAGGACAGGAGCATGACCGACATGACGCTTCCCCCCACCGCCATTCCGGCGACGACGCTCGAGGACGACGAGCGCGCCGCGCAACGCCGGCTACGCCGCCGGCGCAACCTGATCGTCACGCTGCGGATCGCCGTGCTGGTGATCGTGCTCGGCGGGTGGGAACTCGCCGCACGCCTCAAGTGGATCGATCCGTTCTTCTTCTCGATGCCGTCGCTGATCTTCGACCAGATCCAGGACTGGTTCGTGAACGGCACGTCGCAGGGCCCGCTGCTCACGCAGGTGTGGGTCACGCTCGAGGAAACCGGCATCGGCTTCCTGATCGGCTCGGTGGCCGGCGTGATCTGCGGGATCGTGCTCGGCCGCAACAAGCTGATGGCCGACGTGTTCGGCCTGTACATCCAGATCGCGAACTCGATCCCGCGCGTCGTGCTCGGCTCGATCTTCGTGATCGCGCTGGGCCTCGGGATGGCGTCGAAGATCGCGCTGGCCGTCGTGATGGTGTTCTTCGTCGTGTTCGGCAACGCGTTCCAGGGCGTGCGCGAAGCCGACCGCTACCTGATCGCCAACGCGCAGATCCTCGGCGCGTCGCGCCGGCAGATCACCACGGCGGTCGTGATCCCGTCCGCGCTGAGCTGGATTCTCGCCAGCCTGCACGTGAGCTTCGGCTTCGCGCTGGTCGGTGCGGTCGTCGGCGAATTCCTGGGTTCCAAGCAGGGCATCGGTTTGCTAATCTCCACCGCCCAGGGCGCGTTCAACGCGAGCGGCGTATTCGCGGCGATGATCGTGCTGGCGGTGGTCGCGCTGGCCGCCGACTACCTGCTGACGTGGCTCGAGAAGCGGCTGCTGAAGTGGCGCCCCGCGGCGTTCTGAACGCCGCAGACGGACGCTTGACATGACACCCCCGACCGCGCCGGCGCCCCCGGCGCGGTTCGGCATTTCGGAGAAGGAGCGCAACAGGATGGCGCACAGCCTGCGCGGACGGCTGCTGTGGTGGCTGCTGCTGCCGCTCGCGGTGTTCATGCTGATCGCCGGCGCGATGTCGTACGACACCGCGCGGACCACGGCCGCGCTCGTGCAGGACAGCGCGCTCGTTGCATCCGCGCGCACGATCGGCGAGGACATCGAATGGCGCAACGGGCTGCCGGTCGCCGACGTGCCGCCCGCCGCGCTGGAGATCTTCGAATCGCCGTCGCGCGATTCGGTGTTCTACAAGGTGATCGACGGCCACGACCGCCTGCTCGCGGGCACGCCGGCGCTCGACATACCCGCGCGGCACGGCGTCGAGCCGACGCTGTACGACACGTCGCTCGACGGCGTGCCGCTGCGCGCGGTGGCCTACGACCGGCAGCTTTACGACGAGGGGAACGTCGAGACGGTCACGGTGGTCGTCGCGAAGACGACGCGCTCGCACCGCGCGATGGTCGCCACGATCTGGCGGCCGCAGCTCGTGCGCCTGTCGCTGATGCTGATGCTCGCGATGGGGCTCGTGTACCTCGGCCTCACCTTCGAGATGCGGCCGCTGATGAAGCTGAAGGACGACGTGGCCGACCGCGGGCCGATGGAGCTGGAGCCGATCCGCCCCGAGCGGCTGCAGAACGAGCTGCGGCCGATCGTCGACGCGATCAACCAGTGCATCGCGCGGCTCAACACGCACACGGCCACGCAGCGCCGCTTCATCGCGGATGCCGCGCATCAGTTGCGCACGCCGATCGCGGTGCTCGACACGCAGATCCAGTACGCGCAGCGGCGCGGGCACGACGATCCGGAGCTCGCGTCGGTGCTCGACAGCATGCAGCGCAGCAGCCGCAAGATGGCCGACGTGACCGACAAGCTGCTGCTGCTCGCGCATGCGGAGGCCACGCCGTCGACGCTGCTGAACCATCGCGTCGATCTCGCGGCCGTGGTGTCGAGCGTGCTCGAGGAAACGATCGTGCTCGCGCAGCGGCGCAACATCGATCTCGGGGCCGACCTCGGCGAGCGGCTCGACGTCGCGGGCAGCGACAGCCTGCTGACCGCGCTGGTGATGAACCTCGTCGACAACGCGGTGCGCTACACGCAGCCGGGCGGCTGCGTGACGGTGGCCGCCCGCCGCGACGGCGACGCGATCGTGCTCGACGTGGTCGACAACGGCCCGGGCATCCCGGCCGAAGCGCGGCCGCACGTGTTCAAGCGGTTCTACCGCGTGTCGGCCGACACCGAGGGCTCGGGCCTCGGGCTCGCGATCGTCCGCGAGATCGCGCAGGCGCACGGCGGCAGCGCGTCGCTCGCGCCGGGGGCCGGCAATCGCGGTATCGTTGTGACTGTACGGCTGCCCGCGTACGATTGAAGAGATGTCGCCATGAAACTCCTGCTGGTCGAAGACAACGCCGAACTCGCGCACTGGATCGTGAACCTGCTGCGCGGCGAGGATTTCGCGGTCGATTCCGTCGGCGACGGCGAGCGCGCCGATACGGTGCTGAAGACCGAACGCTACGACGCGGTGCTGCTCGACATGCGCCTGCCCGGCATCAGCGGCAAGGAGGTGCTCGCGCGGCTGCGGCGCCGCAACGACAACGTGCCGGTGCTGATGCTGACCGCGCACGGCTCGGTCGACGACAAGGTCGACTGCTTCGGCGCGGGCGCCGACGATTACGTCGTGAAGCCGTTCGAATCGCGCGAGCTGGTCGCCCGGATTCGCGCACTGATCCGCCGGCAGGCCGGCGTCGGCACGACGCAGCTCGTGTGCGGCGATCTCGTCTATGCGTTCGGCACGCGCGAATTCCGCTGCGGCGAAACGGTGCTCGCGCTGCGCCGCCGCGAGCACGCGATCCTCGAAACGCTGATGCTGCAGCAGAACAAGACGGTGTCGAAGGCGCGGCTGATGGACAGCGTGTTCGCGCTCGACGACGAGCCGAGCGCCGACGCGATCGACATCTACATCCACCGGCTGCGCAAGCATCTCGCTGGCAGCACGGCCGAAATCATCACGCTGCGCGGGCTCGGTTACATCCTGCGCATGAAGAGCACACAGGACTGACGGGCTCCTTTGCGAGCCCTGAATATCGATTCGTAGAACGAAACGTCATCGACGCATGCCGGCGCCCCGGCTTGCCTGCTTCCGCACGCCTGCCCGATCCGCGATTGTTGCGCGTTCGGTGTTTTCACCGATCCGATTCTTGCGTCCGGGAAAGCGTCGTGAAGGATTGCACCCACTACGATGCTACGCGTCGGCCCTCTCGCTGTGGCCGGCAAGAGTCGGCATACATTACGTACTGCCAACGACCAGATTTCAATGCGGCAGCTCGGAGGAGACGATCTTGAAACGAAAAACCCTTGCCCTTTCCATCGCGGCGGCAGGCCTGTGCGCCGGCACCCAGGCGCATGCGCAGTCGAGCGTGCAGCTCTACGGCCTGATGGACCTGAGCTTTCCGACCTACCGGACCCACGCCGATGCGAACGGCAATCACGTGATCGGGATGGGCAACGAAGGCGAGCCGTGGTTCAGCGGCAGCCGCTGGGGCCTGAAAGGCGCCGAGGATATCGGCGGCGGCACGAAGGTCATCTTCCGCCTCGAAAGTGAATACGTGGTCGCGAACGGCCAGATGGAAGACAACGGCCAGATCTTCGACCGCGATGCGTGGGTCGGCATCGAGGACGAGCGCTTCGGCAAGCTGACGGCCGGCTTCCAGAACACGATCGCGCGCGACGCGGCCGCGATCTACGGCGACCCGTACGGCTCCGCGAAGCTGTCGACCGAAGAAGGCGGCTGGACCAACTCGAACAACTTCAAGCAGATGATCTTCTACGCGGCCAGCCCGACCGGCACGCGTTACAACAACGGCATCGCGTGGAAGAAGCTGTTCAACAACGGCATCTTCGCGAGCGCCGGCTACCAGTTCAGCAACTCGACCGCGTTCGCGACCGGCTCCGCGTACCAGGTCGCGCTCGGCTACAACGGCGGGCCGTTCAACGTGTCGGGCTTCTACAACCACGTGAACAACGGCGGCTTCACGAACCAGACGTTCTCGGTCGGCGGCAACTACACGTTCAGCATCGTGCGCCTGAACGCCGGCTACTTCCGCTACAACGGCGACCAGGGCTCGCTCGGCCAGCGCCACGACGATTCGTGGACGGTCTCGATGAAGATCGCCCCGAAGGGCGCGCTCGACTACGAGCTCGGCTACCAGCAGATGCGCGTGAAGAACGCCGCGAACAACGCCGACGGCTTCACGCCGAACGCGAACCTCGGCGCGTTCAGCCTGACCAACGGCGTCGCCAACGGCTTCAAGGAAACGATCTACGGGTCGGTGTTCTATCACCTGAGCAAGCGCACCGAGGTCTACCTGGCCGGTGATTACATGAAGCTGCACGGCGGCTACACGGTGTCGTCGACGTTCGGCGCGAAGAACCAGCTCGAACTGACGTCGGGCATCCGCACGCGTTTCTGACCTGAAACGGGGCCCGACGGGCCCCGTCGCACCCTCCGTCCGGGATTCTCCATGCGGGCACGCCGGCGCTTGGCGCCGACCGTGCCCTTTTTTTCGTCCTTTCCGGCGCCCCCGGGGATGCCCGCCAGGCGGCTGCCGGCGGGCCATGCGACAACCGGCCCGAAGCCGCTTGCGGCCCGTCCGGCGGGCGATCGCGGCCAATGCCCGCACGATCGGCCCACATCGGCGCTTGACCTCGGACGATCGACTCGATAGCGTTTCGGGTTTGCCCGGGCGGCCGTTGCCGCCGGTGCCGCGAGCGCGCCCGACGTCCTGGCGCGCGCGGCCGGGCTCCGATGGAAAAGACGATGCAGAAACTCGATGCGGCGAGCCCGCAGGCGATGTCGACCGATTTCACCGCCGACAACGTCGCGCGCCTGAAGGCGCTGTTCCCCGAACTCGTGACCGAAGGCCCCGGCGGCGCGTCGGTCGACGTCGACGTGCTGAAGGCGCTGGTCGGCGAACACACGGTCGGCGACGCCGACGAGCGCTATGGCTTCCACTGGCACGGCAAGCGCAGCGCGCGCCAGGCCGCGCTCACGCCGTCGACGGGCACGCTGCGCCCCTGCCCCGACGACAGCGTCGCGTGGGACGACACGCGCCATCTCGTGATCGAGGGCGACAACCTCGACGTGATGAAGCTGCTGCACAAGAGCTACGCGGGCAAGGTGAAGCTCGTCTACATCGACCCGCCGTACAACACCGGCAGCGATTTCGTCTATCCGGACGACTTCAGCGACAGCATCCGCCACTACCTGGCGATGACCGGGCAGACCCAGGGCGGCGTGAAGCGCAGCACCAACACCGAGGCGAACGGCCGGTTCCACACCGACTGGCTGAACATGATGTATCCGCGCCTGAAGCTCGCGCACGCGCTGTTGTCCGACGAAGGGCTGATCGCCGTGCACATCGACGAGCACGAAGTGCACGCGCTGGTGCTGATGCTGCGCGAGATCTTCGGCGAGGAGAACGAGCTCGGCGTTGCCGTGTGGGACAAGCGCAACCCGAAGGGCGACGCGCGCGGCGTCGCGTACCAGCACGAATCGCTGGTGCTGTTCGCGCGCAACGCCGAGACGCTGCTCGAACAGGCGCCGCTCAAGCGCCCGAAGCGCAACGCGCAGCGCATGCTCGACGCCGCGCACGACGCCGTGTACCGCAGCGGCAACGCGAAGGACGCGCAAAAGGCGTACCGCGCGTGGATGAAGGCGCAGACCAACCTGTCCGGCGGCGAAGTGATGTACGACCGGCTGTCGGAAGAAGGCCGCGTGTACCGCCTCGTGTCGATGGCCTGGCCGAACAAGAAGAAGGCGCCGGAAGAGTATTTCACGCCGCTGATCCACCCGGTCACCGGCAAGCCGTGCGCGATGCCGGCGCGCGGCTGGCGCAATCCGCCCGCGACGATGCAGGCGCTGATCGAGCGCGGCCAGATCGAATTCGGCGCGGATGAAAGCACGCAGCCGCAGCGGATCTACTACCTCGACGAGAACATGTACGAGAACGTGCCGTCGGTGCTGCCGTTCGCCGGCTCCGACGACGCGCTGCTGAAGACGCTCGGCATCCCGTTCGACCTGCCGAAGCCGGTCGATTTCGCGGCGGCCGTGATCGGCTGGTGCACGCGCGGCGACGACATCGTGCTCGACTGCTTCGCCGGCTCCGGCTCGACCGGCCACGCGGTGATGCAGGTGAACGCGACCGACGGCGGCGCGCGCCGCTACGTGCTCGTGCAGTTGCCCGAAGCGCTCGACCGCCGCGACAAGACGCAGCAGAGCGCGGCCGATTTCTGCACGAAGCTGAAAAAGCCGCTGACGCTCGCCGAAATCACGAAGGAGCGCCTGCGCCGCGCTGCGCAGCAGGTCGCGCGCGACTATCCGGAAAGCTATGGCGACCTCGGCTTTCGCGTGTACCGGCTCGACACGACCAACGTGATCGAGTGGGACCCGCGCCGCGACGACTTCGACCATGCCCTCTTCGCATCCGTCGAGCACGTGAAGACCGGCCGCACCGAGGACGACCTGCTCGCCGAGCTGACACTGAAGCTCGGCCTCGACCTGTGCACGCCGGTCGAGCATCACCAGGTGGCCGGCAAGACCGTGCACCTGATCGGCCGCTCGATCGTCGCGTGCTTCGATGCGCGCATCGCGCGCGACGACGCGGGCCCGCTCGCCGACGGCATCGTCGACCTGCTCGACGCGACCGGCACGACGCACGACGTCACGTGCCTGTTCCGCGACAGCGGCTTCATCGACGACGTCGCGAAGCTCAATCTCGCCGCGCTGCTCGAACAGCACGGCGTGAAGCGCGTGCGGAGCCTGTGATGCGGCTGCATTTCGAAGCGGATCTCGACTACCAGCGCGAGGCGATCGACGCCGTCTGCGACCTGTTTCGCGGCCAGGAATCGTATCGCGGCGACTTCAGCGTGCTCGCGAACGCCGCGCCCGGCACGACGGCCGCCGCGCAAGGCTCGCTCGGCTTCGCGGTGTCGGAACAGGGCGTCGGCAACCGGCTGTCGCTGACCGACGACGCGCTCGCGCGCAATCTCGCCGACGTGCAGCTGCGCGGCGGGCTGCCGCCGTCCGGCCTGCCCGGCTCGCGCGACTTCACCGTCGAGATGGAAACCGGCACCGGCAAGACCTACGTGTACCTGCGCACGATCTTCGAGCTGAACCGACGCTACGGCTTCACGAAGTTCGTGATCGTCGTGCCGTCGATCGCGATCAAGGAAGGCGTGCACAAGACGCTCTCGATCACCGAGGATCATTTCCGCGCGCTGTACGCGGGCGTGCCGTACGACTACTTCCTGTACGACTCCGCGAAGCTCGGCCAGGTGCGCCACTTCGCGGCGAGCGCGGCGATCCAGATCATGGTGATGACGGTTGCCGCGATCAACAAGAAGGAAATCAACAACCTCTACAAGGACAGCGAGAAGACCGGCGGCGAGAAGCCGATCGACCTGATCCGCGCAACGCGGCCGATCGTGATCGTCGACGAGCCGCAGAGCGTCGACGGCGGGCTCGAAGGCCGCGGCCGCGAAGCGCTCGCCGCGATGGCGCCGCTCTGCACGCTGCGCTATTCGGCCACGCACGTCGACCGTCACCACATGGTGTACCGGCTCGACGCGGTCGACGCCTACGAGCGCAAGCTCGTCAAGCAGATCGAGATCGCATCGGCGATCGTCGAGGATGCGCACAACAAGCCGTACGTGCGGCTCGTCGGCGTGTCGAACCGGCGCGGCGCGATCAGCGCGCGCGTCGAACTCGACGTCGCGACGACAGCCGGCGTGAAGCGCCAGATCGTGACGGCCACCGACGGCGACGATCTCGAGCGCCTGACCAAGCGCGCGCTGTACGCGGGGCTGCGGATCGGCGAAGTCCATGCGGTGAAGGGCGCCGAATATGTCGAGCTGCGCCATCCGGAAGGCGAGGCGTTCCTGTCGCTCGGCGAGGCGTTCGGCGACATCGACACGCTCGCCGTGCAGCGCGAGATGATCCGCCGCACGATCCGCGAGCATCTGGACAAGGAGCTGCGCCTGGCCGAGCGCGGCGTGAAGGTGCTGTCGTTGTTTTTCGTCGATTCGGTCGAGCGCTATCGCCGCTACGACGAGAACGGCATGCCCGCGAAGGGCGACTATGCGCTGATCTTCGAAGAGGAATATGCGCGTGCGGCGCGCGTGCCGGCCTACCGTGCACTGTTCGACGGCGTCGACGTCGCGCTCGAAGTCGGGCGTGCGCACAACGGCTACTTCTCGATCGACCGCAAGGGCGGCTGGACCGATACCAGCGAAAGCAGCGCCGCGGCCCGCGAGAACGCGGAGCGCGCGTACGGCCTGATCATGCGCGAGAAGGAAGCGCTGCTGTCGTTCGACACGCCGCTGAAGTTCATCTTCTCGCACTCGGCGCTGAAGGAAGGCTGGGACAACCCGAACGTGTTCCAGATCTGCGCGCTGCGCGACATCCAGACCGAACGCGAGCGCCGCCAGACGCTCGGCCGCGGGCTGCGCCTCGCCGTCGACCAGGACGGCGAACGCGTGCGCGATGCGGGCGTGAATACGCTCACCGTGATCGCGACCGAGCGCTACGAGTCGTTCGCGGAGAACCTGCAGAAGGAAATCGAGGCCGATACGGGTATCCGTTTCGGGATCGTCGAGGAACACCAGTTCGCGGCGCTGCCCGTGCAGGAAGGCGACGGGCCCGCGCATGCGCTCGGCGTCGAGCTGTCTCGCGTGCTGTGGAACCACCTGCACGAGCAGGGCTACGTCGACGCACAGGGCAAGGTGCTCGACCGGCTGAAGGATGCGCTGCGCCAGAGCGCGCTGGTGCTGCCGGATGCGTTCGAGATGCTGCGCGCACCGATCGTCGCGACGCTGCGCAAGCTGTCGGGCCGCTTTGCCGTGCGCAACGCGGACGAGCGCCGTGCGATTGCACTGCGACGCGACGCGTCGGGCAAGGCCGTCGTGTTCGGCGAGGATTTCAGTGCGCTGTGGGACCGCATCCGCCATCGCACCGTGTACCGCGTCGAGTTCGACAACGCGAAGCTCGTGCGCGACTGCGCGGCTGCGCTGCACGACGCGCCGGACATCGCGCGCGCACGGCTGCAGTGGCGCAAGGCCGAGATCGACATCGGCAAGGCCGGTATCGAGGCGATCGAGGTGGCCGGCGCCGGCACGGTGCTGCTCGACGAAGGCGAGCTGCCGCTGCCCGACCTGCTCACCGAGCTGCAGGACCGCACGCAGCTCACGCGCCGTTCGCTTGCGACGATCCTGGCCGACAGCGGCCGGCTCGAGGATTTCCGCGTGAATCCACAGCAGTTCATCGCGGTCGCGGCCGATGCGATCAACCGCTGCAAACGGCTCGCGCTCGTCGCGGGCATCGCGTACCGCAAGCTCGGCGAGCGCCACGTGCATGCGCTCGAATCGTTCGAGAGCGAGGCGCTGACCGGCTACCTGCGCAACCTGCGGCCCGATGCGCAAAAGTCGATTCACGAGGCGGTCGTGTGCGAGACGGACGCCGAGCGCGCGTTCGCCGATGCGCTCGAGGCGCACGACGGCGTGAAGCTGTACGCGAAGCTGCCCGCGTGGTTCCGCGTGCAGACGCCGCTCGGCAGCTATCACCCGGACTGGGCCGTGCTCGCGGAACAGGACGGCGGCGAACGGCTGTACTTCGTCGTCGATACGCCGAACGCGGACGGCAACGTGCCGAGCGAGCACGAGCGTGCGAAGCTCGCTTGCGGCGAAGCGCATTTCCGGGCGCTGGTGGACGGCGACGGTGCGGCGCGCTTCGTGCGCGTCAGGCAGGCCGACGCGCTGTTCGAGCCTGTGGCGCCGCTGGCGGGCGCCGGGCGATAAGACCAGGGGCGGCGCTAAGCCGCCCTTTTTTATCGGCTGTTTCGTCGCGGCCGGGCGCGCTCGCGATGCGCTCGTCTCGCACCGGTTTCCTGTCTGTCATCCGCGTGTAAGCGATCTGTATTCGCGCTCGTTCGCGGCGCGGTTACGGCTGGTTGCAAATCGGGTCGGCACGATGTTTTCGCGCGACAGCCGCGTTGCATTCCCGCAATGAAAAAAGGGCGCCGAAGCGCCCTTCCATCGCGTTTGCGCGCTGCGCTTAAAGCGTGCGGCCCAATGCGTGGTGATGCGAACGATGCGTGGACGTCGACGCGTGCGTGGTGTGCCCATGCGCATGTCCGTGCGTGTGACCGCGGCCCGGCTGCGCACCGGCGCGATCGGCGATCGTGTCCGAGCGGTCGGCTGCGCGCGACAGGCCCTTGTCGCGGTCGCCCGCGTGCATGCCGTTCGAGTTGCCCAGCGCCTCGCCGCTCATGTGGCCGGCGGACATGCCGCCTGCATTGCCGCCCGAACCGCCTGCGCCGTGACCGCCACCACCACCGCCACCGTTTCCACCGCCATTGCCGCCGGCTGCTGCATACGCGGAAACCGTGCCGAGCGCGAGCAGCGCGGCCATCAGTACGGACAGATATCGTTGCTGTTTCATCTTGTGCTCCCTGGAGCGCGTTCGTGTGACTGCATTCTATGAACGCGCAAAATTCGCGCCACACGACGTTGTAAATGATCGTAACGATGCGCGCGACGCGTATTCGTCCGATCAATCCGGATCGTGCGTGAACGGGGAACGAAGCAGGCGGGTGCGGCGCCGCAGCGCCGCCCCGGTGACGATGGTGCTTACTGCGCCGGCTGCATGCCCTGCGCCGCGGCTTTGCGCTGCGCGGCCTGCTCTTCCGCGTGCTTCTTCGCCATGTGGTGGCCGACGATACAGCCGCCAACCGCACCGACGACCGCGTGGTGCCCCGCGTAGTGGCCGGCCACACCGCCCACCACCGCGCCCTTCATGCAGCCCGCCGCGTGCGCGCTGCCGATCGTGGCAAGCGCAACGATGGCGGCGGTGGCGCACAGCCTGATATGTCGAATGGGCATCATGTTTTGATTCTCCTCTTGTTGTGTTCAGTCGAACCGCTTAATCCCAGCGGCCGCCGCGCCAACCGCCGCGATCGTGCCATTCGTGCTCGCGCCATTCACGGCGGCGCCACTCGTGTTCGCGCCATTCGCGCTGACGCCAGCCATCGCCGCGCCAACCGTCATCGCGATAGCCGACCGGCGCGTACATGACGGGCGGAGGCGGCGCCACGTAGACGGGCGCCGGTGCCGCATACGCGGGTACGCCGATACCGACCGACAGGTCGACGTGGGCCGATGCGACGCCCGAAGCTGCCAGCGCCGCTACACCGAGAACTGCACCGAGAATGAGTTTCTTGTTCATCTCGCGACTCCCTGCACGTGTCGTGCGTCATGTGAATACGGTTCGGAGTCTAGGCACCGGGCACAGACACAGGTGAAACGGGTATGCGAGACCGGTAACGGACGTTTACGGGCGCCCGCAAAGCCTTGTGCGGCAAGGAGGGGGCGGCATTCTACGCACCGTTGCAGCGGTGCATCGGGCCGGCAAAACAGGGATGTTCGGCACGAAGCGGCGCGATCGGAGCGCGTCAACGCGTGCTGGAATGCGTCGAAAGCGAACCGCTCGCACCATCCGCGAGCGGTTCGCAAGCGCGGGCATCACGCGCGGATATCGTCGACGCTGCGCAGCCAGTGCACGCTGAACAGGTTGTCCGCGTCGGTCCACACGGTATCGGGCACGAATCCGGCGCGGCGCGCGATCGCATGGAAGCCGTCGATCGTGAACTTGTGCGAATTCTCCGTGTGGATACGCTCGCCGGCATCGAAGCGGAACACGTGGCCGCGCACGTGCACGGTCTGCGCGATGTCGCTGACGAGATGCATCTCGATGCGCTGCCGCGTGCTGTCGTAGAACGCGCAATGCGAGAACGCGTCGATGTTGAAATCCGCGCCGAGCTCGGTGTTCGCGCGCACCAGCAGGTTCAGGTTGAACTGCGCGGTCACGCCCTGCGCATCGTTGTACGCGTCGTGCAGCGTACGCTCGTCCTTCACGAGATCCGCGCCGACCAGCAAGCCGCCGCCACGCAGCAGCCGCGCGGCATCGCGCAGGAACGCGTCGGCCTCTTCCGGCGCGAAGTTGCCGATCGTCGAACCGGGAAAGAAGCCGATGCGCCGCGCCGGTGTCGCGGTCAGCGCGGCCAGTTGCTCGGCCTTCGTGTAGTCGGCCGCGATCGGCGCGACGTCGAGCCACGGATACGCGTCACGCAGTCGCGCGGCGGCGTCGTGCAGGTAGTCGGCCGAGATGTCGACCGGCACATAGCGCGCCGGCGCGTTCGCATAGTTGCCGGCGAACGCGTCGAGCAGCACGCGGATCTTCTCGAGCGAGCCCGCGCCGAATTCGACGAGTTCCGCATGCGGGCCGACGCGCCGCACGATCTCGGCCGCCCGGTCGCGCAGGATGCCGAGCTCGGTGCGGGTCGGGTAATACTCGGGCAACTCGCAGATGCGATCGAACAACGTGGAGCCAGCCGCATCGTAGAAGTATTTCGGCGGAATGCTGCGCGGCATGCGCGACAGTCCGTCGATCAGGTCGCGCTCGAACGCGCTCGGCCGCGAATCGCGGGCGGGTTGCTGGCCACCGCTCGTGGCCGTCTGGTCAGACGTCTCGCGCAAGTCGCACTCCCGTGAATTGCCAGCGCGCGGCCGGCGGAAAGAAATTGCGGTACGTCGGCCGTTCGTGCCCGGGCGGTGTCGCGATGCTGCTGCCGCGCAGGACCTGCTGGCCGACCATGAACTTGCCGTTGTATTCGGCTGCGACACCCGCAAGCGGCCGAAAGCCCGGATACGGCTCGTAGGACGAGCGCGTCCATTGCCACACGTGCCCGAGCATCTGCCGGATGCCTTCGGCGGGGAACGCGGCTTCCCATTCGAATTCGGTCGGCAGGCGTGCGCCGGCCCATTCCGCGTACGCGGCCGCTTCGTAGAAGCTCACGTGGCACACCGGCGCGTCGGGTGCGAGCGGTTCGACGCCATGCAGGCCGAACGTGCGCCGCACGCGCGTGGCGGCCACATCGTCGTCGTCGGGCATCCAGTACGCGGGCCCTTGCCACCCTTCCCGCTGCACCGTGGCCCAACCGTCCGACAACCAGAACTCGGGGCGTGTGTAGCCGCCGTCGGCGACGAACGCCGCGAATTCCGCGTTCGTCACGAGGCGGTCCGCGATCTCGTACGGCCGCACGAGCGCCGTATGGCGCGGCCGTTCGTTGTCGAACGAGAACGCATCGCCGTCGTGGCCGATCTCGACGAGCCCGCCCGGCTGGTGCAGCCAGTGCTGCGCGCCGGCGTCGCCCGCGGCCATCGCGCCCGCGTCCGCCCCGTTGCGCGGCCTGAATGCCGGCTTCAGCGGGTTGCACGAGAACGCGTGCAGCATGTCGGTGACGATCAGTTCCTGGTGCTGCTGCTCGTGATGCAGGCCGAGCACGACCTCGGGCGCGATCGTATCGAGCAGCGCCGCATCGGCGCCGGCCAGCGCGCGCAGCATCGCTTCGTCGACGTGCTGCCGGTACGCATGCACCTCGTCGAGCGACGGGCGCGTGAGCAGCCCGCGTTGCGGCCGCGGATGGCGCGGGCCGAGCGCTTCGTAATAGGAATTGAAGAGGAACTGGAAAGCCGCGTCGAACGGCGCGTAGCCGGGCACGCGGCGCATCAGCACGACGGTTTCGAAGAACCAGGTCGTATGCGCGAGGTGCCATTTCGTCGGGCTGGCGTCGGGCATCGACTGCACGGCCTGGTCCTCGGCGGACAACGTCGCGGTCACCGCGACGCTATGGGCGCGCACGTCCTGGTAACGGCGCTGAAGCTGTGATGCAAGGAGGCTCATCGGTTTACCGTCCACGTCGCGATTCGCTGCGTTGCGTGTTGCCGGAAAAGGGAAAGCCTTGCGCGTGATGCGCGCGGCTGACGTGCGACCTGCTGCTGCGTCGTCGGGCAGCCGGCGCGCGCGCCGGGCCGCGGATGCGGCGTCACTTCATCTGCCCGTGCAGAACAGTATGGGCCAGAAATGTGAATGCTGCTGATCCAGATGCGAACGAAACGGCAGATAAATGTAAATGAAAGCAACCGATCACCTGCCAATTGCTGACATCTGCGCGTATCGAGGTGCGTGCATCGCCCGTTGCGATCGACGCACGCCGCGGACGTTCACACGGCCGCGAGCGTCACCATCACGTGAACGCGGCATCGTCTGACCAGCACGGGCGTACGCAGCACGCTCGTTGCGTTTTTCGCGTTCGACGAGCACCCTCCCCGCCCTTGCCCGGCGGCCTTCCGCGTCGGCCCGCTCGGCGGCTTCGAAAAAAAAATTTTGCGTCGATGTCACACACGCAAGGGGCTCGCTCGTCATATCACCGGAACCCACACGAAAGGAGAAGGACCATGACTGCGAAACTCAACCCGTTTGCCGCCGCGCCCGCCCTGATGAAGAACTGGATGACCGTCTCGGCGGCCGCCGCGCAGAGCCTCGAGCCGACGCTCATCGAGCTGGTCAAGATCCGCGCGTCGCAGATCAACGCGTGCGCGAACTGCATTAACATGCACACGGCCGAGGCGCGTGGGCAAGGCGAGACCGAGCAGCGCATCTACCTGCTGTCCGCGTGGCGCGAAGCGCCCTGCTACACCGATCGCGAACGCGCGGCGCTCGGCTGGACCGACGCACTCACGCGGCTGTCGGAGGGCCACGCGGCACACGAAGCAGCCTACGCGGCGCTGAACGACCACTTCAGCCAGGAGGAACAGGTGAAACTCACGCTGATGATCAACGTGATCAACGGCTGGAACCGGCTCGCGGTCGGCTTCGGGCTGTGGATCGATCCGGCCGATGCAAAGGCCGCCGCGGCGAAGATGGTGGCCTGATGCCGAACCTCGACCCGGCCAAGGGCAGCGCCGAAGAACGGGCCGATGCGGCCGCGAGCTTCGACCCGCTGCGCCGCACGCTGATCCGCGTCGCGTACCGGATGCTCGGCTCCGTCGCGGATGCCGAGGACATGGTGCAGGAGGCGTTCATCCGCTGGATGGATGTCGACCGTACCGAGGTGCGCGTGCCTGAAGCGTTCCTGCGCCGCATGGTGATGCGCATGTGCCTCGACCAGCTGAAGTCCGCGCGGCGCCAGCGCGAGACCTATATCGGCCCGTGGCTGCCCGAGCCGGTTGTCGAGGAAGACGAACAGGAAGACGTCACGCTGCCGCTGCTGCTCGCGCTCGAACGGCTCTCGCCGCTCGAACGCGCGGCGTTCCTGCTGCACGACGTGTTCGGCCTCGAGTTCGACGAAGTCGCCACGACGATCCAGCGCGACCCGGCCGCGTGCCGGCAGCTCGCCGCGCGGGCCCGCACGCATGTGCGCGACGCGCGGCCGCGTTTCCATGTCGAGAAGCAGCGTGGGATCGAACTGGCGGAGGCGTTCTTTGCAGCGTCACGCAGCGGCGACATGCGCGCGCTCGGCGCGATGCTTGCCGAGGACGTGAGCCTGCATGCGGACGGCGGCGGCAAGCGGTCGGCCGCGGGCACGCCGGTGTTCGGCTTCGAGCCGGTGATGAAAGTGCACGAGTACCTGGCCAGGCTGTTCGCCACGCATGCGTCGAAGCTCGTGCGAGCCGGGTTCATCAACGGGCTGCCGGGTTTCGTCACGGAGGAATCCGATGGCGAGCTGCAGACCACCGCGCTCGAGATCGAGGACGGGAAAATCGTCGCGATCTATGTCGTGCGGAATCCTGACAAGTTGAAGCATCTGCACTGAATGCGGCGGGATCGCGCGTCGGGTGCCGTGCGCATGCACGGCCGCGATGCGCCCTTTTCTTCGTCCTGCTCCCTGCTTTACCGGCGGCCGGTTCCTGCGATCAATACGTCGCGGCCACGATGTAGATCAGGAAACCGAGCAACGGCGTTGCCACCGCGAAACCGGCCGCCGCGAGCCAGTTCGTGCCGCCCTGCGCTTCGAGCAACGCGAGAAACGATTCGCGGGACGTCGCATTCGGGCGCAGCTTTTCGATCTGGCGTACGACGTGCGTCCTGTAGAGGCTGTTCCCGCACCAGCCGAGCGTGACCGCGATCCCGATGGTGACCGGGTCGACCATGCTCGATTCGAAGTATTTCGGGAAGAACAGCAGTTCGACCAGCGTGATCGCGAGCGTCGCGCCAAGGACGGCTGCCGCCTGCCAGTACATGCATCGATACGCCATCCACACCGGGCCCAGGAAACAGGCCGCCCAGTTCCAGGACTGCCGGTTCTTTCGCGACGCGGCGATTTCCCACTTCCTCTCGAACCATGCGGCTTTCTTGCCGACGTAGGCGGCGATTTCGTCGTTGCTCGCGGATGATGTGGCAGTCGTGACGTCGGACATGATCGTGTGCTCTCGGTCGCGCGGATCGCGCGTTGTTGTTTTGATGCGCTGGAGATCGGGCGGCGGTCGGAACAGCCGCTTCGATGCGCACATGATTCTACGCGCGGCGCAGTGCCCGTTGTATGGCTGATCGAGGTGTCGGCGAGGAAGGATGCGATGCAGTGGATCGCGCAACGCATCGGGGCGACATGCGTTGTTTGGGCCGGAAAAAGAAAAACGCCACGCGAAGTTGCCGCGTGGCGTTTGTATGTTGGCGAGCCGCATTGCCTGTAGGCGATGTGTGCTGCCAGACCCCTTCATTTGTTCGTTGGTAGGCTCGATTGGATTCGAACCAACGACCCCCACCATGTCAAGGTGGTGCTCTAACCAACTGAGCTACGAGCCTAAGAAGCCGCGAATTATAGAGAGGGTTTTTGAGGAGCACAAGCCCTTTCATGAAAATTCTTTGAATCGACGTGTGCGAGGGCCGACGATCGATGTTGGCTGGCGATGCCAGGAACGTTGGCTTCACCTGTTCGCATCACAGCAAAACGCGTCGATGCGCTGTGGTGTTATCCACATTGACCTCTGGATAACTATCCGCCAAGCCTCTGGATTCACAGTGGAACGATTGAGGATATGTCGCCGCGGCTGTGGATCGACGAAAAGTTGTTCTGTGCTGTCCGGCGCTGTTCACGTGGCTCACCCAGGGTTATGCATTCTGCTTCCGGTCGAGAATTCATGGGGTTAGGGACGTTATCCACTGTGAGGCACAGGGTTTGTTAACTATCACTACGTATGTATACGAACTCTGTTAACACCTTTGGATAAGCACAGTCCATCGACTGTGATCCGCGCAGGATATGCACTGCGTGCAGTGCTCGGACAAACGAAGCGGCAAGCTGTGAGGTGCATCGGCGATGCGCGAGCCGCTGTGTCTGTAGAATCGCCGGCATTCAGGATGCGAGGGCCTGGCGCACAGGTTCACGATAGATGAGCGGTTCTTCGTTGATCCGGCTCGACGCACTCGACATCGATGCCGTCATACACCGGTTGCAGCAAGAGACAGGCGACATCCTGTTCGAGCAACGCGTGTCGATCCCGGAAGCTGACGTCCTGTGTTGCTGCTACAAAGGCGAGCGATTCAACGTGAAGTTCGATCTCGACTACGGGGTGTTCGTCGATCGCGTCGGGGAACTGTCTCGCCAAGACATCGAAGCGATCGTCAGATGGCTTACCAAGACGTGAACCGGCCGAACGGAGAGGCACAGGCACTTGATCGATTCCTTGCCTGCGCTGCAGCGCTGGTACGAATCGCGTTGCGATGGTGTGTGGGAACACGCGCACGGCATCGAGATCGCGTCGCTCGACAATGCGGAATGCAGTGTCGTCGCGGCTGAATGACGGAAGGCAAGACGATGACGTACACAGTCCTGATGGTGTCGCGCGGCGAGATTGTGCTGTCCGACGGACAGCGCACCGTGCGGGCGCCTGGCGAAGCATTGCTGCCCGGCGTGGACAACGGGCCCGCATTCGTCGTCTACGTCGATTCGATGAAGTACGTCGAGCCGATAAACGATGGCGAGACGATCGATGCCGTCACACGCCAGGCCGTGATTTCGGCGATCACCGCGTATTTCTCGTCGCGACGTGCGACGGTCGAGTTCGAACCCTGAGCGATCGATGATGACGACCGACACGATGAAACCGAAGAAAGACCCGGGCGACACGAGCAATGCCCGCAACCGGAGCTGGTAATGGGCCCCATTCACTGCCGTCGGCACGGATGCGACAACGGGATCACGACATCGAAGGGCATTGCCGCGCGCATCCGGCAGCGCGGGCAGTTCTTGTCAGGCGAGCTCGTGAAGGTTTCGCTCGATCGCCCGAAATACAGCCGGGAAATGTGGATGCTGCGTGCCGAACTCGACGAGCACGAGGTCGATGCGGCCTTTATCGACAACGTTGCGCACGTGAAGGCGTTCCCGAAAATTGCGGCGCTGGAGCGCTTGCGGGAGCATCTGTGTTCGGCATGCCTGGACGAACTGCTCGTGCGCTCCGGCGAAGCGCCCTATAAACCGACGACGAAAGAGCAGGCGTTCGACACGTCCGTCGTCGCGGCGAATGCGAATTGGCCGCGCGGCTTCGCGCGCTGCGAGTTGCACGGCTTGATCCGGCCGACGCGGACCTCACCGGATATCGAGGCCGCGATCTTGTCGATCGACGTGATCCGCGATTGTCATGTCGTGCAGGTGATCGATGCCAGGGGGAAGCATGAATCCACCTATTGGTCCGACGAAGCGTTTTTGCGCAAGGTGCTCGGGCCGGATCTCAACATCGTTGAATCGACGTTCCGGATCGACGATCAGGCCACATTCATCACGCTGTGGGACGCCGGTGAGTACGTGTGCCCGGTGTGCCTGCGGGAGGTGTTGAGACGCAGCGGCTTGGGCAACGACGACACGCGGACGTGAGCGCAACGGAGCGATCGTGATGGACATGATCGAGCAGTACGACATGAGCACCAGCCCGTGATATCTGGAGAACACCATGAGCAAGCTGAATTTCGGCGCGGTCGATCGATGCTCCGCGAGGCTCAATACCGCGACGCTGCTCGGCCTGAAGGCCGCCTATGAGGAATTTGCGAAGACCGGGCAGGACCTGCGCAACTTCGAGATCTGCATCACGGACGAAAGCGCCGCGAGGGTCGATCCAAAGCCCGAGGACGCCGTCATCAGCGTGACGTTCCTGGCAAAGATGCCGCCCGGCATGCGCGGGCTCGGTAACGCGAGTCCGCTCGGGACGTCGATCAAGTATGTCGTTTCTCCGGAAACCGGCGAGATTCTCAGGGTTTATCTGACCAAGTGACTTCGGAGGCGGTGGCGGTGGTCGCCTTCGTATGTGGATAACCGCGGCACAAAACGACGAGAAACGCTGTGCGAGCAAGCGGTGAGCATGCGCCCGGATCGCAAGCTGGGCGCGGATCTGGGCCAATCCTGGCCGTGAGGAGCCGATCCGGATGTACAAGTACACGACTGGACGGAGGGCTGCCGGTTCCACGACGTGGGCACATGTGGAATGTGCATCGCGTTTCGTGTGCCTGCCGGCGGCTACGTGTGGACAACTCGCACGCCCAACCAGTCGAATCGCTGTGCGTCGAACCGGTGAGCGCCTTGCATTCGACCACGTGAATCGGCCGAACGCCTTGTCTGGCAGGGCTTTCCCGGAATAGAGCAGATGATGCGGAAAGCCTTTGCGCGATCCGTCGCGATTGAATGCCTTGTGGATATCGAGCAGTCAAAGCACTCGAAGGCCTGTGCAGTCAGCGGGTGAGGGTAATCGAATTCGGAGCAGATGTTCGCGTTATCTCACGGGGTGTGGATATCGCACGCGAAAATGACGCGAAACACTGTGCCAGCCGAAGGTGAGCGAGTCGATCAATGGCCGCGCGAGGTGTCGCCATGATCGATGTGGATATCCTGTTCCACGGCGACTCAAAACCCTGTGACGCCAAAGGGTGAGGGTAGCGAAGGCGCGCTGTTGTGGACAACAGACCGAGCAAGTCAGTCAAAACGCTGTGCAAGCAAGCGGTGAACGTGAGCGCGCCCCAGCCAGCAAAGCCGCATCATTCCGGGCGCTGGCAGCCACCACCGACTGCAAGCGCGGCGCGCATCGTACCACTCAAGTCTGCTGATCGAGCGCCTGCACGACTGCTTTCTCCGCGAGGCTCCCAGCTGGCCCGACCACCGCGTAGTTGAGCCCGTTCACCGACCCGTACCGTGCCAGCAGCGCGCCATCCACGCGTTGGCCGGCCGGCAGCAGCCGATGTTTCGATTCCGCCGGCCGCATATAGAAGCTCAGCGTCCTTCCGGCTGCGTCCTCATAGAGCACCATCGCAGCCGTGGCGCCGCTATCCGTCGTGAACAACCGCCCACCGACCGGCCTGAACCCTGCCACACTCAGATCCGGCAGCTTCGCCGACGCACCCACGCGCCGGGTGAGCCACCCCTGCAAATCTCCCGCACCCGTCGGCCGGTAATCGACCTTTGCAGTCTGATCGACCACCATCATCCGGTAGGCCTCGACCGCATCGCTCATCGGCGCGATGGGCGGCGGCGCGTTCCACCCGCGCGCCTGCCACCCGCCGAACGTCCCCAGCCCGACGCAGAACACGAACGAAGCCGCCATCGCGAACCGCATCCGCGAGCGCTCCACGCGCCGTCCACGAATCGCCGCCGGATCCAGCGCGGGGTTATCCGCCGGCATCCGCACGCTCTCGAGCGCGGCCCGCAACCGCTGCGCATCCTGCTGCCATTGCTTCACCTGTTCCGCGCGCTCCGGATGCAGCGCGAGATAGCGCTCGACCGCTGCGCGCGCTTCATCGTCGAGCTGGCCGTCGACGTAGGCCTGAAGGTCGTGTTCGTTCGGAGGCGTGTTCATTTCTTCATCAATCGCAAAGAAGGAGCGGGAAGCTCGCCGTCGCTGAGCTGGCGCAGCGCCTGGCGCGCGCGGGAGAGCCGCGACATCACGGTGCCGATCGGCACGTCGAGCAGGTCGGCGACTTCCTGATAGGTGAAGCCTTCGACCGCCACGAGCAGCAGCAGGCTGCGCTGCTCGTCGGACAGTCGGCCGAATGCTTCGAGCGTTGCGCGCGCCGCGAATTCGCGTTCGGCGGACGGCCAGTGCGCTTCGTCGTCGTCGCTGATACGCCCGAGCAGCCACGCATAGCGCTTCGCGCTGCGTTTGCCGTCGAGAAACTGCCGGTACAGGATCGTGAAGAGCCAGCTGCGCAGCGACGCGTCGTCGCGGCGGCTCGACCAGCGCGACAGCGCGCGCTCGAGCGTCGACTGGACGAGATCGTCGGCCGTGTGGACGTCGCGCGCGAGCCAGAGCGCGAAGCGTCGCAGCCTGGGGATGAGTTCGCGCAGCGCGTCGTCGTCGAGGGCGGTGGAGGGCATGGCCGGGCCGGTTGCCGAATGGGTCGAGATGTCGCGTAAGACGCCGGTCGGCGCCGCTTATTCCACCAGCATAGGAAAAAATTTTTCGTGGAATAAAGCGGCGCGGGTGGCGTCCTACGCGGGTTCGACAATGACCTGACGGTCGGGAGCCTATATATGGAGCGATCTTCTTCCTCTTCTTCGCCGCAGCGCGAGCCCGGGCGCGGGTGGTGGCGCTGGGCCGCGATCGGCGGCGCGGTGGCCGGCGTGGCCGTGGCGTTCGGGTATGCCGGCGGGTGGTTCGCGCCGGCGCGTCTGACCCCGCACCGGATCGTCGATGCGTTGCAGACGGCCGGCGGCGGCATTCACCCGGGCTTCCGGCGCAATCACGCGAAGGGCGTGTGCGTGACCGGTTACTTCGAAGGCAACGGTGCCGCGAGCGCGTATTCGGTCGCGCCGTTCTTCAAGGCGGTGCGCACGCCGGTGGTCGGGCGGTTCGCGTTGCCGGGCGGGAATCCGTATGCGCCCGACAGCAGCGTACCGATCCGTAGCCTCGCGCTGAAGCTCACCGCGCCTGATGGTGAGCAATGGCGAACCGGGATGAATGCGATGCCGGTGTTTCCGGTGGCGACGCCGCAGGCGTTCTACGCGCAATTGATGGCGACCCGGCCCGATCCGAAGACGGGCAAGCCCGATCCGGCGAAGGTGAAGGCGTTTTTCGGCGCGCATCCGGAGACGGCCGCGTTCCTGCAGTGGATCAAAGGTGCGAAGCCGAGCGCGAGTTATGTCACCGAGAGCTATTACGGGTTGAACGCGTTCTACTTCGTCGATGCGGCCGGCAAGCGCCAGGCGGTGCGGTGGCGCGTCGTGCCGGAGCAGACGGCCGGCGCCGGGAACGTCGCGACGGCCGCGGACCCGAACGTGTTGCAGCAGGACGTGACGCAGCGCATCGCGGCCGGTGCGCAGAAGTGGAAGCTGCTGGTCACGCTGGCGGAGCCCGGCGATCCGGTGGACGACGCGACGAAGGTCTGGCCCGCGCAGCGCACGACGATCGATGCGGGGACGCTCGTGCTCGACCGCGTGGAGGCGCAGGACAGCGGGCCGTGCCGAGACGTGAATTACGACCCGACGGTGCTGCCGCAGGGGATTCAGGCGTCAGGGGATCCGTTGCTGGCGGCGCGGTCGGCTGCTTATGCGGATTCGTATCTGCGCAGGACGAGTGAAGAGGCCGGGGTGGCAGGCGTGGCGCGATTGAGTGGGGAGGGACGGTGATGAAGGCTTCGACGACGTTTAGCTTGCCGGCGCGGGTGCTGCACTGGGTGATGGCCGCGATGATCATCGCGATGCTGTTTATCGGGGTGGGGATGGTGGCGTCTGTTTCTGAGCGGCATGCGGTCCTGGTGGCGATTCATAAGCCTCTGGGTATTGCCGTGCTCGTGCTGGTTTGTGTGCGGATCGTGGTGCGGGTTCTGTCGAAGCCGCCGGCATTGCCCGAGGATCTGCCGTGGTGGCAGAAGGTTGCCGCGCACGGGTCGCATCTCGTGCTGTATGCGCTGATGCTCGCGATGCCCCTGATCGGGTGGGCGATGCTGTCGGCGGGCGGGTACCCGGTGACGTTGGGCGGTGGTGTGCAGCTGCCGGCGATCGTGGCGGCGGATCCGGTGACGTTTGCCTGGCTCCGGGTCGCGCACCGGGTGCTGGCCTATCTGTTCTTCGCGACGTTCCTCGCGCACTTTGCTGCTGCGCTGTATCACGGGCTGATTCGGCGGGACGGCGTGGTGAGGGCGATGGTGGGGCGGTGAGCGACGGAGGGTTGCGTTCGATGCGGCGGGGCTGTTCACGGGCGACCGAGGCTGCTCCTGCCGCATCGCCTATATATGACGCCGTGGGACAGGTTCAGCGGCCCCCGGTACCACATGTCAAAATAATTTCACAAAAGGGGTTGCGGAGTTGGAGGCGGGTGCTTAGAATCACGCCTCTTTCGCGCTAACGGAAACGCAGCGCGGGGGAAAGAAGGGAAGCGGTGCTGTTGATGTCGGTTTTAATGACTTCAGTGCACACGAAATTAAACCGCAGTCGTCGCAACGAAGTAGTTAAAAAAGTTGTTGACGAGTTTGAAAAAACGGTTGATAATCTCGCTTCTCTGCTGCTGAAAACGCAGCGCTGCTGAGAAACACGAAGTTCCTCGCAGAAATGCTCTTTAAAA
>NZ_CABVPW010000034.1:0-101080 GCF_902499025.1 Burkholderia lata | reverse complement strand
AGGCGGTCCCACACGCCGGCAGCCTGCCAGTCGCGTAGTCGTCGCCAACATGTCACGCCCGAGCCGCAACCCATCTCGGCAGGCAGATCGCGCCAGCGCAGTCCGGTCTTGAGAACGAACAAGATGCCGGTCAGCGCGGCGCGATTCGAAACAGGTAGGCGACCCGGGTTCTTCTCGCGCCGCGGCTTGGGTGGCGGCAGTAACGGCTCGATCAGTATCCACAATTCGTCGTCGATGATCGGCTTGCCCATCTCCTCGGTCTCGGTTGTTCCGATGCCTGAGGTTAACAGCTCGCCGCGAAAGTTAACAGCCCCACGGGCCCTTTTTGAAACCGTCCCTTAGGAACGCTGCGTGCCCGCGTTCGTGAACGCGCTTACGCGAGTTGCTCGCGCAACTTCTTGCGCAACAGCTCGACGCGCTTTCTGGCAAGCGGCTCGTTGATCCCGAGTGTCGTCGCGATGTGCAGATAGGGCCGGTCCTCCTCGAACTTGAGCGTGAACAGCATCTGCTGCTGCGGGGGCAGCGTGGACAGCGCCTGCTCGAGACGCAGCAGTTGCTGCCGGAGGAGTAGTTGGTGCTCCACCGACGGCGCGTGGCCGGCCAGCTCGACGGCGTGATCGTCGTCCCAGCCCGGGTCGAATTCGAGCATGCCGCTTTCGCGCAGACGGCGGCGCGCGCCATCGAGGAACGCATGGTTCAGCACCAGAAAGAGAAAGCCGGCCAGGTTCTGAACGCGCTCAGGCGAGCGCTGCAGGTAAATGTGGACCTTGAGTGCGGTGTCGGAGAGCAGTTCGTCGGCGCGGTGAATATCGCCCTTGCACAACAGGCGCGCGCGGCGCCTCAATTTCCCCTGCATTTCCCGCCACGTGCGATCGAGCTGCTGCGCCGGAGACTCGGGCGCCGGGGCAGCGTGCTGGTTCGAGGTTGTCATCCCGTGCCTTCCTTTTTATTGGAAAACACAGAATCGAGTCGATACCGGGAATGGCGCTGTTACCCGCGTAACACCGTTATAACGATAATCGGTTCCGGTAAATTTTCTTGATTATTATGAACAGAAATATTAATCCCCCTGCATGCTCCGATCCGTCGTTTAAGGGGCGTCGCCGGACCTGAATAACGGCATTGCGATGAAAGAGGACAACTGCCGCCGCGATGGGTTCATGCGCCGGCATACGGCTATCCATGTCAATCAGCCAAGCGCCGTTGCCGTCAGAGTGCCGCGATATCCGGACTGCTTGTCGATTATCCCGATATATTCGTTATTCATTCTTCACGCAATGCCGAAGGCAGCGTTTTTCGCTAGGTGGCCGCATCGTCTAACAACCTCGCGCGGAAAACATGCCTGCCCTTGCTAACGCTCCAACGTTGCGCAACATACCGATACTCGCCGATCTCCCGGAAAGTCTGATCGCCCATATCGAGCGGCATGTCACCCTCTGGCCCGAACACGGCAATCGCCTGTTGTTCTTCAAGGGCGATCCGGGTGATTTCGTCGCGTTCGTGCACCGCGGCCGCGTCTACAGGACGCTGCACGAACCCGGCGGACGCGAGGTCATTCTCGGCCACTCGATGCCTGGCGAACTCATCGGCGAAAACACACTGATTCGCGCTCACCAGCGCAACTTCACCGCCCAGTTGAGCCCCGACTGCCGCATTTCGCTGCTGCATCGCCCGTACTTCGCGCCGCTGCTGGCCAACGCGGAATTCATGGGGCGCATCCACGAGCAGCTGTGCCGGCATATCCACCAGCTGAGCGACTTCGTCGAATCGGCATGCCTGTACCGGCTCGACGCAAGGCTCGCGCGCCATCTGCTGAACCGCATGCAAGGAAACGATCTCGAGGTGCCGCTGCCGGAGAACCAGAGCATCCTCGCGGCGATGCTCAACGTCAGACGGCCGCGACTGAACAGCAGCCTGCAGAAGATGCAGCGCGACGGCCTGATCCGGCTACACGAGCACGGTGTGACGATCGAGAAACCGGAGCAGCTCCGGACCATCGTCGACACCAATTGAGGGCCCGGCACGCACGTGCGTCGTGCGGTGCCGCGGCACGGGGCGGCTGCGCGCGCCGGTTCGGGCCGCGCGTGGCGAGGGTCAGCCGCGCCAGTGGCTGATGGCGTTCATCAGTTGCGCGACGGCGGCCAGCTGCGACGCAAAGCTGTCGTTCGCCGACCGCGCCGCGCCGGCCGCCGCAGCCGCCGGTGAGCCCGCATAGAGCTGCATGACGCCGACGGTCGTGGCGGCAAGGTTGGACATCGCCTGGTTCGCCTGCATCTGCACCGCGTTGTGCAGCAGGATCGCGGACGCATGGCTGTTCGACTGCATGAGCGTGCCCAAGGCTACGGCGGGGGCTTCGCCCACCACCTTGACGTTGGCTTGCGTGACCGCATCGGTCACCGCGGGGGAAACCTGTTCCGGCATGTCGTTGCTCCTGGTTGGCTCGCCGCTGCGGCGCTGTCACGGCGAAAGCATGAGTGGGTCGGTCGGCGATGCGTGCCGCATGCCGCCGCCGGGGCCCGCCATCGCGGGCGTCGACACGACGTCTGGCGCCGGGCGGCAGCCACCGATCGGGGCCGCCGCCCGGCGTCGACGCCAGGCTACGCGTCAGGCAAGCGCCCTGCCGAGCGCGAGTACATCAGCCAGCACGGAAAGCACCCCGTTCGAGCCGATTTCCGTCGCGGCGGCCCCCGCGCTCGCCGGCCCGAGCGTGTACAGCTGCATCGTGCCCACGTTCGTCGAGGTCGGCAGCTGCACCGCCGACTGCGACTGCTGCTGAACCGCGTTCTCGAACAGCACGCTGAGCGAGTGGCTCTGAGCCTGGTACAGCGAGCCCGTTGCCATCGCAGGCGCTTCGCCAACCACCTTGACGTTGGTTTGCGTGACCGCGTCGGTGATCGCGGCGTTCACCGCGCACGTCTTGCAGTTGCAGGGGTCTTTCGAGTCGTTTGCGCCATCTGCCATCGTATTTCTCCTGATTCGCGAACAGGCGCCGCATCGAATCGGCTCTGCCCGTTCTGTCGTTTGCTCCGGAACACCGCGCGGCACCGCTGTTCAGGCGCCGGCGGCCATGCGGGTCCACGGCGCGGCGGCGGCATTGGCGGCTCCCGCCGCTTGCGCCGCCGCTCAACCGCGGCGTTGCGATGGCGCGTCAGGCCTTGACTGCCTTCCCGATTGCGATCACGTCGGCCAGAATGGAGATGATCCCGTTCGCGCCGATTTCCGTGGCGGCCGCGCCCGCGCTTTCCGGCCCGATCGTGTAGAGCTGCATCGTCCCCACGTTCGTCGACGTCTGCGACTGGATTGCGGCCTGCGACTGCTGCTGCACCGCGTTCTCGAACAGGATGCTGAGCGAATGGCTCTGGGCCTGGTACAGCGAGCCCATCGCCATTGCCGGCGCTTCCGCGACCACCTTGACGTTGACCTGTGTGACCGCATCGGTAATCGCGGGATTCACCTGGCACACTTGACACGTATCAGCCATTTGTTGCTCCTTGGTTCACGTAGTTGAGAGGTCGCACATCGGGGGCCGGCCGGTTTCGCTTTCTGCCGAATAACCCGCGTGCTACTCCATGGACGCTTGGCCGGAGGTATCGTGAACGGCAGCGGCGGCGACGGCAGTCGGTTCGGACGGTTCGGCCGGGGCAGCGCCGACGCGTCGCAACCGGTCGTCCATCGCGTCGAGCCTTGCGATGAGCCGTTCGGCGAGCGAATCGACGTATTGCCGGAAGCACGCGTCGATTTCCTGCCGGATCAGGCCCGTCAGCTGTTCGCCGATCATCGCCAGCGCCTCGCGGGTGCTGTCCTGGATCTCGGCCGCGCCTGATGCCTGCGTATCGCCCGGCGGCTCATGCGCGTCGAGTACGCCCGACACTTTCCGCTGTTCCGACGCCAGCATGCCGAGGGTCGTCTCGTTCTGTGTTTCGATCGTCTGCAGGATGCCGCGCATCTTCTCGTACGCCTTCTGCTGGTTGAGCTGCAGGAAATGCTTGATCTGTTCGCGCGCCTCCTGCCGGGTTTTCAACTGCGGCAACGGCCGGTTCGCGGCGGGCGCCGGCACGGCCGTGCCCGCCGCCGGCGCTGACGGGTTCCCGCTCCTGCCCGGAAGTTGCTCCAGCAGCGCCTGTTCTTCGGCCGGCGCGAGGGGCCGCCCAAATCGCTTCTCCGCAAACTGCCGCAGCAGCGGGTCGAGTGCTTCGTGGCTCATGGCTTACCTCTCCTCGATGTCCGCCCGCGACGCCGGTGCGTGCGGTTGGAGGGCGGACGGACGCGGTGCCGAGGCGCCCTGGTCGGCAGGCTGCAATGGATATCGCATGGTGTTCTCCCGGGAATGGACGTGCGACGGCCTCACCGTAAAGTTCGGCAGGACCGCTGTAGGGACGAACCGTGAGACGAGTCTGTGAAATTGGAGATGCCTCCTCCGGCCGCCCCCTCCCCGACAATTCTTGACTGTGCCCACCCCGCCAAACTGGTAGGATGCCGGTCGCCTCAGCATGGAAAGCGGACACCGGACACCCGATCGATCCCTTTTAATGGGCCGCGAGACCGGTCATCCGTGCCGTCCCGTCCAGGCGACACGGTGCCCAACCGCACCCCAGCCCCCGTCGAACCCCGCAACACCCCGGCGTCGCCCCACCCGACCCGTTGCAGCAACCGTTGGAGTGGCGCCTCGTGCGCCAGCAAGCATGAAGAACTCGAAGCCGCCCACCCGCCCCTCGCGCGAGAAAGACCGCACGCCGTTCGCACGTGCCGGCGCGCTGCTGCTGATGGCCGGCCTGCTGTACCTGCTGTGGCCTTCGGCCGAAACCGCGTACCTCGCGATGGAGTCGGTGATCCGCTGACGCGCACGGCCGTCCGGCACGCACTACGCTATACTCACGCAATGGAAACCCAACCTGCCTCGCCGAACGTGCATTGCTGGTGGCGCGCCTGACCCAGGCGGCCCGTTTCCTTTTGCATGTCCCAAACGTGATGCCGCCAGCGATGGCGGCATTTGCGTTTCTGCGCAGACACCATGGCTGGCGGCTTCGATAACCCGGAGCAACGACCAGCATGACCCACCCGACCCGACCGACCATCCTCACCGGCGACCGCACGACCGGCCCGCTGCATCTCGGCCACTACATCGGCTCGTTGCGCGCCCGCGTCCGGATGCAGCATGAAGCGAAGCAGTTCCTGCTGCTCGCCGACACGCAGGCGCTGACCGACAACATGGGCCGCCGCCAGCGTGTCACCGAGAACGTGATCGAGGTCGCGCTCGACTATCTCGCCGTCGGCATCGATCCGGCGATCTCGACGATCGTCGTGCAGTCGCAGGTGCCCGAGCTCGCCGAGCTGTCGCAGTACCTGCTGAACCTCGTCACGGTCGCGCGCCTCGAACGCAATCCGACCATCAAGGAAGAGATCCGCCTGCGCGGTTTCGAGCGCGACATCCCGGCCGGCTTCCTGACCTACCCCGTGAGCCAGGCGGCCGACATCACCGCGTTCAAGGCGACGCACGTGCCGGTCGGCGACGATCAGCTGCCGATGATCGAGCAAACCAACGAACTCGTGCGCCGCTTCAACGCGACCGTCGAGCAGCCCGTGCTGGTCGAATGCGAGGCCGTGCTGTCGCCGGTCACGCGGCTGCCGGGGATCGACGGCAAGGCGAAGATGAGCAAGTCGCTCGGCAACGCGATCACGCTCGGCTCGACGCCGGACGAGATCACGCAGGCCGTGAAGAACATGTACACGGACCCGAACCACCTGCGCGTGAGCGATCCCGGCCAGGTCGAGGGCAACGTCGTGTTCACGTTCCTCGACGCGTTCGAGCCCGACGTGCAGAAGGTCGACGAGTTGAAAGCGCACTACCGTCGCGGCGGGCTCGGCGACAGCGTCGTCAAGCGTGTGCTGGACGAGCGGCTGCAGGCGTTGATCGAGCCGATCCGCGCGCGCCGCCGCGAATTCGAGGCCGACAAGGCCGAAGTGATGGCGATCCTGAAGCGCGGCACGATGCACGCACGGGACGTGGCCGGTGCGACGCTCGCGGAGGTGAAGGGGTCGATGGGGTTGAACTACTTCGATTGAGCGCCGCAGGCAGCGAGCACGCAAATGTGCTTCGCGCGCTGGTCGGTATCGGGCCGGCGCGTGGCGTTCATCGCATCACGTGCGCGAGCGAGCATCGATGCACGCGCCGCTTCATCGCGATGCGTGCGCCGGCACGGACGCGTGACACACGGCCTCGACCCGATTGCCGGCCGGGTCGACGAGAAACGCGCCGTAGTAGTCGCCGTGGTAATGCGGCCTCAAGCCGGGCTCGCCGTCGGACTGCCCGCCGGTCGCCAGGCCGGCCTCGAAAAACGCATCCACCTGCTCGCGGCTCGCGGCCTTGAAGCACCAGTGCCGCTTGCTCACGCCGATTTCAGCGGGATCCAGATAGACCGCCAGGCAAGTCGATGCGGTGTCGTTCGCGTTGCAGCGTTCGCCATAGCCGAGCGCAGTCGGCCGGTCATAGACCTTGGTCGCGCCCAGCGCGGCCATGATGGCATCGTAGAACGGGCGCGCCCGTTCGATATCCGGCACGCTGATTGACACGTGATCAAGCAGTTGCATGATGTTTGCTCCATTGAATGAGCGCGAGTCTACACAAGCGTGCCCGTTTCCGTCCGACCGACCATCTTTCCTGGCGCGCGTGCGACCACGCAGCATGTCGGTCAGTACTTCGGCTCACTGCGCGCCCACACGGATGCAGCACGAAGCCGCTTTCAAGGCAGGCGTCGGTCCGGAACACGGCCAGCGACACTTGGAAACCTTTCGATTCAAGCCATCCGTCGCTGCAGAAACGGCGCGTGCCTTGACGGCCTCCACACCGCTCGTCGGTGACGACACTGCAAACGCAGGCCATCAGGCAGCCGACGCTCGAGCGCTCGAGCCATGGCAAGCCGCACGCATTCCCTCTTTCCGAAATTGACCTGCAGCGACGGTCTCGCTAACGTGCCCCACCAATAAACAAAGACAGCAAGCAAGACGTGCGGCACACGCGGCTCGTTTCGCCTGCACCTCAAGGCGCACCGAGTGAATACCTATCGTTACCAGAACCAGCAAAACCTGAGTCCGACCGAACTGTTCTTCCTGATTGCCGCCGACGAAACGCGCAAACAAGCCGGAATAGACGATGTGGAAGCCGTTATTCTGATTCTTTCCGGCCTGCCGATCCTTCCGACCCGCGCCAAACCGCTCGGGGCGACCCAAGGTACCTCCGTCGCATCGGTGATGGCACGATCTATCTTCCGGCATGAATTCAAACGCAAGGTACTACCGACCGTCACGCTACAAAGCATCAAGAATCTGCGTGTGATCCTGACTCATCGTCTTGCAGTGTTCGTTGGCCGGACCGTGCCGGGCGTCGGCTGGGTTCTGCTCGCCAAAGATGCCTTCCATATTGTCCGGAACACCGTTTCCCGGTACAACCAGATTGCAAAACCGGAGGACAGGATTCTGTAATGGACGACCGTCAATTGTGGGAAAGGCTGGAAGCATTCGTTCGCGAGGAAGCAGCCGTATCGAGCAAGCGCCGGATTACCGGGAGTACGTCCGTATCCGTCGATCTCGGACAAACCGGAGACGATGCGGACATCTTCATGGATCGATTCTTCACCCGATTCGAGGTGGATCGCGGCGACTACGATTTCGGACGTTACTTCCTGATGGAGGGCGAAGGGATCCTGTATCACATTGTGCGCAAGTACCTGCTCAGGAAACCCCATACATTCGAACGGGAGGCATTGACCGTCAGCATGCTGTGCAAGGCCGTCTCACTGGGCAAGTGGGACGCCGAGGCGATCAAGGAATGATCGGCACCGGCAGCCACCTGCACTTGCGCGACCGGTCGTCAATCTCTGCCGGCCCTTAGTCCACTCCGCCGATGCCACCCCCGCCCGCCCCCGCTATCGTTTCCCCGTCATCCACCCACCCACGACACCATGACGCCACAGGAAACGATCGACCGGATGGAGATCCAGGATCTGCTGACCCGCTATTGCCACGCCGTCGACCGTCACGACTGGCATGAATTCGAGCGCCTCTTCGCGGCCAACGCGACGCTCGACTACACGGCCTTCGGCGGCCCGGTCGGCAGCCGCGCGGAAATTGCCGGGTATCTGGAACAGGTGACGTCGGCGATGCGCGGCACGCAGCACACGATCTCGACATCGCTGCTGATCGTCGACGGCGACGCCGCGACCGCGCGAACGGCCGGCCAGGCGATGATGATCTCGGCCGGTGAGGCCGGCGACGATCGCGTGTGCTTCGTCGGGCTCTGGTATCGCGACCTGCTGGTGCGAACCGAATGCGGGTGGCGCATCCAGCGTCGCACGCAGGAGCGCAGCTGGATGCACGATGCGCCGCCGGTCGCGGCGCGCTAAGCGCTCCGCGACCGGCGTGTGACGTCACTTCATCTGCATGAGCTGGATCAGATTGCCGCACGTATCGTCGACAACCGCGACGCGCACCGGCCCCGCATCCATCGGCTCCAGCGTGAAGCGGACATCGAGATCCTTGAGCCGCGCGAACTCGGCATCGAGATCGTCGACCTGGAACGATGCCGCCGGAATGCCGTCCTCGTACAGCGCCTGCTTGTAAGGCCCGACCGCGCGATGGTTGCTCGGCTCGAGCAGCAGCTCGGTGCCGTCCGGCTGGTCCTTCGACACCACGGTCAGCCAGCGGTATTCGCCCACCGGCACGTTGTTCTTCAGCTTGAACCCGAGCTTGTCGGTATAGAACGTCAACGCCTTGTCCTGATCGTCGACAAAGATACTCGTCACGTAGATTCGCATTTCAATCTCTCCTGTAGCGGCAGCCACCGCCCCGTCACTATTCTTCGTCGAAATCGATGACAAACGCATAACCGTCGTCGATCAGCTTGCGCAGGTAGCCATCGAAGTCGTCGGCGATCACCGCGTAGCTGTCGGGATCGTGCAGGAAGCGCACGACCTGCCCGACCTTGCCGCCCGGCGCCGGCTCGAAATCGATGTAGAGCTGCGACGTGCCGCCGTTGTTCATGCAGTGCGAGAAGCACAGCCGCCGGCTCATCGGCAGTGCGATGTCGATGCGCGGATCGACGAGCTCGCCGTCGTCGTTCGCATCGTCGCCATAGATCTCCGCGATGCTGTCGCGGTACTTCGCGCCCTCCTCGAGCATCTGCCCGGCCGACAGCAGGTAATACGGGTATTCGTAGACGTCGGAGCCCAGCACCAGCACATTGACCGTCGTGCCGCCGTAGTCGCGCCAGTAGGTGCCGTCGAGCTTGCCGAGCAGTTCGAGCAGGCTGGCCGGGCATTGCGGATACGCGGCACGCAGCGCATCGAGCTGCGCGGGCGTCGCGCCCGTGGCGGCGGCGAGCGCCGCGTTGTCGGTGTCGGGCAGCGCGGCGCGCAGGCCGGCGAGATAGGTGTCGACGAGGGTCATTGCGTCAGGTCCGAAGAACAGGCAAGCGCCATTCTAGCGCCCGACGCGATCCGCTCCTTCCACGCTTGCGCGCACCCGCTTACGTGATCTGGTACGTCGACGCCGGCACGAATTCCTCCGGTAGCGGGCGGTCGCCCAGTTCGAGCACCGACCGTTCGATCGTGCGCGTCATCGCATCGAGCGCCAGCGCGTTCGGCGCGAGGCCGAAAGGTTCGGCCACCTCGCTCGCGATCGCTTCGAGCGCGATCAGCGTGTACGAGATGAACACGCAGATCAGCGGTGTGAAGAACTCCGTCGAATCGACGAGGCCGAACGGCAGCAGCACGCAATACGCATACACGGTGCGATGCAGCAGCACGCTGTACGAGAACGGGATCGGTGTCGACAGGATGCGTTCGCACCCGCCGACCGATTTTCCCACCTCATCGAGTTGCGCCTCGAACATCCAGCAGGTCACGTCGCTGCCGGGCGCGCGGCCCAGCACGCGCACGATGCCGCCGCGCAGCTCGTCGAGGATCGCGACGGGCTTGAAGCATTTACCGCCAAGCTCAGCCGTGCGCTCCGCACCGAGAATGCGCTGCAGGTCCGCCGTCGGATCGGTATGACGAAGCTGATGCTTCAGCGCATAGGTGAGCGCGATCAGCAGGTCGGCCAGCCGGTTGCGCTCGGCGTCGCTCACGCCGTCGGGCAGGTAGCGATTCAGCTGCGACGTCAGCGTACGCGCCGCGATCAGCAGGTTGCCCCACAGATGCCGCGCCTCCTTGAAGCGCTCGAAGCTCGCGTTGTTGCGAAACCCGAGGAAGATCGCGAGCGCGAGCCCGAACAGCGTGAACGGCGCGGTGTTGAGCGGGATCTTCTCGCCGAAGATGCGCCCGTTCGTGAAGACCGCCAGCGTGCTGACGATCGCCATGAACACGAGCTGCGGAATGATCGATTGCAGCACGGAGCCGTTCCAGACGAACAGCATCCTGAGCCAGTTTTGTTGTGGTCGGACGATCATGGTGTTTTCTCGACTGCCAGGGAAATGCATCAAACGGCGCGCCGGCGCCCGATGCGCAACGGCCCGCGCATGGCGGGCCGCTGTCGGGTGAATGCCGGGTCGGGCGCGGTGCTGCGCGCGATGATACGCCCGCGCCCGCCACGCCCGTCACATCGTGCGGCGTTCAGTGATAGCCGCTCAGTGATAGCCGATATCGCCCTCGCGCACCTTGCCGCGGAACACACGGTACTGCATCGCGTTGTACACGAGGATGATCGGCAGCACGATCACGGTGCCGACGAGCGCGAACTTCTGGCTCGAAGGGCTCGACGACGCGTCCCAGATCGACAGCGACGGCGGCACGATGTTCGGCCAGATGCTGATCACGAGCCCCGTGTAGCCGAGGAACACGAGCGCGAGCGTCAGCAGGAACGGCGTGGCCTCGTGCTCGCGCTTCACCGTGTGGAAGATGCCCCACACGCACGCGATGACGAGGATCGGCACCGGCAGGAACCAGCCGAGGTTGCCGCTGCCGAACCAGCGGTGCGCGACGGCCGGCAGCCCGATCACGGTCCACAGGCTGACCACGCCCATCACGGCGAGCAACACGCCCGCAAGCGGCTTCATCAGAAGGCGCATCTTGCGCTGCAGTTCGCCGTCGACCTTCAGGATCAGCCAGCCGCAACCGAGCGTCGCATACGTGACGAGCACGCCGATCCCGCACAGCAGGCTGAACGGCGACAGCCAGTCGAACGGCCCGCCCGCGAACTGGTTGTTCTCGATCTTGATGCCCTGCAGCAGCGAACCGAGCACGATCCCCTGGCAGAACGCGGCGAGTGCCGAGCCGCCGATGAACGCGAGATCCCACATGTGTTGCGTGCGGGTGGCCTTCGCGCGCAGCTCGAACGCCGCGCCCCGGAAGATCAGCCCGACCAGCATCAGCACCAGCGGCAGGTAGTTCGCCGGCAGCAGCGTCGAATACACGACCGGGAACGCGCCGTAGAGCCCCGCGCCGCCGAGCACCAGGAACGTCTCGTTGCCGTCCCACACCGGCGCGACGGTGTCGAGCATCACCTGGCGCTCGGCCTTCGCATCGAAGAACGGAAACAGCAGGCCGATACCGAGATCGAAGCCGTCCAGCATCACGTAGATGAATACGCCGAGGCCGATGATCGCGGCCCACACGACAGGAAGATCGATTTGCATGGCTTACTCCGCTTCGGTGACGTTCAGCGGCGTGGACAGCGCGCTCTTGCGCAGCCCCGGATGCCGGTGCAGCTCGATATACCCGGCCTGGGCAGCCGGCCCGCGCTTCATCAGTTTCATCATGTAGTAGATACCCGTTCCGAACACCAGGAAATACACGACCACGAAGATCAGCAGCGACACGCCGACCTGCTGCGCGCTGAGCGGCGCAACCGAATCGACGGTGCGCAGCACGCCGTACACGGTCCATGGCTGGCGCCCGACCTCGGTCGTGATCCAGCCGGCCAGCAGCGCGAGGATGCCCGACGGCCCCATCGCGACCACGAACCACTGGAACCAGCGCGTTTCATACAGGCGCCCGCCCTTTCTCAGCAGCAGCCCGAGCAGCGCGGTAAGCAGCATCAGCATCCCGAGGCCCGCCATGATCCGGAACGTCCAGAACACGATCGGCGAATACGGGCGGTCCTGCGGCGGGAATTCCTTCAGCCCGCGAATCTCGCCGTCCCAGCTGTGCGTGAGGATCAGGCTGCCGAGGTGCGGCACCTGGATCGCATAGCGCGTGGTTTCGGCCTGCATGTCGGGCAGCCCGAACAGGTTCAGCGCGGTGCCGCCCTTCTCGGTTTCCCACAGCCCCTCGATCGCGGCGATCTTCGCCGGCTGGTATTCGCGCGTGTTCAGCCCGTGCGCGTCGCCGACGACGATCTGGATCGGCGCGAGGATCAGCAGCATCCACAGCGCCATCGAGAAGCTGCGCTTCACCGGCTCGTCGCGGCGCCCCTTCAGCAGATGCCACGCACCGCATGCGGCGACGATGAAGCCCGCGACGATGAACGCCGCGATCGTCATGTGCACGAGGCGGTACGGGAACGACGGGTTGAAGATGATCTTGAACCAGTCGACCGGCACGACGAGCCCGTTCTCGATCTTGTAGCCCTGCGGCGTTTGCATGAAGCTGTTCGACGCGAGGATCCAGAACGTCGAGATCAGCGTGCCGACCGCGACCATCAGCGTCGCGAAGAAGTGGGCGCGCGGGCTCACGCGCTGCCAGCCGAACAGCATCACGCCGAGGAAGCCGGCTTCGAGGAAGAACGCCGTCAGCACTTCATACGTAAGGAGCGGGCCCGTGATGTTGCCCGCGACGCGCGAGAAGCCGGCCCAGTTGGTGCCGAACTCGTACGCCATCACGACGCCGGAGACCACGCCCATCCCGAAGCCGATCGCGAAGATCTTCGACCAGAACTGGAACATGGATTTGTAGGCGGCATCGCCGGTGACGAGGTAGCGCCATTCCAGCACCGCCAGGAAGCTCGCCATACCGATGCTGATCGCGGGAAACACGATGTGGAACGACACCGTGAACGCGAATTGCAAGCGGGCGAGATGGAACGCATCGAAGATTTCCATGACCGTAATTTGCTCGTGGTTGTGAGGACGTACGCTCGAAGCAGGAAATCGCGCGACGGCTTGGCGACAACACATGCGAACACAAACGGTCACTCGCATGGCATCGAAGCGTGAATGACGATATCGCGTTTGCAACGATACTCGCAATCGTTCGAACGTGCGTTGAAACTGTGCTGCTTCCGCTGCCGAAGATGTGTGTACGGAAAACACATTTCGTGCCTGCGGGATGGTCAGCTGTACTGCTTTCCGCGTTGCAGCGCTGTATATCCGGCGCGCCTTTCATCCCCGTTAACATCCGATGCAACGCCTGTCCGCGGCCACGGCGCGCCCCTCGGCCGCGCCCGCCCGGCAGCTTCGATTCCCCTGGTCCCGCGTACGCGCCCGACCCGGCCGGCCCGCCGGCCGATCCGCCTGGAGAAAAACGCATGGAGTCCTGCATCCGCCGCGACGATCCGACCGGCAGCACCGCGTGTCATGTGACGCGTCACCGTGCCGGCGACGCTCGCGACACCGTCGATCGCGTCGTCGACGAAACGCCGGTTGCACTCGTGTTCAACGACATTGCGCACACGGTCATGATGGCGACCCCGATCGACCTCGACGCGTTCGGCCTCGGCTTCGCACTGAGCGAAGGCATCGTCGAGCGTGCGTCGGACGTCTTCGACATCGAAAGCGAATGCCGGGCCGGCAGCGCCGAAGTGCGGCTGACCGTGTCGCAGCAGGCGTTCATGGCGATGAAGGCGCACCGGCGCGCGCTGGCCGGCCGCACCGGCTGCGGCGTATGCGGGATCGAGAGCATCGCGCAGCTCGACCTGCACCCGCCGCGCATCGCCGCCGCCGGCACGGCCGCCGGTATCGACGCGGCAGCGATCGCACGCGCCGCACGCGAGTTGCCGGCCCATCAGACGCTGATGCGCGAGACCGGCGGCATCCACGCGGCCGCCTGGTGCGACCGCGACGGGGCCGTGCTCGACGTGTTCGAGGACGTCGGCCGCCACAACGCGCTCGACAAGCTGATCGGCCGGCTCGCGCGGCGCCGCGCGAACCTGCACGAAGGCTTCGTGTTCCTGTCGAGCCGTGCGAGCTACGAACTGGTGCGCAAGGCCGCGCGAGTCGGCATCCCGATGATCGCGACGATCTCGGCGCCGACGTCGCTCGCGATCGACGTCGCCCGCGAGGCCGGCGTGCGGCTGGTCGGCTTCTGCCGCAACGACGGCTTCGTCGAGTACGTGTCGCCCGACGCCGTTCAACCCGATCAACCGGCGCTCGCTCAAGCGCATCCGGCTCTCTCCTGATGAAACCACTGACCGATTTCGATACCGCGCAGCAGCATTTCGCGAGCGCGTTCGCGCCGCTTGCGGCCACCACGTCCATCCCGGTCGCGGAAGCCGTCGGCCACGTGCTGGCCGCGCCGCTCACCGCCGTGCTCGACCAGCCGCCGGCCGACCAGAGCGCGATGGACGGCTACGCCGTGCGTCACGCGGATCTCGCGCACGGCGAGCCGCTGCACGTCGCGCAGCGCTGCTATGCAGGCGACACGCCGGCACCGCTGGCCCCGCGCACGGCCGCGCGCATCTTCACCGGCAGCGTGATTCCGCCCGGCGCGGACACCGTCGTGATGCAGGAGCACGCGCACGAACAGGACGGCTGGGTCGCATTCGACGCGCCGCAGCGCAGCGGTTCGCACATCCGCCGCCGGGGCGAGGAAGTGCGCGCCGGCGACCTGCTCGTGCCGGCCGGCGTACGCATGGGCCCGATGCATGTCGGCGTGGCCGCCGCGCAGGGATTTGCGCGCGTCGACGTGCGCCCGCCGCTGCGTGTCGGCATCCTGACGACCGGCGACGAGCTCGTCGCATGCGGGCAGCCGCGCGCGCCGCAACAGATTTACAACAGCAATGCGCCGATGCTTGCTGCGCTGGTCGCGGGAACCGGTGCCGAAGTCGCGATGAACCTGCACGCGGCCGACACCGCGGCCGCCGTCGATCGTGCGCTGCGCGATCTGCACGCGGGCTGCGACCTGGTGATCTGCGTCGGCGGTGCGTCCGTCGGCGACAAGGATCTGCTGCGCCCCGCGCTGGATGCGCTCGGCGCGTCGTTCATCGTCACCGGCGTGCGCATGAAGCCGGGCAAGCCGGTTGCACTCGCACGGTTCGACGCGCAACCAGTGGTGTTGCTGCCCGGCAATCCGGGGGCCGCGATGACGGCGTTCGCGCTGTTCGTCGCGCCGCTGATCCGCCGCCTGCAGGGGCGCAACGCGCGCCTGCCGATCGTGCCGTCGCTGCCGATCGACGCCGACTTCGAACCGGATGCGCAGCGCGAGCGCTTCGTGCGCGTGCATTGCACCGTCGGCCTCGACGGCACGCCCGCACTCGACACGCTGCGTCAGCAAGGCGCCGGCACGCTGCAGTCGCTCGTGCAGGCGAGCGGGCTGGCCCGGCTGCCGGCCGGGCAACGCATCGCGTGCGGCGACGCGGTACCGTATTACGAATTCGCGCACTGGCTCGCATGAGCGCGACGCCGGTCACTCGCCCGATGCACGGCATTCGCCGCCGCGCCGGTCACGCAGGTCGCACGACGAACTGTATTCCTGCAATTCGGGCGCGATTGTGTCCCTGCCGTGAAAACCCGGCGGACTATCCTCACGATGAGGCTCGTTACGCGCCGTGCGCCGACCTATCGGCGCGCGCACGGTCGACCGGCGACGCCCCACCGCTTACTTCTTGCAGGCCGACGAACCGATCGTGAATGCCATCGTTTCCGCCGCGCCGGCCGCTGCCGCACCTTCCGGCGGCGCATCGCCCGGCGCTTTCCCCCGCACGACCGACACGCTCGGCCGCCCGCTGCGCGACCTGCGCCTGTCCGTGATCGACCAGTGCAATTTCCGCTGCGGCTACTGCATGCCGCGCGAAAGCTTCGGCGCCGACTACGCATTCATGCCGTCGGCCGAGCGGCTGTCGTTCGCGCAACTCGAAAAAATCGCCCGCGCATTTACGTCGCTCGGCGTCGAAAAAATCCGCATCACGGGCGGCGAGCCGCTGCTGCGCCGCAACCTCGAAGCGCTGATCGAACGCCTCGCCGCGCTGACGACCGTCGACGGCAAGCCCGTCGAAATCGCGCTGACGACCAACGGCTCGCTGTTGGCCGCGAAGGCGCGCACGCTGCGCGACGCGGGCCTGTCGCGCGTGACCGTCAGCCTCGATGCGCTCGACGACGCGGTGTTCCGCCGGATGAGCGACGCCGACGTACCCGTGTCGCGCGTGCTGGCCGGCATCGAGGCCGCTCAGGCGGCCGGGCTCGCGCCGGTCAAGGTCAACGCGGTGATCGAGCGCGGCGCGAACGACGACCAGATCCTGCCGCTCGTGCGGCACTTCCGGCATACCGGCGTGGCCGTGCGCTTCATCGAATACATGGACGTCGGCGGCGCGAGCTTCTGGTCCGGCGACAAGGTCGTGCCGGCCGCGCGGATGCGCGAACTGATCGACGAGCACTATCCGCTCGTGCTCGTCGGCGAACCGGGGCACGACGCGACCGCAATCCGTTGCGCGCACATCGACGGCGCGGGCGAAGTCGGCTTCATCGCGAGCGTGTCGCATCCGTTCTGCGGCACCTGTTCGCGCGCCCGCGTGTCGGCCGACGGGCAGCTCTACACGTGCCTGTTCGCGACGCAAGGCACCGACCTGCGGCCGTGGCTCGACGATACAGCGTCGACCGACGATCTCGCCGCCGCCGTGCGCGATCGCTGGACGCACCGCGACGACCGCTATTCCGAGCGCCGGGCCGCGCGGCCGGCCCGCGCGCCGGGCAAGACCTATCCGACCGTGCGCATGTCGCTGGTCGGCGGCTGAGGGGCCGCCGCGCGACACAGGACGCACCGCCAACAGGAGAACTGTCATGACGAGCTTCACCGAATCCCGAGCCGGGCTGCCGGACGATCCGTTGCACGCCGGCAGCCCCGCGCCCGACGGCACGACCGAGCCGCACCCCGAGCCGCCACCGTCGATTGCCGCCGGCTTCGAAGTGCGTGTGCAGTACGCGTCGATCGACGCCGGCGCCGAGCTCGCGCCGATCGTTCGCAATCCGAATGTCGGCGCGGTCGTGAATTTCCTCGGTGTCGTGCGTAACGAAGGCGACGTCGACGATGTCGTCGCGCTCGAAGTCGAGCACTATCCGACGATGACCGAACAGGCCCTGTGGAGCATCGTCGAGGAAGCGAGCGCGCGCTGGCAGCTCGAAGCGATCAAGATCGTGCATCGCGTCGGGCGCATTCCGCTCGGCCAGGCGGTCGTGCTGGTCGTGGTGGCAGCCGCGCATCGCGGGTCCGCGTTCGACGCGTGCGAATTCCTGATGGACTTCCTGAAGACCCACGCACCGTTCTGGAAGAAGGAGATCCGCCACGACGGCGTATCCGGCTGGGTCGAGGCCAAGGCGCACGACGACCAGGCGATGCGCCGCTGGGGCTGAGCGTATGCGCTGCGCGTGTTCCGATTCCGCCGAGTGATTCCTTTCAAGACATCGCGATGAAACTGACGATCAAATACTTTGCAAGCATTCGCGAACAACTCGAGCGCGACGAGGAAATCGTCGAACTCGATGCGCGCGAGCTCACCATCGACGCGCTGCGCGACACGCTGGCCGCACGCGACGCGCGCAGCGCGGAAGCGCTGCGGACGGAGCGGCCCGTGCGGGCCGCCGTAAATCTCGAGATGGTGACGGGGGAATTCGTCGTGCGGGAGGACAGCGAGGTGGCGTTTTTCCCGCCGGTGACGGGCGGCTGACATCACCACGAGCCGGAAGGAATCCGGCATGACATCGATCGCCCGTTGCAGTTCACACGCGCTGGCACTGCTCGTCAGCCGCTCACGGCCGGCATCGCGGCCCGGCTCGACAGATAGTCGACCATTCGTTGCGCGGCCGGTTGCAGCGCATCGAAGCTCCTGAAGCAGACGACGAACCGGCGCTTCGCCCACGCATCGACCAGCGGGATCACCTTGATGCCGAACACCGGCCGATACGTGTCGGCCACTTCCATCGGCACGACACTGATCCCGAGCCCGGCCGCGACGACGCGAAACGCAGCATCGAAACCCGACACGATCACGCGATACGACACCGTCGTGCCGGCATCGGCGGCCGCGCGCTGCAGCAGCGTGTGGACGGCGGTCGTCGGCAGCAGGCCGACATGCTCGTAGCCCAGCGTCTGCTCGAAGCTCAGCGACGGCGCGTTCGCGAGCGGATGATCGCGATGCACGGCCAGCGCCAGCCGGTCCTGCCGATATGGCCGATGCTGCAGGCCCTGAAGATCGACGTTGTCCCAGCACACGCCCACGCTCGCCGCGCCCTCGCGCAACTGCCGCACGAGTTCGGACGACAACCGCTCTTCCACGTCGACCCGGATGTTCTCGTTGGCCGGTTCGCGCATGAACGACGAAATGTCGTCGAGCAGCGCCTCCGCGATCGCCGACGCCGATGCGCAGATGCTGACGCGCCCCTTCAGCCCGCCGCCGAACGCGGCGATATCGCTCGCGATGCGCTCCATCGTGAAGAGCACGCTGCGCGCGTGCTCGAGCAACGCATTGCCCGCGGCCGTCGGCTCGACGCCGCGCCGCGAGCGCGTGAGCAGCGGCACGCCGAGGTCGCTTTCGAGTTGCGCGATGCGCTTGCTGATCGCCGACGGCTCGATATGAACCGCCTCCGCCGCCCGCGCCATGTTGCGGTGATCGCACACGGCCACCAGCAGCCGCAGCGTTTTCAGGTCGATGTCGCGCATCCGCCGTCTCCAGGCAATCAAGCATTCAGACATTCCATTTCGGAAACATGGCGGTTCCGAAATACCGCTTTAATGTCCATCAGGAATGTCTAAAGTTAGCACGACGCCGGTGCATCGACACGGGCGAAATCAACGGAGACAAGCGACATGCGGTCGTTCCCCCAGCATGCAGTCATACGCGAAGTCGGCTTGCGCGACGGGCTGCAAAGCATCCCGCGCATTCTTCCGACGAAACACAAGATCGAGTGGATCGGCGACGCGTACGCAGCCGGTCAGCGCGAAATCGAGGTCGGATCGTTCGTGCCCGCGCGCCTGCTCCCGCAACTGGCGGATACGGCCGAGCTCGTGTCGTATGCGAAGACGCTGCCCGGCCTGCACGTGTCGGTGCTGGTGCCGAACCTCAAGGGTGCGGAACACGCGATCGACGCAGGTGCCGACCTGATGCTGGTGCCGCTCTCGGCGAGCCGCGCGCATAGCATCGCGAACCTGCGCAAGACACCCGACGAAGTCGTCGCCGAGGTGGCGCGCATCCGCGCCGCGCGCGATGCGGCCGGCTCGAAGACGCTGATCGAAGGCGGTATCGGCACCGCGTTCGGCTGCACGATCCAGGGCCGCGTCGAGCAGTCCGCGGTGCTGCGTTACCTGCATGCGTTGCTCGATGCCGGCGCCGACCGCGTGAGCCTCGCCGATACGGTCGGCTACGCGGGGCCGGCCGCCGTCGGCGAACTGTTCGGCAAGGCGCGCGCCGCCGCGGGCGAGCGCTTCTGGTGCGGCCACTTTCACGACACCCGCGGCCTCGCGCTCGCGAATGTGTACGCGGCGCTCGAAACGGGTGTCGCCCGCTTCGACGCGACGCTCGCCGGCATCGGCGGCTGTCCGCATGCGCCCGGCGCGAGCGGCAACGCGTCGAGCGAAGACCTCGCGTTCATGCTCGCCGACATGGGGATCGAGACCGGCATCGACATTGCCGCGCTGCTGACGCTGCGCGCGAAGGTCGCGAGCTGGCTCGACGGCGAAACACTGCACGGCGCGCTGTGGCGCGCGGGCCTGCCGGCCACCCACGCCGCCGCGGCCACCACCCCCGTCTGAATCCATCATGAACCACGACACCCGACTTCCATTCGACGGCATTCGCGTCATCGAATTCACGCACATGGTCATGGGGCCGACGTGCGGGATGATCCTCGCCGATCTCGGCGCCGAAGTGATCAAGATCGAGCCGCCCGGCGGAGACAAGACGCGCAACCTGCCCGGTCTCGGCATCGGCTTCTTCCGCTCGTTCAACCGCAACAAGAAAAGCGTCGTGCTCGACCTCCATACGCCCGAAGGCAAGGCGGCCGCGGTCGAACTGATCGGCACCTGCGACGTGATGCTCGAGAATTTCCGGCCCGGACTGATGGCGACGCTCGGCCTCGACTACGACACGCTGGCGGCCCGCTACCCGGCGCTCGTCTACGTGACGCACAAGGGCTTCCTGCCCGGCCCGTACGACCGGCGCCTCGCGCTCGACGAAGTCGTGCAGATGATGGGCGGGTTGTCGTACATGACGGGGCCGGTCGGCCGGCCGCTGCGCGCCGGCACGTCGGTCAACGACATCATGGGCGGCATGTTCGGTGCGATCGGCGTGCTCGCCGCGCTGCGCGAACGTGATCGCACCGGCCGCGGGCAGGAAGTGCAGAGCGCGCTGTTCGAGAACTGCGTGTTTCTGTGCGCGCAGCACATGCAGCAGTACGCGATGACGCACGAACCGCCGCCGCCGATGCCGGCGCGCGTGTCGGCGTGGAGCGTCTACGACGTGTTCACGCTCGCGGACGGCGAACAGCTGTTCATCGGCGCGGTCAGCGACCGGCAGTTCGTCACGCTGTGCGACGTGCTCGCGTGCCCCGGGCTCGCCGCCGAACCGGAGTTCGCCACCAACGCGCAGCGGGTCGCCGTGCGGCCGCGGTTGCTCGAACGGCTCGGCGCGATCCTGAAGGATCATCGCGCCGCCGAGCTGTCGCCGAAACTCGAGGCGGCCGGCATTCCGTATGCGCCGATCGTCCGTCCCGAGCAACTGCTCGACGATCCGCACCTGAAAGCGAGCGGCGGACTGGTGCCGATGCAGACCGACGACGGCCACACGACCGATGTCGTGCTGCTGCCGATCACGATGGGCGGACGACGGCCCGGCGTGCGCCAGGCGCTCGCGCGCGTCGGCGAGCACACGCAGGAAGTGCTGGCACGGCTGAAACGCCGCGCGGTCGCATGAGCGATAGCCGATGCCGGTCCGGTAACAGTCGGCCGACGTCGAAGCAGGCCCGGCCGCGCGCCGCCATGAATTCGGCGCGCCGTCCACATCGCGCTCGCCTATAACCGTTTTCAAGGCAGGCAGCTCGAAGAAGCATGCCGCCCGTCAGAGGATCAGGAGACAACCCATGCATCAGACCGTCACCGCGGGCGGCGCACCGCTCGATACGCCGCAGGTACGCGCCGGCATCCGCGCCGGCGCGGACATCTCCGCGCGCATGGACCGGCTGCCGATCACCCGGCACCAGTGGATGCTCGTGCTGCTGATCTCCCTCGGCGGCTTCTTCGAAGTCTACGACCTGATCTTTACCGGCTATATCGCGCCGGGCATGGCCAAAAGCGGCCTGCTGCAAACCACCACGCAGGCATTCTTCGGCTTCACCGGCATCGCCGCCTTCATCGCGGCGACCTTCGCGGGGCTGTTCGTCGGCACGTTCGGCTTCGGCTGGATGCCGGACCGCTACGGGCGCCGCGCCGTCTTCACGTACTCGCTGCTGTGGTACTCGATCGGCTCGGCCATCATGGCATTCCAGACGACGCCCGAAGGCGTGCTGTTGTGGCGCTTCATCACCGGCATCGGCGTCGGGCTGGAGATCGTCACGATCGACACCTACGTGACCGAACTCGTCCCGCAGCAGATGCGCGGCCGCGCGATCGCGTTCAACCAGGTGGTGATGTTCGCCGCCGCACCGGTCGCGGCGATCCTGTCGTGGTGGCTCGTTCCCGCGACGGTGTTCGGGCTCGACGGCTGGCGCATCGTGGTGCTGGCCGGCTCGGCCGGCGCCGTGATCGTCTGGTTCATCCGCCGCGCGGTGCCCGAAAGCCCGCGGTGGCTGGCCGCGCACGGCGATGCCGAACGAAGCGAGCGGATCGTGAGCCGGATGGAAGCGATCGCCGAGCGCGAGTCGGGCATGCCGCTGCCGCCGCCCGCACCGGCGAGCGAAGCGCCTGAAGTGCGCAGCGCGGCGTTCGCGGCATTGTGGCGCGCACCCTATCGTGCCCGTCTGCTGATGCTCGTCGCGTTCAACTTCTGCCAGGCCATCGGCTATTACGGATTCGCGAACTGGGTGCCGACACTGTTGATCGGCCAGGGCATCACCGTCACGAAGAGCCTGCTGTATGCGTTCGTCATCGCATTCGCGATGCCGGCCGGGCCGCTGCTCGCGATGCGCTATGCGGACCGGATCCAGCGCAAGCACCTGATCGTCGGCGGTGCGCTGGCCGTGATCGTCTGCGGGCTCGCGTTCGCGCAGGTCAGGACCGTCGTGCCGCTCATCGTGCTCGGCGTGCTGATCAGCCTCGCCGGGCAAACGATCTCCGTCGCGTATCACGCATACCAGTGCGAGCTGTTCCCGACCGAGGTGCGCTCCCGCGCGAGCGGCATCGCGTATTCGGCCAGCCGCGCCGGCGCGATGATGTCGGGCTTCATCATCGCGGCGCTGCTGAAGGACTTCGGCGTGCCCGGCGTGTTCACCGGGATCACCGTGTTCATGCTCGTCGTGGTCGTCGTCATCGGCGCGTTCGGCCCAAGGACCAATGGCGTGCGGCTCGAGGAGCTCAATCGCTGACGCCTGGAATCGTCCGGGTTACGCCGGAAGGCGCCAGGCAAGAACGCACCCTTCTACCGCATGCACGCCGCCGCCAGCTTCCCGACCGTGATCACTGCCTGCTCGATCTCCGGCGACCACGGGCTGCTGTAGTTCAGGCGGATGAAATTCCGGTAGCTGTCCGTGATCGAGAACATGTAGCCGGGCCCGATCGTGATCCCCTGCTCCAGCGCGAGCTGGTACAGCCGCATCGCATCGACCTGCGCAGGCAGCTCGACCCACAGCACGTACCCGCCCGCCGGGCTCGAGATGCGCGTGCCCTCCGGAAAGAACCGCGACACCATCGCGCGCATCAGGTTCGCCTGCTGCGCATACGCCTTGCGCAGGCGCCTCAGGTGATGCTCGTAGCCGTCGCGTTCGAGAAACTCCGCAATCGCGAGCTGCGGCAGCGACGGCGTCGCGAGCGTGTTCAGGAATTTCAGCTTCTCGACCTGGTCGCGATAGCGACCCGGCAGCGCCCAGCCGATCCGGTACGCAGCCGTCAGGCTCTTCGAGAACGACGAGCAGTGCAGCACGATCCCGCTGCGGTCATAGGACTTCAGCGAACTCGGATGCGCATCGCCGAAATACAGTTCGTTGTACACGCCGTTCTCGATCAGCGGCATCCCGGCCTTCGTGGCGAACTCGACCAGCTCGCGCTTGCGCTCGTCCGGCATCTGGAAGCCGAGCGGGTTCTGGAAGTTCGGCATCACCATGCACGCGGCGATCGGTTGCGATTTCGCAATCGCGGCCAGCGCGGCGATGTCGATCCCGTATTCCGGATGCGTCGCGACCTCGATCGCCTTCATCCCCATCCGTTCGATCGCGTGCAGCATCGCGTAGAACGTCGGCGACTCCACCGCGATCGTATCGCCCGGTTTTGCAACGGCCTGCAGGCACAGGTTGATCGCCTCTGTCGCGCCGACCGTCACGATGATCTCGTTCGGGTCCACCGACATCCCGTTTTCCAGGTAACGGCGTGCGATCTGCCGGATCAGCCGCGGATGGCCGGGCGGCAGCCCGTCCGTCACGCCCCACAGCGACTTGTCGCGGCCGGCCGCATACGCGTAGCGGTTCAGCTTCTCGAACGGAAACAGGCTCGGGTCCGGATACGGCGAGCCGAGCGGCACCGCGTCGTCGGTGCCGATCGAGCGCAACGTCGACAGCACGAGTCGGCTCACGTCGACCGACGACGAGATCGCGATCGGCTTCGACGGTCGCAGCTCGCGCACCGGCGCATGGCTGTCGTCGCGCCGCAGGTTCACGAAATAGCCCGACTGCGGCCGGCTCTCCAGCAGCCCGCGGCTTTCCAGCAGCAGATACGCGTGCAGCACGGTCGTGATGCTGATCCGGTGCTGCTGGCTCGCCTGCCGCACCGACGGAATCCGGTCGCCGTGCCGGTACACGCCCTGGCGGATCAGGCGTTCGATGTCGTCCGCGAGTTTTTCATAGAGTTTCATCGCGCGCCTCCCGCCGGGTTGCGCAACCGCGCCGCCCTGCCGTGTGCGTCCGACACGCACGTGTTTCGCCCGCCGACCGGGCCGTCGTGATTCCTGATCTTTCCCTCCGGTTTTGCCTTTTCCATCGCACTGGCTCTCTCTTGAAGATGCGCCGACAGGGTTCCGGTACGACTGGATCTGCGGCACTGTGCACTTGATGATGGAATCTTAAGAGCAGAACAGTTGGCGACGAGTACACACATCGAACGCGCGAACAAGAGTACAGTTCGGCGCGAATCGCGCATGGCGATAAAACTGTACGTCTTATGAAATGGCCGAACGCCCGGAAGCCTTGCGCAGTCGGGCCGAATCGCCCCGGAACGCCCGCCGCACGGCCTTCCGCCCGGCTGCATCAATTGGGGTGCAATACTGTGCGTCCGCACGGTTTTCATTGCCGGAGTCAGACCATGCAGTACACGATCGAACAGGCATCCGACCTCGGCGGCATGATCCGCGCCGCCCGGAAGATACAGAAATGGCGCCAGAACGACACAGCCGGCAAGGAGGCCAGGGATGACTGATCGCGCGCTCGTCGACCTGCTCGTCGCGCGGCTGACCGGCACCGCCGACCACCCGCGCTTCACCGGCGCGCCGCTCGACCTGTCGACGCTCGACGCACACGCGCTCGGCGCGGTGTGGCCCGCGCTGCGCCGCACCGAGGAACGCGTCGCACAGCACGACTACACCCGCGACGATCCGCGCGCCACATTCGCACGCTGGCTGCGCGCACAGATCGATGCGCTCGAGCTCGCGCCGCTCGTCGATGCCGAGGCCGCGCTCGAACTGTTCCGCGACATTCCGGCCGGCGCGTGGCGGCGCGCGTTACAGGAACTGTCGTGTCTCGATGCGCTGCCCGCGCCCGCGCTGCAGGCCGAACTCGCGCGCATCCTCGACGAACCGCAGAACGACGGCCTGCAAAGACTCTCCGTATACGGGGAATATGCGCTCCATTCGTTCGCCGGCCAGCGCGACATCACGGCCTTGCGCGACGCGTATGCGCCGTTGAATACCGATTCACCGGCGCGCGTGCGCGAGCTCGACGTGCTGCCCGAACTCGGGCCGGCCGCGCTCCTCGCGCTGGCCGCGACGAACGACGGTTATTTCGCGCCGAAGCGACTGTGGTTCAATGCCGACGATCCGGCCGCCACGCTCGCGGAGGAGCCCACTTACGTCGACTTCGCGCGCGACACGCTGACCGAAGCCGCGCGGCATGTCGCCGCGATTCACGCGGGCGAAGTCCCCTATCAGGCCGATCGCGCGTTCACGACCGACGACGCGCAGGTCGTCGCGCGCGCGGCGCGCGTCGCGGCCTATCGCGACGCGCCGTGGCTCTCCCCGCTGATCGGGCCGCTGCTGACCGGCGTGTGCGTCGCGCCGACCGCCGCGAAAACCGCGCCGTCGCAGTCGCTCGCGATCGCGCTCGGCCATGCGGTCGAGACGATCCCGACACCCGAGAGCGTGCGTGCGCTGCGCGATGCACTGGCCACCGTGCGTCACGCGGGCGTGCAGAAGAAGCTCGCGCGTAACCTGAAGCCCGCTGAACGCGCGCTCGGCGAACGGCCGCACACCGCGCTGCGCATGACGCTCGACGCGAAACCCGACAAGAAGCAGCTCACGATGCTCGCCTCCTGCATGGAAGCGGGTTTCTGGCAGTCGATGACGCTCGGCCATGCCGAATGGCGCGATCGCCTCGTCGATGCGCCGGCCGGCGCCGCGTTCTCGACCCGCACGATCTGGCAGGCACGCGCGCGCGACGGCGCGACGATCTCGTTCATGCCCGACATCGCGAAGGGCAAGGTCGTGCTGCGCGACGCCGCCGGCGCGGCGTGCGAACTCGACGCCGACAGCGAGATCCGGCTCTGGCATCCGTTGCTGGCCGATGCGGACGAGCGGCTCGCGTGGCAGCGCGCGATCGTCGGCCGTGCGATCCGGCAGCCCGTTCGGCAGGCGTTCCGCGAGTTCTACGTGCCGGCCGACGAAGACGCCGCGAGCAGTCATTCCGCGATGTTCGAAGGTCATGTCCTCGCGAGCCGCCCGCTGCTCGGCGTCGCGCGCCGCGAAGGCTGGTCGATCCGCGCGTACGACGACGGCCTCGCGCGCGAGTTCGGCGACGTGCGCGCGACCTTCAACGTCGCTGCGCGGCTCTTTCCCGGCACGAACGGCCAGGGCACGTCCGGCCGGCTGCACGTCGAACGCAGGCTCGAGCGACGCTGGATGGCCGCACCGATCGGCGAAATCGATCCCGTCGTGTTCTCGGAGGTGGCGCGCGCGGTCGACCTGCTCGTCAGCGTTGCCGCATTCGCGCTCGACGATGACGCGACGCGCGCGGCCGACACGCTGGCGGACCCGGTGCGCCAGCGCGCCGCGCGGAACGAGCGCGAGCAGCGCCTGCACCGGCTGTCCGACCTGCCGCTCGGCGCGATGGCGCGGCATCGCAAGCAGGTGCTCGCGCTCGTGTTCGCCGAACCGATCGCACAAGGCCGGGTGACGCTCGACGAACGCCATGTGCGCGTCGGCGCGTGGTCGGTGCATTGCGCGACCGGGCGCGTGACGCGCGACGGCGAACCCGTCGACACCGCGATCGAGCCGCCGCCGTCGCCACTGCGCGCGGTGCCGTGGCTGCCTTACGACGAAGCGCTGCTGCAGCGGATCGTCGATGTCGTCGCGGGGTTGCTCGACTGAGCGGCCGTGCGGCCGGCAGGCACCGCCTACCGCGCCGCCTGCTGCCGCTGCACCTCCTGCGCTTTCATCTGCATATAGGCGCCGCGTTCGACCTCGTGCAATTGCTGCGGATACTGCTCGGTCGCGTCGAACCAGCGCGTGAGGCGCTGGTCGAGCGGCTTGTCGAGCGTCGCGAGATACGTGTCGATCGCGAGGTAGTAGCGCATCGTGTTGCGCTCCAGCAGCCCGCGCACGCCGCCGATGTACTGCGGCTGCGCGGCCGATCCGCCGCTGACGGTCGTGAAGCCGACCTTCTCGCTGCCGACGGTCGCGAGGTAGGTCTTCATCGCCATGCGGCCGACCGTGCCGAAGCCATACGAATACGTGAGATGCAGGAACGTGCGCGACGCGCCGACCGGCACGGCCTCCAGCGCGATCCGGTAATCCTTCGTGCCCATCGGGCCGCTGTCGGCGGTCAGGTCGACCTGGAAATAGTCGGGCGTCGCGGCCACCACCCGATAGCGGAACTGCACGCGATAGGTGTCCGACAGCTTCTGCTGGATCTTGCGGCCGAGGTTCACGTCGAGCACCGGGCCGTTACTGCCGCTCGACGCATGACAGTATTTCGTGTTCAGGTGCAGGATCAGCACCGCGCACCAGTTCGCGGGGCCCTGCCCGGGATCGTCGAGCTGGCTGCTCACGACCGAATACGGATAGTCGACCACCGCGTAGATATCGCCCTTCAGCGACGACGACGCTTCCGCCGATTCGAGGACCAGCGGCCGATGAAACGCGTTGTCCTTCAGTTGCGCGCCGAGGCTGTGGTAACGGTCGAGCAGCGTGGCCGCATCGTCCGCGCCGAACGACAGCGCGCTCCAACCCACGCACAGGGCCGCGACGAGCGCGTGCCGGGCGCGGCGAGCAAACCACGTGCCGCGCGGATGTCCGGATGTCTTCATTCTTGTGCTCCCGCCGGATGCGCGATGGTCGCGCCCATGTGTCACAGAATACGCCTGGCCGCAGCGCAACATTGCACGCGAGCGCGTCGTTATCGGCTCCGCTTCACCGGCACCGGCAACTGCGCGGCGGTGATCCGGATCAGCGCCGACAGCCATTCGCGATCGTCCCAGCGCTCGCCGGAGATGACGAGATGCGGCTTCGCGCCCGGATACGGCGAACCTTCTTCGCACGTGCCGAGAAACGCGCGGCCTTCGGCCGTCGGCTTGACGAACAGCCGATCGTCACAGACGAGCGCGGCCATCTTGCCGTCGCAATAAATACCGTATTCGCCGAACATCTTGCGCGCCGATACCGTACCGGCCGCCGCCATCTGCTCGACGATGAAATCGACTGTGCTTTGGCTCGATGCCATTCACTGCTCCCGGAAAAATGGTTATGACCGTGGCGTGCGCCGGACCGTTCCGCCTGATTCGCGGATGCACTGTCGTGCGTCATCCATTCGTCTGCGGAACGCGCATTCAGGCACGGGCAACGGGTCGTCCCAACCCGCAACGCGCTGCACCCTGACAATTACATGACGGCTCACGACTGAGCGAGACGATCGCGATTGACGGTGCGACGGTGCGACCACGCCCCTTCTACGATCGCAGCGCCGACGGCGCGACGCCCAGCCAGCGCTGGAAACTGCGCCGCATGTTCTCCGTATCGCCGAACCCGCACTCGTTCGCCACGCGCTGCAGCGACGCCGCCCCGCTTTCCAGCGCGGCGCGAGCGGCTTCCACGCGCAGCTTCTCGACGGCTTTGGCCGGCGTAAGGCCGGTTTCCGTCTGAAATGCCCGCGCGAACTGGCGCGGGCTCATGCACGCCTGCTCGGCCAGGTCGCTCACGCGCAGGCGCGCACCGAGATTGCGGCGAATGTAGTCGAGCAACGGCTTGAAGCGCCCTTGCGCGCTGTCGAGTTCGATCAGCGCCGAAAACTGCGACTGTCCACCGGGGCGCCGGTAGTACACGACCAGCCGTTTCGCGACCACGCGCGCCAGCCGCTCGCCGCGATCCTCGCCGATCAGCGCGAGCGTCAGGTCGATGCCGGCCGTGATGCCGGCGCTCGTCCAGAACGGCCCGTCATTTACGTAGATGCGGTCGAGCGCCAGCCGCACCTGCGGAAACGCCTGCGCGAAGCGCTCGCCGCAGCCCCAGTGCGTGGTCGCGAGCCGGCCGTCCAGCACACCGGCCGCGGCCAGCAGCAGGCTGCCCGAACACACGCTCGCCACGCGGATGCCGCGCGCCGCGCAGCGCCGGACGAACGCGCACGTCGCTTCGTCGGCCATCGCGGCATCGACGCCATCGCCGCCCGCAACCAGCAACGTATCGACGTCCGCCGCCTCCGGCAACGGCTCGGCATGCCAGCTCACGCCCGATGAACTGCGCACCAGCCCCGGCTGCGCCGCGACGATGCGAACCGCGTAATGCGGCGTGCGTGCGTAGTCGGCCATCTCGAACGCGGAAACGGGCCCGGCGGCATCGAGCAGCTGGAAGCCGGGATACACGAGCATGGCGACGCGATGGGTCATGGCAGAAAGTGCGGGAGAAATGACATTGCGACGGACGGCGCGCGGCCCGATGCTACAGGCCGTTCATGTCTTCGGGAGATCGTGATGGCCACCACGCCGTTCGTCGTCGTATTTGCATTGTTCGATCATGTCACGCAGCTCGATTTCACCGGGCCGGACGAAGTGTTCTGGCGTCTTCCGGGTGCGCGGATTCGCCGGGCCTCGGTGCACGGCGGCTCGATTCGCGCGGACAGCGGCCTGGCGTTTGCCGACGTCGAGCGGCTTGCCGACATCGCGCACGCCGATCTCGTCTGCGTGCCGGGCGGGCTCGGCGTGATCGACGCGATCGCCGACGATGCGTTCGTCCGCGAGGTGCGCCGGCTCGCGCTGGGCGCCCGCTATGTTACCTCCGTGTGCAGCGGATCGCTGGTGCTCGGCGCGGCCGGCTTGCTGCAAGGCCGGCGGGCTGCCTGCCACTGGGCGTGGCGCGACCTGCTGCCGCCGTTCGGCGCGATCGTCGACGACGGCCGCGTGGTGCGTGACGGCCCGGTCATCACGGGCGGCGGCGTCACCGCCGGTATCGACATGGCGCTGTCGGTGATGGCCGACATCGCCGGCCCGGAATACGCGCAAGCGGTGCAGCTCGGTATCGAATATGCGCCCGAGCCGCCGTTCGACTGCGGACGTCCGGAGCGGGCCGCGCCGGACATTCTCGCGTCGGTGTCCGCGCTGTTCGAGCGCGTGCGGCCCGATCGTCATGCGGTCGTGGCACATGCGGCGCAGCGTCTCGCACAGCCGGACGCGAGCCGACAGGCGACGTGACGACGGGCAGGCAGCCCTTGCCCGATCGGCACGACGCCGTTACTTGTCGGCCGCAAACGCGCTCGACATCTGCCGCGCCCGCTTCACGTCGTCGCCGTGCAGGTAGATCGATGTCGTCGAGATCGACGCATGTCGCAGGTTGTCGCGCACGGTCGTCAACTCCGCGCCGCGCGCCAGCGCATGCGTCGCATGCGTATGACGCATCCAGTGCGGGCTCGCCTGCCGCAGCTTCTGCGCGAGCGCGGGATTGTCGGCATCGACCTGATCGGCCGTCTGCGCGAAGAAACGCTGCATCACCTTCCACAGCCGCACGCTCGTGATCGCGGCCGCGCCGTCTTCCGCGAGGCTTGGGATCAGCGGCGTATCGGGCCGCCAGCGCGACGGCGTGACCGGCAGCCGGCGTGCGACCAGAAAACGGTCGAGCCCCGTGCGCGCGAGCGGCGGCAGCGCGACGCGTGCGGCCTTGCTGCCCTTGCCGATCACCTTCAGCCACGCGTCGCCGTGCGCATCGGTCTCGATGGCGCCGAGCGTCGCGCCGACCAGTTCGCTCGCGCGCAGCCCGGTCGCATAGCCGAAATCGAGAATGAAGCGCAGCCGTTGCGCGGCGGCCGGCGTCCAGCCCGACTGCGACGCACCGGCGCCCGTGCCCTTGCGGAACTCGAGCCCGTCGGCGATCGTGCGCACGAGCAGCCACTCGCCTTCGGTGAACGCATGCGACGTGTCGAGTGCGTTCGGGCCGCGCGTGTCGCGCACCTTGACGCCCGCGAACGGATTCGCGAGCAGGTAGCGCTGCTCGATCAGCCAGCGGAACAGCGCGCCGAGCACCGACAGCGTGTACGCGGCCGAGCGCGCGGACAGCGCGCCCGAGAACGGCCGCCAGTCGGGCGCACCGCGCGGCCGCACGGGCCCGACCCAGCGCTCGTGCGGCGTCGGGCGCCGCACGAACGCGCGATACGCGACCGCATCCTCGGTCGTCAGCGACGACAGCGCGCGGCCGCGCTCGACGATCGCCCACAGGATCAGCCGCTCGGCCTCCTTCCGGTACGCACGCCGCGTCGCGGCCGATTCGTGCAGCGACAGCCACGCGTGGACGGCCGCGTAGTCGTTGTCCGCATCGAGCGTGCTGGTCGCGCGCGGCGCGCGGAACGTGCCGGCCGAGCCGTCCACCTCGTGCGGCAGCTTCAGTTGCTCCCACGGCACGATGCTGCCGCGCGGCGTCGCCGCGATCAGCACGCGCGCCCGTTCGGTCAGCTCCGGATGCGCGGCGAAAAACGCCTCGATGTGCCGCGCACTCGCCACGCCGAGGCCCGCGATCGCACGCCACCACTGGCGCCGGCGCGGAATCCGCACCGTGAGATCGGCGAGCGTCGCGATCCCGTGCGCACGGAGCACGACGACCGCGCGCGCGGGCAGCCACAGGCCGATGTCGTCGCTGATCTGCGGAACCGGCGCGCGCGCATGGCGCAGCAGGCCGATCGCTTCGGCGGCCGCCTTCGCCTCCCGCATACGCTCACCGTCGGAATGACCGAGACGTTCCGCGAGATCGGGCCGGCCCACCTGTCGCGCGACGCGCACGAGGCGGCGGCGAATGCCGCCGATCACGCCGCGCGCCGAGCGCCCTTCTCCGAGACGATCGGACAGGTAGCGCTCGACGGCCTGGCGCACGGTCATGCCCGCGTACCACGCACGCAGCGCGGCCAGTTCGTCGGCGTCGGGAAAGCCTGCGGGCGCAGGCGCGGAATCGGAGGAAGGCGGTGAGGCGAGGCGCGGTTTCATGACCGCGAGTTTGACAGAAGCCCGCGCGGCCGGATACGTCGCGCGTGGCGTTCCGGGCGCGACGAGCGACGAAGCGCGACACCGGATCGTTCCGGCCTCGCGCCCACGGACATCGCATCGATCGCAACCCGTCAGCCGGTGACCGGCGTGCGCCGCACTTCCGACAGGTAGATCAGGATCAGCGACACCCACACGATCCCGTACAGGAACATGAAGCAGGTCGTGCGCACGCGCAGCAGGTCGAGCAGCACGCCGAACAGGATCGGCAGCAGGAACCCGCCGAGCCCGCCTGCGAGCCCGACGATGCCCGTGACGACGCCCATGTTGTCCGCGAAATCGTCGGCGACGTACTTGAAGGTCGACGCCATCCCGAGCGCGAACACCGCGCCGAGCACGAAGGTGAGCGCGACGAAACCGGCCACCGGCATCGACACGTTCAGCGTCGCGGTGCCGTCGATCGTGTGAATCACGAAGTCGGTCGCCGGATACGACAGCAGGAACAGCACGATCCATGCGACCCACAGCCCCCACCACGTGACCGCGTGCGCGCCGAAGCGGTCGGACAGCGCGCCGCCGAGCGCGCGCAGCACCGAGCCCGGCAGCGAGAAGCCGGCCGCGAACGCGGACGCCATCACGAGCGACATCCCGTATTCGCTCTTCAGGTACTGCGGAATCCACAGCGACAGCGCGGTGAAGCCGCCGAACGTGATCGAGTAATACTGGCAGAGCCGCCACACACGCGGATCGCGCAGCACCTTGAACGCGTCGAGCATCGAACCGCCGCGCTTGCCCGCGCCCGGATCGGGCGCCGACGCGACCCAGAAGATCACCGCCGTGACGAGCAGCGCGACCGCGTAGATGCGCGGCACGACGCGCCATCCGTACGCGTCGAGCAGCAACGGCGTAACGAACAGATTGACGGCCGCGCCGCACGTGCCGGCACCGAACACGCCCATCGCGAGCCCGCGCCGCTGCGGAGGAAAGAAGCGCGCGACATACGGCGTGCCGACCGCGAACGACGCACCGACGCACCCGAGAAACAGCCCGATCAGCAGGAACTGCCACAGCTGCGTCGCGTAGCTGACGATATAGACGGGCACCGCGCACACGACGAGCAGCACCGTCATCACGATCCGGCCGCCGAAGCGGTCGGTCCACGTGCCGAGCGGCAAGCGCATCAGCGCGCCGGTCAGCACGGGCGTCGACGTGAGCAGCCCGAATTCCGTGCTGTTCAGCCCGAGATCGGTGCGCAGTTGCACGCCGAGCACGCCGAACATCATCCACACGACGAAGCACACCATGAACGCGAGCGTGCTCGCGGCCAGCACCGACCACGCGCGCAGCGGAATCGCCGGCGCGCCGCCGGCCGGCACCACGTTACCTTGTTGTTGAGTTGCCATACGCCAAACCCCGTTTCACTGGACCAGCGGCCCGTTCGCGCCGTCGAATTCGACGCCTTCGACACGCGCGTCGCCCGCGAGAATCGCCACGTACTGCCGCATCGCCCGCTCCCGCACGCGTTCCGACAGGTACGCGGCGATCTGCGCGGCGGCTTCGTCGAACGGCACCAGGTCACCCGGCACGCGGCGCTCGATGCGCACGATGTGAAAGCCGAAGCGCGTGTTGACGAGTTTCGGCAGCACACCGAGCCCGTCGGTGTCGAACAGCGCGGCCTCGAATTCCGGCACCGTGTCGCCGCGCAGCAGTTGCCCGAGGCTGCCGCCGACTTCCGCCGACGGGCAATTCGACGATGCGCGCGCGACCGCGTCGAACGTATCGGGCGCGGCGACCACATCGGCGAGTGCGGCTTCCGCGCGCTGCCGCAGCGGCGCGAGCGGCACGCGGTCCGTCATCGCGAACAGCACGTGGCTCGCATAGACGATGTCGTTGCGGCGAAAGCGCGCCGGATGCTGCGCGTAGTAGCGCTCGCAATCCGCGCGATCGGGTTCGGGCACGTGCGTGAGCTCGCGGTCGAGCAACGCGTCGACGGCCGCATCGTCGAGCGGCGCGCCTTCGTCGAGCAGCGCGAGCGACACCGCACGCTGCCGCAGCAGTTCGCGCACCGCGAGCGCGCGCCGTGCGGCGTCGAGCGGATCGGGCGCGTCGCCGTGATGCGCGGCTTCGGCCGCAATCGCCACATCGTCGATCACGACACCGTTGATCGTCAGCGGCGCGGCCGTGACTTCGGAGAGAACGTCGTTCATGGCGCCTCCTCAGCGCTTGCGCACGAGCTGGTACGGGCGGATCAGGTACGCGACCGACGCGATGCCGCTCCAGATGTGCACCATCCGCGTGAACGGCGACACGAGGAAGATCGTGAAGCCGAGCAGGATATGCAGCCGGTACGTCAGCGGCACGCCGACGAGCAGGCTCGCGATGTCCGGCCGGAACGTGACGACGCCCTTCACGTAGTCGGTGAGCTGCTCGAACATCGCGCCGTCCATGTGGCGCGTCGACAGCACGACGGTGCCGAGCCCGAGCGCGAGCTGCACCCACAGCATCAGCACGATCAGGATGTCGGACTGGCGGCTGTTCTTGCGGATACGCGGGTCGCCCAGGCGCCGCCAGATCAGGATCGTCAGCCCGACGATCGCCGCGACGCCGGCCGCCCCGCCCGCCACCATCGCGACGAGCTGGTGCCCGGACGCCGACAGGAACGGCGACACGAGCCAGTGCGGCGCGAGGAAGCCGCCGAAGTGCCCGAGCACGACGACCAGCACGCCCCAGTGGAACAGGTTGCTGCCGAGCCGCAGCATCCCGTGGCGCAACAGCTGCGACGAATCGCTTTTCCACGTGTACTGCTCGCGGTCGAAGCGGATCAGGCTGCCCAGCAGCAGCACGGCGAGACAGATGTACGGATAGATTCCGAACAGGAATTGATGCAGGTAATCGTTCATGGCTTTCCCCTGTTGGATCGGCGCGCCTAGGCGCGCCGCGCAGGCCGTTGATCGTAGAAGCGCACCGGTTCCTCCGCCGGCGTGGCCGCGCCGACGAAGCGCACGGCCTCGTCCGCATACGACGCGTCGAGCGCGCGGTAGTCGGCCGCGCTCGGCCGCTCGGCGGCCACGTCGTCGTCGGTAGCGTCCGGCGCGTCGGCCGGTGCGAGGCCGGCCATCGGCAGCAGCGCACCGACGACGAAGCCGTAATGGCTGCCGCGCTGCGCGAGCTGGCCAGCCAGCGCGCTCAGGATCTCGCCGGTTTCGGCGAGCAGCTTGCGTGCATCGGGCGCCGGCAGCCGCGACAGGTATTCGAGGAATACGGGCAGGTAGTCGGGCAGTTCGCCCTGGTTCAGGAACAGCCCGTGCCGCTCGTACATCTGCAGCAGGTCGACCATCGCCTGCCCGCGGTCGCGCGATTCGCCGTGCACGTGCTCGAACAGGTACAGCGACGTCGCGCGGCCACGGTCGAATAGCCCGACGTAGTTCTCCTGCAGCGTCAGCAGGTCACGCTCGCGCACGTACGCAACGAACCGGTCGAGGCCCGCGCGCACCGTTTTCGGCAGGCGCGCGTGCTCGCGCAGGTGCGTCTCGATCGAATCGAGCGCGACGACGAGCGCGTCGTCGGGATAGTCGAGCAGCGCCGCGAGCGCCGCATAGGTCGGATCGGGTGCGGTACTCATCATCGGGAAGCCTCGTGGATCGGAATCGTCTTGCTGCCCTTCCTCGGGCTGAACAGGCTCGCCTCGGAACGGCCGTCCGAGCAGCCGTTGCCGAACGAGAAGCCGCACGATGCGCGCAGGTCGTAGGCGTTTTCCGCGTACTCGCGATGCGTGGTCGGGATCACGAAACGATCCTCGTAGTTCGCGATCGCGAGATAGCGGTACATCTCCTCGACTTGCGCGAGCGACAGCCCGACCTGGTCGAGCACGCCGCGCGCGTCGATGCCGTCCACGTGGCGCGCACGCATGAACGCGCGCATCGCGAGCAGCCGTTCGAGCGCGAGCTTCACGGGCGCCTCGTCGCCGGCCGTCAGCAGGTTCGCGAGATAGCGCAGCGGGATGCGCAGCGACTCGACGTCCGGCAGGTAGCCGTTCATCCCGAGATCGCCGCTGTTCGCGGCCGCGTTGATCGGCGACAGCGGCGGCACGTACCACACCATCGGCAGCGTCCGGTATTCCGGATGCAGCGGGAACGCGATCTTCCAGTCGATCGCCATCTTGTAGGTCGGCGAACGCCGCGCGGCGTCGATCCATGCGGCCGGCACGCCGTCACGCTCGGCCTGCGCGATCACGGCCGGGTCGTCCGGATCGAGGAACAGCGACAGCTGCGCTTCGTACAGATCCTTCTCGTTCTCGGCGCTGGCTGCCTCGCTGATCCGATCGGCGTCGTACAGCAGCACGCCGAGATAGCGGATGCGTCCCACGCAGGTTTCCGAGCACACCGTCGGCTGCCCGGCCTCGATGCGCGGATAGCAGAAGATGCACTTCTCGGCCTTGCCGCTCTGCCAGTTGTAGTAGATCTTCTTGTACGGGCAGCCGGACACGCACATGCGCCAGCCGCGGCACTTGTCCTGGTCGATCAGCACGATGCCGTCTTCCTCGCGCTTGTAGATCGAGCCCGACGGGCACGACGCGACGCACGCCGGATTCAGGCAGTGCTCGCACAGGCGCGGCAGGTACATCATGAAGGTGTTCTCGAACTGCCCGTAGATATCCTTCTGCACATTCTCGAAGTTGTAGTCCTTCGCACGCTTCTCGAACTCGCCGCCGAGAATTTCCTCCCAGTTCGGCCCCCACTCGATCTTCTCGAGCCGCTGGCCACTGATCACGGAGCGCGGCCGCGCAACCGGCATCGCGCGCGTATTGCCGGCTTCCTGCAGATGCGCGTAGTCGAACGTGAACGGCTCGTAGTAGTCGTCGATCTCGGGCAGGTGCGGGTTCGCGAAGATCTGCGCGAGCAGCCGCCATTTGCTGCCGAGACGCGGCTCGATCTTGCCGTCCGCGCGCCGCTTCCAGCCGCCGCGCCAGCGGTCCTGGTTCTCCCAGTCCTTCGGGTAGCCGATGCCCGGTTTCGTCTCGACGTTGTTGAACCACGCGTATTCCATCCCTTCGCGGCTCGTCCATACGTTCTTGCAGGTCACCGAGCAGGTATGGCAGCCGATGCACTTGTCGAGGTTCAGCACCATCGCGATCTGTGCGCGTACCTTCATGACGTTTCTCCGGTGGCCCGTGCGGCTTGCGTTGTGGGGTCGACCGCGGTCTCTTCGCCATCGAGCCAGTCGATCTTGTTCATCCTGCGCACGATCAGGAACTCGTCGCGATTCGAGCCGACCGTGCCGTAGTAGTTGAAGCCGTACGCGAGCTGCGCATAGCCGCCGATCATGTGGGTCGGCTTCAGCGCGATACGCGTGACCGAGTTGTGAATGCCGCCGCGCGTGCCGGTGATCTCGGAGCCCGGCGTGTTCACGATCTTCTCCTGCGCGTGGTACATCATCACCATCCCGGACGGAATCCGCTGGCTGACCACGGCCCGCGCACACAGCGCGCCGTTCGAGTTGTAGCACTCGATCCAGTCGTTATCGACCGCGCCGATCGCCTTCGCGTCGTCCTCCGACATCCACACGATCGGGCCGCCGCGCGACAGCGTCAGCATCAGCAGGTTGTCCGTGTAGGTGCTGTGGATCCCCCACTTCTGGTGCGGCGTCAGGAAGTTCAGCACGCGTTCGGGGTTGCCGTTCGAGCGCGTGCCGACCATGTGCGTGTAGCTGCCGGTATCGACCGGCGGCTTGTACGCGCACAGCGATTCGCCGAACGCGCGCATCCACGCATGATCCTGGTAGAGCTGCTGGCGGCCGGTCATCGTGCGCCACGGCACCAGCTCGTGCACGTTCACGTAGCCGGCGTTGTACGACACGTGCTCGGATTCGATCCCGCTCCACGTCGGCGACGAGATGATCTTGCGCGGCTGCGCCTGGATGTCGCGGAAGCGGATCTTCTCGTCCGCACGCGCGGCGGCCAGGTGCGTATGGTCGATGCCCGTGATGCCGGACAGCGCGCGCCACGCCTTCACCGCCACTTCGCCGTTGGTCTCGGGCGCGAGCGCGAGGATCACCTCGGCCGCGTCGAGCGCCGTGTCGATGCGCGGTCGCCCCTGCGCCGCGCCGTCGGCCACCTTGTAGTTCAGCTCGCCGAGCAGCTTCACTTCGTCCTTCGTGTCCCAGCCGATGCCCTTGCCGCCGTTGCCGAGCTTGTCCATCAGCGGCCCGAGCGACGTGAAGCGCGCGTAGGTGTTCGGATAGTCGCGCTCGACGACGGTCACGTTCGGCATCGTGCGGCCCGGCACCGGCTCGCATTCACCGCGCTTCCAGTCCTGCACGTCGAACGGCTGTGCAAGTTCGCCCGGCGTGTCGTGCGCGATCGGCGCGAGCACGACGTCGCGCTCGACGCCCAGATGCCCGTCGCACAATTCGGAGAAGCGTTTCGCAATCCCCTTGAAGATCTCCCAGTCGCTCTTCGATTCCCACGCGGGATCGACGGCTGCCGACAGCGGATGGATGAACGGGTGCATGTCGGACGTGTTCATGTCGTCCTTCTCGTACCACGTCGCGGTGGGCAGCACGACGTCCGAGTACATGCAGGTCGTCGACATCCGGAAGTCGAGCGTCACGAGCAGGTCGAGCTTGCCGCGCGGCGCGTCGTCATGCCACGTCACTTCCTCGGGGCGCTTGCCGCCCGTTGCACCGAGATCCTCGCCCTGCACGCCGTGGGTCGTACCGAGCAGGTGCTTCAGGAAATACTCGTGCCCCTTGCCCGACGAACCGAGCAGGTTCGAGCGCCACACGAACAGGTTGCGCGGGAAGTTCTCCGGCGCATCGGGGTCCTCGCTCGCCATCTTCAGCATGCCCGCCTTCAGCTGCCGAGCAACCTCCGCACCGGCGTGTGCAGGATCGCCGAGCGCCGCGCCGACCTTCAACGGATTCACCGCGAGCTGCGGCGCGGACGGCAGCCAGCCCATCCGTTCCGCGCGCACGTTGTAGTCGATCGGCGCGCCGTGGAACTGCGACTTGTCCGCGAGCGGCGACAGCAGCGTGGCCGGGTCCATCGGGTCGTAGCGCCACTGGTCGGTATGCGCGTAGAAGAACGACGTCGAATTCATCTGGCGCGGCGGGCGGCTCCAGTCGAGCGCGCCCGACAGCACCGTCCAGCCCGTCTGCGGCCGCAGCTTCTCCTGGCCGACGTAATGCGACCAGCCGCCGCCCGGCTTGCCGACGCAACCGCACATGATCAGCATGTTCATGATCGCGCGGTACGACATGTCCATGTGGAACCAGTGGTTGATCCCCGCGCCGATGATCACCATCGACTTGCCCTGCGTCTTGTGCGCGTTCTCCGCGAACTGCCGCGCGACCGAGATCACGTCCGCGCGCTTCACGCCGGTGATCGCTTCCTGCCAGGCGGGTGTATAGGGCAGGTCGTCGTCGTAGCTCGCGGCCACGTCGCGGCCGCCGAGGCCCTGGTCGAGCCCGTAGTTCGCGACGAACAGGTCGTAGACGGTCGCGACCAGCAGGTCGCCGTTGCGCGTCGCGATACGCCGCACACCGATCCGGCGCGACAGCTCGGACGTGTGCTGCGTCGAATTGAAATGCGCGTGCGGCTGGTTACCGAAGTACGGGAACAGCACGTCGACCACGTCGTCGTGCGCGGCCGTGCACGATAGCCGCGGCGCAAGCGCCGCGCCCTTCGACGTCTCGCCGCGCAGGTTCCACTTGCCCTTGTCGGCGTCATCCTGCTGCCCCCAGCGGAACCCGACCGAGCCGACCGGCACGACGAACTCGCCGGTCGCATCGTCGATCATCACGGTCTTCCAGTCGGGGTGTGCTGCCTCGTCGAGCGCATCGTCGAAGTCGGAGGCGCGCACGAGGCGCTCGGGCACGTAGCCGTCGCCGTGCGGCACGAGGCGCACGAGGCACGGCATGTCGGTATAGCGCTTGCAGTAGTCGGCGAAGTAGTCGCTCTTGCCGGCCAGATGGAATTCCTTGAGGATCACATGCCCCATCGCGAGCGCGAGCGCCGCGTCGGTGCCCTGCTTCGGGTGCAGCCACAGGTCGCCGAATTTCGCGCCTTCCGAGTAGTCGGGGAACACCGACACGACCTTGGTGCCGCGATAGCGCGCTTCGACGAGAAAGTGCGCGTCCGGCGTGCGTGTCTGCGGGACATTCGAGCCCCACATCATGATGAATGTCGAGTTGTACCAGTCGGCCGATTCCGGCACGTCGGTCTGCTCGCCCCAGGTCTGCGGCGATGCGGGCGGCAGGTCGCAATACCAGTCGTAGAAGCTCAGGCACACGCCGCCGATCAGCGACAGGTAGCGGGAACCTGCCGCATACGACACCATCGACATCGCCGGAATCGGCGAGAAGCCGACCACGCGATCGGGGCCGTGCCGCTTCACGGTGTGGACATTCGCGGCCGCAACGATCTCGTTGACCTCGTCCCAGCTCGCGCGCACGAAGCCGCCGAGCCCGCGCCGGCTCTGATACGAACGGCGTGCGTCATCGTCCTCGACGATCGAGCGCCACGCTTCGACGGGCCCGAGCGTGCGGCGGCGTTCGCGCCACAGCTTCACGAGCGCGCTGCGCACCATCGGATGCTTGAGGCGGTTCGCGCTATACAGGTACCACGAGTAGGACGCGCCGCGCGAGCAGCCGCGCGGCTCGTGGTTCGGCATGTCGGGACGCGTGCGCGGATAGTCGGTCTGCTGGGTTTCCCAGGTGACGATCCCGCCTTTCACATAGACCTTCCACGAGCACGAGCCCGTGCAGTTCACGCCGTGGGTCGAGCGGACGATCTTGTCGTGCTGCCAGCGCATCCGGTAGCCGTCTTCCCATTTTCGGTCTTCGTCCGTGACGGCGCCGTGTCCGTCGGAAAAGCGTGGCCTCGTAGTGGAGAAATAACGCAATCTGTCCAGGAAATGGCTCATGGGGATCTCGTTTTTCCGGTCTTTTGGCAGACCCTGATTATTTAAGGAGGTGAAATAGCGGATGTAAAGGACGACCGGATTTCGATCGTTGCTTCCTTCTCACCGTGATCGAACTCATTGTCGGGCGGATCGACATATCACGGCTTGATACAAATCACGATATCGTTGATCTGCGCGAAACAACGAGGCCAAATGGGGCGCGAACGGCACGGCCTGCTATGCTGCGCACTGCATTCCTGCGTGATCCGCTCACCGCTTCCTCGCCTCACAGTGCGACGCGCGGGTTCCGCATTGAATTGCGCTGGACGTTCCGGCCGGCCGTATCGGTATTCGCAGCGGGATATCGAAGGTCGCGCAGGTCGTTCATTGCATTTCCGGCCGTCGGTCAATAACACCTTTACCAATAAGAACCGTAATTTCATGACATCCCGCCTTCTCGCCGCGCTCGTTGCCGCGGCCTTGAGCTGCACCGCCCTGCCCGCCGCGCACGCGCGCACCTATATCCCGCCGACCGCGTCGCTCGGAAAAGGCGCGTACGTTCACCAGTTCGTGCTGCGCGACCCCGTCACGCACCAGCCGCTGCCGAATGCGCGCTACCGGCTGTTCCTGCCCGGTCAGGTCATCGCGGGGCTGCCCGTCAAGCCGGAGCAGCATGACAGCGTGATCTTCGGCACGACCGACGCGGCCGGGCGCACCGTCCGCGTCCGTCTGCCGAAACTGCATCCGGAGAAGCAATGGGTGTTCAATCCGATCGTCGGCGATGGCGATCTGGGCGAATCGTTCCGGCTGGTCGACCCGGGCGGCACGGCGGCGCTCGGCCATTTCCCGTACGTGCTGGACGTGGAGAACGAATATCTGGCGTGCGGCTATTCGGATGCGAACGGCTACACGTACTACGCGCAATCGCGCACGACGCGGAACGTCAATCTTTACGTCGGCATGCTGGCCGGGTCGGCAGACACCGACTGGTGCGCGGGCCCGGGCCTGGCCATCGCGAACAGCGCGAACGCCCCGGGCGCGCCCGACCTGTACACGCAGTACCTCGGCACCGTGGTGGCCAACAGCGACCGGATCAGCCGCGAATTGCGGCAGCAGATCGTCGCCAAGCTGCTGTCGCTCGCGATCGCCGAACGCGACGAGGGCCGCGTCACCGCCGCGCTCGATCTAGACAGGATTCCGGACGATCGCCTGAACGACATCGGCTACCGGCTCGCCGACGCCGGCGTCGCGGTCGAGCGCGGGCTCGCGATGATCGACGCGCATCTCGCGGAATCGCCGGACGATGCGTATGCGCTCGACAGCAAGGGCTGGGCGCTGTATCGCCTCGGCCGCAACGACGAAGCGCTCACGTGGTTCGACCGCTCGATCGCGATCTTCGCGAAGGACAGCGGCACGGACCAGGACGCAAGCGAAGCCTATGCGACCGGGCTGACGCACAAGGGTGAAGTGCTGTGGAAACTGGGGCGCCAGGATGAAGCGCGCGATACGTTCGCGCAGGCGCGGAAGGTTCAGCCGAAGAACGACGAGCTGGCGGAAACGTTGAAGCGGCTGGCGATACAGATCGGGCAGGACGGCACGAAGGCGCCGGGTACCGCCAGCGAGTAAGTGGCGCGACGGCGCGGGCGAGGCGATCGCCGGTCTTGCGGACAGCGGTGGCCGGCTGCCTCCGGCACGGTCGAACGCGGGAAGCCGTGCGGGCCCGCCCGCGTCACTCCTCGCCTTTCGCGCCCGGGTTGAGCATCACGACGAAGCCGGCCACGCCGACGACCAGCGCGATCGCGCCGCCGCGCAGCGCCGTCGTATTGTCGAACAGCAGCCCCGACACGACGGCCATCATCCCCGCGAGCGACACGAACACGGCGATCGCCGCGACGACGATCCGGGACTGGCGGCGTATCACTGCGCGCCCGCCGCGTCAGGCAGCAGCAGCGGCGGCCGCCACATCGTCATCGTCGCCGCGAATCAGCAGCACCGGGCACTTCGAGCCGCGCACGAAGCGTTCGGCGACGCTGCCGAGCAGCACGCGCCGGATCCCGCGCCGCCCGTGCGTGCCGACCACCGCGAGATCGATCCCGCTCTCCTTCACATAGCGCTGCAGGCGCTCCGCGATGTCCTCGCCGATGCTTTCGGTCTCGACGAGTTCGGCCTCGCCCTTCGCACCGGCCAGCGCGATGACCTGCTCCGCTTCGCGCAGCACCTTGCGCCCGTCGTCGCGGATTTCCTCGACCAGCGCGTGCGGGTCGAAACGGTTCGCGTAAGTGAACAGCACCGACTTGTCCACCACATACACGACGCTGACGTGCGCGTCGCCTGCCAACGCGACCTTCACTGCCTCGGCAAGCGCCTGTTTCGACGAAGCGCTGCCGTCGACGGCCACCATGATCTTCTCGTACATGCGAACCTCGCTGGGGTGAGTTGCCGCGCGTCTGAGTGCGCGCGGCCTTGTCACCATCATCGGCGGATGACGGGTTCGAATGTTGACGGCGATCAAGTCGCGCCGGCATCCGGGCTGCGACCAGCCGACGCAGGGCGCCGCCCCGCGCCGGAGGCATCTACTTCATCGTGCGTGCGGCGCGCGGTACTTGTGCTTGTCGAACCCGCTGTCGCGCACCCACGCGCTGGCGACCGCATCCACGTCCTGGCCCGCGAACGGCAGCACCGTATCGGGCTGGGCGCCGTGACGATAGTTCGGCCCGGTGAATTCGGGATCCGCCGCATAGCCGAAGTACGTGTTGCCGCTCCACACGATGTTCGCGTAGCTGCCTTGCGGATTCTTCGTCCGGAAGATCGCGCTGCTGTCCGATGCGTTGTAGAAGCGGTTGCCCGTCACCTGGAACGCGTTCGCATAGCTGAGGTTCTCGACGATCGGCGTCACGAGGCCCGGCGTGCGCGTAATCACGACGTTGTCGCGCACGACGGAATCGGCCGAGCCCGCGGCCGACACGATCCGCCGCTTGTCGTTCAGGCTCAGGTTGTTCTCGACGATCGCGCCGGTTTCCTGCGCGACGTGGCCCAGTCCGTCGGAACCGCATCCGCAGAACAGCATCAGCCCGCCGTCGTTGTCGTGGCTGAAGTTCGCGGCCACGCGCGTGTTGCGCGTACCGAGATCGGCGTCGAACGCCATCCCGTCGCCGGCCTCGATATTGTTCTGCAGCCGCACGCCGTTGACTTCGTTGTAGCGGAACAGCGCATCGTCCGTGTTGATCGCCCAGGCACCGGCACTGTTGCCCGGCGCCCGCATCCAGATGTCGACCAGGTGATTCGCCTCGACCTGCGGCGCGGTGGCCGTGCGGACGATGATGCCGTCGCCGCCGACGTTGTGGATCAGGTTGTTGCGGAACACGACGCGCGTCATCGGGAAATAGTCGGTCGCTGCCTGCGTGGCCGGATTCGTGAGGTAGGCCGAATTGCCCTTGTACGGCGGATAGTCGCCGCACGGGGCACCGCCCTCGCGGCACATCCACGCGGATCGTGTCGACAGCGCCACCGCGTCGACGTTGTAGATCTCGCTGTTCTCGACCGCGATGTCGTCGAAACCGGTGCGTGTCTCCTTCGTGCCGACGGCCTCGTTGTCGCGCGTGACCTCGAACAGCATCCCGCCGGTCGTCTTGTACGACCCGACCGTATTGCCGGCGACGTCTTTCAGATAGCCGCGCACGTGATGCACGTACACGTCGTCGACGTGATAGTGGCTGCCCGTGCCGTAATCCTCGAGCCGCACATACAGCCCGAGACGCCCGCCGGGCGTCGTCGCATCGTTGGTCAGCTCGAGCGAGCGGATCTCCCAGTACTGGGTGTTGTAGAGATAGATGGCCGCGCGGTTCACGGTGGGGTTGTCCGACTTGCACAGCGAGTAATAGCCGCTGAACCCGCTCGGGGTCTTGTGCTGCTCGGTGATCGACTGGTCCGGGTCGGCCGTCGCATCGCTGCAGCCGGCCGCGATGACGGGGCGCGGCGCCTTCGGGTCGCCGTACGCGTCGACGACGATCGGCGCACCGGCCGCGCCGGTACTGCCCGGTGCGGGCGTAAAGCTGCCGTCGCAGGTCGTGCCGCGCTTGAAGCGCACGTGCATGCCGGGCGCGAGCACGATCCGGTTCAGCGTCGCGAGATCGTGGATCGGATTCGCGGCGGAACCGAGCGTCGCGGGCGATCCCGTTCCGCTCGCGCCGAGCGAGCAGTCGACATGCAGCGTGCCCGGCACCGCGTCGGCCGCGTGTCCGGCGGCGGGCGCGGCGGCCAGCTGCTGCCCGGCCGCGACGCCGTCCGCCGATTCACCGCCACCGCATGCTGCGAGCGCGCCGATCAGCGGCGCTGCGACAATCTTCCAGTGTTTCAAAGTCAGTCTCCCGAAATATTGCATTCGTGATCCGGCACCGGGTCGACCGCAGGTCGATCCATGCGCCGGCCGCTCATTCCGGCAGCCGGTTCGTCGACACGAACCGGCGCCCCCTCCTCGCTTGCCGCGGGCAGCAGCCCCGCCCGCTCGGCCAGCACCCACAGGCCGGCTGCCGCCGCGCCGTCGATCGTGTCGACGGGCGGCCAGCCGGACAGCGATGCCGCATGCTCGTAACGCTCACACAACGCGGCGTCGCCGATCAGCATCGGTCGCGGCGCATCGTCGCGGGCCGCCCCGCCCGGGCCGCCGTCTTCGGCAGCCAGCCCCGCGAGTTCATGGCCGATCAGCACGCCGGACAGGTAGTCGGCCTGCTCGTCGGGCGCCAGATCGCCGGCCAGCAGCCGCGCGCGGCTGCCGAAGATCGTCGCGAGCAGCCCCGTCGCATGGCCGGCCTGTGCGGTGCGCACGCCACGCTCGAACGCGTCGCGCATGAACCCGGCCGACGGCCGCATCGTGCGGCCGAGCAGGCTGTGCGTGCACAGCAGCGCGTACAGTTCACCGGTCATGAACGTGCGGAAGCGCTCGATGCGCGAGCCGCGCACGGCGACCCATTTCGAATGCGTGCCCGGCAGCCCGATCCACCGGAGCGGGGCCGGGCCATGCGCCACACCACCCGCCTGCAGCGCGCCGACGATCTGCGTCTCCTCGCCGCGCATCACGTTCGCCAGCTCGCCGCGCTGGATCAGCCCCGGCACGATGTACACGGTCACGCCGCGCCGCGCGCGCACCGTCTGCAGCGACGCGCCAAGCCGCGCCGCGTCGATCGGCACGTCCGCATACGGCGCCTCGCGCCAGCCCTGCGTGCTGCCGACCATGCCGGCCGCGACGACCGGCAGCGCCGGCCACGCGTCGAGCCATCCGCCGCACACGTCCTCGAACGCCGCATCGCATGCGTCGGCGATCGAGGTGCCCGCGCCGCCCAGCTGCATCACGCCCTTCGGCGCGGCACGCTCGTCGAGCACGGTCCGCGCATCCGCCATCAGGTACGCGCGCAGCGACGTGGTGCCCCAGTCGAGTGCGATCAGGCGCGGCACCGGCGACGGGACGCCGGGCCGTGGTATTGCATCTTGCATAGGATTCCTCTGTTTGACGGTTGCGGCTTGCGGCTTCGTCAGGCCGGTATCAGAAGAGCGTCTCGATGCCCGCGTAGACACCCGTCTGCCCGTGTCCCGGCATCGGCGACGCACCGAGCCCGTTGCCGTTGCCGAGCCCCGGCGACTGAGGGTTCACGCCCAGGTTCGCCCCCGCGCTGTTGAACACGTGCGCGGCTGTCGCATACAGGAACGTGCGCTTCGACAGGTCGTACATCGCGCCGAGGCCGAGGATCGTGGAGCGTCCTTCGCCGCTGTGGTCGGCCGTCCACTGGCCCGCGTCGATCTTCATCGAATAGACGGCGCTCTGCAGATGCAGGAACGGCGTCGCGTCGTAGGTCACACCGCCCCAGTAGTAGTTCGCGGTGCGCGACAGGCCGGCCGGCGTGTCGGGCGCGCTGTAGCGCGTATAGCCGAGCTGCACCAGCGCGGGGCCGAAGCGGTCGCGCACGCCGATGAACGCTTCCTGCGACGCGGTGAACAGGTTGTCTTGGCGGCCGTACTGGTTGCGGATCTCGTTCCAGATGGCGCGCACCTCGAAGTCACCGTGCGTATAGGCCACCGTCGCGCCGTCCGACAACCCCGTCGCGCCCACGTTGTTCGGCGAGCCGCGCAGCCAGCCGTTCGAGCTGTTGCCGAGGTTCGCCTGCAGCGCGAACGAGAAGCCGCCGAACTTCGGCGATTCGTAGCGGATCCCGTTCGACAGCTTCGGGCCGTTGCGGTAGGACGTCAGCGACTCAACCGAATAGTTTTCCTCGAGCAGCGGATCGTACGACCAGATATAGCTGTTGATGAACGAGCCCTGCCCGAGCCGCAGGAAGCCGTAGCGCTCGTTCTTGAAGCCGACCCACGCGCCGCGCTGGAACAGCACGCCGCCGCCGTAGTTGCCGTTCGCCGCATTGATCGACGATTCGAGCCAGAACACGGCCTGGTTGCCGCCGCCGAGATCCTCCTTGCCGGTGATGCCGAGGATGCTCGTCCCCCAGTCGTTGCCTTCGGAGAAGCGCGAGCCCGTCGAATGCGGGCCGTTCTGCACGCCGCTCAGGTACTGCACGTCGCCGCCCACACGCCCCCACACGGTGACGCTCGATTGCGCCTGCGCCACCGCCGGCACCGCCAGGGCCAGCGCCGCGATCCACCCATACTGTCGCATCTAGATCTCCTCCTTCTTTTCGTTCACGTCTCGTCTAATTTGGGAAAACGCTTTCCCTCGACAGCAAAAAAATTTCGCGGCGGTTGTCGTGCGTCGATTTCCGTTATGTCTCTTACGGAATGCACACGTGCTATGCTCGCGAATCGGGAAAGCGCTTTCATTGTCGGCGCGCGATTGCGCTTTTTCAAGAAAATTCTAGCCCTCCAAGGGATACTACCGAGTCCGATCGCGCGGCACGCATGCGATGCCGCCGCACGGTCGCCGCCACCGGCGCGCATGCTATGCTCGCCGGCAAAATGCACTGACACTCACTTTCATCGTGGCCAAGATCAACGAAGTCGCCGCCGCTGCAGGCGTCTCCATCGGAACCGTCTCGAAGTTCATCAACAAGACGAAGCGCTTCTCGCCCGACGTCGAGCGCCGCATTGCCGAGGCGATCGAGCAGCTCGGCTACGAGTCGAACCCGCTCGCGCGCTCGATGGCCACCGGCCAGACCGGCGCGGTCGGCGTCGTGATCCAGGACATTCTCAACCCGTACTTCACCGCGATGGTCAAGGGCGTGAACCGGATCGCGCAGCGCAACGACTTCGTCGTCCTGATCGTCGATGCCGACGAGAACCGCAAGGGCGAGCGGCCGGCGCTGACGAAGCTGAGCCGGCGCGTCGACGGGCTGATCCTGAACACCAGCATGCCCGACGACGACCTGCGCTGGACCGCGAGCCTCGGCAAGCCGGTGGTCGCGGTCGGCTCCGCGCCGCGCGACGGGCTACTCACGCTCTACTCCGATCCGGTCCGCGCGGGAGAAATGCTCGCGCAGCACCTGCTGATGGAGAAGTACCAGCGCTTCGCGTACATCAGCCTGCCCAACGCGCGCGGCGACGACGAACGCCGCGCCGGCGCCGAGCAGGTGCTCGCGCGTGCCGGCCTGCCGCTGCGCACCTTCAGCGTGCCGCGCGCGACGGTGGCCGACGGCGAGCGCGTGTGCGCGTCGGTGATGCTGTCGGCCGAGCCGCCCGATGCGGTGATCTGCTACAACGACATGATCGCGGCCGGCTTCATCAAGGAGGCCGAACGACTCGGCATCGCGATCCCGCACGACGTCGCCGTGTGCGGCTTCGACAACCTCGAACTCGGCAAGCTCACGTCGCCCACGCTGACGTCGATCGACACCGAGACCGAGCGCGCGGGCGAAGTCGCGATGACGACGCTGCTCGACGCGCTCGCGGGCAAGTCGCCGGCCCCGCATACGATGCTCGAATCGCGGCTCGTCGTGCGCGAATCGACAGTGCGGCCGCGCGACGCGCGCCGTCGCTGACCGCTCACTGCTCACCGCTTACCGCTCGATCAACGCGGCGCAGCCGCGACCGCGTCACCCAGCCATGCACGCGCGACGCAATGCTGCTCGAGCCCGGCCACACCCGGGCGCGTCTCGAACAGGCTGCCCGCGAGCGGCCCGCGCAGCAAGCCGTCCGCACTGACGTTGACCGATGCGGACGTGACGAACAGCGTCGCACGATCGGCGCCGCCGAACGCGACGCTGGTCGGCCGCTGCACCGGCATCTCGACGACCCGGTCGAGCGCGCCGTCCGGCGCATAGCGATGCAGCCGCCAGCCGTCCCAGATCGCCGACCACACGCCGCCCTCCGCATCGACCGCGAGCCCGTCCGGCACGCCGCGCGCGTCGCCGAACGTCGCGAACGGCCGCGCGTTCGACAAGCGCCCGGCATCGACGTCGAAGTCGTACGCGAAGATCGTGCGGCGGCCGGAATCGGTCACGTACATCGTCGAGCCGTCCGGGCTCCAGCCCATTCCGTTCGCGCACGCGAAGCCGGCCACCGCGACGCGCGACGTGTGCGCCCGCTCGAAGCAGTGCAGATCGCCGGGGCCGTCGCCGTCGTCGGCCATCGTGCCGACCCAGAAGCGGCCGCGCGCGTCGACCGCGCCGTCGTTGTAGCGCAGCGACGGCCGTGCATGCGCGGCGTCGGCCAGCCGCTCGAGCGTGCCGTGCGCGGGATCGAACAGGTGCAGGCCGCTCTTCAACGCGATAAGCAACCGCCCGTCGTCGACGCCCGCGACGCAGCCGGCCAGCTCCGGCAGCAGCCAGAAGCCCGTCTGCCCGTGGCCGGGCGTGTAGCGGTAGAGCGCGGTGCGCTTGATGTCGATCCAGTAGAGCGACGCCGAGCGTTCGCACCAGAGCGGGCCCTCTCCCAGGATCGCGTTCGCGCCCTGTACCAGTTTTACTGTCGTCATCGAAATTCTGTTGTTATGCATGCGTTCGGCCGCCCGCCGGTACGGCGGGCGGAACTGCCGGCGAGCCGGACTCAGAGCGCGCGGCCGGCGTCGTCGAAGAAGTGCGCGTGCCGCATGTCGAAGCGCACGCCGACCGGCTGCCCGGCCGCGACCGTGTAAGCGTCGCGGTTCTGCCGCACCGACAGCGGCCGGTCGTGGCCCGCGAGTTCGACATAGACGATCGTCGCGTCGCCCAGGTGCTCGGCGTGCGTGACGCGGCCGTCGAGCCCCGTGCCGGGTGCGCCGACCACGAGGTTCTCGGGCCGGATGCCGAGCTGCAGCGAACCCGACGGCCACGCGCGCGCCGCGTCCGGCGCCGCGGCGAGCGAGCCGCCCGGCACGTCGAAGCGCGTTGCGTCGGCGCCGCCGTGTGCGCGGCACGGCAGGAAGTTCATCGACGGCGAACCGAGGAACGACGCGACGAAATGGTTCGCCGGCTGCTCGTACAGCGCCAGCGGCGAGCCGACCTGCTCGATGCGGCCGCCGTTGAACACCGCGATCCGGTCGCCGAGCGTCATCGCCTCGACCTGGTCGTGCGTCACGTAGATCATCGTGCTGCCGAGCTCGCGATGCAGCCGCGCGAGTTCGAGCCGCATCCCGCCGCGCAGCGCCGCGTCGAGGTTCGACAGCGGTTCGTCGAACAGGAACACGCCCGGCTTGCGCACGATCGCGCGGCCGATCGCGACGCGCTGCCGCTGGCCGCCCGACAGCGCCTTCGGCTTGCGGTCGAGCAGCGCCGACAACCGCAGCGCCTCGGCCGCCTGCCCGACGCGCGTGCGCGTCTCGGCCGCATCGACGCCCGCGAGCTTCAGGCCGAACGCCATGTTCTCGAACACCGTCATGTGCGGATACAGCGCGTAGTTCTGGAACACCATCGCGAGCCCGCGCTTCGCGGCCGGCACGTCGTTGACGCGACGGCCGTCGATCAGCAGGTCGCCCGACGTGATCTCCTCGAGCCCCGCCAGCATCCGCAACATCGTCGACTTGCCGCAGCCCGACGGGCCGACGAACACCATGAATTCGCCGTCCTCGATGTCGAGGCTGACGTCCTTGATCACGTCCGCGCCGTCGTCGTAACGCTTGCGGATCTGCTTGAGCGACACACTTGCCATGATTGCCTTTCTCCTCGTCCGTTGCTGCCGCTCACCATTCGGCGACCGAGCCGTCCTCGCGACGCCACACCGGGTTGCGCCAGCGGTGCCCGGTCGCGGCGGCTTCCCTCACCTTCTCTTCGTCGATCTCGACGCCGAGCCCCGGCGCATCCGGGCGCGCGACGTAGCCCGCGTCGAACGCGAACGGGATGCCGCGCGTGTACGCGTACATCGCGTTGTCGTCGTGATACGCCACATTGGTCGACTGCTCCTGGATGAACGCGTTCGGCGTGCAGAAATCGATCTGCAGCGATGCCGCGAGCGTCAGGGGCCCAAGCGGGCAATGCGGCGCGACCGCGACGTCGTACGCCTCGGCCATCGCCGCGATCTTGCGCAGCTCCCAGATCCCGCCCGTGTGGCTCACATCGGGCTGCACGATGTCGACGACGCCTTCCTGCAACAGCTCCTTGAACTGCCAGCGCGTGAACAGCCGTTCGCCGGTCGCGAGCGGCACCGCGCAGTCGCGCGCGACTTCGCGCAGCGCATCGTTGTGCTCGGGCAGCAGCAGTTCCTCGTAGAACATCGGGTCGAACGGCGCGAGCGCTTTCGCGAGCGCCTTCGCGACCGGGCGGCGCACGCGGCCGTGGAAGTCGATGCCGAGCCCGACCTCCTTGCCGATCGCGTCGCGCACCGTGCCGAAGCGCGCGACCGCGCGGTCGATCGCCGCCGGCGATTCGATCCAGTCGGTCGCGTTGACCACACCCATCTTCAGCGCGGTATAGCCGGCCTCGACGAGCTGCCGCGCGTTCGCGGCCATCTCCTCGGGCGTGTCGCCCTTCACGTGCGCATAGACGCGTGCCTTGTCGCGCACCGGGCCGCCGAGCAGGTCGTAGACGGGCACGCCGAGCGCGCGCGCCTTGATGTCCCACAGCGCCTGCTCGATGCCCGAGATCGCGCTCGTCAGGATCGGGCCGCCGCGATAGAAGCCGCCGCGATACATGACCTGGAACAAATCCTCGATGTGGCGCGGGTCTCGGCCGATCAGGTAGTCGGCGAGTTCGTGCACGGCGGCGGCCGTGGTGGCCGCGCGCCCTTCGACGATCGGCTCGCCCCAGCCGGCGAGGCCCTCGTCGGTGCTGACCTTCACGAACTGCCAGCGCGGTGCAACCGCGAATGTTTCGATTTCGGTGATCTTCATGTGGAGGAACGGGTCCGGTTGAACAGCAGCGCCGACATGCCGTTGTCGGCGACGAGATCCGCGCCGGCGATGCCGGCCGCCGCGTCCGACAGCAGGAACGCGGCGATCCGACCGATATCCGCCGGCTCGTTGATGCGCTGCGCGGGATGCAGCGCGCGGTATGCGTCGAGCAGCGCGGGATCGCGCTCGAGTGCCGCGCCGATCGGCGCGTTCAGCGTGAAGCCTGGGCTCAGCGTGTTCACGCGGATGCGCTGCGGCGCGAGGCTCGTCGCCATCGCGCGCGACATCGCGACGATGCCGCCCTTGGTCGCCGCGTACATCTCGAAGCCCGGCACGCTCGCACCCGCATGGTTCGACGCGATGTTGACGATCGCGCCGCCGCCCGCGCGTGCGATGCGCGGCGCCGCGAGCTGCGTGCACTGGAACATCGAGCGCAGGTTGGTGCGGTACAGGCGGTCGCAGTCGTCGAGCGAGAACGCGTCGAACGGGCCGTGCAGCGTGATGCCCGCGTTGTTCACGAGCCCGTCGAGCCGGCCATGATGCGCGTCCACGCGCTCGAACAGCGCGGCGACGCTCGCCGGCTCCGCGACGTCGGTCTCGACGAACAGCGCGTCGCGCCCGCCGAGCCGTTCGCGTACCGCGTCGGCGCGTGCGGCGTTCTTCTCCGCGACAACGACCTGCGCGCCGCATTGCGCGAGCACTTCGACGATGCCGAGGCCGATGCCGTCGCCGCCGCCGGTGACGACGACCACGCGGCCGTCGAGCGATTCGAATGGATTCATGGTGTCACCCCTTGACCGCGCCGGCCGTGATGCCCGCGACGATCCTGCGCTGGAGAATGAAGAACAGCACGAGCAGCGGCAGCGTGCCCATCACGGCTGCCGGGAACAGCTTGGTCGGATCGATGTCGTTGGTGCCGATGAAGCGGAACACCGCGACCGTGATCGTGAACTTCGACGAGTCGGTCAGGAACAGCAGCGGATAGACGAGGTCGTTCCACACCGACAGCGTGACGAACATCGCGAGCGTGCCGGTGATCGGCCGCAGCAGCGGCAGCACGATGTACCAGTACACCTGCAGCGGGCTGCAGCCGTCCATCACCGCGGCTTCCTCGAGTTCGAGCGGAATCCGCTTCAGGAAGCTCGTGTAGAAGAACACGCCGAGCGGCAGGCTCTGCACGGTGTACGCGAGCACGACGCCGAGGTACGTGTTGAGCAGGTGCAGGTCGCGGAACAGCACGTACAGCGGCGTGAGGCTGACGAACATCGGGATCGTCAGGCCGAGCGTCAGCACGATGTAGACCGCATTCGACAGCCGGCCCTTCACGCGTGCCAGCGGATAGGCCGCGAGCGACGACAGCATCGCGACGAGGAACGTGACCGCGAGCGTGATGCCGATCGTGTTCGCGACGCTGCGCCAGTAGTTCATCTGCGTGAACACGGCCGCGTAGTTGCCGAAGAACACGTGGTCGGGCAGCCCGAGCGGGCGCGCGATGATGTCGTCGCCGGTGCGCAGCGACATCAGCACCATGTAGATCGTCGGCAGCAGCACGATCGCGACGATCGCGATCGCGGCGACGAGCCGCGCGAACCCCGGCACGCGACGCAGCAGCGCCCCCGCGCGCAGCCCGCCGCCGGACGTGCCGGCGGACGGCCGGTCCGCATGAAAGCGTTGACGGATGACGTTCACAGGTTGTCCTCCCGGCGGCGCAGGATCGTGTTCTGGGTGGTCGCGACCACCACGACGATCGCGAGCATGATCATCGACAGCGCGCTCGCGAAGCCGAACTTGTAGTCGTTGAACAGGCTGTGGAAGATCTGCAGCCCGAGCGTGGTCGTCGCACCGTCCGGCCCGCCGTTGGTCAGCACGAGCGGCAGCTCGAAGGTCTTCAGCGTGCCGATCGTGCTCAGCGTGATGTTCACGGTGAACGCCGGCGCGAGCAGCGGCAGGTCGATGCGCGTGAAGCGCACCCACGCGTTCGCGCCGTCGAGCTTCGCCGCGTCGTGCAGTTCGGACGGAATGTTCAGGTAGCCGGCCAGGAAGATCGCCGTCGAGTAGCCGACGTACATCCACACGTGCACGGCCGTGACGGCCGGCAGCGTGACCGACGGATCGCCGAGCCACACCTGCTGCAGCGCGTCGAGATGCACGAGATGCAGCAACTCGTTGATGCCGCCGCCGAGCGGCGAGTACAGGTACTCCCACACGAACCCGGCGATCACCGCCGAGAACATGCTCGGCACCAGCAGCCCGACGCGCAACGCGCCGCGCAGCCGCGGCAGCGAGAACAGCAGCGCCGCGAACAGCAGCCCCAGCCCGTTCTGCACGATCACGACGATCGCCGCATACGCGAACGTGACGACGAGCGTATGCAGGCTCGCGGGGTCGCGAAACGCCGCCGCGTAGTTCGCGAGCCCGATCCAGTGCGCGTCTCCCACCCCGGAGAAATCCGTCAGGCTCATCCGCGCGGCCTTGAACAGCGGATACAGGCTCAGCAGCGCGTACAGCGCGAGCGCCGGAACGGCGCACCACAGCAAGGTCCGGTTGCGCTTCATCGCGCGCCTCCTTCGTCGAACCGCGCCGCGCACGATCGCGCGGCACGGGAAATGTCAGCGGACAGGCCGTTCATCGCGCAGCCGCATCCCAGCGGGCGAGCAGCTTCGCCGGGTCCTGCCCGATGTCGAGGAAATACGCGGACATCGAATTCCAGATCGCCGTGAACAGCGTGCCGGTCCACACGCCCTTCGGATACAGCACGACGTGCCCGTTCTTCTGCGCGGCCGCATACGGCTGCGCCTGCGGCGGCATCGCGTCGGTGCCGCCTTCGAACGGGCTGAACCCGGCTTCCGCGTCGAGGAACTGGCGGTCGTTGTCGGGGCGCGCCCAGAACGCGAGCCACTTCTTCGCGGCGTCGGCCTGGTGCGATGCCGCGTTGATCGCCCACGCGGTGCCGAGCATGTCGAGCGCGACCGGCCCATTGCCGGGCACGAGCGCCGGCAGCGGCGCGAACTGGAACGACAGGCCCTTCGTCGCGCTGAACTTCGCGATGTTCCATGCGCCCTGCGGCATCATCGCGACGCGGCCGGCCTGGAACTCGGTCAACCCCGTGCTCCACGCGCTCACGCCATTGTTCAGGCGCGGCACGAAGCACTTCGCGTCAGCGAGCACCTTCAGCGCGGCCATCGACTGCTTGAACGCCGGATCGGCCGCGAAGCGCGCGCTGCCCGCGCCGACGAACGATTCGGCACGTGCATCCGCGTCGCCGCCGCCGGCCGCCAGCCCGGACGCGATCACGAGCGCCGCGGGCGCCCAGCCTTCCTTTGCGGGCAGCAGCATCGGCGTGATGCCGGCCGCCGCGAGCTTCCCGCACGCGGCCTTCAGCTGGTCGACGTCGGTCGGCACCGTCGCGATGCCCGCACGTTTGAACAGGTCGAGGTTCGCGAACAGGCCGATGCCGACCAGCTCCATCGGCAGCATGTAGGTCTTCCCGCCGATCTGCGTGTGGTTACGCACGCCGCGCCAGATCGTCGGCACCCACTTCTCGCCGCTCAGGTCCAGCAACTGATGCGCACCCTGCCACTGCCGCATCAGCTCGCGATCGACCATCAGCACGTCGGGCCCGTTGCCGCCCTGCAGCCGCGACGACACGACCGTCGTCGTGTCGTTGCGCGACATGTACTCGAACTTGATCTTGATGTCGGGGTTTTCCTTCTCGAACTTTGCGATCAGCGCCGCCATGTTGGCGGGCTCGGCACCGCCGCCCTTCCAGCCCGTCACGTCGAGCGTGACCGGCGCGGCGCATACCTGCGCCGCCAGCACTGAAAGGACTGCGAAAGTTGCCGCCCGAAGCCTGTTGAACATCTGCTGTCTCCATGTTTGTTGTTGAATCGTGGGCACGGCCATTGGCGTGTGGCGATCGGGGCATGCGGCATGCAATGCGGCCGCGATCCGTCGCGCAGTAGCCCGCGTTTCCCCGTCGTCCGATTCATTTGGGAAAGCGCTTTCCCTATTGTGTCGCACAACCTGCCCGGCTTGCAAGCGCCGGGGCGAACCGATCGTCTAGGGGATATCCCGAGGGCCTGTCGCGGCGGCCGCGAGCCCTCCGTGCGCAACCGGATCAAGCGGTCATCGTGCCGAAGGCGCTATCATCGGATGTGCGACTTTCGTCCGGCCCTTATTTGCCGGCCCACTTTCAACTCGCTCAACCGACATGACAACGACTACCGAACGCGTGGACGGCGCCGCCCAGCATCTCGTCGCCGCCCGCCATGCCGGCTCGCCCGGCCCGCTGCTGCCCGATGCGCTGCGTCCCGAGAACGTCGAGACCGCGCTCGCGATCCAGCAGCGCGTGGCCGACCTGCTCGGCGAACCCGTCGGCGGCTGGAAATGCGCGCTGCCGCCGCCCGACCGCGTGATCCTCGCGCCGATCTTCGCGTCGACGATCCGCGAGGCCGATACGCCGTACCGCGTCGTCGGCGGGCCGATCGTGCGGATCGAACCGGAAATCGCATTCGTGCTCGATCGCGACCTGCCCGCGCGTGAACAGCCGTACGACGAACAGGACGTGCGCGACGCGATCCGCGAAGTACGCATCGTGCTCGAAGTGCTCGGCTGCCGCTATGCGGAGCCCACGCGCGCGTCGAAGTTCGAGCTGCTGGCCGACGGGCAATTCAACCAGGGGCTGTGTGTCGGCCCGGTCGTGCCCGACGGGCTGAACGTGCCGCTCGAGACGCTGGCGCTGTCGTTCGAAGGCGCGCTGAACCGCGCGATCGACGGCCGCCATCCGGACGGCGATCCGCTGAAGCCGCTGGTGTGGCTCGTCAATTTCCTCGCCTCGCGCGGCGACGCCGTGCGCGCCGGGCAGATCGTGACGACCGGTTCGTACGCGGGCGCGATCGACGTGCCGCTCGGCGACGCGCTGACGGTGCGCTTCGGCGAACTCGGCAGCCTGTCGGTGACGTTGACGGCGTGATGTAGGTGGCGCGCGGGCACGGTTGACCGGGCCGGCCGCTGGCCTCAGCGCGATGGCCGCGAACCATGCGCGCCTGCTTCGTGGCCGGTATCAGGATCGTGGCTGCCCGCGCTGCCGTGACGGCAACGTCATCGCGGCCACGCCCGCGACGACGCATCCAAGTCCCACCCACGCCGATGCCGACAGCGATTCGCCAAGCAGCGCCATGCTGATGCCGACGCCGATCGGCACGCGCAGATAGGCCTGCGCCGTCGTGCCGACCGACCCGAGCGACTGGACGAGCCGGAAGTAGATGACGAGCGCGAGCGCGGTCGAGAACACCGCGAGCGCCGCCAGCGCGATCAGCGATTGCGACGACGGTTGAAGCGCCCAAGGGCGATCGACGACGATGCTGGCCGGTACCAGCACGACCGCGCCGACGATGAGCGAGCCGGCGGCGGGCGCCGCGGGCGACAGCCCGCCGAAGGCTCGCCCATAGATCGCGGCGCCCGCGTAGCAGACGGTCGCCGCGACGATCGCCAGTTGCGGCACGAGTTGCCGCCCGAGTCCGTCGAACGCGCTGACGCCGACCACCAGCGAGATGCCGACGAGCCCCGCGACGACACCGAACAGCTTCCGCGGCGTCAGCGGTTCATGGCGGGTGATCAGCCAGGTGCCGACGAACGCGAGGACGGGCGACGCGGAATTGAGGATCGTCGCGAGGCCCGCTTCGACCGAACGCTCGGCCCATGCGATCAGCGTGAACGGCACGACGCTGTTCAGCAGCGCCTGCACGAAGAACCGCCGCCAGACTGCGGGATCGCGCGGCATCGGGATGCGCCGGATACGCATCCACAGCAGCAGCACCGAGCCTGCGATCAGGGTCCGCGCGGCGATCAGCGTCAGCGGCGGAATCGTCTCGACACCGATCCGGATGAACGTGTAGGACGCGCCCCATAACGTCGAGAGCGTGAGGAGCAGGAGCAGATCCGCGACGGCGGGCGGGTGGCGGGGCATGGCTGGCTGCATGTCGGGGGGTTCGCGTTCGCAGGCCTTGACGGAGTTGGGATCGCCCGTTCAGCACGGGCCATAGGCAGATGATGCCGGTGGCCTGGCGCGAACGCTTCAGCGTGACGCGAAACGTGGATTGCCGGATGATCGGCCGCACCGGGCCGATTTCGATGCTGGCCGATCGTTCGTCTATCCTTGGACGACGTGACGTTCAGGACTAACCGCGGCAACGGACACCGAGGGCTTCAATGGATGAAACGACAGGCGCGACCAAGCGCGCCGCCAACTACCGCGCAGCAAGCGAGCAAGACGTCGCCGCGCTCGTCGAACTGGTCAATGCGGCGTACCGCCCGACGACGGCTGCGGCCGGATGGACACACGAATCGGCATGGATAGACGGCCCCCGGATCACGTCGTCGCAACTCGCCGCGACGCTGCGGACCCCGGACTCCGTCCTGCTCGTCGCCGAGATCGACGGCAGCATCGCCGGCTGCATCGAAGTCAGGAAAGATGAACACGCGGCCTATATCGGCACCTTGGCCGTTGCACCGTCGATGCAGGACCACGGGCTCGGAAAGGCGTTGCTTTACGAAGCCGAGCAATTCGCCGTTCGCAACTGGAAGATCGGGACGGCCGTGATGGTCGTCCTGTCGGCGCGCCACGAACTGATCGACTTCTACTTGCGCCGCGGCTACACGCGAACCGGCGAGCGGATGGGCTACCCGCTCGACGCGGGTGTCGGCAGGCCGCGAGACGAAAACCTGACCATCGAGACGTTGACCAGGACGATTGCGCGCGCCTGATGCCGCCGTCCCTGGCATCCCGCCCCTTCGCAACGTCACGCCCCATCCCGCAAGCCCCGGCGTGATAACGTTGCACATCACCGCGCGCATCGGCCCGTTCCGTTGCGCACGCGCACCGCTTTCACGCCGATACCGACCATGTCGCTGACACCGCTTCCCGCCCTGCTCGACGAAACCCTGCGCACCGTCGCCCGCCGCTACCGGCTGCCGCCGCTCGACAGCGCGTTGTCGCCGGCCGACGCCGCGAACCCGGCCGCCACGCTTGCGACCGTGATCGAGGAAGCGCGCCGGATGCGCAGCGACGGACAGACGCCCGGCGCGGCACTGCGGCAGCGCTTCATCGACGCCCTCGCGCAGATGATCCGCGATGCGATGGATACGCACGCCGGCGATCCCGCCTTTCAGGCCGCGGTGCTGCGGCACGATGCGCCGAGCGTGCGCGAATACGCGTCGTTGTCCGCGCACGCCGAGCAGGACCGCCGCGCACTGCACTCGGCCGTCAACGCGATCGCGCACCCGGCCAAGCTCGAGCGCAGCGCACGGCCGTGGCAACGCGACGGGCTCGCGCGGCTGCATGCCGCCGCCACCGCCGCGTCGTGGGCCGAGCTGCACGACACGCTGCGGCACCTGCTCGCGCTGCCCGACATGGCGACCGACGCCGCGTTCGAGCAGGACATCGTCAAGCTGAAAGACAGCCCCGCGCTCGAACGCATGCTGCGTGTCGACGCATTGGCATCGGACGAGCACGTCCGTCACTACCGTGCGCTCTGGGTTCGTCAGGGCCCGCTCGAAGGCAGTACCGTCGCCGTCGCGCAAGGCGTCGCGTCGCAGCAGCGCGGCGCGGCCGTCGAAGCGCTGGCCGCGCAGGCGCTCGATGCGCTGGCCCGCAAGCTCGACGCCGTCGACGCCCACCGCACGTACCGGGTGGTGACGTCGATGCGCGTGCCGTCATCGATACCGGGCCGGCACGATCGCGCGAAAACCGAATGGGACGCGATCCTGCTCGAACGCGCGCGCGGAGACGATCCGGCGCCCGTGTGGAACGTACGCTTCCTCGTCGAAGCGAAGGCGTCCGCGGACGCCGCGACGACCGACCTGCCGCGGCTGCTGCGCGGCCTGAACCTGCTCGCGCAGGCCGACCCGGACACGATCTATTCGTTCGAGACGCACCAGGGCACGGTGCGTGTGCACGGCGCATCGCTGCGCGCGCTGACGACCGACGAAGCGACGCTGCCACGGGAAGTGCTCTATTGCTGCGATGCGTCCGCGGATGCGACGCCGCGCCTGCTGGGCGCCGCGAGCCGGATGCAATTGCTGTCGGCGCAAGCCAGCCTCGAATACGCTAGCGCGCTCGCGCAGCGGCCGGACGCCGACCCGGACGGCCTCGGTGTTGTCTGGCACGCGCTGCTGACGCTGCCGCAATGGCATGCGGTGCTGCACCAGTACCCGTCGTTGCGGCAGGTCCGCGAGCTGATGGTGGCGATCGACGACTTGCGGGCCGCGATCGACGATGTCGACGAAGACGGTGTGGCGAGCAGCGCGTACGCGTGACGCACGAAACGAACCGCCGTTCGGCGGCCGGAACGCGCCGCCCGCTCAGTTGTTGAGCACGCCGAACGGCAGCGTCCATCCTGCCAGCCGGCCGCCATCCGCCCACCGATCCTCGGCCGCATCGCATGGCAGCAGAACCGGTGCGGCAGCGCACTCGAGCGTTTCCTTCGGCGTATGGCCGAACTCCGCCTTGAACAGCCGGTGGAAATACTTCTCGTCAGGAAAGCCGTGCGCCCACGCGATTTCCGCGATGCGCTGATGCCGGCGCTGCGGGTCGCCCAGCACGTGGTACGCATGGCGCAGCCGCCGGCGCGTGATCTGTCGCATCACGCCGCCATCTTCCTTGAACAGTTGATAGAGCCGCGCTCTCGACACGCCGATGTCGCGGCAGATCCGGTCGGGATCGAGGTCGGGCTCCAGCAGGTGTACGTCGATGTAGCGCCGGACCCGTTCGGCCAGCGCCCCGTCGATCGGCCCACGCGCGTCGTTCAGCGCCTGCGCGGTCGGTGAAATGGCCGCGGCCAGCAGCAGCAGCATCGATTGCACGATGCTCGGGATCTCGTGCGTGCGCAGATTCGGCAGCGTGCGAAACAGCGACAGCATGTGGTCGCCGAGCAGCCGCCCCACGCCGCTCGTCAGCGTCTGGCCGTGCGCCTGTGCCGCGTGGCTCGGGAGCAGGTACCTGGGCACGACGAGGCTGATCACGTCGCCGGCCTCGACCCGGCAGTCGTTGACCTGCGCAACGTCGTAGACGAACACGTCGCCGGCGCCCTTGACCAGTTCGGGCCCGCCGGTGTGGCTGGCCAGCCGCCCGCCGAGCAGCAGCGTGAAGCGGATCGAATCCTGGCCGTCGAGGCGGATCCGCCGCGGGGTCCGATTGACCCGATACACCGGCGCGCGCGATCGCCAGTGCCGGCCCGACAGGATCAGCGGGCCGAGCGCCGCGCCGCTCGCTTCCGCGTCGAACGCGCCGTGGCCACCGTCGTCATCCAGCCGGTAGTCGCACAGCATGTCCTTGACCCAGACGTGGAACCTGTCCCGTTCGGGATAGTCGATGGTGCGAAACTTGAAAACAGGGACGAATGCCGCTTGATCCATGACAGTTTTTTTATCGAGCCGACACGAGAGGATAGATCGGTTCGTCGATTATCGGACCCATTTTCGCCGGCGCAAGGCCGGCACGGCATGTCGTCCACCCAGGCGGCCGACCGATGCCCTGCGACGGGCGCCGCGGCCGCGGCCGCGGCCATCAGCGTTGCGGCTGGCATTCCCGGTTGTCGTACGTCGGCCGATCGATCGGCGTGAGCCCCGCAATCATGAACACCGTACTGCCGAAACGCCGCCCCTTGCCGGTCGTCGCGTCGTCACTCACCTTCTGGCCGCCCAGCCCATCCTTCTTCCCGTCATGCACGTTGGCGATCGTGATCTCGTCCGACGATGCCAGCCCGAGCGTCTTCGCGGTCGACGTCTGCACGTCGACCAGGTTCATCCGCGTCGCCCGCATGCAGACAACACGAGGCCGGCGACCGCCGCGCCGAGCGCGGTCCGCAAGGTGACACTGCGTTGCAAAGCCTTCTTCATGGCTTCTCGTTCGAATGCCCGACGCGACACGATTACGGGCCCGGCGTATAAAAACTGGACTGAATCTGGCTGCCGATGTTCGCGGCAAACCCCTGCCAGACGAGCGCCATCGCCCCCGCCGCGTTGACGGCCAGCGCCGGCCACGACCCATCCTGCGGATCCGCCGTCGACGTGCTCCACGCGCCGTTCCGATAGCCGGCCACGAGGAGGACCGACGCGTTCGGCGTGCCCGTGTCCTCCCATGCGACCGTCACGTTGCCGGCCGGGTCGATCACCAGCGGCGGGTACTGGAGCGCCGCCCCGTTCAGGTGTTCCGTCAGCTTCTGCAGCGGCCCCCAGTTTCCGCTGGCATCGGACACGCTCGCCTGCAGGACCGCGCCACCCTCCGCCCACATCGCGGCGGCCACGCCGTTTTCATTGACGGTCAGCAACGGCGTCGCGATGAACCCCGTGGGCACCACGATCTCCGGGGCGACCGGCTGTGCGGGCTGCCAGCCGGTTCCGGATACATAGCGCTGGGACATCGTCGTGGTGTAGAGCTTCCCGCCCGTCACGTCGAGTTGCCCCCAGAGCAGCGTGATGTTGCCCTTCGCATCCATGCCGGCGACCGGCGAGATGATCGTCGTGAACAGGCTCGAGTTCGATACGGCCTGGTTGACGTTGGTCCAGCCGTTGGTCGCGTCGTACGTGGCCGTCCACAGCGCCGACTTCGTATGGTTGGTCTGCCGCCACGCGAGCACTGCCCGGCCGGACGACAGGACCGACAGCATCGGCCTGACGTTGTCGGTATCGCCGGTCACCGCGCCCGGTCCGCTCTGCACCGGCATCGCGACCAGCGCCGTCGGCGACCACTGTCCGGCCTGCGCATAGCGCGACCACGCGATGCGCGTATCGAGCAGGCTGATCGACTGTGTCCACGCGACGAGCGCGTTGCCCTGGCTGTCCATGCCGGCCGAATAGGACGAACCGGCCATGTCCGGCGCCAGTGTGACGGGCGTGCCCCATCCGGTACCCGGGCTGTACGGGCGCGCCCACAACGCGTACGTGTTGGGGCCCGGCGTCCATTCGGTCCAGAACGCGACCGCCTGCCCGCTCGCGTTGCCGACCAGCTGCGGCTGCACCCCGGTCAGCGCGTTCATCGCATGCGAACCGTCGCTCGTGTCGAGCCGCGTCGCGCTTCCCCAGCCCGAGCCCGACACATGGCGTGCGCCCCACATCTCGTTGCCGGTCGTGCCGGCCGTGCCATTGGTCATCCAGGTGGCGAGCGCGTTGCCACTCGCGTCGATGGTCACGCTGGGCTGCCCTTCCGGCCCCTTGCCGTCGACCGCGGCGGCCTTCGACCAGCCCGCCTGCGGCTGCGTCGCCCCGCCGCCCGTCGGTCCGCCATTCGAACCGCCACCGGGCGAGGTCGGACCGGAAGGTGAACCGGGATTGTTCGGCGACGACAACGACGCGCCATCGCTCGTGGCAACGTCGTCGCCGCCGCATGCGGACAGCGCGAGCGCAACTGCCATGACCATCCATGTAATGGGTTTCATCGGAATCCTCTTCTTTTCGTGTTCCGGCTCACTCTCGTCTGCCGTTCGCCGCACGATGCACCGCATCGATCGGCCTATTGATAAGCAATACTATTGAACAGGCATGGAAACCGGCATCCGTTCGCCTTCGGTCATGATCGTTTCCGTCGTTCGGATCGATGCGAACACCGCTTTCGGCAGACCGCCCCCGTCGGGCAGCGAGGACGACGACAGGTCGTCTATCGCCGGATGTCCGTCACTGCCGGCTGCATCTTAATTCAGGCCGTCCGGATTCAAGGTGGCGTTGCGTCTACACTGAGTGGACTTCCATTTCACCGGCCCGCATTCGACGCGGCTACCGGCCGGCCTGCGCGCGCTCGCGGCCGAAGCGGCCGGTGCGGTACGATACGCGCCAGGGCGAAACGCCTCACCTGAGAGACCCGGCCGCTGCGGCCCCATACCCGGCACAAGAAAAAAATGCCCAACACTCCATTGCTGCACCGACACCTGTTCGCCGCGCTGGCGGCCGGCCTGTTCTGGATTCCGGCGGCTCATGCCAGCGGCGACGACGGCTGCTACGCGCCGACCACGCTCCGGCAAACCACCTACTCCTGCGCCAACCTGCCGATGCTGAGCCCGGCCAACGACACGCGCATCAACGCGATGCTGATGATGGTCGACAGCGCCAAGGTCGCGCAGGCATTTCCCGATCCGAAGACGATCCCGCCGAAAGACCGGATCAACCAGATCATCGTGCCGTTCCCGATGGACTTCTCCGGATGGATCTATATCGGGCAGAAGGAGCCCGACAAGACCGGCGGCGCAGCGGATGCCGAAACACCGTCGAACCAGTACGCCGACGGCGAAGGCAGCATCTGCCGCAGCATGACCTCGGGCGCCGACGCATTCAACGACGCGCTGGGCGGTGCCGGCGGCCTCCCCGCCGATGAAGCCGCGCGGCTGCGCACGGCACGCACCGACATCGCACAGAAGACCTGTGCCGCAGGCGGCGCGAGCGCCGCGTGGACGAAACCGCCGGTCAAGTCGCCGCTCGGCCAGCAGTTCGCCGCGTACCTCGACGGCACGAACGCGTTCTACCGCGCCGACTTCCTCACCGCGACCCGGGCCTTTGCCAGCGCTTCGCACAGCGCGAACCCGTGGCTGAAGGAAACCGGGCTCTATATGGCCGGGCGCGCGCAGCTGAACGCCGCGCAGGCCAATGTGTTCGACAACGACAACCCCACGCCGTCGCGCGGCCGCGTGGCGAAGGTGTCGCTCGACGCCGCGAACACGGTGTTTCGCACTTACCTGAAGGTGTATCCGCAGGGGCGCTATGCGACCTCCGCGACCGGGCTGCTGCGGCGTGTCGCATGGCTCGGCGGGAACGTCACGCAGCAGGCCGACCTGTACGGCCATGCGCTCGCGCGCTGGTCGCCGGCGACGTCGAATGTGCCGCTGATCCAGCTGGCGAACGAACTCGACAGCAAGCTGCTGTTCGGGGCGGACTTCGACGCGAGCCAGATCCAGTCGCCGACCGTGCTCGCGACCGTCGACCTGCTGCGCATGCGCACGTCGGACAGCAGCGATTCGAGCCGCAAGCCGCTGACGCTGGACGACCTGCAGGCGCAGAAGCCGCGCTTCGCGAACGCGCCCGCGCTCTACGACTACCTGCTCGCGACCTGGTATGTCCAGATCGGGCACAAGCCGGACGCCGCGCTCGCGTTGCTGCCGCAGACGCCCGCCGAGCCGCTCGACTACTTCGGCCTGAGCCAGCAGGCGCTGCGCGGGTTCGCGCTGGAGGACAGCGGCCAGACCGACAAGGCGCGCCAGCTGTGGCGCGACCTGATCCCGCTCGCGAAATTCAGCTTCCAGCGCGAGGCGCTGGAACTCGCGCTCGCGATCAACCTGGAGCAGGCGGGGCTCGTCAACGACGCGTTCGCCGACGATTCGCCCGTGCAGAACGCCGCGATCCGCGCCGTGCTGCTGCAACGCTCCGCCAATGCGGACCTGCTGCGCGCGCAGGCGCAAAACCAGGCGACCGGCGGCGCGATGCGCGACACCGCGCTGTACACGCTGCTGTACAAGGAACTCACCCGCTCGCATTACGCCGAGTTCATCGCGGATGCCGCGCTGTTGTCCGGCAAGCCTGCCGATCCGTTGAAGCCGTTCATCGTGGCCGGTGCCAAGAACGAAGACGGTTATACGTGCCCGTCCGCGAACGACATCGCCGCGGCGCTTCAGCAGAATCCCGCCGATGCGAAAGGGCTGAACTGCCTCGCCGATTTCGTGCGCCTGCACCCGCCCGCGCCCGGCCTCGAAAACGATCCGGTGCCGCCGTGGATCCGCAACGCATCGACGACGGCCGCCACGCGCATCCCGCCGACGCTCGGCGCCGGGCCGTCGCAGTTCGCGGGCAAGCCGTTCGAGCGGATGTCGAGCTACGTGACGGTGATGGCCGACGCGCAGGCGAACCCGAACGACCGCGCGTACGCGTACTACCGCGCGATCAAGTGCTATGCGCCGGGCGGCTCCAACGAATGCGGCGGCAAGGACGTGCCGAAGAACGTGCGCAAGCGCTGGTTCGATACGCTGAAGGCCAGCTACGCGGGCAGCCCGTGGGCGCAGAAGCTTCGCTACTACTGGTAAGCGCCGCGTGAAGCGTATCGCGTGCCTGGCGTGCATCACGCTGCTGCTGGCCGGACGCATCGCGCTGGCCGGCACCGTCGACGCCGCGCGGTACGACGCGTTCTGGCTATGGGCGGGTGTGAAGCCGCAGGCGGTCGTGCGCGGCGCACGTACCGTCTACGTGCTGCAAGGGCAGATCGAGGCATCGCCGCGGGACGAGTCGCAGGTCCGTGTGATCGCGCAGGGCGTCGCGCTGCCGCCCGCGCCGCAGGCGCGCGTGTGGCTCGTCTATCGTGCGCATACGCTGCACTGGACACCGCGCGTCACGCAGATCATGCTCGCGCAGCTCACGCGCTGGCGCGCGTCGGGCCGCACGATCACCGGCATCCAGATCGACTTCGATGCGCGCACGCGCCACCTGCAGGATTACCTCGAATTCCTGCGGTCGCTGCGCGAGACGCTGCCCGCCGACTACCGGCTGAGCATCACGGGGCTGCTCGACTGGAGCAGCCGCATCGATACCGACCAGGTCAACCAGCTCAGGGGCATCGTCGACGAAGTGGTCGTGCAGACCTACCAGGGCCGCCGCACGATCCCCGACTACGCGGACTACCTGCCGCGCGTCGCGCGGCTGCAGTTGCCGTTTCGCATCGGCATCATCCAGGGCGGCGAATGGGACGCGCCGCCGTACCTCGCGACGAACCCGTGGTTCCGCGGCTACGTCGTGTTCCTGCGCAACGGCTAGCCGGCAAAGGCGCGGCGGCGGCGCGCCTTTGCCCGCGCCGGATTCATTCCGGTCGCGGCGAAGTCGCGTCCACGTACACCCACGCGGCGACGCCCGACTCGAGCACCACGCGATCCCGGCGATACGCGTCGACTTCGTAGTCGTCCGCGTGCTGCAGTTCTTCCGGCGTGATCGCAAACACGGTGCCCGTCACGCGATCACCGGACTGGCCGGTATAGGCCACCACCGGATGATGCGTCTTCCCGCTCGTCGCGACCACCTCCGGGTCGTCGATCTTCAGCATCGTCATCGCGTAACCGGGCATCGCATCCTCGCGACCGTCGAGCTTGCGGCCGAAGGTCGCGAGCTGCACCGGTTCGAGTTGCAGCGTGCCGTATGAGAAGAGGTGCTCGGAGAAAATCGGGGGGGTGCTGGACATGATTGAACTCGATCAAGGAGTTGAGGCAAACGAAGCGTAACGCAGATCGCCGACGGGCTTAGGCTTACGCGGCACCCGCGATCGCACTGCCGAGCCCGGCGAGCGCAATCACGAGCAGCGCGCCCGCCGACGAAGCCGTGATCCAGCGCTGCTTGCGATGAATCAGCGGATGGTTGATCGCGGCCATGTAGCTGGTCAGGATCGTGAAATCGACCGCGATCCACAGCGCGGCGAGGATCGCCAGGCTCACGCGCGAATCCGGCGTGATGCCGACGAACTGCGGAAAGAACGCGACGAAGAACAGCAGGTCCTTCGGATTCGCGATGCCGACGAGAAAACCGCGCACGACGCCCGGCAAGCGCCGCGCCTGCGATACCGGTTCGCGTTGCGCGGCGTCGTCGCCGTCGCGCGGACGGCTCGCGCGCCATTCGCCGAGCAGCGTCCGGACGGCCAGCACCGCGATGAAGATGCAACCGGCCACGTGCAGCCCCGTGAGCAGGCGATCGCTGACGAGCACGACGCCGAACACCATCAGCATCGCCCCCGCGATCATCACGAGGCTCGCGGCATTCGCGCCCACCGCGGTCAGCATGCCCTGACGAAAGCCGCGCCGCGCGACGGTGCCGACCACGAGCATGACGACCGGGCCGGGCGTCGCGATGAGCAGCACGATCGCGGCGAGATAGGCGAACAGCAGCGGGTAATGGAGTGTCATGACAAAAAGTTGCTGGATGGATTGACGTGCGCGCCCGCCGCGGTGGCATCATCGCGATTCAGCCCACCGGATTGCGCGGTTTTGTGAAGTATTGCGTGCCCGGCCGGCTGCTGAAAAACGGAAAATCCTGTCGGATGACATGAGTTTTATTCATATTCGAACCCCGTGAAGGCCAAACCGCTCCCCCCTGTCTACGCGCTGCGCGCATTCGAAAGCGCCGCGCGCACCGGCTCGTTTACGCTGGCCGCCGAAGAACTGAGCCTCACGCAAAGCGCGGTGAGCAAGCACGTCAGGACGCTCGAGGCGTATTTCGGCCGGAAACTGTTCGTCCGTCGCGGCCCGAAAATGACCGTGACGGCGGAAGCGCACATCTTCGCGTCGGGCCTGCGGCGCGGCTTCCGGCAGATCGAGGAAGCCTGCGTGCTGTTCCAGTCGCAACGCGACGTGCTGCGGCTCAAGGCGCCGTCCACGCTCACGATGCGCTGGCTGCTCGATGCGCTGGCCGCGTTTCGAGCCACGCGGCCAGCGTTCGAGGTGCAGATCGCGAGCGTGTGGATGGATGTCGATACCGTCGATTTCTTCAGCGAATCCTACGATTGCGCGATCCTGCTCGGCGCAGGCAAGTTCGGCGAGGCCACGCAGTGCGTGAAGCTGTTCGCCGAATGGCTGATTCCGGTGTGCTCGCGCGCGACCGCGACGGTCGCACGTACGAACCCGGCGGCGTGCGAGCTGATCCACCCGTCGCCCGATCGGCGCGACTGGCGCCGCTGGCTCAAGGGCAGCGGCCATGATCTCGAGGTGGACATCACGCGCGGGCAGGTGTTCGACATGCTCGAACAGGGGATCGCGGCGGCCATTGCCGGCCACGGTATCTCGATCGGCGATCTCGCGCTGTGTGCGACGGCCATCGACGAGAAGCAGCTGGTGCTGCCGTTCAAGACGGCCGTCAATACCGGCGACGCATACTACCTCGTGTGGCCGGAAGACTCCGCCAAGGCCGCGCAGGTGCGCGAACTGCTCGCGTTTCTGGAAAGCCGGATGCCACGCCTGACGTTTCCGGGCATCCGCTTCAACGGTCCGGGCTGAACCGCTGCGGCCGGCGATCCGGTCGCGTTGCCGACGGCGCTACGGGCGCACCCTCGCGCCGCCGGCCCGCAACGACAGCGCGGCCCGCCGAAGCGGGCCGGCGCCGACACCCGCCGACACCATTACGCCTGCACGAAAGCCAGCAGGTCGGCGTTGAGCACGTCCGCGTTGACCGTCAGCATCCCGTGCGAGTACCCCGGGTAGGTCTTCAGCGTGCCGTTCTTCAGCAGCTTGATCGACTTCAGCGCGGCATCCGCGATCGGCACGATCTGGTCGTCTTCGCCATGCAGCACGAGCGTCGGAACGGAGATCGACTTCAGGTCTTCGGTCTGGTCCGTTTCCGAAAACGCCTTGATGCCTTCGTAATGCGCTTTGGCGCTGCCTTCCATCCCCTGCCGCCACCAGTTGCGGATCACGCCCTGATGCACCGTTGCACCTTCGCGGTTGAACCCGTAGAACGGGCCGCTCGGCACATCGAGGAAGAACTGCGCGCGATTGTCGGCGAGCGCTTTCCGGAAGCCGTCGAACACCTCGATCGGCAAGCCTTCGGGGTTCGACTCGGTTTTCAGCATCAGCGGCGGCACCGCGCTGACCAGCACCGCCTTCGCGACACGGCCGGCCGGCTCGCCGTGCTTCGCGACGTAGCGGGCTACTTCGCCGCCGCCGGTCGAGTGACCGATGTGCACCGCATTGCGCAGGTCGAGCGCTTCGACGACCGCGAATGCGTCTGCCGCGTAATGGTCCATGTCATGGCCGTCCGACACCTGCGCCGACCGGCCGTGGCCGCGCCGGTCGTGCGCCACCACGCGATAGCCCTTCTGGACGAAGAAGAGCATCTGCGCGTCCCAGTCGTCGCCGGACAACGGCCAGCCATGGTGGAACATGATGGGCTGCGCGTCCTTCGGGCCCCAGTCCTTGTAGAAAATCTCGACGTGATCCTTCGTTGTGACGGTTGGCATCGCGATGGACTCCTGTAAGGTGGATGAACTCGGCACTGTGGCCGGCAGCCATTATCGGACAGGTTTGTTAAACGACGATGCCAAGTTGCAAACGACCGTCGGCACTTTGGTCAACGTAGACGAATCCTCAAGGTGCGAACCGATGGCGCGGCGCCCGCGTCAGCCGTCCGTCGACACCGTCACGGCCTCCCACGCCTGGATTTCCGCCTCCAGCGCAGCCAGTTTTCCACGCACGAGCCGCAGCGCATCGCTGCCGAGCAGCAGGTGCGCGGGCGGATGGTCCGACGCGATCGCCGCGAGCATCGCCCGTGCGGCCTTCGCGGGGTCGCCCAGCTGCTTGCCGCTCTTCTCTTCGCGCGCCTGGCGGATCGGGTCGAAGATCGCGTCGTAATCCGCGATCGAGCGCGGCGTACGCAACATCGAGCGGCCTGCCCAGTCGGTGCGGAACGACCCCGGCGCCACGGCCGTCACCGCGATGCCGAACGGCTCCAGCTCCTTGCCGACCGATTCGGAAATGCCTTCCAGCGCGAACTTGCTGCCGCAGTAGTAGGCGATGCCCGGCATCGTGATGTGGCCGCCCATCGACGTGATGTTCAGGATGTGCCCCTGCCGCCGTTCGCGCATGTACGGCACGACCGCCTTCATCATCGCGACCGCGCCGAATACGTTCACGTCGAACTGCCGGCGCATCTCCGCGAGCGGCGCTTCTTCCATGATCCCTTCGTGCCCGTAGCCGGCGTTGTTCACCAGTACGTCGACGGGCCCGACGTTCGCGTCGATTTCAGCCACGACGCCGTCGATGCGATCGAAGTCGGTTACGTCGAGCACCCGCGCGAACGCCTGCGCGGACAGCGCTTCGAAATCCTGCGCCGCCTGCGCGCTTCTCACGGTGCCGACCACCGTGTGACCTGCCGCGAGCGCCTCCTGCGCGAGCGCGCGGCCGAAGCCGCTGCTGACGCCAGTAATGAGCATGAGCTTGCCGGATGCCATTTGCGCTTCTCCCGAATGTTGATTGAAGCATGCATACTAGTCTGACGAACCCCGTCGAATAAGCCCGATTCCGCTGATTTTCTTGTATAAAACTATGAGCACCGAGCCCACCTCCGCCCGATCGCCATCGCTGCCGCCGCGCGACCGGAAACGCCTGGTGACGCTGCTGCGCGCGCTGGCGCCCGACGAAGGCTACAACCTGACGGCACTGCCAAGCGTGCGCATCCTGCGCTCGAACCGCGCGTTGTCGCGCACGCCGGTGCTGTACGACCCGGGCATCGTGATCGTGTGCCAGGGCTGCAAGCGCGGCTACTTCGGCGGCGAGCGCTATCTGTACGACGCGCACCACTACCTGGCAGTATCCGTGCCCGTGCCGTTCAGCATGGAAACCGACGCCACGCCCGAGCGCCCGCTGCTCGCGCTGTACCTGCACCTCGATTTCACGATGGCCGCCGAACTCGCGGCGCAGATCGACCGCGCGGGCGCGGCCGAACCCGTGCAGGCGCCCAGGAGCATGATGTCGACGCCGATGGATGAAACGATGTACGCGTCGGTGCTGCGTTTCGTCGAGGCGATGCACCGGCCGCTCGACGCCGCGGTGCTCGGCCCGGCGCTGCTGCGCGAGCTGTATTTCCGCGTGCTCACCGGCGCGCAGGGCAGCGCGATGCGCAGCGCGCTGGCGATGCGCGGACAGTTCGGCCGGATCGGCCGGTCGCTGCGCGTGATCCACGCCGACTACGCGCAACCGCTCGACGTGTCGCAACTGGCCGACGAAGCCGGCATGAGCGTGCCGAGCTTTCACAGCCACTTCAAGGCGATCACGCAGGTGTCGCCGATGCAGTACCTGAAGTCGACACGGCTGCATCAGGCGCGCTTGCTGATGGTGCGCGAGGACCTGACGGCGGAGGCGGCCGGCTACGCGGTCGGTTATGCGAGCCCGTCGCAGTTCAGCCGCGAATTCAAACGCCTGTTCGGCCTGACGCCGGCGAAGGAAACGCAGCGCATGCGCGAAAGCTTCGCGATTCCGGAAGCCTTCGAGGATGCGGTGTTCGTGTCGTCGCATTGACGTGCGCCGGAACCCGGCCGTCACGCACGCCGTCAGCGCGCGGCATCGCGTACCAGGCCCACGAGCGACTTCAGGATGAGTGCAGTCACGCCCCAGATGTCCTGCGTCTGCTCCGCCCAGTACCACGCGCCCGCGCGCTCGCCGTCCGTGTATTGCCGTAGCAGATCCGGATTCAGCAGCACGGAGAACGGAAACTCGAAGATCTCCGCGACTTCCGCGGGCGCCGCCTCCCATTGCGCCGTTTCCGGCACGATGCCGATCACGGGAAAGATCGCGTGATTGCGCTTTCTGGTTTTATGGATCGGCAAGCTGCCGACCACGCGAACCGCGGCCGGCGCAAGGCGGATCTCCTCGAACGCCTCGCGCAACGCAGTCGCGCCGATATCGCGATCGGACTCGGCCGGGCGTCCCCCCGGAAAACTCACATGCGACGAGTATTCGCTGAGATCCGACGAACGCTTGGTCAGCAGGATCGTCGGCTCGCGCCGCGCGACGATCGCGACCAGCACCGCCGAGAATTTCCACTGCCTGTCGTTGTCCGCGAGGGATTGCTTCGCGGTCGGCCAATCGGTGCCGGCAGGGATTCCGTGACCTTCCACGCCACGGACGATCGCATCCAGCAGCGCCTGTGGCGAGCCGGTTTCCGCATGCGCGCCGGCCAACCCGCCGCCGGTATTCAGAACGCTTCTGTCTGGTTCCATGTCTTCCTCCTGCGTGCGGCAACCGGCACGCGTTGAGCGACACTGAACCCGACACGTGTTGCATGGGCACGGCGTCGTTGTGGCCAATCCGATGAACCCGTGTTCGCGTGCGATCGCAAATGCCACGCGCGGACGCGTGAATGTCTGTTCCAGCGCAAAATATCCGCCGGCGTTGCGGATCGTTGAATGCCGGAACGGGATGCGCCGTCGATCAACGGAGCATCCCGATCATGCACGAAAAATGGCATTCGGATCGGTCGCCCACACGCACGTCGCGTCCGCGCTCAAAGGGCGGAGGTCGGCTCGCGCCGCGCATCGACGCGCGCCGATGCGGACCCGATCAACCCGGCCGCCGCGACTGCCGCAGCTGCCACGCCCATCATCATGCCCCACCCCACTCGCGCGTTGAGCAACCCCGCCGCCACCGCACCGCCGGCACCGGCCGCGTAGTAGAGCGTCAGGTACGCTGCGCTCAATGCCCCTGCCCGGGCCGGTTGAATCGCGACGACACGCGTCTGGTTCGCGACCTGCGCGGCAAAGCAACCGGCATCGAACATGGCCAGCCCCGCGCCCAACCATGCGGGGCGACCGAGCGCAACGCCAAGCAGCAACGCCGACACGGCCGCGACGAAGAGCCCGCCCCCGATGACCGCGCGATCGCCGAACCGGTCGGCGAGTTTTCCGGCCACGCGCGTCACGCCGAGACCGAGCACGCCCGCGAGACTGTACGCACCGATCGCCGCGGCACCGAGGCGATACGGCGGCTCGGCGAGGCGAAGCGCGAGCCCCACCCAGACCAGGTTGAACGCGAAGAACCAGAGCATGCCGGCGCCGGTACGGCGCCTCAACTGAGCGCTGTCGCGCAGCAACCGCGGAATGGCGCCGATCGCGTTCGCACGGCCGGGCAGCCTTTCCGGCCGGCCGCCGGGCAACAGCGCGGCACCGCCGATGGCGGCCAGCGCAACGCACCCGGCCAGCGCGAGCAAAGCGCCACGCCATCCGTACCATTGCGACAGCACGCCGCCCACGAAACGGCTCAGCAGGATCCCGGCCGAAATGCCCGCCGACACGGCCCCCATCGCCACGCCGCGCCGTTGCGGATCCGCAAGTTTGCCGGCGACGGCACTGCATTGCGCCGCCACCGTCGTGGCCGCACCCACCAGAAAGAAACCGGCCTCGAGCGCGAGCGGCCCGGGCGACCACGACGCGCACGCCAGCAACAACGCGAGTGCGCCCATCTGCGTCGAGACGAGCGCGCGCGAACTGAACCGGTCGACCAGCGGCACCAGCCATGCAAGACCGACCAGATAACCGAGCATCGTCACGGACGCGAGGGCCGCCATGCGCGACGCAGCCACGCCGAACTCGCTCGCGATGGCCGACAGCGACGGCTGCAGCGCATAGCCGTTCGCGATCGCGACGCCGGCCGCCACAGCGAGCACCCCCGTCGCGGTGCGCGACAGCGGCACGCGGTTGCCGGCAACGGTCATGCCGCGGCCCTGACCGCGATCGCCTCGACTTCGACCAGGATTTCCGGATCGACGAACGGAAGCGCATGCACCAGCGAAAACGCCGGCCGGATATCGCCGTAGATTTCTCCATGCGCACGCGCCGCGGCTTCCCAGTTGTCGAAGTCGGCGACCACCAGACGGCTCTGGACAACGTCCGACAACGAGAACCCGCTGTCCGCCAGCACCCGGTCGATCGTCGCCAGCGCATCGCGTGTCTGCGCGTACACGTCCGCGCCTTTGCCGGCGGTCCCCGAAATGTAGATGGTGTTGTCGACGACCACCGCGCGCGAGTAGCCGACCTTGGGCTCCCACGGGGAGCCGGTACTGATCCGTTTACGCATCTTGAAGATCCCTCCAGTCAGGTTGAGAACCATCGCCTACTACTTGGGTAGTAAGTTCGGACGATTGTATACTACTCCGGTAGTTAATCAAGACACCTCACGCGAGTCGTCGCGGGAGCAGGAGCCGATACACATGAGCGAGAACACGGAGCTGATCACGTCGTTGATCCGGCTTGGATTCACCCAGTACGAGGCGCAGGCCTACGCGGCCCTCGTCGGGCAGGCCGCGCTGACGGGTGCGGAAGTCGGCCGGCGCGCCGGCATGCCGCCTTCGAAGATCTACGAAACCCTGGGTCGCCTGGAAACGCGCGGGGCGGTGCTCGTCAACCGGTCGGAGCCCGTCCGCTATGCGGCCGTGCCCCACCGGTCGTTGCTCGAGGATCTGCGCACGCGCTTCAATGCGGATCTCGAACTGGCCGCGGGCGCGCTCGATCGGCTGCCTGTTCAACAGGAGCCGGGGCTCGTCTGGTCGTTGAGCGGGCGGGAAGCGATCGCCAGCGCCTTCGCGCGCGTCATCGTCAATGCGAAAACGCAGATCTTCGCGGGCGTCTGGGACGAAGAGATCGACGACCTCGGGCCGCTGCTCGAGGCTGCCGCGGCGCGGGGCGTCGACACGCACGTGGCGATTTACGGCAATCGCACGCTCAACGGCCCGCGCCACTACGACATGGCCAAATGCGGCGCCAGCGCGAGGCTCAGGCTGTCGGGTCGCCGGCTCGCCGTCGCGGTGGCGGACAACACCGAGGCAGTGGTCGCGGAATTCGGCGATCATTCACCCGATCACGCCACCTTGACGACCAATCCGGTCATCGCGCTGCTCGCCGTCGAGTACATCAAGGCGGACGTGAGCGGGCGCGTGTTGATCGATGCAATGAGTCCGGCGGAGTACAGGAAAATCCTGAAGCATCCCGACATGCAGGCAATGCTTGCGCCGCTCGACAAGCCGAGCTGACCCATGCGACGCGACGCGGCTGCCGGCGCATCGAGCAACGCGCGCCTCACCGAGGTACGGTAACCACCCCACTCACGCGAGCGTCAAATGACCTCTTATGCCTTCCGCCTGCTGAACGTATTCGCCGAATCGACTTTCAGCGGCAACCCGCTTTGCGTATTCGAAGATGCACGCGGCATGGACGACGCGACCATGCGGGCACTCGCCGTGCAGTTCAACCTGTCCGAAACGACCTTCGTGCTGCCGTCGGAGCGCGCGCATGCGCGGGTTCGCATCTTCACGCCCGGCTATGAGATGGCCTTTGCGGGCCACCCGACGCTCGGCACCGCGCACGTCGTGCGCGACCTGCTGGGTACGGGCGACGCTCTCGCGCTCGAATTCAAGGCCGGCGTAGTCGACGTGAGCGCGCACGACGACGTGTGGACGTTCACTGCTCCGCATGCAGGCATGCCGAAGACGGCGCCGTGCGAATTGTCCGATGCCCGGACGGCGGCACTGCTAGGGCTCACGGAAGACGATCTGCTCGCACCGCCGACCTGGGTCGACACCGGCGCCGACCAGTTGCTGGTCGCGCTCAAGGACCCAGCCGCCGTGCGTCGCGCGCAGCCCGACAGCGCGAGCCTCGACATCTGGCCGACCAGCAGCCTCGGCCGCAAGACCGCGTATGTGTTCGCGTTCGATGCCGAGCGCCCGGGAACGGTGGTGTCGCGCTACTTCTTCGTGAAGCAAGGCAGCGTTTCGGAAGACCCAGGCACGGGGTCTGCGTGCGCGAATCTCGGCGGATGGCTGCTTGCGATGAAGCGCGACCTGCCTGCCGCATATCAGGTCGAACAGGGTGAAGCCATTGGCCGGCCTTGCCTGCTGCGGTTGTCGGTCAGTGCGAGCGGCGAGATCGGTGTTGGCGGGCGCGTGATCGAACTCGGGCGCGGCGTCGTCAACGTGTAGACGCGTCCGACGAAGCTATCGCCGACATGCACGACCTCGCCCCCGACCTCGCCCGCATGCTGCGCGCGTCCTGCGACGCCTGCTTCGGCACGGCCGCCGTCTGGCCGCTCGTCGAGCGCGCGTATGGCGAACCGCAGCGCTATTACCACACGCTCGCGCACCTGGCCGAGCTGTTCGCGCATCTCGCGCCGTATCGCGCGGAACCGCTGTGGACTGCGATCGAGCTCGCCGTATGGGCGCACGATTTCGTGTCTGCGACGACGCTGCCCGATTATGCGGACAACGAAACACACAGCGCGCAATGGCTAGTGCAGGTCACGAACGCACACTGCAGCGAATCGTGGTTGCGTTCGCACGCATCGCACGTGTCCGTCGCCCACGATCTCGTGCTCGCGACGAAGTCGCACCGGCTGCCCGATACGTTCGCATCCGATCCGCACCTTCAGCGCGCCGGGCGGATTTTTCTCGACGCCGATCTCGCGATCCTCGCGGCCGCGCCCGATCGGCTACGCGAGTACGACCGCGCGATCGCACGCGAGTGGGCGCAGGATCCCGATGCGCCGTCGGCAGCGTTCCGCACGGGCCGCAGGCAGGCGCTCGAGCATCTGCGCGCGCAGGCCCCGCTGTTTCAATCGGCGGAATTCGCGCCGCTCGAGCAACACGCGCAACGCAATCTCGACACGCTGATCGCCACGTACGCGTAAGCGCCGGGCGCGCCCGCACGAACGCGCGCCCCGGCCCCCACCGGATCGGTCGAGCCGGCCCGCCACGCCCGGCGCCCCGGCGCGCCCGGGCGGCACGACCTCCAGCAGCAGCATCCGGCAACGACCGGAGCTTGCCTCCCCCTCTCACACGACATCAGGCAATCGAGCCGGTGGAAACCTCAATTTCCCCGAGGCGTCGCCGCACGCGCACCGACCTCGAAAGTAACCCTCCGAACATCATATGATTGCATTATCACATTTTATGTGATTTTATTATCGCATTATGCACGCCGCCGCCAGCTACGCGCGCGGCGCATCCCATACCAAGGAAGAGACGCAGATGGAGACAATCGCCGTCATCGGCAGCAACATGGTCGACCTCGTGACCTATGTCGCCCGCATGCCCGCCCGGGGCGAAACGCTCGAAGCACCGAACTTCGAGCTCGGCTGCGGCGGCAAGGGGGCGAACCAGGCGGTCGCGGCCGCCCGCCTCGGCGCGCGCGTCGTGATGGTCACGAAGGTCGGCGACGACGTCTTCGCCGACAACACGATCCGCAACTTCGAGCGCGAAGGCATCGACACCGCGCACGTGCGCAAGGTCGCCGGCGTGCCGAGCGGCGTCGCGCCGATCTTCGTCGAACCCGATTCGAGCAACAGCATCCTGATCGTCAAGGGCGCGAACCGCCACCTGACGCCGGCCGACATCGACGCGGCCGCGCCGCAGCTCGCCGAATGCGCGCTGATCGTGCTGCAGCTCGAGATCGAGCTCGACACCGTCTATCACGCGATCGAATTCGGCGCGCGCCACGGCATTCCCGTGCTGCTGAACCCCGCGCCCGCGGTGGCCGATCTCGATTTCGAGCGGATCCGCACCGTCGAATTCTTCGTGCCGAACGAAACCGAGCTCGCGATCGTGTCGGGCATGCCGGTCGATTCGCGCGACACCGCGGCGCGCGCCGCCGAAGCGCTGGTCGCGCGCGGGCTCAAGCACGTGCTCGTCACGCTCGGCAGCAACGGTTCGCTGCTGGTATCGCGCGACGGCGTGCGGCACGTGCCGGGCGTACCGGTCGACGCGCGCGACACGACGGGCGCCGGCGATGCGTATATCGGCTGCTTCGCGCGCTGCTACGCCGCGTCGCGCGACGCGGTCGACGCGATGCGTTACGCGTCCGCATACGCCGCGCATTCGGTCACGGGCCTCGGCACGCAGAAGTCGTACGCCGACACCGCGACGTTCGAACGCTTCCTCCGCGACGCCGGCATCTGATCGGCGCCTTCATCGACGAGACAACCGGGAAGGAGACACCCATGGGCCGAGCCAGAATCGAACACACCCCCGACGGCTATTACCTGAACCGCACGCCGCTCTTCGCGTTCACGCTGCTGTGCTGCCTGTTCGCGCTGTGGGGCACCGCCGCGAACCTGAACGACGTGCTGATCGCGCAGTTCAAGAAATCGTTCTTCCTGTCCGATTTCGAATCGGCGTTCGTGCAGTCCGCGTTCTATCTCGGCTACTTCTTCCTCGCGATTCCGGCCGCGACCGTCGTGAAGAAGTTCAGCTACAAGACGACAATCCTCGTCGGCCTGCTGCTCTACACGACCGGCTGCCTGCTGTTCTTCCCGGCCGCGTCGATGGCGAAGTACGGGATGTTCCTCGTCGCGCTGTTCGTGATCGCGGCGGGCCTGTCGTTCCTCGAAACCGCGTCGAACTCATATTCGACGCTGATGGGCCCGCGCGAAACCAGCACGCGGCGGCTGAACATCTCGCAGACGTTCTATCCATTCGGCGCGATGGCAGGCGTGTACATGGGCAGCTTCCTGATCTTCAAGGAAGGCGATGCGTCGCATGCGCAGCTCGCCGCGATGTCCGCGGCCGAAGCGCACGTGCACCAGCTCGCGATGATCCAGGCCACGCTCGAGCCGTACAAATGGCTGATCGTCGTGCTCGTCGCCGTGTTCATCGTGTTTGCGCTCACGCCCTACCCGGCCTGCAAGGGCAACGGCCCCGGCGTGGCCACGCACCGGATCGACGCGCGCGGCACGCTCGCACGCCTGTTCGGCAACCGGCGTTTCGTCGCGGGCATCGTCGCGCAATTCCTGTACGTCGGCGCGCAGGTCGGCGTGTGGAGCTTCACGATCCGGCTCGCGATGCAGATCGGCGGCCTCACCGAGCGCGGCGCGTCGCACTACCTGCTTGCCACGTTCTTCGCATTCTTCGTCGGCAAGCTGGTCGCCACGCTCGTGATGAAGCGCGTCGGCCCGGCCAAGGTGCTGATCGTCTACGGCATCCTGTGCATCGCGCTGCTCGCGTACACGATCAGCGTGCACGACATCACGGCCGTCTATGCGGCCGTGGGCGTGAGCGTGTTCCTCGGCCCGTGCTGGCCGACGATCTACGGCCTCACGATCGACGGGCTCGGCAAGGACACCGAATACGGCGGCTCGATCCTCGTGATGAGCATCGTCGGCGGCGCGGTCGTGCCGCTGATCCAGGGGCTGATCTCCGATCACACGGGCGGCAACATGCAGCTCGCGTTCGTCGTGCCGCTCGCATGCTTCGTCGTGATCGTCTACTACGGCTTCTACTGCCTGCGCCACCTGCCGGCCGCAACGCCCGACGCAGCCGCCGACGGCAACGCGCCCGCGCGCTACGCCGCCACGCGCAACACGTCGGGAGCATGAGCATGCGAGGCGAAATCGAGCTGCGGCGCGACGACTTCCGCGACACGCCGCGCACGCTGTACCGCACCGACGGCCTCACCGTCACCGCATTCGCGTATCCGTCCGGCGTCGAGGCGCTGAAGCTCGAGAACCGTCGCGGCCATCTCGTCGTGCTGCCGTATCTCGGCCAGATAATCTGGGCCGCCGCGTTCGACGGGCGCGACCTGACGATGAAGCATATGTTTCGGCAGCCGAAGCGCGCGGCATCGATCATCGATACCTACGGTTGCTTCATGTTCCACAGCGGGCTGCTGCGCAACGGCTGCCCTGCGCCGGACGACACGCATGCGCTGCACGGCGAGATGCCGTGCGCGCCGATGGATCGCGCGAGCCTCGTCGTCGGCGCGGATGCGCGCGGCGCGTTCGTCGAAGTGACCGGCGAATACGAATACGTGCAGGGTTTCGGCAGCCACTACGTGGCGCGTCCGTCCGTGCGGCTCGCCGAGCACGACGCGCAGATGACGATCGCGATGGACGTGACGAATCTCGGCGGCACGCCGATGGACCTGATGTACATGGCGCACCTGAACTACGCGTACGTGCCGGGCGGTCGCTTCGTGCAAGCGTTGCCTCGAGGCGGGTTGCGGTTGCGCGACAGCGTGCCTGCTCACGTGAAGCCGACCGCCGCATGGCGCGACTACACGGCCACGCTCGCGCGCCAGCCGGAACGGCTTCAGACGCTCGATGCACCCGCGCTGTACGACCCGGAGATCGTGTTCTTCATGAACGGTGCGGAAACGGATACCGACGGCGTCGCGCATTTCCTGCTCGCACATCCGGATGGCGGCGCGTTCCACACCGCGTACCGCCCCGAGCAATTTCCACATGCGACGCGCTGGATCCTGCACAACGCGGACCAGCAGGTCGCCGCGTTCGCGCTGCCGTCGACCTGCGAGCCGGAGGGTTATGAAGCCGAACGCCGCAAGGGCCATGTGGCGACGCTCGCGCCGGGCGCGACGCGCCGCTTCGAAGTCGTCACCGGCTACCTGAGCGCGGCGGAAGCCCGCGATGCGTGAAGCGATGCGCGGCCGCGTGGCGTCAGGTCACGAGCGCGATCCCGTGTTCGCGGATCGTCGTTTCGTAGCGGCGGCTCAGTTGCCCGTCCGAAATCACGTAGTTGAAGTCGGTCAGCTCGGCGAAATAGGCGGCGCGCACTTCATCGAACTTCGTGTGGTCGACGAGCAGGAAGCGGTTCTGCGCGCGCTCCATCACCTTCTTCTTCGCGTCGACTTCGTGGAAGTTGAAGCAGGTCACACCGCAGCGGTCGCTCACGCCGGCCGCCGAGATGAACGCCTTCGATACGCGCACCGTGTCGAGGATGCCCGTCTCCGCCACCGACTCGAACACCATGTTCTTGCGGTGGTACGCGCCGCCGCACAGGATCACGCTGCAATGCGGCTTCTGCTGCAGCTTCGCGAACACGTTCAGCGAATTGCAGACCGCGGTGAATTCGAGGTCGTCCGGAATGAAGTCGACGACGAACGGCGTGGTCGAGCCGCAGTCGACGAAGATCGTGTCGCTTGTCGTCACGAACTGCGCGGCCAGCTTGCCGATGCGGCGCTTCTCCTCGGTCTGCCGGTTGTTCTCGGCGCTGACCACGTACTCGCCGATGTCGCTGCGCTGCGCGGCGAAGTGGCGCGTCACGTAGCCGCCGATCAGGCTCAAGCCGTGCGGGTTGTCCGCGAGATCGCGGCGGATCGTCATCTCGGACACGCCGAACAGCTCGGCCACTTCCTTCAGATGAATCGCGTTCTGCCCTTGCAGCACGTTCATCAATGTCTTGATCCGTTCGCCTTTCTTCGTTTCCATGCCAGTATCCTGCGTGCCCGTCGCATCCGTCGCGTGTCGTACCGGGCGCGCGGGCCCGGCCGGAATGTCGTATTTGTAACAAACCGATGTGAAAACATCAACTTTACGTGTGCCCTTCCGGCACACGCTCCGTGGAGTCCTGACACATGCCGCTTTCCAACGCCCAACTCGCTCAAACCATCGATCACACGCTGCTCGCGCCCGACGCGAGCGACGCGCAGATCCGCGAACTCTGCCGCCAGGCGGCCGGGCATCGCTTTTACTCGGTCTGCGTGAATTCGGCGAACGTGCCGCTCGCCGCGCGCGAGCTGGCCAGCACCGGCGTGCTCGTGTGCGCGGTGGTCGGTTTTCCGCTCGGCGCGGGGCTGTCGGCCGCCAAGGCATTCGAAGCCACCGCCGCGATTGCGGCGGGCGCCGGCGAGATCGACATGGTGATCAACATCGGCGCGCTGAAGAGCGGCCGCGCCGACGACGTGAAGGCCGATATCGAAGCCGTGCACCAGGCATGCGGCGCGGTGCCGCTCAAGGTGATCCTCGAAACGGGGCTGCTGACCGACGACGAGAAGGTGCGCGTGTGCGAGATGTGCCGCGATCTCGGCGTCGCGTTCGTGAAGACGTCGACCGGATTCGGCCACGGCGGCGCAACGCTCGCGGATGTCGCGCTGATGCGCCGCACGGTCGGCCCCGTGCTCGGCGTGAAGGCATCGGGCGGCGTGCGCGACCGCGCGGCCGCGCTGGCGATGATCGAGGCCGGCGCGACGCGGCTCGGCACGAGTTCGGGGGTGGCAATCGTTACCGATCAGGGGGCGAGCGAGTCGGCGTATTGACGGACGCTCCAGGCCGCCGACGGATTCCCGGACGCAGCCGCGGTGGTACGCTTGGCGCTCCCGCGTGCCGGTTCGCGCGCCTCCTTCGTCCTTCCGATGAGAACGCTCTCCGTCTGGTTGAGATCCGGCCTCCTGCTCGCGATCGGCATCGCGGTCGTGCTGTGGGGCGGCTTCACGTTGGCCGATGGCGTGATCCTGCGGCACGCGCAGGCATGGCCGCACGTGCCGGCGACCCTCGAGCAATGCGCGGCAACGCTGCAATACGGCCGGCACTCCGCTTACTGGGAAGTCAGTGCGCGGTTCCGCTACGGAGACGGACGCGAATATGTCACCACGTGGCAGCCCGCCGATGGCCTGACCGACGAGCACGATCCGACGCCTGCCCGCACCGACGCGCAGACGGCCGCCTATTGCGGCGCAGCCGCGCAGGACGGGCTGCGCGTATCGCCTGCCTATCCCGGCATCGCGCGCCTCAACAGCGCCGCGATGTCGGACGAATGGGAATTCAGGCTGATGCTGGGCGCGGCACTGCTGCTGGTCGGACTGGTCAACGGCTTTACCGGCTTCTGGCTGCTGCGGCACGGCGACCCGCCGCCGCGTCGCCTGTTTTCGCGAGAGTAGCGCGGCGGTCGATGCGTGCGGCTCCTCGACGGTCCGATGAAAACGCGCTTCTTCCGGTCGAGCACCGGCATCCTGCTCACGACGGGTAAAAACGACATGAACGTCTCGACAAGCAATCTGAACGCGCTCCCCGACATCGCCGGCCTGATGCGCCTGACGCAGTCGCTGGCGACCCTTGATGCGGTCCTGTCGCAGGAGTGGGAATACCGGTACTACTCGTTCAACCAGGCATGGGCAGACGGGGAAAAGATGGCGTCGATGCGCAACGGCTCCGGGGACCAGTGGTTTGCGATCTTCTCCTCCGCGGGTGCCGCCCTCCACGGCGTGCTACGCGAGGCGCCGATGTACCGGCCGGGCCCCCCCCGGCCCGCCATCTTCAGCGGCCTGCCCGAAGCATTTCACGCCAACCTGCTGCACGAACCGGCATTCACCACCCGGGACAGCACGTTCTGCATCTGGCGCCTGGCCCATGAAGCGCGCTGGTCCTGCGGGCCGGTCGAATCGTCCACGGCTGAAGACCCGGATGGCTCCGCCCGGTTGCTCGGCATACTTGCCGGACGGCCCGAGCAGTACGTCGAATTCGCCGCCGACTATTACGAGTGCGACATCGATCCGCGCGACGTTGCGGCCGTATATCGCCACGAACCGCTTGACGCCGGGCTCGTCCGGCGACTCAATCCCGAATGCGATTTCGCGTCCCTCGACGACGATCTCGCCGAGATCGGCTATCCGCGCTCCGCTGCGGGCGGTCGCTAGCGCAGGACACACGCCGCAGCGGGAAATCTTCTCGTCGACAGGGAGCCAGCATGGCCAATCGATCCTATCTCTATAGCCTCGGCAACCGGCTGACATCGTATGAAGATCGTCCCGAGACGATTTCCGGGCTGTCGGACCAGCGGAATTTTTGGTGTTGTTCTTCACGGCGGACTGTTTGAGTTGCGGCGAGCCGGCATGCAGTGAGGATCGGTCAAGCCACCCGATCGCTTATGACAAAATGCACGGACGGCGCGTACCGCCGGTTACACCAGGAAAGCAAATCTCATGAAGATCGTGGCGTGTCTCCTGGCAGCGGGCATCGCCCTGACTGCCGTTTTACCGTCGATCGCTGCGGCGACGCCTTCGACGAAGCCGACGGAGGTCACCGGCGTCCTCACGGGTGGAGGCGGTATCGACGATATGAGTATCGTGATCCGCACTGACAGCGGCCGTCGCATCGACGTGTATTGCGTACAGATGTGCGGCACCGACTGGTTCGTCGAGACCGGTGACGCGATGAAGTTGAAAAAGGCCCTGGTGGGGCGACGGGTCAGTCTCCGCTACGCGACTGAAATCAACAACGATCGAGTGGCAGGCCCGGGGCGCAACGAAGCGATCGATGTGGTCAAGAGCGTACGTCTGCTGCGCTAACCCCTGCTGGCGGCACGCCGTGCCGCGTGTCGATCGTGTCGATACCGCTGACGTGCCGCCCGCCGCCTGTGCCGGGCCGTCAGCCGCCGCCAGCCAGCCCCGCGATCCGTTCGCGCAGCCGCGGCGCAACGAAATCGAGAAACGCACGCAGCTTCAGCGGCATCGGCGCCTGCCCCTTGTGCACCAGGCTGACCGGCAGCGGCTGCGATTCGAACGTATCGAGCACCACGTCCAGCGTGCGATCGCGCAGCACCTGCGCAACCTGATACGACAGCACGCGGATCAGCCCGACGCCGAGCACCGCCGCATCGATGGCCGCCTCGGCCGTATTCACCGCGAAGCGCGAGTGCACGGGCACCGTCAGCTCGCCCTTCTCGCCGTCGAACACCCACGCGCGGCGCGACGCCAGCACCTCGAACGTGATGCATTGATGCCGTGCCAGATCGGCCGGCTCGGCGGGCGTGCCATGCGCAGCCAAATAGGCCGGGCTTGCGCAGATCACGCGGCGAACGCTGCCGACGCGGGTCGCCATGAAGCTGCTGTCGGGCAACTCGCCGATCCGCAGCGCGACGTCGATCTGCTCCTCCATCAGATGGGCAACGCGATCGGTCAGCACCAGCCGCACGTCGATCTCGGGATACTGCGCGAGAAACGCAGCCACCACCGGCACGACATGCAGACGCCCGAACACGATCGGCGCGGTGACGATCAGCTCGCCGCGCGGCGCCGCGTATTCGCCGGTGGCCGCACGCTCGGTTTCCGCGATGTCGTCGAGGATGCGCCGGCAACCGGCGACATAGGACTCGCCCGCCTCGGTCAACGACAGTTGCCGCGTCGTGCGATGCAGCAGCCGCGTATTCAGGTAGGACTCGAGCTCGGCGATCTTGCGGCTCACGGTCGCCAGCGGAATGCCGAGCTGGCGCGCGGCGGCCGACATGCTGCCGGCATCGATCACCGCCACCAGCAGGGACATCGACTCGAGGCGGTTCATGTTACCTCTCAAATTTCGGAAAGATGATTCCATATTCTGGTGGATTATCTTTTCCAGTGCAAGACAGTACGCTCCTTTCACCCCATCCCGCCGGCCGCCTCTGCTGCCTGCGATGACGGATCGCCATGAGAAAGGAGCCTGCCATGAACGAATTCCCTGTCGCGTCGGGCATGCCGCCCATCGCATCGCCTGCCGCCACGCCGCCCGCCGCCGCGTCGCGCGGCAAGATCGTCGCGATGGCCGCCATCGCCGGCGCGGTCGTGACCAACATCTACTGCACGCAACCGATCCTGCCGCTGATCGCGCAGGACCTGCATGCCGACCCGGCGACGGCCGACCTCGTGGCCGGCGCGGCGCTGCTCGGCTTCGCGACCGGGCTGGCGCTGCTGCTGCCGCTCGGCGACCGCTACGACCGGCGCAAGCTGGTGCTGGGCCAGATCGTGCTGGCCTTCGCGTTCGCGGTGGCGTCCGCGCTCGCGCCGGGTGTGTGGGCGCTGATCGGCGCCGCGTTCTCGCTCGGTGTGGTCAGCTGCGTGCCGCAGCAACTGGTGCCGTTCGCGGCCGTGATGTCCGCGCCCAATGAACGCGGGCGCAACGTCGGCACGGTGGTCACCGGCATCATGGTCGGCATCCTGCTCGGCCGCGCGGTCAGCGGCCTGATCGCCGCGCATGCCGGGTGGCGTGCAGTGTATGCCGTCGAAGCCGCCGCAATGGTGCCGGTGGGGATCGCCGCCGCGTGGCTGCTGCCGCGCGGCGTGCCGAGCACCACGCTGTCGTATGGCCGGCTGCTCGCGTCGCTGTGGACGCTGGCGCGCGCGCATCGTCCGATCCGCGAATCGATGGTCGTGCAGGCACTGCTGTGGGCCGCGTTCAATGCATTCTGGGTCAATCTCGCAGCGCTGCTCGCCGACGGCCCGTGGCATCTCGGCAGCGCGTGGGCCGGCGGCTTCGGCATCATCGGCGCGGCGGGGGCACTGGCCGCCACGATCGGCGGCCGGGCATCGGACCGGATCGGCACGCGGCGCGTGATCGGCCTGGGCATCGCGATCGTTACGGTCTCCTACCTGATCCTCGCCGGGGCCGGCAGCTCGCTCGCGCTGCTCGTCATTGGCGTGGTGGTGCTCGACATCGGCGTGCAGGCCGGCCTGGTCGCGAACCAGACGCGCGCGTTCGCCGCCGATCCGAAGGCACAGGGCCGCATCAACAGCCTCTACATGACCGCGACCTTCGTCGGCGGCGCGCTCGGCGCGATCGTCAGCGGTGCGCTGATGGCCCGCTTCGGCTGGCACGGCGTGGTCGCGTTCGGCATCGCGGCCGGGCTCGCCGCCGCACTCGTGCATCGCTGCGGGGCGCCGCGCTGAGCCGGCACGCGTCATGATCGACGTCGACCTCGTTCACAAGGCGCTGGCGCATCCGTTTCGGCGAGATGTGCTGCGATGGCTGAAGTCGCCCGATGCGTCGTTACCAGACGCCGCGCGCCTTCGTTCGCCACACGGCGTTCCGCTTTCATCGATCGTGGTACGCAGCGGCTTGTCGCAATCGACCGTGTCCGCGCACCTCGCCGTGCTGCGCGAGGCCGGCCTGATCGTCGCGACGCAGGTCGGCCAGTGGCGCTTCGTCGCCCGCGACGACTCGGGCATCGCGGCGTTCGTCACGCAGGTCGTCAGCGATCTCTGACCGGCGAAGGCGGGCCCTGGCAGTTTCACCAGGAGCGCCGCGATGCCTCTTCCGCCCGCTCCGCGACACCGGCACAATGCCGGTCATGCTTCAGGACAACGCCTTCGTTTACCCTTCCGCCGGCCCCGTCGGACGCCTCGCCAACCGGCTCGTCGCGAGCCGCCCGCTGCTGCGCACACGCCGCGCGCTGCTGTCGCGGCTGCCGTTCCTGCAGCTCGCGAGCGACGTCGAGAACGTCGTGTACTGCACGTGGCTCGTCGATGTCGCCGCCGTCGCCCACCTGGTGCCGCGCGGCGTCACGCTCGCGAGCCGCGACGGCCGCACGCCGTTCACGATCCTCACCTATGCGCACCGCCATTTCGGCCCGCGTATCGCAGGCCCGCTGCGACGCGTGTTCCCGTCGCCGCTGCAGAGCAACTGGCGGCTTTATGTCGACGCGCTGCCGGGCGGCGTGCCGGCCGATCGCACGGTGCTGTTCGTGAAGAACATATTCGATCATCCGCTCTATGCGCTCGGCAGCCGGCTCTTCAGCGACGCGCTGCCGTCCCATCTTGCCGAACGCTTCACGCATGCCGCGCAGGACGGACGGTATCGAACGCTGCTGTCGGGCGGAAGCGGGAGCGCGCCCGATTTCCACTGTGCGGCAGCGGCGTCGGGCGACTACTCGCTACCCGAGGCATTCGCGCCGTTCTTCGAAAGCTGGCGCGACGCCGTCGCTTACCTGTCGCTGCAGCACGCGGCCGTCGCGCATGTCGCGGACTGCGACCGCCTCGCGCATGCGTCGATCGACCTGCCGATCGATATCGACGCGGTCCGGCCGCTGAAACCGGTCGAACCGGTCGGCGGCGGCGAGTTCCTCGCGCGCATCGGCGCGACCGGCGAACCGTTGTGCTTCGTTGTGCCGGACGTCGCGTTTCGCGTGTTGTCGGAGCGGGTGCTGTAGCGCCCTGCTCAACCCGTGCGCAACGCGGGTGCGCTTTCATCCGCGTCACTTTCGTCCGCCAGCCGCCCGACGTAGTCGCGCACGAACTGCACGGCGATCCGCCCCGACCGCGCACCACGCTCCAGCGCCCACTGCAGCGCCGGTTCACGCGCCGCACGAATCTGCTCCGTATCGAACCCGGCCTCGCCGAGCCGGCTTTCGACGACAGCCAGATACGCGTCCTGCGTGAACCCGTAGAACGTCACCCAGATCCCGAAGCGCTCGGACAGCGAGATCTTCTCCTCCACAGCGTCGCCCGGATGCAGCTCGCCGTTTTCCGCACGCGACACATTCGCGTTGTCGCTCGCCTGCTCGGGCATCAGGTGGCGGCGATTCGACGTCGCGTACACGAGCACGTTCGACAGGTCGCTTGCGACCGAGCCGTCGAGCACCGTCTTCAGTTCCTTGTAACCGGTCTCGCCCGCCTCGAACGACAGGTCGTCGCAGAACACGATGTACCGCTCGGGCCGCGCACGCACCAGCTCGACGATCGCCGGCAGGTCGCTCAACTGCTCCTTGCCGACCTCGATCAACCGCAGCCCGTGCGGCGCGAACGCGTGCAGGCACGCCTTCACGATCGACGACTTTCCGGTGCCGCGCGCGCCGGTCAACAGCACGTGATTCGCCGCGAGCCCGCGCACGAACTGCCGCGTGTTCCGTTCGACGATCGCCACCTGACGCTCGACGTTGCGCAGCGCATCGAACGCGATGAGCGCGGGCGCCGCGACCGGTTCGAGCGGCGCCGCTCGCGGCCCGCCGTCGAAACCGCGCCAGCGGAATGCGACAGCCGCGTCGAAATCGACGGGCGCCGGCCGGCCGGTACCGGCCAGTGCTTCGAGCGCGGTCGCGATCCGTTCGAGCTGATGCGCGAGCGCCGGGCCATCCCCGGATGCGCGAGCATCCGGCAGCACGGCCATCAGGTTCTGCATGTCGCGATCGCCGCTCATTGCCGCACTCCTTGCGACGCACTCGCCTGGAACGGAAACCGCTGCGCGATCGCCACGCCGACGAGCGCCACACCGCCGCCGATCAGGTGATACAGCCGCAACGATTCGCCGAGCAGCACGATCGCACCGCCGGCCGTCATCACCGGCAGCAGGTTCATGAACATCGCGCAGCGGCTCGGGCCGAGCAGCCGCACGCCCTGCACCCACAGATACGGCAGCACCACCGACGCCAGCACGCCGGCGTACAGGATCAGCGGCACGCTCGCCCGCGTCGGCCATGCCGCCTGCGCGGGCAACCGCAGCAGCATCGGCACCATGAACACGAGCGCGGCAAGCGCCTGCACGTAGGTCGACTGCCACGCCGGCAGCGCACCGATGCGCCAGCGTTTGAGCAGCACGCCGTACAGCGCATACGCAGCCGACGCGGCCAGCATCAGCAGGTCGCCGGCCTGCACGCCGCGCGCGGCGATCGTCGCCGGGTGCCCCTCGGCGATCAGGTAGACGACGCCCGCGAGCGACAACACCCCGCCGCCGACCATGCCCGCGCCCGGCGGATCGCCGAGCAGCAGCGAGCTGAGCAGCATCGTCATCAGCGGCACGAGCGCCGTGATGATCGCCATGTTGGTGGCGCTCGTCGTTTTCGCGGCCTCGTAGGACAGGCTCTGGAACAGCGCCATCGCGAGAAAGCCGAGCACCGCGAGCTTCGGCAGGTGCGCGACGAGCGCCGCGCGATTGCGCCACGCGGGGCGCAACGTGAACACGCTCATCAGCGCGACGGCAAGCAGCAGCCGGTAGAAGGTGATCGCCGACGGGTCGATCGTCGACGCCGACAGCTTCGACACGACCACGTTGCCGGCCCACAGCGCGATCGCACAGAAAGGAAACAGAAATGGGGACTTGTTCATCGCGTTTGACGGATTAATATCCTGACAGGGGTCTGGCGTGGATGGGAACGCCATCGTGCCCGCCCGTCCACCTGCCTGTCTCACGCCAAAATGTCACGACTTGTCGCCAATCGGACACTCGAGTCCACCCCGCCCGGTGCACACCTGCGCTTCGAATCGACGCCGATGCCCGTATCGGCGATGGCGGCGACGTACGCGCACGGCACGTCGATCGCGCCGCACCGGCATCGCCGCGCGCAGCTGCTCTATGCGATCGAGGGCGTGATGCACGTGCAGTCGGAAGGCGCGTCGTGGGTCGTGCCGCCGACGCGCGGCGTGTGGCTCGAAGCCGGTCTCGACCACACGGTGCAGATGAGCGGCGACGTGCAGATGCGCACCGTGTTCGTCGAGCCCGGTGCGGTCGAGCACCTGCCCGCACGGAGCTGTGTCGTGGAAGTGCATCCGCTGCTGCGCGAGCTGATCCTCGCCGCGGTCGACGTGCCGCTCGACTATGCACCGGGCTCGCGCCACGATCACCTGATGCACCTGCTGCTCGCCGAGGTGACGGTCGCGCCGCTGCTGCCGCTGTACCTGCCGTGGCCGCACGACCCGCGCCTGCGCACGATCTGCGACGCGCTCGTCGCCGCGCCCGACGACCTGCGCACGATCGCCGAGTGGGCCGACCTGCTCGGCCTGTCGGTCCGCACGCTGCATCGCGCGTTCCGGCGCGAGACGGGGCTCAGCTTCCGCCGCTGGCGCGAACAGGCGCGGCTGCTGCTCGCGCTCAAGCGCCTCGCGCACGGCGAGAAGGTGCTGACCGTCGCGATGGATCACGGCTACAGCAGCCAGAGCGCGTTCTCCGCGATGTTCAAGCGGCATTTCGGCGTGTCGCCGTCGGCGTTTTATGCGTAGTGCGGGTTCGTGCGCGGCACGATCGCCGAATACCGGTTGCCCGGGCAGGCCGCGCGCACCGCATGACGCGCGCCGCTACCGCGCCGCAATCCCCGCGATGAAAAACACGCACGCGGCGGCCGACGCCACCGTGCACACGTGATTCCACATCGTCCAGTCGTGCACGTAGCGCGTCCACAGCGCCGCGCCGTGCGCGGTCGACGGATCGGCCGCGGCGAGCGCATCGTTGAGCGGCACGTTGACGGCCATCGTCACCGCGAACATCCCGAACACATAGAGCACGCCGCCCGCGACCGCCAGCATCGCGCCCGGCTGCTCGCGATTGAACAGCGCCAGCACGATCAGGGCGAGCGCCATCAGCGTCGTGACGAGGAACAGCGGCATGAACGGCGAACGCACGATGTCGACGTTGATCGCGTTCATCGCGGCCACGCCGGCATGCGGCGCGATCCGTCCGAGCGACGTCATCACGAACGTCGAGAACGCGAAATACACGCCGGCCATCAGCCCGCAGCCGATGGCCGAGCCCCACAGCAATGCGGCAGTCACGAGCGCGATCATGATCGTGCACTCCACACGCCGGTCGCGGCTGTCGCCCGCGCGTAGTCGGCGAAATCGCGTGCCGGCCGGCCGAGCGTCTCTTCGATGCCGTGCGCCACCGCGCTGTTGCGCCCGTCGAGCACCACGTTGAACAGATCGTCGAGCAGCGCGACGACCGGCTCCGGCACGCCGACCTCGCGCAATCCGGCAACGAACGCATCGGCCGGAATCTCGCGATAGACGACCGGCCGGCCGGCGGCCCGCGCAATTTCGGCGACCGCCTCGGCAAACGTCAGCGCACGCGGGCCCGTGACCTCGATCACGCGGTTCGCGAAGCGCGCATCGGTAAGCGCGGCCACGGCGACGTCCGCGATGTCGTCCGCATCGACGAACGGCTCGCGCACCGCGCCGGCCGGCAATGCGACTTCACCGGCCAGCACGCCGTCGATCAGGTAGCCCTCGGAGAAGTTCTGGTTGAACCAGCTCGCACGCACCACACCCCAGCCCACGCCCGACGCCTGCAGGGCGGCCTCGGCAGCCTGCGCGCCGGGCTCGCCGCGCCCGGACAGCAGCACGACGCGCTCGACGCCGCTTTCCCGCGCAAGCCGTGCGAATGCGGCGATCGCGTCCACCGCGCCTTCGACGGCCAGGTCCGGCTGGTAGGTCACGTAGGCGGCCGATACGCCTTCAAGCGCGGCCGGCCACGTCGCGGGCGCCGTCCAGTCGAAGCAAACGGCCGACGTGCGCGACACGGGCCGGGTTGCGATGCCGCGCGCGCGCAGCCGGGCATCGACGCGGGCGCCCGTCTTGCCCGAACCGCCGACGATGAGAGTGGGAAGTGCCGTCATGACCGTCTCCTTTGGCTAAAATACGAGAATGTCTCGCGTTTCAAAAACACGATAGACTCTCGCATTAGCAACGTCAAGTTTTTCCGGAGGCGGCATGGGCCGACAAAAATCGGGGCAGAACAGCGGGCCCGAAACGGCGGCGGATACGGCGGATACACCGGCGCGAGCACGTCTGGTGCCGACGCAGCAACGCAGCCGCGAGCGGTTCGAGCGCATCCTCGCGTGCGCGTCGGAAGTGATGATCGAGAAAGGCTGCGATGCATTCCGGATGAGCGACATCGTCGAGCGCACGGGCATCTCGTTCGGTTCGCTGTACCAGTACTTTCCGGACAAGGCGGCCGTGATCGGCACGCTCGCGGAGCGCTACAACGAAGCCGGCCACGTCTGCGTGCGGCGTGACCTGGCCACGATGAAGACGCTCGACGACCTGCACGCCACGCTCGCCCGCATCACGGACAGCTACTACCGGATGTTCGTCGACGAGCCGCTGATGCGCGACATCTGGCGGGCCACGCAGGCCGACCGCGCGCTGCAGGCGCTCGACCAGGCGGACGGCGAGTTTCTGGCGGGGCTGTTCGCGGATGCGCTGGGCGAAGTGGCGCCCGACACCCCCCATGCGCAACGGAGCGCATTCGCCGAGCTGATGATGATCCAGATCGCAGCGGCCGTGCGCCATGCGATCACGCTGCCGCCGAAGGCGGCGCAGCAGATCCTCGCGATGTTCAAGCGTGCGCTGCCGCGGGACCTGTCGGTGCTGGACGCGTAGCCGTGTCAAACGAAGTACGCGGCCGGCACCGGCTTCGCACCGCGCCTACTGGCTACGGAACCGGTCGCCCATCGACGCATCGCACGAAATCCGCCGAAGGCAAACGAGTCTGACGTTCGTCACGGCATGACTGGCGGATGGTAGCTGAGCGTGCTCGCAAGAGCCCAGAGCATGAAAATCACGAGCGGCAGATGCACGCATCAACTGCGTGAACGTGAACCCCACGATGTCGCGGGCACGCAGCCCAAGCACACCGAGGAGCGGCAGCATCCAGAACGGGTTGACCAGGTTCGGCAATGCCCCGGCGGCGTTGTAGACCGTCACCGCCCAGCCCAGATGGACGTGCAGCAGTTTTGCCGCCTCGATCACGTAGGGCGCCTCGATGATCCACTTGCCACCGCCCGACGGAACGAAGAATCCGAGGACGGCTGAGTACCCCCCCATCACCGCGGGAAACGATGATTGCGAGGACAGCGCGACGAAGGCGAGATTGACCCCAGACAAGTGCAACCGTTCGTGAAGACCGGCGCGGAGCGCCCGGGCAGAGCGGGCGTAACGATCGGTGGCCGGCGTCCGATCACGCGGCGCCGGCCCGTGCACGTCAGCGCTTCGCCGGCACCGGCGGCTCGCCCGCCGTCGTCGCGTTGCGCGCCCAGTCGGCGAACTCGGTGTCGTAGCGATTGCCGATGTACGCGACATAGTTTGCGTAGCCGTCGTAATCGCCCACCCGGAAGCGCGACACGATCGTGTCGACGTCCGCGCGATGGCGCTCGAACATGAAGCGCGTCGCCATGTAGCCCCACCGGTACGCGCGCGTGACGTAGTCACTCGACGCGTAACGCGTGCCGAGCACGTCCGAGAACCGGTACGCGCCCGTTCTCACCGCGTCGATCGACTCCTGGTTGTCGTTCTTTCTCGACAGATACTCGGCGACGCCCTCGATCCACCACACGGTCGGCTTCGCGGTGCTCACCGAGAAGTCGCCCGCCATGTCGTAGCGGCCGTCGAGATAATGCGTGAACTCGTGCTCGAGGTTCCACACCTTGAACTCGGGCCGCAGCCACGATGCCTCGTGCGCGATGAAGCGCGCCTGGTTGCCGGGCGCGGACGGATCGCCCTCGAGATACATGCCGCCGTTGTCGGTGCTGATGCCGTAGATCACCGACGCGTATTTTCGATAGTTCGCGTAGTCATCGAAAATGACGAGTTCGATCGTGTCGTTGCGATCGCCCGCGACCGGCTTGCGCCCGGTCTTCATCATCCGGTGGAAGTAGTCGTCCTGCTGCGCGACCGCCGTGCAGACCGACTGCAGCTGCGGCATCGTCATGTCCTGCGCGAGAATGCGCACGCTCGCGTTGCAAGCGTAGCGATTCGAGAGCACCGCGTCGGTCAGCCGCCTCTTGTAGTCGCAGGTGCCGTAGTCCGCGCAGTTGGCCGGATCGCCGTAGTCGACCGCTTCCGCCGCCGCGAGCCAGAGATCGCTGTCCGCGCCCGTCATGCTCGTCGACGCGAGCATGTCCTGGATCATTTTCTTCACGCGCGGCTTCTGCGTCGGATAGCGGAGGAAGCGAAACGTTTCGCGCGCCGCGTCGGCCAGCTGATAGGCGGCGCTCGTGTTCGACAGGCTCGCGCGGTTCGCGGTGACGAAGCGGTTGAGCGTCTCCGGAAGCGTCGCGTCGCTGTCGAGCATCGGCTGCGCGCCGCTGCGCTGGTGCGCGTAGAAGAACACCGTGAGCAAGCCGGTGAAGCCGCCCGCCGCACTGCGCTGCAGCAGCGGCGCCGCCGCTTGCGGATTCGCCGCGCTCACGGTGTAGGACGCGATCCGGTTCTTCAGCGCCGGCAGGTAGTACGCTTCGTCCCGCATGTTCGTGATGAGCTTCATCAGCTCGTTCGCGGTGCTCGGCGCGCGCGCATTGTCGCGATAGAGCGCATCGCCCTCGAGGCTCTGCTTGATATACGGGCGCAGCGACACCGCGAGATTCGGAATCGGGTTCGCAATACCCGATACATCATATTGGTAATAAGCGGCACGCAGATAAATCAGCAAATTGACCAGGATCAAATTGCTCGCATCGTATTTATAGATTTCCTGCACGAAACGACCCGCGACAGCGTGCACGTTTTCGGCATTGAAGATCTGCGTGGCCTGCGCTTTATCGACCGAGAACAGGCCGTAATGGCATTCGTAATCGGGAAGATTCGCAATGTAATCGGCGAGCGCCGTGCCGCGATACTGGGTCATCGCCGACATGTCGCGGCAATCGGCGCCCGACGTGCTGCGCTTGCTGCGCGTGGCCGGCTGCTTGAGCGGCGAAGGCCTGGTCAGGGCCGCGCGATCCTGCTCGCTGAGCGGCAGGTTGTACTGCGCCTGCTCGGGCGACACGGGCAGATTCTGCGGCACGCGAGGCATGCGTGCCTGCTTGGGTTGCGTCGGCTGGGCCGGCTCGGTATTGGCCGATGCGGTACCGGCCAGTCCGGCGAATACCGACCACGCGACGATGGCCAGCCAGCGGCGGTTTTTTTCAAGCACCTCGGTTATTGCCACTTTATTTTCTCTCGGTTGTTTTTGGGCAACCAAGATATAACATTACATATTGAAACGTCAATTTAATCGATATGAAAGATATAGTCTTGAATTATATTAACTATTTTAAGATTAAAATCGATTTGCGAAATAATTCAACCGGCCGATGCGAAGCGGCGCGGCGTCGAGCAGACACCGTTCTCCTGCGCGTGCGTTCATGACGCCGGCCTTTGGTACGACGCGATCTTGCGGTTCGTCGGCAAGTTCATCGCGACTCGGTATCCGGACGGCGATCTGGCGATCGCGACGAACATCCCGCTTCAGCGCTTCTTCGACAAACTGATTCCCGCATTCGACTTCGTCACGCCGGCCAACGTCATGAACACGATACAGACCTGACCGGCGCGTGCGTCGGATCGGCACTCATTGAAGCCTCGCGGCAAACACGTGCTGAAGACGGACATCGCCATCCAATGAAAAACGCGGATGGCGAACCGCACCGGATGAACGACATCATCCGGCACGACTCGCCATCCGCGTTGAAGACCTTCCGGTCCGCTGCTTACTTGCTGTAGTCGTACACCCCACGCCCGGTCTTCCGCCCGAGGCGCCCGGCCGTCACCATCTCGCGCAGCAGCGGGCACGCACGATACTTCGGATCGCCGAAGTCCTTCACGAACACGTCCATCACCGCGAGGCACACGTCGAGGCCCACGAGGTCGGCCAGCGCGAGCGGCCCGATCGGGTGGTTCGCGCCGAGTTTCATCCCCGCGTCGATCTCCTCGGCCGACGCAATGCCTTCCGCCAGCACGAAAAACGCCTCGTTGATCATCGGCACGAGAATCCGGTTCACGACGAAGCCCGGCGAGTTGCGCACGCCGATCGGCGACTTGTCGAAACGCTCGGTCAGCGCACGCACCGCCGACGCGGTCGCGTCGCTCGTCTGCAGCCCGCGGATGATCTCGACGAGCGGCATCAGGGGCACCGGGTTGAAGAAGTGCATGCCGACGAAGCGCGCCGGATCGGCGAGCGGCGCCGCGAGCGCGGTGATCGAGATCGACGACGTGTTGGTCGCGATGATCGCGTCGGGCCGCGCGACGGCCTCGATCTGCTTCAGGATGCGGCCCTTCAGCTCGACGTTCTCGGTCGCGGCTTCGATCACGATATCGGCCGACGCGAGCGTCGCGTAGTCGGTCGACGTCGTGATGCGCGCCAGCGCCGCATCGCGCGTGGCGGCGTCGAGCTTGTCCTTCGACACGAGCCGCTCGAGGCTGCCCTTCAGCGTCACGATACCCTTCTCGAGCGCCGCGTCGCTGACGTCGATCATCACGACGTTGAGTCCTGCAACGGCGGCGGTCTGCGCAATGCCGTTGCCCATGGTTCCGGCGCCCACGACGCCGACGATTTCGATGGCCATGAAATTTCCTGTGTGTTCGGGTACTGAGCGTTCGATTATCAGATGTTCTCGAAGATCGCAGCAATCCCCTGGCCACCGCCGATACACATCGTCACGAGCGCGTAACGCCCGCCGATGCGCTTCAGTTCGTACAGCGCCTTGACCGTGATCAGCGCGCCGGTCGCGCCGATCGGGTGACCGAGCGAAATGCCCGAGCCGTTCGGGTTGACCTTCGCCGGATCGAGGCCGAGCTCCTGCGTGACCGCGCACGCCTGGGCCGCGAATGCCTCGTTCGCTTCGATCACGTCGAGATCGCTGATCTTCAGGCCCGCGCGTTCGAGCGCCTTCTGCGTGGCCGGCACCGGGCCGATGCCCATGTATGCCGGATCGACACCCGCGTGCGCATACGCAACGAGGCGTGCGAGCGGCTTCACGCCCTGCGCACGCGCAGCGTCCGCGCTCATCATCAGCACGGCCGCGGCCGCATCGTTGATGCCCGATGCATTGCCGGCCGTCACGGTGCCGTTCTCCTTCGTGAACACCGGGCGCAGCTTCGTGAAATCGTCCGCGCTTGCGTCATGACGCACGTGCTCGTCGGCGTCGAACGCGACCTCGCCCTTCTTCGTGCGGATCGAGATCGGCAGGATCTGGTCCTTGAAGCGCCCTTCCGCGATCGCGCGCGCCGCGCGACGATGCGATTCGAGCGCCAGCGCATCCTGCGCGTCGCGCGAGATGCCGTACTTCTTCGCGACGTTCTCGGCCGTCACGCCCATGTGGATCGTCTGGAACGGGTCGTGCAGCGCGCCGAGCATCATGTCGACGAGCTTGCCGTCGCCCATGCGCTGGCCGAAGCGCGCAGCCGGCACCGTGTACGGTGCGCGGCTCATGTTTTCCGAGCCGCCGCCGATCGCGACGTCGGCATCGCCGAGCATGATCGTCTGCGCGGCCGACACGATTGCCTGCAGGCCCGAACCGCACAGGCGGTTCACGGTCAGCGCGGGCGTGTGCTGTGCCACGCCGCCATTGATCGCCGCGACGCGCGCGAGGTACATGTCCTTCGGCTCGGTGTTCACGACGTGGCCGAACACGACATGCCCGACTGCGTCGCCCGGCACGTTCGCACGCGACAGCACTTCGGCGACCACCTTCGCACCGAGGTCGGTCGGCGAGAAATCCTTCAGGCTGCCGCCGAAATCACCGATCGCGGTACGGACACCGCTCACCACCACGACTTCTTTCGCTGCATTGCTCATCGTCTCACTCCGGTTCGTTCGCGCCCGCAGGCGCGGGGATACGTTGCGTTACATGTTCGGGTAATTCGGCCCGCCGCCGCCTTCCGGCGTGACCCACACGATGTTCTGCGTCGGGTCCTTGATGTCGCAGGTCTTGCAGTGCACGCAGTTCTGCGCGTTGATCACCAGGCGGTCGCTGCCGTCGTCGTTCTTCACGAATTCGTACACCGCCGCCGGGCAGAAGCGACCTTCCGGTCCCGCGTACGTGCGCAGGTTCACGTTCACCGGCACGCTCGCATCCTTCAGCGTCAGGTGCGCCGGCTGGTTCTCCTCGTGGTTCGTGTTCGAGATGAACACCGACGACAGCCGGTCGAACGTCAGCTTGCCGTCCGGCTTCGGATACTCGATCGGCTCGCATTGCGACGCAGGCTTCAGCATCTCGTGATCCGCGTGCTTGTGATGCAGCGTCCACGGCACGTTGCCGCCCATCACCTTCTGCTCGAGCCCGACCATCAGCGTGCCGAGATACAGTCCCTTCGCCATCCACTGCTTGAAGTTGCGCGCGCGGTACAGCTCCGTGTACAGCCACGATTGCTTGAAGGCATCCGGGTACGCGTTGAGCTCGTCCGACTGGCGGCCGGCCTGCACCGCGTCGAACGCGGCGTCCGCTGCCAGCATGCCGGTCTTGATCGCCGCGTGGCTGCCCTTGATCCGCGACGCGTTCAGGAAGCCCGCGTCGTCGCCGATCAGCGCGCCGCCCGGGAACACCGTCTTCGGCAGCGACAGCAGCCCGCCGGCCGTGATCGCGCGCGCGCCGTACGACACGCGCTTGCCGCCTTCCAGGAACGCGCGGATCGACGGGTGCGTCTTGTAGCGCTGGAATTCCTCGAACGGCGACAGGTACGGGTTCGTGTAGCCGAGGCCCACCACGAAACCGACCACGACCTGGTTGTTGTCCATGTGGTACAGGAACGAGCCGCCGTAGGTGTCCGACTTCAGCGGCCAGCCGGCCGTGTGGATCACGAGGCCCGGCTTGTGCTTGGCCGGGTCGATCTCCCACAGCTCCTTGATGCCGATCCCATAGGCCTGCGGTTCCGCGTTCGCGTCGAGCTTGAACTTCGAGATCAGCTGGCGGCCGAGATGGCCGCGGCAGCCTTCGGCGAACAGCGTGTACTTCGCATGCAGCTCCATGCCGAGCTGGAAGTTCTCGGTCGGCTCGCCGTCCTTGCCCACGCCCATGTTGCCGGTCGCGACGCCCTTCACCGAGCCGTCGTCGTTGTACAGGATCTCGGCGGCGGGGAAGCCGGGGAAGATCTCGACGCCCAGCGCTTCCGCCTGTGCCCCAAGCCAGCGCGTGACGTTGCCCAGCGAAATCACGTAGTTGCCGTGGTTCTGGAAGTTGGCGGGCAGCGCCCAGTTCGGCGTGGTGACCGCGCTCTTCTCGGACAGGAACAGGAAGCGGTCTTCCGTCACCTCGACGTCGAGCGGTGCGCCGCGTTCCTTCCAGTCGGGGAACAGTTCGTTGATCGCGCGCGGATCCATCACCGCGCCCGACAGGATGTGCGCGCCGATCTCGGAGCCCTTCTCGAGCACGCACACGCCGATCTCGGTGCCTTTTTCGGCGGCCAGTTGCTTGAGCCGGATCGCCGCCGACAGCCCGGCGGGGCCGCCGCCGACGATCACGACGTCGTATTCCATCGATTCGCGCGGGCCGTACTGCGCGAGCAAGTCCTGTGTGGTCAAAATCCTGTCTCCTCCTGCGTCCCGACCGTCAACCGGTCAGAACTGGTCTTCCGTCAACGCGAGCACGCCCTCGTTGCCCTTCGTGCCGACGATCGACGCTTCGAATGCGCCCGCCTGCACCAGCACGTGCTCCGCATAGCATTGCGCGATCGCGATCTTCGCGTCGAAGAACGCCGGATCGCTCGCACGCTGCGCCTGCGCCGCCACCAGCGCGCGGCCCATCTGCCACCCGCACAGCACCACGCCCGCCAGCTTCAGGTACGGCACGCTGCCCGCGAACACCGCGTTCGGGTCCTGCTTCACGTTCGCCACCACGTAATCGACCACCGACGACAGCGCCTTTGCGCCCTTCTCCAGCTGCGCCTTCACCGACGCAGCCGCCGCGCCGTCCAGCTTGCCCAGCGCCGCCACCGTGTCGCCGATCTCCGCGATCAGCGCCTTCGCCACCGCGCCGCCGTCGCGCATCGTCTTGCGGCCCACCAGGTCGTTCGCCTGGATCGCCGTCGTGCCTTCGTAGATCGCCAGGATCCGCGCATCGCGGTAGTACTGCGCCGCGCCCGTTTCCTCGATGAAGCCCATCCCGCCGTGCACCTGCACGCCCAGGCTCGCCACGTCGTTCACCATCTCCGTGCTCCAGCCCTTCACGACCGGCACCAGATATTCGTAGATTGCCTGATGACGGGCCCGCGTCGCCTCGTCCGAATGGCGGTGGGCAATGTCGCTGTGCGCGGCGGCCACGTAGGCCAGCGCCCGCGCGCCTTCGGTCATCGCACGCATCGTGCCGAGCATGCGGCGCACGTCCGGGTGATGGATGATCGTCACCGACTGCTTGGCCGAGCCGTCGACCGGGCGGCTCTGCACGCGCTCCTTCGCGAATTCCGCCGCCTTCTGGTATGCACGGTCGGCCACGCCGATCCCCTGCATCCCGACGCCGAAGCGCGCCGCGTTCATCATGATGAACATGTATTCGAGGCCGCGGTTTTCCTCGCCGACCAGGTAGCCGATCGC
>NZ_CABVPW010000033.1:0-101889 GCF_902499025.1 Burkholderia lata | reverse complement strand
GGCCGCGCACGCGAACAGCGTCGCGCCGAGCCAGCGCGACAGCGGACGCACGGCGCCCGGCCGCGCGCGGCGGCGGTGCTTGTCCCGGCTCGCCATCGGCTCAGGCCGGCACGCCGAACAGGCGTTGACGGATGCGATACAACGGCTCGAACAGCCATTCGAGCAGGCTGCGCCGCTCCAGCACGATGTCGGCCTTCAGCATCATCCCGGCCCGCAGCGACAGCGGCCGCCCTTCGAATGCGGGCGTGCGGTCGGCCAGCTCGACCCAGGTCTTGAAGTACGTCTGCGGCGTGGCGGCATCGCCCGGCAGGTTCAGCTCCTTCGCGGAAAACGCGACCGGCGAGATCGACAGCACCTTGCCGCGATACGTGCCGAACTTCTCGACCGGATAGCTGGCGTACGCCACCTTCACTTCCTGCCCCTTCTTCACGAAGCCGGCCTTCGACGACGGAATGTAGACCTCGGCGATCAGCCCGTCGGCCTTCGCGGGCAGGATCTCGACGACGCGCGTGCCCGGCGGGTCGATCACGCCGCCCTGCACGACGTCGAGCCGCACGATCTGCCCGTCGGCCGGCGCGTACAGCACCTGGTTCACGTTCTCGTCGATGTTGTATTCCTTCGCGTTCAGCTCCTCCTGCTTGATCTTCAGTTCCGCGTTCGCGCCGTCGTACTTGCTCTGCATCGTGTCGAGGTCGCCGCGCAGCTTCATCGCGTTCTTCGCGAGCTCGGCGCGGCGCAGCAGCAGGTCCTGGTACGCCTGCCCGGCCTGCAGGTATTGCGTGTTGACCTGGTTGTACTGCTCGAGCGTCACGACCTGCTCGTCGAGCAGCTGCTTCACGCGTGTCCGCCGTTCGCCGTACTCGTCGACGATGCGCTTCTGGTCCTGGATCTGCCGGCCGATCAGCCCGCTGCTCTCGCCCTGCGCGGCGATCTGCTGGTTGATCTGCTGCACCGACGACTTGTATTCGAGCCGCGCCGCGTCGATTTGCTGCGTCACCTCGACGCGCTGCCGGTCGAGCGCCGCGCGCATGCCCTGCACGTTGTTCGCCTGGCTCACGAAGCTCGTGTCGCGCGTCACCGCGAGCAGCCGCTGGCCGGCCTTCACGTGCTGGTCCTTGCCGACGTAGACGTCGCGCACGGCCCAGCCCGGCGGCGCGCTGACGCCGATCAGCCCCGAGCGCGGCGTCAGCATCCCCGACACGCTCTCGGTGTTCGCGTAGCTCAGTTCGACGAGCGCGGTCACGAACATTGCGAACATCGCGAGCGACAGGTAGCAGAAGAACCGCATCGACACCGGCACGTCGACGACGCCGTGGATCACGGTGCCGAAGGTCGTGCCGCGCGCGAGCTTGCGCGACGGCTTCTGTTCTCGGAGGGCGGAATTCCAGGTCGGCATGGGGCAGGCTCGTCAGGAGCGACGCCGCGCGGCCGCATCGAGCAGCGGCGCCGGCATCAGGTAAGGCGTGAAGTGTTCCCAGAAATGCCACTGCTCGGGCTGGTGCACGAGCGCCTGCTCGAGCCGGTCGACGATGCGCTGGTGCGTCGCGCGCACCGGCGACGCGTCGTCGTCCGCGCCGAGCATCGGCGCGAGCGGGCTGGCCGCGAGCTCGGTGAAATGCACCGCGCAGCGATCGCGGAACGGCACGCCGGTCGCATACGCGACGAGCAGCGGAATGCCCTGCTCGACCGCGAGCTTCACGCCGCCGCCGGCCATCCGCACCCAGCGGCCGCCGAGCCGGCAGCGGTTGGTCTTGCCGAACTTGCCGTGCAGGTCGGAGAACAGCAGGAACACGGGCGCCTCGCGCCGCAGGCTCGTGATCAGCCGGCGCAGGTGCACGCGCTCCTCGATGTCGATGAACTCGACTTCGCCTGCGCCGTACTCGGCGACGAGCCGCAGCGCATCGTCGAAGAACGCGCCCGGCGCATCGCGGTGCAGGATCACCATCAGCTTGCGGTCGTCGGGAATCATGAAGCGCAGCTTCGTGACGAACAGCATCAGGTTGCCGAAGTGCAGCCCCGCGAGCATCAGCGGGCCGCCGCGCGCGAGCGCTGCCCGCAGCTGGGCGTCGCCTTCGCACGCCATCCCGTCGATCATCGACTTCATCGATTCGAGGCTGTGCGACCGCAGCTTGAGCCCCGCGAACTCCGCTTCGAACAGTTCGCGCACGATCGCCGCCGACACTTCCCGCACGCGTCGCGGATCGTCGTTCAGGTGCGCGCTCAGCATGTATGCAACCGCGCGCTCGATCGACTCGCGAATGCACGGAAAGCAGCGCAGGCATGCGCCCGAGCACCAGCGCATCAATCGCAACCCGCGCGCGGGCGACGTGCGCAGCGCGACGGCACGCACCGCGCGCCGCACCAGGAACGCATACGAGAACGGATTGAGCAGAAAGAGTCGTCCGAGCATCACCGCGTCTCCTCGGCCGAACGCCATGCGTCGGTCGCGTCGGTCAATACGCCGTCATGCATTTCGTAGATCCGGTCGACCATCGACAGGATCGACGCGTCGTGCGTGACGAGCACGATCGTGCACGGCAGCGTCAGCACGTTGCGGCAGATCTCGTGCGTCGTCGCCTGGTCGAGGTTCGACGAAAACTCGTCGAGGATCAGCAGGCGCGGCTCGCAATACAGCGCCCGCGCGATCAGGAGCCGCTGCATCTGCCCGGCCGACAGGAATTTCTGCGTATCGCCGAGCGGCGTGTCGTAGCGATGGTCGAGCCGCTCGATCTCGTCGTGGATGCACGCGAGCTTCGCTGCGTCGAACATCGCGCCGATCCGCGGCGCGGGCGCGAAATTCGTGATGTTGTCGCGGATCGTCCCGCGAAACAGCTGGTCGGACTGCGTGACGGCCGCGAGATGCTTGCGGTACTGCCGCAGGTTCACTTCCGCGAGATCGACGCCGCCGACGAACAGCGTGCCGGGCTCGGGCCGCACGAGCCCGCAGATCAGGTTCAGCAGCGTCGTCTTGCCGCTGCCGGTGCGGCCGACGATCGCGATCTTGCTGCCCGCCGGCACGTCGAGCGCGATATCGCGCAGGATCGGGCGGTTGCCGCCCTTCGGCGTGTACGACAGCGCACGGATCGCCAGCGCGCCGTCGAAGCCGTCGACCGGCCGCACGACCGCGTCCGGTGCAGGCTCCTCGGTTTCGGTCTGCAGCACGTCCGCGACACGGTCCATGTGTACCTGCAGCACCTTGCGGCGCACGTAGAGCTGGATCGAATCGATGAACTTGTCGGCGAACAGGTTCTTGTACTGGATGAACGCGTAGATCACGCCGATCGTGCTCTGCCCATGCATCACGAGCCACGCGCCGTACGTGACGATGACGAGCTGCTCGACGTGCACGATCCCTTTCGAGATCGCATCGAACAGCAACTGCAGCCGCTCCTGCTGGCGCATCGCCTGCAGCTTCTGCGTGAATGCGTTGACCCACAGGCTGCTGCGCGCGGTCTCGGCCGACAGCAGCTTGATCGAGTGCGCGGAGCGGATGTTCTCGATCAGCAGCGCGTCGGCTTCGGCGCCGCGCGTGAGGATCTGCGACATCGCGTCCTGCAGTTGCGGCTGGATCGCGAGCCGGCTCAGCGCGAACAGCACCATCCCGGCCAGGCTGATGCCGGCCAGCACCGGGCTGTAGTACAGCATCAGCACGAGCGTCAGCGTGCACGTGACGATATTGAGCAGCCCGCCGACCAGCCCGTCGACGAGAAAGCGCCCGACCTCCGACACCGACGACACGCGCGAGATCGAATCGCCGGTGTTGTGGAACAGGAAATAACCGATCGGCAGCCGCGCGAGGTGCCCGACCATGTTCGCCGACAATTGCTGCGACACGATGTTGCGCAGGTAGCTCTTGATGTTGCCGACGAGGTTCGCGTACAGCGTGTCGAACAGGAACACGATCGCGAACAGGATCGTCAGCAGGTACAGGATGTCGACGTCGGTCTTCTTCAGCGCCTCGTCGATCGTCAGCTGCACGTACGACGGGCCGAGCAACAGCAGGAGCTGTGCTGCGACGCCGCCCGCGATGCCGATCGCGAGGCTCTTGCGGATGCCGGTCAGCCCTTCGAGGTAGTCGCGCAGCCGGATCCGGTCGGCCTGCCCCGCCCGCGTGAAGCCGATGTCCGGATTCAGTTCGAGCGCATAGCCGGTGATGTGCGTGAGCGCCTGCGCGAGCGGCAGCTTCGTCTCGCCGAGCGCGGGATCGACGATGTGCACGCTGCCGTAGCCGACCTTCGTCAGCACGACATAGTGGTTCATCCCCCAGTGCAGGATGCACGGCGTCTTGAGCGCATCGAGCTCGCCCGCGTCGAACTGCAGCCCGCGAGCGCGCAGGCCGAGATCGTTCGAGATCTCCATCAGGTCGAAGAACGACAGCCCGGAATCGATCCGGACCGGATAGCGGTTGCGCAGCGTGCGCAACGTCGTTTCGCGGCCGTGCCACGACGCGATCATCGCGAGGCAGGCCAGGCCGCACTCCGTCACCTCGTCCTGCAGGACCGGACGGACTTTACGCGTATTGAAGAGCATGGTCGGGCACCCGGGGCGCGACGACGCGCCGCCCGGGCCTGCCGGTAGCGAGCCCGTGGCGGGTCGTGCGCGATACGCATGGGCGCAGCCGGCGCGCTGCCGGCTGCGGCGGAAGATCGGTGTTGCCGGCCGCTTGGCGGGCCGCTCAGCGCGACGAGCCGAGCGACATCCGGAACTGTTCGACGGCGTGGGTCTGGTACTGGGTCATCAGGCCCTGGAGTGTGGTTCCGATCGACTGATTGACGAGATCGACCGTATAGGCGGCCGAATTGGAGTAAAGCGACGCGCCGCCGCGAATCTGGCGGGCCTGTTCTTCCGTGATGTCTCGCATTTGTTGTGGCCTTTATATTGTCGGAATGCCCGCCACCGTCAGCCAATTGCAATCTCAATGGCCGTTCACTTTATTACGGGGATAATCCGGCACTCCTGCCTCCTGATAATCGCCCGAACCGAAAATAATGCATTTCGGATTCGCTTTATTTCCACTGCGGCGATCGATTCTTTTCCTTCTGTTTCGCAGCATTTCGCGCGGGGGGCGCCTCCCCGCGCACGGCGGTTACTTGCCGGTGTTATTGAACGTCTTCGGGTTCTGCAGGTAATTGCCGAGGCTCGGCAGGAACTGGCCGAGCGCGGTCACCACCGGCGCGGCGTCAACGGCGAGGCTACCCAGCGAGCTGATCGCACCGCCGCCATGCACATTCCTGACCTGTTCCGTCGTCATGACCTTCATCATTCTCTCCTCGTAAAAAATAAAGATGATGCAAAGAACCTTCGTTGAAAGACAAACGGCTTTTAATCTCTAGCGACTTGTTAATCTAATAATCACTGCGATTACGAGCCGAAATCAGGCTATCATGCGAGCGCATCGGAATTCAATGGAAGACACACTCTTACATTGGCGTTTTCCGATGCGCCACGGTTGGCAGGCATTCACGCTGTTTGAATTTCAATTTCAAAACGTTTAAATCCCGCCGCAATGCGTTGCGGCACGGGCAGGAGACGGAGACGGCCATGTTTGAAACGAGGCGCGCGCATCGCGGATCGGCGACGCAGAATGCGGGTAATTCCCTATCAAGTTTTTCGACTAGGTGGAATCCCCGACTTGCAACCATGACATTGTTCGCTGTAACGATAGCCGGCATGTCCGCAAACGCGCGTGCGTTCTGCCTCGACACCGCCTTCCAGTACGCGGTCGTGCACGATCCGCGCTACCTGCAGGCGCGCAGCGAATACGACGCGGCCCGCCAGAAATTCCCCGAAGCGCGCGCGCAGATGCTGCCGCAGGCCGCCGCGCAACTCGAATGGGGACGCTACGGCACGCACGCGAACCTGTTCGGCATCGACGTCAGCGGGTCGAGCAATGCCGCCTACGGTTCCGCGCAGGTCACGCAGGCGCTGTTCAACGTGCCCTACCTGTACGACATGCGGCGCGCGACCGAGTACGAGGAATCGGCGAAACAGAAGCTCGAGGTGGCGAGGCAGGACCTGATCCTGCGCGTCGCGAACGCGTGCTTCGACCTGCTCAGCGCGCGCGAGAAACTGCAGTCGGCCGACGACGAAGTGAACGCGCTCACCCGGCTCGAAAGCGATACGCGGCGCATGGCGCAGCTCGGGATGAAGACGATCGGCGATACGGCCGAAATCGAGGCGCGCCGCAGCCTCGCGCAATCCGACGAAGCCCTCGCGCAAACCGACGTCGACGCGCGCCGCGCGCGCTACGAGACGCTGCTCGGTTCGACGATCGATTTCTCGCGCTGGCCGCGGCTCGCGATGCGCGGGTCGTCACCGCGCATTCCGTCGGGCGAATACGCGCCGCAGGACAACCCCGCGTACCGGCAGGCGTATCGCGACGTCCAGGTCGCGCGGCTCGCCGCGAAACGCGTCAGCGCCGAGCACTTGCCGACCGTCGACCTGTTCGCGTCGTATTCGCGCGGGCTCAACCCGAACCTGCGCGGGCTCACCGATCGCTCCGACTTCCATCAGAGCGCGATCGGCGTGCAGGTGACGATCCCGATCTTCTCCGGCGGCAGCGTGTACTACCGGCAGGTGGAGGCCGAGCACGTGACCGAGCAGTACCGCAACCGGCTGCGCGAGGTCGAGGAGCAACTGGGCACCGATCATCGCGAAGCGCTGTCCGCGCTCGAATCGGTCGGCAAGCGCATCCGTGCGCTGCAGCAGTCGCTGCAGGCCGCGCGGCTTGCGTACGATTCGTCGATGAAGGCGCACCAGGTCGGCTACAGCACGACATACGAAACGCTGAACCTGCGGCGCGACATCTCGGGCATCCGGCAAAAGCTGTTCGACAGCTATCTCGATGCGCTGAAGCTGCAGCTGAAGCTGAAAAGCGTGCTGGGTACGCTCGACGAACAGTCGCTGATCGCGGTGGACAGCTTCCTCGAAAGCAACGCGGCGAGCGACCGCAGTTGAGCGGCGCTTCGATGCGTATCGACACATCCCAATACGGTTGCACACACAACCTTATTACGCATTGCCGATGCGCCTGCAAATCCGTTGACGTCGACGCGGGCGCGGCACGATACCGCCCCGTCGTTCGCGCAATCTTGCGTCCGACCCCGCGCCATCGCCCGACGCAACGCACGATCCCGGACGCACGCCGTGCCGGCCACCGGGCTCTCACGACGTGCAGGGGTATACGCGATGTTGCGTCCAAAAAAAACTTTGCCTAGAGTGCATCCCATCGATCCGGCGGACAAAGACGTCCCACGATCGTGCGCAGCGCGCGCCCGCTAGCCCGCGCTTCGCCGGCCCGACATCGGGCCACCCATCCGCATTCCCGTTATCCGACAGCGTTGTCGGATGAACGGACCGGCAAAGAAGCCCTTGCCTCGCTCGTCGAGGCAAGGGCTTTTTTTTGCCTTTCGAAAACGCACGTCTTCACCCGAACCAGGAGCACACCATGCGTCATGGCGATATTTCCAGCAGCAACGACGCCGTCGGCGTCGCCGTCGTCCAGTACAAGATGCCGCGCCTGCACACGCGCGCCGACGTGATCGCGAACGCCCGCGAAATCGCGGAGCGCGTGGTCGGCATCAAGCGCGGCCTGCCCGGCATGGACCTCATCGTGTTTCCCGAATACTCGACGCACGGAATCATGTACGACGCGAAGGAGATGTACGACACGGCGTCGACGATCCCCGGCGAGGAAACCGACATCTTCGCGGCCGCGTGCCGCAAGGCCAACGTGTGGGGCGTGTTCTCGCTGACCGGCGAGCGACACGAAGAACACCCGAACAAGGCGCCGTACAACACGCTCGTGCTGATCAACAACCAGGGCGAGATCGTGCAGAAGTACCGCAAGATCATGCCGTGGGTGCCCGTCGAAGGCTGGTATCCGGGCGACTGCACGTATGTTGCCGAAGGGCCGAAGGGGCTCAAGATCAGCCTGATCATCTGCGACGACGGCAACTATCCGGAGATCTGGCGCGACTGCGTGATGCGCGGCGCCGAGCTCGTCGTGCGCTGCCAGGGCTACATGTACCCGGCGAAGGACCAGCAGGTGCTCGTGTCGAAGGCGATGGCGTTCATGAACAACTGCTACGTCGCGGTCGCGAACGCATCCGGGTTCGACGGCGTGTATTCGTATTTCGGCCACTCGGCGATCGTCGGCTTCGACGGCCGCACGCTCGGCGAATGCGGCGAGGAAGAAAACGGCGTGCAGTATGCGGAGCTGTCGGTGAGCCTGATCCGCGACGCGCGCCGCAACATGCAATCGCAGAACCACCTGTACAAGCTGCTGCACCGCGGCTACACGGGCAAGATCGGTTCCGGCGAATCGCCGAACGGCGTCGCGCAATGCCCGTTCGAGTTCTACGCGAACTGGGTGAACGACCCGGACGGCACGCGCCAGGCCGTCGAACGGCTCACGCGCGCGACACCCGGCACGCCCGAATGCCCGATCGAGGGCATTCCGTCCGAAGCGCCCGCGCACCGCTGAGCCCGCGCCCTGCCCGGCCGTTCGCGCAGCGTGCGCGAACGGCTCCGTCTCACTCTGGAGCCTTCATCATGCTCGGTGTCGCTCTCTTCTTCATCGGCGCGGTGCTGGTCGTCAACGGCGTCGCGCTCACCGGTCGCATCGAACCGCGCGATGCCGCCGGCCTGAACCTGCTCGTCGGGCTGCTCGCGTTGCTGATCAACCTCGTCGGCCTCGTGCAGGCCTCGGCGCCGCAGCAATATTTCTCGAGCGCGGGCGGCCTGCTGTTCGCATTCACGTACCTGTATCTCGCCGCCGTCCAGTGGCGCGGGCTGCAAGGCGCGGGCCTCGGCTGGTACTGCCTGTTCGTCGCGATCAGCGCGCTCGTCTATGCGGGCACGTCGCATGACGTGCGTTTCGGCGCGATGTGGCTGCTGTGGTCGAGCCTGTGGTTCCTGTTCTTCGTCGCGCTCGGGCTGAAGCGCCGCGTGCGCTTCCTGCCCGGCTACACGATCGCGATCGGCGTCGGCACCTGCTGGCTGCCCGGCATGCTGATGATGACGGGGAGGTGGTAATGAGCGCACGCGATACGCCGCTTGCCACCGATCCGCTTGCCGGGCACCGCATTGCCGACGCACCGTTCTACCAAGCTGCCGGCGCCGAGGCCGCCTGGTTCGAGACGGCTTGCCGCCATCACCTGCCGGTCCTGCTGAAAGGGCCGACCGGTTGCGGCAAGACGCGGTTCGTCGAGTACATGGCGTGGCGCATGGGCCTGCCGCTGATCCAGGTCGCGTGCAACGACGACACGTCGGCGGCCGACCTGACCGGCCGCCACCTGCTCGATGCCGACGGCACCTACTGGGCCGACGGGCCGCTCACGCTCGCCGCGCGGCATGGCGCGATCTGCTATCTCGACGAGATCGTCGAGGCGCGCCCCGACGCGACGGTCGTGATCCATCCGCTGACCGACTCGCGGCGCGTGCTGCCGCTCGACCGGCTCGGCGAGGTCGTGCATGCGCATCCGGATTTTCATCTGGTGATCTCGTACAACCCCGGCTATCACGGCGAACACCGGCGGCTCAAGCCGTCGACCAGGCAGCGTTTCGTCGCGATCGACTTCGGCTATCCCGATGCCGCGCACGAGGCCGACGTCGTCGTGCGCGAAAGCGGCGCCGACCGCGAAACCGCGCGTCGCCTCGTCGATCTCGCCCACCACACGCGCGCGCTCGCTCAGGCCGGCAACGGGCTCGACGAAGGTGCATCGACGCGCCTGCTCGTGCACGCGGCCCGGCTGATCGTCGCGGGGCTCGCGCCGCTCGATGCGTGCCGGATCGCGATCAGCGACGCGGCGACCGACGACGCCGACACGCGCGCCGCGTTGCAGACGATGGCCGCCGCGCACTTCGCGACATGAGCGCACTGCAACTCGCCCGCTTCCTGCACGGCATGACCGCGCACGCGACCGACGTGCGGCTCGACGATGCGGCGCTGCGCACGACGCTCGGCCATGCCGCGCTGCGTGTGCCGCGCGCGTTGCCGCCCGATGCGCGCATCGCGGCGGCCGCGCACGCGCTGGCACACTGGCTGCATTCGCCGTCGGGCGAACCGGTCGACAAGCTGACGCCGATCGGCATCGCCGTCGCCGGGCTGATCGAGGATGCGCGCGTCGAAGCGCTGCTCGCGCGCACCTGGCCGGGGCTCGTGACCTTCTGGGCGCCCGCGTTCGCGCCGATCGATCGTGAAGGACTCACGTTCGGCCGCCTGTGCGCGCGGCTCGCGAAAGCGCTGTTCGATCCGTCGTATCGCGACGGCAACCCGTGGGTCGACAAGGGCGTGCAACTGTTCAACGAACACCGCGATGCGCTCGACGATTACCGCGCGTTCCGCACGATCGCATCGCGGCTCGCGAACGATCTCGGCCAGATGCGCGTGCGTTTCGAGCCCGACGACGGCGCATGGCTGCCCTATCGCGACGACAACGCGTGGCTGTGGGCACAGCCAGCTGCCGTAGCGGCCGAACAGGCAGGCAGCGAAGGCGTCGAGATGTCGGCCTCGACCGGCGGCCACAGCGACGAACCCGACGACGAACCGCCTCCCGCGCCCGATGCGCCGCGCTATCCCGAGTGGAATTGCCACACGCAGCGCGAGCGCCGCGACTGGGCGACGATCGTCGAACGCGCGCCGGCCACGTCGGTGGCACCCCGTTCGCTTGCCGCGCTGATCGAAGCCGACCGGCGCACGGCGAAGCGGGTGCCGTCTCCGCGTGCAGCCGAGCCGATGCGACGTGTCGGGCGTCAGCTCGATGGCGATGCGCTCGACGTCGATGCAGCGATCGCCGCACGGATCTCACGCCGCGCCGGACACGCGCCCGATCCGCACGTGTTCCGTCGCCGCGTGCCGCACGACGCGCGCGGGCCCGTGCTGATCCTGCTCGACCTGTCGGCGTCAACGGCCGCGCAGGTCGCCGCGCTCGAGAAACGCGCGGCGTTCGTGCTCGGTGACCTGTTCGACCGGCAGCGGCGCCGCTGGGCCGTGCACGGCTACACGTCGGACGGCCGGCATCGCGTGTACTACGCGCGCTTCAAGGATTTCGGCGAAGCATTCGACGCCGGCCGCCGTGCGGCGCTGCTCGCGGCCGACAGCGGGATGAGCACGCGCACGGGCGCGGCATTGCGCCATGCGCTGGCGTTGCTGCGTCGCGAAGCCGCGAGCGCACGGGCCGCCGTGTTGATGATCGGCGACGGCGAAGCCGCCGACATCGACGTGTTCGACCCGCGCTATCTCGTCGAGGATGCACGCCATGCGGCACGCCAGGGCCGGCAGCGCGGCGTCGCGATCGCCGGATTGTCGTTCGGCGCGCCGCCCGGGTTGTCTACAATACTTGGCGTCGGCCCGAGCTGCGTCCACGCGGCGAACGGCGACGCATTGCCGGCCGTCGTCGCGCACGCGGCCGGGCGGCTGACCGCGTGACGGCCCCACCGGAAGAGACAGGAAAGACCGAATGAACAGTGTGAAGGTTGGCGTATTGTTCTCGCAGAGCGGATGCACGTCGCACCTCGGCCAGAGCCAGTTGCGCGGCACGCTGCAGGCGATCGCCGAGATCAACGAGGCTGGCGGCGCGAACGGCTGCGAGATCGTGCCCGTCGTGCGCGATGCCTGTTCCGACCCGGCCGTCTATGCGCGGCTCGCCGAAGAGCTGATCGCCACCGAACGCGTGAACGTGCTGTTCGGCGCGTACATGTCGAGCAGCCGCAAGGCGCTGATCCCGATCGTCGAGAAATGGGACAAGCTGCTGTTCTACCCGACACTCTACGAAGGCTTCGAGTTCTCGCCGAACGTGATCTACACGGGCGCGGCGCCCAACCAGAACAGCGTGCAGCTCGCCGCGTTCATGACCGCGCAGTTCGGCGCGCGCGTGTACCTGGTCGGGTCCGACTACATCTATCCGTACGAGTCGAACCGCATCATGATCGACCTCGTCACGCAGCATCCGGAAGGTCAGATCCTCGGCGAGGTGTACATGCCGCTCGTCGCGTCCGAGCAGGATTTCGCGGCGGTGGTCGAGGACATTCGCGCGAAGGCGCCCGACTTCGTGTTCAGCACGCTGGTGGGCGACAGCACGGCCGCGTTCTACCGTGCGTATGCGCAAGCCGGCCTCGACGCACGCAAGATGCCGATCGCGAGCCTGACGACCTCCGAGATCGAGCTCGGCCAGATGGGCGCGGCCGCGGCCGGCCACTACACGTCGTCGCCCTATTTCCAGACCATCGATTCCGATGTGAACCGGCGCTGCATCGCGCAGCTCAAGGCGCGCTTCGGCGACGACGCGAGCGCGTCCGCGCCGTGGGAAGCCGCGTATTTCCAGGTTCACCTGTTCGCCAACGCGCTCGCGCGCGCCGGCACCGACCAGCGCGACCGGCTCGTCGAGCATCTCGCGGAGGCGGAATTCGATGCGCCGCAGGGGCGCGTGAAGATCGACCGGCTCACGCAGCACACATGCCTCTACCCGCGCATCGGCTGCGCGACGGCCGACGGCAATTTCACGATCGTGCGCGAAGCGACGCGGCGCGTGCATCCCGATCCGTACCTCGTCACGCATTCGCTCGGCGACCGCGTGCACGCGCCCGACGAACAGAAGGCGTAACCGACGATGCGCGCCCGCACCCCGATCCGCTCGACGCCGCGCCTGCTCGCCGAACTGCGTTCGCTCCGCGTGATGGTCTACTACCCGGACGACGACAACGGCCTGCTGCTCGTCGAGCAGCTGTCGCGCATCGGCTGCCCGAGCGAGCAGCGCTGGCCGCCGCCCGCCGCGTTGCCGGAAAGCGTCGACCTCGTGATTCTCGCGGTCCGGCCCGACCTGCTGCACCTGTCGATCCCGTGGCTGGAAGACGACGCACGCCCGCCGCTCATCGCGGTCACGACCTACGAAAGCCCGACGATCCTCGAACTGATGCTGCGCATCGATGCGCAAAGCGCGGTAACGACGCCGGTGCGCTCGTTCGGCCTGTTGAGCGCGATGGCGCTCGCGTGTCACCAGAGCCGCCGGCATGACGAATACCGACGCCGTATCGCGCAACTCGAACAGCGCGTGATGTCCGCGCGCACGCTGCAGGAAGCGAAGACGCTGCTGATGCAGCACAACGCGATCAGCGAGGAAGAGGCCTACCAGCAGATCCGTTCGCAGGCGATGGAGCGGCGCATTTCGATCAACCAGCTCGCCGAGCAGATCGTGCACGCGCACGCGCTGCTGAAGCGGTAACGCGGGCGCCATCGCCGCGATTGCCGCGCGTCAGTCCGGCGGCGGCAACACGACCGTGTCTTCCGGCCCGAGCACGCGCCCGTCCTGCGAGCGCAGTTCCAGTTTCCTGACCGGCAACCCGGTCTTCCGGTCGACGAGCAGCACGTGCGCCTCGTCCGGTTCGAAGAAGAAGTCCTCACCCCACTGCCGCAGCGCGACGAGCAGCGGAAACAGGCCGCGCCCTTTCTCGGTCAGCACGTATTCGTGATGCGCGCCGCCGTCCGCGGCCGGCACGATGTCCATGATCCCGTGCGCGACCAGGTTGCGCAGCCGCGCGGCCAGGATGTTCTTGGCCAGCCCGAGATTCTTCTGGAATTCGCCGAAGCGGCGCAACCCGTCGAACGCGTCGCGGACGATCAGCAGCGACCACCAGTCGCCGATCGCGTCCAGCGGGCGGGCAACGCCGCAGGGGGAATCCTCGTGCGTGGTTCGTCTGTTCATCGATGCATGAGCGATGCCGTTCCCGGCATGCGGGCGGGACGGCGGTCGCTTTCGTTGAAATGAATGGTTGCAATATAAAACTCACCATCCGAAAGATCAATCGCCCGAGGCCTGACTGTTCGCAATCGACGAATGGAACGGTCGATTCGGGCCTGATTGGCACTTCACCTGATACGTTCCGCTAATACATTCAGGCGGTATTCCTTTCTGGCACGTCGTCACACACCAGCGCCGCAGTCATTCGGCCAGCGGTCCAGTCACACTTTCGGTTGCAACTTGAAACCCAATATCCTACGCTTCAATTCGGTTTCAACTTGAAACCAAACTATCCGACTATCCAAAGGAGCGTTCGATGATCCGGCCCGATGCCACGTTCGATGGCACCTTTCCATTCGCCCCGCATTTCGACGACGCATCCGGCTTCCGGATGCATTACGTGGACGAAGGCCCGCACGACGGCGAAACCATCCTGTGCCTGCATGGCGAGCCCACGTGGGGTTATCTGTTCCGCCACCTGGTTGCGGCGCTGAGTCCGACGCATCGTGTCGTCGTCCCCGATCACATGGGGTTCGGCAAAAGCGCGACGCCGCAGGACCGCAGCTACTGGCTGCAGGACCATATCGACAACCTGGAGCGCTTCGTGCTCGCGCGCGGCCTCGATCGCATCACGCTCGTGATGCACGACTTCGGCGGCCCGGTCGGCATGGGGCTTGCCGCGCGGCATCCGGATCGCATCCGGCGCATCGTGTCCGCGAACGGGCCGACGCCGTTCGGCCAGCCCGATCTTGTCGAGCGATTGACAGCGAACGGTCGCGATGCGCCGTGGTTCCAGTGGATCATGCGCGCGGCGGCGGACGATACGCTGGAGACGGTGCTCGGTCAGCTCGGCTTCAACATCCTGAGCACGCTGAAGCTGAACGGATTCGAAAATCACGCGATCATCGACGACACGTGGATCGCCGCATACGGTGCGCCGTTCGCGCAACCGGCCGACTGCATCGGCGCGATCGGATGGGCTCGCGGGTTTGCCGCCGGCGCGCACCGGTTCGAGGAACCCGATACGGCGGCGCTGCGCGCGATACGCGAAAAGCCCGCGCTCGCGATCTGGGGAGACGCCGATCGAACGCTCGGCGCCGAACACTTCCTGCCGCTCTTCACGGCACTGTTTCCGTCCGCGCCCGTCGAACGGCTGGCGGGCGTCGGACATTACTGCTTCGAGGATGCGCCCGACGCCATCGCGGCACGCATCGCCGAATTCATCCGGACCACCGGCTGAGTGCGTTCCGCAGCCGGCGCACGACACCCGGCTGCGGAACACGGCGTGCGCGGCCGCCTTTGCAACCGCGCACGCGCCGCTTCACGTCAGTGGATGATCCGCGTCACGCCACGCCCGCGCGGGTCGGCCATCGCCTCCGGCGTCTTGCCGTCGATCTTGATCACCTGGATGTCGCCGCTGAAATCCTGCCCCTTCAGCGTATAGCCACGCGCCTCGATCTGCTTCGCGAGTTCGCCTTCGATCGGGTGGTACGGCTCCCAGAAGATCGTGTTCGGCGGCAGCAGCTGGTGATGGAAGCGCATCGCGCCAACCGCTTCCTTCAACGGCATCCTGAAGTCGTAGATGTTGTTGATCACCTGGAAGATCGACGTGAAGATGCGCGAACCGCCCGGCGTGCCGATCACGAGGGACACCTTGCCGTCCTTCGTCATGATCGTCGGCGACATCGACGACAGCGGGCGCTTCTTCGGTTCGATCGCGTTCGCGTCGCTGCCGACCACGCCGAACATGTTCGCGACGCCCGGCTTCGCGGAGAAGTCGTCCATCTCGTCGTTCAGCACGATGCCGGTGCCGTCGGCAATCACGCCCGAGCCGAAATACCCGTTGATCGTGTAGGTGTTCGACACCGCGTTGCCCCACTTGTCGACCACCGAGAAGTGCGTCGTCTCAGCCTTCTCCGGCATCGTCGTGCCGAGGCCCGGCTGCACGCTCTTCGTATCCGACGGCTCCTTCGAGTTGACTTCGGCCGCGCGCTTCGCGATGTATGCGTCATCGGTCAGTTGCGCGATCGGTACCTTGTAGAAATCGGGATCGCCGAGATACTGCGCACGATCGGCGAACACGCGCTTCTCGATTTCCGCGACGAGGTGGATGTACTGCGGCGAGTTGAGCTTCACGCCCTCGAAGTCCTGCTTCAGATCGGCCTTCATCTTCAGCAGCTGCACGAGGCCGATGCCGCCCGAGCTCGGGGGCGGCGCGGTGATCACGTCATAGCCGTTCCACTTCGCCTGCACCGGCTGGCGCCACACCGCGCGGTACTGCGCGAGATCCTCGGTGGTGATCAGCCCGTTGCCGTCGCCGGTCTTCATCGACGCAGCGATCAGCTCGGCCGTCTTGCCCTTGTAGAAACCTTCCGCGCCGTCGTTCGCGATGCGCGTCAGCACGTCGGCGAGATCGGGCTGCTTGAAGTTCACGCCCGCCTTCAGCCCGGAGAAATACTTGTCGAAGTTGGTCTTGCCGCCGAACTCCTTCGATGCGTCGACGCCGCGCTGCGCGAGCTGCTCGTCGACGACGAAGCCGTCACGCGCATAGTGGATCGCCGGCGCGAGCACCTGCTTCCACTTCAGCTTGCCGAAGCGCTTCTGCGCCTCCCACATGCCCGCGACCGTGCCCGGCACGCCGACCGCGCGCGGGCCGTACAGGCTCATGCCCTTCACGACGTTGCCGTCCTTGTCGAGATACATGTCCTTCGTCGCGGCGAGCGGCGCGCGTTCGCGGTAGTCGATGAAGTACGGCTTGCCGTCCTTGTAGATCGTCATGAAGCCGCCGCCGCCGATGTTGCCGGCTTCCGGATACGTGACGGCGAGCGTGAATGCGATCGCGACGGCCGCGTCGATCGCGTTGCCGCCTTCCTTGAAGATCCGCTCCGCGGCATCCGCGCTGTACTTGTCGGCCACCGCGACCGCGGAGCTCGTCAGGACCGCCGGCTGCGGCCCCTTCGCATAGACGGGCGCGTTCGGCAGGAACCCGATGCCGGCCACCGTCGCGAGCACGACAGCGGATGATTTGAAGCGATTCAGCGTAGTCATTGCATGTCCCCCATGTGGATCTCCTTCAGGCAGGAAAAGCACCTGTTCCGCTCATGGCCGCTGGCGCGCCGACGGCCATCTCCGGCTTCGTAGTATAGGGGGACAAAAAGGGTCGAACACGTGACGTGCAACGAAAGCGCATGCGTTCTGTGCGCTCGGTCATGCCGCGGCTTTTCAACATGCATGCGGAGCGGTCGAAATTGCACGCGGTGCGCGCCCGCCGCGGACGGCCGCCGCGACAGTCATCACGCAGCGCACAAAAAAACCGAAAGTTGCGAACTGCGCGGAACGCCACGCGGCACGTGCAAAAAAATCTGCAAACGTCCCTCCCGCAGCACGGGCCGATCTGCGAAGATAGCGCCCCGCTTTCGCGCCGCATCATTTTTTCGTTCACGCGCCGCTTCACGTTTCTTCGTCTCGCTTCCTATGGCATCACACAATGCGCATCATGCGTCCGGCTTCGCAGCCGGTGTCGCCGCCGCTGTCCTCGTCGCACAAACCGGTGCAACCGGCCCGTGGCACTCTGGCCTGTTCGCCGCATTCGCGGCGGGCGTCGCAGGCGGCACCGCGCCCGACTGGCTCGAAGTCGCATGGTGGAGCCGCAAGCGCCGCCTGTGGATCACCCATCGCACCGTCACGCACTGGGGCATCGGCTGGATCGCGCTGCTTGCACTCGGGTGGCACGGGCTCATCCATCATCCGCATCCACTGTGGGCCGCGCCGCTGTTCGGCTTCGCATGCGGCGGCTTGATGCACCTGCTCGCCGACTGGCCGAACCCGCTCGGCGTGCCGTGGATCTGGCGGCGTCACTCGCTCAACCTGTGGAAAAGCGGGCATTGCGACCTGATCGTCGTGGCCGCCGCATGGGGCGGCACGCTGTGGCTCGCGCAGTCGCTGTGGTCGCGTGCGCCGCTGCTCGAACAGTGGCTCGGCTGGCTGCATCGCGTTTAGTTGCAATTCGTCGCAATTCGGCACGCTGTCGGCGTGCCGACGCGCGTGCAACTTTCCGTTCGTTGAAAGTGCGGCGCAGGCCCCCATCTGAAGTAGAAACGTCGACACACATGCCCGGCACGCACGCGCGACGTCTGGCACACTGACGATTCGATTCGTGCGCGCGCCTTTCGCGCGCTTGCACCCCATTTCAACGCTCCGATGGACGTCACCGCTACCCGCCCTGCCGCCAGTGCGCTCGACGTGTTCCACCCGGCCGTCACCGCGTGGTTCCGGCGCACGTTCGCCGCGCCGACCGGCGCGCAGGCGCTCGCGTGGCCGCACATCAAGGCCGGCCGCTCGACGCTGGTCGCGGCACCGACCGGCTCCGGCAAGACGCTCACCGCATTCCTGTGCGCGCTCGACGAACTGGTGCGCGATGCACTGGCGCACGACGGCACGCTGCCCGACGCGACGCTCGTCGTGTACGTGTCGCCGCTGAAGGCGCTGTCGAACGACATCCACGTGAACCTCGATGCGCCGCTTGCCGGCATCGCCGAATCGCTCGCGCAACTCGGCCTGCCGGTGCCGGCGATCCGCACCGCCGTGCGCACCGGCGACACGACACAGGCCGAGCGCGCCGCGCTGCGCAAGCGCGCGCCGCACATCCTCGTGACGACGCCCGAATCGCTGTACGTGCTGCTGTCGTCCACGTCGGGGCGGCAGATGCTGTCGAACGTGCGCTCGGTCATCGTCGACGAAATCCATGCACTTGCGTCGTCCAAGCGCGGCAGCCATCTCGCGCTGTCGCTCGAACGTCTCGACGCGCTGGCCGGCCGTGCGCTGCCGCGCATCGGGCTGTCGGCCACGCAAAAGCCGATCGACGCGGTCGCGCGCTTCCTGGTCGGCGGCCCGGCCGACGCGCCGCGCGACTGCACGATCGTCGACACGGGCCACACCCGCGAGCGCGACCTCGCGCTCGAACTGCCGAACGTGCCGCTCGAACCCGTGATGGCAAGCGACGTGTGGGAACAGGTGTACGACCGGATCGCCGGGCTCGCGGCCGCGCATCGCACGACGCTGGTGTTCGTCAACACGCGGCGCACCGCCGAGCGCATGACGCGCCACCTCGCCGACCGGCTCGGCAAGGAAGCGATCGCCGCGCATCACGGCAGTCTCGCGAAAGAGCACCGCTTCGACGCCGAGCAGCGCCTGAAGCGCGGCGAATTGAAACTGCTCGTCGCTACCGCATCGCTCGAACTCGGCATCGATATCGGCGACGTCGATCTCGTCTGCCAGGTCGGCTCGCCGCGCGGGATCGCACCGTTCCTGCAGCGCGTCGGCCGCTCCGGCCACCATGTCGGCGGCACACCGAAGGGCCGGCTGTTCCCGCTGTCGCGCGACGAACTCGTCGAATGCGCGGCGCTGCTCGATTGCGTGCAACGCGGCGAGCTCGACACGCTGCGCATTCCCGAAGCGCCGCTCGACGTGCTCGCGCAGCAGATCGTCGCCGAAGTGGCGTGCACCGAATGGCAGGAAGACGCGCTGTATGCGAGCTTCACGCGCGCGGCGCCGTATGCGCGGCTGACGCGCGAGCGCTTCGACGAAGTGATGAAGATGCTCGCCGAAGGCTTCACGAGCCGGCGCGGCGTGCGCGGCGCGTACCTGCATCGCGATGTGGTCGGCGGCACCGTGCGCGGGCGCCGCAACGCGATGATGACCGCCACTACGTCGGGCGGCACGATCCCCGACATGGCCGACTATGCGGTGCTGCTCGAGCCGCAGGGCATCCAGGTCGGCACCGTCAACGAGGATTTCGCGATCGAGAGCCTGGCCGGCGACGTGTTCCAGCTCGGCAACCAGTCGTACCGGATCATTCGCGTGGAAACGGGCCGCGTGCGCGTGGAAGATGCGCAGGGGCAGTCGCCGAACATCCCGTTCTGGCTCGGCGAGGCGCCGGGGCGCAGCGACGAGCTGTCGGCAGCGGTCGGCCGGCTGCGCGCGCGGCTCGACGGACTGTTCGCCGACGGCGACCGGCACGCACATGACAGGGGTCGCGATCGCATCGGCAACGGAGCTGGCAGAAAGTCCGCCCCCCGAACCAACGCCAAAGCCGGCGCGAATGCGAAATCAAAGGCCGGGATCGAAGTCGATACCGACGCCTCGATTGACGTGCAGCACGACACCGTTGCCGCCGGCACCGCCGAAAGCCGCCTCGCGCCGGCGTTGCGCTGGCTCGTCGACGATCTGCACCTGTCGCCCGACGCCGCGCACCAGATTGCCGACTACCTCGCCCGCACCCGCGCCGCGCTCGGCGCGCTGCCGACGCAGGACATGCTCGTGATGGAGCGCTTCTTCGACGAATCGGGCGGCACGCAGCTCGTGATCCATTCGCCGTTCGGCAGCCGCATCAACCGCGCATGGGGGCTCGCGCTGCGCAAGCGCTTCTGCCGCAGTTTCAACTTCGAGCTGCAGGCGGCCGCGACCGACGACGCGATCATCCTGTCGCTGTCGCTCGCGCACAGCTTCGCGCTCGACGAAGTGTGGCGCTACCTGCGTTCGGCGAGCGCCGAGCACGTGCTGGTGCAGGCCCTGCTCGACGCACCGATATTCGGCGTGCGCTGGCGCTGGAACGCGACGACCGCGCTCGCATTGCCGCGCTTCACCGGCGGCAAGCGCACCGCGCCGCAACTGCAGCGAATGAAGAGCGAGGACCTGCTCGCAACCGTGTTCCCCGATCAGGTCGCGTGCCTCGAGAACATCGTCGGCGAGCGCGAGATCCCGCATCACCCGCTCGTCGACCAGACGCTCGACGACTGCCTGCACGACGCAATGGATACCGATGGCTGGCTTGCGCTGCTGCGCCGGATCGAAAGCGGCGCGATCGAGCTCGTCGCACGCGACCTGCCCGCGCCGTCGCCGCTCGCGGCCGAGATCCTGAACGCGAAGCCGTACGCGTTCCTCGACGATGCGCCGCTCGAGGAGCGCCGCACGCAGGCCGTGCAGTCGCGTCGCTGGAGCGATCCCGAATCGGCCGACGATCTCGGTGCACTCGACGCCGACGCGATCGATGCGGTGCGCGACGAAGCCTGGCCGCTCGTGCGCGACGCCGACGAGATGCACGATGCGCTGCTCACGCTCGCGTGCATCGCCGATAGCGAAGCACGCGAACACGAAGGCTGGCTCGACCGGCTCGCGGAACTCGCCGAACGCCGCCGTGCGACGAAACTCGTTACGCCTGGCGGCGCCGCGCTATGGGTGCCGGTCGAACGGCTCGTCTGCCTGCGTGCGCTGCATCCCGACGCGCGCATCGCGCCGGCGCTCAAGGTACCGGCCGCCTGCGCGCAGCCGTGGGACGCGGACGCCGCACTCGTCGACGTGATCCGCGCGCGGCTCACCGGTTTCGGGCCGCTTGCGCTCGACGCGATCGCGACACCGCTCGGCCTGCCGCCTGCGTCGATCGCGACGGCCCTCGCGGCGCTGGAGCGCGAAGGCTATGTGATGCGCGGCCGGTTCACGCCGGGCACGACGACGGACGAATGGTGCGAACGCCATCTGCTTGCGCGGATTCATCGCTATACGGTGAAGCGGCTGCGTCGCGAGATCGAGCCGGTCGAGCGCGCCGATTTCATGCGCTTCCTGTTCCACTGGCAACACCTGACGCCTGACACGCGCGGCTCGGGCCGCGATGCGCTCGCGGCCGTGGTCGAACAGCTCGAAGGCTACGAGGCCGCGGCAAGCGCATGGGAAGACGCACTGCTGCCCGCGCGACTCACCGACTACATGGCGGGCGGGCTCGACGAGCTGTGCCGCTCGGGCAAGCTCGTGTGGACGCGCATCGGCGCGCCGGCGCGCGCGGCCGGCACGCCCGTGAAGACGACGCCGATCGTGCTGCTGCCGCGCCGCCACCTCTGCGCATGGCAGGCGCTGCGCGACCCCGATGCGCAACCGGCGCTGTCCGCGCGGGCCACGCAGGTACGCGACGCCCTCGCCGCGCACGGCGCGATGTTCTTCGACGCGCTGCTCGACGACCTGCACATGCTGCCGGTCGAACTCGAACAGGCGCTCGGCGAACTCGTGTCGGCCGGCCTCGTGAACGCGGACAGTTACGCGGGCCTGCGTGCGCTGCTGAAACCGGCCGTCAAGCGCAGCGCGACCTTTGCGCCGCGCACACGGCGCGGCGGCGCGCTGATCGGCGGGATGGACGACGCCGGCCGCTGGGCACTCGTGCAACGCCACGCACCGGCGGACGATGCGCCGGTACCGAAACGCGGCCAGGCCGCGACCGACCCCGATGCGCTCGAACACATCGCATGGACGCTGCTGCGCCGCTACGGCGTCGTGTTCTGGCGGCTGCTCGAACGCGAAGCCGACTGGCTGCCGAGCTGGCGCGAACTCGTGCGGGTGCTGCAGCGTCTCGAAGCGCGCGGCGAGATTCGCGGCGGACGCTTCGTCGCCGGGCTCGCGGGCGAACAGTTCGCGCTGCCCGAAGCGATTCCGATCCTGCGCGAACTGCGGCGGCAACCGGGCGACGGCCAGTACGTGTGCGTGACGGGCGCCGATCCGCTGAATCTTGCCGGCACGCTGCTGCCCGGCGACAAGGTGCCGGCGCTGGCCGGCAATCGCGTGCTGTTCCGTGACGGCGTGCCCGTCGCATCACTGGTTTCGGGCGCGTTCCACTACGCGCCCGACCTGTCGCCCGCCGCGCGCGAGGATGCCCGCCTGCGACTCGCACGCCACTGCTGACATCGGCTGACACGCCGCTCCGCTCCGACTACTGATCGCCGGGCCGCGCTGCCGTCGTCGTTCGGGTAGCATCGAACGATTGCCCGCGCGGGCTCCCGCGCTCAAACACAACAAGACTTCCGGAGACTGCTGTCCATGCCCTCGCATGCCGATTCGCCCGCCGCTCATCACGCGGGCTCGCTGACGATTTTCCAGGGCGCCGCGCTCTATATCGGCGCGGTGCTCGGCACCGGCGTGATCGCGTTGCCCGCCTTGGCTGCCGAGGTCGCGGGGCCGGCCTCGCTGCTCGCATGGGCCGCGCTCGTCGTGCTGTCTGGGCCGCTCGCGGCCACCTTTGCCGCACTCGGTGCGCGCTATCCCGATGCCGGCGGAGTCTCGACCTACGCGCGGCGCGCTTTCGGCCCGAAAGCCGCGGCGATCGTCGGATGGTGCTTCTACTTCGCGGTACCGGCCGGCGCGCCGGCTGCCGCGATGTTCGGCGGCGCATACGTCGCGGCCGTCACGGGCGGCGGGCACACGACGGTCATCGTCACGGCTGCCGCGCTGATCGCGACCGTGTCGGCCGCGAATGCATTCGGTGTCACCGTTTCGGGCCGCATGCAGCTCGTGCTGTCGGCGCTGCTCGTCACGCTGCTGCTCGCCGCGGTGCTCGCGTCCGCGCCCCATGCACGCACCGCGAACCTGCATCCGTTCGCACCGCATGGCTGGCTCGCGGTCGGCCAGGCAGCCGCGCTGCTCGTGTGGAGTTTCGCCGGCTGGGAGGCGATCACCCATCTCGCGGCCGAATTCCGCCGGCCCGCGCACGACATGCCGCGCTCGGCCGGGATCGCGGTCGTGGTGGTCGGGTTCCTGTATCTGTCGGTCGCCGCCGCGAGCGTGACGGTGCTCGGGCCGTCTGCGGGCGCATCGGGTGCGCCGCTCGCCGAACTGATCGCGGGCGGCATCGGCGGTCATGCGCAGGTGCTGGCCGCCGCGGCCGCGCTGCTGCTCACGCTCGGCACGATGAACGCCTATTTCGCGGGCGCGGCCAAGCTCGGTGCCGCGCTCGGACGCGACGGCGCGTTGCCCGCGTGGCTCGCGCAAGGCAGCCAGGTCGGCGGTGTCCCGCGCCGCAGCCTCGGCGTGATCGCCCTGCTCGCAGCCGTCGCACTGGCCGCGACGACGCTGTCGGACGTCGGGCCGAAGCCGCTCGTGCTCGTCACGTCAGGGTGCTTCGTGATGGTGTATGGGCTCGGCGCGGCCGCCGCGCTGAAACTGCTGCCGCGCGGTAGCATCGCTTACCGTTGTGCGTGGGTTTCGCTGGTCGCGGTTGCCGGGCTGTTCCTGACGACCGGCTGGTACATCCTGTGCCCGCTGCTGCTCGCGGGCGGTGCGCTGCTCTATCTGCAGGTGGCCGGGCCGCGTCAGTGACCCGGCAGGTGCGCGCGGGCCGGCACTCGCTCGCTTGCAGCGACGCACCGGCGGATCATGGCAAAACCGATGGCCGAACCGCTGGCCGGATTGCCGTCCATTCCGGCGCGCGCATCACACGTAGGGCCTCGGGCTCGGCCGTCCGCCGTTTCTCCATGCCCGTCAGGCCGGTACCAGCTCGAAACTGAGCCGCTTGCCGAGCGCGGCGGCCGCGCTCGCGAGCGTCGCCAGCGTGAGGCTCGTGTCGGTTTCGTCGAGCAGACGGTTGAGCGCGGCGCGGCTGGTTTTCATCCGCGCGGCCATCGCGGTTTTCGTGATGTGCTGCGCCTTCATTTCCTGCCCGATCTGCCAGGCGATCACGCGCTTGATCGCGGTGGCGGTGGCCGCTTCGAGATTGCCGTCCTCCTCGAGGAAGGTATCGAAATCGCTGCCGATATGCGGGTTGTTCGTGGTCGTCATGGGGTACTCCAGTGCATGGCGTTGCCGGCTGCCTGACCGTCGAAGACGGTACGTTCCGGCGCAACCGGGAAATTCAGATGGCGCGCATCAGCGCTTTCAGGCGCGCGACGGTGACATCGAGATCGTCCGACGGCGTGGCCCGCGACTGCTTGAAGAAGCCGTGCAGCAGGACCATCGTGTCGCCGACGACCGTAAACAGCACGCGGGCGCTCCGCCCCGGCAGCATCACGCGAATCTCCCACAGATCCTGCGCCATCTTCCGGACCAGCGGCATGCCGAGCGGCCAACCGAGTTGAACGGTCTTGATCTCTTCGCCGATCGCCCTGCGCTCCGCTTTCCCGAGCGCCTTCAGCCATTCGCGCACCGGCTCGTTGCCACGGGCCGTCTGGAAGAACCGCACGCCGAGCGTGACCTGGATCTGCTGTCTCGTCATCGTCTTGACACCAATCGTACCAAAATAGGTACGATATGCCAAGCGCCACGAAGCCGGCTACTGACCGGATGGCCAATCCGGCAGCCGGGGACGGGGTCGGGCCGCGCTCGCCGCGCAGGCCCGCCGGATCAGTCGTCGCGACGCGCCGGCTTGCGCGCCGCGCGTGACGTCCGGTGCGTGCGCGTCTCGTCGAACCGCGACCGAGCGATGTCGCGCACCGCGTCGATCAGCGTCCGCGCAACCGGCGACGGCTGCGCATCGGTACGCAGCACCAGCCCGACCGGCTCGTCGGTGCCTGCCGACGGCAGCGGCAGGCGTGCCAGCGCCCCGGCCGACAGGTCGTATTCGGCCGCATAGAGCGGCACGAACCAGACCGCATCGTTTTCGAGCGCCAGCGCGCGCGCGACCGATACCGACAGCACCTCGATGAACGAATCCAGCGGCGGCACGCCACAGGCGCCGAGCAGTTGCTCGGCCGACTGACGGATCAGCGTGCCGAACGGCGGCAGCACGACCGGATAGCGCACGAGCTCGGCCGCCGGCGCCGCGCTTGACAGCAGCGGATGCCCGGCGCGCACGACGGCGACGAGCGGCTCGTTGTACAACTGCTCGAACGCAAGCCCGATCATCCGCTCGGGCTCCGACAGCCGCCCGATCGCGCACTCGATCGCGCCGGACTTCAGGCGCTCGAGCAATTCGGCGTTCGCGGCCGTCGCGATCCGCACGACGACGCGCGGCCAGCGCTCGGCGAGCGCCTTCATCAACGCGGGCGCGAGCGATGCCGCGACGGTCGGCAGCATGCCGATTTCGAGCGTCGCCGCGGCGGCCCCGCCCTCGCGCGCGAGCAGCCCGACGCCCTGCCGCAGCGCCAGCACGCACGCGTTCGCGTGCGGCATGAACAGTTGCGCCTCGCGAGTCGGCTGCGCGCCCTGCCGGCCGCGCTCGAACAGCTTCACGCCGAGGATGGCTTCCAGCTCGGCGATCGTCTTCGACACGGCCGGCTGCGTGATCGACAGGCTTTCGGCCGCCTTCTGCACGCCGCCCAGCTGCGCGACCGCGAGAAAGCACTGCAGGTGCCGGAACTTGACGCGGCCGTCGGCGATACGGTTATTCATAACGAGTGGTTATGCGATTGACGATGAAATGCCATTTTGCATAACTTTCCGGATAGCCCCAAGCACTCGACGATGTATCACGACGCGACGCGCCGCAACGCCTGAAAACTGGCCGGCTCCCACATCCGCTTCGCGATCAGCAAGCTCGTCCCGTGCTTCTGCGCGAGCGGCGCGGACGACGATTCCGCGTGCAGCGCGGCCGCCTTGCTGCGCAACCGGCGCAACTCCAGGTCGAGCTCCGCAGCGGCGGCCTCCGTCAGCATCCCCTGCGAGAACGTCATCGTCTCGCCGTCGCGGTCGAAGCGGCTGTCGAGAAAATCGCCAAGCGCATGCGCATGGAAATAGCGGCGGATCGGCCCGCCCGGCAGCCAGTCGAAATCGCGCGCGACGCGCACGCGAATCCGGTCGCCCGGCAGCAGCGCGACGACGTTCATCCGGTCGAGCATCAGCAGGTACTTCACGCACTCGGCCTTCGTCACCTGATAGGCCGACACGATGTCCTGCACGGTCCAGTAGTTGATCGCGCAAACGGCGACGACGAGCAATTTCTCGTCCGACACCAGCAACGCCTCCTGCTGCTCGGTCAGCACGTGCAGCCTCGGCGCCGACGCCGATGCTTCCTGCACGAGCTCGGCCAGCGTATAGCCGAGCAGTTGCGCGATCTCCGCGACACGCTCCAGCGTGAAGCGGCCGCTGGCGAACAGCCGCTTCACGCTGGTCTCGGACACGTCGAGCGCACGCGCGACGTCGCGGTAGGTCATGCCCTGCGCCTTCAACTGGCGCTTCAGCGTTTCGATGAGTTGGGCGGTTTCGGTCATTTTGGTATCGAAAAGTGATGCTGAAAGTCAGATATTAGGCTACCTGAGCACGCAGATGAACACTTTCAGGTACTTGTCTGCATAATCCGCTCCGTGCTGTCACCGAACGACGGAGCCGAAATGACCACCCGAACCGAAACCGCTGCCTACGAATCGCATCACACCGCCCCGCGCGATGCCCGCGACACGGATCGCACGATGCCGCTTGCCACGGTCCGCACGCTGGCCGCCAGCGCGCATGTCGGCGATCTCGTGTTCATCCGCGAAGCGGCGAGTGCACGGCGCGACGCGGCAGGCCCGGCGGGCGCGTGGGCCAACCGCTTCGGCATCGTCGTCGATACGTCGGGCGACGAACCCGTGATCGCCGAGCCCGGGTTTGCATGGACGAAGCTCACGCCGCTGTCGCGCTTCGTCGCCCATACCGACGGCGGGCGCATCGCACTGGCCCGCCGCGTCGCGGCACCGACCGTCGATGCACAGCGCCAGGTGCAATCAACGGCCGAAGAACGGATCGACGCACTGCTCGGCAACCGCTTCAACCTGCGGACGCGGCGCGGGTTCTGCGCCGACTACGTGAGCGACGTGCTCGGTGCCGACCGCGACACGACGCCGGCCGCCCTGCTGCGTAGCGGCACGCTGTCACTCGAATTCGACGGGATCGTGTTCGATCCCGGCCGTCAGTCATAACAGGCGCGCTCAGGGAGACCGGATAACAACAAGAACGACAACACAAAAAAGCGGCGACGGGCTGGCTGGAGGGCCGTGCACGGGGTCGTCACCGACGACGCGAAGCCCGATCGCTTTTTCCGCCGGACAGGCATCCTGTCCGGCGGAATTTCCATTGGCGCGTCGAACATAACGAACGGTTATGCGATTTGCGAAAAAAGGTCATTTTGCATAACTTTCCGGATTGGCTAAAGTCGTGCCATCCACTTCGCGAAATACCTATCAGGAGACGCCCGATGGATTCCCCCACGATCCTCACGCCGCGCGACTGGCCGTCGCATCCGGCCTATGTCCACCCCGAGTACCGTTCGTCCGTGAAGCGCGGCCCGACCCGCCCGCTGATCCCGCTGAAGGAGAAGCTCCGCGACCAGTACGCGCCCGTGTACGGCGCCGAAGATCTCGGCGCGCTCGACCATGACCTGACGAAGAACGCCGTGAAGAACGGCGAGCCGCTCGGCGAGCGCATGGTCGTCACGGGCCGCGTGCTCGACGAAGGCGGCAAGCCCGTGCGCAACACGCTCGTCGAGGTGTGGCAGGCGAACGCGGCCGGCCGCTACGTGCACAAGGTCGACCAGCACGACGCACCGCTCGACCCGAACTTCCTCGGCGCGGGCCGCTGCGTGACCGACGACGAAGGCCGCTACCGCTTCCTGACGATCAAGCCCGGCGCGTATCCGTGGGGCAACCATCCGAACGCGTGGCGCCCGAATCACATCCACTTCTCGCTGTTCGGCGATTACTTCGGCTCGCGTCTCGTCACGCAGATGTACTTCCCCGGCGACCCGCTGCTCGCGTACGACCCGATCTTCCAGGGCACGCCCGAGGCCGCGCGCGACCGCCTGATCTCGCGCTTCTCGATGGACATCACCGAAGAAGGCTATGCGCTCGGCTACGAATTCGACATCGTGCTGCGCGGCCGCGACGCCACCCCGATGGAGCGCTGAACCATGACGACGCTGAAGCAAACCCCTTCGCAGACGGTCGGCCCGTACTTCGCATACGGCCTGTGCCCGCAGCAATACGATTACGACCTGAAGAGCCTGTTCACGCCGACGATCGCCGCGGCCCACGCCGATGGCGAACACGTGCTGCTGGTCGGCCAGGTGTTCGACGGCGACGGCAACGTCGTCGGCGACGCGGTGCTCGAATTCACGCAGGTGGACGGCGCGGGCCGCTACCCCGCGTCGCGCGACGACATCGCGAAATCCGGCTTCACGGGCTTCGCTCGGGTCGGTACCGGCACCGATGTGCAGCAGCGCTTCGTCGTCGAGACGGTGAAGCCGGGCCGTATCGCCGCCGACGAAGCACCGCACATCAACGTGACCGTGATGATGCGCGGGATCCTCACCCACGCATTCACGCGCGTGTACTTCGACGACGAAGCCGCCGCGAATGCGGCCGACCCCGTGCTGAACGCGGTGCCGGCCGAGCGCCGCGCGACGCTCGTCGCGAAACGCGACGCGCAGCCGGGCCGCCCGGTCGTCTACCGCTTCGACATCCGCATGCAGGGGCCGGACGAAACGGTGTTCTTCGACGTGTGACGCGCGAGCCGGCGCACGCCGGCGTCGCCCGCTACCGCACCGCCGCGTGGCGCGAACCCAACAGGGATCGCGCCACGCGGCGTTTTTCGTGTTCCGTCGCCATCATTCGATGCTGCGGCGCATCGCGCCGCGTCACGGGTGCCGACGGCCCTGTCACGGGCCTTCGACCCCGGTATCGAACGCGCGATTGAAACGCATGCTGCGACAGCACATAACTCGCAGGTTCGGCAGGATATCGTTTGCGCGTTATGCGGCGTATTCTTCGTTATCCGCAACGCGTCATCGAGATTGAATCGCAATCGGAAATAATTACGCAGGTAATGCGCGACACCGCCCGTCAGGCCGTGCGCGCATTTTTTCTGACCGAGTGCCTTTAAACGCGTCTGACCGAAGTTGGCAGGCGCGTATTTTTTTGGCGGCAGCCTGCGATCGGGCGTGGCGCATGCGGATTCTTTCCGGCTAGCGCCGAATCTCCAGATAGCGGCTCGGCGTATCGCCCAGAATGCGGCGAAACGCCGACGTGAATGCGCTGGCACTCGCGTACCCGAGATCGAGCGCGACGCGCGTCACCGGCTGCCCGTCGCTCAGGCGCGCGATCGCCGCGAGCATGCACACCTGCTGGCGCCATGCGGCAAAACTCACGCCCGTCTGCGCGCGGAACTGCCGCGTGAACGTGCGACGGCTCACGCCCGCGTCGGCGGCCACCTGGTCGAGATCGGCCGCGATCGACGGCGAAGCGAGCAGGTGCCGGCACACCTTCGCCAGCCGCGCGTCGGCCGGCAGCGGCGCATGCAGCGACAGGCGCGGCATCGTCGCGATTTCCGCGACCAGCAGCGCCATCAGCTTGCCCGCGCGCCCGTCGACGTCGTACAGGGCCGGCAGATCGATCGCATCGTCGATCAGTTGCCGCAATAGCGCGGACACGCCATAGACGCCGCACTGCTCGGGCAGGCCCGCCTCCTGCGCGGCGGCGCCGGATACGAACGTGTTGAGCATCGTGACCGGCCCGGTCATCGTCATTTCGTGCCGCACGCCGGCCGGCACCCAGCACGCGCGCTGCGGCGGCACCAGCCAGCGCCCGTGCGGCGTCGACACGCTGATCGTGCCGCGCGACGCGAACGCGAATTGCCCGCGCCCGTGCGCGTGCTCCGGAAACGTCGTGCCGGCCGCATAGTCGTTCGCGATCACGACCACGCTTCGCGGAATGTTTTCGTACGGATCTAGCAGCGTATTTCTCACGGCCCGAATTCCATCATCAATGACCCGATATCGAAGGCGGGTCTCCTTCGCGCGATCTACGATCCGCTCCACCCTTGCGCGACCTGACGGCCGCAAGACCCGTCGGCCTGATCGGCCGGATTACCACTGCATCGGAGCGGACATGCCGAATACGTTTCATCGCGTGGGGGACGGCCCCCACCCTGTTCTTGTACTGCCCGGCTGGTTCGGCGACGCCCACGCGTTCGAACCCGTCGAAGCGTGGCTGTCGCGCGAGCACTTCAGCTACGTGTTCATGGACTACCGCGGTTACGGCCGCATGCACGATGCAGCGGGCGGCTACACGATCGACGAGATCGCCGCCGACGCACTTGCGCTGGCAGACGCGCTCGATTTCGCCACCTTCAGCGTCGTCGGCCATTCGATGGGCGCGATGGCGGCCGAGAAAGTCGCCGTCATGGCGCCCGAGCGCGTGCGCGCGCTGGTGCCGATCACGCCCGTGCCCTGCGGCGGCCTGCCGTTCGACGCGGAGAAACGTGCGCTATTCGAGCGTGCCGCGGATCACGTTGCCGATCGCCGCACCATCATCGATCGCAGCACCGGCGGGCGGCTGCCCGCCGCCTGGATCGAGTGGAAAGCCGCGTATTCGGCAGCCCGTTCGTCGCCGCCGGCGTTCGGCGCGTACTTCCGCGCGTGGGCCGATACGGATTTCAGCGACGAGATTGCCGGCATCCATCCGGTGAAAGTGCTGATCGGCGAGCACGATCCGGCGTTCGACGCGGCATTGATGGCCAGCACCTACCTGCGGCGTTATCCGCTCGCCACCGTCGATGTGCTGCGCAATGCGGGCCACTATCCGATGAACGAAACGCCGCTCGCGCTGGTCGCGGCAATGGAAGCGTTCCTGCTCGCGTTGACGGCCAGCCCGGACGGCAACCCCTGACGGCGTGCGGCACGCAAGCCGCATGGCGGTAATGCGCGTCACCGCAGCATGAACGACATCGCCGACAGGCTGTTCAGCGTGCGCACGACATGCTCGACCGAAGGCCCGTCGAAGCGCAGCGTCACCGCATCGACGCGCTCGAGCGTCGGCAGCACGCAGAACAGGTCGGCCAGCGCCGCCGTCTGCACGCGCAGCGTGCACGCGGCCGGCGCAGGCCGATGGGCGCCGGCGCGCACGCCTGCCGACAGCGCATGTGCGACCGCTTCGCGTGCGGCGGTTGCGATCCGCGCACATGACGCGGCGGGCGTGAGCGTATCGCCGCTCGATGCGCCGCCGGCCGTCTTGACCGTCTCGAAATGCGCATCCGGAAACAGCGGCTGCGTTTCCTCCGCGAACACATCGTCGCCCGTGGCCAGCGCGACGTGCGCACCGTATTCGCGCGCCAGCGCGCCGTACAGCCCGGCTTCGCCGAGCTCGACGCCGTTCAGCCACACCTGCGTGAACGCGAAGCTGTTGATCGTGTGCGCAAGCACGCCGCGCGTCTGCGATTTCGCGTGATAGCCGATCATGAACACGAGGTCGGGCTGCTGTTCGAGGCCCGTCATCATCCCCAGCGTGCGCGGCTTGCCGAGCACGACACGCGCACGCGCATCGAGCCCGTCGGGCAGCAGGTTGCGGAAACCCCCGTGCGAATCGTTGACCCACACGGCCTGCGCGCCGCCCATGAACGCGCCTTCGATCGCCGCGTTCGCCTCGGCGGTCATCCAGCGGCGCGCACGCTCGTATTCCGGATTGCCGGCGCGCGTCTGCTCGGTGGCAAATACGCCGGCGACGCCTTCGATGTCGGTCGAAATCAGGATCTTCATGACTGGGCAAGACGTCCTTCGTGGCCTTCGTTGAACAGGCGATCGAGATCGGGCACAGCATCGCGCAGCGACTGCCGCACGTGGCCGTCGCGCCCGGCCACCGTCACGGCCTGCAGCAGCGCATCGGCGATCGCGTGCTCGACGCTTTCGGCCGCGGCCATGAACAGCGGATCGAGCGCCGCATCGGCGACGAGGGCCGGCAGCGCGATGGTCGATGCGTCGTGCGCGATCGTGTATGCGGTGGAAAATGCGAGCGCGATGTCGCCGCTGCCGTGCCCGTAGACCGAGCCCGTGCGGGCCAGCCCCGCCCCCGCGCGGCGCGCGAGGCGCGACAGTTGCCGCGCATCGAGCGGCGCATCGGTGGCCAGCAGCAGGATGATCGAGCCCTGCTCGGGCGGTGCCGCGTGCGCGGCCTCGGCCGCACGCCGTTGCGCGACGATGCGCCCGAGCGGCACGCCACCGAGCGTCAGCATCGGCAACCGGCCGAAATTCGCGAGCACGAGCGCACCGACCGTATAGGGCCGGCCGGCCGCGACGGCAACGCGTGACGCGGAGCCAATCCCGCCCTTCAGGTCGAAGCACGACATCCCGCGCCCGGCGCCCACCGCGCCGCGTGCGACGTCACGCGATGCCGCACGGTACGCGTCGTCGTAATGCTCGGCCGAGACCGCAAGCGCCTGGATGTCGTTCAGATAGCCGTCGTTGCATTCGAACACGAGCGGGTTGACGGTCGACCAGTCGCGGCCGACCTGCGGATTCGCCGCGATCGCCGCGCGAATCTGCGCCTGCGCGACCGCGCCGACACCGAACGTATTGGTCAGCGCAATCGGCGTATCGAGCATGCCGAGCTCGTCGACCTGCACGAGCCCGACGCTCTTGCCGAACCCGTTGATCACCGCCGCCCCCGCCGGCACCTTGCTGCGGTACACGTCGCCCGAATGCGGCTTCACGACGGTCACGCCCGTCTGCACGTCGCCGGCATCGAGCGTGCAATGGCCGACCGTCACGCCCGGCACGTCGGCGATCGTGCCGCGCGGCCCGGCCGGCAGCGTCGCCGTCCACATGGGTGCGATGCGCATCAGCGGCGCTCCAGTTTCGGATCGAGCGCGTCGCGCAGCCCGTCGCCGAGCAGGTTGAACGCGAGCACGGTCAGGAAGATCGCGAGGCTCGGGAAGATCGCGATGTGCGGCGCCGTCACCATGTCCGCGCGCGCCTCGTTGAGCATCGCGCCCCACTCCGGCGTCGGCGGCTGCGCACCGAGCCCGAGGAACGACAGGCTCGCGGCCGTGATGATCGACGTGCCGATCCGCATCGTGAAGTAGACGACGACCGACGACACGGTGCCCGGCAGGATGTGCCGCATGATGATCGTCCGGTCCGACGCGCCGATGCTGCGCGCGGCCTCGACGTAGGTCATGTGCTTGAGCATCAGCGTGTTGCCGCGCACGAGCCGCGCGAACGCAGGGATGCTGAAGATCGCGACCGCGCAGATCACGTTGATCATCCCGTTGCCGAGGATCGCGACCACGCCGATCGCGAGCAGGATGCCCGGGAATGCGAACAGCACGTCGGCCACGCGCATCGTGATGCGGTCCCACCAGCCTTCGTAGTAACCGGCGAGCAGCCCGAAGAACGTGCCGATCACCGCGCCGAGCGCGACCGAGAAGAAGCCGGCCGCGAGCGAGATGCGCGTGCCCGCGATGATCCGGCTGAAGATGTCGCGGCCGAGCGAATCGACGCCGAACCAGTGCACCGCCGACGGCGCCGCGTTCAGTGCGTCGTAGTCGAAATAGTTCTCGGGATCGAACGGCACGATGTGCGGGCCGACGAACGCCAGCACGACGAGCGCCAGCACGAAGCCGCCCGCGACGAGCGCGACGGTCTGCTTGCGGAACTTGCGCCAGAATTCGCGCCACGGCGTGCGGATCGCGGTCGGTGCGGCCGGCGCCGCGGTCTGGACTGTCGCGTTCATGTGCGCCTCACTTGAACCGGATGGTCGGGTTGATGACCGCGTACAACACGTCGACGGTCAGGTTGATCAGGATGAACTCGAGCGAAAACAGCAGCACGATCGCCTGGATCACGGGGTAGTCGCGCATCGTCACCGCGTCGACGAGCAGGCGGCCGAGCCCCGGCCAGTTGAACACGACCTCGACGACGATCGAGCCGCCGAGCAGGAAGCCGAACTGCAGCCCCATCATCGTGACGACCGGGATCATCGCGTTGCGCAGGCAGTGCTTGAGCACCACCATCGGCTCGTGCACGCCTTTCGCACGCGCGGTACGCACGAAATCCTCGTTCAGCACCTCGACGAACGACGCACGCGTGAAGCGCGCCATCACGGCGGCGACCGCGGCGCCGAGCGTCAGCGACGGCAGCACGTAGCTCTTCCACGAGCCGTCCGGCACGACCGGCAGCCAGCCGAGCTTCACCGAGAAAATTTCCATCAGCAGCATGCCGAGCGCGAACGCGGGAAACGAGATGCCCGACACCGCGAGCGTCATGCCGAGGCGGTCCGGCCAGCGGTTGCGCCACACCGCCGACGCGATGCCGATCGCCATCCCGAAGGCCGTGGCCCACACCATGCCGACGAGCGTCAGCATCAGCGTCGGCATGAAGCGTTCACCGATCTCGGTCGAGACCGGCCGCTTGCTGCGCGTCGACATGCCGAAATCGCCGTGCGCGATCTTCGTGAAGAAGTTCACGAACTGCGCGGGCAGCGGGCGGTCGAGTCCGAGATCGGCACGCACGAGCGCGACCGTCGCGTCGTCGGCTTCGGGGCCGGCCGCGAGCCGCGCCGGATCGCCCGGCAGCAGGTGGACGAACAGGAACACCAGCACCGCGACGATCGCGAGCGTGGGCAGCAGGCCGAACAGGCGTTTGACGAGAAAATTCAGCATGGGGCACCGATCGAATCAGCGTGCCGGCGGCTCGCGCCGCCGGCACCGCGTGGCGGACGAGCCGCCGTCATCACCACTGTCACTTCAGCGAAATTTCGTCGAAGTTGAACGAGCCGTCCGGCATCACGTACGCACCCTGCAGCCGCTTGCTGCGCGCATACACGATCTTCTCCTGCACGAGGAAGATCCACGGTGCATCGGTCCAGATCTGCTTCTGCGCATCGGCGTAGAGGTCGGTCTTCTTCGCGCGGTCGACCGTCTCCAGCGCCTTCGTCAGATCGCCGTCGACCGTGTCGTTCTTGTAGTACGCGGTGTTGACGAGCTTCGGCGGCGCCGACGCGCCGGCGAGCAGCGGCGTGATCGCCCAGTTCGCCTCGCCCGTCGACGACGACCAGCCGATGTAGTACATCCGCACCGGCGCCTTCGCCGGATCCGGCGCGCTCTCGACCTTCGCGACGCGCTCGCCGGCCTCCAGCGCCTGCACCTGCACCTTCACGCCGACCTGCGCGAGCTGCTGCTGCACGAACTGGATCGCCTTCTGCGACGTGGAGTTGTTATACGCGGACCACAGCGTCGTCTCGAAGCCGTTCGGATAGCCGGCTTCCTTCAGCAGCGCGCGCGCCTTCGCCGGGTCGTACGGCCACGGGCCCAGCTTCGTCGCGTAGTCGACACCCTGCGGCACCACGCCGGTCGACGGCGTCGCGAAGCCGGAGAACGCAACCTTCGCGAGCGCTTCCTTGTTCACCGCGTAGTTCAGTGCCTGGCGCACCTTCGGATTGTCGAACGGCTTCTGCAGCATGTTCAGCGACACGTAGCGCTGCACGATCGACGGCCGCTCCACGATGTCGACCTTCGGATTGCCCTTCAGGTCGAGCGCCTGCTCGAACGGGATGCGGAACGCGAAATCGGCTTCGCCCGTCTTGATCAGCGCAGCGCGCGTGTTGTTGTCGACCACCGGCTTCCAGTCGATCGCGTCGATCTTCGGATAGCCCTTCTTCCAGTAGCCAGCGAACTTCTTCACCTTCAGGTCGTCGGTCTGCTTCCATTCGACGAACTCGAACGGGCCCGTGCCGACCGGATGCAGCGCGATGTCGCGGCCCCACTTCTTCAGCGCGGCCGGCGAGATCATCACGGCCGACGGGTGCGCGAGCGTGTTGATCAGCGCCGAGAACGGCTCGCGCAGCGTGATCTTCACCGTGTACGGATCGACCACTTCGGTCTTCTCGATCACGCGGAACATGTTGTAGCGCTTCAGGTGGTTCGCGGGATCGGTCACGCGGTCGAAGTTCGCCTTCACGGCCGCCGCGTTGAAATCGGTGCCGTCGTGGAACTTCACGCCCTGGCGCAGCTTGATCGTGTAGACCTTCGCATCGGGGCTCGCGTCGTAGCCGGTCGCCAGCACGTTGACGAGCTTCATGTCCTTGTCGAAGCCGAACAGCCCCTGGTAGAACGACTTGACGACGGCCTGCGACACCGTGTCGTTCGCGTCGTACGGGTCCATCGTCGTGAACGTCGAATCCACCGCCATCACCGCGGTCTGCTGCGCGAACGCGGGCACCGCGGCCGACAGCGCGAACGCGCCGGCAAGCGCGACGAAACACGCGCGCGGACGAAACATCGGGAACGAATGCTGCTTGGTCATTTTGCTGGGCTCCTATCGGTGAATCGGTGACGCCTCACGGGCGTTTCGGTTTCGACTTCCTGCAAGCTCGCGCATCGCCGTGGCGACGCATTTCTTCAGTACGCGCCGCCGACGCGGTGCGTCGCGACGTAATGATCGGGGCCGACCGCGACGAGCGGCGCGACGACCGGCTCGTCGCCGACCGCGCGAATGGGGCTCGGGATTTCGTCCGCCGCAAGCTGGCGCGGCGCATGCCGGCGCGCGGGATCGGCCACCGGCACCGCGCTCATCAGCTTCTTCGTGTACGGGTGCTGCGGCGCCTCGAACACCGCGCGGCGCGGGCCGATCTCGACGATCTGGCCGAGATACATCACCGCGACGCGATGGCTGATGCGCTCGACCACGGCCATGTCGTGCGAGATGAACAGGTACGCGACGCCGAGCTCGCGCTGCAGGTCGAGCATCAGGTTGACGATCTGCGCCTGCACCGACACGTCGAGCGCCGACACCGATTCGTCGGCGATCACGACCTTCGGGTTCAGCGCGAGCGCGCGCGCGATCGCGATCCGCTGGCGCTGGCCACCCGAGAATTCATGCGGATAGCGGCGTGCGGCCTCGGGCGGCAGGCCGACCTTGTCGAGCAGCCAGTCGACGCGCGCCTGCGCTTCGCGGCCGCTCGCAACGCCGTGCACCAGCAGCGGCTCCATGATCGAGAAGCCGACGGTCAGGCGCGGGTTCAGCGACGCGAACGGATCCTGGAAGATGAACTGGATGTTCCGGCGCAGCGCCTGCAGGTCCGGGCCTTTCAGCGCGCTGATGTCGCGGCCGTCGAACTCGATCGAGCCGCTCTGCGATTCGACGAGGCGCAGCAGCGAGCGGCCGGTGGTCGACTTGCCGCAGCCCGATTCGCCAACCAGCGCGAGCGTCTCGCCCGCGCGCAGCTCGAAGCTCACGCGCTCGACCGCATGCACGTATTGCGACACGCGACCGAACACGCCGCTCTTCACCGGGAAGCGCGTCACGAGATCGCGCACGCGCAGGATCGGCGATGCAGACTGATCGACAGGCGGCTGCGCCTCGTCGTTCGCCGCGGGTGCCGGCGACGCGGCCGGTGCTGCCGCGCTCGCGCCTTCCACCTTCAGCAGCGGGAATTTCTCGGGCGCATCGGTGCCCTGCATCGAGCCGAGCTTCGGCACGGCCGCGAGCAGCGCGCGCGTGTAGCGGTGCGCGGGCGCCGCGAAGATGCGATCCGATTCGCCCTCCTCGACCTTCTCGCCGCGATACATCACGAGCACGCGGTCGGCCACTTCCGCCACCACGCCCATGTCGTGCGTGATGAAGATCACGCCCATGTTCATCTCGTCCTGCAGCCCGCGCACGAGTTGCAGGATCTGCGCCTGGATCGTCACGTCGAGCGCGGTCGTCGGCTCGTCGGCGATCAGCAGCGCGGGCCGGCACGACAGGGCCATCGCGATCATCACGCGCTGCCGCATCCCGCCCGACAACTGGTGCGGATAGCGCGCGAACACGCGGCGCGCCTCCGGAATGCGCACGAGCTCGAGCAGCCGCAGCGTCTCCGCGCGCGCTTCCGTCGCGCTTTTCGACTGATGCAGCGCGATCGCCTCGCTGATCTGGTCGCCGACCGTGAACACCGGGTTCAGCGACGTCATCGGCTCCTGGAAGATCATCGCGATATCCGCGCCGCGAATGCCGCGCATCGTCGAGCCGCTCGCCTGCGCGAGATCGACGAGCGCGCCGCCGCGCCGGCGGAATGCGATCCGGCCGTTCGTGATCGCGCCGCCGCCGTGCTCGACGAGCCGCATCAGTGCGAGCGATGTGACCGACTTGCCCGAGCCCGATTCGCCGACGATCGCGAGCGTCTCGCCGCGATCGACGTGAAACGACACGTTGCGCACCGCATCGAACGTCGCGCCTTCGCGGCGGAACGTGACCGACAGGTCGTCGACGGCCACCACGCGCTGCTCGGGCAGCACCAGGCCGGACGGGTTACGGCTCGAAGTCATCGTGGGTCTCCTCCTCGTGCGGTCCGGGATCAGGCCGTGTCGTCGTCGCGATAGATGCCGACCACCGGCGCTTCGCCGACGCGCGCGTAGCCGCGGTACATCCCTTCCGTGTTGAACGGCATCGCGACGTTGCCCTGCGCGTCGACCGCGATGATCCCGCCGCGGCCCGCGAGGCGCGGCAACTTGTTCATCACGACGTCGTGCGCGGCATCGGCGAGCGACGCGCCGCGATACGCGATCTGCGCGGCAACGTCATGCGCGGTTGCGAGCCGGATGAACATCTCGCCGGTACCCGTCGACGACACCGCACAGGTTGCGTCGTCCGCATAGCAGCCCGCGCCGATGATCGGCGAATCGCCGACTCGCCCCGGCTGCTTGTTCGTGATGCCGCCCGTCGACGTTGCCGCCGCGATGTGGCCGTGCTGGTCGCATGCGACCGCGCCGACCGTGCCGTGCTTGCGGTCCGGATCGAGCGGTTCGGCCGGTTGCTGCTGCGATTGCGAAGCGCCGAACGTGAACGTCGCCGCGTCGTGGTCGAGCATGGCGCCCGCCGCCGCGCGCGCCTTGACCCACTGCGCGTGACGCGCCTCGGTGTCGAAGTAGCCCGGTTCCGCGAGTTCAAGCCCCTGCGCGGCCGCGAACGCATCGGCGCCCTCACCCGCGAACAGCACGTGCTCGCTGGCTTCCATCACGCGCCGCGCGGCCAGTACCGGATTGCGCACGCGCGTTGCGCAGCAGATCGCGCCGGCGCCGAGCGTCGCGCCATCCATGACCGCCGCATCGAGTTCGTGCTTGCCTTCGGCCGTATAGACGGCGCCGCGCCCGGCGTTGAACAGCGGGCAGTCCTCGAGCATCCGCACCGCGACGGTGACGGCGTCGAGCGCGCTGCCGCCATCGGCCAGCACCTGCTGCGCGGCCGTCAGGATCGCGGTCAGTTCGGCACGGTACTGTCGTTCGGTGTCGGAATCCATCGCCTCGCGCAGGATCGTGCCTGCGCCGCCGTGAATCGCAACGATCGCGGGTGAAGTCATGTTTTTTTCGGACGGTGAGTAGAAGGGTTGGCGGCCGGCGGCGTCGCTTGCGGCTGCATGAGCCACGGCAGCAGGAATTCGGTCATCTCGGCGGCGGATTTCGCGGACCGGTGCGTGCGCAACGCAACCGCGTCGATCAGCGCCTCGATCATCGCGAGCACGGCCGCTTCCGACGTCGCCGCGAAGCGCCGTTCGGCCTTGACGTACAGGTTCAGCGACGCGATCGGCGCAAGCGGCGATTGCGGGCCGTCGGAGATACCCAGCACGCGTGCCCCGCGCGCCGCCGCGCGGCGGGCGAGTTCGATCGTGTCCTTCACGTAGCGCGGAAACGCGAGCGCGATCACGAGATCGCGCGAGTCAGCCGTGTACAGACGCCGCGCCGCATGCGACGGGCCGCCGAGCAGCGCGAGCGACTGCACGTTGTCGTGACAGACGGACAGCCCGTGCTCCATCAGCCCGGTGAGAAACGCGCTCGACCCCGCGCCGAGGATCAGCACGCGCCGCGCGCCGACGATCGCCTCGACCGCGGCTTCGACATCGGCTGCGTCCAGTTGCGCCCGCGTGTTCTCGATGTTCGCGACGGCCTGGTCGAATACCGCGTCGATCCATGCGGCGCCGCGCACGCCAGGCTCCTGCTCCTGCGCGGAACGCAGCCGCTCGACCGGCCCGAGCGTCGCCTCGAAGCCCCGCACGAGCGCCGCGCGCATCGCCGGATAGCCGTCGAAACCGAGCGCCTTCGCGAAGCGGTTCGCAGTCGCGATCGACGCATTCACGGCCTGCGCGAGTTCGTCGATGCGCATCGTCGCCGCGCGAAACGGATTCGCGAGCACGAACTCGCCCATGCGGCGGTGGATCGGCGTCATCAACGGCATCGCCGACGCGATCCGCTCGGCAATCGCGGGTTCGTCGTGACTGGCGTCGTGTGGAACGAGTGGCGTCATGCGAAGGGTTGTTGCAAGGATGATGAAAATGAATTTACACAACTCCCAACCTGAAAAGAAATAAATTTTCATCAGGGTTGTCACGCCCCATCCCGAGTCTTTCGATCACCCGACGCTCGCACAGCCCCGCCGCACGGGCCTTTGGCACGGAGTCGCCGTGCGTCGCCATGCGTGTCGTTTGGCCTCGCCCATCGGGAAAACCCCGAGCAAGTTCGTTCGAATGCAATTTCACGTTGACCGGATTCGAATTCGAACATAGGATGTTCGAAAATGATCAGTCGTCAGATAACATCCATCTTCAACGACGACGAAATGTTCGCTTGAACACCACTATTCCGCTGTAATCCGGGAAAATTGGCGCCCATCAAGATCGGACATCGTACAAACAAAGCGAAACAGGCCATCCCGAACGGATGGTCGTCATGGATCGGGCCGGTGCCACGCGCCGGCCCTGCCCGACAGGAGACAGCAGTGAAGACAGTCAAGGCGTTGCGCTGGTGGATCATCGTGCTCGTATGTCTCGGCACGATCCTCAACTACCTCGCACGGAATTCCCTCGCGGTACTCGCTCCCGAGCTGAAGCAGGTGTTCGCGATCTCGACGCAGCAGTATTCGTACATCGTCGGCGCGTTCCAGATCGGTTACACGATCATGCAGCCCGTGTGCGGTTTCATCGTCGACCTGATCGGGCTGCGGCTCGGGTTCGCGCTGTTCGCGATGCTGTGGTCGGTGGTCGGCGTCGCGCACGGCTTCGCGTCGGGCTGGCTGTCGCTCGGCATCCTGCGCGGGTTCCTGGGCCTGTTCGAAGCCGCCGCGATTCCGTCGGGAATGAAGGCTGTCGCCGAATGGTTTCCCGATCGCGAGAAATCCGTCGCGGTCGGCTATTTCAACGCGGGCACGTCGCTCGGCGCCGCGATTGCGCCGCCGCTCGTCGTGTTCCTGTCGATGCGGTTCGGCTGGCAGGCCGCATTCATGGCCACCGGCGCGCTCGGCTTCATATGGGCCGCGCTCTGGTACACGCAGTACCGGTCGCCCGCCGACCATCCGCGCATCACGCCGCAGGAGCGCGCGCTGATCCGCGACGGCCAGGCCACGATGCCGCCCGTGTCGAAGCGCCGCATCCGCGACGTCGTCACCGCGCGGCGCTTCTGGGCCATCGCGCTGCCGCGCTTCTTCGCCGAGCCCGCGTGGCAAACCTTCAGCTTCTGGATTCCGCTGTATCTCGCGACCGAGCGCCACATGGAACTCAAGCAGATCGCGATCTTCGCGTGGATGCCGTTTCTCGCGGCCGACCTTGGCGGCATTGCGGGCGGCTACCTGTCGCCATACCTCGTGAAGCGGTTCAAGCTGCCGCTCGTGTGGTCGCGCGTCGCCGGCGTCGCGCTCGGCGCGGTGCTGATGCTCGGGCCCGCGATGATCGGGCTCGTGGCATCGCCGTACACGGCCATCGCGCTGTTCTGCGTCGGTGGCTTCGCGCACCAGATGATCTCCGCGCTCGTCAACACGCTGTCGGCCGACGTGTTCGATCCCGAGGAAGTCGGCACCGCGAGCGGCTTTGCCGGGATGGCCGCGTGGATCGGCGGGCTCGGCTTCTCGCTGCTGGTCGGCGCGCTTGCCGACAAGATCGGCTATGCGCCGCTGTTCGCGTGCCTCGGCCTGTTCGACATCATCGGCGTCACGCTGCTCGCGGTGCTGATCCGCGGGCAGTCGAAGCAGGAACGCCTGCTCGCACGGCACGCCTGACCTTCGCCCTCACCAGGAATCGCATTCATGACTTCGCTTCTTCATCCGCCCGTGTTCCGCGTCGCCGGCCAGCACGCGAACCGTGTGCTGCTCGCGTCCGAGGCGGGCGCAACCATCGAGATCTTCGTGCTCGAGGACGACATCGTGCGGGTGCGCGTGCTGCCCGACGCGACGGCGCGCAACCCGCGCACGTGGTCGATCGCGCCGGGCCTCGACGACGTGCCGCTCGACGGGCGCGACCGCCTCGACCTGGGCGGCTTCACGCTGCCCTCCTTCACCCTCGTCGAAGACGACGACAGCGTGTGCGTCGAGACCGCACGGATCCGGCTCGCGGTGCGCCGGCAAGGCGGCCACTGCACGTGGTCGATGCGCGGCGCGGACGGCACGTGGCGCATCGCACTCGCCGACCGCGCGACGCAGGCGTACAACTTCGGCTGGTGGGACGATCGCGCGTATCACTACGTCGCCCGCGAGCGCGGCGACAAGGTGTTCGGCCTCGGCGAACGCGCGGGCGACCTCGACCGCACCGGCGCACGCTTCGAGATGCGCAACATCGACGCGATGGGCTACAGCGCGAAGCACACCGACCCGCTGTACAAGCACATCCCGTTCTATATCACGTGGTCGCCCGCTGCCTGCCAGGGGTTCGGGCTGTTCTACGACACGCTGTCGGACTGCTCGTTCGACATGGGCCGCGAGCTCGACAACTATCACGGCCCGTACCGCTATTTCGTCGCCGAACATGGCGATCTCGACTACTACTTCATCGCGTCGCCCGACACGCCGCTCGCGGCCGCGCGACGCTTCACGTGGCTCACCGGGCGCCCTGCGCGCACGCCGAAATGGGGGCTCGGCTATTCGGGCTCGACGATGAGCTACACCGACGCGCCCGACGCGCAGCAGCAGATGAACCAGTTCGTCGAACAGTGCGACACGCATGACATCCTGTGCGATTCGTTCCACCTGTCGTCGGGCTATACGTCGATCGGCGCGAAACGCTACGTGTTCAACTGGAACCGCGACAAGTTTCCCGACGCGAAGGGCTTCGTGAAGCATTATCGCGACCACGGCATCCGCCTGTGCGCGAACATCAAGCCGTGCCTGCTGCGCGACCATCCGGCATTCGAAGACGCGGCAAAGCGCGGGCTGCTGATCCGCTCGGCGTCCGGCGAACCTGCATGGGTACAGTTCTGGGACGAGGTCGGCGCGTATCTCGACTTCACGCAGCCTGACGCGTACCGCTGGTGGCGCGAGCAGGTCACGTCGGCGCTGCTCGAATACGGGATCGAGTCGACCTGGAACGACAACAACGAGTACGAGATCTGGTCGCCCGATGCGATCGCTCATGGCTTCGGCCAGCCCTATCCCGCGCGTGAAGCAAAGGTGCTGCAGACGATGCTGATGATGCGCGCGTCACGCGAAGCGCAGCGGGCGCATGCGCCGGCGCAGCGGCCGTTCCTCGTGTCGCGCTCCGGCGGCGCCGGCATGCAGCGCTATGTACAGACCTGGTCCGGCGACAACTACACGTCGTGGGAAACCTTGCGCTACAACCTGAAGATGGGCCTCGGGCTCGCGCTGTCGGGCGTGTCGAACATCGGTCACGACATCGGCGGCTTCTCCGGGCCCGCGCCGTCGCCCGAACTGCTGCTGCGCTGGGTGCAGTTCGGCATCTTCATGCCGCGCTTCAGCATCCACTCGTGGAACGACGACGGCACCGTCAACGAACCGTGGATGTACCCGGAGATCACCGCGCAGATTGCGTCGCTGATCAAGCAGCGCTACCGGCTGCTGCCCTACCTCTATCACCTGCTGTGGCTGTCGACGACGCGCTACGAGCCCGTGCTGCGGCCGACCTTTGCCGATTTCCCCGGCGACGCGCGCTGCTACGACGAAAGCGACGACATGATGCTCGGCGACGCGCTGCTCGTCGCACCGGTCGTCGATCCCGGCCTGACGGAGCGCACCGTCTACCTGCCGTCGGGTGCGCGCTGGATGTGCTGCGCGAGCGCGCAGGCGTTCGACGGCGGCACGAGCGCGACGCTGCCCGCGCCGTTCGATACGCCGGTGATGCTGCTGCGTGAAGGCCGCGTACTGCCGCTGAACGTCGCGGAACAGCGTTTCGGCGCGCGTGCCGACACGCGCGGCTTCCTCGTCGCGCCGCGCATCGAGGACGGTGTCGCATACGGCGAATGCGTCGAGGACGACGGCGAGACGGAAGCATGGCGCGATGGCGAATACGGGCTGTGGCGCATCGAAACGGGCCGCGAGGCGTCGGGCGCGCTCGGCGTATCGGTGCGCTGGGACGGTCGCCCGGCGCGCCCAGCCGATCGCGTCGAGATCCTGCTGCCCGCGTCGCTGCAAGGCCCGATCGCCGTCCGCGGCGCGCGCGTCGAGCAGGACGCGCAGGATGGCGCATGGCGCCGCCTCGTCGTTGCATTCGATAGCTGAACCGCATACCCCCGGCAAGGTGGGCCGTTCGCGCGGCCCGCCGCCCGCCAAAGAGGAGGCGACCGAGCCTCCCGTCCACCTTGAGAAGATGAAGAGATCTGGAGATTCGACAATGAAAGCACCCGTCAACCGCTATGCAATCCTGATTTTATCGGCCGCGTCGCTCGGCACGAGCGCCGCGCACGCGCAGAGCAGCGTGACGCTGTACGGCGTCGTCGACGATTCGCTCGCGTACGTGAACAACCAGCAGGGCCACTCGAACATCTACATGCGTGACGGCAACCTGTATGCGTCGAAGTTCGGGCTGCGCGGCGACGAGGATCTCGGCGGCGGCACGCATGCGATCTTCGACCTGCAGTCCGGCTTCAACCTGAACAACGGCGCGCAATCCGCCGCCGGCCTGATCTTCAATCGCCAGGCGTTCGTCGGCCTGCGCAACGATCACTACGGCACGATGACGGCCGGCCGCCAGTACACCCCCTACTTCCTGTTCGTCGGCCCGTATGCGTCGAGCAGCTGGCTGACCGGCGCGACGGGCGCGCATCCGGGCGACATCGACGGTCTCGACACGACGATCCGCGTGAACAACTCCGTCACCTATACGTCGCCGACCTTCGCCGGGCTGACCGCCAGCGCGATGTATGCATTCGGCGGCATTGCCGGCGCGACCGGCAAGGGCAACACGTTCAGCGCCGCGCTGCGTTATGCGAACGGGCCGATCGGCGTCGCGGCCGGCTACCTGCGCATCAACAGCTCGGGCTCGTCGGCCGGCTTCCTGAATCCGGCGACCGCCGCGTCGGGCAGCTTCGCGGTGTCGGTGCTGAACCAGGGCTACCTGACCGCGAAGGCCGTCGAGCAGGTCGCGGCGGCCGGCAACTACACGCTCGGCGACCTGACGATGGGCCTCAACTACTCGAACGTGAAGTACCTGCCCGGCAACGGCTCCGCGTTCACGGACACGGCCGTGTTCAACACCTACGGCGCGCTCGCCGCGTACCGCTTCACGCCGGTGTTCTCGGTAGCCGGCGCGTTCGCGTACACGCTCGCGTCGAAGGCGAACGGCGTCAACAGTGCGGCCCGCTACCAGCAGTATTCGCTGAAGGAGTCGTACAGCCTGTCGAAGCGCACGACGCTCTATGCGCTGCAGGCGTACACGCATTCGAGCGGGCAGACGCTCGGTGCGCAAGGCGCCGGCCACGTGATCGACGCGGCACCGATCGTCGGCGATTCGCAGCAGCTCACGCCGTCGACGACGCACGGCCAGTTCGTCGGCATGGCCGGGATCGCCGTCACGTTCTGAACCCTCGCGGCAGCGCGTTCGGCGCGCTGCCCCTGCCCCGGGCGACACGCATTTCGCGCATTCCACGCGTGCTGTCCGGGCGCCCGATACACGGCCGCCGCAGCGTTTTCAGCGGCCCGTCCGCCCGCCGCGCGAACCGCGCGGGTTTTCTCGATCCCCTTGATACCTTACAATTCGTCAGGTTCATCTCTTCTGCATGCCCCCTTCTTGCAGTCCTGACACCGCGGTACACTCGACGCACGCCGTATCAGGGTCCGACGCGCGACGCGCGCGCCGGGCGGCGTCGCGCCTCGTTGCGCCCACAACTGGATGCCAGCCATGCCAGATTCCCGCCCCTTGCCCCGCACGACATTCAAGCCGCAGGTCGTCCTGCCCGCGCTCGCGGTCATCGGCGCACTGCTCGTCGTGTGCGCACTGCGCCCGAGCGAAGCCGGCGCGCTGTTCTCCGCCGGCCAGCAATGGGTCATCGCACGCTTCGACTGGTTCTACGTGCTCGCCGTCACCGGCTTCCTCGTGTTTCTCGTGCTGATCGCAGCCAGCGACTTCGGCAACATCCGGCTCGGCCCCGACGATGCCGAACCCGAATTCAGCTTCATGTCGTGGACAGCGATGCTGTTCGCCGCCGGCATGGGCATCGGCCTCATGTATTTCGGCGTCGGCGAGCCGATGCAGCATTTCCTGAAGCCGCCGACCGTCGACCCCGGCACGCCCGCCGCCGCGCGCGAGGCGATGCTGATGACCTTCTTCCACTGGGGCTTCCATGCGTGGGCGATCTACGGGCTGATGGGGCTCGTGCTCGCGTACTTCGGCTTCCGCTACAACCTGCCGCTGACGCTGCGCTCGGGGCTGTATCCGGTGCTGCGCGAGCGCATCAACGGCTGGATCGGCCACACGGTCGACGCGTTCGCGCTGGTCGGCACGGTCGCCGGCATCGCGACGACGCTCGGCTACGGCGTGATGCAGCTGAGCGCGGGCCTGCATACCGTCGCCGGCTGGGACACCGGCAGCAACGTGTTTCGCGTCGGGCTCGTCGCGATCGTCGTGATCCTCGCGGGCGTGTCGGCCGCGACCGGCCTCGACAAGGGTGTGCGGCGGCTGTCCGAGCTGAACCTGCTGCTCGCGTTCCTGCTGCTCGCCTTCGTGGTCGTCGCCGGCCCGACCGCATTCCTGCTGCGCGCGCTCGGCGACAACATCGGCCAGTACCTGTCGAGCCTCGTCGACCTGTCGTTCCGCACGTACGCGTACGCGCCGCCGCGCGAGGAAGGCTGGTTCGGCGGCTGGACGATCCTTTACTGGGCATGGTGGGTATCGTGGTCGCCGTTCGTCGGCATGTTCATCGCGCGCATCTCGCGCGGCCGCACGATCCGCCAGTTCGTGATCGGCGTGCTGCTCGTGCCGACCGCGTTCAACCTCGTGTGGATGACCGTGTTCGGCAACAGCGCGATCTGGCTCGATACGCACGGCGCGGCCGGCGCGCTCGCGCAGACGGCCACCCATGTCGACGCGCTGCTGTTCCGCTTCTTCGATTTCCTGCCGCTGCCGCAAGGGCTGTCGATCGCCGCGATCGTGCTGATCGCGGTGTTTTTCATCACGTCCGCCGATTCGGGCGCGTTCGTGATCGACCAGATCGCCACGCGCGGCAACGCGCACTCGCCCGTGTGGCAACGGCTGTTCTGGGCCGCGCTGCTCGGCGTGACGGCCGCGGTGCTGCTCGTGGCAGGCGGGCTCGGCGCATTGCAGGCGATGACGCTGATCGCCGCGCTGCCGGTCGCGATCATCATGATCGCGCTCTGCTACGGGCTGTGGCGCGGGCTCGCGGCCGACCGCGTGCACTATTCGCAGGACGTCGCACCCGCGACGAGCTTCTGGACCGGCCAGCACTGGCGCCACCGCCTGACGCACATCCTGCGGCAGACGACCGAAGCCGAAGCGCGCCAGTTCGTCGCCGAGACGGTCGAGCCCGCGCTGCGCAAAGTCGCCGACGAACTGCGCGCGAGCGGCGTCGATGCGAACGTGCAGCGCGACAACGACGACGCGGTGCGGCTCACCGTGCCGACCGCCGACCACCGCGATTTCGTTTACGGCGTGCGCGTGACGGTGAAATCCGCGGCCGCGTTCCTGGTGCGCGAGGCGGCCGAGCCGGACGCGGCGCGGGCACACGTGTACGGGATCGTCACGTTCTTCGAGGATGGGCGGCTCGGCTACGACGTCGAATACCTGCGCGGCGACGAAGTGATTGCCGACGTGCTGCGCCAGTACGAACGCTATGTGTCGCTCGCGGCCGACAAGCGCACGCATCTGCTGAGCCGGGCGCCGGGACACGCGACGGAGGCCGAATGATCCCCGCCTTTGGTGTGCCGCGGCGGCCCGCTACGCGCGACGGAGTCGCACGATGACCGGGCTCCTGCAAAGCCGCGCCTCCGACGTCATCGCACTCGGCACGCTCGCGTTGCTCTACCTCGGCGGATCCGGCATCGCGCTGTGGCGGATCCGGACCGCGGCGCCGCGCGGCAAGGTCTACTGGATCGTCTGCGCGGCGCTGCTCGCCGGCGGCGCCATCGCGATGGGCATCAACCTGTCGCCGATGCCGGACACCGGTGACATGCCGCCCGGGTTTGCGCTCGGCGTCGAAGCCGTGCTGCTCGGTCTCGCGTTGGTCGCCGGCGGATGCGCGTGGTTGATGCTGCGCGCGCGGCGACGCTGACGCGCGACCGTCACGCCGCCCGGCGTCGTCCCGCACGAGCGACAACGTGCGGGGCGAACCTGCCGCCCCTTCCGTGATCCGCTTCTCGAGCGCAACGCGTCATGCGGACGGTGCGCGCGCCGTCACGAGCCAGCACGCCGCGTCGAAGCGCACATTCGCGCCGTCAACGTAAGGCTCGAATGCAGCACGCATCGTGTCGACCACACGCCGCCGCGTTGCCTCGTCCACCTCGAGCAATGCCAGCCCGACCGGGCCCAGCCGCGTGATGTAGTCGTCCAGCGCGGGCGCGGGCAGCGCACACGCCAGGTCGACCGGCTCGATCGCAACGTCCGCCCAGCCGCTGTCCGCCAGCACCGATGCGATCCGCTGCCGGTCGCCGAACGCGAATTGCCCCGGCGCGCCGGGCCGCCGTGCGGGCAGGTTCGGCAACAACGGTGCGGCGGCCCGCTCGGCGATCGTCATGAACGGATTGTCGGCCGCGCTGCGCCATGCGACGAATCGCATCTGCGCATTCGGCCGCGCCGCACGCCGCAGATTCGCGAAGGCCCGAACCGGATCGTCGAAGAACATCACACCTAGGCGCGACACGATCAGGTCGACGCTCCCGGGCTCGAACATGTGCGTCTGCACATCCGCGCGCACGAAGCGGGCGCGGACACCGCTGCGTTCGGCACGCGCCAGCGCGGCGTCGATCATCCGGGCCGAGATATCGATCCCCGTGCATTGCGCGCCCGCATCGAGCCGCTGCGCGATCGCGAGCGTGACCGCGCCCGTGCCGCAGCCGACATCGAGCACGCTGCGCGCGGACGACGTGGCGGCCGCATCCACAAGCAACTGCTCCAGCGGTTCGAACATCCGGTCGATCGGCGCCTGCGTATCGACCCAGGCGCGCCCCGACGGGCCGTTCCACAGTGCGGATTGTTCATCATTGGGCCGGCTGGTTTCCATCGTCGATTCCCCTTCTGGTTCATTGATCGTGCATCGCACTGTGCTGCTTCAAGCCGGCTTGAGGTCAAGCCCCTCCGGCCGCGGCCTGCCGCCGCAATGTCGACGCCCGGCCCGCGTGCGAACCCCCGTCACGCCTCGTTCTTTTCACATTTCTTACATTCACGCTGCGTATCGTTGACGACTTTCCTACGGTGCCTCCCATGCGACGATTCCTCACGCGCGCGCTGCTCGTGCGCTGCGCCCCCCTTGTTGCCCTCGCCGCGCTGTCCGCGTGCTCGAACCACATCGATTCGCCAGCCGATCCGGCGAGTGCGTCGGTCAACGTCCAGGCCGCATGGGTCGAGATCGGCGAGTCGAACCAGGCAATCGCGCGCGTGATCACGAACTACACGCCCGCGTCGGCCAGCGATCCGCTGTGCCCGCAACTGACCGTCGACGGCAAGCTGTCGCGCATGTCGCTGCGCTCGGGCGCCGCGACCATCGCCCAGCGGCCGACCGCCAGCGACCCGTCCGATTCGAAGCCGTCGAGCTTCCCGGTGTCCGTCTGCGAGGCGACGCTGCCGGCCGGCGCGCAGGCGGCGAGCGTCGCGGGCCGCACGCTGCCGCTGCCGAAGGCGCAACCCCAACGCATCGCAATCATCGCCGACACGGGCTGCCGCATGAAGAAGGCCGACAACGCGTGGCAGGCGTGCAACGACGCGTCGGTCTGGCCGCTCGACACGATCGCGGCCAGTGTCGCGAAACTGTCGCCCGATCTCGTGATGCACATCGGCGACTATCACTATCGCGAGAACGCGTGCCCGCCGGACATCGCCGGCTGCAAGGACAGCCCGTGGGGCTATGGCTGGGATACGTGGCAGGCCGACCTGTTCCGCCCGGCCGCGCCGCTGCTCGCGAAGGCGCCGTGGGTCGTCGTGCGCGGCAACCACGAGGAATGCGCGCGCGCCGGCCAGGGCTGGTTCCGCTTCCTCGATCCGCGCCCGTATTCGGCCGCGCGCTCGTGCGACGATCCGGCCAACGACAACAACGCGAACTATTCGGAACCCTATGCGGTGTCGCTCGGCAGCGGCTCGCAGGTGATCGTGTTCGACACCGCGAAGGTCGGCCGCACGCCGCTCAAGACGACCGACGCGCAATTCGGCATCTACCAGAAGCAGTTCCAGACGGTCGCCGCGCTCGCGTCGAAGGCCGGCATGACGACGACGATCTTCACGAACCATCATCCGATCCTCGCGTTCGCGCCGATCGCCGGCAGCACGCCCGCGCCGGGCAACCTCGCGCTGCAGTCGGTGATGTCGAGCCTCAACGCGCAGGCGTACTACCCGCCGGGCGTGCACGTCGCGCTGCACGGGCATGTGCACGACTTCCAGGCGATCAATTTCTCGTCCGGGCATCCGGCGACGATCGTGTCCGGCAACGGCGGCGACAATCTCGACGTCGCGCTGCCCGACCCGTTCCCGGCCGGCCTGACGCCCGCACCGGGCGCCGTGATCGAGCGGCTGTCGCACAACAACAGCTTCGGCTTCCTGATCATGGAGCGCCGCGCCTCCCCGGCGACCGGCTGGGTGTTCCACGCGTATTCGGCGGCCGGCAAGCTGCTCGCGTCGTGCAACCAGTCGGGCACGACGCTCGCCTGCGACAAGACGGGGTTCATCGCGCCGTGAGTGAAGGAGTTCGATGTGACGGCCGCCCTGCACGCGGCCGGCAAACGCCGCGCACACTGACCGCAGTCGTGCTCGCCGGCCTGACGCTCACGGCTCACGCCGCGCCGGCCGAAACGGTCCTGCTTCCCGGCGCGCCGCCGTCGCGAGTCGTCGACACGATCGGCAACGGCACGCCGCAGGTGACGGGCAAGATCGATGCGGCGACCGCGCGCTTCGCGCCCGACCCGACGCTCGTCGCGCTCGGCCGCCGGATCTTCTTCGACCCGCGGTTGTCCGAGCCGCGCGGCATGTCGTGCGCCGGCTGCCACGACCCGGGCCGCGCGTTCGCGCCGACGCTGTCGGCCGCCTCGCTTGCAGGGCCTGGCGTACCGGAAGGCAGCCGGCCCGGGCGCTTCAGCCAGCGCAACGCGCCGTCGCTGCTCTATGTGCGCTACGTGCCGCGCCGCCACTTCTACCAGGATGACGACGCACCCGCGCCGTCGCCGTTCGGCGGCCTGTTCAGCGACGGCCGCGCGGATACGCTCGCCGAGCAGATTCGCGGGCCGCTGTTCGATCCGAACGAGATGAACAACCGGTCGCCGGCCGCGCTGCTGCGCAAGGTCGACGCGACCGAACTCGCGCCCGATCTCGCTGCGCGCTTCGGCGCGCCGGTGCGGCGCGATCCCGAGCAACTGGTGCGCGCGCTGGGCCTGGCCGTCGAGGCCTATCTGCAGAGCGACGAGATGGCGCCGTTCACGTCGCGTTTCGATGTCTTCCTGCGCACGCGCAAGCCGCTCGCGCCGGCCGAGATGCGCGGCCTCGCGCTGTTCCGCAATCCGGACAAGGGCAACTGCATGAGCTGCCATACGCTGTCGGAGACGTCGAGCCGCCCTGAGCGCTCACTCTTCACCGATTTCGGCTACGACGCGATCGCGGTGCCGCGCAACCGCGCGCTGCCGGCAAACCGCGATCCGCGCCATTTCGACAACGGGCTGTGCGACACCGCACGGCGGCTGCGCTGGCCCGAGCCGACGCAATGGTGCGGCTACCTGCGCACGCCGGGGCTGCGCAACGTCGCGGTCAAGCAGACGTTCATGCATAACGGCGTGTTCACGACGCTGCGCGACGCGGTCGCGTTCTACAACACGCGCTCGACCGACCCGGGCTTCTGGTATCACGGGGCCAGAACGTTCGACGACGTGCCTGCTGCCTATCGCGGCAACATCAACGTCAACTCGACGCCGATGAACCGCCGGCCCGGCACGCTGCCCGCGCTGACCGATGCGGAAATCGACGACATCGTCGCGTTCCTCGGCACGTTGACCGACGCGCGCTATACGGGGGGTGCTGCCCCCGTGGCACCTGCCGCCCCTGCCGGCCGGATCACGCGAACCGCCGTACCGGCTCGCTGACCCTGGCCGAACGGCCAGCCCCACGCGCACCCGCTTGCGGCCTTCGCAAACACTGGTTATATTTACAGTACTGTATTTATGAACAGTGAGGTGCGTGATGGAACATCTGGTCCGTATCGTCAACGAAGCCGATCGCCAAGTGCTGGCGTGGCTCCGCGCCCAGGTCGGCGACGCCCGCGTCGAGCGCGCGGCTCGCCAGCTCGGGCATACGCGCAAGCCCTTCCCGTCCGCCGTCTGCCGGTATCTGGGCATGAGCGCACCGGCCACGCTGCGCCAGGCCGAACGGCCCCGCGCCGCGCGTGATTTCTCGGTCGGCGATCGTTACCTGTCGCTGATCCGCCAGCACCTCGCTACCCATCCGGCCAGCCGATGAAATGGCGGCGGCTTGCCGCGTCGGTGGCACGGAAAGCCGGCGGGCTTGCGAATTCGCAAGCCCGGCCGGTCGCCACCACGCTTACGTGGCTGCCATGGCTTCCCTTACGAGGCGGCCGAGCGTTTCGAATGCCGCTTCGTGCGCCGCATCGAACACGCGCGTGCAAGCAAGCCGGATATAGCCGTCGAAGCGGTCGGAATTCGAGAAGATCGAACCGGGCGCGATCCTGACTCCGTGCGCGAGCGCGGCGTCGAACAGCGGCTCAGAGCGCACTCCGTCCGGCAATGCGATCCACAGCAGCATCCCGCCCGGCGGCTGGTTCATCCGGGTTCCGGCCGGGAAATGCCGTGCAATCGCATCGATCGTCGCGTCGCGCTGCACGCGCAGCTGTTCGCGAAACCGGTGCAGATGGCGATCGAACGCGCCCGAGCCGACGAATTCGGCGGCAACAGCCTGCAGCAACGCGGCATTGTGCCGACTGTGCGCGAACTTCAGCATCTTCACGCGGGCGTGCCAGCGTCCCGCGCTTATCCAGCCAAGCCGCATTCCGGGGGCCAGCACCTTGTTGAACGACGGGCAGTAGATCACCGTGCCGTCGCGATCCCATGCCTTCACCGGCTTGACCGCCTGCGGCGCCTCGACGAGCTCGCGATAAGGCTCGTCCTCGATCACGGCCACGCCATGGCGCGAACAGAGCGACACGAGCGCGGCCTTGCGCTCGTCGGGCATCACGCAGCCGAGCGGGTTCTGCAGGTTCGGCACGACCACCACCGCCCGGATCTCCGGATACGCGTTCAGCGCCACTTCGAGCGCCTCGATCGACAGACCGGTCGTCGGGCTGGCCGGGATTTCCAGCGCGCGCAGGCCGAGGCTTTCCAGCAACTGGATCAAGCCGAAGAAGGCCGGCGATTCAATCGCGATCGTGTCGCCGGGGCGCGCCACCGCGCGCAATGCGAGATTCACGGCATCGACGCCGCCGCTCGTCGACAGCACGTCGTCCGGCGTCACCGTCACGCCGTATGACAGTGCGCGTTTGGCCATCGTCTGCCGGAACTCGGGCGAACCGCCAACGGGCCCCGCATCGGTCAGCAACGTGGGCTTGCGCCGCAACAGCCGGATCGCGAGCGCCTGCAGGCGCTCGGCCGGATACAGCGTGGCCAGCGCGGACGCGCCGCCGAGATTCAGCGCATCGGGTGCCGCGTTCGCGCGGTCGATCACGCGCGACACGCGTTCGTGCAGGCCCGCGAACGGCGGCTCGACGCTCAGCGGCGGCCCGTCGCTTTCCGGCAGCGTTTCGAGTGCGGCCGACGCGCGGCGCCGCACGAAGTAGCCGGAGCGCGGCTTCGCGTCGCACCAGCCGGTATCCTCGAGCCGACGGAACGCCTGGATCGCGGTCGACAGGCTCACGCCGTGCTGTGCCATGAACGCGCGCACCGACGGCATCCGGTCGCCGGGCGACAGCGTACCGGCCGCGATGATGCGGCGGTAATGCTCTGCGAGCCGTTCGTAAAGCGGCTCGCCGTCCATCGGCAAGGGTGGGCGGGATGAATCGGTGAAAGGCGTCATGCAGCCGATCGTGCCCGCGCGGCCAAGCGCACGCCAGATACAGATTCCGGGGAAACCCACCGATACAGCGACGCAAAATCGGCGTCTGCACCGCAACAGATTCCCGGCCCCTGAATCTGTCGTGCCGGTGCCCGTTTCCCTAACCTGATTGCACGCTGTCGCCTCGCCTTCGCGAGGCCGTGCAACCGGGAAAGGGAATCGCCATGCAGACGCATCACATCCGGCTCGACGCCGGGCAAAGCCACTTTGCGTGGTTCGACAAGGGCAGCCAGGTGATCGTGCTGGACGGCGCGCTGGCGGTCACGCTGCGCCACGGCGGGCTCGACTGGCTGCCCGACGCGCCGCAGCACATTCGCCGCTTGCTCGACGAAGGTGAATGCCTGACGCTCGAGACGGCTGGCCACGTCGCACTGTCGGCCGGCGGCACGGGCGCGGTCAGCACGGCGGTCGTGGAACCGGACGGGCAGCCCGGCGTGCTCGCGGGATGGCGTGCAGCCCTGCGCTGGCTATCCGAGAGGATGCGCGGCGGCCATCGTGTGCGCGAGCATTCCTGAAATCGGGACTTGCCGCGTCACGAAGAATGGTCAGGCTGCCACCGCATCATCTGGCGGAGATCGGGCGCGATCCGGTTCGACCGTACTCGTGCGGATCGACCGACCTCCACCCAATCAACCGCCGCAGCCTCCCTCGCACGTAGCGCTCACGACATCACCGCACGCTCCTGCGACGCTCGATCCACTCGAACACCGCCATCCCGGCCAGCATCGCGACGACGAACACGATCCCCTTCGCCGATCCGAAGCCGAGCGACACGATCGCGGGCCCCGGGCAGAACCCGGCGATCCCCCAGCCGATGCCGAACACGGCACTTCCGGCAACCAGCCGAACGGTGATCGCCCGCCCAGCCGGCAATTGCATCGGCAAGCCGAGCCACGACCGCGTCCGGCGCTTCGCCCATGTGAACGCGAACACGGCCACGCCCGTCGCGCCGGCCATCACGAACGCGAGCGACGGATCCCAACGGCCCGCCAGGTCGAGAAAGCCGAGCACCTTCTGCGGATTGGCCATGCCCGACACGATGAGGCCGACGCCGAACAGCAGCCCCGCCAGAAACGCGAATCCTGCCTGCATGTCAGCCTCCCAGCACGTGCCGTCGCACGAAGACGGTCACGAAGCCTGCGACCATGAAGACCACCGTCGCGACCACCGAACGCAGCGCACCGCGCGACATCCCGCACACGCCGTGGCCGCTCGTGCAGCCGCCCGCGTACCGCGTGCCGACGCCGACCAGCAGCCCGGCCGCCACCAGTTCGACCCAGCCTGCGTCGACCTGCGGCGTCAGGCTGTTCCCGGCGACGTACATCACGAGCGGCGCGGCGATCAGCCCGGCGACGAACGCGGCGCGCCAGTTGCGCTCGCCGGCGCGCGCCGTGAGCAGACCGCCAACGATGCCGCTGATGCCGGCAATCCGGCCGTTGAATGCAACGAGCCACGCGGCCGCGAGCCCGATCAGCACGCCACCGGCCAGCGACAGCCACGGCGTGAAATGAAGCGCATCAAGCTGCATCGCGCCGCCCCTTCGCGGCCGGGCCGCAGAACTGCTCGTACAGCACGCCCATCACCGCGATCGCGGCCGGGCTGTCGAGCGAATAGTGGATGTTCTTGCCGTCCCGGCGCGTGCGAACCAGCGCGTTGTCCCGCAACACGCCGAGCTGCTGCGACAGCGTCGGCTGGCGGATATCCAGCGCTGTCTCGAGATCGCTGACGCAGCGCTCGCCCTGGGACAGTTCGCAGAGCAGCAGCAGCCGGTCGGGATTCGACAGCACCTTGAGCAGCGCGCAGGCCGATTCGGCGGCCGCGCGCATCTGGGCGGATTCCGGCAACCCGGCGGAAAGATCGTCGTTCATCGGCGCAGGGAGACAATTAAAGCATCAATATTATATTAATTTATATAATGTTGCTCCCAGCCGCTTGCCGACAGAGGCAGGCGGCCTTGCGTCGCGTCCTTTGTTCAGGCCTGCTCGCCCGCCATCGCCTTCGCGGCAGGCATGCGCGCCGCATCGGCACGCACCGCACCGAGCGCCAGCACCGCAATCCCCGCGATCACGCACGGCGCCGCGACGACAGCAAACGCAGTCGACAACGGCACGCCCATCGCCAGCATCGCGCCGCCCGCCATCGATCCGACGACCGAGCCGCCGCGACCAATCCCGTTCGCCCAGCTCACGCCGGTGGTGCGGCACTCGGTCGGATAGAACGCGGCCGACAGCGCATTCGCGCCAACCTGCGAGCCCGACACGCAGAAGCCGGCCGCGAACACGGCGAGCGCAGCGCCCCACGGCGACGCGGCAAACATGTCGATCGCGGCGACGAATACGCCGGCCGCCGTATAGCTGCAGGCCAGCACGCGATGCGGGTCGAAGCGATCCATCAGCCCGCCGAGGACGATCGCGCCGAGCGTGCCGCCGATCTGGAACATCGCGGTCACGCGCGCGGCCGTCTGCAGCGTCGCGCCGGTCGTGCGCAGCAGCGTCGGCAGCCAGCTCGACAGCAGGTAGATCACGAGCAGGCTCATGAAGAACGTGAGCCACAGCAGCAGCGTGCCGCGCAGCAGGTCGGCGCCGAACAGGCGGCCGAGCGGCGATCCGGCCGGCTTGCCGGCGGGCGCGATGAACGCCGCATTTGCAAGATGCGGATCCGGTGCGATACGACCGAGCATCGCCGCGATCCGTTCGTGCGCCGCGCCTGTGTTGACGAGATAGCGCACCGATTCCGGCAGCCGCCACGCAAGCACCGGCAGCAGCAGCAACGGTGCGGCGCCGCCGACGACGAGCACCGAGCGCCAGCCGTGGTGCTCGATCAGAGACGCGGCCGCGAGCCCGCCGAGCGCGGAGCCGATCGTGAAGCCGCAGAACATCGTCGTCACCAGCAGCGAGCGACGGCGTGCCGGGCAGTACTCGGACGTCAGCGTGATCGCATTGGGCATCGCGCCGCCAAGCCCGAGCCCGGTCACGAAGCGCCACACGATCAGCTCGTTTAGGCCGCCTGCACTCGCCGACGCGGCGCTCGCGATGCCGAAGCACGCCACGCACGCGAGCAGCAGCCGCTTGCGGCCGAACCGGTCACCGAACGGCCCGAACACGAGCGCGCCGGCCATCAGCCCGGCGAGCCCCGCGCCGAACACCGGCGCGAGCTGCGCGGGCGACAGCCCCCATTCCGCGCGGATGACGGGGGCGATGAAACCGATCGATGCGGTATCGAAACCGTCGATCGCGACGATCAGAAAGCACAGGACGACGATCGCGGCCTGAAACGGCGCAACGCGATGCCGGTCGATCCATTCGCTGACGTCGATGGACAGCGTATCGGTCATGATGGTGTCTCCTCCAGGAAGGCGGTCGCGCGTCGTGTCGTCGAATGCGCGCCGCCGGAATCGGGCTGACCGTGCCGCGTTACGCGACGGACTTCAGGCAATCCTCCGCGCGCCAGCCGTGCAGCCAGTCGAGCGCGTCGTAGAACTGCGCCTGCGTGCGGCCGACCCAGAGCCCGTTGCGCACCTGCCGCTCGACGCCCTTCGCGTGATAGATCCGCCCCATCTCGCGTGCCGAATACAGCACGCGCGCGGTGCGCGGAATCCGCACACGCTCGTACAGTGCGAACGCGGCTTCGAAATCCCCGTCGGTCCGGGCAACGGCCGCACCGAGCGTCACGGCGTCCTCGAGCGCCTGGCACGCGCCCTGCGCGATGTATTGCGTCATCGGATGCGCGGCGTCGCCGAGCACCGTCGCGCGGCCCGCGCTCCAGCGTTCGACCGGATCGCGATCGGCGGTCGCCCAACGCTTCCACGACGTCGGCCGGTCGAGCATCTGCTTCGGCAGCGAATGGATGCCGTCGAAGTACGACAGCACTTCCTCCTTGCTCCCCTCGCGCACGCCCCAGGTTTCCTGCTCGCGGCTGTGGAACGTGACGACGAGGTTGTACTGCCGCCCGCCGCGCAGCGGATAGTGGACGAGATGGCAATGCGGGCCGGCCCACACGACCGGCGCATTGATCTGCAGGTCCTGCGGCATGTTCTCGACGTCGACCACCGCGCGATACACGACGTGGCCCGTCACGCGATGCGCGTCGCCGATCAGCGCATGACGGATCGCGGATTTCACGCCGTCGCAGCCGATCACCGCATCGGCGCGATACCGTTCGCCGTGCTGGTCGGTCACGGTCACGCCGTTGCCGTCCTGCTCGAAGCCGCACACCTGCGTGCTCGTCCGGAATTCGATCAGCGGATGATCCTTGACCGCCTCATAGATCGACAGGTGAATGTCCGCGCGATGAATCACCGCATACGGATTGCCGAAGCGCTCGCGGTACGCGGCGCCCGTATCGATGCGCGCAACCTCGCGTGCATCGATCGCGTCCATCAGTTGCAGCCAGTCGGTGAACACGGCCCGGCTGCGCGCGGCCTCGCCGACACCCAGCGCGTCGAGCGCGTTGAACGCGTTCGCCGCGAGCTGGATCCCGGCGCCGATTTCGCCGATCCGATCGGCCTGTTCCAGCAGCTTCACGCGAATGCCCTGGCGCGCAAGCGCGAGCGCCGCCGCGAGCCCGCCGATGCCGCCGCCGATCACCAGCACGCGCCGGCCGTTGTGTTTTGTCTCGCCCATGTATGTCTCCTGCTTCGTGTTACGCGACGTAATCCGGTTGCCGCTGCGGTTGCGCGGCCTCGAACGCCGGCTCGTTCCGCGCGTGTTCATAGATCGCGAGGCTGCGCGGATAGGCGCTCAGGTCGCAATCCATCCGCAACGCATTCGCGACCTGTGGCACGAGGCATACGTCGGCGAGCGTCGGCGTATCGCCGAAACACCACGGGCCCTCGTCCGCGCGCGCGAGCAGCCGCTCGACGCCCGCCATCCCTTCCGCGATCCAGTGCCGGTACCACGCGGTCTTCTGCTGCGGCGTGACCTTCAACTCGGCGTCGAGATAGCGCAGCACGCGCAGGTTGTTGACGGGATGGATGTCGCATGCGATCAGCGTGGCCAGTTCCAGCACGCGTGCCCGGCGATGCGGCTCCTGCGGGATCAGCCGCGGTTCCGGATGGATCTGGTCGAGGTAATCGAGGATCGCGAGCGACTGGCCGAGACGGAAATCGCCGTCGACCAGCGCCGGCACCGCGGCCGACGGGTTCACGTTCGCGACGTAGGCCGCGTCGCGATGCTCGCCGGTGCGGATGTTCACCGGCAGCGTGTCGTACGGCAGCCCTTTCAGCGCGAGCGCGATGCGCACCCGGTAGGACGTCGAACTGTTGAAGAAGCTATGCAGTTGCACGATGTCGCCTTTCGAGGAAGATGCGTCAGACCACGCGCACGGTCAGTTCGCCGAGCCGTTCGACGCCGACCTTCATCACGTCGCCCGCGACCACCGCGCCGACGCCTTCGGGCGTACCCGTGAAGATCACGTCGCCCGGTTCGAGGCGGAAGAACTTCGACAGGTCGGCCACCGTTTCCGCGACCGACCAGATCAGGTGCGACACGTCGCTCTTCTGCTTCGTCGCATCGTTGACGGTCAGCCACAAGCCGCCCTGCTCGAAATGACCGACGTCACTCGCCGGATGCACGGGCCCGATCGGCGCGGAGCGGTCGAACGCCTTGCCGATCTCCCACGGCCGGCCCATTTCGCGCATCTTCATCTGCAGGTCGCGGCGCGTCATGTCGAGGCCGACCGCATAGCCCCACACGTGTTCGAGCGCACGCTCGAGCGGAATGTCCGACCCGCCCTTGCCGATCACCGCGACGAGTTCGGCTTCGTAGTGATAGTTCTGCGTCTGCGACGGATACGCGAGATCGAGCGTTTCGCCGTATGCGACCGGCACGATCGAATCGGCCGGCTTGCAGAAGAAGAACGGCGGCTCGCGATCGGGATCGAAGCCCATTTCGCGTGCGTGGGCTGCGTAGTTGCGGCCGACGCAATAGACGCGGCGTACCGCGAACTGCGCGTCGCTGCCGACGACGGGAAGCGCCACGGGCGCTTCGGGCGGGAAAACGAAAGTCATGAATGGCTCCAGCGGAAATACGAATGAAGGGGCGCGCGCGGTGACGGCGCACGGAAAACGGGAATCGGGAAACGAATCGTTGAAAGCAGCCGGCGTCAGTCGCGCGCTTCACGCAGCAGGTTCAGCGCGGACAGCACGGGCCGGTCGGAATAGCTGAACAGCACGCTGTCGGACGACGCGGACAGCCGCACGGGCGCCCACGACGGCGCGACGAAAATGTCGTGCGGCTCGAATTCGAAGGCGTTACCGCCGATGTGCGCGGTGCCGCTGCCTTCGACGACGCAGTAGATCGTCGCGTCGGTGCTGCGATACGTGCGGCCGTCGAAACCGGCGGGCAGGAACTGCATGAAGGTGGCGATCGTCGGCATCGGCCAGCCGCCCGTCGCGGGGTTCACGTAGCGCAGCTTCACGCCGTCCCACGCATCGAGCTCGCCGTTCCGGTACAGCGCGTCGAGCGCCTCGCGGGTGCGTGCATACGGGTAGCTGAACACCGGCGACGACGGATCGCTCGCGCGGTGCCGCACCGGCACCATGTTGTGACCGAAGCGCGCGAAGCTGTCGCCTTCCGGGCGATTCACGGGCTGCACGGCTTCCGGGTAGTTCTCCGCGAAACCCGCGTCGAGGTTCGCGAGCAGCGGGATGTCGAGCCCGTCGAGCCACACGACCGGCTCGCCGCCCTCTTCCTCCGACGGGTTGCCGTGGTCATGCCATGCCCACGACGGCGTGATGATGAAATCGCCCGGATGCATCGTCGTGCGCTCGCCGTTCACGGCCGTCCACGCGCCGCACCCTTCGACGATGAAGCGCAGCGCCGACTGCGTATGCCGGTGGCTCGGCGCGATCTCGCCCGGCAGGATCAGTTGCAGGCCCGCGTACAGGGTCGGCGTCATGCTCGACTTGCCGGGCAGCCCCGGGTTCTCCAGCACCAGCACGCGACGCACGGCTTCTTCCGCGCTGATCACGCTGCCGGCCTGCATCACGAGGTCGCGCACCTGTGCGTACTTCCAGATCGCGGCCTGCGCGGCCGGCTGCGGGGTTTTCGGCACGAGGTTGTGCAGCGATTCCCACAGCGGCGCCAGGCGTTGCTCGGCGATCCGGGCGTAGTAGGCGGCGCGCGACGCGTCCGGCTGGGTCGTCATGATGTCTCCTTGGAGTCGGCCGATCGGCGTCGGCGCTATGTCGGGGCGGGGACCGTGCTGCAGTCCGTCAGGTGATTTATATTCGACCCAGACATACCCGGTAAAATGGCGAAATCATCTAATCCATATGATTCTGGATATACCTTCTCGCGACGAGGCATGTGATGGACTGGACCCACCGGCTGCGATTGCGGCATCTGCAGGTACTGTTGAGCCTTGCCGGCACCGGCAATCTGAGCCAGTCGGCGGTCGCGCTCGCGACTACGCAGCCCGCGCTGTCGAAATGGCTGAAGGAACTGGAGGAGGATGTCGGGCTGCCGCTATTCGAGCGGCATGCGCGCGGCCTGCGGCCGACACCCTACGGCGAAGCGCTGATCGAGCATGCGCGCCGCGTCGAAGCGCAGCTCGACGTCGCGCGCGACGACATGGCCGCATTGCGGGAAGGCGGCAGCGGCCTCGTGACGATCGGCACGTCGGGCGTGGCGGCGGCCGACACGGTGCCGCTCGCGGTGTCGCAGTTGCTGAAACGGATGCCGCGCGCACAGGTTCGGATGACCGAGAGCACGATGAACCAGTTGATGCCGCAGCTCGCGCGCAGCGAACTGGATATCGTCGTGGGCCGCTCGGGATCGACATCCGTCGATCCGCTGCTCCACGCCGAAGCGCTGTATGTCGATCCGGTCGTGTTCGTCGCGCGGCCCGGCCATGCGCTCGCCGGCGCGGCGTCGGTCGGCTGGGACGACGTGCTCGCCTATTCGTGGATCGTATGGCCGGCGGGCACGCCCGTGCACAACGCACTGGAGACCGCGCTGACGGCCGCCGGCCGCGTGCGGCCGCCGCACTGCGTCGAATCGAATTCGTCGATCCTCAACCTCACGCTGCTGAACAACACCGACCTGCTCGGCGTCGCGTCGCATCGTGCCGCGCAGCGCTTCGCGCAATTGAACGCGATCCGGATCCTGCCGATGCAGCTCGAAGGCCAGGGCGCGGTGTCGATGTACTGGCACCCCGACAGCGCAAATCGCGCGGCCGTGGCCGCGACGATCGAATGCCTGCGTGCCTGTGCGGCGCCGCAGGTCGGCGGATGGGAGAAAGTGAAGGCGGATTGAATGTGGCTCGGCCCGGCGTCAACCGGGCCGAGCCACCACGACGCCGCGATGCATCACATCACGCGCCGTCGCAGGATGCCGTGCCGTCCAGCATCAATGTGCCGACCCGCGCGGGCACGAGCGGCGTACGCGGCGCCGGCGGCGTCCAGCCGAACAGTGCCTGCGCGGCCGCGCCACACACGCGGCCCTGGCATGCACCCATCCCGCAGCGTGACTGCAGTTTCGCGGCCGTCCAGCCCGGCGCTTGCTCGACTGCATCGAAACGCACATCTTCGCAGCGACACAGCAGCGTATCGGGCCGCGCAAGCCGGCGGATCGGTTCGCGGATCGCGAAGCGCTCGCGTACGGCATCGGCAAACGCCTGCCAGTGCGCACGCTGCGTAACCAGCGCAGCCAACGGCGCCGTCTGCCCGGTCGCCGCCAAACCGGCGATTTCGCCTTCGACCATCGCCAGCTCGCTGCCGCCGACACCCGTACACTCGCCAGCCGCGAAAACGCCGTCGCGGCTCGTGCGCTGGTGTGCGTCGACCGCCACCGCGCCGTTGTCGATCCGGCAGCCGAGATGGCTCGGCAGCACCGTATTCGGCACGAGGCCGAAACCGCACGCGAGCCGGTCGCAATCGACGTCGAATTCGCGATCGCCCTGACGAATCCGCACGCGTTCGAGCCGCTTGTCGCCGAACGCTTCGACGACATGCGCATCGGGCCGATAAACGGCCGTGACGAGCTTTGCGGCCTGTGCGAGCTTCGACGGCCAGCGCCACAGCCCCGCACCGAAACCGGCCACGTCGCCCCATGCGGCCTGTTCGAGCACGTGCGACACGCGCGCGCCGGCCTGGCGGGCCGTCGCCGCGCTCGCCAGCAGCAGCGGCCCGCTGCCCGCGATCACCGTGCGCTGCCCGTGTACGTCGAGGCCGTACTTGATCAGTGCCTGCAAACCGCCCGCGCCGGTGACGCCCGGCAGCGTCCAGCCCGGAAACGGCAGCAGCAGCTCACGTGCGCCGCAGCAAAGAATCAGCGTGCGGTAGTCGAGCAGCAACCCGCGTTCGTCGTCTTCGAGCAGCAGCGTGCCCGGCTGCGTTTCGGCGACGATGCGCGTCGCCGCGAGATGCGTGACGTTCGGCTGCCGCAACACGGCGAGCCGCTCGGCGGCGGCCGGCACCGGTGTGGCCGCTGCGCCCTGTCGCCAGATCTGCCCGCCCGCGCGCGGGTTGTCGTCGACGATCGCCACCGTTGCACCGCTTCGCACGGCAGCCCGCGCGGCCGACAGGCCGGCCGGGCCCGCGCCGACGATCGCGACGTCCACGCTCAGTCGTTCCTGTTTCATCGCGTGCGCTCCACCTGCATCCCGTCGCGGCACAGCGTCTGGCAAGCCAGCCGGCGGCGGCCGTCGATCGTCATCCTGCACTCCTGGCAGATGCCCATCCCGCAAAACGGCGCACGCGCCGCGCCCGTGCACGACACCCGCGTCGTGTCGTCGCCGCTCGTCGCGACGGCGGCCGCGACGGTCGCGCCGTCTGCCACCGTCAGCGCGCGGCCGTCCAGATGAATGATCATGTCAGTCTCCGCCGAGCCGCCCCAACGGGGCTGACCGCCCCCGCGGGGGGTGCCGTGCATGGGACCGGCGTAAGCGCTGAAGCGCCAACTCCGGTCGACAGCGAACGAAGTGAGCGTGGGGGGCGTTTCATGTCAGCGCTCCGGCTACAAGGGACGCGCTCAGGAAGCGTCCCGGCAAATACGGTTCGATATCGATGGACGGCCGCTCGCCAGCCATCAGCGCAGCGACGAGCCGCGCGCTGCCGGGTGCGGTCGTCACGCCGAGCCCTTCGTGCCCGACCGCGAGCCACACGCCCGGCCGCGCCGGATGCTCGCCGAGCAGCGGCAGCCCGTCGGGGCTCGCGGAACGAAAACCCGTCCATGCGCGGATGCCGTTCAGGTCGGCCAGGTCGGGCAGATAGCCGACTGCGCGGCGCAGCATGCGCGCCAGCACGGGCGGCTCGACTTGCGCGTCCTCGGTGTCGAACTGGCGCGACGAGCCGATCAGCAACTGGCCGGTCGGCCGCGGCTGCACGTTGAACGCGACCGACGTGCCGTCGCTCGCATGTGCGCTCGCCGCATAGCCCAGCTCGACGAGCTGGTGCGACACCTGGCCCGGATAGCGGTCGGTAATCAGCAGATGGCCCTTTTTCGGGCGCAGCGGCAGCTCGGGCAGCAGCGTGCGCGCGGCAACGCCGTTCGCAACGACCACCCGCTCCGCGCGCAGCGTGTCGCCGCTCGCGAGCGTCACGCTCGGGCCATCAACCGCGACGGCCCGGTCGCGCCGCAACGTGATGCGCGGCGCGCGCTGCAGCAGCCAGTTCGCGGTAACGGGCGCATAGAGGATCGCATCGCCGGGAATCTTCAGCGCGCCGCCCAGGCCCGTGCGCAGCATCGGCTCCAGTTGCGCGAGCGTCGCCGCGTCGATCAGCTCGCCCGCCACGCCGTGCGCGGCCAGCGTCGCCTGCTTCGCGCGCGCCAGATCCATTTCGTGCGCATCGGCGGCGAGCCACAGCGTGCCGCAGTTGCGGTACGCGCACCCTTCGGGCATCTCGCCGCTCAGCGCGCGCCACAGTTCGATCGAGTAATGGCTGAGCGCGAGTTCGGCCGCGTTGTCGTCCATCGCGACGAGGTGCCCCATGCCCGCGCCGGTTGCCCCGCCGCTCGCGTCGTCGACGACGAGCACGCGCAGCCCGCGCTGCGCGAGTTCGTGCGCGCACGCGGCGCCGACGATGCCGGCGCCGATCACGACGACGTCGGTCTTCGTTTCGCTCACGGCGCAATGCCCCAGCCGAACGGATCGTCTTCCTCGATCAGCAGCGTCGCTTCCGCGCTCAGGTGCGCGCTGCCGCGAATCGTCGGCACGATGCCGCCGTCGGCCGCTTCGTAGCTCGCCTGGAACACGCTGCCGATCACGCTCGCCTGCCGCCACACCGCGCCCGGCGCGAGCTTGCCGTCGGCCGCGAGGCACGCGAGCTTCGCGCTCGTGCCGGTGCCGCACGGCGAACGGTCATATGCGAGGCCCGGACACAGCACGAAGCTGCGGCTGTCGTGTTCGGGATCGTCGGCGAACAGCTCGATATGGTCGATCTCGCCGCCGTTCGCGCCGGTGATGCCCGCGCGTTCGAGCCCTTCGCGCACGGCCGACGCATACGCGGTGAGCGCCGCGACGTTGTCGCCGGCGACGCGCTGCCCGTGGTCGCTGATCAGGAAGAACCAGTTGCCGCCCCACGCGATGTCGCCCTTTACGGGGCCGTAACCCGGCACGTCGAGCTCGACGCCCTTCGCATGGCGATACGCGAGTACGTTGCGCACGCTGACCGACAGGTCGTCGTGCAGCGTTGCCTCGACGGTGCCGACCGGCGTTTCGATCCGGTGCACGCCGGGCGCGATGCGTCCCATATGGTGCAGCGTGCGTACGACGCCGATCGTGCCGTGCCCGCACATCCCGAGATAGCCGCTATTGTTGAAGAAGATCACGCCGGCCGCCGCATCGGGCGACACGGGCTCGCACAGCAGCGCGCCGACCAGCACGTCGCTGCCGCGCGGCTCGAGAATGCAGGCGGTGCGGTAACGGTCGTGCTCGCGCGCGAGCACGTCGCGGCGCTCGGCCATCGTGCCGCTGCCGAGCGCGGGGAAGCCGGACACGACGAGCCGAGTGGGTTCGCCGCCCGTGTGCGAATCGATGATCTGGATGCGCTTCATCATGAGCCGTCCGAAGTGGGGAAAGGAGCACAGCTTCCTCCGTCGCGCGTCCGCCCGCTTGTGGCTTTTCGATGAGGACGACGACGAAATCGGCATAGTGCGGAGCGTCCTTCCCGCGCCGTCCGGCCGCTGTGCCGATTTCGTCATTTTGCTCCGCGATACGACTCAAGCGTGATGGGCATTTGCGCGGCGATACTGGTTGCCACACCGACACCTGTCGGCCGACCGATACAAACACGTAGGAGATTGAAGTGAGCCGAAACGCCATTCAGTGGACCGGGGTTTTCCCGGCCGTCAGCACCCAGTTCAAGCCGGACTTTTCCCTCGACATCGATGCCACGCACCGCGTGGTGAAGAACCTGGTGAACGACGGCGTGTCGGGCCTCGTGGTCTGCGGCACGGTCGGCGAAAACACGTCGCTGTCGACGAGCGAGAAGCTCCAGGTGATCGAGGCCGCACGCGACGCGGCCGGCGGCAAGATTCCGGTGATCGCCGGCATCGCCGAGTTCACGACCGAATTCGCGCGCAACACGGTGCGTGAAGCACAGCGCGTCGGCGTCGACGGCGTGATGGTGATGCCCGCGCTGGTCTACTCGGCGAAGCCGCACGAAACCGCCGCGCACTTCCGCGCGGTCGCAACCAGTACCGACCTGCCGGTGATGGTCTACAACAACCCGCCGATCTACAAGAACGACGTGACGCCCGACGTGCTGATCGCGCTGCAGGATTGCGAGAACATCGTCTGCTTCAAGGATTCGTCGGGCGATACGCGCCGCTTCATCGACCTGCGCAATGCGGTCGGCGATCGTTTCGTGCTGTTCGCGGGCCTCGACGACGTCGTGGTCGAGAGCATCGCGGTCGGTGCCGAAGGCTGGGTGTCGGGCATGTCGAACGCGTTCCCGAAGGAAGGCGAGACGCTGTTCCGCCTCGCGAAGCAGAAGCGCTTCGACGAAGCGCTCGCGCTGTATCGCTGGTTCATGCCGCTGCTGCACCTCGATGCACGCCCCGATCTCGTGCAGTGCATCAAGCTGTGCGAAGAGCTGGTCGGCCGCGGCAGCGCGATCACGCGTCCGCCGCGCCTCGCGCTGCAGGGCGACACGCTCGCGGAAGTGAAGGCCATCGTCGCGAAGGCGCTCGAAACGCGCCCGGCACTGCCCGACGTCGGTCTCTGATCGACTCCCCCCGCGGCGGTGCGCGGGCTTTTCGCCTGCACGCCGCCGTCTCCGGTCCGGCATGGCCTGAGGGTCCGTTCGCACCGGCGCCAGCCCGCGCCGCGCGTGAACGCCCCGCAGCCCGCCCCGGTCGTTCGAACCGGGCGATGCCGGCCGGCAGGCAAGCGCCGCTGCTCCGTCGGAGCGCGGCGCACCTCAAGCCGGTGCCGATATTCCCTCAGGAGACAAGCCCATGCCAGGCCAAGGCAACGCTCACCCGTCTGTCCCGCTTTCCCGTTCCGCGCACCCCGACGCGGGTCACGGCAAGTTCAAGAAACAGCTGTCGCTGACCGATCTCACGTTCATCGGTCTCGGCGCCATTTTCGGTTCGGGGTGGCTGTTCGCCGCGAGTCACGTGTCGACGATCGCCGGCCCGGCCGGCATCTTCTCGTGGCTGCTCGGCGGCTTCGCGGTGCTGCTGCTCGGCATCGTCTACTGCGAACTCGGCGCCGCGCTGCCGCGCGCGGGCGGCGTGGTCCGCTACCCGGTGTTCTCGCACGGCCCGCTGCTCGGCTACCTGATGGGCTTCATCACGCTGATCGCCTTTTCGAGCCTGATCGCGATCGAAGTCGTCGCCGCGCGCCAGTATGCGGCTGCGTGGTTTCCGGGCCTGACCGTCGAAGGATCGAGCGACCCGACCACGCTCGGCTGGCTCGTGCAGGCCGCGCTGCTGTGCTTCTTCTTTTACCTGAACTATTCGAGCGTGAAGACGTTCGCGAAGGCGAACAACATCATCAGCATCTTCAAGTTCATCGTGCCGCTGGCGGTGATCGCGGTGCTGTTCACGTTCTTCAAGCCCGCGAACCTGACGATCCAGGGCTTCGCGCCGTTCGGCATGCCGGGCATCGAGATGGCCGTGTCCGCGGGTGGCATCATCTTCGCGTACCTCGGACTCACGCCGATCGTGTCGGTCGCGAGCGAAGTGCGCAATCCGCAGCGCACGATTCCGATCGCGCTGATCCTGTCGATCCTGCTGTCGACGCTGATCTACGTGCTGCTGCAGCTCGCGTTCATCGGCAGCATCCCCACCGACATGCTCGCCGCCGGCTGGCATGACGTGAGCAAGGCGTTCTCGCTGCCGTACCGCGACATCGCGCTGGCGCTCGGCGTCGGCTGGCTCGCGGTGATGGTCGTCGCCGACGCGATGATCTCGCCGAGCGGCTGCGGCAACATCTACATGAACGCGACGCCGCGTGTGGTCTACGGCTGGGCGAAGACGGGCACGTTCTTCAAGGTGTTCACGCGCGTCGACGAAGCGTCGGGCATCCCGCGCGCGGGCCTGTGGCTCACGTTCGGCCTCGCGATCTTCTGGACGCTGCCGTTCCCGTCGTGGGAAGCGCTGATCAACATCGTGTCGGCCGCGCTGGTGCTGAGCTATGCGGTCGCGCCGGTATCGGTCGCCGCACTCCGCCGCACCGCACCCGACCTGCCGCGGCCGTTCCGCGCAAGCGCGTTCGGCATCACCGGCCCCGCGTCGTTCGTGATCGCCGCGCTGATCGTCTACTGGTCGGGCTGGAGCACCGTGTCCTGGCTACTCGGCCTGCAGATCGTGATGTTCGTCATCTATCTCGCGTGCCGCCGCTGGGTGCCGACCGCGCACCTGAGCCTCGCCGAGCAGGTGCGTTCGTCCGCGTGGCTGATCGCGTTCTATGCCGCGATGATCGTGCTGTCGTATCTCGGCGGCTTCGGCGGCACGGGCCAGCTTGCGCATCCGTACGACACGGTCGTCGTCGCAGCCGTCGCGCTCGTCATCTACTACTGGGGCGCCAACACCGGCGTGCGCGCCGACAAGCTGCAACTCGACGACGACGAGGACTGACGCATCCCCGCTCTTTCCCATGATCCCTTCGGCCGGGCGCCCCACGCCCGGCCCCTGCTTTTTCCGAGGAAAACCATGCAACTCACAGGTCAGCTCCTGATCGGCCAGTCCGCCGTCGCCGGACAGAACGGCACCCTCCACGCGATCGCCGCCGCCACCGGCGAACGGCTCGAACCCGCCTTCGGCGGCGCGAGCCTGCACGACCTGGAGCAAGCCTGCGCGCTCGCCGACGATGCGTTCGACACCTATCGCGAAACGTCGCTCGAGGCCCGCGCCGCGTTTCTCGACGCGATCGGCCGCCACATCATGGCGCTCGGCGACGACCTGATCGAGCGCTGCGTCATCGAAACGGGCCTGCCGCGCGCCCGCATCGAAGGCGAGCGCGGCCGCACGGTCGGCCAGCTCGCGCTGTTCGCGTCGCTCGTGCGCGACGGCGGTTTTCTCGACGCTCGGATCGATCCGGCGCGCCCCGAGCGCAAGCCGCTGCCGCGCGTCGACCTGCGCCTGCGCAACGTCGCGGTCGGGCCCGTCGCCGTGTTCGGCGCGTCGAACTTCCCGCTCGCGTTCTCGGTCGCCGGCGGCGATACCGCATCGGCGCTCGCGGCCGGCTGCCCGGTGATCGTCAAGGCGCATTCGGCGCACCCGGGCACGTCGGAACTCGTCGGCCGCGCAATCCAGCAAGCCGCGCGCGAATGCGGGATGCCGGCCGGCGTGTTCTCGCTGCTGTTCGACGCGTCGCGCGAAATCGGCCAGGCGCTCGTCGCCGATCCGCGCATCAAGGCCGTCGGCTTCACCGGCTCGCGCCGCGGCGGCGTCGCGCTGATGCACATCGCGGCCGCGCGCCCCGAGCCGATTCCCGTCTATGCGGAAATGAGCTCGATCAATCCCGTGCTGCTGTTTCCCGCCGCGCTCGACGCGCGCCACGATGCGATCGCGCCGCAGTTCGTCGCGTCGCTCACGCTCGGCGCCGGCCAGTTCTGCACGAACCCGGGCCTCGTGCTCGCGGTCGGCGGGCCCGCGCTGCGCGCGTTCGAGGAAACGGCCGCCGCCGCGGTACGTGCAGCGCCCGCGCAAACGATGCTGACGCCGCACATCCACGCCAGCTACGAACAAGGTGTCGCTGCGTTGCGCGATCACGCTGCCGTCGAACTGCTCGCACAAGGCGCGGAAGGCAATCGCCTGCAGGCCCGCGCAGCGCTGTTCGCAACCTCGGCAGACGCTTTCATCGCGCATCCCGAGCTGCGCGACGAAGTGTTCGGCCCCGCTTCGCTGATCGTGCGTTGCCCGGACGCCGACACGCTGCATCGCGTGCTGAAGTCGCTCGAAGGCCAGCTGACGATCGCCGCGCACCTCGCCGACGGCGATGCGTCACTGTTCGCCGCGCTGCGCCCGCTGCTCGAGCGCAAGGCCGGCCGCATTCTCGTCAACGGCTTCGGCACCGGTGTCGAGGTCGGCCATGCGATGGTGCACGGCGGCCCGTTCCCGGCCACCTCCGACACGCGCACGACGTCCGTCGGTGCGCGCGCGATCGAGCGCTTCCTGCGCCCCGTGTCGTATCAGGACCTGCCGGATGCGCTGCTGCCGGAAGCGATCCGCAACGGCAATCCGCTGAACGTGCCGCAACGCTTCGATGGCGTGCCGGCGACGCGGGAGGCGAACCATGTCTGAGCCCATCGTCGAGGTCGTCCTGTCGCTCGATGAAGTCCACGCGCTCGCGCTGCGCGTGCTGACGCACAACGGGATGTCCGACGCGCATGCACGGGCCATCGCCAGCGTGATCACGCAGGGCCAGCGCGACGAATGCCATTCGCATGGCGTGTACCGGCTGCTCGTCTGCGTGCGTTCGCTGAAGAAGGGCAAGGTCGATCCGCAAGCCGTGCCGACGCTGCGCCGACTGTCGTCGTCGATCGTCTCGGTCGACGCACATCGCGGCTTTTCGCTGCTGAGCTTCGAGACGGGCCTGCCGGTGCTCGTCGAGATGGCGAAGCAGCACGGCATCGCCGCGATGACGATCAACCACTGCTACCACTTCTCCGCGCTGTGGCCCGAGGTCGAGGCAATCGCGGCCGAGGGGTTGGTCGGCATCGCGATGAATCCGAGCCATAGCTGGGTCGCGCCGGAAGGCGGCCGTGAGCCGGTGTTCGGCACGAACCCGATCGCGTTCGCGTGGCCGCGCCCGGGCGGCGTGCCGTTCGTGTTCGATTTCGCGACGAGCGCGATCGCGCGCGGCGACATCGAGCTGCATGCGAAGCAAGGCAAGGCGATCCCGCCGGAATGGGCAATCGACGCCGACGGCCGGCCGACCACCGACCCGAAAGCCGCGCTGCAGGGCGCAATGCGCACGTTCGGCGGCCACAAGGGTTCGGCGCTGGCGGCGATGGTCGAACTGCTCGGCGGCGCGCTGATCGGCGACATGACAAGCCGCGAGTCGATGGACTTCGACGAAGGCGTCGGCGCGACGCCGTGCCATGGCGAACTCGTGATCGCGTTCGACCCGAAGGTGTTCCTCGGCGACGATCTCGACACGGGGCTCGCCCGCGGCGAGCGGATGTTCGAATCGATCGTCGCGCAGGGTGCGCGACTGCCGTCGCAACGGCGCTTCGACGCCCGCGCGCGCAGCGTCGCGAACGGTGTACGGATCCCGAAGCCGCTGTACGACGAGATCCTGGCGCTGCTCGACTGACGCCGGCACCGGTGGGCCGCGCACATTCGTCATCGACGGAACGGCGCGGCTCCCTTTCGTACCGGCCCGGCGGGCAACCCGGCGTTGCCCCCGCCTTCCACGCCGGACACGCCATGCGCCCCCGTCGCCAGCGCCATGGGCGCCACGCCCGCGGCGGCTGTGGGATAATCGCCCGGTTTGCCCAGGGCGCAGCTCAAGAGGTTGTTCGCACGGGCGCGAGAGAGGCCTTTATTCCGTGTGCCTCCACCCTTTTCCCGCGATATTTCTTCAGCAACGACAATGCCCACTTACCGTTCCAAAACCTCCACCGCCGGCCGCAACATGGCAGGTGCGCGCTCGCTCTGGCGCGCCACCGGCATGAAAGACGACGATTTCTCGAAGCCGATCATCGCGGTCGTCAACTCGTTCACGCAGTTCGTGCCGGGTCACGTGCACCTGAAGGATCTCGGCCAGCTCGTCGCGCGCGAGATCGAGGCTGCCGGCGGCGTCGCGAAGGAATTCAACACGATCGCGGTCGACGACGGCATCGCGATGGGCCACGACGGCATGCTGTATTCGCTGCCGAGCCGCGACATCATCGCCGACTCGGTCGAATACATGGTGAACGCGCACTGCGCGGACGCGATGGTGTGCATCTCGAACTGCGACAAGATCACGCCGGGGATGCTGATGGCCGCGATGCGCCTCAACATCCCGGTGATCTTCGTGTCGGGCGGCCCGATGGAAGCGGGCAAGACGCGCCTCGCGAACCCGGTCACCAAGGCCATCGAAGTGAAGAAGCTCGACCTCGTCGACGCGATGGTGATCGCCGTCGACCCGTCGTATTCCGACGCCGAAGTCGCCGAAGTCGAGCGCTCGGCCTGCCCGACCTGCGGTTCGTGCTCGGGCATGTTCACCGCGAACTCGATGAACTGCCTGACCGAAGCGCTCGGCCTGTCGCTGCCCGGCAACGGCACGGTAGTGGCCACGCACGCCGATCGCGAGCAGCTGTTCAAGCGCGCCGGCCGTCGCATCGTCGAACTCACCCGCCAGCACTACGAGCAGGACGACGAACGCGTGCTGCCGCGCTCGGTGGGCTTCAAGGCGTTCGAGAACGCAATGACGCTCGACATCGCGATGGGTGGTTCGACCAACACGATCCTGCACCTGCTGGCGATCGCGCAGGAAGCCGGCATCGACTTCACGATGAAGGACATCGACCGCCTGTCGCGCGTCGTGCCGCAGCTGTGCAAGGTCGCGCCCAACACGAACAAGTACCACATCGAAGACGTGCACCGCGCAGGCGGCATCATGGCGATCCTCGGCGAGCTCGACCGCGCCGGCAAGCTGCACACCGACGTGCCGACCGTGCACACGCCGTCGCTGAAGGATGCGCTCGACCAGTGGGATATCGTCCGCACGCAGGACGACGCGGTCCGCACGTTCTATCAGGCCGGCCCGGCCGGCATCCCGACGCAGGTCGCGTTCAGCCAGAACACGCGCTGGCCGAGCCTCGACCTCGATCGCGCCGAAGGCTGCATCCGCTCGTACGAGCACGCGTTCTCGAAGGAAGGCGGGCTCGCCGTGCTGACGGGCAACATCGCGGTCGACGGCTGCGTGGTGAAGACGGCCGGCGTCGACGAAAGCATCCTCGTGTTCGAAGGCACGGCGCACGTGACCGAATCGCAGGATGAGGCAATCGAAAACATCCTGAACGACAAGGTCAAGGCCGGCGACGTGGTGATCGTGCGCTACGAAGGCCCGAAGGGCGGCCCGGGCATGCAGGAAATGCTCTACCCGACCAGCTACATCAAGTCGAAGGGCCTCGGCAAGGCATGCGCGCTGCTGACGGACGGCCGTTTCTCGGGCGGCACGTCGGGTCTGTCGATCGGCCACTGCTCGCCGGAAGCGGCAGCGGGCGGCGCGATCGGCCTCGTGCGCGACGGCGACAAGATCCGCATCGATATCCCGAACCGCACGATCGACGTGCTGGTGTCGGACGAGGAACTGGCGCGCCGCCGCGAAGAGCAGAACGCGAAGGGCTGGAAGCCGGTGCAACCGCGTCCGCGCAAGGTGTCCGCTGCGCTGAAGGCCTACGCGAAACTGGTCATGTCCGCCGACAAGGGTGCCGTGCGCGACCTGTCGCTGCTCGACGACTGACAGGGGCAGTAGCACCATCAGCTGCTTGTAACACGTAGCCGGTCGGGCCGCGGGCCGTGCGACTGCCCGCTTGCCCGATCCAGAAGCCGCTCTCCGGAGCGGCTTTTCTTCGTCCTGCTTCGGCAGAAACCGCCGGCATCGTCAGTGACGGAATTCTTCCGGGCCGCCGCCTCCTCCGCCGCCACCGCCACCACCACCGTGGCTTCCGCCGCCGTTCCCGCCGCCTTGCGGCCGCGCGCCGCCGTAACCACCGCCCCCACCGCCCGGATGCATCGGTACCGGCATCGAGCGGCCCTCACCGCCCGGCGCGGGCGGCGGACGCATGACGGCGGCCGGTGGCGGACGCATGACGGCCGGCGGCGGCGCAGCCGGTGGTGGCGTGCGGATCGCGCCGTTCCAGCCACCGCGTGCAGCGGACGGCCGCGTGTCATGCACGGGTGGCGGACCGCCCGGTGTGACCTGCACCGCCCCGCCCGGTTGCGGGCGTCCCTGTCCCGGCGGCATGCCGCCGGGGCCGAGCCGCGGTTCCGCGCGGTGCTCCCACCGGTCGCGGTCATGGAACCACGGCCGGTGACGGTAATAGCGATCCCAGTACGCGCCGATCGCGAACCCGGTAATCGGCACGCCGATGATTGCGCCATATTCAAGCAGCGGCGCGTAACCGCCCTGGTACGGATAGTCGATCAGTTGCGCGTCGATCCAGCCGCGCACGCCCGGCAGCGCGACGTCGCACCACGTGTAGTCGCTCAGGCAGCCGAACACGTCCAGCGCGGTGCCCGGCGGAATCTGCGCGACGACCGGATAATCCGGCGCCGGCCCGGCGAACAGTTCGGCCGGCGCGTTCGTGTAGCCGGTGCTCTGCGCCTGTGCGATGCCCGGTGCGGCCGCGAGGCCGAACAGGACGACGCACAGACTTCGGACAATCGTGTTCCTCATGATGCTCTCCCGCGCGGTGCCGCCGCGCGCCGGTCAATGCCGATGCCCGCCCCAGCCGCCACCCCAGTGGCTGCCGCCCCACGGACGATGCCAGTACCCGCCGCGCCCACGCCAGCCGCCGCCCCAGCCGCCCCAGAAGCCGACCGAGATCGCCGGCGCCCCCCAGCCGTACCAGCCCGGGTAATACGCGGGGGCATAGTATGGATAGGGATAGGGATACGGCGGCGGATAGGCCGGCGCGACGTAGACGGGAGCCGGTTCGGCCGCAGGCGGCGTGACGGCCGCCGAGGTGGCCGGCGCAGCGGGGCCCGGTGTAGCCGGCGTGACGGGTATCTCGCGCTGCGTCAGCGTGGCCGGCGCCGGCGCGTAGTACGGAGCATAACCATACGGACTCGAGTAATAGCAGCCGCCGAGGCTCAGTGTCGTCAATGCGAATACCGCACACCTCGCGGCAGGAATCGGGGTCATGTCTTGCTCCGGCAGAATCCGCGCGTCACCGCCAGGCGCGCGCCTGACTCTAGCTTACGTCCCCTGCAGATTTCCGCTGCGTATGATCGGTTACTTTTTGTTTCCTGCACCGGACGGGCGCGCGGGCATGCCGTGTGCTGGCATGTCTGCCGCGCTTGCGTTGAAGTTCGCGCAAATGCCCTCAACTTGAACGATGTCAGGCTGGCCGGCGCGGACAGGGGTTCGCGAGCAACCGGCGGCCCGAAACCGGCGGACTTCGGCCCGCCCAGACAGGAACGCGGCTCACGCCGCCATCGACATGACTACGCCACGCCCCACTCCCCGGGCGGACACGCCGCTCGATCCGATCATCCAGTTGCTGGCGCTCGCCAGTGAACAGGGTTATCTGACCCACGCCGACCTCGTCGACGCGCTGCCGCCCGAAAGCGACAGCCCCGATGCGCTCGACGTCGTGCGCGCCGCGCTCGCCGACATCGGCATCGCCGTGCTCGACGAGCCGGCCGCGCCTGCGCCGTTCGCCGGTTCGGCGCCTGTCGACGTCGATCGCGATGCGCTCGACGAAGGCCGTGCGATGCTCGGCGACCTCGCACGCGGCACGAGCGCGTCAACCGATCCGCTCGCGCTCTACCTGCGGCGCATGCAGGCGGTGCCGCTGCTTTCGCGCGAAGGCGAGATCGTGCTCGCCCGCGAGATCGAGACGGGCCGCCACCAGATCCTGCACGCGCTCGCCGGCTGTCCGGCGGCGGTCGACGCACTGCTTGCGCGTCATCGCGCAACGGCGACGACCGGCGCGGCCGGTTCGTCCGATGACGACGCCGGCGACATGCCCGCGCCGGCCAGCTATGACGCGCTGCAGGCAGCCGTCGCGGCCTTGCGCGACGCGCTGCACGCGCATGGTGTCCGTTCGGACGAATACCGTGACGCGCGCAACCGCCTGGCCGCTTTGCTCGGCTCGATCGCATGGGTCGCGCCGGCCGTCGACGACGCGAGCGGCGTCGTGCGCGCGCTCGCGTCTGCGCCTCATGGCACCGCGGATGGCGAAGCCGCGTGCTTCGACGCGGTCGCGCGGCGGGCACTCGCGGCCGCGCTCACCGACGGCCAGCAGAAAGTGCGCGATGCCACGCGCGCGATGCTCGAGGCGAACCTGCGGCTCGTGCTGTCGATCGCGCGCAAATACATGAACCGCGGCGTCGACCTGCCCGATCTCGTGCAGGACGGCAGCCTCGGCCTGATGCGCGCGATCGAGAAATTCGAATACCGGCGCGGGTTCAAGCTCTCGACCTATGCGACCTGGTGGATTCGCCAGGCGATCGCACGCGCGGTCGCGGATCGCTCACGCACGATCCGCGTGCCGGTGCACGTCGGCGACCAGTACCAGCGCGTGCAGCGGCATGCGCTGCGCTTTCGTCAGCGCACGGGCCGCCGCGCGACGCCGGCCGAACTCGCGGCCGAAACCGGCCTCGACGAGGTCAAGCTGCGCGCGGTGCTCGCGCTGCCCGCCGAGCCGATGTCGCTCGACACGCCGCTGCCCGATGCCGATACCGGCCTGGTGGAGCTGATCGAGGACCAGGCGTCGGCCAGCCCGTTCGAGCAACTGGCCGACACGCGCATGCGCGAGTGCGTGAGGTCGCTGCTCCGGTCGGTCACGCCGGCCGAGGCCGACGTGCTGCGCCGGCGATTCGGCCTCGGCGGCACCGAGCCCGATACCTACGACGCGATCGCGCAGGACGCGGGCATGTCGCGCGAACGCGTGCGGCAGATCGAGAAGCGGGCGCTCGCCGCGTTGCGCACGGCCGCCGAGGCCGAGAACGCGCAGTCGTTCCTCGACGCGTGATCGCGTCACGCGACGCACGGTCGTGCCACGCTCCGGCACGACCGTGCGCTTCGCACCTGTGCTACGTTTGCCATTGACGTGCGTCAAGTTTTCTTCATCGCGTGTCGCGACAATGATGAAAAGCCGACCGGCGCATCGTTCGCCGTGTCCATTCCGTTTGTGCTTCCCCGGGTCCCTCGCCATGCAGACGAGCGCCAGCCAAACGTACGAGGAAAACCGGCATATCGCGGCCTGCCTGCGCGAGGCGGCGCAGCGGCTGGCTGACCAGGGCGCGAATCCGTACCGGGTCGCCGCGTATCGCGCGTCGGCCGAGACGGTCGATGCGCTCGACCTCGACATCCGCTCGCTGTTCGAGTCCGGCGGCGTCGCTGCGCTCGGGACGCTGCCCGAGATCGGCACGGGCGTCGCCCAGGCGATTGCCGAGTTGCTGGTGACGGGGCGCTGGCGCCAGCTCGACCGGCTGTGCGGCGACGCCGAACGCACCTCCGCGTTCGAAGCGGTGCCGGGCATCGGCCACGCGCTCGCGCTGCGCATTCACGACCTGCTGCACATCGATACGCTCGAGGAGCTCGAACGCGCGGTCCGCAACGGCCAGCTCGAAACGATCTCGGGCGTCGGCCCGCGGCGCGCGGCCGGCATCCTCACCGCGCTCGACGACGTGCTGAGCCGCCGCCGGCGCTGGCAGGGCCACGTGCAGGACGCCGGCCCCGGCACGGAGCCCCCCGTCGAACTGCTGCTCTACATCGACCGCCTGTACCGCAACAAGGCCGCCGCCGGCGTGTTGCCGACGCCTGGCGTTGTGCAACGCGCAACCATGCATCGGCGGCCGAACGCGGACGGCTACATGCCGCTGCCCGTGATGCACATGACCAAGGGCGGCTGGCATTTCACCGCGCTGTGCCTGCATGCCGCGATGCGCACGCCGGAGGCGTCCCGCCCGACGGACTGGGTCTCGCTCTATTTCTACGACGCCCTGCAACGCGAGCACCAGCGCACCGTCTTCACCGAAACGTACGGCTCGCTCGTCGGCAAGCGCATCGTGCGCGGGCGCGAGCAGGAATGCCGCGTGTATTACGCGGGATGACTCAGTCGTCGCCGACCTCGTCGACGTCGAACGCGACATCGAGCACCGACGCGATCTCGCGAAATGCGAGGGGGAGCATGCGTGAGCGGCGGCCGGCACGGTCCACCCCGATATCGAACCAGGTCGAATACGCGTTGTAATCGGTAGCGCGCTCCCGCTTCGGCACGTCGAACCAGAACGTCACCATGTAGTCGCCGTTCCAGCGAACCGGCATCACATGCGTGAACCGCAGTCTCGTGATTGCGCCGTGGCGGAACCGGAAGCTGTCGTCACCGACGCGGAACCCCGACCACGCGCCGTCGTTCGACACGAACACGGTCAGCGTTTCGTCCGGCGGCACGGCCGACAGGCCCTCTGCCGGGGCGAGGTCGGCCGTCGACACCATTGCCGCGGCCGAACCGTCGCGCCCCGTCTCGACATCCACGTACGCTTCGATCGCCCGCTTCGCCTTGTCGTAGAAACGGCGCGTGACCTCGGGCCGTGCTGCGTCGGCAATCAGGACCAGTTGCTTGAATCGTGCCTGCTCGCCGTATCGAAGCAGCACATCGGGTTCGTCGCCGGGTTCGTCAGCCGGTTCGTCCTCCAGACTATCGGTCGCTACGGGCGATGCGGTCGCCTCAGGCGGCTCAATGGCGCCACGCCGCCGTTTCACCCATGCAGTTCCCCACGTCAGCAGCGCGGTCTGCGTCGCCAGCACGGCGGCCAGTGCCGCGCACCCGGCGAGAAACCCGTAATGCGGCCCGACCTTCGATGCCGCATACGCGGCAGGAAGCACATACAGCACAAGTAAAAACCACACGCGGCAACCCCGTTGTTCTTGTTGGTGATGTCCGTTACGGAATGGTGCGGCGCGCCACGCTGCCGCCGGACTGCCACTCCAACCCGCCGATGCACGCTCGCCGCCTATGCGCCTTCCGCCTTCGTGCGGCGCGCCGGATGGCGATGCGCGGCGATCCGCAGCAGCTTCTGGAACGACGGGCATTCGAGATGGTTCGATGCCGGGCACACGGCCGCATGCCGCAACGCATCGCGCACGGCGCCGAGACGGCGGATCGTGCGGTCGAGTTCGTCGGCCTTGCCGTCGAGCTTCGCGCGATCGATCGCCGGCAGGCCGTCCGTGCCGACCATCGCGAGGATGTCGTCGAGCGAAAAACCGGCCTCGCGGCCCAATGCAATCAGCGCCAGGCGCTCCAGCACCGACTCGTCGTATTGCCGCCGCAGCCCATGGCGGCCGGTCGGGACGATCAGCCCCTTTTCCTCGTAGTAACGCAGCGTCGACGCGGGCAATCCCGAGCGTCGCGCCACATCTGCAATGTCCAGCCGGCTCATGCTTGACCTCAAGTGAACTTGAGGTTGCAAGATAGTCGCTCGACTCCATAAAGACAAGCCCGGACTGCCATGAAACCGCTGAAACCACGCCCTATTGCGCTGCATCGCGCAGCCCTTTCCTCTCTTCGCGGAGGGTCGCGATGAGCCCGTCCGACGTCCTGCTCAACCTGTTGCTGATCGGTGCGGGCGCCACGCTCGTAATGGATCTGTGGACACTCTTTCGCCGGCGCGCTTTCGGCATTCCGTCGCTCGACTACGCGCTGGTCGGCCGCTGGATCGGTCACATGATGCGAGGCCGGTTCCGGCACGTGTCGATCGGCGCCGCGCCGCCCGTGCCGGGCGAACGCGCACTCGGCTGGATCGCGCATTACGCGATCGGCATCGCGTTCGCGGCACTGCCCGTCGCGATCGCGGGCACGGAATGGATCGGCACGCCGACCCCGCTCCCCGCGCTCGTCGCCGGCCTCGCCAGCGTGGTCGCGCCGTTCTTCGTGATGCAGCCCGCGTTCGGCTTCGGCATTGCGGCGTCACGCACGCCGAACCCGGGCGTCGCGCGGCGGCGCAGTCTCGTCACGCATCTGTCGTACGGGGTGGGGCTTTATCTCGCGGCGTTCACGCTCGCGGCGCTGGCCCGTTGAGCACTTGGACTCGGCAAGGTAGCGTCGGCTCAACCGAGCCAACGTCGACACCCACGCAAGCGCTTCGTCGAGCACGACGCGCGCATCGTCATGTGCCAACCGGACGAAGGCCGCGCCAGGCATCAGCACCCGCGCAGCGGCAATGACAACGCCGCATGCCGGCATCCCGGCGAACGCGGCGTGCTTGCGCGCTGCCACCCGGTGTTTTCAAACCGTTCATCCGGCCTGCCCGGATGGCCGCCCCCGTCACTCCCCGCCGCAGTCGATCAGGTTGTGGCGCATGCGCCCGAGCAGCCGCACGAGCGTATCGCGCTCGTCGGGCGTGAAGCCGCGCAGCCCGTCGTCGGCGACGGTGTCCCCCACTTCGAGCATCTGCGGAAAGATCTCGCGCGACTTGTCCGTCAGCCGGATCACGAATGCGCGGCGATCGTCGTTCGCGATGCGCTCGATCCAGCCATAGCTTTCCATCCGGTCGAGCAGCCGCGTGAGCGAGATCGGCGTGATCTCGAGCCATTCGGCAAGCCGCGCCTGATTCATCTCGCCCTTCCACGTCAGGTACGCGAGCACGCGGCTCTGCGCCCGTGTCAGCCCGATCCGCTTCGCGCGCCGGTCGAACAGGCGTCCGTTCAGGCGGGCGACATCGGCGATCAGATAGCCGATCCGGTTCTCGTAAGTCTTGTCCATGCGGCGATTATAGGGTCAAGCCTGCAATGGCCCGGCGATAAGCGGATATATAATAAGCGTGCTTATAATCCCGACCAGACCGGATCGCCGCCCACGGCGACCGCCCCACGGAGACACCCGCTTGAGCCCCGCCGCCGACGCCCCCGCCTCGCCCGCCCTGAACCGGCCGATGCTGACCCTGTCGATCATGCTCGCCACGCTGATCCAGACCCTCGACAGCACCATCGCGAACGTTGCGCTACCGCACATGCAGGGCACGCTGTCCGCGTCGCAGGACGAGATCACGTGGGTGCTGACCTCCTATATCGTCGCGGCGGCGATCGCGACGCCGCTCACCGGCTGGCTGTCCGACCGGCTCAGCGTGAAACGGCTGCTGATCGTGTCGATCGCGGGCTTCACGGTCGCGTCGGCGCTGTGCGGGCTGTCCGAGACGCTCGTTCAGATCGTCGGAGCCCGGCTGCTGCAGGGCGTGTTCGGCGCCGCGCTGGTACCGCTGTCGCAGTCGATCCTGCTCGACATCAACCCGCGCGAGAAACAGGGCCAGGCGATGGCAATCTGGGGGATGGGCGTGATGGTCGGTCCGATCCTCGGCCCGACGCTCGGCGGCTGGCTCACCGACAGCTACAACTGGCGCTGGGTGTTCTTCATCAACGTGCCGATCGGTGCGTTTGCACTCGCCGGCGTGATGACCTTCCTGCCCGCACGCGCGCCGCGCCCGCACGTGAAATTCGACGCGTTCGGCTTCGCGACGCTAGCGCTCGCGATCGGCGCGTTCCAGGCGATGCTCGACCGAGGCGAACAGCTCGACTGATTCGGTTCGTACGAGATCCGCATCGAGGCGATCGTCGCGGCGCTCAGCTTCGCGTTCTTCCTCGTGCATACGGCGACCGTCGGCAAGGCGTCGTTCTTCAAGTCGGAACTGCTGCGCGACCCCAACTTCGCGACGGGCACGCTGTTCATCTTCGTGGTCGGCGCGGTGCTGTACGCGACGCGCGCGCTGCTGCCGCCGATGCTGCAGAACCTGATGGGCTACCCGGTCGCGACGACGGGCCTCGTCACCGCGCCAAGCGGCGCCGGCACGATGATCGCGATGCTGTTCGTCGGAAGGCTGCTGAAACACGTGGATGCGCGGATGCTGCTGCTCGCGGGGCTGTCGATCTCCGCGCTCGCGCTCTGGCAGATGATGCAGTACACGGTCGTGCTGTCCGAAGCGGACATCGTGTGGCCCGGCGTGGTGCAGGGCTTCGGGCTGGGGCTCGTGTTCGTGCCGCTGAGCGCGCTGTCGTTCTCGACGCTGCCGCCGGACTTGCGTGCGGACGGCACGGCCACCTACAGCCTGATGCGCAACATCGGCAGCAGTATCGGCATCTCGATCGTGCAGACGCTGATGACGCGCAACACGCAGGTCGCACACGCCGACCTCGCGACCCACATCACGCCGTTCAACCCGGCCGTGCAGGCGATGACCGGCAGTCCCCTCGACATCGCGCTGCTCGACCGCACGATCAACCAGCAGGCGTCGATGATCGCGTACCTGAACGACTTCAAGCTGATGTTCGTCGCGACGCTGCTGATGATTCCGCTGTTGCTGCTGATCCGCCCGCCGCAGAAAGCGGCGAGCGTGGAGATCGCGCACGCGGCGATGGATTGACGGGCGCACGCGCGGCGCGCGCCCGCTTCGCTCCGCGTCAGGCCTTCATCGTGCCCGTGCGCACGTAGCGCTCGTGCCACGACAGCGCCTCGGCGAGCAGATGCGGCGTGTGCTTGCCGAAGCTTTCGCGCGACGCGCGCTCGAAGTAATCCTCGAGCATCGGCCGGTAGTCGGGATGCGCGCAGGTCGCGATGACCTTGCGTGCACGCTGCTTCGGCGACAAGCCGCGCAGGTCCGCGAGGCCCTGCTCGGTGACGACCACCGCGACGTCGTGCTCGGTATGGTCGACGTGGCTCGCCATCGGCACGATCCGCGAGATCGCGCCGCCCTTCGCGGTACTCGCCGACATGAAGCACGACAGGTAGCCGTTGCGCGCGAAATCGCCCGAGCCGCCGATCCCGTTCTGGATCTTCGTACCCATCACGTGCGTCGAGTTCACGTTACCGTAGATGTCGGCCTCGATCATCCCGTTCATCGCGATGCAGCCGAGACGGCGCACGAGTTCCGGATGGTTGCTGATCTCCTGCGGGCGCAGCACGATCTTCTCGCGGAACGTCGCGATTTCGTCGGCGAAGCGCTGCACCGCGGCCGGGCTCAGCGACAGCGCGGTGGCCGACGCAAAGCTCAACGTACCGTCCTGCAGCAGGTCGAGCATGCCGTCCTGGATCACTTCGGTGTACGCGGTCAGGTTCGAGAAGCCGGCCGAGCTGAGTTCCGCGAGCACCGCGTTCGTGATGTTGCCGACGCCCGACTGCAGCGGCAGCAGGTTTTCCGGCAGGCGGCCGCGCTTCACTTCATGGCGCAGGAAATCGATCAGTTGATGCGCGATCTGCTTCGACGTCGCGTCCGGCGCGGAGAACGCGTTGCTGCGATCCGGCGCGTCGGTCTCGACGATCGCGACGATCTTGTCGGCCGGGCAGCGCAGGTACGGCTCGCCGATCCGGTCGTCGCTCTTCGTCAGCGGAATCGGCTGGCGGTGCGGCGGCAGCGCGGTGCCGTAATAGACGTCGTGCATCCCGTCGAGGCCGAGCGGCTGGCGCGAGTTGACCTCGAGGATCACGTGCTTCGCGCGTTCGAGCCAGGTCTTGTTGTTGCCGATCGACGCGGACGGAATCAGCAGCCCGTCCTCGCGGATGCCCGCGACTTCGACGATCGCGACGTCCAGATCGCCGTACAGCCCGAACCATGCGTACTGCGCGACGTGGCTCAGGTGGACGTCCTGGTAGTCGACTTCGCCGCCGTTGATCTTGTCGCGCAACGTCGGGTCGGACTGGTACGGCAGGCGCATCGAGATGCCGTTGGTGCGGGCGAGCGCGCCGTCGAGTTCCGGCGCGGTCGACGCGCCCGTCAGCACGTTGATCCGGAAGTCCTCGCCGCGCGTGTGCGCCGCGTCGATGTGGGTGGCAAGCGCGGCCGGCACGGCCTTCGGATAGCCCGACCCCGTGAAGCCGCTCATGGCGACGGTCATGCCGGGACGGATCAGCGCGGCGGCTTCGTCGGCGGTGCGGACGAGCGAACGCAGGGCGGGAGCGAGGATGCGTGATGAAGACATGGCTGGTTTCTGACGCTTTGGTCTGTCGTTGACGTCGCTGGGGGTGTCTCCTGAGCGACATGAAGCCCTTGGGGCCGCGAGGGGCGGCCGGCACCACAGGCACGGTCGGAGTATCGCAGAGGCGATCACCGCGAAATGTCCGCTGAATGAAAAAGATCCTTGCCGGATTTGCCGGGTATCGAACGGCCGTTCTGTGACAGGCGCTCCATTTAAACCGGATGCACGCGAAAGGTGCGCGAAAGCCTGGAGCCGAAAGACCGGCTGACGATCGCCAACCCATGCGCATCAATCGACGGATTTCCACTGGAATTTATTGCCTGTCGATCGGCAATGACCGACACCCGTCCGGCGCGGCCAATTGTCACCCGATGCGGCTTGTCCCGACCTGACGCACGTCAAGCCCGCACGCGCCGCGTGACGTGCGCCGGGAAGCGCGAAAAACCCCGCCGCACCGGCCTGCGAGGCCCGTCCGTCCTTGACAGCGGCGCGCCGCGAACCACACTGGAATACGAACCCGCAGCCCCGTTCGGCCGCCCTTTCGTACATGCGTTTTTTGGCCGGCCGATCGACGCAAGACGCGGTAACACTCCCTCATGTCAGGACATTGATCGAATAAAAAGCAACAAATTACAATTCCGTATATATTTCGCCGATGGACCAAAGAAAAACCGCCACACGTTCCGAACCGCCGCTGCCACGCACCTGGGATGCGCGGCTCGCGCGCTCGCTTGTCCGGCCGCTCGTCGACACGCCCGTCACCCCGAATCACCTCACCACCGTTCGTCTGCTGATCGGCCTCGCCGGCGCCTGGTGCCTCGCGCACGGCGGTTTCGGCTGGAGCAATGCAGGCGCGTTCCTGATCGTGCTGTCGAACTTCGTCGACCACACCGATGGCGAGCTCGCCCGCATCAGCGGGAAATCCAGCAAGATCGGTCATTTTTACGACCTCGCGGCAGACGCGCTCGTCACCGTCGCGCTGTTCGTCAGCATGGGTGTCGGCATCGTCGCCCAGGGCGGCCAGATGGCCGCGTCGCCGGTGCTGCTCGGCGCGGTGGCCGGCGCGGCCGTTGCGCTGATCTTCTTCCTGCGCATGCGGATCGAATCGTTCGCCGGCAAGGCCGGCACCAAGCAGGCATTCGCCGGCGGCTTCGAAACCGAAGACGTGCTCTACCTGCTGCCGCTCGTGACGCTGTTCGACGGCGTCGAGCCGTTCCTGCTCGCGGCGTCGATCGGCGCCCCGCTGTTCGCCGCATGGGTCGTGATCGACTGGTGGCGCATCGTCCGGCGCGGCAACGTTGCTCAGAATCCCACCGAAATCCAGGCTTCCAAATGAATAGCACGCGCGACGACTCCGTGCTGAGCCCAGCACGCCCCGCGCCCGTGCGCGCGGCCGCGGCCGATCCCGATCGCACCGTGGCCGACTGCGTCGGCCCGCTCGACCTCGACCGCCTGCGCGGCGACTACACGCGCCAGGGCTCGTTCCTGTACCTCGACGCATTCCTGCCGGCCGACGCGCACGCGAAGCTGGCGGACGCCGCCCGCGCGATGCAGGCCGGCCTGAACCGCAATTACCTGCCCGGCCACAAGCAGGGCGGCAGCGTGAGCCGCCATACGATCGACGAGCAGGCGCCGTACATCGCCGAACTGTATCGCTCGAAGGCACTCATCTCCTTCCTCGAGAAAGTCACGGGCGACAAGCTGATGCTGTCGCCGGACGACGATCCGCACGCATACGCGCTGTATTACTACACGAAGCCCGGCGACCACATCGGCTGGCACTACGACACGTCGTACTACGACGGCCGCCGCTACACGCTGCTGATCGGCGTGATCGACGAATCGTCGTGCCGGCTCGACTACGAGCTGCACACGCGCAATCCGGACGTGGCCGACGAACCGGGCTCCGTGCAGATCGCCGACGGCGGCATCGTGCTGTTCGACGGCGACAAGCTGCGCCACCGCATCACGCCGCTCGGCCAGAACGAGATGCGCGTGTCGCTCACGTTCGAATACGTGACGAACCCCGGCATGCGGCCGTGGAAACGCTTCATCTCGAACATGAAGGACGCGATCGCGTATTTCGGTTTCCGCCAGGTGTTCAAGCAACTGGCGACGCGACGCACGACCGGGTCATGACGCGCGCCGGCCTGATCCTGCTGTCCCTCGGGACCGCACTCTTCGTTGCACTCCTGGCCTGGCAGGGTGTTGGCGCGGTCGCGTCCACGTTCCTCGCGGCCGGCTGGGGGCTCGCGCTCGTCGCGGTGTTCCACGTCGTGCCGCTCGTGATCGACGCGATGGCGATCTCCGTGATGTTCCGCCCCGGCCAGCCGGGCGCCGAACTCGGCAATGCGCTGCGCGCGCGCTGGGTCGGCGAATCGGTGAACAGCCTGCTGCCCGCCGGGCAGATCGGCGGCCCCGTGCTGATGGTGCGCCACCTCGCGCAGCGCGGCACGCGGATGGCCGACGCGGCGGCGGCCGTCACCGTCAGTACGACGATGCAGGCGCTCGCGCAGATGGCGTTCGCGCTGATCGGCATCGCCGCGTTCAGCCTGTATGCGACGCACGAATCGGTCGCGCACCTGCGCACGCCCGCGCTGATCGCCACCGGCGTGCTCGGCGCCCTCGCCGCGCTGTTTTACGTCGCGCAGCGGCGCGGGCTGTTCGGCCGCGGCCTGCGCCTCGCGTCGAAGCTGCTCGGCCCGCGCGACTGGTCGTCGCTGGCCACCCGCGCCGACGCGATCGACGATGCGGTCGGCGCGCTGTACCGCGATCGTGCGAAGGTTGCGAAGACGTTCGCATTGAGTCTCGTCGGCTGGATCGTCGGCACCGCGGAAGTGTGGCTTGCGCTGCACTTCCTCGGGCACCCGGTGAGCTGGCTCGACGCGCTGCTGCTCGAGAGCGTCGGCCAGGCCATCCGTGGCGCGGCCTTCGCGATCCCGGGCTCGCTCGGCGCGCAGGAAGGCGGCTACCTGCTCCTCGCGCCGCTGGTCGGACTGCCGCCCGACGCGGCGCTCGCGCTGTCGCTTGCGAAACGCGCGCGCGAACTCGCGCTCGGCCTGCCCGGCCTGCTCTATCTGCATTTCAGTGAAAGAAACTGGCAGCGGCGCCGTGCGCCGCAGCCGCTCGCCGACTGATCGTTCAGATCCGCCGGCTTTTTGGTTGGAGAACCCATGCGAGCCATCATTCTTGCGGCAGGCCTCGGCTTGCGCCTGCAACAACCGCCCGAAGCGCAGTTCCCGAAGTGCCTGCTGCGCTTCGACGACGTTTCGCTGCTCGAGCGCCATCTGCGCGTACTCGATGCCGCGGGCGTCGACGAGATCGTGCTCGGGCTCGGCTTTCAGCACGAGACGGTCGAGCAGGAACTGAAGCGCCTCGGCCGCCAGGCCGAGATCGTGATCAACGACCGCTACGACCTCGGCAGCGTGCTGACCGTGCATACCGTCGCCGATGCGATGACGCGCGGCGGCGACGTGCTGCTGATGGACGCCGACGTGCTGTATGACGAGAACATCCTGCACGCGCTGGTGGCCGATGCCGACAAGGCAGTCGATCGCCTGCTGATCGATCGCGACTTCGAGGCCGGCGACGAACCCGTCAAGCTGTGCCTGAAGAACGGCGTGCCGGTCGAGCTGCGCAAGCAGCTCGCGGTCGACCTCGAATACGACACGATCGGCGAATCGGTCGGCTTCTTCCGCTTCACCGAAGGCACCGCGCGCCGCCTCGCGACGATCGTCGCGGGCTACGTCGACAGCGGCCGCGCGAACATGCCGCACGAGGAAGCCGTGCGCGACCTGCTGCTCGAAGGCGGTCATTCGTTCGACGTCGCCGACGTGACCGGCTCACCGTGGATCGAGATCGACTTCCCGAACGACGTCGCCCGCGCCACGCAAGAAATCCTCCCCCTGATTCAACGCACTACCGCAGGAGTCGCACGATGAACGCACGCGAACCCAACTTCACCGAATCGCGCAGCGCACGCCTGCGCCGCATGCTCGTCAGCAGCGACCTCGAATTCCTGATGGAAGCGCACAACGGCCTGTCCGCGCGGATCGTCCGCGAAGCCGGCTTCAAGGGCATCTGGGCATCGGGCCTCGCGATCTCCGCGCAGTTCGGCGTGCGTGACAACAACGAGGCGAGCTGGACCCAGGTCGTCGACGTGCTCGAATTCATGGCGGACGCGAGCGACCTGCCGATCCTGCTCGACGGCGACACCGGCTACGGCAACTTCAACAACGTGCGCCGCCTCGTGAAGAAGCTCGAGCAACGCGGCATCGCCGGCGTCTGTATCGAGGACAAGCAGTTCCCGAAGACCAACAGCTTCATCGGCGGCGAGCGCCAGCCGCTCGCGGAAATCGACGAGTTCTGCGGCAAGATCAAGGCCGGCAAGGATTCGCAGACCGATCCCGACTTCTCGATCGTCGCGCGTGTCGAAGCGTTGATCGCCGGCTGGGGGATGGACGAGGCGCTGCGCCGCGCGAACGCGTATGCGGAAGCCGGCGCGGACGCGATCCTGATCCACAGCAAGCTGTCGCGCCCGGACGAGATCCTGCAGTTCGCACGTGAATGGAGCGGCAAGGCGCCGCTCGTGATCGTGCCGACCAAGTACTACAGCACGCCGACCGACGTGTTCCGCCAGGCCGGCATCAGCACCGTGATCTGGGCGAACCACCTGATCCGCGCATCGGCATCCGCGATGCAGGCGACCGCGCGCGAGATCTACGAGAGCGAAACGCTGATCAACGTCGAGGACCGCGTCGCATCGGTCAACGAGATTTTCCGCCTGCAGGACGCCGACGAGTACTCGGCGGCCGAGCGTATCTACCTGTCGTCGTCGTCGCGCGCGTCGAACGCGGCGATCGTGCTCGCCGCGAGCCGCGGCAAGGGCCTCGAAGCCGTGACCGAAGACAAGCCGAAGGTCATGCTGCCGGTCGCCGGCAAGCCGCTGCTGCGCTGGCTCGTCGACGGCTTCAAGACGCACGGCGTGAACGACATCACCGTGGTCGGCGGCTATCGCGCCGACGCGATCGACACGTCGGGCATCAAGCTCGTCGTCAACGAACGCCATGCGCAAACGGGTGAACTCGCGTCGCTCGCGTGCGCTGCCGAACGCCTGACCGGCGACACCGTGATCTCGTACGGCGACCTGCTGTTCCGCAGCTACATCGTGCGCGACCTCGCGGAGAGCGAGGCCGAATTCAGCGTGGTGGTCGATTCGTCGCTCACGGAGACCAACCAGAGCGTGCGCGATTTCGCACTCTGCTCGGCCGAGGACGATCGCGGCCTGTTCGGCCAGAAGACGTACCTGCAACGCGTATCGAGCGACGTCGCCGCCGGCACGCCGCACGGCCGCTGGATCGGCCTGCTGAACGTGCGCGGCGCCGGTGTCGACCGCCTGAAGGCAATGCTCGCGACGCTGCAGGCGCGTCCTGATTTCGACACGCTCGACATCCCGTCGCTGCTCAACGAGCTGATCGCCGCCGGCGAGAAGATCGAGGTGCAGTATGTGCACGGCCACTGGCGCGGCGTCAACGATCTCGAAGACTTCCGCCGCGCGGGCGACTTCGCGCACGGCCAGACGCCGCTGTCCGAACCGGGCGCCGGCAACGGGGGCGCGCAATGATCGAAGCGGCCCAGTTCGTCGAGGCCGCGCGCGAGCGCGGTTTCGACTGGTACGCGGGCGTGCCCTGCTCGTACCTGACGCCGTTCATCAATTACGTGCTGCAGGACCCGACGCTGAATTACGTGTCGGCCGCGAACGAAGGCGACGCGGTCGCGCTGATCGCGGGCGCGACGCTCGGCGGCAAGCGCGGCATTGCGATGATGCAGAACTCGGGGCTCGGCAACGCGGTGAGCCCGCTCACGTCGCTCACGTGGACGTTCCGCCTGCCGCAGTTGCTGATCGTCACGTGGCGCGGCCAGCCGGGCGTGGCCGACGAGCCGCAGCACGCGCTGATGGGCCCGATCACGCCCGCGATGCTCGACACGATGGAGATCCCGTGGGAGACGTTCCCGACCGACCCCGAACAGGTCGGCCCGGCACTCGACCGCGCGATTGCGCACATGGACGCGACGGGCCGCCCGTACGCGCTCGTGATGCAGAAAGGCAGCGTCGCGCCGTATGAACTGAAATCGAACCCGGCCGCGAAGCCGCGCGCGCATGTCGTCGCGCAGTCGTCGTCGCGCGCCGCGTCGGCCGAAGCCTGGCCGACCCGCCAGGACGCGCTGCAGCGCGTGATCGCGCACACGCCGGTCGATTCGACCGTCGTGCTCGCGTCGACCGGCTTCTGCGGCCGCGAACTCTACGCGATCGACGATCGTCCGAACCAGCTGTACATGGTCGGCTCGATGGGCTGCGTGACGCCGCTCGCACTCGGTCTCGCGCTCGCGCGCCCCGACCTGCGCGTGGTGGCCGTCGACGGCGACGGCGCCGCGCTGATGCGCATGGGCGTGTTCGCGACGCTCGGCACCTACGGCCCGGCCAACCTCACGCACGTGCTGCTCGACAACGGCGCGCACGAATCGACGGGCGGCCAGGCCACCGTTTCGCAACATGTTTCGTTCGCGGGTGTTGCTGCCGCGTGCGGGTATGCGTCGGCGGTCGAAGGCGATACGCTGGACGTGCTCGATACGGCGTTGGCCGAGTCGCACGACGGTGCGCAGTTCGTGCGCCTGGCGATCCGCACCGGCGTGCCCGACGGCCTGCCCCGCCCGACCGTGACGCCAGTCGAGGTCAAGACCCGTCTGATGCGGCACATCGGCGCCGCGCAGACCGAAGCCCACGTTGAAGGAGCCCATTGATGCTGCTGCTGAATCCCGGCCCGGTCACGCTCACCGAACGCGTGCGCCGCAGCCTGCTGCAACCCGACCTGTGCCATCGCGAAAGCGAATTCTTCGATCTGCAGGATGAGGCGCGTGCGCGCCTCGTCGCCGCGTACGAACTCGATCCGGCCGAGTGGACGGCCGTGCTGATGACGGGCTCGGGTACGGCTGCCGTTGAAAGCATGATCGCTGCGCTCGTGCCGAAGGACGGCAAGCTGCTCGTGATTGAGAACGGCGTATACGGCGAGCGGATCACGCAGATCGCGACGCAGTACGGGATCGCGCACGACGTGCTGAAGCATGAGTGGATGCAGGCGCCGGATCTCGCGCAGATCGGTGCGCGACTCGATGCGGGTGGTTACTCGCACGTCGCGGTGATCCATCACGAAACGACGACGGGCCGCCTGAACGATCTCGGTGCGATCGCGGAAGTCTGCCGTTCGCGCGGCGTGAAAATGCTCGTCGACGGCGTCAGCAGCTTCGGCGCGGAAGCGATCGATTTCGCTGGTGGCGACATCGATGCTGTTGCGGCAACCGCGAACAAGTGCCTGCACGGTGTACCGGGCGCAGCGTTCGTGATCGTGCGCCGCAGCGCGCTCGCGAAGGCCGCAAGCCGCACGTATTACCTCGACCTCGGCCGTCTCGCGAAGCTGCAGGACCAGCGGAATACGCCGTTCACGCCTTCCGTGCACGCGTATTACGCGCTCGTCGAGGCGCTGCGCGAGTTTGATGAGGCTGGCGGCTGGCGTGCGCGGCATGCGCATTACAAGGCGCTGGCTGACCAGGCGCAAGCCGGGCTTGCCGAGCGCGGGATGCCGCTGGTGCTGCCGGAAGGGGAATCGTCGGTTGTGCTGCGTGCGTACCGGTTGCCGCAAGGTGTGACGTACGAAACGCTGCATGACGGGCTGAAGGCGCGTGGCTTCGTGATCTACGCGGGGCAAGGCGGGTTGTCGAAGGAACTGTTCCGCATCTCGACGATGGGCGCGATTCAGGCGGCTGATGTTGAGCGGTTGCTGGAAGGGTTTACGGCGCTGACGCGGTAAGCGTTCGCCCTTCCCTTCTGTAGTCGACGAAAGGCCCGCAAGGGCCTTTTTTATTTTTCGTAGATTGCAACGGTTGAGCGCGGCGAGGGCCCCGGCACTGGTACTGGCAAAAGCAGGCGCTACGCCGCCCTGATCGCCACGACGGACCCGGCCCAGCCCTTCGCTCCTTCGGTGGCGATGACAAGCAAGTCGCCGGTGCCCGGCGCAGCAACCACCCGCTCACCGCCCTCTGCCCAGATCGCACTACGCCCCGCCGACTCCCAACCCCCGGTGATGCCGCCATGGTTGGCCATCAGTACGACCATGTTGTGTTTGGCCGCATAGCCAGCCAACAGCCCGGTATCGTACGCGTACCCGTTGTCTGTAATCAGCGCGCTCGCCGCATAGACACGCGCGCCCGAATCTGCCGCGCTCGCCGCGTGGGTGGCATGCGAGAAATCGGCGCAGATGGCCAACGCGATCGAGTTCCCGTCGATGGCCACCTCCGGGCCGCCGTTTCCGGCCGCAAATACGAGGTCTTCGCCTGGATGCAGATGCTGTTTCGTGTGCGCGTGGATTCCATGAACCCCGAGCGTGAATGCGCCGATAAACACATCCGGCCGGCCTTCGTGCCTCAGAGGCGCACCCACGACGACGGTCACGCCCAGCCGCTGCGCGTCGGCCAACAACGGAAGGAGCCGTGGGTCCTCGCGCGTCATGGCGAGTTGACGCCCAAGCTGCCGCTCGTATCCCGTCAAGGACAGTTCGGGAAATACCAGATACTTGACGCCGTGTTCCGCGGCGGCATGGACGAAGGTCAAGTGCCGAGCCACGTTGGCTTCAATGTCTCCTGCTTGGGCGCTGAACTGCGCGGCGGCGATCGTGAAGGTGTTCATGAGGGATAGAGTCGGTTGTTCGCACAGGCTCTCGAAGTATCAAGGTCATGTTCCGAACCGACTACAATGGATTCTTATTGATCTATTGAGTTTTGTTATGTCGCCGCGGGATATCGAGATCTTTCGAGCACTGATGACCGCCGGTACGACAGCGCGCGCAGCCGAGTTGCTGGGTGTCAGCCAGCCTGCGGTCAGCCAGGCCATTCAGCGGGTAGAGTCATTTGCCGCCATGCGATTGTTCGAGCGCGTTCGGGGACGAATGGTCCCGACGAACGAGGCGAATGTGCTCATGACTTCGATCGAGCGGTACTTCGTGGGCTTTGAAACCGTCGAGCACGTGATTCGCAGCCTGGGCTCGTACCAGCAGGGGCGTCTCGTGATTGCCTGCTTCCCCGCGTTGGGAAACTGCTTTCTGCCGCGCGCCATCGCCGGGTTTCATCGCGACTCGCCCGGCATTCAGCTTTCGTTGCAGGTCATGAGTTCCCGCGAGGTGTATCAGCAGGTTCAGTCCGGCGTGGCCGACATCGGCTTGATGGCTAGCGAAATGCCGACTTCCGGTCTCGAGCATTCGATATTCAGTGCACTGCCTGGCGTCATCGCAATGGCACCCGATCATCCGCTGGCTCGACGGGCGGTCGTCACGCCGGCGGACCTTCAATCCGATCACTTCATTTCGCTGAATGCGGAAGATGTGACACGACGGGCGCTGGAAGCAGCACTGGCACACGAAGGGGTCACGCTGCGGACAATCGTGGAAACGCCCTACTCGATCAGTGCCTGCGAGTTTGCACGGAATGGCGTCGGGCTTGCGTTTGTCCACCCCGTCGCGGCCATCGACTTCATTCCTCGCGGGCTCGTCATCAAACGCTTCGCGCTCGACGTTCCGTTCGAGGATCGGATCATCTTCCGCCCGGGCAAGCCCATGTCCGAGCATACGAAATCGATCCTGAAACTGCTTCGACTGCAACTGGACAAGGACTGCAAGCAGTTGCAGCTCGCATTGAAGGGAAGGAAGAATACGGGGCGTCACGCGTGACCTGTTCATCGCGCGTTGGCCGACCGCTCCTGATCGGCAAGCGACATCCACGGCATCCATGAAGAACCTTTTTTCATCGTGAACATGAGCATCCTTCGCTTCGCCCCGCTGCTGGCGCTTGCCGCCGCCTCCACCGTTCAGGCTGCCGACAACCAGGCCTGTGATGACGCGACCGTCGTTGCGGTCGCCCGCTGGGCCGGCATCGCGAACGCACGCCTCGCCACGCGCGACACGAACCGGCTCGTTGTCGCGTCCGCATGCAAGGTCATGCCGAATGCGCCGGAAACGACGATCGCGGCCGTCGCGTTCGATTCGCTGCCGAAAAGCAAGAACCCGGACGAAAGCAACAAGCTGCAGGTCATCGCGCTCGTCGAAGGCGGCAAGGTCGTGGCGGCCGAACGGTCGGTGGTCGAAGAAGATGCGGCAACGGAGATCGACGCGAGCAGCTATCGCATCGATACGGCGCCGTACCGGCTGTCGCCTGATGTGCGCGCGTTTGGCGTTGTATTCACGAGCAGCGCGCGCGGGCCGAGCTGCCCCGATGCCAACGCCAGCGAGGAGCTGACGCTGTGGGTACGCGAAGGCAATCGCTTGCGTCCGGTCTTCGGTACCAACCTCGCCGGCTGGGTCAACACCGACGACAAGCATGCGGTCTGCAGCCCCGGCGGGAGCGACGACGCAATCGTATCGGCAACCATGACGATCGGCGTCGAGAAGACTTCGAGCCACGGGTTCGCCGACCTGTCTATCACCGCACGTGTCGACCCGCCGCAGCGCAAGGACAAGCGCCCGGTCCGCACGATCGTCCGCTACGACGGCAAGTCGTACGGCGTCGATATGTACCGGAACTTCTGGTATCCGCCTTCGGTGCTCAAATGACGTGGCGGCCTACTCCGCCACCTTCGCTCCGATCGCCTCCGACGCCGGCATCCGCAGCGCGTCGTCGCGTACACGTCGCATCTCGCGCGCCGAATACCGATCCTTCAGCCGCAGGAACGGTTTTTCAACGAGGAAGTAGCTGGCCGTCGCGGCCATCAGCGCCCACACGATGCCAAGCGGAAACGCATGCGGGACCTGTAGATCCGGATTCGCGAACGGCTGCTGCCACAGATAAAGACTGAACGAGATCGTGCCGACGAACACGACCGGCCGCGTACGCAGCCACCGCGCACACCAGAACTCACTACGGAAATTCAGCACGACGATCACGATCGCGATCAGCGCGGCTTCGAGCGTCACGCCGTACGTCGCATTCCAGAACCCGCCGAGCCGATGTTCGGCGAGCGGCATGCCGATCAGCACGATCACGATGATCGCCGTCACGATGCGCGCCTCGCCGCGCCACGAGCGAATCCACGCTTCCAGCCGTTCGCGGTTGAGCGATGCATAGCAGCCGATCAGGATCGGATCGACGCCCGTGTGAAGCATCATCCCGAGTTGCCCGCGCAGCGCGGGCGCAACGAAGTACGTGACGGCGCGCACCAGCGGCACGATCAGGATCAACGCGGCCAGCCAGCGCGTGCCGCCGCGGCGCATCCCGTACACGAACAGCAGCGGCCAGAACCAGTAGAACTGTTCCTCGAGCGCGAGCGACCAGAAATGGCCGAGATACCACGCGCCGTCCGGATGCAGCGCGTTGTCGCCGGTCAGCCCGAACCACGCCGAGTAATTCCACAGGTGCAGCGCCGCATACAGCCATTGCCGGCGGTCGACGTCGAACCAGCCGGCGAAGGCCACGATCGCGACGGCCGCCAGATAGACGTAGCAGGCCGGCCAGATCCGCAGCGCGCGACGCACGTAGAACGACGTCAGCGCGATGCCGCCGGTGCGCGCGAACTCGGCGCGCAGCACGTTGGTGATCAGGAAACCGCTGAGGACGAAAAAAATCAGCACGCCGAGCCGGCCGTCGGCGATCAGCCGCAGCGGCGCGTACCAGCCTGTGTAGCCGCCGGGCAGCACATGCTCGGCGTGTCCGACCACGACCATCGCCACCGCGACGGCGCGCAACCCGGTCAACTGCGTGACGCGATGGTTCATCGGCTGGTTTCCGTTGGCACGGTGGATGGGCAGCAGACCGGCGCCCCCGCTTCGGCACGCCGGTATGCCGCCGGGATTTTGTATGAAAAATATCGGAATGAAATTGCTTCAAAAATCCCCGGGCCGGCAACGGCGGCCACGCACGCTGGAACGAGCCGACGCCAGGGGCTGCGAATGGGCATAATGACAAGCCTTGCCCGGCGGCGGCCGGTCCGATGCCAACACAACGATTTTTGCGGCGGCGCAATATTCGTAACCCCCCGCCCGCACACCGGCCCGCGCCTCGTCCGCCTCCTGTCGACCCTTACCCGGAGCCTGCCTGTGTACCCACCGATCGAACCCTACGCCCACGGCCACCTCGATACCGGCGACGGCCACCGCATCTACTGGGAGCGATGCGGCAACCCGGCCGGCAAGCCCGCCGTGTTCCTGCACGGCGGCCCCGGCGCCGGCTGCAGCCCCGACCATCGCCGCCTGTTCGATCCGGAGCGCTACGACATCCTGCTGTTCGACCAGCGCGGCTGCGGGCGCTCGACACCGCATGCAAGCCTCGAAAACAACACGACCTGGCATCTGGTCGCCGATATCGAGCGCCTGCGCGAGATGGTCGGCGCGGAAAAGTGGCTCGTGTTCGGCGGTTCGTGGGGCAGCGCGCTGTCGATCGCCTATGCAGAAACGCACCCCGAGCGCGTGAGCGCACTGGTCGTGCGCGGCATCTTCACGATGCGTCGCGCGGAATTGCTGTGGTACTACCAGGAAGGCGCGTCGTGGTTGTTCCCCGACCTGTGGGAAGACTTCCTTGCCCCGATTCCGGAAGCCGAGCGCGGCGACCTGATGGCCGCCTACCATCGCCGGCTGACCGGCAACGACGAAACCGCGAAGCTCGAAGCCGCCCGCGCGTGGAGCATCTGGGAAGGCCGCACGATCACGCTGCTGCCCGACCCCAGACTCGCCGCGCACTTCGCGGACGGTCACTACGCACTCGCGTTCGCGCGAATCGAGAACCACTACTTCGTGAACAAGGGCTTCGTCGAGGAAGGCCAGCTGCTGCGCGACGCGCACCGCCTCGCCGGCATTCCGGGCGTGATCGTGCAGGGCCGCTATGACGTCGCGACACCGGCGCGCACCGCATGGGACTTGTCGAAGGCATGGCCGGAGGCGACGTTCGAGATCGTGCCCGGCGCCGGGCACGCGTACAACGAGCCGGGGATCCTGGAAGCGCTGATCGCGGCAACGGACCGGTTCGCCACGTAAGCGTAATCAATGCAATGCAACGCGGTGCGTGCGGCCGTGCCCACCGGGTACGCTCACGCACTGCCCGGTCAAAGCGCGGTTTCGACGATCGTCCTGCCGCTGATCGCCCGCTCGACGAGCTGCTCGTCGCCGACCTTGCGGATCGCATCGTCGAGCAACCCTTCCGGCGCTTCGGTCGCCACCTTCAGCAAGCCCGACAGGCCGCGCGCGTCGAGCACCACCAGCGTCTCCATCGAATCCGCACGGCTCACGAGCACGCGGCGCCACGCCGGCCCCGCGCCGAAGCTCGCGCAGAGCGCAATCGTGTCGCTGCCGAGCGTGTAGTCGAAGGTCTTGATCATGATCCGCCGCCGTTGCAAGGGAATGGCGATGCGCGACGGTGCGGCGCCGTGACGTCGACGCACCCGCGCGTGCCGCCGGCGCCCCGGACCGAGTCCGATCCGTTCGCCGGCATGACCATGCTAGGCGTGCAGTATTAACGAAGACTTAAAGCGCATTCGCGCAGGCACGCGGCATGCGTCATGGCGCATCGAGCGGCTCGACCGTCACACCGACCTTCAGCTCCTGATCCGCACCGCCGCCGCGGATCACGCCGCGCAGCGGTGTCACGTCCGCATAGTCGCGGCCGATCGACAGCATCACGTAGTCGTCGCCCGGCGCGCGATCGTTGGTCGGATCGAGCTGCAGCCAGCCGTTGTCCTCGGGCCAGGCCGGGTCGTACACCTCGACCCACGCATGCGACGCGTCGGCGCCGATCAGCCGCGGCTGCCCGGGCGGCGGCTGCGTGAGCAGGTAGCCGCTCACGTAACGCGCGGCCAGCCCGAGCGAGCGCAACGCGCCGATGATCACGTGCGCGAAATCCTGGCACACGCCCTTGCGCAAGCGCAGCGCGTCGAGCGCCGACGTCGTGATGTCGGTGCTGTTCGGCGTATACGCAAAATCGGCATGCACGCGCCGCATCAGCTCCCAGGCGGCCTGCACGAGCGGTCGTTGCGGCGTGAAGCTGGCGGCCGCATACGCGGCGAGTTCGGGATCGCACGCGACATGCGGCGACGTAAACACGAATTCGCTCGCCGCGTCGTAAGGCTGCCCCGCGCGGAACCGCAAGCGGTCGCGCACGGCTTCCCACGCGGTCGCCTGTTTCGCATCGGGTTTCGCGATGGCAGGCGGCGGCGCGCCGCGCGCACCGCGCGACCATACCGGCGGCGTCACACGTACCGTGCTGCGGCTGCGCACGAGCAGCGCATCGTGCGGCTGGTTCAACGCAAACGACGCGCGCGCATTGCCGAACGCATCGATCTCGGTACCGACCGATTCCGGCGCGGGATCGATGTCGAGCGCGAACGACAGCACCTGCTGGCGCGGCGTGACGAGCGGTTGCAGGCGAGCCTGGTGCTGCGCCGATTCGACACGCGCCGCGTAACGGTATTCGGTGTCGTGCGTGACGCGCAGCAACCGGCCCAGCGCAACGTCGACCTTTGCGGCCGGCGCCGATGGTGGTGCCGATGTGTTCCGCGCATCGCCGGAACCTTGTGACGCTTTCGCCGCGCCTTTCGTCGTCACCATAACGTCCTGCCCGCCTCGCGCACGTGGCTGAAATAGCGCTCGCCGATCCGGTTCGACAATTCCCATACCGCCTTCACCGTCGTGTCGAGCGCTTCGAGCAGCTTGTCGTGCCGGCCGCCGTCGGCGGTTTCGCACAGCTCATGCAGCGACCATGCCGGGACGTCGGGAATCGTCTCGGCCAGCTCGGACAGCGCATAGCCTTCGCTACGTTCGACCTTCGTCAGCCGGCCGCGCAGCGCCTGCACGACCCAGCCGAGCGAGCGCGGGTTGTCGGTATCGAGCACGACGAGCGACAGCAGCGGCGCGACGTCGAAGCCGCGCTGGAACCGCGAACGGAACGTGATCGTGCTGTCGAACAGCTCCAGCACGAGCTCGAAGCCGTCCTGCCGGTGCACCGCGCCTTCGTCGAACGCAGCCTTCAGCACGCTGCACAGGAAGTCCAGCCGGTCGATCTGCCGGCCGATCGACAGCAATCGCCAGCCGTCGTCGCGCGTCATGTTGTCGGTCTGCGCGCCCGTGATCGCGCCGAGCAGCAGGCCGAGGCGCTCCAGCAACTGCAGCGCCTCATTGCCGATCTGCTCCTCGGCTTCCGGCAGGCCCGCGCTGTCCGCGAACAGTTGGGTCGCATCGTCGATCAGCCGCCATTGATCGCTCGACAGTCGTTCGCGAATCGCGGCGGCCGCACCACGCATGCCGAACAGGCACGACGCGATGCCCGACGTGCGATCGGCACCGCGCGTCAGCGACGTCGCGAGCGTGTGCTGGAACGCACGCGGCGCATCGACGGCGTTCGGTGCATCGGCCGCGATCAGGCCCGTGTCGCGGCAGAGCGTATCGAGCAGCTCCAGGTGCGCGGGGCTGTCGACGTCGTCCTCGCCGCGCAGCCGTTCCAGTGCGGCGCGCGCGAGGCGCATCAGGTTGGTCGCGCGCTCGGTATAGCGGCCGAGCCAGAACAGGTTCTCGGCCGCGCGACTCGCGATTGCGCGCGGGCGCTCGACGAGGTCGTCGGGGCCGAGGTGCGTCTGCAGCAGCGTCGTCGAATCGACGATGCCTTCGGTCATCACCCACGTATCGACCGTGCTGCCGCCACGCGGCATCGGCGCGTTGAACAGCGTATCGCGCGTACCGACTCGCGACAGCCCGCCCGGCAGGAGCCGCCAGCGCTGCGCACCGTCGGCGAGCGCGAACACGCGCAGCAGCACCGGCTTCGGCACGATGCGCGCGCCGCCGTGGCTGTCGGGCGCGTCGTGGCGCGGCCAGGTCGGCGCCTGCGACAGCGGCAGGTCGGCCTGCACCGTGTAGTGTTCGGGCCGCGCGAGGATCCGCGCGCGCCACTCGGCCAGCTGCGCCTGCGTGAGCCGCGCGCCGATCACCGGCTCGAACGGGCCGCCGGCCTGCACGTCGGGTGGATAGGATGCCTTCACGATGCTGCGCGCAAGCTGCGGCAGCGCGTCGTCGCACGCAGCCGCTTCACCGCACCACCACGAATGGACGGCCGGCAGCGTCAGCGTTTCGCCGAGCAGCCCTTCCGCGAGACGCGGCATGAAGCCGAGCATCGCCGGCGACTCGAGGAAGCCCGAGCCCGGCGCGTTCGCGAGCAGCACGTTGCCCGCGCGCACGGCCTGCAGCAGCCCCGGCACGCCGAGCATCGAATCGGGCCGCAGTTCGAGCGGATCGAGCCACGCATCGTCGACGCGTCGCAGGATGCCGTGCACGGGTTCGAGCCCGCGCAGCGTCTTCAGGAACACGCGGTTGTCGCGCGCGGTCAGGTCGCCGCCTTCGACGAGCGTCAGGCCGAGGTAGCGCGCGAGATACGCGTGCTCGAAATACGTCGCGCTGTGCGGCCCCGGTGTGAGCAGCACGATCCGCGAATTCTTGCGGGCCGGGCTGAGCGCCTGCATGCTCTGCAGCAGCGCGCGGTACGCGGACGCGAGCCGCTGCACGCGCAGCCCGCGAAACCCTCGCGGAAAGAGCCGCGACACGATCAGCCGGTTTTCGAGCAGGTAGCCGAGCCCGGCCGCGCCCTGCGTGTGCTGCGCGACGATCCGCCACTGCCCGTCCGGGCCGCGCGCGAGATCGAACGCGACGACGTGCAGCCAGGTATCGCCCGGCACGCGTGCGCCACGCATCGCGCGTAGATAGCCGGGATGCGCGGTGACGAGCGCGGGCGGCAACAGCCCGCGCTCGAGAATCGTCTGCGGCCCGTACAGGTCGGCCAGCGTCGCGTTGAGCAGCCGCACCCGCTGCAGCACGCCGCGCTCGATCGCGACCCAGTCCTCGGGCGTGACGATCAGCGGCAGCAGGTCGAGCGACCACGGGCCGGCCGCGCCGTCGCCGGCGCGCTGTTCGTGCAGTTGATAAAACAGGCCGTTCTCGCGCATACGCCGGTGCAGCGCGTCGGCGCGGCGATCGAGGTCGGCCACGCCGTCGCTGCCGATCGACGTGAAGAAGCTGCGCCACGCGGGCGCGAGCGCAGGCGCGTTCAGGCCGGCCGCGCTGCCGCGCAGTTCGTCGTAGCGGCCGGCAGCGGCCGGCGCCGCGAGCGCGGCG